>NZ_PHSU01000044.1 GCF_002814235.1 Pseudomonas sp. QS1027 | reverse complement strand
GGCGCGATCATCGGGATGGTGATCAGGAAGAACACCTTCCACGGCTTGGCGCCCAGGTCCATGGCCGCCTCTTCGATGGACAGGTCCAGCTCACGCAGACGCGCCGACACCACCACCGCCACATAGGCCGCACAGAAGGTCGTGTGGGCGATCCAGATGGTGACGATACCCCGTTCCTGGGGCCAGCCGATCAACTGCGCCATGGCCACGAACAGCAGCAACAGCGACAGGCCGGTGATCACTTCCGGCATCACCAGCGGCGCCGTCACCAGGCCGCCGAACAGCGTGCGGCCCTTGAAGCGGGTGACCCGGGTCAGCACGAACGCCGCCAGGGTTCCCAGCGCCACCGCGGCCACCGAGGTGTAGCAGGCGATTTCCAGCGAGCGGGCCACCGAGCCCATCAGTTGGGTGTTGTCCAGCAGACCGACGTACCACTTCACCGACCAGCCGCCCCACACCGTCACCAGCTTCGAGGCGTTGAACGAGTAGATCACCAGGATCAGCATCGGCAGGTAGATGAACAGCAGACCCAGCACCAGCATCAGGTTGGAAAAACTGAAGCGCTTCATTCCTTGCCCTCCATTTCTTTGGCCTGACTACGGTTGAACAGAATGATCGGCACAATCAGGATCGCCAGCATCACCACCGCCAGCGCGGACGCCACCGGCCAGTCACGGTTGTTGAAGAATTCCTGCCACAGCACTTTACCGATCATCAGGGTTTCCGGACCGCCGAGCAGCTCGGGGATCACGAACTCGCCCACCACCGGGATAAACACCAGCATGCAGCCGGCAATGATGCCGTTCTTCGACAGCGGCACGGTGATCTTCCAGAAGCTGTTGAAGGTGCTCGACCCCAGGTCCGAGGCGGCTTCCAGCAGGCTCTGGTCGTGCTTCACCAGGTTGGCGTAGAGCGGCAGGATCATGAACGGCAGATAGGAATAGACCACGCCGATATACACCGCGAGGTTGGTATTGAGGATCTGCAACGGCTCGCTGATCAGTCCGGTCCACATCAGGAAGCCGTTCAACAGCCCGTTGTTGCTGAGGATCCCCATCCAGGCATAGACGCGGATCAGGATCGCGGTCCAGGTCGGCATCATGATCAGCAGCACCAGCACGGTCTGCAATTCCTTGCGCGCACTGGCAATGGCGTAGGCCATCGGGTAGCCGATCAACAGGCACAGCAGCGTGCTGAAGAACGCCATCTTCAACGAGCCGAGGTAGGCCGCCAGGTACAGGTCGTCGTCCCCCAGCATCGTGTAGTTGCCGAGGTTGAGGATGATCTGCAGTTTCTGTTCGACGAAGC
>NZ_PHSU01000043.1 GCF_002814235.1 Pseudomonas sp. QS1027 | reverse complement strand
GCTTGCCCGCGAAGAAGCCCGTACAGACGCTGCACAACCCAATGACTGAAACGCCCTTCAGATCGAGACGAAAAAGAACGCCGCAATCAAGGCTATCCCGACAAACCACACCAGCGAGCGCAGTATCGCCCAGTCCGCCAGGTAGCAGATGATGTAGAGCAGGCGACTGGTGATAAACAGCACCGCCAGCACATTGATGGTCACCAGTGACGCCGTGCCGACGAAATGAGCAATGATCACCGCCGCCGCAAAGGCCGGGTTCACCTCGAAGCTGTTCAACTGCGCCGAATGGGCCCGCTTGGCGAACCCTTCAAGACCGGCGAGAAAGGTTCGCGGATCATGGTTCTGGCGCAGGCCGAACTTGCCGCCACTGAACTTGGCGATGCCGATACACAGGTAAGGCAGGCAAAACGCAATCAATACACACCAGAAAGCCGCGGTCATAGCAAGGTCCTTGAAGAGTGCCCGGGGGCGTCGCCGACAACACTAGCGCATAACCGGACACTCCACAGAAACCGATTCGCCAACGGTGTGTGGCTGTTTATACTGACCGCACCACGCCGCACTTCATGCGCATAGACCTATTCCAATAAATTCCGCTTCTGCTCGATCGCTCACTCGCGATCGGGCCAGTGGCATGCGTACACCCGGCCCCACAGCCCAGAGAGATCAACCGCATGCCACTCGCCTTGCTTGCCCTCGCCGTTGCCGCCTTCGGCATCGGCACCACCGAATTCGTCATCATGGGCCTGCTCCCCGATGTCGCCCGCGACCTCGGCGTCAGTATTCCCAACGCCGGCCTGCTGATCACCGGCTACGCCCTGGGCGTGGTCTTCGGTGCGCCGATCCTGGCCATCGGCACCGCGAACATGCCGCGCAAGGCCACGCTGCTGGGCATGACCCTGATGTTCATTCTCGGCAATATGCTCTGCGCCCTGGCGCCGAACTACGCCACCCTGATGGCGGCGCGGGTGGTCACGGCGTTGTGCCATGGCGCGTTCTTCGGCATCGGTTCGGTGGTGGCCGCCGGACTGGTCGCGCCGAACAAGCGAGCCCAGGCGATTGCGATGATGTTCACCGGCCTGACCCTGGCCAATGTGCTCGGCGTCCCCTTGGGCACTGCCCTCGGGCAATACGCCGGCTGGCGTTCGACCTTCTGGGCCGTGTCGGTGATCGGCGTGATCGCGGCCATCGCGCAATGGGTCTGGCTACCGAAACATATCGCCATGGACAAGGCCAACCTGGCCAGCGAGTTCCGTGTCCTGGGCAAGACCAATGTGCTGCTGGCCCTGGGCATGAGCGTGCTGGCCTCGACCAGCCTGTTCAGCGTCTTCACTTACATCGCGCCAATCCTGCAGGATGTCACCGGCGTCAGCCCCCACGGCGTGACCCTCATGCTGCTGTTGTTCGGCGTCGGCCTGACGGGAGGCAGCATGCTCGGCGGCCGCCTGGCCGACAGCCGCCTGCTGCCCTCGCTGGTGGGCATGGCCCTGGCGGTGGTGCTGGTACTGGCCGCGTTCAGCCAGACCAGCCGCTCGGTCATCCCGGCGGCGATCACCCTGGTACTGTGGGGAGTCTTTGCCTTTGCCCTGTGCCCGATCCTGCAACTGCTGATCATCGACCAGGCCCACGAAGCGCCCAACCTGGGCTCGACCCTGAACCAGAGTGCCTTCAACCTGGGCAATGCCACCGGCGCCTGGATCGGCGGACTGGTGGTCGGCAGCGGCATAGACCTGGCGGACCTGCCCTGGACCGGAGCCTTGAGCGGCTGCGTCACGCTGCTCGCGGCGCTGTTCTTTATCTTTCTGCAGCGACGCAATCGGCAGCTGGCCAACACCCCGGCTTAAGCGCCGGGGTCTTTCACCACAGGTCGATACTTCAGCGGAGCGCCGGGCCGGCCAAAAACAGCCTTATGCCACAGCCCGGAGAATCACTCCTGGGCCGCCTCGTCTTCCTTGAACTGATCCTTCACGTAGCGGATCTCGGTCCGTCCGTGGGGCGACGGCAGGCCATCCTCGCCGAGGTTGACGAAGACCATCTTTTCCACGGTCAGGATGCTTTTGCGGGTGATCTTGTTGCGCACTTCGCAGGTCAGGGTGATGGACGTGCGGCCGAACTCGGTGGCGGTGATGCCCAGTTCGATGATGTCGCCCTGGCGCGAGGCGCTGACAAAGTTGATCTCGGAGATGTACTTGGTCACCACGCGCTGGTTGCCCAGCTGGACAATCGCATAGATCGCCGCTTCCTCGTCGATCCAGCGCAACAGGCTACCGCCGAACAACGTGCCATTGGGGTTGAGGTCTTCGGGTTTGACCCATTTGCGGGTGTGGAAATTCATGCGTTCTCCTGACCGTCGTGCCGCCGGATGAAACTATCCGGCAGGCCTGAGCCCTCATGGTAGAACGCTTGCCCACCCGACTCCAACCACCCATGACCACTAGTCGAAAAATGACCGAGTATCCACGGAGTCGTTTGACAGCTTTTCGCCCTTGTCTATTCTCCGACCGTGACCTGCTGGAACGGACCCAGCATTCAGCCAACCGGAACTTGGCAACGTAGCGTCATCAGACGAACGCGCAGGACGCGCAAGCTCCGCACGGCCATGGGTAACCAGCATTTCACCCTTGACCCACTACCAAGTAAGGACGCTTAACATGTCTAGAGTCACTGATGTACTCGTCAGCTTTGACACTGAAACCATCCTGAAAAAATACCCCAACCCCAGCCGCAACCCCGACCAGCCGACGTTGATCGACTGGCAACACGTCTACATGATCACCAACCAGGACAACGTGGTCAGCGGCCAGGCCGGTGGCGAACTGGATCTCAAGGCGCAGGTCGGCGACCTGATCCGCTGGCGGGAAACCAGCCTGTCCCTGGGCTTCGAGAAGTCGGTGATTTTCTACCGGTTCATCGGCAACGTCGGCGCCAACCTGATCTCGACCCCGACGCCACGCAAGGCGACCGCCTCGTTCGCCCAGCCCAACACCAGCAACCCGGTCATTCCGACCTGCCAGAAAGTCGACAACTACTACTGGTCGTCCGAGACACTGGAGACCGGTCGCGTGACCTATCACTTCAATTTCATGATCGTGGACCGCGACTGCAAACCTTGCGGCTACTTCTCCTGGGATCCGTTCATCACCATCCATAACTGAGGCGGCTGTTGTGCTGACGCTTCGTGGCCAACGCGAAGCGTCATCCCTGGCGGCCTGCCACGGCTGACCGCGGCAACCTGGCCAGGGCCCAGCATCGGCAGACTCAGGGAAGGAGACCTCCATGCCCCAAGACGCATTCGACAGACACCTGCTGTTCATCCTCGACAGCGAAACCCTGCTCGAGAATCATCCCAGCCCCAGTGCCTCGGCTGACTCGCCGACCACGACCCAGGCCCGCCACCTGTTTATCCAGGGCGCCCGCCCGGAAGGCTGGCAAGGCCCGGACGAACAGCCCTTCAACCTCTCGGCATCCCCCGGGGACAGCCTGCATATTCGCTTTGCGCCGATTGCCCTGCGCGGCGAAAACCTGCTTTTCGTGCACGACCTGCAGGTCCTGGACAACAGCATCCTCAGCCCCGCGACGGCATCCACCCGGTCCGGCGTCCAGCTGGCACGGCCGCGTTTCGACAACCTGCTGGAGATTGAAACCGAAACAGCGGACGACTTTTTCTGGGAGAGCCGCCTGAACGCCCACGGTCGTACCGGCATCGATATCCGCTTTGCCCTGCTGGGGAACGACTGCTCGATCCTCGGCTATTTCTCCATGCCCCTGGAACTCGACTTTCACCCCTGACCCCCGTCTGGAAACCTTCCGCGTCGACCCCTGCGGGTCGGCGCGACAGATTGCGTTCTAATAACTTGGGCAAGTCCGAAAAGCCGCGTTATAATCTCCACCGTTTCAAAACGGTCATCTTCTCTTGATACCGTTTTCCCGCCACCTGTCCGAGGGGCGCTGCAGCAGGCTCGACCTGTCAGGCTCGGATGGGGCGTTGTTCGTTCAGGGCTCCCTGCACGGACACTAAACGCACAACGGCGCCCATTCGCATACTACGAATGGAGGCTCTTAATGAGCGCTGTCAACACGCCTGCAGATTTCAACGACTACAAAGTCGCCGACATGTCCCTGGCTGCCTGGGGCCGTCGCGAAACCATCATCGCCGAATCGGAAATGCCGGCCCTGATGGGTCTGCGCCGCAAGTACGCCGGTGAGCTGCCGCTCAAAGGCGCGAAGATCATCGGCTGCATCCACATGACCATCCAGACCGCCGTGCTGATCGAGACCCTGGTTGTCCTGGGTGCCGAAGTGCGCTGGTCGTCCTGCAACATTTTCTCGACTCAGGACCAGGCCGCTGCCGCCATCGCCGCCGCCGGTATCCCGGTCTTCGCCTGGAAAGGCGAAACCGAGCAAGAGTACGAGTGGTGCATCGAGCAGACCATCCTGAAGGACGGTCAGCCTTGGGACGCCAACATGATCCTCGACGACGGCGGCGACCTGACCGAGATCATCCACAAGAAATACCCGGCCATGCTGGAAAAAATCCACGGCGTGACCGAAGAAACCACCACCGGCGTGCACCGCCTGCTGGACATGCTGGCCAAGGGCGAGCTGAAAATCCCGGCCATCAACGTCAACGACTCGGTGACCAAGAGCAAGAACGACAACAAGTACGGCTGCCGTCACAGCCTGAACGATGCCATCAAGCGCGGCACCGACCACCTGCTGTCCGGCAAGCAAGCGCTGGTCATCGGCTACGGTGACGTGGGCAAGGGCTCGGCCCAGTCCCTGCGTCAGGAAGGCATGATCGTCAAGGTTTCCGAAGTCGACCCGATCTGCGCCATGCAAGCCTGCATGGACGGTTTCGAAGTGGTTTCGCCGTTCATCAACGGCCTGAACGACGGCACCGCCGCCAGCATCGACGCGGCCCTGCTGGGCAAGATCGACCTGATCGTGACCACCACCGGTAACGTGAATGTCTGTGATTCGAACATGCTCAAGGCCCTGAAAAAGCGCGCCGTGGTCTGCAACATCGGTCACTTCGACAACGAAATCGACACCGCTTTCATGCGCAAGAACTGGGCATGGGAAGAAGTGAAGCCACAGGTGCACAAGATCCACCGCACCGGCCATGGCGATTTCGATCCACAGAACGACGACTACCTGATCCTGCTGGCCGAAGGCCGTCTGGTGAACCTGGGCAACGCCACCGGTCACCCGAGCCGCATCATGGACGGCTCGTTCGCCAACCAGGTACTGGCGCAGATCTTCCTGTTCGGCCAGAAGTACGCCGACCTGTCCGCCGCTCAGAAAGCCGAGCGCCTGACCGTGGAAGTGCTGCCGAAGAAACTCGACGAAGAAGTGGCCCTGGAAATGGTTCGCGGCTTCGGCGGCGTGGTCACCCAACTGACCAAGACCCAGGCCGACTACATCGGCGTGGCCGTCGAAGGTCCGTTCAAGCCACACGCTTATCGCTACTAAGCAGCTACAAGCGGGAAGCTTCCAGCGGCAAGAGAGAGCCACAAGCTCGACTTGCCGCGCCAGGCTCTCCACTTGTCCTTAATTGTCAAAACAGTTTCAGGCCGCCCGCTTCAGGTTCAAGAGCCCAGCGCACCTCCGCTGCTCTTGCTGCCTGCAGCCGGTAGTTTGTTGCTGGAGGCTTCCTCCATGTCCCAAGATCGTCGCTACAGCTTCGAGTTCTTTCCGACCAAGACCGATGCTGGGCAAGAAAAACTGCTCGCCACTGCCCGTCAGTTGGCCAGCTACAACCCCGACTTCTTCTCCTGCACCTACGGTGCCGGTGGCTCGACCCGCGACCGCACGATCAACACCGTGCTGCAGCTCGAGAGCGAAGTAAAGATTCCCGCCGCGCCGCACCTGTCCTGCGTCGGCGACAGCAAAGCCGACCTGCGCGGCCTGCTGCAGCAATACAAGAACGCCGGCATCCAGCGCATCGTCGCCCTGCGCGGCGACCTGCCTTCCGGCATGGGCATGGCCAGCGGCGAGTTGCTGCACGCCAATGACCTGGTGAGCTTCATTCGTGAAGAGACCGGCAGCCACTTCCATATCGAAGTCGCCGCCTACCCGGAAATGCACCCGCAAGCCCGCAATTTCGAAGACGACCTGAACAACTTCGTGCGCAAGGCCAACGCCGGTGCCGACAGTGCGATCACCCAGTACTTCTTCAACGCCGACAGCTACTTCTATTTCGTCGAGCGCGTACGGGCAATGGGCGTGAATATCCCGATTGTCCCGGGGATCATGCCGATCACCAACTACAGCAAGCTGGCACGTTTCTCCGACGCCTGCGGCGCGGAAATTCCACGCTGGATCCGCAAGCAGCTGGAAGCCTACGGTGACGACACCAAGAGCATCCAGGCCTTCGGCGAGCAAGTGATCAGCGAGATGTGCGACCGCCTGCTGGAAGGTGGCGCGCCAGGGCTGCACTTCTACACCCTGAACCAGGCGCAACCGTGCCTGGCGATCTGGAACAACCTGAAGCTGCCGCGCTGAAAACTGCAAGCCCCTGGAAATCCGGGGGCTGCAACCTCGTTACCCGCGCAAGTCCTCCAGAGAAAACGCGCCAGAGCTTCTATTCGCCGCTCTAGCATCGTAATCTCCAGCCATGTCCGTCATTGCCCAACTTCTGACAGCCGTGTTTTTTGCTTGCCTGAGCTTCGCCGCTCAAGGTGAAAAGCTGCGTATTGTCACCGAACCCTGGGCCCCCTACGTCTACGAAGAAAACGGCCAGGCCAAGGGGCTCGACTACGAAACCACGGCCATTGTCTTCCAGCGCCTGGGTGTCGAGGTGGAGTGGCAGTTCCTGCCCTGGAAACGCTGCCTGATGCTGCTGGAACAAGGCCAGGCCGATGGCGCCCTGGATATCTTCCACTACCGCGAGCGCGACAACCACCTGCTCTACCCCGGCGAGCCCCTGTCGGAAGTGGAGTTCGTGTTGTTCTACGCCAAGGCCCGGCCTCACCCGTTCACAACCCTCGACGACCTCAAGGGCCTGACCCTCGGCACCTCGCCCGGCTATCTGTACGGCTCGGTGTTCAAGGACACCACAGGCCTCAAGCGCGAAGACGGTCCCACTCACGAAGCCAACTTCGGCAAGCTGGTCCGCGGCCGCATCGACCTGCTGATCACCGATCGCCGGGTCGGCCAGCGTCTCCTCAAGCAGCTTCAGTTGCAGGACCAGGTCGAGCAGTACCCGACGGTGATTGCCCGGGAAAGCCAGTACCTGGCGATTCGCCGCAACGCCGGGATGGACCTGCTGGTCCAGCGTTTCGGCGCCGAGCTGCGGCGTTTCAAGCGTGAACCGGCCTATGCCGCACTAGTCGCCCGCTACACCGATCAGGCCAAAAACCCGCAGCCTTGACCTGTAGGAGCCGGCTTGCTGGCGATGGCGGCCGATCAGGCGATGCAAGGCTCACGGGCCTCATCGCCAGCAAGCCGGCTCCTACAAAAGCCACGCGTATTGGCACCACGGTAGTGAAAGCACAAACCGTTGAGCAGCAGGAAAGCGGCGCGCGGCGTTTGCTCTGTTATACTCCGGCCTTCCCGCCAGGCTCACGCCCGGACGCTCGACCTTGCACCAGGTATTCCGACACTGCGACCAGCGCCGCCCAATGGCCCGCGCGAGCAGTGCGTAGAGCCTCAAGGCCCAGCAGGACCGGACGGGATGCGCCCCAGGGGTCTGCAAGAAAACTCGTCGGGCCGCAAGACATGCGGCCAGCTTTCCTCTTGCAGAACCTGAAACGCCATTCGCGCCAGGCAAGATTCCCATCGGGCCAAGCCCTAACTGAACAGGATTACTCATGTCCTTTGCTTCCCTCGGTCTCTCCGAGGCTTTGGTCGCTGCCATCGAGGCAGCCGGCTATACCGAGCCTACTCCGGTGCAACAGCGGGCTATTCCCGCCGTGTTGCAAGGTCGCGACCTGATGGTCGCGGCACAGACAGGTACGGGTAAAACCGGAGGCTTCGCCCTTCCGATTCTGGAACGGTTGTTTCCCAACGGTCACCCGGACAAATCCCAGCGTCACGGCCCGCGCCAACCGCGCGTGCTGGTCCTGACCCCGACCCGTGAACTGGCTGCCCAGGTCCACGAGAGCTTCAAGGTCTACGCTCGCGACCTGAAGTTCGTCAGCGCCTGCATCTTCGGCGGCGTCGGCATGAACCCACAGGTTCAGGCCATGTCCCGCGGTGTCGACGTGCTGGTTGCCTGCCCGGGTCGTTTGCTCGACCTGTGCGGCCAAGGCAGCGTCGATCTGTCCCACGTGGAAATCCTCGTGCTGGACGAAGCCGACCGCATGCTCGACATGGGCTTTGTCCATGACGTGAAGAAGGTCCTCGCGCGCCTGCCGTCCAAGCGCCAGAACCTGCTGTTCTCGGCGACGTTCTCCAAGGACATCACCGACCTCGCCGGCAAGCTGCTGCACAACCCGGAACGCATCGAAGTCACGCCGCCGAACACCACGGTCGAGCGTATCGAACAGCGTGTGTTCCGCCTGGCCGCGAGCCACAAGCGTTCGCTGCTGGCGCACCTGATCACCGCCGGCGCCTGGGAACAGGTCCTGGTGTTCACCCGTACCAAGCACGGCGCCAACCGCCTGGCCGAGTACCTGGACAAGCACGGCCTGAGCGCTGTCGCCATCCACGGCAACAAGAGCCAGAACGCTCGCACCAAAGCCCTGGCCGACTTCAAGGCGGGTGAAGTGCGCATCCTGGTGGCCACCGATATCGCCGCGCGCGGCCTGGATATCGACCAGTTGCCACACGTGGTGAACTTCGAACTGCCGAACGTCGACGAAGACTACGTGCACCGTATCGGCCGTACTGGCCGGGCCGGTCGTTCGGGCGAGGCCATTTCCCTGGTCGCACCGGACGAAGAGAAGCTGCTGAAAAGCATCGAGCGCATGACCAAGCAGAAAATCGCCGATGGCGACCTGATGGGTTTCGATTCCAGCGCTGTGGAAGCCGAGAAACCGGAAGTGCGCGAGCGTCCGGATGTGCGTAACCCACGCACGCCTCCACGCGGTCCGAAGGGCGATGGCCCGAACGGCGGCGGTGGTGGTGGCGGTCGTCGGGATAAGGGCAAGGACAAGGGCGGCAAGGAAAAAGCCCCTGCCAACGGTCGCGGTGAGCGTCCGGCCCGTGAGCAGAAGCCCCGTGAAGGGACTCCGGCCCGCGAACAGCGTCAGCCAAGCCAGCCGCCACGTGCGGCAGCCGATCGTGCTCCGGACGAGTTCCTGGATGACGATGTGGATAACTTCGGTAACCGCGTTGACTACGTGCCTCAGGCCAAGCCGGCTCAGGGCCGTGGTCGTCGTCCGGGAGCTCCGGCTCAGGGTGGCGCTGCGGGTGCGGGTGCAGGCGCTCCGCGTACTGGGCAACCGCAAGGTCGTCAGAATGGTCCGCGCAGCAGCAACGGCGCGACTACCGGGACTCCGCCGGCCAAGCGCAGCGGTCCGCGTAATGGCGCTCCGCGTGATGGGCAAGCCCGTCGTGAAGAGTCGCGTAACCGTCGTCCGGCGCGTGATGATCAGCCTCGGGAAGAGCCAGCGGTGCAGAACCCGCGTGGGCCTGGGCCGAAGATCATTCATAAGGAGTCGAAGAGTGATCGTTTCCCGACGCCTGAGCAGTTGGATCAACTGCCAGGGCGTCCTCGCGGTGAAAAGCCGGCGTTGTTGACTCGCAATCGCTGAGTTGATGGTGCAATGAAAAACGCCCCCGGTTCGTGAGAGCCGGGGGCGTTTTTTTGTCTGGCGCAAAGTGCTGAAATCAACACCGTACTGCAGGAGCATGGCTTGCCAGCGAAGGCGTCCTCAAAACCGCCAAAAGCTTCGCGGGCAAGCCCTGCTCCTACAGACTCAGCATTACTTCGCTTTCACACCTTCAAACGAAACATACAGCTCTACCGCATCGGACGCTGGACCCAGGTCCATCATCTTGCCGAAGTCCGAACGCTTGATATGCGCTACACCTTCGAAACCAGCACGGTAGCCGCCCCATGGATCCTTGCCTTCACCCAGGAAGGTGGCCTTGACCACGATCGACTTGGTCACGCCGTGCAGGGTCAGGTCGCCCGTCACGTCAGCCGTGTCTTTACCATCGGCATTCTTGCCAGTGGACTTGACGCTGGTGGAAACGAACTTGGCATCGGCAAACTTGGCAACGTCCAGGAAGTCTTTGCTGGAGATGTGCTTGTCACGCTCGGCATGGTTGGTGAACACGCTGGCGGTACGCACGTTGACTTCGATCTTGCTGTCTTCAGGCTTGGTCGCATCAAAGCTGAACTTGCCGTCCAGGTCCTTGAAGGTACCGGTGATGAAGCTGTAGCCCAGGTGGCTGATCTTGAAGTCGACGAAAGCGTGCTGGCCTTCCTTGTCGATCACGTAATCCGCAGCCATCGCCTGACCGGCAACAAACAGTGCAGAACCGATTGCCAGAGCGGCGAGAGTCTTTTTCAACATACTTCTATTCCTTTTGAGTCGAGGTTGAACATCAGGCTTTGCGACCCAGCATGCGGGTCAGCGTCGCATCACGGTCGATAAAGTGGTGTTTCAGAGCAGCCAGACCATGGAGAACGGCAAAGATCACCACCGTCCAGGCCAGGAACAAATGCACACTGCCGGCCACATCCGCCTGATCGGGGATGCTGGAAATCCAGGCGGGCACTTCAAACAGGTTGAACACCGGAATCCCGACACCTTCGGCGGTGGAAATCAGGTACCCGGAAAACATCAAGGCAAACAGGCCGAGATAGAGGAACGCATGACCGAACTTGGCACCCAGGCGGGTCAGTCGACCATGATTGGCCGGTGACGGCGGCGGCGGGCTGATAAAACGCCAGATCAGCCGCAGTACCATGACCCCGAACAGGGTCAGGCCGATGCTTTTATGCAGGTCCGGAGCCGCCTTGCGCCACTCGCTGTAGTAATCGAGCCCGACCATCCACAGGCCCAGCGCAAAAAGACCAAACACCACCAGGGCAACGCCCCAATGCAGGAAGATACTGACAGCACCGTAGCGAGAGGATGAGTTGCGTAGCTGCATTGCCGGAATCCTGTAAGTGATGCGCCCAAGACTAATGGTTTACCTATCGAATTAAAGCGGAAAATTTCGCTTTGAAATATCGAAAAATACGATCATCAGTCTGAGACGAACGGGTTAAGAAAATATTAAGGTCGATCGCTACGGTGAACACCCGGGCGTGAGGTTTTATTCGCCCCGACACTGAGGCGACTGCGCTGCCATGGGTTGTCCTGCGGCCGCGCATTGCATAGGCTTGCGCGATTGTGTGTCCGCCTGCGTCGCGGACAAGCGCCCGGAGAGTGGAAATGAGCCTGAATAACCAGTGGATGCAACGCGACCTCGCGGTGGTATGGCATCCCTGCACCCAGATGAAAGATCACGAACAACTGCCGATGATCCCCATCAAGCGCGGCGAAGGCGTCTGGCTGGAGGATTTCGACGGCAAGCGCTACCTCGACGCGGTCAGTTCCTGGTGGGTCAACGTGTTCGGTCACTGCAACCCGCGTATCGGCCAGCGGATCAAGGACCAGGTCGACCAGCTCGAGCACGTGATCCTCGCCGGTTTCAGCCATCAGCCGGTTATCGAATTGTCCGAACGCTTGGTCAAGATGACGCCCGAAGGGCTGACCCGCTGCTTCTATGCCGACAACGGTTCGTCCTGTATCGAAGTCGCGCTGAAGATGAGCTTTCATTACTGGCTCAACCGTGGCCTGCCGGACAAGAAGCGTTATGTGACCCTGACCAACAGCTATCACGGCGAGACCGTGGCGGCGATGTCGGTGGGCGATGTGCCGCTGTTTACCGAAACCTACAAGGCCCTGCTGCTGGACACCATCAAGGTGCCGAGCCCGGATTGCTACCTGCGCCCGGAAGGCATGAGCTGGGAAGAGCATTCGCGCAACATGTTCCTGGTCATGGAACAGACCCTGGCGGAAAACCACGCCAGCGTCGCCGCGGTGATCGTCGAGCCGCTGATCCAGGGTGCCGGCGGCATGCGCATGTACCATCCGGTCTACCTCAAGCTGCTGCGCGAGGCCTGCGACCGGTATGGCGTACACCTGATCCACGATGAAATCGCCGTCGGCTTTGGCCGTACCGGGACCATGTTTGCCTGCGAGCAGGCCGGTATCCGCCCGGATTTCCTCTGCCTGTCCAAGGCCCTGACCGGCGGCTACCTGCCGCTGGCGGCGTGCCTGACCACCGAGGACGTCTACAGCGCCTTCTACGACGACTATCCGACCCTGCGGGCGTTCCTGCATTCCCACAGCTACACCGGCAATCCACTGGCCTGTGCGGCGGCGCTGGCGACCCTGGATATCTTCGAACAGGACAACGTGATCGAGAACAACAAGGCTTTGGCCCAGCGGATGGCCAGTTCCACCGCGCATCTGGTGGACCATCCGCATGTTGCCGAGGTCCGTCAGACGGGGATGACCCTGGCGATTGAAATGGTCCAGGACAAGGCGAGCAAGAGCGCCTATCCGTGGCAGGAGCGCCGTGGCCTGAAGGTCTTCCAGCACGCCCTGGAGCGCGGCGCGCTGCTGCGGCCGCTGGGCAGCGTGGTGTATTTCCTGCCGCCTTATGTCATTACGCCGGAGCAGATCGATTTCCTGGCGGAGGTCGCGAGCGAAGGGATTGATATCGCCACCCGCACGGGTGTCAGCGTGGCGGTGCCGGCCAATTTCCATCCGGATTTCCGTGATCCGGGCTAGGATATTGGCCTGAGCTCATCCGGTGCCTGTGATAACGCCTTCGCCGCAACGTTCCCACCGTATTTGAGTCAAGCCCGAATGTTGTGCTCGACACAAAACCTGTGGGAGCGGAGCTTGCCCGCGAAGAGGCCCTCCCAAGCAACACACCACTTCGATATCCAGAGATTCACCATGCGACTGTCCCGCTTCTTTATCGACGCCCCCCTGAGCCTCGGCGAACACGAACTGCCCGAGGCCCAGGCCCACTACATCGGCCGCGTGCTGCGCATGGCCGAAGGTGACGCCCTGCAAGTGTTCGACGGTTCGGGCACGGAATTCCTCGGCACCTTGCTGGAAGTCGGCAAGAAGCGCGTGCGCGTGCAACTGGCCGAAAGCTTCGCCGGGCAGACCGAATCCCCCTTGCGCATCCACCTCGGCCAGGGCCTGTCCCGGGGCGAGCGGATGGACTGGGCGATCCAGAAAGCCACCGAACTGGGCGTCAGCGAAATCACTCCCATCGTCAGCGAACGCTGCGAAGTCCGCCTCAAGGACGAGCGCGCCGACAAGCGCCTGGCCCACTGGCGGCAGATCGCGATCAGCGCCTGCGAACAATGCGGCCGCTCGACGCTACCGGTGATTCATCCGCCGCTGTTGCTGGCCGAGTGGGTGAAACAGACCGCAGCCGAACTCAAGCTGGTGCTGCACCCGGTGGCCGAGCCGCTGACCAGCCACCCCAAGCCGGGAACACTGGCGTTCCTGATCGGGCCCGAAGGCGGCTTGTCGGACAACGAAGTGGCCCAGGCCGCGCAAGCCGGTTATCTGCCGGCGCGCCTTGGCCCACGGGTGCTGCGTACCGAAACCGCGCCAGTGGTGGCGCTGGCGGTGGCCCAACAGCTGTGGGGCGATTTCTAACCCCGCGTCCTTCCTGGTACGTGATCTTGAGTAATGGGTAACTCAGATCACATACCAGGAAATCGCCACAAAATGCAGCACGCTGCCGGCAATCACGAACAGGTGCCAGATCCCATGGGCATGCCGCAGCCGATGATCCAGGGCAAAAAAGATAATCCCCAGGGTATACAACGCCCCACCGGTCGCCAGCCAGACAAACCCCGCCGTCCCCAGCGCGGCGAGCAGCGGCTTGACCGCCACCAGCACGATCCAGCCCATCACCGCGTAGATCACGATGGACAGGATCCGCGCTTCGGAACGCGGCTTGATCTCCTGCAACATGCCGATCACCGCCAGGCCCCAAACGATCCCGAACAGCGTCCAGCCCCAGGGCCCGCGTAATGTCACCAGGCAAAACGGTGTGTAGCTCCCGGCAATCAACAGGTAGATCGACAGATGATCGACCTTCTGCATGATCACCTTCGCCCGCCCGCGCACGCTGTGATAAACCGTCGACGCGCTGTACAGCAACAACAGGGTCACGCCATAGATCGCTACGCTGACAATCTTCCAGGGGCTGCCGTCCAGGCTCGCCACCACCAGTAACCAGATCGCCCCGATACACGCCAATACGGCCCCGACCAGATGGGTCCAGGCGTTGAGTCGTTCCCCGTGATACATCTGCCACTTACCTCGCTTGGTCAATACAACTGCGCCCAAGGCTCAGGCCTGACGGGCAAAAGCACAAGGGTCTTGGCATGACACCGTCAGGAAGAACCTCTCTCCAGGCACCTTCCCACAAAAAATAAAATCTCTACCTTCTATATATCGCGCCATAGATTAAGAAAAAAAGACCGACCCGGACAGAAAACAGAAAGCCGGGCCGTCCCCCCCTGGCGTGTCACGCCCGAACCGGTTTTACTGATGGCCCGTTGCTCGATCAACGGTGTCATGACCTGAACCCAGGCGTTCAACGGAGCCCACGCTGATGTCCGCGCCCGCACTTACCTCCCCTGCTCCTTCGCCCAGCCTCTGGCAACTCTTCTACAACTTCGCCATGGTCGGCCTGTTCGGTTTTGGCGGGGTCATGCCCTGGGCCCGGCAGATGATGGTGGACCGCCGCCGTTGGGTCGACGAGCCAGCCTTCAACGAACTGCTGACCACCGGCCAGTTCTTCCCCGGCCCGAACATCGGCAATGTCAGCATCATCTACGGCCGGCGCCAGCATGGCCTGGCCGGGGCTTGCGCGGCGTTGTTCGGGCTGTACCTGTTTCCGTCGATCATCACCGTGCTGGCGGGTTTCGCCTATGCCCGCTGGTGGAGCAATGACACGGTGCAACAGGTGTTCGGCGCCATCATGCCGATTGCCACCGGGCTGATGCTCGGCACCACCTTGCGCCTGCTCAAGGCCATGCCGCGCAACCTGGCCAACGGCTGCGCCTTCGCTGTGACCTTTGTCCTGATGGGGGTGTTGGTGCTGCCGTTATGGAGCGTCCTGCTGATCTGCATTCCGCTGTCGATTGCCCTGCGTTTTATCGACAAGCGAGCCTGAGCCATGCAGACCGTGCTGTTCCACCTGATGATCCAATGCGCGCTCTGGTCCCTGATGGCCATTGGCGGCAACACCGTGGCCCTGGGCGATATCCACCGCTACACCGTGACCCAGATGAACTGGATCAGCGACGCCCAGTTCGTCGCCTTCTTCGCGTTGTCCCAGGCGCTGCCGGGCCCCAATGGCATGTTCCTGGTGTTTATCGGCCAACAGGCGGCGGGCCTGCCTGGGGCGCTGGTGGCGCTGACGGCCAAGCTGCTGCCGTGCTCGATGCTGACCTGGTTCGGCGCCGGCTGGCTGGAGAAGCACACCGAGACGCCGTGGGTCCAACGGATCAAACGCGCCTTGCTGCCGATCTCGGTGGGCCTGATCCTCGCGGCCAGCTACATCCTGATCCGCAGTATGGAAACCAGCACCTTGAGTTTGCTGCTGACACTGGTCAGCGCCGCGGTGGTCTATTTCAGCCGGGTCAATGCCATCTGGTTAATCATCGTCGGTGTCGCCCTTGGTTTGCTGAGTAGCGCCCTGGGAACCCACTGGTTCTGAAAAAGCCCCAGCCAAAACCCCGGGACTTGGGCACAATCGGGGCATTCGAAAAAGAGCCCGCCCCATGCTGATCGACGAAGAGCTGACCCTGAAAAAGCTGGAGGTGTTCCTGGCCTTCATGCGCACCGGCAACCTGGCGCGAGCGGCGGCCGAGTTGCAGACCAGCAATGTCAGCGTGCACCGGGCCATCCACTCCCTGGAAAACGCCCTGCGCTGCCCATTGTTCAAACACGAAGGGCGCAATCTGACGCCGCTGGAAAGTGCCTATGTGCTGGAAGAGCGCGCGCAGAAGCTGATTCAGGACGTGGTCGAAAGTGTGCGCATGACCCGCGAAGCCGCCGGGTTCTCCGCCGAGCGCTTCAAGCTCGGGTCGCTCTATTCGCTGACGGTGAAAACCGTGCCGCAATTGATCATGGGCCTGAAGATCCGCCGCAGCGAACTCAATATCGACCTGATCCTGGGCTCGAACTTCGACCTGCTGTACAAGCTCAAGAACATGGAAGTGGACGCGATCCTGGTGTCGCTGGATGAGACCACCAACGACTCCGACTGCGAGCACCTGCCGCTGTTTTCCGATGATATTTTCCTGGCGACGCCCGCCGATTCACCCTTGTCCCAACAGGACGAAGTTGACCTGGCGGACCTGAAAGACATGACCTTCATTACCCTGACCCAGGGCTTCGCCACCCACCGGGACGGCAACCGGGTGTTCGAGCAGGCCGGGTTCGAGCCGAAGGTGGCGATGCAGGTCAACGATATCTTCACGCTGTTGAGCATGGTCAGCTCCGGCGTCGGTTATGCCTTGCTGCCGGGGCGGATTGCGGCGGTGTATGAAAACCGGGTGAAGCTGATTCCATTGCAGGCGCGCTACCGCCTGCAACAGCATATCGGCGTGGTGTTTCTCAAGGCCAAGGAGCGTGATCCCAACCTGCTGGCTCTGTTGGCGGAATGCCGCATGTATGCCAACAGGTTAGGCTGAATACTCAGCCCACCAGACCGCGCACAATGAAGAACAGCACCGAAGGCCCAAGCAGACAACCCAGCCCGGTATGGAAAGTCGCCGTCAGCGCGCCATAGGGCACCAAGCGCCGATCCGTCGCCGCCAACCCCGCGGTCACACCGCTGACAGTGCCCGCCAAACCACCGAACACCATCGCCGAACGCGGGTTGTCCAGGCCCATCCAGCGCGCCGCCACCGGTGTGCCGACCATCACCAGGATCGCCTTGATCAAGCCCGTCGCGATCGACAGCGCCACCACCTCGGAACTCGCGCCAATCGCCGCCCCGGTCACCGGCCCGACGATATAGGTCACCGCCCCGGCCCCAATGGTGGTGATGCTCACCGCATCGCGATAGCCGAAGGCCCAGGCCATGCACGAGCCGACAATAAACGGCAGCAGCGTGCCCAGCAGCAACGCCAACGCACCCACCAACCCGGCCTTCTTCGCCTCGGTCGCCTGGACCTCGAAGGCCGTGGCGACGATGGCAAAGTCCCGCAGCATCGCCCCGCCCATCAGCCCGACGCCGGAAAACAGCGCCACATCCGCCAGGCCCTTCTGCCCGCCGGTCAACGTACCGCCGATCCACGCCAGTACCAGGCCGATCGCGATGGCAATCGCCGAACCGTGGATCCGGCCATAGGTCAGGCGCTTGGACAGCACCACCGACACCCACATCACCAGGCCAACGCCGGCGAATGCCGTGATCAGCGAATTCTGTCCCAGGTCCTTGCCAATGAGATCCCACATATCAGCGACCTCCCGCGACAGTGGCGGTCGGTACAACCGCCGGCGGTTCATCGGGCAGCGGATCGCCTTTATGGGTCCGGCTGATCAGGGCAATCGCACAACCGCAGACCACCACCGACCCCATCGCCGCCAGCAGCGCCAGCGGCCCGCCGTGCAGCGCCGCGACCACGTTCTGGTTGGCGGCCATGGCGACCACCACCGGGATGTACATGGCGCCCCAGAAACCGACGCCCATCTCGCAATCCTTGGTCAGGCCGCCGCGCTTGTGCATCCACAAACGGACGCAGATCAGCAGGATCATCGCGATCCCGACCCCGCCGACATTGGATTTGACCCCCAGCAGCACGCCGAGCATGTCACCCAGAATCACCCCTGCCAGCGTACAGATCGCCAGCAGCGCCACACCGTAGATAATCATTCTTGTTGTCCTCACATTGCATTGTCGAAGTTGTTGTTTTTGTCCTTCGAAGCAGCAGCCGGTGTTTATCGGTGACGGCGTCCCTCCTCATCCAGCAGCGCCTGGAGGGTGTCCAGCCGGGCGCCGTCGAAAGCGATGACGGTGCCCTGCTCGAATACCCGGCGCGCCAGGCCGGTCAGGACCGACCCCGGAGGCATTTCAATCTGCAGGCGGGCACCGCGCTCATAGGCGCTTTGCACGGTGCCGCGCCAATCGACGACCCGGCGCATGTTGAACGCCAGGTCGTCGCGGATCTGTTCAGCACTACGCAGCAGCCGCGCGCTGCTGCCACTGAGGTAGCCCAGGCGCGGAGCCTGCATCGACACCTTGGCAAAGGCGTCGGCCAGTACCCGGGCCGGCTCATCCAACAGCGGGCAATGAGACGGCACGCTGACCGCCAGACGCCGGGCCACGCCGTCCTTTCTCATCAGAGCGACAAGCGCGCTCATGCCCTCGTCGCTCCCGGCGATCACGCATTGGTTATCGGCGTTGATATTCGCCAGATAGACCGGTGTACGCTCGCTGTGTACCTGGGCCAATAACTTATCCACAGCCGCCAGTTCCAATCCGATCAGGGCCGTCATGCCGTAGCCCTGTGGATAAGCCTGCTGCATCAGCTCGCCGCGCAGGCTGACCAGGCGCAGGGCATCGCTGAACGTCAGGCTCTCGGCCAGGACCGCCGCCGGGTAGGCGCCGATGGACAAGCCGGCGACATAAGCCGGCAGCGCAGTGTCTTCCAGCAACAGCCGGGCACAGGCCACGCCGGCGACCAGCAGGCAAAGCTGAACCGCCCGGGTCGAGGCCAGGGCTTGCGGTGTATCCAGCAAGCCCACGTCCTCGCCCAGCACATCGCTCGCTTCGTGCAGGCAGCCACGGATAATCGCGGCATCGGGCAGGCGATGCAGCATGCCGGGCTGTTGCGCGCCCTGGCCGGGAAACACCAGCAGGCTGCTCATGCCACGCGCTCCCGGATATCCCAGGGATCGAGCACCAACTGCACGCCGCTGGCCTGCTTGAGCATGACCCGCTGCGCCGTGCCCGCCCACTCCGCCAACGCCAACGCACCCAGCGGGGTTTGCAGTTGCAGGTCGACACGACAGAACGGGTTATCGAGTTGCTGCAACAAGCCACTGGCCTGACGGCGCGACAGCGGGTGCGGCACGCGCAGAATCAGGTCCAGGTCGCTCTGCTGGTGCAGGGTCGGCAAGCCGGTGGCCAACTCGAAACCGGCACTGCCGCTGACACCCCAGACCAGGCCCGACGCATTCAACAACGGCCGCAGGTAATGCAGCGCCTGCAAGGCCGGCCAGTCTTGTGCACAGACTTCAA
Source organism: Pseudomonas sp. QS1027 (assembly GCF_002814235.1). Taxonomy (GTDB): domain Bacteria; phylum Pseudomonadota; class Gammaproteobacteria; order Pseudomonadales; family Pseudomonadaceae; genus Aquipseudomonas. The sequence goes on along the minus strand of NZ_PHSU01000043.1, from coordinate 77,467 downwards.
TATCGATAAGGGCTTCGGGTCGCACGCAACGCTCGACCAGCGCCCGAGGCATCAATGTGGCAAAACGCTGTTCACGCAAAACCCCGCGCACGCCCACCGGCAGTTGATCCGGCGCCGTCAGGGCCCGGCGCACCACCACCGGCTGGCCGAGACCCAGCGCCTCGGCCACCCAGCCCGGAGCGTCCTCCGGCAACTGCGCCGGGGTCAGTCCCCAGAGCAGGTCGTGGGGCAGGAAGTCGTGGTCAGCGCGCATAGCGGCTTACCACTGCTCGCGCAGCAATTGCCGGACCCGGCTCGACGCCGCCCGATTGCTCGCGCCCAGGCGTCCACTCAAGTCCGTGCCCTTGGCCGCCACATCGTGGATGGCTTCAACCAGACAGTCTTCCACCTGCGCCAGGTCGGCTGCCGTAGGCTGTTCGATCTGCTCCACACCCAGGATTTTCCACAGCAGGCCCAGGCTGGCGTAGCTGTCGATGTCATAGGCCATCGGCGGCACGCTGGCGGCCAGGGCCTCCAGTTCCTCGACGCTGCGCAAGGTCACCCGCGCCGCCGAGGCCTTGCCCATGGCATGCACCATCACCCCCGGATCGCGCAGGGCGATCAACCGATTGGCCTGATAGCCGTGGGCCAGAAACGCCCCGGACATCGCCTTGCCCACCAGCAGCGCGATCACCGCATGCCCCGCCAGGCGGGCACGGGCATAACTGTCCGCCGCACCGGCCAGGGCCTGGTGAATCCCCAGGGCTTCTTCACGACGGCCGTAAGCCTGGCTCGGCACATCGACAATGGCGATCAAGGCGCGCTTCTCGGCACGACCGCTGTCGGCCTCGATCACCTCATCCACGGCCTTGGCCAAACCCCAGCCTTCCAGCAACCCGACTTCGCCATTGCGGGCACGAACAAACCGGTTGGCCGGATCGGCTACCACCGTCAGAAAACGCACCGGCTGATCACCGAGTTGGCCGTCGGCGACTTTCAATGAAGGCGGCAGGCCGGACACTTCAACAGCCTCCGCCGCCAGCGCCTGGAACCAGTGCAAACCACGCAGGGAATAAGCGCTCATGGGCGATCTCCTTGGAAAAGACGGCGTACCGTGGCCGGATCGATTTGCGGCTCGGCATCCAGTTCGGCCAACCGTTGCAGGTACCTGTCCGCCTGCCGACTGCGTTGCACCTCGGGCAAACCGGCTTCCAGCAATTCGGCAATCTGTTGCCGGATCGACGCCACATCGTCAGCCACATAACGATCCACCAGGCCGCTGGCGAAACGTTGCTCGCCACCGGTCAGGCTCCAGATAAACGGCCGGTCGCGGGAGTCGTACTCGTCCAGTCCCGCTTCCTGTTCGATCACTTGCGGGCCGTTGAGGCCCAGACGGGCTTCCCGGGTCACCACCAGATAACTGCACAGCGCCGCCGCGATGGACATGCCGCCAAAACAGCCAACGCTGCCCGCCACCACGCCGATCACCGGCTGATAGCGACGCAGGTCGACAATCGCCGCATGGATATCGGCGATGGCCGCCAGCCCCAGGTTGGCTTCCTGCAAACGTACGCCGCCGGTTTCCAGCAGCAACACGGCGCGGGTCGGAATACCGTTGCGATTGTCTTCAGCAGCCAGCTCCAGGGCACCGGCGATTTTCGCGCCGCCCACTTCACCGAGACTGCCGCCCTGGAACGCACCTTCGATGGCCGCGATCACCACCGGCAAACCGTCGATGCTGCCCTTGGCGATCACCACGCCGTCGTCGGCCTGGGGCACCACGCCCTGGCGTTCGAGCCAGGGCGACATGACCCGGGCAAAGGGGTCGAGCAGTTCGCGAAAACTGCCACTGTCGAGCAAGGCCCGGGCGCGCTGGCGGGCGCCGAGTTCGACGAAGCTGTGCTTGTGCAACAAACGCTCGCTGTCAGTCATGGCCGATCTCCTCGAAACCTTGCTCCAGGCGCAAGCGGACCACGCCAGGGGTGGCACCGAAATCATGGATGTCGATGGACAATGCCGGCGGCAACTGGCCGTCGAACAGACGCTTGAACAGGTGCTGCCAGCGTGAGGCACTGCCATTCACCGAGGTGGTGACCTGGATCGACAAGGTGCCGGGATGGCCAGGTTCCAGCAGCACCTCCAGGTCACCCGAGCCGACACAACCCACCAGCGCCCGGCCTTTGGGCGGTTGCCCGGCGGGGAATTCAAAGGACAACTTTTCCATCACAAGGCTTCCTGTTCGAGGCGGTCGATCAGCAGGCAGGCGGCGAGCAGATCCGCCGCGCCTCCCGGTGAAGCGTTCATCGCCAACAGCTGTTGATCCAATTCATTCAGGCCGCGACGACCGGCCAGGCTGGCGCTACCGCCCGCCTCGAGCACGGCGCGGGCGCCCTGTTGCATGGCCTGCAAACCCGGCACGCCGGCGCGGTAGAGCACGCAGGTGTCGGCCAGGGAGGTCATGATCGCAAGCAGAGCATCCAGCCGGGCGTTCTGTTCGCCGTGGCCGGCGAGCCGGCTGCGCTTGAGTTGTGGCAGGCCGAGTTGGGTCACCGCCGGGAAACCCAGCTGCGCTTCTTCACGGGCACCGCGCGCGCCGTAACGTTGGGCGACCTGGCTGCCATGGCTGCTGCTGTTGGGGGCGTAGCGGTCTTCCAGCAAGGCCAGGCGGGCGGCGCGCAGGGTCAGGGCGTTGGCGCTGACGGCGCTTGGGTCCAGCGCAGCCGCAGCGACCAACAGCCCCAAGGCCCAGATCGCACCGCGATGGGTATTCACGCCGCCGGTGGTCTTGAGCATCGCCTGCTCGCCTTCGCGACCGATGCGGCCCAGGGCTTCACGCAACGACAGGTCAATGCTGTTGGTGGTGCTTGCCGCTTCGGCCATCTCCTTGAACATCGGCCACAGCGACAATGCCGAAGCATGCATCAGGCCCAGATGCAGATCGGTATGCGCACCGTTGCCACGGCGATCCACCAACGCCGGCTTGGGCGACAGGTCGGCTTCGTCGATCAGCGCTTCCACCGCGAAATCCGCCAGGCGCTCGGCCAATGACAGGGGTTGGGCTTGCAGATTGAAGGCATGCATTTACCAACTCCTGAATTTGGCGGGCGGGTTGTAGAGGCCTCCCGACCATTCCACCAGGTCGGCCACGCTCTTGGCCGCCAGCAACTCGCGGCTGGCATCGGTGCGCCGGATGCCCAGGTCTTCAGGCAAGGCGATCAACCCTTCGCGACGCATCCGCGCCGTGTCCTTGGGGTTATGCCGCAAGCCGATAGCGGTGACACCGGCCACGGCAGCAATCATTGCCTGGCGCTCTTCCAGGGAACGAGCCTTGTACAGGTAGGCGATGCCCTCTTCGGTCAGCAAGTGGGTGACGTCGTCGCCGTAGATCATGATCGGCGCCAGCGGCATCCCACTCTTCTTCGCCACTTCCACGGCATCGAGGGTTTCGACGAAGGTCGGTTTGCCGCCCTCCTGGAAGGTCTCGACCATCTGCACCACCAGCTTCTTGCCACGTTCGAGCAAGGCTTCGGGGGCATCACCGGTGTCGAGGCGCATATCGAGCCAGGCCGGGGTGCCATGCCGGCGACCGCGCGGGTCATGCCCCATGTTCGGCGCCCCGCCGAAACCGGCCAGCCGGCCACGGGTCACGGTGGACGAATGACCATCGCCGTCGACCTGCAAGGTCGCGCCGATAAACAGGTCCACCGCATACTGCCCGGCCAGTTGGCAGAACATCCGGTTCGAACGCAACGAACCGTCGCGCCCGGTGAAGAACACATCCGGGCGGGCGGCGATGTAGTTCTCCATCCCCAGTTCGGTGCCGAAACAATGCACGCTTTCGACCCAGCCACTTTCGATGGCGGGAATCAGGGTCGGGTGCGGGTTGAGCGTCCAGTTGCGGCAGATTTTGCCTTTCAGGCCGAGGGATTCACCGTAGGTCGGCAGGATCAGTTCGATGGCGGCGGTGTTGAAACCGATCCCGTGGTTGAGGGACTGCACATTGTGTTTTTCGTAGATCCCGCGAATCGCCATCATCGCCATCAGCACATGCACCGGCTTGATATGGCGCGGGTCGCGGGTGAACAGCGGCTCGATATAGAAGGGTTTGTCGGCCACCACCACGAAGTCGACCCAGGAAGCGGGAATATCCACCCGGGGCAACTCGCTGACGTCATCGACCAGTTGATTGACCTGGACGATCACGATCCCGTCGCTGAAGGCCGCCGGTTCGATCAGGGCCGGGGTGTCTTCGGTGCTGGCCCCGGTGTAGATATTGCCAGCGCGGTCGGCCATAAAGCCGGCGCTGAGCACCACATTGGGGATCAGGTCCACCACCAGGCGCGCATAGAGTTCGATGTAGGTGTGAATCGCGCCGATTTCCAGCAGGCCGTCTTCCAGCAACTGGCTGATGCGCAGGCTCTGGGTGCCGGCGAAGGAGAAGTCCAGCTTGCGGGCGATGCCGCGTTCGAACAGGTCCAGGTGCTCGGCGCGACCGACGCTGGGCATGATCATGTGCAAATCGTGGAGCTTGGCCGGGTCGGCTTTCACCAGGGAGCGGGAGAGGAAATCCGCCTGCTTCTGGTTATTGCCCTCCAGCACCACCCGATCGCCGGGCATGATCAGGGCTTCGAGGGCGGCGACGATCTTGTCGGTCGGCAACACCACGCCATCGGCGAGGGCTCGTACCCGCTCGAGACGACGCTGCTTCTCGGTGCGCCGCCGCGTCCAGCGCGAGTCGGGGGAATTGGGGGTTGTCATGCTCACTCCACGGGTTCGCTTTCGTGGAGTAGACAGTAGGAGTGAATCGCCCAGGCATCAATCAAGCCCAGCGGTGGATCGTTACGGTCAGGGTAATGGTTCTTTCAGATCGGAAGGGGCACCCCTGATGACATTTGCTCTTTTAGGGCCAGCGCCATGAAATGGGCCATTGAAAACGCCAGGATCCTGTAGGAGCCGGCTTGCTGGCGATGAGGCCGGTACATCCGCCACATCCTTTGTGCCACATACATCGCCATCGCCAGCAAGCCGGCGCCTACAGGATGGTGTCGTACGCAAGGTCTGTGATCGACGAAAAACCGCCTCATTCTTCAGGCCAGCCCGGACTCCAACACCAACTGCTCCAACCCCAGCAGGTCCGGCACCTTCGCCACCCATTCGCCGACCTGCACCGCCGCCTTCTCCAGCCGGCACAGCGGCACATCGACAAAACTCAGCTGGCTGTCGAGCTTGTACGAACGCGGAATCCCCTGGATCACCAGCGCGATAAACTTCAATTCCGGCCGCCCGCCCAGGGCATTGAGCACCACGATCCGCGCCCGATCCCCCACCGCCAGCGGACAGCCGCAGGCCGCCTCGAAGCTGATCAGCGGCAATTGCTGGTTGCGCCAGGTCACCTGCCGCAGATACCACGGCGGCGCATCGCTGGCCGGCTCGCCGCGCTGGTAGTCGATCAACTCCGCCACCGCGACATTGGGCAACAACAGGTAGCGGTCCGCCAACGGCAGCATCAGCCCCGTCAGGCTGCTGGTGCTGTGTTCATGCATGGACCTGACTCCAATAGGCGATGCTTTCCAGCAACGCCGACTCCTGGTACGGCTTGCCCAGGTATTCGTTAACGCCAATGGCCATGGCCCGGTCCCGGTGTTTCTGCCCGGTACGCGAAGTGATCATGATGATCGGCAGGTCCTTGAGGCGTTCATCGTTGCGGATCCGCGTCGCCACCTCAAAACCATCCATACGCGGCATTTCAATGTCCAGCAGCATCAGGTCCGGGGTGTGCTCCTCCAGCAACATCATGGCGTCCACCCCATCCTTGGCCGTCAGTACGTTCATGCCGTTGCGCTCCAACAGGCGACTGGTGACCTTGCGTACGGTGACCGAGTCATCCACCACCATGACCAGGGTCGGGCGCACCGGCGTGACATCCACGCTCGCACCACTGGAGATGGACTGCACCGGCGCCCGCGACAAGGCGTTGCGCACATGGGCGAGCAAATCGAGAATCAGCACCACGCGGCCATCACCCAGTATGGTCGCCCCCGACAGCCCCGGCACCGCGGCGAACTGCGGCCCGAGGTTCTTCACCACGATTTCCCGTGATCCCGCCAGGGCATCCACTTGCAGCGCCATGCGCTGGTCGTTGCAGTGCACCAGCAACACCGGCAACGCCAGGCTCTGGCCGAACAACTTGGGCTTGCCCACGGTTTGCAGCAGTTCGCCGAGGTAACGCAGCTCGTAGGTCTGCCCGGCGTATTCGTAGCGCGGCGGATCGAGTTGGTAATAGCCTTCCAGCTCACTCGGCAACACCCGCACCAACCCTTCGACGGTGTTCAACGGCACCGCGTATTGCTCGTCGGCGCATTGCACCATCAATGCACGGTTCACCGAGACGCTGAACGGCAGGCGGATCTGGAAGTGCACGCCCTGCCCCGGGATGGAGTCGATGCGCATGGTGCCGCCCAGCTGCCGCACCTCTTCGTGAACCACGTCCATGCCCACGCCGCGCCCGGAAATCTGGGTGATCTTTTCCGCCGTGGAAAAGCCCGGCTGGAGGATGAACTGCAACACGTCGCGATCACTGATCGGCATGTCCGGCTCCAGCAGGCCACGCTTGATCGCCTTGCGCCGTACTGCCTCGAGCGGCACCCCTGCACCGTCGTCACGCATATCGAAGACGATGTCGCCGCCTTCATGGGACAGCTCCAGAGTGATCAGCCCCTGCTCCGGCTTGCCGGCGGCACGCCGCCCCTCGGCGCTTTCCAGACCGTGGTCGACGGCGTTGCGCAACATGTGCTCCAGGGGCGCGACCATGCGCTCCAGCACATTGCGGTCCATTTCGCCCTCGGCATTGCCAACGACAAAATCGACCTCCTTGCCCAACTCCCCCGCCACCTGCCGGACGACACGCTTGAGGCGCGGCACCAGGCGCTCGAATGGCACCATGCGCGTGCGCATCAGGCCTTCCTGCAACTGGGTGTTGACCCGCGCCTGTTGCGCCAGCAGGTTTTCCGCATCCTGGTTGCGCCCGGACAGGGTCTCCTTGAGGTCCAGCAGGTCGGAGGCGGATTCGAACAAGGCCCGGGACAATTGCTGCAACTGCGAGTGCCGGTCCATTTCCAGCGGATCGAATTCTTCATAACCCAGGCGCTCGGCTTCCACCTGCTGGCGACTGAGAATCCGCCCCTGGGTCTCGGTGTCGAGGCGGCGCAACTGGTCGCGCATACGCTCGATGGTGGTCTCCATTTCGTTGAGCGCGATCCGGGCGTCGTTGACCTGCTGCTCGATACGGCCACGGAAGATCGAGGTTTCGCCCGCCAGGTTGACCAGGTCTTCGAGCACGTCCGCCGAAACCTTGACCATGTCCTGGGCCGCCCGCTCGGCCTCGGCGACCGCCGCGGCCTCGGGCTTGGGCGCTGCCGGCGCGACAACCGGGGCGGCGACCGGCAGATTGATCGGCGACTGCCGGCCAAACGCCTGGATATCCTGGATCAGCGCATCGGCGGGCAACACCGGCTGTTCGGCACGCACCGCGTCGAGCATATGCGCCAGCCGGTCGTGGCCGGCCTGCAACAAGCCGAACAGTTCCGGCCCCGGTTGCAGCAGGCCCGCCGACAGCCCTTCGTAGAGAAATTCCAGCTCGTGGGCCAGATCGCCGATCGGCACGATTTCCACCATGCGCGCGCTGCCCTTGAGGGTGTGCAGGTCGCGCAGCAGGGTTTCCACGTCCTGGCGATTCGCCGGCTCAGCCTGCCAGCGCAGCAGGGCCGCGCCGGAGCTTTCGAGGATATCGAAGCCTTCTTCGAGGAAGATCTCCAACAACTCCGGATCGTTGCCGGTCACGGACGCGGGCGCTTCGGCGGCGTCACTCACCTCCAGCGGCGTGCTGCCGCCCTGGCGAAACTGGCGCAAGCACTCGATCAGCGCACTCGGATCGCCCAGGGGCTGATGTCCCTGGAGTTGATCGAGCAGGACCGCCAGGCGGTCATGGCTTTTCTGCAACAGCAGCGCCAGCTCGGGAGAATGGTTGAAGCGCCGGTCCACCAGCCCTTCGTAGAGATTTTCCAGCTCGTGGGCCAGATCGCCCACCGGGCCGATCTCGGCCATGCGCGCGCCGCCCTTGAGGGTGTGCAGGTCCCGTTGCAGGGACAGCAGCGGCGCGGCGTTGTCCGGATCGTCGAGCCAGCGCTGCAAGGCCAGCCCGGCACTGTCGAGGATATCCGCGGCTTCTTCGAGGAAGATCACCACGATCTCGTCGTCGAGGTCCACTTCATCGAGGGCCTGGCTCGCTTCGGCGGTGGCGGCGCCCAGTTCGGCGATGCTCAGGGCGCGGCTGCCGTCAGTCTTGATCAGGCCGGTGGCGGACGGGTCGAGGGCCTCGTCGAGCAGCTCGCGCAGGGCCCGCAGCCGTTCCGGCTGGGCCTTGATTTCCTGGCCGGCGGCCAGCTCGTCGAACATGTTGATCAGGGCTTCATGGGCGCTCTGCGCCTCATGGAAAAATCGCTCGCTGACCGCCAGGCTGCTTTCTTCGACCGCACCATAGAGGTCGAGCAAGGCTTCGCAGAGTTCGTCCACCGGGTGCAGGTCGGCACTGTGGGCGCCCTGGCCGAGGGTGGTCAGTTCGTCCAGCAGGTCGTTGAGTTCCTGGCGCTCGCCGGGGTGCTGCTGCCAGCGCAGCAACAGGTTCTCCGCGTCCAGCAGGATATCCATGCCCTGGGCCAGGAAGTTGTTGATCAGTTGGGGATCGCGCTTGGTGCCGCTGGTAACGCTGAGCAGCGACTCCAGCCGGGCCGCGAGCAGGGCTTCGGCTCGCCGGATCAGTTCCGCGGCGCCGTCGATAGGTGCCAAGGGATCGTCCGCCAATTGTTTCAAGCCCTGATGCAACAGCACCTCGGCCTCCAGCAGCAGCTCGACCTCATCCAGGTCCAGCGGCAGCAGGTGAGCCTTGAACTCGCGCACCAGGTGGTAAAACGGTGCCGCCAGTTCGGCGATCGGCCTCACGCCCGCCACATAGGCGCTGCCCTTGAGGGTGTGCAACGCCCTTTGCAATTCGTCGCTGGCCGCCAGCGGCAGATGTTCGGTGGCCTCTTCGAGAAAGTGGTTGAGGCTGTCCAGATGCGTCTCGGCCTCGTTGCGGAAAATATCCAGCAACTGCCGGTCAATGGCCTCGTCGTCGGTCTCTCCCACGTCCCCGGGCGTGGCTTCGTCCGCAGCCGAACCCGCCAGCTCATGGGCGCGGGCGGCCAACAGGTCGACATCGTCGCGCTGGCGCTGGGCCTGTCCGGCAAACTCGCTGACCAGTTCCGGCAACACCTGCAGCACATCGTCGAGCAACTGGTGGACCGGCGCGTCGGCCACGACGCTATGTTCGAGTACACGGTTGAGCAGGTTCTCCACGGCCCAGGCCAACTCACCCAGCACCAGCGCCCGGACCATCCGGCCGCTGCCCTTGAGCGTGTGGAAAGCGCGACGCAGCTCGGTCAGGGCCGATTTGCTCTCGGTATTCAGCGCCCAGCGCGGCAGGTATTCGCGCAGCACATCGAGCACTTCCGCGCATTCCTCCAGGAAGACTTCACGTAATTCGTCGTCCACTGGAGCTTCGTCGCCCGGTGGCGGCAGCAGGCTGCCCGGGACCTGGCGGGCCGGCGGGTTGAGGGCGGACACGGGGCTGGCCAGGACATCGGCCAGGGACTGCACCACCTGCGGGTTGTCCAGCGCCTGCAAGTCCTGCATCACCTGGGCTTCGTTGGGGCTCAGGACATCTTCGAGCACCGGCACGTCCTGTTCAGCGGGCGCATAACCCAGGGCGTCGAGACTTTCCTCGGCCATGTCCAGCACCCGCTCACCCGGTGCCTCGTGGTCTTCGCCGAGGCGTTCGAGGTAGTACTCGATACTGCTCAGGGCATCGGCCAGGCGGTCGAGTTGCTGCCAGGACGGCGGTTGCGGACCGTTCAACAGATGGTCGTGGATATAACGACTACAGGTTTCCAGCAGGCTCGCGGCCCGGCCGAGGGGAATCATCGACAAGGCGCCACGGACCGAGGTCAGCAGCTCGGGCAAGGGCAACAGGCGCTCGCGGTCCCAGTCGGCATCGATGTACTCGATGATCAGGTCCTTGGCCTGTTGCAGGCAGATCCGCGATTCCTTGACCACCAACTGGTGGATCTGGGTCAGGTCGGTGGTCGGAAGGCGGCTTTCTTCGCGGCTTTCCGGCTCCACGGTGCCGATCATCCCGGCCAGGGTCGCCTCGACGTAGAGCAAGGCCCCGGCGACGTCCATCAGCACCGCGTCATTCGGCTCGCGCTGGCCCTGGACCAGGCCGAGGACCACCGCCGTCTGGTCGATGATGACCTTGCGCGGCTGGCCGAAACCGAGCACCGCCAGGGTATCGGCGATCTGCCGCAGGGGCGCCAGCAGGCTCGACAGTTCATCGGTGTGCTGGCGGTCGCCGCGTACGAACAGGTCCAGGCGCTCCTTGCATCGCACCAGTTCTTCGCACAACGCCGCCACCACCGAACGCATGGCGTCGCGGTCCGGGCCGGCCAGGCGGGCGCGCTCCTCATCGACCACCGCAGTGTCGGGCAGGGCCTCATCCAGGCCATAACGGTCTTTCAGGGCGAGCATCTGCGCCGTCGGCTGCCGCGCCTTGGCGATATAGAACAGCAGGCTTTTGAGCAATTCTTCCGGGGCCGGCTGGTTGATTCCGGCAATGCCCTGCTCCAGCAGGCGCTTGAGTTCCTTGTCGGAGTCCTTGAGCAGGCTGCGCAGGGCCGGGCTGTTGGCGATGGCGCCAGCGAGCATGCCTTCGACCAGCGCCGAGGCGACTTGCCAGAGCGCCCCCAGCGGGGCATCCAGGCAGAGGGTTTCAAGGCGGGCGAAGACCTTGGCCATATACCCGAGATTGGTTTCGTCGTCCTGTTCGCGCAGCAAGCCGACCAGGGCGGTTTGCAGCATCTGCCGCAGCTTGCGCAACAAGGCCGGCAGCTCCGCCGGGGTCAATTCGGCGAGGGCCGCCTCGTCCAGTGGCGGCAGTTCCGGCAAGGTCGGGCTGAACAGGCTGGTTTCCGACAGCAGGCTTTCACCCCGGGCGCTGCGCAGGTCGTTGAGCAACGGCAGCACCACCAGCGGCAGGTCGCGGCGGGCACTGTGGACCCGGTCCAGGTACAGCGGCATCTGCCCCAGGGCCTGGCGCAGCAATTTCAGCGCTTCCGGCAAATCCACCACCCGCCCTTGCTGCACGGCCAGGGCCAGGGCTTCGGTTTCCTCGGCGAGCAGGGCCGCGCCGTAGAACTCGACCATCTGCAAGCTGCCATGGACCTGGTGAATGCATTCCAGGCATTCGGCGATGTCCTGGGCCGAATGCGTCGGCTCGTCGAACGCATCCAGGGCCTGGCGCGCCTGTTTCAGGGTATCGGCGATTTCGCCCTTGACCCATTCGAGGGCCACATAGTCGTGCTGATCGCTCATGACGACTCCACTAACGGGTTTCACGCGCATCTTGCGCAGCAGGCAGGGTAAAGCCGGAGACCGAGCGCCGCAGCTGACTGGCCATTTTCGCCAGGTTGCCGATGCTGTCGGCGGTGGCGGTCGAGCCGGACGACGTCTGGGTGGTGATCTGCTGGATCACGTTCATGGTCAGCGAGATCTGTCCCGCCGACGTGGTCTGTTGCTGGGCCGCGTTGGAGATGCTCTGGATCAACGCCGCCAGGGTCTTCGACACCCCTTCGATCTCTTCCAGGGCCACTCCGGCATCCTGGGCCAGCCGGGCACCGCGCACCACTTCGGTGGTGGTCTGCTCCATGGAGATCACCGCCTCGTTGGTGTCGGTCTGGATCGCCCGCACCAGGGTCTCGATCTGCCGGGTCGCCGCCGACGAACGCTCCGCCAGGCGCTGGACCTCATCGGCCACCACCGCGAAACCGCGCCCGGCATCGCCGGCCATGGAGGCCTGGATCGCCGCGTTGAGGGCGAGGATGTTGGTCTGGTCGGCAATGTCGTCGATCAGGCTGACGATATCGCCGATTTCCTGGGACGACTCGCCCAGGCGTTTGATCCGTTTGGCGGTGTCCTGGATCTGTTCGCGAATATTGTCCATGCCGTGGATGGTGTTGTGCACCACCTCGTTGCCCTTGTTGGCGATCTCCACCGAGCGCTCGGCCACCGCCGACGATTCGGCGGCGTTGGCCGAGACCTGGTCGATGGACTCGGCCATGTCGCTGATGGCGGTGGACGCTTCGGAGATCTGCTGGGCCTGGTGCTCGGAGGCCTCGGCCAGTTGCATGGCGGTGGCCTGGGTTTCCTGCACGGCGGCGGCGACCTGGCCGGCGGTGAGGTTGATGGTGGCCACCAGATCCCGTAGCTGGTCGACGGAATAGTTGATGGAGTCGGCAATGGTCCCGGTGAAGTCCTCGGTGACCGAGGCGGTCACGGTCAGGTCGCCGTCGGCCAGGTCTTCGATTTCGTCCAGCAGGCGCATGATCGCGTGCTGGTTGCGTTCGTTCTTCTCGGCGGTTTCGTGCAGTTGGCGATTGGTCTCGCGGACCATCACCAGGCCGATCAGGATGATCGAGGCCAGGGCCAGCAGGCCGAGGACATAACCGCCGATGGTGTCCAGGGAGCGTTCGCCGGCGAGGTTTTCAAAGCCGTTGGCCAAGTGCGAGGCTTCGTCCAGCAGGGTTTGCGACAGGCTGAAGATATTCCCGGCCGATTCACGGACCTGGAACAGCTGCGGCGAGGTTTCGAGGATTTCATCCACCGAGCCCGAGACGAATTCGAACAGTTCGGCGATATCCCCCAGGCGGGCGCGGGCGTCCTTGTCTTCGACCTGGGTGATTTTCAGGGTCGCATTGCCCTGGAGCATGCCGTTGAGCACCTGGCCGAAACGGGCGGCGTCGCGACCGAAGGCATCGGCGGCCTGGGACGAGGTTTCGTCGCCGGCCAGCACCGTGTTCACCGCGCCGAGGATCCGCTCGGCCAGCAACGACTGGCGCTGGGCCATGGCCACCTGGGCCGCCGGGGCACCGCGTTGCAGGAGAATCTCCACAACCTTTTCGTACTCGACCTGCAACTGCGGCACGGTTTCGGCCAGGGTCGCGGCCACCTGGTGCAACGACAGCACGGTCTGTTCGCTGGCAAGGATGGCGTCGGTGTTGCGCAGCAGGTTTTCCCAGTCCTGCTGCACCGCGTGCATTTCGGTGCGCACGGCGGGCGGCGCGGCGGGCAGGCCGGTGGCCGGGTCGCCTTTTTTCAGGTAACCCCAGCGCTGGGCGAAATCGTTGCGCGCGTCACTCAGCAGCTTGAACGCTGCGGCCTTGCCGGAAGCGGCTTCCGTGGCGTTCTTGGCGATCCGCTGGGACAGCACCCGCAGCTCACCGGCATGGCTGATGTATTGCTTGTCGTAGGTGGACTGGGTGTTCAGGTAGGCAAAGTTGGCGAACAGCAGCATGATGAACACGATCAGGGCGATAAACAGCACGATGATCTGCGAACGACTGCGCGAAGCCTCCAACGGCTTGCCGGTTTTAGCGTTTGTCATCGATCAGGCCCCTGCCTGTAAGGCTACATCCAGAAACCCCGGTGCCTGCGCCAGGGCAAACGGGCTGAACACCCACCAACTGCGTTCACGCTCGAAACGGCCCTGGACAAAGGGCGCCACCGCCGCATCCGGCGGCGGGACCGAAAGCCCCTGCTGGCCACCTTGGGGAAAGTGTTGCAGGCCGGCCACTTCGTCCACCATCAGGCCGGCGAACACGTCTTTGTATTCCACCACCAGCACCCGCCGCTGTTTGCGCAACGCGGACAGCTCATGGCCGAAAAACCCACACAGGTCCATGATCGGCAGCAGGCGCCCACGCAGGTTGGCCACGCCCTTGACCCAGGGTTTCACCCCCGGCAACAAGGTATGACGCGGCTCATGCAGGACTTCGCCGACTTCACCCATCGGCGCCACGTACCAGTGCTCGCCAAGGCGAAAGCCGATACCGCTCCAGGTGTCCTGGCGGGCCTGTTGCGACGGCAGGTCGGCCGCCAGCAGGCGACAGCGCTGGTCGATTTCCAGCAGCAGCTGGAAGGCGGTCTGCGACGGGCTCATGGGCGCGTGCCGTCAGCCGGCGAGGACGCTGTTCAGGGTCTTGATCAGGGTGTCTTCTTCCACCGGCTTGGTCAGGTAGTCGCGAGCGCCCTGGCGCGTGCCCCAGACCTTGTCGGTTTCCTGGTCCTTGGTGGTGATGATGATCACCGGGATATGGCTGGTTTCATTGTCTTTGGTCAACTGCCGGGTGGCCTGGAAGCCGTTGAGGCCCGGCATGACGATGTCCATCAGGACCGCGTCGGGCTTTTCCTGGCGGGCCAGGGCCACGCCGTCGGCACCGTTTTCGGCCTTGAGCACTTCATGACCGTGCTTCTCCAGCATGGTGGTCAGTTTGTACATTTCAGTCGGCGAATCATCGACGATCAGGATACGTGCCATGGTGTTCCCCACTGCTTATAAGGCGGGCGGCCAGGCGGCCGACCGTCAATGTGCTTGTTCTACCGCCGCAAACCCCGGCACATGGGCCTTGATCGCGGCCAGCAGTTCTTCCTTGCTGAACGGCTTGGTCAAAAACTGATCGGAACCGACGATACGCCCCTTGGCCTTGTCGAACAGGCCGTCCTTGGAGGACAGCATGATCACCGGCGTGGACTTGAACGCACGGTTGTTCTTGATCAGGGCGCAGGTCTGGTAGCCATCCAGGCGCGGCATCATGATATCGACGAAGATGATACCCGGATGATGATCGGCGATCTTGGCCAGGGCATCGAAGCCGTCGATGGCCGTGATCACCTCGCAACCCACGTGTTTCAACAGCGTCTCGGCGGTTCGGCGAATCGTCTTGGAGTCGTCGATGACCATCACTTTCAAGGCTGTGGAATGCTGTTCCATATCTGCTCTACCATCGCCACAGCGACTCGATTGACTGCATTTAAGCGCTTTCCAGGCGCGAAGCCCTTGATGTGTAAGCGCTTCGAGCGGCATGCGAGCCTTTTTAGCACAGTCTCAAGATGCAATCTATCAACCGCCCCCGGCCCCACCCGGACAGGCGGTTTTTCCTTGACCGGGAATCGGTGTAGCGCCACTCTGACGCCACTTTTTCAAGTCATTTCGGCCATCACGGCCCATAGAGGATATAGCCCATGAGCGTTCGTCTCGGGATTGTCATGGACCCCATCGCCAACATTTCCTATAAAAAGGACAGTTCCCTGGCGATGCTGCTGGCCGCCCAGGCGCGCGGCTGGACCCTGTTCTACATGGAACAGCAGGACCTGTACCAGGACGCCGGCGTGGCGCGCGGGCGCATGCGCCCCCTGAAAGTGTTCGCCAACCCCGAGCACTGGTTCGAACTGGAAGCCGAGACCGACACGGCCCTGAGCGACCTGGACGTGATCCTGATGCGCAAGGACCCACCCTTCGACATGGAGTTCGTCTACTCCACCTACCTGCTGGAACAGGCCGAGCGCGCCGGGGTGCTGGTGGTCAACAAGCCGCAGAGCCTGCGCGACTGCAACGAAAAGCTCTTCGCCACCCAGTTCCCGCAGTGCACGCCGGCCACCGTGGTCAGCCGTCGCGCCGATGTGTTGCGCGAATTTGCCGCCAAGCATGGCGACGTGATCCTCAAGCCGCTGGACGGCATGGGCGGTACTTCGATCTTCCGCCACCGCGTCGGCGATCCAAACCTGTCGGTGATCCTCGAGACCCTGACCGCCCTGGGCAGCCAGCAGATCATGGCCCAGGCCTACCTGCCGGGGATCAAGGACGGCGACAAGCGTATCCTGATGGTCGACGGCGAGCCGGTGCCTTATTGCCTGGCGCGGATTCCGGCAGCCGGTGAAACCCGTGGCAACCTGGCGGCCGGCGGTCGCGGCGAAGCCCGTCCGTTGACTGATCGCGATCGCTGGATCGCCGCCCAGGTCGGCCCGACCTTGCGTGAAAAAGGCCTGCTGTTCGTCGGCCTGGACGTGATCGGCGAACACCTGACGGAAATCAACGTCACCAGCCCGACCTGCATCCGCGAGATCGACAACGCCTTCGGCACTGACATCGGCGGCCTGCTGATGGATGCCATTGAGCGCAAGCTGCAAGCCCGTTGATGTAGAACAGCCGAGAAAAAACCAACATTGCGTTATCATGCCGGGCTTTCGATACGTGCGATGTTGGTTTCCTGGTCATGACGCTTCCTGCCGATCTGCCTCCCGAACTTTCCCGCGCCGGCGTACGCCCGGCGGATCGGCTCGGCTTCACGCTTTTCCTGGCGGCGCTGATCCACCTGGCGCTGCTGCTCGGCGTGGGCTTCAGCTTTGTCGAGCCCAAGCAGATCAGCAAGACCCTGGAAATCACCCTGTCCACCTTCAAGAGCGTGAAACCGCCGGAAAAGGCTGATTTCCTCGCCCAGGACAACCAGCAGGGCAGCGGCACCCTGGATAAAAAGGCGATTCCCAAGACCACCGAGGTCGCGCCGTTCCAGGACAACAGCATCAATGAGGTCACCCCGCCGCCGCCGGCCAGGCAGGAAGTGACCGAAGCGGCGCCGAAGGCGGTGGTCGCCACGGTGGCGCCGAAGCCGAAAAAAGCGGTGATCAAGCATGAGCAGGTCAAGACCGAGGCGGCGCCCCAGCAACAGGCACCGACGTTCGACAGCTCGCAGTTGAGCAGCGACATCGCCAGCCTTGAAGCGGAACTGGCCAAGGAACAACAGTTGTATGCCAAGCGCCCGCGGATTCATCGCTTGAGCGCGGCTTCGACCATGCGCGACAAGGGTGCGTGGTACAAGGATGACTGGCGCAAGAAGGTCGAGCGCATCGGCAACCTCAATTACCCCGAAGAAGCCCGCCGCCAGCAGATCTACGGCAATTTGCGGCTGATGGTCTCGATCAACCGCGACGGCTCGCTGTATGAAGTGCTGGTGCTGGAATCTTCCGGGCAACCGCTGCTGGACCAGGCGGCGCAGCGGATCGTGCGCCTGGCGGCACCGTTCGCGCCCTTTACCGGCGATCTGTCGGATATCGACCGCCTGGAGATCATCCGTACCTGGCGTTTTGCCCGGGGCGACAAGCTTTCCAGCAATTGAATAGCGTCTACACGGCTTGTCAGGTCGTTCGCCCACGGCCACACTAGGGCTCATGAAAAACCTCGCCCCGACGTACCTCAAGCATCATTTCCTGATCGCCATGCCGCATATGGCCGACCCGAATTTCGCGCAGACGGTGACCTATATCGTCGAGCACAGCGCGAACGGTGCCATGGGGCTGGTGATCAACCGCCCGCAAGCGCTGAGCCTGGCCGATATCCTCGAGCAACTGCGCCCGGATATCGAGCCGCCGACCCTCTGCCAGCATGTGCCGATCTATACCGGCGGTCCGGTGCAGACCGACCGCGGTTTTGTCCTGCACCCCATCGGCCAGACCTACCAGGCCACCGTCGAACTGGAAGGCCTGGCGCTGTCCACGTCCCAGGACGTGCTGTTCGCCATCGCCGACGGTGAAGGCCCGCCGCGCAGCCTGATCGCCCTGGGTTATGCCGGCTGGGAAGCCGGGCAACTGGAAGCGGAGCTGGCCGACAACGCCTGGCTGACCTGCCCGTTCTCCGCGGACATCCTCTTCGAGACCGACAGCGACGCCCGTCTGGCCGCCGCCGCCGCGCACCTGGGGATCAACCTCAGCCTGCTCACCAGCCAGGCGGGCCACGCCTGATGGCCGCTATCCGCCTGCTGCTGGGTTTCGACTACGGCACCAAACAGATCGGCGTCGCCGTCGGCCAGATGATCACCGGCCAGGCCCGCGAGCTGTGCACCCTCAAGGCGCAGAACGGGATTCCCGACTGGAACCAGGTCGAAGCCCTGATCAAGGAGTGGAAACCCGACGCCGTGGTGGTGGGCCTGCCGCTGAACATGGACGGCACCCCCAGTGACATGTGCGCCCGGGCGGAGAAATTCGCCCGCCGGCTCAACGGTCGCTACAACGTGCCGTTCTTCACCCAGGACGAACGCCTGACCACCTTTGAAGCCAAGGGTGAACGCATGGCCCGTGGCGGCCAGAAAGGCACCTATCGCGACAACCCGGTGGACGCCATCGCCGCCAAGCTGCTGCTGCAAAGCTGGATCGAAGAACACCCGACACCCGCCGAATCCTGAACACCGGCGCTGCCCGAACCTCTCACCCTCGCCTTGATTCCCCGCAAGGGCCCTTGAAGGAGCAACCATGAGCCTGCCCAATCCCGCCGACCTGATCAGCCAGATGGCCGTCGATCTCAACGCCCATCTGAGCAAGCGTGCCATTGTCGAGCCGCGCTTCATCGGCATCCGTACCGGCGGCGTGTGGGTGGCCCAGGCGCTGCTCAAGGCCCTCGGCAGTGCATCGCCCCTGGGCACCCTGGATGTGTCCTTCTACCGCGACGACTTCAGCCAGAACGGCCTGCACCCGCAGGTGCGCCCGTCCGAACTGCCGTTCGAGATCGAAGGCCAGCACCTGGTGCTGATCGACGACGTGCTGATGAGCGGCCGGACCATCCGCGCCGCCCTCAACGAACTCTTCGACTACGGCCGCCCGGCCAGCGTGACGCTGGTCAGCCTGCTGGACCTCGATGCCGCCGAATTGCCGATCCGCCCCGATGTGGTCGGTGCAACACTGTCGCTGGCTCCCACGGAACGGGTAAAATTGTCCGGCCCCGCGCCGCTCCACCTTGAACTTCAAGACCTCGCCCTTTAAAGAGTCCTTTGCGATGACGCCTCTAGACGCCAAGCGCCCGCTGCAGCTCAATGATCAGGGCCAGCTGCGCCACTTCCTGTCGCTCGACGGCCTGCGCCGCGAGCTGTTGACCGAAATCCTCGACACCGCCGACTCCTTCCTCGAAGTCGGTGCCCGGGCGGTGAAAAAAGTCCCGCTGCTGCGCGGCAAGACCGTGTGCAACGTGTTCTTCGAGAACTCCACCCGCACCCGCACCACCTTTGAAATGGCCGCCCAGCGGCTGTCGGCGGACGTGATCACCCTGAACGTGTCCACCTCCTCGGCGAGCAAGGGCGAAACCCTGCTCGACACCCTGCGCAACCTTGAAGCCATGGCCGCCGACATGTTCGTCGTGCGTCACGGCGAGTCCGGTGCCGCGCATTTCATCGCCGAGCACGTCTGCCCCCAGGTGGCGGTCATCAACGGCGGCGACGGCCGCCATGCCCACCCGACCCAGGGCATGCTCGACATGCTGACCATCCGCCGGCACAAGGGCAGCTTCGAAAACCTCTCGGTGGCCATCGTCGGCGACATCCTGCACTCGCGGGTGGCCCGTTCGAACATGCTGGCGCTCAAGACCCTGGGTTGCCCGGATATCCGCGTGATCGCGCCGAAGACCTTGCTGCCGATCGGCATCGAGCAATACGGGGTGAAGGTCTACACCGACCTGGCCGAAGGCCTGAAGGATGTCGACGTGGTGATCATGCTGCGCCTGCAGCGTGAACGCATGACCGGCGGCCTGTTGCCCAGCGAAGGCGAGTTCTACCGCCTGTTCGGCCTGACCACCGCGCGCCTGGCCGGCGCCAAGCCGGACTGCATCGTCATGCACCCGGGCCCGATCAACCGTGGCGTGGAGATCGAATCGGCGGTGGCCGACGGCCCGCATTCGGTGATCCTCAACCAAGTCACCTACGGCATCGCCATACGCATGGCCGTGCTGTCCATGGCCATGAGCGGGCAGACTGCCCAGCGCCAATTCGACCAGGAGAAGGCCCAGTGAAACTCAGCATACTCGGCGCCCGCGTCATCGACCCGAGCAGCGGCCTGGATCAAGTGACCGACCTGCACCTGGAAGCCGGCAAACTGATTGCCATCGGCGCCGCCCCGACGGGTTTTGCCGCCGTTGACGTGATCGATGCCAAAGGCCTGGTGGCCGCTCCCGGGCTGGTGGACCTGAACGTCTCCCTGCGCGAGCCGGGCTACAGCCGCAAGGGCAATATCGCCAGCGAAACCCGCGCGGCGGCGGCCGGCGGCGTCACCAGCCTGTGCTGCCCGCCCAAGACCAAACCGGTGCTGGACACCTCGGCAGTGGCCGAACTGATCCTCGACCGTGCCCGCGAAGCCGGCAACACCAAGGTGTTTCCTATCGGCGCCCTGAGCAAGGGCCTGGAAGGCGAACAACTGGCAGAACTGGTGGCCTTGCGCGATGCCGGCTGCGTGGCGTTCGGCAACGGCCTGGAGAGCTTCCGCAACACCCGCACCCTGTGCCGGGCGCTGGAGTACGCGGCGACTTTCGACCTGACGGTGATTTTCCACTCCCAGGACCATGACCTGGCCCATGGCGGCCTGGCCCATGAAGGCCCGACCGCCAGCTTCCTCGGCTTGTCGGGGATCCCGGAAACCGCCGAGACCGTGGCCCTGGCCAGGGACCTGCTGCTGGTGGAGCAGAGCGGCGTGCGTGCGCACTTCAGCCAGCTGACCAGCGCCCGTGGCGTAGCCCTGATCGCCCAGGCCCAGGCCCGTGGTTTGCCGGTGACGGCCGATGTGGCCTTGTACCAGCTGATCCTGACCGATGAAGCGCTGATCGACTTCTCCAGCCTTTATCACGTACAACCGCCGCTACGCACCCGCGCCGACCGCGACGGCTTGCGCGCGGCGGTGAAATCCGGGGTGGTAAGCGCCATCTCCAGCCATCACCAGCCCCATGAGCGCGATGCCAAGCTGGCGCCGTTCGGCGAAACCGAGCCGGGTATCAGCAGCGTCGAGCTGTTGCTGCCGCTGGCGTTGACCCTGGTGGAAGATGGCTTGCTGGACCTGCCGACCCTGCTGGCGCGCCTGAGCGCCGGTCCTGCGCAGGCCTTGCGCCTGCCGGCGGGCAAGCTGGCGATGGGAGCGGCGGCGGATCTGGTGCTGTTCGATCCGAGTACTTCGACCGTGGCCGGTGAGCACTGGTTGTCCAGGGGCGAGAACTGCCCGTTCTTCGGGCATGCGTTGCCGGGGAGCGTGCGTTATACGTTGATGGATGGGCGGATCACCTACCAGGCGTGAGACCGTGTCGCCTGCTTCGCGGCGGTGCGGCGATCCGACAAGCCCTGCTCCTACAGTTCTGCGTCGAACACATATTTTGTGTGCAGCCTAACTTTGTAGGAGCAGGGCTTGCCCGCGAAGAGGCCCCTGAGGTCACCAACAGCACGCCAGACAAAAGCGATTCGACCTCAACCCCGCCCGCTGTTCCTCAGCGACACCTGGTCATTCAGCGTCCAGAAGTCATACAGCACGCCAAAACCCAACAAGCCGCCCGTCAGCAGATACAGCAGCCCGGTCAGCCATTTGCCCTGGTACATCCGGTGAATACCGAACAAGCCCAGGAACGTCAGCAGCAACCAGGCAACGTTGTAATCCAGCGGCCCGGCGGTAAAACGCAGATCCGCATCGCGATCCATGCCCGGAATCAGGAACAGGTCGATCAACCAACCGATCCCCAGCAACCCGAAGGTAAAAAACCAGATCGTCCCGGTAACCGGCTTGCCGTAATAGAAGCGGTGAGAACCGGTAAAACCAAAAATCCACAGCAAATACCCGAGTAAAACGTTGTGGGTATTCGCCGGTGCGCCGTCCTGCCGATAGCTGTTCATCAACACCTTCTCCGAGCTCGATAGATAAATATTTCGTAAAACCGTGTGACTTTTTTACTGTCTCAAAACATGTAACAAACCCTTACCAAAAATCGCTGAAAGCCTTGTGGGGCCTGACTTTCACGTGACCCATGGGTCGGATTTCGCGGCTGCTGGCCACTTTAAACCCCTGTATTGATTCGACAAACGGGCCCAGAAGTGACCAAAAAGCTGTTATAAAGTTGCGCGATTACCAATTAGAGCCTTGCCTAATGCGACCATTTTTCAAGACATGGCTAACCATTTGCCTATTAATGCCACTGGCCGCCCACGCCACCAACCGTGAGCAACGTCTTCCTTCCGTCAACGGTCACACTGCCAAATCACCGGCTACCGTTGCCCATGCTACCGATCTGACCGCCCCGGTGGTCAAACGCCCTGGCAAGCACAGCAGCCATGGCAAAGCCCGTCATGATAGCGTGGTGGCTATCAATCCGGCAGCACCGAACGCCAAGCAGAGCAGCGCTGTGCTCAGCCGTGCGGTGAATGTGCTGGGGACCCCGTATCGCTGGGGCGGCAGTAGCCCGAGCAAGGGCTTCGACTGCAGCGGCCTGGTCAAGTATGCCTTCAACGGCGTAGCAGCCAGTGATCTGCCGCGCACGTCCAATGCCATGGCCGCCGGCCACGGGCAGAAAGTCGCGCGCAAGGACCTCAAGCCGGGCGACCTGCTGTTCTTCACCCTCAAGAGCCGCAAGGTCAACCACGTGGCCATCTACCTGGGCAACGACCGGTTTATCCATGCGCCGCGTCGCGGCAAGTCGGTGACCATCGACACGCTGAAGAAGCCGTACTGGGACAGCCATTACGTGATTGCCAAGCGAGTGATCCCGAAAGAGCAGAATCATATGCGGGTTGTGCAGCGCTGATTGGTTTCGTAGTGCGCCTGTGAAGTTTTTGGCGCACTTGAGGGCCTCTTCGCGGGCAAGCCCTGCTCCTACAGTGTTGCGTCGTTTACAAAATCGGTGAACGACGACGTACTGTAGGAGCAGGGCTTGTCGGGTCGCCGCACCGCCGCGAAGGCGTCAGAACAGCCACCACAAGGCGCCTAGGCCGGCCCCAGGCTCAAGTCATCCGGCCCTTTGCCACCCGCCCCTTTCTCCAACTTGATCATCAGCCGCAAGTCATTGGCGGAGTCCGCATGCGCCAGCGCATCGCGGTAGCTGATCACACCCTCCTGATGCAACGCATACAACGCCTGGTCCAGCGTCTGCATCCCCTGCTCGGTCGAGCGCTTCATCAACCCCTTCAGATCCTTGATCTCGCCCTTGCGAATCAGGTCGGCCATCAGCGGTGTATTCAGCAGCACTTCCACCACCGCCCGCCGCCCCTGGCCATCCCGGGTCGGAATCAACTGCTGGGCGACAATCGCCCGCAGGTTGAGTGACAAGTCCATCCAGATCTGCGGATGCCGGTCCACGGGAAAGAAGTTGATGATCCGCTCCAGCGCCTGGTCGGCATTCGGCGCATGCAGGGTCGCCAGGCACAGGTGCCCGGTTTCCGCGAACGCCAGGGCGTGGCCCATGGTCTCCCGGGTGCGTACTTCGCCGATCATGATCAGGTCGGGAGCCTGGCGCAGGGTGTTTTTCAGCGCCACCTCGTAGGAATCGGTGTCGATCCCCACTTCGCGCTGGGTAATGATGCAGTTCTGGTGCTCATGAACGAACTCGATGGGGTCCTCGACCGTGACGATATGGCCGCTGCCCTGCTGGTTGCGGTGGCCGATCATCGCCGCCAGGGAGGTCGACTTGCCGGCACCGGTCGCCCCGACCAGTATCACCAGCCCGCGCTTGAGCAGCGCCAGTTGCTCGATGATCGGCGGCAGCTTCAGCGTGGCCAGTTCGGGAATCCGCGTCTCGATGCGCCGCAACACCATGCCCGGTTGGCTGCGCTGGTAAAACGCGCTGACGCGAAAGCGCCCCACGCCCTTGGGATGGATGGCGAAATTGCATTCGTGCAGGTGGGTGAAGTCGAGCTTCTGGCGCTCGGTCATCAGGCCGAACACCGCGTCCTGGGCCTGTTCCTGGGTCAGCGGGACACGGGTCACCGGCAGGATCTGGCCGTTGACCTTGAGCGACGGCGGCAGGCCCGGGGTGATAAACAGGTCGGAAGCGCCTTTTTCGACCATCAGGCGCAGCAGTTTCTCGAACTCCATGAGCGTCCCCGCGTCACATCAGGCAGATACCTGTGTGACAGCGTAGAAGCCCCTGGGGTCCGTGTTAGAAGTTATCCGGAATCTTTGCCTTCTCCCGGGCGTTATCCCGGGTGATCAGGCCCTTGGTCAGCAGCTCCTTGAGGCACATGTCCAGGGTCTGCATGCCCAGCGAACCGCCGGTCTGGATCGAGGAATACATCTGCGCCACCTTGTCCTCGCGGATCAGGTTACGGATCGCCGGGGTGCCGAGCATGATCTCGTGGGCGGCGATACGCCCGCCGCCGACCTTCTTCAGCAGGCTCTGGGAAATCACCGCCTGCAGGGATTCGGAGAGCATCGAGCGGACCATGGACTTCTCCTGCGCCGGGAACACGTCGACCA
The DNA here is from genome assembly GCF_002814235.1 of Pseudomonas sp. QS1027. Lineage (GTDB taxonomy): Bacteria > Pseudomonadota > Gammaproteobacteria > Pseudomonadales > Pseudomonadaceae > Aquipseudomonas. Next base: position 53,308 of record NZ_PHSU01000043.1, on the reverse strand, counting down.
CCCGGTCGATGGTCTTGGCCGCCGAGGTGGTGTGCAGGGTGCCGAACACCAGGTGACCGGTTTCCGCGGCGGTCAGCGCCAGGCGGATGGTTTCCAGGTCGCGCATCTCGCCCACCAGGATCACGTCCGGGTCCTCCCGCAGGGCCGAACGCAGGGCCGCGGAAAAACTCTGGGTGTCGCGGTGCACTTCGCGCTGGTTGACCAGGCACTTCTTCGATTCGTGGACGAACTCGATCGGGTCCTCGATGGTCAGGATATGGTGATGCCTGTTGTTGTTCAGGTGGTCGATCATCGCCGCCAGGGTGGTCGACTTGCCCGAACCGGTCGGCCCGGTCACCAGCACCAGCCCGCGCGGCACCTCGGTGATCTTGCGGAACACCTCGCCCATGCCCAGGTCGCTCATGGTCAGGACTTTCGAGGGAATGGTCCGGAATACCGCGCCCGAACCGCGGTTGTGGTTGAAGGCGTTGACCCGGAAGCGCGCCACGCCCGGCACTTCGAAGGAGAAGTCGGTCTCCAGGAACTCCTCGTAGTCCTTGCGCTGGCGGTCGTTCATGATGTCGTAGATCAGGTCGTGGACCTGCTTGTGGTCCAGCGCCGGCAGGTTGATCCGCCGTACATCGCCGTCAACCCGGATCATCGGCGGCAGGCCCGCCGAGAGGTGCAAGTCCGACGCGCCCTGTTTGGCGCTAAAGGCCAGCAGCTCGGTGATATCCATGAGGCTCCCCAATACAGGTAGAATGCCGCAGACTTTTGACCTGCTGGCGAATTTGAATGACCACGATAGCAGACAACATCACCACCGTTGCAGCCCGCATCGCTGCCGCTGCACAGGCCGCCGGCCGCGACAGCGCCAGCATCGGCCTGCTCGCCGTGAGCAAGACCAAGCCCGCCGCCGCCGTGCGCGAAGCCCATGCCGCGGGCCTGCGGGACTTCGGCGAGAATTACCTGCAGGAAGCCCTGGGCAAACAGGCCGAATTGACCGACCTGCCCTTGTGCTGGCACTTCATCGGCCCCATTCAATCGAACAAGACTCGCGCCATCGCCGAGCATTTCGATTGGGTGCACTCCGTGGATCGCCTGAAAATCGCACAACGCCTGTCCGAACAGCGCCCGGCTGACCTGGCGCCGTTGAATATCTGCATCCAGGTCAATGTCAGCGGCGAGGCCAGCAAGTCCGGCTGCACCCCGGCCGACCTGCCGGCCCTGACCGCGGCCATCAGCGCGCTGCCGAACCTGAAGCTGCGCGGGCTGATGGCGATCCCCGAACCGACCGAAGAGCGTGCCGAACAAGACGCCGCGTTCGCCACCGTGCGGACTTTGCAAGACAGCCTCAACCTGCCGCTCGACACACTTTCCATGGGCATGAGCCACGATCTCGAGTCGGCCATTGCCCAAGGCGCCACCTGGGTGCGGATCGGTACCGCGCTGTTTGGCGCCCGCGATTATGGCCAGGCCTGAAATGGCCTCACACACTCGTTTCAAGGATCCGTCATGAGCAAGAGCAAGAATCGAATCACTTTCATCGGCGCCGGCAACATGGCGGCCAGCCTGATCGGCGGCCTGCGTGCCGAGGGCCTGGACGCCGCGCTGATTCGCGCCAGCGATCCCGGTGCCGAGACCCGCGCGCGGGTCCAGGCCGAACACGGTATCGAAGTGTTCGCCGACAACGCCGAGGCCATCCTCGGGGCTGATGTGGTGGTGCTGGCGGTCAAGCCGCAGGCCATGAAGGCCGTGTGCGAAGCCTTGCGCCCAAGCCTTGCGCCCAACCAACTGGTGGTGTCGATTGCCGCCGGCATCACCTGCGCCAGCATGAACCGCTGGCTGGGTGAGCAGCCAATCGTGCGCTGCATGCCGAACACCCCGGCGCTGCTGCGCCAGGGCGTCAGCGGCCTGTTCGCCACCGCGCAGGTCTCCGCCGAGCAGCGCCAACAGGCGCAAACCCTGCTGTCGGCCGTCGGCAGCGCCTTCTGGCTGGACGAAGAACAGCAACTGGACGCCGTGACCGCAGTGTCCGGTAGCGGCCCGGCGTACTTCTTCCTGCTGATCGAAGCCATGACCGCCGCCGGCGAGAAACTCGGCCTGCCCCGTGATATCGCCAGCCAACTGACCCTGAAGACCGCCCTGGGCGCCGCCCACATGGCCGTCTCCAGTGACGTTGAGGCCGCCGAACTGCGCCGTCGCGTGACGTCGCCGGCCGGCACCACGGAAGCCGCGATCAAGACCTTCCAGGCCGGCGGCTTCGAAGCCCTGGTAGAAAAGGCGCTCGGCGCCGCCGCCCACCGTTCGGCCGAAATGGCTGAGCAACTCGGTCAGTAATCCTCGAGGGAACACTTAATGTTTGCATTCAATAGCGCTGCCATTTTTGTCATTCAAACCCTGGGCAGCCTGTATCTGTTGGTGATTCTGCTGCGTTTCATCCTGCAACTGGTCCGGGCCAACTTCTACAACCCGCTCTGCCAGTTCACCGTCAAGGCCACCCAGCCGCTGCTCAAGCCGCTGCGCCGGATCATCCCAAGCCTGTTCGGCCTGGACATGTCCTCGCTGGTGCTGGCGATTATCGTGCAGATGCTGCTGATGGCGGTGATCCTGCTGCTCAGCTACGGCGTCACCGGCAATGTCGGCTACCTGCTGATCTGGGCGGTCATCGGCATCACCTCGCTGTTCCTCAAGGTGTTCTTCTTCGCCATGATCATCAGTGTGATCCTCTCCTGGGTCGCTCCCGGCAGCCATAGCCCGGCCGCCGAGCTGGTGTACCAGATCAGCGAACCGGCCCTGGCGCCGTTCCGCAAGATCGTGCCGAACCTGGGTGGCCTGGATATCTCGCCGATCCTGGCCTTCCTGGTGATCCAGTTGATCCAGAGCTACGTGATTCCGCCGCTGGCGGTCATGAGCGGCATGCCGGAAGTGCTGTTCCGGTTGATCTGATCAACTGTGGGAGCGGCGCTTGCCGCTGCTCCCCCCGCTCATTAGACTTACGCCTCATTCAAGCGTGAGCAGGGTCGATGTCCACTGTCTTTCCCCACGATTCCGTCGGGCTGGTCGTGCCGCAAACGGCACACTTCAGCGAGCCCCTGGCCCTGGCCTGTGGCCGTTCCCTGCCGGCCTACGACCTGATCTACGAAACCTACGGCACCCTCAATCCCGCGGCGAGCAACGCCGTGCTGATCTGCCATGCCCTTTCCGGCCATCATCACGCCGCCGGTTTCCACAGCCCCGACGAGCGCAAGCCCGGCTGGTGGGACAGCTGCATCGGCCCCGGCAAGCCCATCGACACCAACAAGTTCTTCGTCGTCAGCCTGAACAACCTCGGCGGCTGCAACGGCTCCACCGGCCCGAGCAGCATCAACCCCGAGACTGGCCGGCCCTTCGGCGCCGATTTCCCGGTGCTGACCGTGGAAGACTGGGTCCACAGCCAGGCCCACCTCGCCGACCGCCTCGGCATCGGCCAATGGGCCGCGGTGATCGGCGGCAGCCTGGGCGGCATGCAGGCCATGCAATGGAGCATCACCTACCCCGATCGCGTGCGCCATTGCGTCGCCATTGCCTCGGCCCCCAAGTTGTCGGCGCAGAACATCGCCTTCAACGAAGTGGCGCGCCAGGCGATCCTCACCGATCCGGAATTCCACGGCGGCTCCTTCCAGGAAAAGGGCGTGATCCCCAAGCGTGGCCTGATGCTGGCGCGCATGGTCGGGCACATCACCTACCTGTCCGATGACTCCATGGGCGAGAAATTCGGCCGGGGCCTCAAGAGCGAAAAGCTCAACTACGACTTCCACAGCGTGGAATTCCAGGTCGAGAGCTACCTGCGTTACCAGGGCGAGGAGTTTTCCGGGCGTTTCGATGCCAACACCTACCTGTTGATGACCAAGGCCCTGGACTACTTCGACCCGGCGGCCAACTTCGGCGACAACCTGGCGCAGACGTTCGCCGGTGCCACGGCCAGCTTCTGCGTGATGTCCTTCACCACCGACTGGCGTTTCTCGCCGGCCCGCTCGCGGGAAATCGTCGATGCGCTGATGGCCGCGCGCAAGGACGTCTGCTACCTGGAAATCGATGCACCGCAAGGCCACGACGCCTTCCTGATCCCGATCCCGCGTTACCTGCAGGCGTTCGGCAACTACATGAACCGAATTACGCTGTGAGGACGCCATGAGAGCCGACCTGGAAATCATCCAAGACTGGATCCCCGCCGGCAGCCGCGTGCTCGACCTCGGCTGCGGCGACGGCGAACTGCTGGCCTGGCTGCGCGACAACAAGCAGGTCAGCGGCTACGGCCTGGAAAACGACCCGGAGAACATCGCCACCTGCGTGGCCAAGGGCATCAACGTCATCGAGCAGGACCTGGACAAGGGCCTCGGCAACTTTGCCAGCAACAGCTTCGATATCGTGGTCATGACCCAGGCCCTGCAAGCCGTGCACTACCCGGACAAGATCCTCGACGAAATGCTCCGGGTCGGGCGCCAGTGCATCATCACCTTCCCCAACTTCGGTCACTGGCGCTGCCGCTGGTACCTGGCGAGCAAAGGCCGGATGCCGGTCTCGGAATTCCTCCCGTACACCTGGTACAACACGCCGAACATCCACTTCTGCACCTTCGAAGACTTCGAGGCGCTGTGCCGCGAACGGACCGCCAAGGTCATCAACCGGCTTGCCGTGGATCAACAGCACCGCCACGGGTGGGCCAGTAAGCTATGGCCTAATCTATTAGGTGAGATCGGCATTTATCGCGTCAGCAGCCCGGGTCTCGCCGATCATCAGATCGCGGTATAAACCGCCCTGTCTCGAGGAGAACGATCATGCTGCGTTCAGTTGTGTTTCTAGTGGCGGCCTGCTTCGGCGTCACGGCCATGGCCGCCGATGCCATCAAGGGCGAGCGCCAGGAAGTGTTCGGTGACATCACCGTACACTACAACACCTTCAACTCCACCTATATCCAACCGAACGTTGCCCGGGGTGTGGAGCTGGTACGCAGCAAGAACCAGGGTGTGATCAATGTCTCGGTGGTCAAGGCCGACAAACCGCTGGTCGCCCAGGTCAGCGGCAATGTGAAGGACCTGACCGGCAAGAGCGTCACACTGAACTTCAAGCAGATCACCGAACAGGGCGCCGTCTACTACCTGGCGCAGTACCCCGTCCCGCAGGCGGAAAACCGTGTCTTCGAGATCACCGTCACCATCGGCGGCGATGCCCACACTTTCAGCTTCAATCAGGAACTTTTCCCAGGCGAATGATGAATTTCACCCAACTGGTACTGGCCAGCCACAACGCCGGCAAACTCAAAGAACTCCAGGCCATGCTCGGTGGGTCGGTGCAACTGCGCTCGATCGGTGAGTTCAGCAGCGTCGAGCCGGAAGAAACCGGTTTGTCGTTCGTCGAAAACGCCATCCTCAAAGCCCGTAATGCGGCCCGCATTTCCGGCCTGCCGGCGCTGGCCGACGACTCGGGGCTGGCGGTGGACTTCCTCGGCGGCGCGCCGGGTATCTATTCGGCCCGTTACGCCGACGGCCAGGGCGATGCGGCGAACAACGCCAAGCTGCTCGACGCCTTGAAGGATGTCCCGACCGCCGAGCGCGGCGCGCAGTTCGTCTGCGTGCTGGCCCTGGTGCGGCATGCCGACGATCCGCTGCCGATCCTCTGCGAAGGCCTCTGGCACGGGCGCATCCTCACCGCCGCCAGCGGCGAGCACGGTTTTGGCTACGATCCGCTGTTCTGGGTACCGGAGCGTGACTGCTCCAGCGCCGAACTGGGTCCGGTCGAAAAGAACCAGCTCAGCCACCGCGCCCGCGCCATGGCCCTGTTGCGCCAGCGTCTGGGCCTGAAATGACCCAGCCCCACGTAGCGCCGCCGCTGATCCACGGCAGCGCGCCAACACCCCGGGCGGCCATGCCGGACCTGCCGCCCCTGGCGCTGTACATCCATATTCCCTGGTGCGTGCGCAAATGCCCGTATTGCGACTTCAACTCCCACACCGCCAGCCCGGTGCTGCCGGAAGAGGAGTATGTCGACGCGCTGCTGGCCGACCTCGACCAGGACCTGCACGCGGTGTATGGCCGTGAGTTGAGTTCGATCTTCTTCGGCGGCGGCACGCCCAGCCTGTTCAGCGCCGCGGCGCTGGGGCGCCTGCTCAAGGGCGTCGAAGCACGCATCCCGTTTGCCGGCGATATCGAAATCACCCTGGAAGCCAACCCCGGGACCTTCGAGCAGGAAAAATTCATCGCCTATCGCCAGCTGGGCATCAATCGGCTGTCCATCGGTATCCAGAGTTTCCAGGAAGACAAGCTCAAGGCCCTCGGCCGCATTCATACCGGCGGCGAAGCCGTGCGGGCGGCGGATATGGCGCGCCAGGCCGGTTTCGACAACTTCAACCTGGACCTGATGCACGGCTTGCCGGACCAGTCCCTGGAAGATGCCCTGGGTGATCTGCGCCAGGCCATCGCCCTGAAGCCCACCCATCTGTCCTGGTATCAGCTGACGCTGGAGCCGAACACGGTGTTCTGGAACCAGCCGCCGACGCTGCCGGAAGACGACACCCTGTGGGATATCCAGGAAGCCGGCCAGGCGCTGTTGGCCGAGCACGGCTACGCCCAGTACGAAGTCTCGGCCTATGCCCAGCCCGGGCGGGCGGCGCGGCACAACCTCAATTACTGGAGCTTCGGTGATTTCATCGGTATCGGCGCCGGCGCCCATGGCAAGCTCAGCCACCCGGACGGTCGCATCGTCCGGACCTGGAAAACCCGCCTGCCGAAGGACTACCTGAACCCGGCCAAGGCCTTCCAGGCCGGGGAGAAAGCCCTGGCCAACGAAGAACTGCCGTTCGAGTTCCTGATGAATGCCCTGCGCCTGACCGCGGGCGTTGACGCCGTCTTGTTTGCGCAACGTACCGGGCTTAGTCTCGACAGCTTGAACGAAGCACGCGCCGAGGCCGAACAAAGTGGCCTGTTGCAGGTCGAACCGTCACGCCTGGCGGCCACCGACCGCGGGCAGCTGTTTCTCAATGACTTGCTGCAATACTTTTTGACCTAAGGAAACCCCATGGACCTGGTACTCGACCTGCTCGCCACGGTATCGCGTTGGAGCCGCAGCAACCTGTCGGAAATCGCCCTGGCGCTGGTGGGCTGCCTGCTGGTGCTGTTTGGCGCGGATATCAAGGGTTGGATCGATCAACGCCTGGGCAGCATCGCCGGCGCCTTGCGCGTACCGCTGCTGGCCCTGCTGTGCATGATCGGCAGCGGCGCGGCCTTGATCTATGCCACGCCCTGGGTGGTGCGCGGCCTGAGCCAGTTCAACAACTACAGCCTGGCGCCGGTGTTGTTGGTGGTCCTGGTGTTGATCGGGGTGGTGGCGGATCGGCGCTGAGAGCGCTTCACCGCCACAGGCCTCAGGCCAGCTTCTCGAACTTCAGGTCCCAGACCCCATGCCCCAGTCGCTCGCCGCGGCGTTCGAACTTGGTGATCGGGCGTTCGGTCGGACGCGGCACGCATTTGCCGTCTTCGGCCAGGTTGCGATAACCCGGGGCAACGTTCATCACTTCCAGCATGTATTCGGCATACGGCTCCCAGTCGGTGGCCATGTGCAGGATCCCGCCGACCTTCAGCTTGCTGCGCACCAGCTCGGCAAAGGACGCCTGGACAATACGCCGCTTGTGGTGACGGCTCTTGTGCCACGGATCCGGGAAAAACAGCATCAGCCGGTCCAGGCTGTTGTCCGCCACGCAGCGGTTGAGCACTTCAATGGCGTCGCAGTCATAGACCCGCAGGTTCTTCAGGCCCTGGGTCAGCACGCCATTGAGCAGCGCGCCGACACCCGGACGGTGCACTTCGACACCGATAAAGTCCTGCTCGGGGGCCGCTGCCGCCATCTCCAGCAGGGAATGGCCCATGCCGAAGCCGATTTCCAGCGAGCGCGGCGCGGAACGACCGAACACCTGGTCGAAATCCACCGGCGCATCGGCCAGCGGCAGGACGAACAGCGGCGTGCCCTGCTCCAGGCCCTTCTGCTGGCCTTCGGTCATGCGCCCGGCGCGCATCACGAAACTCTTGATACGGCGGTGTTGGCGCTCTTCGCCTTCTTCCGCCTGGATTGGCGTGTCGTTCGATTCAGTCATCAAAGGCTCTTACTTGATCAGACCATCCAGCGGCGAGGAAGCGCTGGCATAGAGTTTTTTCGGCATGCGCCCGGCGAGGTAGGCCAGGCGACCAGCAACGATGGCGTGTTTCATGGCTTCGGCCATCAGGATCGGCTGCTGGGCGTGGGCGATGGCCGAGTTCATCAGCACCGCCTCGCAGCCCAGCTCCATGGCAATGGTGGCGTCGGAGGCGGTACCGACACCGGCATCCACCAGCACCGGGATCTTGGCTTCTTCAAGGATGATCTGCAGGTTGTACGGATTGCAGATCCCCAGGCCAGTGCCGATCAGGCCGGCCAGCGGCATGACCGCGATGCAGCCGATTTCCGCCAGTTGCCGGGCGATGATCGGGTCATCGCTGGTGTAGACCATCACGTCGAAGCCTTCCTTGACCAGCACTTCGGCGGCCTTGAGGGTTTCGATCACGTTGGGGAACAGGGTTTTCTGGTCGGCCAGGACTTCCAGCTTCACCAGGTTGTGGCCGTCCAGCAGCTCACGGGCCAGGCGGCAGGTGCGCACGGCTTCGATGGCGTCGTAGCAGCCGGCGGTGTTCGGCAGGATGGTGTAGCGATCCGGCGGCAGGATATCCAGCAGGTTCGGCTCGCCCGGGTTCTGCCCCAGATTGGTCCGGCGTACGGCCACGGTAACGATCTCGGCACCCGAGGCCTCGATGGCCAGGCGGGTTTCTTCCATGTCGCGGTATTTGCCGGTCCCCACCAGCAGGCGGGACTGGTAGGTACGGCCGGCCAGCACGAAGGGCTTGTCGCTGCGAACAGTGCTCATTCGGAAATCCTCTTGAAAGGTTGAGGGCTTGCAGAGTGGATCAAGACTGCGGGACCGCAGGGGCGATTAACCACCGCCGATAGCGTGCACCACTTCGACCTGATCACCTTCACGCAGGGCGGTGTCGGCATGCTGGCTGCGCGGGACGATATCCAGGTTCAGCTCCACCGCCACCCGCCGCCCGACCAGGTCAAGCCGGGCCAGCAACGCCGCGACGGTCTCGCCATCGGGCAGTTCAAAGGGTTCACCGTTCAATTGAATGCGCATGCGCCGGGCTGCCATCATTTTTAGGGGTCAGCATTCTAGCCCGATCAGTCCGGGCGACCCAAGCCATTCGTCGACCTGGCGGTCAGCTCAAGCCGCCTGCAGGCGCCAGGCGGCCAGACCGAGGCAGAACCAGCCGATCAGGAAGCCCAGGCCGCCGAACGGGGTGATGATGCCCAGCTTGCTCACACCGGTCAGGGTCAACAGATACAGGCTGCCGGAGAACAGGATAATCCCGATGGCGAACGAAAGGCCGGCCCAGGTGACCAGACGCCCCGGAATATGCGTCGCCAGCAGGGCCACGCCGAACAGCGCCAGGGCGTGCACCAACTGATAGGTCACGCCGGTGTGGAAGATCGCCAGGTATTCCGCGCTCAGGCGGTCTTTCAGGCCGTGGGCGGCAAAGGCACCGAGGGCGACACCGGTAAAACCGAAAAAGGCGGCCAGCAGCAAAAAACCACGCAACATGACGAACTCCATTCAGGGGGCACAGGGTCTGTATAATGGCCCGCTCCCACGCCCCGGCCAAGCCATCTCTATGTTGCAATTCCTTTTCCGCCGCCTCCTCACCGTCCTGAAATGGTTCGCCATTGGCAGTGTGTTGCTGGTGTTGCTGTTTCGTTGGGTGCCGCCGCCCGGGACCGCGCTGATGGTCGAACGCAAGATCGAGTCCTGGACCGATGGCGAGCCCATTGACCTGCAACGCAGCTGGCGCCCGTGGGAGCAGATCTCCGACGAGCTGAAAGTGGCGGTGATGGCCGGCGAGGATCAGAAATTCCCCGAGCACTGGGGCTTCGACTTCGATGCGATCCAGGCCGCCTTTGAACACAACGAGCGCGGCGGTTCGATTCGCGGCGCCAGCACCTTGAGCCAGCAGGTGTCGAAGAACCTGTTCCTGTGGTCGGGGCGCAGTTATTTGCGTAAAGGGCTGGAAGCCTGGTTCACCGCGCTGATCGAACTGACGTGGCCCAAACAGCGGATTCTCGAGGTGTACCTGAACAGCGTGGAGTGGGATGACGGCGTGTTCGGCGCGGAAGCGGCGGCACGGCATCACTTCGGCGTGAGCGCGGCGTCACTGTCGCGTCAGCAGGCCAGCTTGCTGGCGGCGGTGCTGCCCAATCCGCGGGAGTGGAGCGCCAGTCACCCGAGCACCTACGTGGCACGCCGAGCCGGCTGGATTCGCCAGCAGATGAGCCAACTGGGCGGGGATGACTACCTGGTGGGGCTGAACAACTCGCGCAAGGCACCCTGGGCACTGTGACCTCCAGGGCCCCATCGCGAGCAAGCTTGCTCCTACAGTGTCACGGTGTGCCACAATTTTGTGAACGACGGCTGGCCCTGTAGGAGCAAGCTTGCTCGCGATGAGGCCTGTCCAGACGCCGAAAATTTCGAACGTCGAAACAAAAACGCCCCGATCAGATCGGGGCGTTTTTTATTGCCTTAGTGCTTAAGCGGCAATCGACAGCTTCAGCTTGTTCATCGCACTCTTTTCCAGCTGGCGAATACGCTCGGCCGAAACATTGTACTTCTGCGCCAGGTCGTGCAGCGTGGCTTTCTCTTCCGCCAACCAGCGCTGGTAGAGAATGTCGCGGCTGCGCTCGTCGAGCACTTCCAGGGCCTCATGCAGGTTGCTGTTGGAGTTTTCGCTCCAATCGGCATCTTCCAGCTGACGCGCCGGGTCGTACCGGTGGTCTTCCAGGTAGTTGGCCGGAGACTGGAAAGCGCTGTCGTCGTCGGCTTCCGCCGCCGGGTCGAAGGCCATGTCCTGGCCGGTCAGACGGCTTTCCATCTCGCGCACTTCACGGGGCTCCACACCGAGGCTTTCGGCCACGCGATGGACTTCCTCGTTGTTCAACCAGGCCAGACGTTTCTTCTGGCTGCGCAGGTTGAAGAACAGCTTGCGCTGGGCCTTGGTGGTGGCCACTTTCACGATGCGCCAGTTGCGCAGGATGAACTCGTGGATTTCCGCCTTGATCCAGTGCACGGCAAACGACACCAGGCGCACACCCATTTCCGGGTTGAAGCGCTTCACGGCCTTCATCAGGCCGACGTTGCCTTCCTGGATCAGGTCAGCCTGGGCCAGACCGTAGCCGGAATAGCTACGGGCGATATGGACGACAAAACGCAGGTGGGCGAGCACCATCTGCCGAGCCGCCCCAAGATCCTGCTCATAATAGAGACTCTCGGCCAGTTCACGCTCCTGCTCCGGCGTCAGCAACGGAATGCTGTTCACCGTGTTCACGTAGGCTTCCAGGTTCGCACCCGGGACCAACGCGTAGACAGGTTGCAAAGAAGTGGTCATACGAAAAAACCTCCGACTCACATAACTCGTGCAGTGATGCACTGCGAAAATTGACCAGGAACCGTAGGACAAGTTCCCTAAACCACCAATACGGTCAATACAAACGAAACCACATTAATCTGACATTAACTACTTCGGTGCCAGCTCACGTAAATGCCGTGCGACCGCAATCCAAGCACCGATATACCCCAAGAGCACCGCCCCAAGCAACAATGACAGACCATCGGCAACCGGCACGCCGGCCAGGGCGAAATCGCTGCCGTAGAGACCGGCCAGCCCGACCACCGCGTCATTCAGCCAGTTCAAGCCGTAAGCCAGCACGCCCCAGGACAAAAACCCGGCACCAAAGCCATAAAGCGCGCCCATGTAGAGAAAAGGCCTACGCACATAGCTATCAGTGCCGCCGACCAGTTTAATCACTTCGATCTCGGTGCGGCGGTTTTCAATATGAAGACGAATGGTATTGCCTATCACCAAAAGTAATGCAGACACCAACAGCACCGTCAGGCCGAAGACAAACCGGTCGCCCAGCTTGAGAATAGCCGCCAGGCGCTCGACCCAGACCAGGTCCAGCTGAGCCTGTTGCACCTTGGGCAACTCGGCCAGGCGCTGGCGCAGGGCCTCCAATGTCGCCTTGTCGACTTCGTTCGGCGTCACCAGCACCACCCCCGGCAAGGGGTTCTGCGGCAATTCCTTGAGGGCTTCGCCCAGGCCCGACTGCTGCTGGAACTCGTCCAGGGCCTTTTCCTTGCTGATGTACTCGGCATCCGCGACGCCGGGCATGGCCTTGATCTGTTCGCTGAGATTCTCGCCTTCGGTCGGGCTGGCATCCAGTTGCAGGTACAGGGAAATCTGCGCCGCGCGCTGCCAGGAGCCGCCGAGGCGCTCGACATTGTTCAGCAGCAGCGACAAGCCCATGGGCAGGCTCAGGGCCACGGCCATCACCAGGCAGGTAAAGAAGCTGCCGATCGGCTGCTTGCCCAGGCGGCGCAGGCTGTCCACCAGGCTGGCGCGATGGCTTTCGATCCAGGCGCGCAGCAGGGTACCGAAGTCCGGGCCGTCGTCTTCGTCGCGCTTTTTCTTCGGGGCCTGCGGGTCGGAGGCCTTCGGGGCCACCCGTTCGGCGACTTTGGGGCTGCGGGTCGCACTCATTCGCCTGCCTCCCCGTCGCCGATCAATCGGCCGCGTTGCAGGGTCAGCATGCGGTGACGCATGCGGGCGATCAGGGCCAGGTCGTGGCTGGCGATCAGCACGCTGGTGCCCAGGCGGTTGATGTCTTCGAACACCCCCATGATTTCCGCCGCCAGGCGCGGGTCGAGGTTACCGGTGGGTTCGTCCGCCAGCAGCAGGGCCGGCCGATGGACGATGGCGCGGGCAATGCCGACGCGTTGTTGCTGGCCGGTGGAGAGGTCGCCGGGGTAGAGGTCGGTCTTGTCCGACAGCGCCACGCGCTCCAGGGCCGAATCCACGCGTTTGACGATCTCGGCCTTGGACAGGCCGAGGATCTGCAACGGCAAGGCAACGTTGTTGAACACCGTGCGATCGAACAGCAACTGGTGGTTCTGGAACACCACGCCGATCTGCCGGCGCAGGAACGGAATCTGTGCGTTGCTGATCTGGCCCAGGTCCTGCCCGGCCAGCAGCAGCTTGCCGGTGGTCGGACGCTCCATCGCCAGCAGCAGGCGCAGCAGGGTACTTTTGCCCGCGCCGGAATGCCCGGTCACGAACAGGAATTCACCACGACGTACCCGAAAGCTCAGTTCATGCAAGCCGACATGACCGTTCGGATAGCGCTTACCGACCTGTTCGAAACGAATCATGAACGCTCCCGCTCAGCGAAAAGGGCCTGGACAAAGGGTTCGGCTTCAAAGGTCCGCAAATCGTCGATCCCTTCGCCGACGCCGATGTAACGAATCGGCAGGCCAAATTGCTTGGCCAGGGCAAAGATCACCCCGCCCTTGGCGGTCCCATCGAGCTTAGTCAATGCCAGGCCGGTCAGTTGGACCGTCTGGTTGAATTGTTTGGCCTGGTTGATGGCGTTCTGCCCAGTCCCGGCGTCGAGCACCAGCAGCACTTCGTGCGGCGCCTCCACGTCGAGCTTGGCGATCACCCGGCGAACCTTCTTCAATTCTTCCATCAGGTTGTCTTTGGTGTGCAGGCGACCGGCGGTGTCGGCGATCAGCACGTCGATACCGCGCGCCTTGGCCGCCTGTACCGCGTCAAAGATGACCGAAGCCGAGTCGGCACCGGTGTGCTGGGCGATGACCGGGATCTGGTTGCGCTCGCCCCACACCTGCAATTGCTCCACCGCCGCCGCGCGGAAGGTATCGCCCGCCGCCAGCATGACTTTCTTGCCGTCGAGCTGCAGTTTCTTCGCCAGCTTGCCGATGGTGGTGGTCTTGCCGGCGCCGTTGACGCCCACCACCAGGATCACGAACGGTTTGTGCTGCGAAGTGATCTTCAGCGGCTGTTCGACCGGCTTGAGCATCGCGGTCAGCTCGGCCTGCAACGAGGCGTAGAGCGCGTCGCTGTCGGTCAACTGCTTGCGCGCGACCTTCTGGGTCAGGCTCTGGATGATCACCGAAGTGGCTTCGACACCCACGTCGGCGGTCAGCAGACGGGTTTCCAGCTCTTCGAGCAGGTCGTCGTCGATGGCTTTCTTGCCCAGGAACAGGCTGGCCATGCCTTCGCCAATACTGGCGCTGGTCTTGGACAGGCCCTGCTTGAGGCGGGTGAAGAAGCCGACCTTGGTTTCTTCGGAAACGGGCTTGGCCGGTTCGGCGGCCACGGGCTCTGCCACCGCAACTGGAGCCGGCGCAACCACAGGTGCCACGACTGGCGCGGGTGCCGGGACTGGTGCAGGTGCAGGTGCAGAGACTGGAGCTGGAGCTGGAGCTGGAGCTTCGACAATCGGCGCAATGACCGGCGCTGGCACCGGCTCGGCGATGAACGGTTCAGGCGCGGCCACTTCAGCGACCGGCGCGATAGCCGTCAGCGGGATCGGCGGGGTGATATGCGGCGCCTGGACATCCTCGACCAGGGCCACCGGCTCCTCGGCCACGGGCAAGCTCAGCCAGGGCTCATGTACCGGAGCAGCCGGTGCGGTGGTGGCAGGCGCTTCGACCAACGGCACGCTGACCGGCAACGGCTCGGCAGCCACCGGCAACGCCTCGCTCACTGGCGCGGGCGTGGCCTCAGGGGTCGGTTGTGGCTGTTCGACGACGGCTTCCTGCGGTTTTTTACGCAGCCATCCGAACAGGCTTTTTTTCTCGCCAGCCGGGGCTGGGGTCTTCTTGTCGTCGTTGGAACCAAACATGGAGGACGGCTATCTCACGGTAGCGACGCGCCAAGGTGGCGCTTCGGCAAATAATATTCTGATGCGCAACAGACTGCCTTTTGACCAGATTGTTCGCGCGCAACGCAGTATCCTAGCACCTCCTCGCCCGCCGACGCTAAGATCACGCGGGCCGTACTACAGGTTTGAAAACGAATGAATGCTCTAGCCCGCCGTGCCGCTGGCCTGTTGCTCAGCACGCTTTGTCTACCCCTGGCCGCCTTGGCCGCCGACCCGCAACCGACCCACGAATTCACCCTCGACAACGGCCTGAAGGTCGTGGTCCGCGAGGATCACCGCGCGCCCGTGGTGGTCTCGCAGATCTGGTACAAGGTCGGCTCGAGCTACGAAACCCCTGGCCAGACCGGCCTGTCCCACGCCCTGGAACACATGATGTTCAAGGGCAGTTCCAAAGTCGGCCCAGGCGAAGCCTCGCTGATCCTGCGGGACCTCGGTGCCGAAGAAAACGCCTTCACCAGCGACGACTACACCGCTTATTACCAGGTCCTGGCCCGCGACCGCCTGAGCGTGGCCCTGGAGCTGGAAGCCGACCGCATGGCCAGCCTGCGCCTGCCGGCCGACGAGTTCAGCCGGGAAATCGAAGTCATCAAGGAAGAACGTCGCCTGCGCACCGACGACAAGCCCATGGGCAAGGCCTTCGAGCGCTTCAAGGCGATGGCCTACCCGGCCAGCGGCTACCACACGCCGACCATCGGCTGGATGGCTGACCTCGATCGTATGAAGATCGAAGAACTGCGCCACTGGTACCAGTCCTGGTATGTGCCGAACAACGCCACCCTGGTGGTGGTCGGCGACGTCACCCCGGATGAAGTCAAAACCCTGGCCCAACGCTATTTCGGCGCCATCCCCCGGCGGGACACGCCGCCGGCGAAGATCCCGCGGGAACTCGACGAGCCTGGCGAACGCCTGATCACCCTGCACGTGAAGACCCAGTTACCGAGCCTGATGTTCGGCTTCAACGTGCCGAGCTTCGCCACCGCCGAAGACAAGCGTTCGGTCACCGCCCTGCGCCTGATCGCCGCCCTGCTCGACGGCGGCTACAGTGCGCGCCTGCCGTCGCAACTGGAGCGCGGCGAAGAGCTGATCTCCGGCGGCTCGTCGAGCTACGACGCCTACACCCGTGGCGACAGCCTGTTCCTGCTGACGGCCACTCCCAACAGCCAGAAGAAAAAGACCCTGGCCGACACCGAGGCCGGCCTCTGGCGCCTGCTCGACCAGCTGAAAACCCAGGCACCGAGTGCCGAAGAGCTGGAACGCGTACGCGCCCAGGTGATCGCCGGCCTGGTCTACGAACGTGACTCCATCACCAGCCAGGCCAGCGCCATCGGCATCCTGGAAACCGTCGGCCTGTCCTGGAAAATAATGGACAGCGAATTGTCCGACCTGCAAAGCGTCACGCCGCAGGATATCCAGAACGCCGCCCGTACCTATTTCACCCGCGAGCGCCTCAGCGTCGCCCATGTATTGCCCGAGGAGAGCGCCCAATGAGTCAGTCCAAGGGGCCACGTTTCGCCCTGCTCGCCCTGACCCTCGCCGTCGCGGCGGGCGGTATCGGCTTTTATCTGTTCGATTCGCGCAATTCCGAGGCCAGCCAGGCCCTGGACGAGGCCAAGTCCGCTCACAAGCTGCAATCCCTGGCCGAACTGGACGGCAAGGCGCCGGCGCACCGCACCCTGAACGTGCAGACCTGGAAAACCGCCGAAGGCAGCAAAGTGCTGTTCGTCGAAGCCCATGAACTGCCGATGTTCAACCTGAACCTGACCTTCGCCGCCGGCAGCAGCCAGGACGGCAACGCCGCGGGCCTGGCCGCGCTGACCAACGCCATGCTCAACGAAGGCGTGGCCGGCAAGGACGTCGGCGCCATCGCCCAGGGCTTCGAAGGCCTCGGGGCCGACTTCGGCAATGGTTCCTACAAGGACATGGCGATTGCTTCGCTACGCAGCCTCAGCGCCCCGGACAAACGCGAGCCGGCCCTGAAGCTGTTCGCCGAAGTGGTGGGCAAGCCGACCTTCCCTGCCGACTCCCTGGCACGGATCAAGAACCAGTTGCTGGCCGGTTTCGAATATCAGAAGCAGAACCCCGGCAAGCTGGCGAGCCTGGACCTGTCCAAGCGCCTGTATGGCGATCACCCCTACGCGCACCCGAGCGAAGGCACGGCCCAGAGCATTCCGCCGATTACCCTGGATCAGCTGCGCGCCTTCCATGCCAAGGCCTACGCGGCCGGCAACGTGGTGATCGCGCTGGTCGGCGACCTCTCGCG
Organism: Pseudomonas sp. QS1027; assembly: GCF_002814235.1. GTDB lineage: Bacteria > Pseudomonadota > Gammaproteobacteria > Pseudomonadales > Pseudomonadaceae > Aquipseudomonas. Next base: position 36,216 of record NZ_PHSU01000043.1, on the reverse strand, counting down.
CAGCGAAGCCGAAGGCATCGCCAGCCAGGTCTCCGCCGCCCTGCCCAAGGGCCCGGCCTTGCCGAAGATCGCCCAGCCGGCTGAACCGAAAGCCAGCGTCGGGCATATCGAGTTCCCGTCCAAGCAGACCACCATCCTGATGGCCCAACAGGGCATCGACCGCACCGACCCGGACTACGCAGCCCTGTCCCTGGGCAACCAGATCCTCGGCGGCGGCGGTTTCGGTACCCGCCTGATGAGCGAAGTGCGGGAAAAACGCGGCCTGACCTATGGTGTCTATTCGGGCTTCTCGCCGATGCAGGTCCGGGGTCCGTTCCAGATCAACCTGCAAACCCGCGCCGAAATGAGCGAAGGCACGCTCAAACTGGTGGACGAGGTAGTCGCCGACTATCTGAAAAACGGCCCGACCCAGAAGGAAGTCGACGACGCCAAGCGCGAAATGGCCGGCAGCTTCCCGCTGTCCAATGCGAGCAACAGCAGCATCGTCGGCCAGTTGGGCCTGATGGGTTTCTATGACCTGCCGCTCGACTACCTGGAAAACTTCGTGCAGCAGACCCAGGCACTGACCGTCGAGCAGATCAAGTCGGCGATGAACAAACACCTGAGTGTCGACAAGATGATCGTCGTCACCGCAGGGCCCACGGTGCCGCAAAAGCCCCTGCCGCCACCGACTGACAAACCCGCCGAGCAGCCGCTCGGGGTTCCGGAGCATTAATGGCCAGCCCATCGCGTCCCAGCAAGAAACCCGCTCACCCGCATAACGGTGTGAATCAACTGCGTATCATCGGTGGCGAATGGCGCAGCCGACGCCTGAGCTTCCCGGATGTCCCGGGGCTGCGGCCGACCCCGGACCGGGTGCGTGAAACCCTGTTCAACTGGCTGGCGCCCTATGTCGCCGGGGCCAAGGTGCTCGATCCATTCGCCGGCAGCGGCGCCTTGTTCCTCGAGGCGCTGTCCCGTGGCGCGGCCATGGGCCAGGCGCTGGACGCCAGCAACCTGGCGGTGGCCAACCTGCGCGAGCACCTGGGCACCCTGCGTTGCAGCGTCGGCCAGGTGCAGACCGCCGACGCCATGCGCTACCTGGAAACCCAGACGGCCACGGCCTTCGACCTGGTGTTCCTCGACCCGCCGTTCAACCAGAACCTGCTGCCCGGCATCTGCGCCCTGCTGGAAGAACGCCAGTGGCTGGCCGACGACGCCTGGGTCTACACCGAAAGCGAAAACGCGCCCTCGGGCCTAGGCCTGCCGGGCAACTGGCGCCTGCACCGCGAGCAGAAGTCCGGCCGGGTCCACTACGCGCTGTGGCACCGCAGCGTAGCCAGCCAATAACCTGAGCGGCGGTTCGAGCCAAGTCTCGGGCCGCCCTCACTATCCCGCTACCGCCCGCTTATTCGTCATCCGGATCAAGGTGTTCCTTTGCAACTCAAAAGGCCCCTGAAGGATGAAACGCCCCGCCCCCCGGCGTGCACTCGGCTTGCTTTTCCTGCCAGTCATCGCCCTCGCCACACCCTCGCCCAGCACCCACGAACTGATGCTCGACAACGGTTTGAAAATCATCGTGCGCGAAGATCATCGAGCCCCCGTCGTGGCGGCCCAGCTCTGGTACAAAGTCGGCTCCAGCCACGAACCGCCGGGCGAATCAGGACTTTCCCATGCCCTGGAACACCTGTTGTTCCAGGGCAGCAGCAAAGTCTGCCCCGGCCAGGCGTTCCAGATCATGGAGCGCCTGGGCGCGCGGATCAACGCCTTCACCAACCATGACACCACCACCTACGAATACCTGATGCCGCGCCATGCCCTGGGCGTCGCGCTGGAAATCATGGCCGACCAGATGGGTTCCGCCCAGCTTTCGCCCGCCGCCTTCCGGCGTGAAATCGAGGTGATCAAAAACGAGCGGATGCAGAACGTCGACGACACCCCCGAAACCCTGCTCGACGAGAAGCTGCGCACCATCGCCTTTACCACCAGCGGCTATCGCACCTCGACCATCGGCTGGCAACACGACCTGCAACGCCTGAACATCCAGCAACTGCAACGCTGGTACGCCACCTGGTACGCGCCGAACAACGCCACCCTGGTGGTGGTCGGCGATATCACCCCCGGGGAGGTCGAAGCCCTGGCCCGACGCCACTTCGCCGACCTGCCCAGCCGGACGCTGCCCGCAACCCGGCGCCCGCTGGAGCTGAACGAGCCGGGTGAGCGGCGGATCATGCTCCAGACCCGCAATGAGTTTCCCAGCCTGATCATGGCGTTCAACGTGCCCAGCCTGGTCACCGCCGCCAACCCGCATACCGCGTACACCTTGCGCCTGCTCAACGAGCTGCTCGGCGTCGGCTCCGGTTCGCGGCTTTTCAGAGAGTTGAAGTTCCACGAAGAGTTGGTCACCCGGGCTCGCTCCCGTTACGAGGCCTTCAACCGGGGAGACGCCTTGTTGAAGATTGTCGTCGACCTGGACACCCTGAAAAATCCCAGCCTGGACGACCTTCAGACACGTCTGTGGCAACTGCTCGACGAGCTCAAGCGCACGCCTGTCAGCGCGCAGGAGCTTGAGCGCGCGCGCACCCGGATGATGGCGCGACGCGTCTTTGCCCTCGACTCGCTGGAAAACCAGGCGCAGAAACTCGGCGGCCTGGAAAGCGTCGGCCTGTCATGGACCCTGGAAAAACAGGAAGAAGAGCAACTGAAGGCCGTCACGCCCCAGGACATTCAACACGCCGCGCAAACCTACTTCACCCACGAGCGACTCAGCGTTGCCCTGGCCAGCCCCGGGGAAACCCACCATGAATAAGACTCACCCGGTGTTATCGAACGCCCTGCTGGCACTGCTCGCCACCCTGGCCATCCCTGGACCAATGGCATCGGCCGGCGCCGAACGGTCGACCGTCAATCCCCTGCAATCCCTGAGCGAGGTCCAGCACCTGGCACCCACCCCCACTACCCGCGTTATCCGCGGCTGGAAAACCCTCAGCGGAACCAAGGTGCTCTTCGTTGAAACCCATGGCCTGCCGTTGCTCGATGTGGCCGTGAGCTTTGCCGCGGGCAGCCGTTACGACGGCGAGCAACCCGGCTTGGCGGCCATGGCCCTGAGCCTGCTCAACGAAGGGTCGGAGGGTAAGGATGTCGACACGATCCTGAGCGCATTCGACAGCCTGGGGGTAAAGATCGGCAATGGCATCGACCGCGACCATGGCTATTTCACCCTGCGCAGTCTCAGCGACGAAACCATCCGCACACCGGCCTTGCAGTTGTTGAGCGAAGTGTTGAGCAAGCCCAGCTTCACCCGCGATGCCATTCGCCGGGTAAAGAGCGAGATCCTCGACCGGCAGATGCGCCAGGATGCCGCCTTTGACACCTGGGTCAATCACCGTTTTCAACCACCGCTCTACCCACGACACCCGTATGCCCAGCCTCTCTACGGCACCCGGGAAAGTATTGGAAAAATCACGACCGATCAGCTGCGGGACTTTCACAACAAGGCTTACAGCGCGGGCAATGCCATTATCGTGCTGGTCGGCGATCTCTCGCTGGAGCAGGCACAGAGCATCAGCGTGAAGCTTTCCGATGCCTTGCCCAAAGGTCCGGCGTTGCCACCCACCGCCAACCCCCGACCTGAAGACAGCCTCGTCGGCACCACCCATATCGAACGGTCGAGCACCCTGGTTCATCTGGATTTCGCCCAGATCGCCGCGCCCCGGAATCATCCCGATTACGTCGCCCTCTACGTGGCCAGCCTGATCTTTGGTGGCGGTTTCGATAGCCGTCTGATGAAAGTCTTGCGCGAACAGCACGGCGTCACCTACTCGGCGGAGGCCCAACTCAAGAACTGGCAAGCCCGTGGCCCGTTCCATATCAACCTCTCGACTCCGCCCGAATACCGCGAGGCCGTTATCCGGCGGGTCAAACGGATGTTCGAACAGCTCCTGAAAGACGGCCCGACCGAGCAGGAACTGCAGAACATCAAACTGAGCCTGCGCGGTGACATGGCGCTCAATGGCGCCAGCAATGCGGATATCCTCCAGGCGCTACTGGTGATCGCGCGTCACGACCTGCCACTGAGCCTGACGGACTACGCCGAACAGGCCCAGCAACTGACCAGAGAAATGATCAAGGCCGCCTTGAACGCACATTTCGACGCCAACAGTTGGGTGGTGACCAGTACCGGCCCGAGCGTCGCCCAGCAAGCGTTGCCCGATCTCCAGGTGCAGGGCCCCACTTGCCTGCCTCACGCCCTGCCGCCCGGATAAAAAGCTGCGGCAATGGACAGGACTGTGGCAATTTAGATGCATCGCACACACAAGCGTGGCTGCCATGACGACTTGCTGATGTCAGCACCCGACCTGTCCATTCCCACTCCGAGACTCGCTGCGTTGCCGCCATTTTCCCAACCCACTCGACTACCGGGTTTCACCCCTGCCACAGGCCTGGGCAACCCGCACCTGCAAACCTTGTGGGGGCCGCTCTGGCGCAAGACCGTCCACCTCGACCGCCGGCGCGAACGCCTGTGGCTTGACGACGGCGACTTCCTCGACCTCGACTGGCACGGCCCGCACGCCGCCGAGACGCCGCTGGTGCTGGTGCTGCACGGGCTGACCGGCTCGTCGAACTCGCCTTATGTCGCCGGTTTGCAACAGGCGCTGGGCAACCAGGGCTGGGCCAGCGTGGCGTTGAACTGGCGGGGCTGCTCGGGGGAGCCCAATCTGCTGGCGCGCAGCTATCACTCCGGGGCCAGCGAAGACCTGGCGGCCACAATCGCCCACCTCAAGGCCCAGCGCCCGCTGGCGCCACTCTATGCCGTCGGCTACTCCCTGGGCGGTAACGTGCTGCTCAAGCATCTGGGAGAAAGTGGCCAGGACAGCGGCCTGCAAGGCGCCGTCGCGGTGTCGGTGCCGTTTCGCCTGGACCAGTGCGCCGACCGCATCGGCCAGGGCTTTTCACGAATCTACCAGGCGCACTTCATGCGCGAGATGCTGGTCTACATCAAGAACAAGCAGCGCCAGTTCCAGCACGACGGGCGGATCGAGGGCCTGGCAACCCTGAGCGACCTGGGGCCGCTGACGGGGATGCGCACCTTCTGGGATTTCGATGGCCGGGTCACCGCGCCGTTGCACGGTTTTGCCGATGCGCAGGATTATTATCGGCGCGCCTCCAGCCGCTATTTCCTCGGGGCGATTCGCACCCCGACGCTGATTATCCAGGCCAAGGACGACCCGTTCGTGTTTCCCCACAGCCTGCCCGAGCCTGGCGAACTGGCACCGGGCACCCAACTCGAACTGCAGGCCAAGGGCGGGCATGTGGGGTTCGTCGACGGCTCGCTGGGCAAACCGACTTACTACCTGGAGCGCCGCATTCCGCAATGGCTGGCCGCTAGGGGATGTTGAGCGGAATGTGCGGCGCCTGGCTATCGATCAGGCATATTCATGGTAGGTAATAGCGCCAAGCGGCGTGGCGATATCATTCAATAGGGGCACCATTACTTGCCCATCCGAATAGCCATCTGGCTGATCATCCGCCCAGGCAAAAACCTCGGCTTCGAGTTCGGCATCCACTTGCCAGTCTTCGAGCATTTCAATCTCACGCTCTTGCGAGGGCCCGTCGTCGGACCCCGAGACTACTGCCAATAGCTCGTAGTCCTCAGCCTCGTCCGCTTTCGGCTCGAGCTTATCGGCCATGTCTGCCAACTCTTTGAACTCGGGGCCTCGCAATGCCCATGTCTGCATGTCCAAAGCGACGCCTACGTCCAGATCCAGGTCCAGATCCATATCCCTGGCATAGATCCGATCCAACACCTCAGCCAGCGGCCCGTCCTCACCCATGAATGAAACCAATGCCCCGACAATCTCCTCCTCGGCGGCCTGTAGAAAGCCTTCGAAATCGCTCATCTCCCCGTCACGAACCAGGCGCAGGCCGAGCTCACGGATATTTAACGAGGTGCTGCCCGCGACCAGGCCAACCAGGTAGTCAATGCTCCCTGAAAACCGCGCCAATGGTTCATCGGCCAGTTGATCGAGTGCACCGGCATCAAACTGACGGAAGACAAGCTGCGCCTGAGTCGAAATATTCGAGGTGGGGTGCAGTGCCTCCTGAATCAGCTGAAGGGAGGCCTGATGCAGTTCGAGCGCCCGGGCCTCGAACGCCGTGCAGGTCTCGACACTGTTGCCCAGCAACACACTACGGCCCAGCGCAAGCATCTTCTGATGGGTATTGTTCGCCAGCGTTTCAAAGTGTTTGGCGAGAGGTTCCATCGGCCCGCTGTATCGTGGCTCGGCAGGGGTTCGCGCCCCCGCCAATTCGTCCATTTCCTCTACCGACCTCGGATCGGGTTGATTATTCAACACGGCCTGTCCCATAAAAATCTCCTGTATTCGTTCTATCAAAGAGGTTTCTACAGCGTGCATTTCTCCACGCTCGTGGGATTAAGCCGGTGATGGAATCCGGCGTGTAGGTAGATAAATCTCGGCCTCCCGAATAATCAGTCGCCCGTCGCCACCGCTCGCTGCGGATCGGTAATCCACTCGCTCCAGGAGCCGGCATACAAGGTCCCCAACGGATAGCCCGCCAGGCACAGGGCAAACAGGTTGTGACACGCCGTCACCCCGGAGCCGCAATACGCCACCAGTTCCCGCGGCGAGCGATCCCCCAGCTTGGCGGCGAAACGCTGCTTGAGCTGATCCGCCGGTAGAAAACGCCCATCCGCATCCAGGTTCTCGTTGAACGCCGCGCACTGTGCGCCCGGAATATGCCCGGCCACCGGATCGATTGGCTCCACTTCACCACGAAAACGCGGCAGGGCACGGGCGTCCAGCAGGGTCAGCGACGACTGTCCAAGGCGCTGCTGCAAGTCTTCGACGCTGATCTGCAGCGCAGCGTCCGGCGTCCCTTCGAAGGCTCCCCGGCCGGCGGTCGGAGGGTTCAGGCTCAGCGGCTGTCCGGCGGCATGCCAGGCTTTCAGGCCACCATCGAGCAGGAACACGCCGTCGCGCTTGCCCAGCCAGGCCAGCAGCCACCAGGCGCGGGCGGCGTACATGCCCGGGCCGTCGTCATAGAGCACGACCTCGCTGTCGGCACTGATACCCCAGGTCCGCAGGCGCTCGACCAGGGTCGCCGCGTCCGGGAGCGGATGGCGCCCGGTCAGGCCCTTGGTCACCGGGCCACTCAGGTCGCGCTCCAGATCGGCGTGGTGCGCGCCTTCGATATGCCCCTGGGCATAACTGCGCTGCCCGTAATCCGGGTCATCAAGGGCAAAACGGCAATCCAGGATCACCAACCCGGGCCGGGCCTGGCGTTCGGCCAGTTGCCGGGGGCTGATCAGTTGCGCAAGGGACATGGCGAACTCCTCATTGATGAAGTAAATAATCGACGGCCTGGCGACAGGCGCGGCCTAGCTTTCCGATGCCTGGTTGCCTTCATCCAGAGCCAGGGCCAACGGCACATAAAATTCATTGAGCAACTTGTCCACCGCCGCCCGCGACTGCGCGGTGACAAAACCCGACTCCAGCACCAGCACCTGATAGACCCCACGCTTGATCGACTCTTCGCTCAGGTGGTGGGCGTTCTCGCGGGTGGTACTCAGGAAGCGTACCCAGGAGGTCAGGATAATCCAGGCATTGAGGGTCAGGGACTCGGTCTGCACGGCATCCATGCCCAGGATCCCGGCCTCGACAAAACCCGTGTAGATCGCCTGCCCCTGGATCAGGCAGCGCTGGGAAAAACGTCGGTAACGGGCGGCCAGTTCGGCATCGCTTTCCAGCAGATGTTCGAGGTCGCGGTGCAGGAAGCGGTAACGCCACATCGCCGCGAGCAAGGCCTTGAGATAGAAACGCTTGTCGTCGATGGTCGCCGCGCGGCCCTGGGGCGGGCGCAGGAAGCTGTCGACCAGGGCTTCGTACTCGGCGAACAGCACGGCGATGATCGCCTGCTTGTTGGGGAAGTGGTAGTAGAGGTTACCCGGCGAAATATCCATGTGCGCCGCGATATGGTTGGTGCTGACACTGCGCTCGCCCTGCAGATTGAACAGATCCAGGCTGTTCTGGACGATGCGTTCGCTGGTTTTTATTCGAGGGGCCATGACTTCAGCTTTACTTCCAGAAGACGGTATCGGCCATCTTACGGCCTATCCGGTTACGGATAAATCGCCATGATTCTCAGCCGCTATCAGAATGCACAGGCACTGCCTGTTGACTTTCTGGAGTATTAGCTCTAAACATTTGTTTAAAAATAAAATCACACACTGGAGCGCGCCATGTCTGCCGAAATAGCCTATCTGCAGGAGTCTCAGCAGCAACTGGACCAACTCCAGCGCCAGTTTCAAGCGCAGCGCCAGGCTTACGCCGCGCACCCCATGCCCCCCGCCGAGCAACGTCGGCAATGGCTCGACAGCCTGCGCCAACTGCTCAGCGACGAACGCCAGGCGCTGATCGACGCCATCAGCCAGGACTTCGGCAACCGCAGCGCCGATGAAACCCTGCTCGGCGAACTCATGCCCAGCCTGCACGGCATCCAGCATGCCCGCCGCCACCTCAAGGGCTGGATGAAAGCGTCACGCCGTAAGGTGGGCCTGGCCTTCCAGCCGGCCTCGGCCAAAGTCGTCTACCAGCCACTGGGGGTGGTCGGCGTGATCGTGCCCTGGAACTACCCGCTGTTCCTCAGCGTCGGCCCGCTGGTGGGCGCGTTGGCGGCGGGTAATCGGGTGATGCTCAAGCTCAGCGAGTCGACCCCGGCCACCGGTCTTTTGCTCAAGGAACTGCTGGGCCGGGTGTTCCCGGAGGATCAGGTGTGTGTGGTGCTCGGCGAGGCCGAGATCGGCATGGCCTTTTCCAAGCTGCCGTTCGATCACCTGCTGTTCACCGGTGCCACCAGCATCGGCCGGCACGTGATGCGCGCGGCGGCGGAAAACCTGACCCCGGTGACCCTGGAACTGGGTGGCAAGTCGCCGGCCATCGTCTCCCAGGACGTGCCCCTCAAGGACGCCGCCGAACGCATCGCCTTCGGCAAGACCCTCAACGCCGGCCAGACCTGCGTGGCGCCGGACTACGTGCTGGTGCCGGAAGATCGGGTCGGGTCCTTCGTCGAAGCCTACCGCCAGGCGGTGCGCAGCTTTTATCCGACGCTGGTCGACAACCCGGACTACACCAGCATCATCAACGACCGCCAACTGGCACGGCTCAACGGCTACCTGAGCGACGCCACCAGCAAGGGCGCGCTGCTGATTCCGCTATTCGACCAGGGCCAGGGTCGGCGCATGGGCCACAGCCTGCTGCTGAACGTCAACGATGAGATGACGCTGATGCAGGACGAGATCTTCGGCCCGTTGCTGCCCATCGTGCCGTACAAGGGCCTGGATGAGGCCTTTGCCTACATCAACAGCCGGCCTCGCCCCCTGGCGCTCTACTACTTCGGCTACAACAGGAGCGAACAGCAACGGGTGCTCGATGAAACCCATTCCGGCGGTGTCTGCCTGAACGACACCCTGCTCCATGTGCCCCAGGAAGACCTGCCCTTCGGCGGCATCGGCCCCTCGGGGATGGGCCATTACCACGGCCACGAAGGTTTCCTGACCTTCAGCAAGGCCAAGGGCGTACTGACCAAGCAGCGCTTCAACGCGGCACGGCTGATCTATCCGCCTTACGGCAAATCGATCCAGAAACTGATCCAGAAACTCTTCGTTCGTTGATGTTCCACTGCCCAGGTGAATAACAAGAATGCCAAGCCTGTCTGAATCTCCCGTACTGAGCCGTCGCGGCGTCCTGAAAATCGGCCTCTGCGCCGGTGCCTTTCTCAGCAGCGCCGGGCTTGTCGCCAGCCTCAGCGGCTGCTCGGCCGGCCATCCGGCCAGTGGTTTTGCCGTGTTGCAGGCCAACGACCTGCCTTTTTTGCAGGCACTGATCCCGGTGATGCTCGAAGGCGCCGTCGCCGCCGAGAAAATGCCCGCCGCCATCGACCAGACCCTGGCGAGCCTGGACTACAGCCTCGACCACCTGTCGCCGGAAATGCTCAAGCTGACCCGGCAGCTGTTCGACGTCCTCGGCATGGGCATCACCCGTGGACCGCTGACCGGCATCTGGGGCAGTTGGGAAAATGCCAGTGACACGCAGATCCACGGTTTTCTCGAACGCTGGGAAAACAGCTACCTGAGCCTGCTGCGCATGGGCCACGCATCGCTGCTGCAACTGGTGATGATGGCCTGGTACAACCGCGCCGAAGCCTGGGCGCACTGCGGTTATCCAGGCCCGCCGAAGGTCTGATCCTTGTAGATGCCCGGTTTCTGACAAAACAACAATAAAGAGGCTGCACATGCCCGTACCCGATCTGTTTCGCGAAGGCCTGGCCCGAGGCTGGAAAACCTATAACGGCGCCCGCCTGGAGCAGGACCTGACGCTGGAGGCCGATGTCGCCATCATCGGCAGCGGCGCGGGCGGCGGCACCACCGCCGAAATCCTCAGCGCCGCCGGCTACAAGGTCCTGCTGATCGAGGAAGGCCCGCTGAAAACCAGCAGCGACTTCAAGATGCTCGAAGACCAGGCCTACACCAGCCTCTACCAGGAAGGCATCGGCCGCATGAGCAAGGACGGCGCCATCACCATCCTCCAGGGCCGCGCGGTCGGCGGCACCACGCTGATCAACTGGACTTCGAGCTTTCGCACCCCGGACCAGACCCTCGAACACTGGGCCAGCGAGCACAACGTCAAGGGCCACAGCAGCGCCGAGATGGCGCCCTGGTTCGAGAAAATGGAACAACGCCTCGGCGTCGCCCCCTGGGTCATGCCGCCCAACGCCAACAACGATGTGATCCGCAATGGCTGCGAAGCCCTCGGCTACAGCTGGAAAGTCATCCCGCGCAACGTGCGCGGCTGCTGGAACCTGGGCTACTGCGGCATGGGCTGCCCGACCAACGCCAAGCAGTCGATGCTGGTCACCACCATTCCGGCGACCCTGGAGAAAGGCGGCGAGTTGCTCTATCTGGCGCGGGCCGAACGCTTGCAGATCGAAGGCGACCAGGTCACCGGCCTGCTCTGCGTGGCAATGGACGAGCGTTGCGTGGCCCCCAATGGCCGGACAATCAAGGTCAAGGCCCGGCATTACGTGCTGGCGGGCGGCGGTATCAACAGCCCGGGACTGCTGCTGCGCTCCAAGGCACCGGACCCCAGCGGCCAACTGGGCAAACGGACCTTCCTGCACCTGGTGAATTTCTCCGCCGGGCAATTTTCCGAGGTCATCAATCCGTTTTACGGCGCGCCCCAGTCGATCTATTCCGATCATTTCCAGTGGAATGCCGGCGTCACCGGGCCGATGTCCTACAAACTCGAAGTGCCGCCCCTGCAACCGGCGCTGGCCAGCACCCTGCTGGGCGGCTTCGGCACGCAAAACGCCTTGCGCATGGAACAACTGCCGCACACCCACATGATGCTGGCGCTGATGCGCGACGGCTTCCACCCGGACAGCCCCGGCGGCAGCGTGGAACTGCGCGGCGACGGCACGCCGGTGCTCGACTATCAGGTATCGGCCTATGCCTGGGACGGCCTGCGCCGGGCTTATCACACCATGGCCGAGATCCAGTTCGCGGCGGGCGCCAAGTCGGTGCTGCCGTTGCACGCCGATGCCGACTACGTGAACACCCTGGCCAAGGCCCGCGAACTGATCGACGAACTGAGCCTGGAGCTGTACCGCACGCGGCTCGGCAGCGCCCACGTCATGGGCGGTTGCGCCATGGGCGAAGAGGCGAAAAGTGCGGTCACCGACAGCCTCGGTCGCCACCATCAGTTGCGCAATCTGTCGGTTCACGACGGCTCGCTGTTCCCCACCAGCATAGGCGCCAACCCACAGCTTTCGGTCTACGGTCTGACAGCACAGCTGGCAACTGCCCTCGCGGAGCGCTTGAAAAACCCGTGAAAAAGAGGACTATTCGTCGCGTCTATAGTGCTTTCTTCCCGGTATCCTGACTTGGCCGACCGGAAAGGCTGCGATACCATCCGACTCCCCTAAACGGATACCCGCCAGGACGACGCGATGAACCGAGTGTTGTACCCAGGTACCTTCGACCCGATAACCAAGGGTCATGGCGACTTGGTCGAGCGCGCCGCGCGCCTGTTCGACCACGTGATCATCGCCGTGGCTGCCAGCCCGAAGAAAAACCCGCTGTTCCCCCTGGAGCAACGTGTGGAGTTGGCCCGCGAGGTCACCCAGCACCTGCCCAACGTGGAAGTGGTGGGTTTTTCCACCCTGCTGGCGCATTTCGCCAAGGAACAGAACGCCAACGTCTTCCTGCGCGGCCTGCGCGCCGTGTCGGACTTCGAATACGAGTTCCAGCTGGCGAACATGAACCGTCAGTTGGCCCCGGACGTCGAAAGCCTGTTCCTCACGCCGTCGGAGCGTTATTCGTTCATTTCGTCGACGTTGGTCCGGGAAATCGCGGCCCTGGGCGGCGATATCACCAAGTTCGTCCACCCGGCGGTGGCCGACGCGCTGACCCTGCGCTTCAAGAAATAACGCCGGCGCGGGCACTCTCGAGGCTGGCTATTACGGCCGCCTCGACGGGTGCGCGTGCACTGCGCGCGCCAATGCGGCACAATTGACGCATTAGTTTTCATGTCGCCCGGGCCTGCCGTCCGGGCCGGAGTGCCCATGTCCCTGATCATCACCGACGATTGCATCAACTGCGACGTCTGCGAACCCGAGTGCCCGAACGCCGCCATTTCCCAGGGCGAAGAGATCTACGTGATCGACCCGAACCTGTGCACCCAGTGCATCGGCCACTACGACGAGCCGCAATGCCAGCAGGTCTGCCCCGTGGACTGCATCCCACTGGATGAAGCCCATCCGGAAACCGAAGACGAGTTGATGGCCAAGTACCGGAAGATCACCGGCAAGGCTTGAGCCTGGTTTTATCGGGTCAAGGCAGGTACGGCGGCAGCTTACTGGTCGCCGTCGAAGCCTTCCGCCGTGCACCCCAGGCAACGGGCAAAGGCCGCTTTCCCAGGGGTCAGCACCAGTGACTTGCCGGCGTTACCCATGCCCTTGACGCCACCGAAAGCGGTAAACGGCAACGACACCACGAACACCGCCGTGCCGATCAGGGTCGCGCCCACCAGCAGGGGGCGGGCGATGATCAGGTCGGCGATCATCGCGTAGGCCGGTGGATTCTGGATCGTGTAGGTCGGGTCGCCGCTGCTGCCATCGTCCGCCAGCACCGGCAACGCCTGCAGACCAAAACTCAGGGCCACAACCAGGGCCAGGGTGCGAAACGGGTTCATGGCACTATCCTTCAACAAAGCAATGGATGGCAAAGTCTTAACTATAACAGCGTCCGCACGCTTGTCAGGTCAGCTCTGGCAACGTGGACAATACACGCTGGCCCGCTGTCCCAGACGAATCTCGCGCAAGACAGTGCCACAGACCTTGCAGTGCTCGCCACCACGCCCGTAGACGAACAGTTCCTGCTGGAAATAGCCGGGCTGGCCGTCGCCGCCGATAAAGTCGCGCAAGGTGGTGCCGCCCCGCTCGATGGCGGCCGCCAGGATGCGCTTGATCTCGATCGCCAGCGCCAGGTAGCGCCCCCGGGAAATGCTCCCGGCCTCGCGGCGCGGGTCGATGCCGGCGGCGAACAGCGCCTCGGTCGCGTAGATATTGCCGACCCCCACCACCACCGCGTTATCCATGATGAACGGCTTCACCGCCATGGAGCGCTTGCGCGACAGCTGGAACAGTCGCTCACCATCGAACAGCTCGGTCAGCGGCTCCGGCCCCAGGCGCGCGAGCAATTCGTGATTGAGCGGGTCCAGGCTCCAGAGCATCGCGCCGAAGCGCCGTGGGTCGGTGTAGCGCAGGGCCAGCCCGGACTCCAGCTCGATATCCACATGCTCATGCTTGGCCGCCGGCAAGCCGGCTTCCACCAGGCGCAGGTTGCCCGACATGCCCAGGTGACTGATCAGGGTCCCGACCTCGGCGTTGATCAACAGGTACTTGGCCCGCCGCTCCACCAGCACGATGCGCTGCCCGGACAGGCGCACATCGAGGTCTTCCGGGATCGGCCAGCGCAACCGACGGTCGCGCACGATCACACGGCTGACGCGCTGGCCTTCCAGATGGGGCGCGATACCGCGCCGGGTGGTTTCGACTTCAGGTAATTCAGGCATGACGGCCCCAGGTCAGGCGATAACGGGCTCGGCGACGCTGCTCGGGCGCTTAGTTCGCGCCGAGCTCGCGGATGTTCTCTCTGAGGTTTTCGAAGTCATAGTCGGACAGGCCGACATAATCGAGCACCAGATGGCCGATGGCGTTCCATTCGTGGTCTTCGGCTTCGTTGCCCAGCACCCGATGGGACGCACAGATATGTTCGGCCATTTTCAGGATCGCCAGCAGGTTTTTCAACTGGCTGTTGCGGGTCGACTCGTCGCTGAAGATCGCCAGGGCGTTGTGGTGATTGGCGATGGCGTTGGTCACATGTTCCGGCAGGCGCCAGGATTTGGCCGTGTAGTAGCCGACCACCGCATGGTTGGTGTTCAGCTCGGCATTTTCCGTGTCCACCACGCGCTGCTCCGGGCCGGCATTGGCGTAGGCCCGCTCCAGCACCGCCATATAGTTGGGGAAACGCTTGATCATCAGCGGAATGCCGCAATCGTGGAACAGCCCCAGGGCATAGGACTCATCGACCGCCTGGCCGCCGGTACGCTTGGCCAGGGTCAGGCTGGTCATGGCCACATCCTGGGCGGTGTCCCAGAAGCGATTGAGGGTGACGATGGTTTCATCGGCCATCTCGCCCTTGATCGACTGCGCGTTGATCAGGTTGATGATCGAACGGCTGCCCAGCAGGTTCACCGCGCGCTGGATCGAGGCGATCTTGTTCGACAGGCCGTAGTAAGGCGAATTGACGATTTTCAGCAACGCGCCGGAGAGGCCGGGGTCCTGGCTGATCAAGCGGGCAATCACCTCCAGATCCGGGTCAGGCATGTACTGCTCCATCTGCAAATCCACCATGATTTGCGGTTGGGGAGGCACGCTAATGCCTTGCAGGGCCTGCTGGATCTGTTCAGGTGAAAGTTCTTGGGACATGGGTACACACTCCGGGCGAGTGAGGGATTCTAGCGGAAAACTTGTACGCCATGGGCCGAGTGTACAATCACTTACATGAAACATCGCACGCCGGGGACGTCGAACTCCCGCTATAATTCCGCTCTTTTTTCCCCGGAGCGACGTCATGTCCCTGCCTAGCCTACGCCTCAAAGCCAACGCCGACCGACGCCTGCGCAACGGTCACCTGTGGGTCTACAGCAACGAAATCGACGTGGCGGCCACTCCACTGCATGGCTTCAAGGCTGGCGACCAGGCCATCCTGGAAGCCGCCGGCGGCAAGCCGCTGGGCATCGTCGCCATGAGCCCGAACAACCTGATCTGCGCCCGCCTGCTGTCGCGCGACATCAAGTTGCCGCTGGACAAATCGCTGCTGGTGCACCGCCTCAACGTGGCCTTGTCGCTGCGCGAGCGGCTGTTCGACAAGCCGTTCTATCGCCTGGTCTACGGCGATTCCGACCTGCTGCCGGGTCTGGTGGTGGATCGTTTCGGCGATATCCTGGTGGTCCAGCTCGCCTCTGCGGCCATGGAACAGCACAAGGATGAGGTGATTGCGGCGCTGGTCCAGGTCCTGAAACCGAGCGGCATCCTGTTCAAGAACGACTCCGCGGCCCGCGACGCCGAAGGCCTGGAGCGTTATGTCGAAACCGTGTTCGGCCTGGTGCCGGAGTGGGTCGCCCTGGAAGAGAACGGCGTGAAGTTCGAAGCGCCGGTGATGGAAGGCCAGAAGACCGGCTGGTTCTACGACCACCGCATGAACCGTGCGCGCCTGGCGCCGTATGCCAAGGGCAAGCGGGTGCTGGACCTGTTCAGCTATATCGGCGGCTGGGGCGTGCAGGCGGCTGCGTTCGGCGCCAGCGAAGTGTTCTGCGTCGATGCCTCGTCCTTTGCCCTCGACGGTGTCGAGCGTAACGCGGCGTTGAACGGTTTTGCCGAGAAGATGACCTGCATCGAAGGTGATGTGTTCGAAGCCCTGAAGGAACTGAAGGCCTCCGAAGAGCGTTTCGACGTGATCGTGGCCGACCCGCCCGCCTTCATCAAACGCAAGAAAGACCTGAAGAACGGCGAAGGCGCCTATCGCCGCCTGAACGAGCAGGCCATGCGCCTGCTGAGCAAGGACGGCATCCTGGTCAGCGCCTCGTGCTCGATGCATTTGCCGGAAGATGACCTGCAGAACATCCTGCTGACCAGCGCCCGTCACCTGGACCGCAATATCCAGCTGCTGGAACGCGGCGGCCAGGGCCCGGACCATCCGGTACACCCGGCGATTCCGGAAACCCGTTATATCAAGAGCATTACTTGCCGCTTGCTGCCTAACAGCTAAGTGATAACCCGCACCGCCTTGGCTCAAGGCGGTGCGGGCGCCCTGACTGACACTTTGAAGTTCCAAAGATACTGTGTAGTCCCTATCGGATAACAGCTCCGACTATTCCCACACCCCCAACAAATGGAAGTGACCGACAACCACATCGGACATGACCTACGCAAACGCTATTGCCAACCTGTTCCATCAGCCTATTATCAATCTGCCACCTCAATAACGAGGTGATAAACATCAACAACAGACAGGTAATATGAACATGGAAAAAATCAATCTTGAGCACAAAACTTCCGTTGGGTTCCACGTGATGCTCGGAACCTCAAAATAACCCTGAGAAAGGTTGGGCCGACGCCCGTTCTCGGCCCAGCCTCAAATAAAGGGGGTCTATTTCATGTATATCAATCCGAGCCTGCTCGTTTTAATAAAGCCTCCTGCCCTGGTGATCTGGAACTATCAGTCACACGAGCAGTACTCAATAGACAAACATCATTCAAGCCGACTGATCGAGCTTATCGAGGCTCCCGCCCGCTTCGATCCGACACACCCGATTGATTCGACGCTCCTGGCCACCGGCATTCTCAGTGAAACGCCCTTTGCCGCCAACGACTGGGGCTGGGATGACCTGTCGCGGATTTTCCATATCGGTACCAAGGATCTGCTGCCAGGCGCCCGCCTGCAAAACGTCGAGGAATGGGCTAGGCACTATCTGTCCGAGTGCCAGGAGGTCATGGGCCGTCCAGCGCCAGAACCGCATCGATATGCCAGTGCATTACCCCAGGATATGATTTATCTGCCGACGCCTTGCGTCGATAAAACCACCGACTTCAAAAACGTATTGCTGGAACGAAAAACCTGTCGTGACTTTTTCAAACAGAGTGTTTCGCTTCATACGCTCAGCCACCTTCTCTATCTGTCACTGGGCTATTTGAAAGAGCGCGAAGGCGACTGCCACGCCTCGATACCCCAGGCGTTCAAAGCCCGTCGCAGCAGCCCATCGGGTGGGGGACTGAACAGTACCGAAGGTTACTTGTATGCCTACAATATAAAGGGGCTTGGCCCCGGCTTTTATTATTATCACCCCGACAAACATGCCCTGACGCTGATAAAGCGTATCAGCGCGCCGTTGGCGACGTTCGTACAAGGTCAACACTTCATCAATAACTTGCCTCTGGGTCTGTTTATCACTTCTCGATTCGACAAGATGTGGTGGAAGTATCCACACTCCCAGGGTTACCGGGTTTCACTGCTCGAAGCCGGGCATATTTCACAAACCCTGCAACTGACCGCCACGGCCTTGGGCATGAAGACCTGGGTGACGGCCGCCTTGAGCGAAGAAAAAATCGAACAGGCCCTCGGGCTGAATAACCTTTGTGAACAACCGCTGCTTTTTGTCGGGGCCGGTTACAGCAACGGGGAGGCTCTGTGCGCTGAACTCAAACACCTGCTCGCCGCGGAAAGTCACTGATGCAAGGTCCCTCCCCCGCCTTGGGTACCGCTGGCTATAAATACTCCTGCCTGCTGCTGCTCAGCTGTATATCGCTGATCAGCTTTTTCCCGCTCAATGTCCTGCTGCCAGCCTTTCCTGCCCTGGCCGAGCAATTCAATACCTCGACGACCGACATCGCCTTGGCGATCAGCCTGTTTACGCTAGTGTTCGCCTTCTCACAGTTTGTCGCCGGGCCGCTCTCCGATAAATTCGGCCGCAAGGAGATCCTGCTAGGCTGCCTGGCGATTTCCTGCCTGGGCTCCCTAGGCTGCACTCTGGCCCAGGACTACACGGCCTTTCTGTTTTTTCGCGGTGTCCAGGCACTGGGCTGTGGTTTTTTTGTGCTGGGCCTGGCCCTGGTCGAAGACCTGTTCAACCCGGCGGACCGCGCGCCCATCCGCATTTACTACATGAGTTTCAGCGGCCTGTTCGTGGCCCTGTCGCCCCTGCTGGGCTCCTGGCTACAGACGTCCTTTGGCTGGAAAAGCAGCTTCTACGCCTTTTCCTTTATCGCAGCGGGTATTTTCCTGCATGCGCTCTGGGTTCTCCCCGCAAGATCCGCACAGCCGTCCCGAGGAAACCCATCGATACGCCAGTCCATAAAAACCGTCCTGAGCCACGCCGACTTCCGCCGTTACTGGCAGATAGCAGCGCTGGTGTTTTCCGCCTACTTCGCGCTGATCAGTGTATCGCCGCTGATTTTCATGGATGACCTGAAACTCTCCGAAGTCCAATACACCCTCGTCCTGTTTATCTATGGCCTGGCCTATCTGTGCGGCGGCCTGCTCGCCTCCACACTGCAAAAACGCCTGGGTGTTCGAGCGCAGATCGATACGGGCCTGATCCTGTTGGGCGTCTCCGGCCTGCTTCTGCTACTGATCATGCAACTGCAAATTGTCTCGACCGCGACCCTGCTCCTGCCCATGTGCCTCAGTGCCATTGCCGTTACCGTCACCCGCCCTGCGGCCATCTCGGCGGCGATGTTGCTGTTCTCCGCCAACGCCGGCACGGCGGCCTCGACGGGCAACAGCCTGATGTTCATCGCAGCCGCCACGACCAGTGCTGTCGTGGCCAAGGCAGGCGTCGACTTGCTGCCGGCCATCGCAGCGGTTTTCATTATTTTCAGCGTCTTCGGCCTGCTGAGCAGCGCCCGGCTCAATCGCTGAATCGCCAAACGCAGCCCGGAAACACAAGTGCCCCCTCGAATCCAGAGCGCCTGGCTGAACCCAAGCTTCACACCCTTGAGCGCCCGCCCCATTCCTTCCCGCCGCCAGCGGTGTAGAATCGCGCTATTCATCGCCAGTCATCCCCCGGCGGGTTTATGAGCTCAGGCCCAGGCGCGCGGCGATCCCGCGAGGCCAACGGCAGCTTTCGGGCACCCGGCTATTTTCGGTGTGCACCAGAGGCCCATAGAAGCTCACTTCCCTTTGTGTACCTGATTAGCCGCCCGGAGTGCTCCATGCCTGATTACCGCTCGAAAACATCCACCCACGGCCGCAACATGGCCGGTGCCCGCGCCCTGTGGCGTGCCACGGGGATGAAAGACGCCGATTTCAAGAAACCGATCATCGCCGTCGCCAACTCCTTCACCCAGTTCGTTCCCGGCCATGTCCACCTCAAGGACATGGGCCAACTGGTCGCCCGCGAGATCGAACGCGCCGGCGGCGTGGCCAAGGAATTCAACACCATCGCCGTGGATGACGGCATCGCCATGGGCCACGACGGCATGCTCTATTCGCTGCCGAGCCGCGAGATCATCGCCGACTCCGTCGAATACATGGTCAACGCCCACTGCGCCGACGCCATCGTCTGCATCTCCAACTGCGACAAGATCACCCCCGGCATGCTGATGGCCGCCCTGCGCCTGAACATCCCGGTGATCTTCGTTTCCGGCGGCCCGATGGAAGCCGGCAAGACCAAACTGGCCGCCCACGGCCTCGACCTGGTGGACGCCATGGTCATCGCCGCCGACTCCAGCGCCTCTGACGAGAAGGTTGCCGAGTACGAGCGCAGCGCTTGCCCGACGTGCGGTTCGTGCTCCGGCATGTTCACCGCCAACTCGATGAACTGCCTCACCGAAGCCCTGGGCCTGGCCCTGCCGGGCAACGGTTCGGCCTTGGCGACCCACTCCGACCGCGAGCAACTGTTCCTCCAGGCCGGCCGGACCATCGTCGAGCTGTGCCAGCGTTACTACGGCGACAACGATGACTCGGTGCTGCCGCGCAATATCGCCAATATCAAGGCGTTCGAAAACGCCATGACCCTGGACATCGCCATGGGCGGTTCCACCAACACCATCCTGCACCTGCTGGCTGCCGCCCAGGAAGCCGAGATCGATTTCGACCTGCACGACATCGACCGCCTGTCCCGTCACGTGCCGCAGCTGTGCAAGGTCGCGCCGAACATCCAGAAGTACCATATGGAGGACGTGCACCGCGCCGGCGGGATCTTCAGCATCCTCGGCGAACTGGCCCGTGGCGGCCTGCTGCACACCGACCTGCCGACCGTGCACAGCAAGACCCTGGCCGAGGGCATCGCCAAGTGGGACATCACCCAGACCAGCGATGAAGCGGTGCACACCTTCTTCAAGGCCGGTCCCGCCGGTATCCCGACCCAGACCGCGTTCAGCCAGTCGACCCGTTGGGAATCCCTCGACGACGACCGTGAAAACGGCTGCATCCGCAGTGTCGAGCACGCCTATTCGAAAGAAGGCGGCCTGGCCGTGCTCTACGGCAATATCGCCCTGGACGGCTGTGTGGTGAAAACCGCCGGCGTCGACGAGTCGATCCACGTGTTCGAAGGCAACGCGAAGATCTTCGAAAGCCAGGACAGCGCCGTGCGCGGCATCCTCGCCGACGAAGTGCAGGCCGGCGACATCGTGATCATCCGTTACGAAGGCCCGAAAGGCGGTCCGGGCATGCAGGAAATGCTCTACCCGACGTCCTACCTGAAGTCCAAGGGCCTGGGCAAAGCCTGCGCCCTGCTGACCGACGGGCGTTTCTCCGGCGGCACCTCGGGCCTGTCCATCGGCCATGCTTCCCCGGAAGCAGCCGCGGGTGGCGCGATTGGTTTGGTTCAGGACGGCGACAAGGTGCTGATCGACATTCCGAATCGCTCGATCAACCTGTTGGTCAGTGATGAAGTGCTGGCGGCACGTCGCGCCGAACAGGACAAGAAAGGCTGGAAGCCGGTGGAAGTGCGTCCACGCAAGGTGACCACGGCCTTGAAGGCCTATGCCCTGCTGGCCACCAGCGCAGACAAGGGCGCGGTGCGCAACAAGGCGATGCTCGACGGTCTCTAAGGCATATATGTGTCAAAAAAACCGGCGCCCAGGCGCCGGTTCTTTTTGAAAGCATGTTTCTGGAGCGTCGATGAGTTCATTACATGGCATCAAAACGCATGATATGCACGTTGTTTGTGCTCCCCGTATAGAGATCCATCACCTGCTTATTATTAAAGTACCCCGCTAACATTCTATTCATTCCATCGACGCCACTAAACTCGGCCGCGCCCGCATTACAATCAAAGAAAACCGTCGAACCTGAGCGGCTACAAACAGCTGTCACATAATGACCGGGAATGCCTATCAAGTAATACCCCGGCTCAGACATGACAATTCTCGATATCCGTTCCTGGCAGGGCCATGTCAAGACAGGATACATTTTCACAAATTTCAAGCCAACGACAGGTCCCAAGCGGGTACAGTTAATAGCCAATGCCTGAGCACTTGCCTGGCTAGCCGTCTGACCAACACCATCGACATGAACCTCCCCCAATCCGTTTTGAATCTTGAGCCCAAACTCCAATAAAGCGGACCAACTATATGATTTTGCATCCGTCAAGCTGCGCAGTCCATGCTTGGCATAGAGCCCCAAAAAAATCATGCTTATCCCGCCACAAATGCCTTGGCGGATAATTGAGCTTTGCTCGGCCTTGATCAGTTTCCCTTGACTGAATTTTTCTTTTTTAATGGCACCTGCAGACTTGGCCGCACACAAGAACACATTTGAAACACCCACAGCTTATCGCCTCCCAGCTCAACTCAGTTCATTTAAAACTGAACAGCATCCCTATAAAATCAAAAGCGTTATAGACGCAACGACCCTGGGCCCGCTCCGTACACAACACGGTCTAAAGCTCGAAATAAATACTATTTAGTCCTCACCCGAACTTCAAGCCTTCCGTCAGCCACCCCAAAAGAAAAGCAATACTTAATATTTATAAGATAAGTCCGATTGTGAAACTTCTTAAGTTTCAACTTATTAGTATCAAACAGCAACAGCCCAGGCAAATGTCCATGACAGTCTTCATCCATGCTTCCCCGTGTTCCGGTCACGTCACCACGCCCAAGCGCCAGCGGCTTATTCCAAAAGCGATGGCAGCCATTCCATATCGATATTAAATCCATATTTATCAAGCTGTTAGGCTTACCGGTTCGCAATTGCCGACTAGGGTAATTGGCACCTATCGTTTTCCGGAGCTTCAATGAATCTGCCGCTGATTCTCAACCTGCTGGTGTTCCTCGCCCTGCTGCTGGGCCTGGCCCAAACCCGTCGCACCACCTTCAGCCTGGCGAAAAAAGTGCTGCTCGCCCTGGTCCTCGGGGTGCTCTTCGGGGTTGCCCTGCACAGCATCTATGGTGCCGGCAATCCGGTGCTCAAAGCCTCCATTGGCTGGTTCGACCTGGTCGGCAATGGCTACGTGCAATTGCTGCAGATGATCGTGATCCCGCTGGTGTTCGCCTCGATCCTCAGCGCCGTGGCCCGCCTGCACAACGCCACGTCCCTGGGCAAGATCAGCTTTCTGACCATCGGCACGCTGCTGTTCACCACGGCCATTGCCGCGCTGATCGGTATCGGCCTGACCAACCTGTTCGGCCTCACCGCCGAAGGCCTGGTGGCCGGCACCCAGGAATTGGCCCGTCTGCAAGTGATCCAGAGCGATTACGCGGGCAAGGTCGCCGACCTCAATGTGCCGCAGTTGCTGCTTTCGTTCATCCCGCAGAACCCCTTCGCCGACCTGGCTCGGGCCAAGCCGACCTCGATCATCAGCGTGGTGATCTTTGCCGCGTTCATGGGCGTGGCCGCGCTGCAACTGCTCAAGGATGATGCCGAGAAGGGCCGGAAGGTGGTGAATGCCATCGACACCCTGCAAGCCTGGGTCACGCGCCTGGTGCGCCTGGTGATGAAGCTCACGCCCTACGGCGTGCTGGCGCTGATGACCAAGGTAGTTGCCGGTTCCAACCTGCAGGACATCATCAAGCTCGGCAGTTTCGTGGTGGTGTCATATATCGGCCTGGCCTTGATGTTCGGGGTTCACGGGCTGCTGGTGTCCCTGGCCGGGATCAACCCGCTGCGCTTCTTCCGCAAGATCTGGCCGGTGCTGACCTTTGCCTTCACCAGCCGCTCCAGCGCGGCGAGCATTCCGCTGAGCATTGAGGCCCAGACCCGGCGCTTGGGGATTCCACAGTCGATTGCCAGCTTTGCCGCCTCGTTCGGCGCGACCATCGGCCAGAACGGTTGTGCCGGGCTGTATCCGGCGATGCTGGCGGTGATGGTGGCGCCGACGGTGGGGATCAACCCGCTGGACCCGCTGTGGATCGCGACGTTGGTGGCCATTGTGACCTTGAGTTCGGCCGGGGTGGCCGGGGTCGGTGGCGGGGCGACGTTCGCCGCGCTGATCGTGCTGCCGGCGATGGGCTTGCCGGTGTCACTGGTGGCGTTGCTGATTTCCGTGGAGCCGCTGATCGACATGGGCCGCACGGCGTTGAACGTGAGCGGCTCGATCACCGCCGGGGCGATCACCAGCCAGGTCATGCAGCAGACCGACAAGGCCTTGCTGGAGGCTGAAGAGCATGGGGAATTGGCGCAGGCTTGAGTCCTGCCGCGCCTGATAGATCGCCTTCGCGGGCAAGCCCTGCTCCTGCAGTTTTTTGTCGTACGCAAAATTTGTGTCCGACACGCTCATGTAGGAGCAGGGCTTGCCCGCGAAGCTCTTAGCGCTTCTCCCAGACTTCGAAACTGAACGCCGGTTTGCCATCCGTCGCCGGGTGCGGTTCATCCGAGACCAACTGCCACTGGCTCTCATCGATCTGCGGAAACCAGGCATCCCCCTCCGGGCTCAGCGCTACGCGGGTCAAGTACAACCGGTCCGCCTGCTCCAACCCCTGGGTGTACAGCTGCGCCCCGCCGATCAGCATCAGCTCGCTCGCGCCCTGCTCCAACGCCCACGCCTCAGCGCGCACCAGCGCCGCCGCAAGCGACGGAAAAACCTCCGCGCCCTCCAGCTGCAAACCGGCCTGGCGACTGACCACCAGGTTCAACCGGCCCGGCAATGGCCGTCCCAGCGAGTCCCAGGTCTTGCGCCCCATGATGATCGGCTTGCCGAGGGTCGTGGCCTTGAAGTATTTGAAATCCGCCGGCAAATGCCAGGGCATGCTGTTGTCGACGCCGATCACGCGGTTTTCACCGAGGGCCGCGATCAGGCTTAAAGGGAGAGTTCTGTTCATGCCGCCGAGGATACCAGAGCCCATGGGCCGACTCGGACATACGCCGACAAAATTAACTCGGTCGTTCCACAAGGGACAGCGGGATGCAGCTACCCGCCACAGCGGTTATGCTTCCAGCTCACTTGAGCCCAGGACGCCGCGTGACTGAACCGACTCCCCTGCACCGCCTCTGGCTGACCGAGACGGTGCGCCTGCGCGAAGAACAGGCAGGCCCGCTGGAAGACCTCGAAGCCAATCGCCGCGCCCGCGCCGCGGGAGGCGACCTGCCGACCCGCATCCAGCACCGCGCCCTCTGGCTGGCCGAACGAGATGGCCTGCTCAACGCGCTGCACCATTGGCTGCAAGGCGCACGCCTGGCGCTGCTGGTCCTCGCGATGCTGGTGATCGTCAGCGGCGCCGGCATGGCCTTCGCCGCCCTGGGCAACGGCCAGGCGCCGGTCAATGTGTTCTGGGCCCTGGGCAGCCTCCTCGGGCTGAACCTGCTGTTGCTGCTGAGTTGGGCCATCGGCCTTATCTTCGCCGGTGAACACGCGGCCAGCTTCGGCCGCCTCTGGCTGTGGCTCAGTGAAAAACTCGCCCGCGATGCCCAGGCCGCGCAATTGGCCCCGGCCCTGTTGCTGATGCTCCAGCGCCGACGCCTCAATCGCTGGGCCATCGGCAGCGTGGTCCACGGCCTGTGGTTGCTGGCCATGCTCAGCGCCCTGGTCCTGCTGCTGATGTTGATGTCGACCCGGCGCTACGGTTTTGTCTGGGAAACCACCCTGCTGCGCGGCGACACCTTTGTCACGGTGACCCAGGCCCTCGGCGCCCTGCCCGCCCTGCTCGGATTCGGCCTGCCCGACCCGGAGATGATCCGTGCCAGCGGCAATACCGCGCTGAACCTGGAGAACGCCCGGCACGCCTGGGCCTCCTGGCTGGTGGGGGTGCTGGTAGTCTATGGCGTGTTGCCGCGCCTGCTGCTGGCGGGGTTTTGCCTGTGGCGCTGGCGCCGTGGCAGCCGCGCCCTGAGCCTGGACCTCAACCTGCCCGGCTACGCGCAACTGCGTGAACGGTTGATGCCCAGCAGCGAACGCCTGGGGGTCAGCGATGCGGCGCCGGACACGCTGCACAACGCCCAGAGCGGAGTCAGTGCCGTGGAGAGCGAAGGCGCCTTGCTGGTGGCCATCGAGCTGGACAACCAGCGCCCCTGGCCGCCGACCTTGCCGAAAACCGTAAAGGACGCCGGTATCCTCGACAGCCGCGAATCCCGGAACAAGCTTCTCGAACAATTGACCCGCTTCCCACCGGCGCGCCTGGCGATTGCCTGCGACCCTCGGCGCTCGCCGGACCGTGGCAGCCTCGGGCTGATCGCCGAACTGGCCCGCAGCGCCGGCGCGACCCGCGTCTGGCTGCTGCAAGCGCCGCCCGGCCAGGCGCTGGACGCTGACCGCCTCGGCGACTGGCACAGTGCCCTGCAACAACTGGAACTGCCTTTCGCCGACAGCGCTCCGCTGAACTGGCTGGAGACCGGCCATGACTAAAGCCCTGAAACTGGCCGTGGTCGGCCACACCAATGTCGGCAAGACGTCGCTGCTGCGCACCCTGACCCGGGACGTCGGCTTCGGCGAAGTCTCCCACCGCCCCAGCACCACCCGGCACGTGGAGGGCGCGCGGCTGTCGGTGGACGGCGAAGCCCTGCTCGAACTCTACGACACGCCGGGCCTGGAAGACGCCATCGCCCTGCTCGACTACCTCGAACGCCTGGACCGCCCGGGCGAACGCCTCGACGGCCCGGCCCGCGTCGCGCGGTTTCTCGACGGCAGCGAAGCCCGCCAGCGCTTCGAACAGGAAGCCAAGGTGCTGCGCCAGTTGCTGGCCTCGGACGCCGGGCTTTATGTGATCGACGCCCGCGAGCCGGTGCTGGCCAAGTACCGCGACGAACTGAGCGTGCTCGCCAGTTGCGGCAAGCCATTGTTGCCGGTACTCAACTTTGTCAGCAGCGCCGAGCAGCGCGAGCCGGAATGGCGCGAAGCCCTGGCCCGCCTGGGCCTGCACGCCCTGGTGCGGTTCGACAGCGTGGCGCCGCCGGAAGACGGCGAGCGACGGCTGTATGAAAGCCTTGCGCTGTTGCTCGAAGGCGCCCGCCCGCAACTGGAACGGCTGGTCCTCGACCTGGAGGCACAACGTCGCGCCCGTCGGCAAAGCGCCAATCGACTGATCGCCGAACTGCTGATCGACTGTGCGGCCTGTCGGCGCAGCGTAATCAGCGCCGCCGACGCGCAGACCCAAGCCATCGCCGAACTGCGCCAGGCCGTGCGCCAACGGGAGCAACGCTGTGTCGAAGCCCTGCTCAAGCTCTACGGGTTCCGCCGTGGCGATGCGGCGGCTGGCGACCTGCCGCTATTGGACGGACGCTGGGGCGACGATCTGTTCAATCCGGAAACCCTCAAGCAACTCGGTGTGAAAGTCGGTGGAGGGATTGCCGCCGGTGCGGCGGCCGGTGCCGGTATCGACCTGCTGGTGGGTGGCCTGACCCTCGGCGCGGCGGCCCTGGCCGGTGCCCTCGCCGGCGGCGCCCTGCAAACCGTCCGCGGCTATGGCAGCCGCCTGCTGGGCAAACTCAAGGGGCAACGGGAACTGACCGTCGACGACAGCGTGCTGCGTCTGCTGGCGCTGCGCCAACGGCAACTGCTGCAAGCCCTCGAGGCCCGTGGGCATGCGGCAATGGAAAGCATCAAGATGAGCCTGCCGGTGGATAGCACCTGGCGTGAGGGCAAACTGCCCGAAGCCTTGCACAAGGCCCGGGCACATCCGCAGTGGTCGTCGCTCAACCCCCAGGCCCGGTTGAACCAGCCAGAACGCCAGGAGCAAATCGACCTGTTGCTGCAACGTCTGGCTGAGACCTGAAACGGAGTTGTCAGCTATACCATTTGAACTTCAGAAAGGTCCGACCCATGGACTTGATCCATTCCTCTTCAGCCCGGCTGACAATACCCTCACCGTCGACATCGAAATAAACCACCGAATCCAGCGTCCCATTATTGTCGGTGTCATGGGCCGAGGCCTTGAAGACCAGGGTCTGGTTTCTCGGCGTCCCCGTCCCTTCATGAAGATGCAGCCTCACCACATTCGGTGACTTGTCGTGGTGATAGTTCTCGGCAAACACCTTGATATAGCGCTGCCAGTTTTTCCCGCGGTTGAACCAGCCAAGCTTCAGGAACTGGTTGGCAAAGGCCCTGAGCAGTTTTTCATCCTTGGCGTTGTCCCTGCCATCACCGTTGACGTCACCGCCGAACTGCAAATCCGTCACCCCATCGGCGGTCATATCGACCGCTGCCGCCTTGAGCACCAGCTTGTCGGGCTTGCCGGGCACTTCCTCATAAAAACGCAGCAACACCGTATCAGCCCGGCCATTGCCGCTGCGATCCTGGGCGGTCATTCTCAAATAACGCATAAAAAACTCCTTTCCATGTGAGCCACCACCTTAGTGCAGCGCATCTTTCAGCCACCAGACCAGGATTCCTGAGCCTGTGTGCGAAACCGCGCTCTGTGTCGAGGGACACGGCAACACTCAGGACCAACCACCGCCCAGGCTCTTGTACAGGGCGATGCGATTGCTCACCTGCAACAGGCGGGTCCGGATCAGCGCTTGTCGTGCCGTGCTCAGGCCGCGCTGGGCGTCGAGCACTTCGAGGTAGCTGTTCAAGCCATCCTGATGGAGCAGTTGCGCCAACTCGACGCGGCGCGATTCGTTCAGCACCAGCCGTTGCTGCGCATCGAGCTGCCGATTGAGCGGTTCGTTCGAACCCAATGCGTCGGCCACTTCACGAAAGGCCTGCTGGATCGAACGCTGATACTCGACGACGGCGATATCACGCTGCACCTTCGACAGTTCGAGCTGCGTGAAGCGTCGACCGATATCGAACAGCGGCAAAGTCACGGCGGGAGTGAAGGACCAGCCCTTGGCCTCGCCGGAAAACAGTTCACTCAACTGCGGGCTGCTGGCGCCGAAGAAACCGGTCAGGGAAATGCTCGGCAGAAAGGCCGCCCGGGCGGCCCCGATATTGGCGTTGAAAGCCTGGAGCCGGGCCTCGGCGGCGCGAATATCCGGGCGACGCACCAACAACTCGGAAGGCAGGCCCGGGGCGATCTCCGGCAACCGCGGCCCTTCGTTCCATTCCCAGGCGGACAACCGCGCAGGATCAATCGTCGTGCCCACCAGCAATTCCAGGCGGTTCAGCGCCAGCCCCTGTTGCCGGGCCGCCTCGGCCATCTCGGCCTCCAGGGTCAGGGCCAGCGTATCGGCCTGGCGCAACTCCAGCTCGCTCGCCAGTCCGAATTCCTGGCGGCGAGCGATCAGGCGTTTCGACTCCCCCGCCCGCTCCAGCAACTGCCGGTTCTGCCGGTGCAATTCAAGGTAGGCACGGTGCTCGTAGTAAGCCGTCGCCACCTCGCCGACCAGACCGATCTGCACGCTCAGGGCATCTTCCTCACGGGCCACCAGGCGTTGCCCGGCTTCGGTTTTCAACGCCCGGACCCGGCCCCAGAGATCCAGCTCAAAAGCCGTGATCCCCAGCCGGAACTGCCCTTGCTCGCGAATCACCGATTTTCCGATGGGAGAGTCCGCAGCGGAAATCTTCTGCCGTTGTACCGAGCCGTCAATCCCGCCGCCAGGCCATTGCTCGGCGGCGGAAATCCCATACAGCGCCCGCGCCTCGTCGATGCGCAAGACGGCCACCTGCAGATCATGGTTGTGGACCCGCGCCAGTTCGATCAGTGCTTGCAGCTCGGGATCGAGAAAAACCGTGCGCCAGTCCGGTAACGGCGCGGCATCGCCCTGCGAGCCCGGGTCACGCCAGTGCTCGGCCACGTTCGACGACGGCCGCTGATAGTCGGGGATAAACGAACACCCCGCCAACAGCAAGACCAGCAGTCCCAGATAACACCTCATCCTCCAAGCCCCCGCCGTTGCAGCAGACCCGGCAGTCCCGAGGCCTTCTCGTCCGAAGTCTTCTGTCGCTGATAGAAGGCTTCCAGCCGTGACAGGTAGAACCAGTGCTCGGGGGCCTCGGCAATGAACGACTCCATCGCCAGGGCCCATTGCGCCTGCATCTGCGGCGCGGCGGCGCGGGTGATCCACTGGATCACATGCAGCTCACCACAGCCGCCAAGCTCGGCACGATGCCCCGCCAGCAGCACGTCGCACTTCATTTTCGCCGCCAGGAACATCGGCCCTTTGACGAATTGCGCGGCGCGGCCAAACAGCCGGCCGTCCACCGGCTCGCCGGAACGCACGCCGCCGAAACTCACCGGCAGGTCGGCAAAGATGATCACCTGGTCGCCACGCTTGAGCGCCCGGGCAATCGCCAGCGCGGTCTTCGGCGCGTTGCTGTCGAGAATATCCACGCGGTGCCCGAAAGCCTCCAGGCTCTTGAGGGAGCGTCGGGTCAGGGGATCGTTGAAGTTCCAGATCGGAATGATGAAACGCTTCGGTGGTGGGCAACGTTCGATGATGCAGGCCACCGCCATCCAGTATTCCCCCGTGTGGGCCAGCACGATGATCGTCGAACGCACCCGCGTGCGCGGCCAGTGTTGCCGGGGATCGTTCCAGGCGATCGCACGAATCCAGGCGCGCAAGCGCTCGGGATGATGGCGTGGGTAAAGCCTCTGATAGATAGCGCACTGCAACTGGATGGCACCGTAGCGACAAGCCAGCAGCCGACAGGCGCGGGGTTCCAGTCCGAACAGTTCGAGGTTCTGTCGACAGGCGTTGTAGTCCGCGCCACGCCACGCCGAGGGCAGCCGCAGCAGCATGGCCGGCAACAGCGGCAAGCAACGCTGTGCGACCTTCAATCGAAAGATCGGCGCCAGCCCTTTCAGCAGACGCGCGCGCAACCCGGCCTTGCAGCGCATCCACCACAACCAGCGGCGGATCGGCCAACCTGGACGAAACGGATTCATCGCGGCGCGCCGGCCAGGGGCCGCAAACGCCCCTGGTGCATCAGCAGCACCGTGTCGCAGGCCAGGGCCACGGCCTTGTCGTGGGTCACGATCACGCAGAGCATGGGCAAGCGGCGCACGGTCTCGATAATCACATCACGGGCGCTGGGGTCCAGGTGGGAAGTCGGCTCATCGAGCAACAACAGCTCCGGGCGCCGATACAGCGCCCGGGCAATCAGCAAACGTTGCTTCTGGCCCGAGGACAATTGCACACCCATGGGCCCGAGCAAGGTGTTGAAGCCGTTGCTCAGTTTCAGGATGCTTTCCAACAACCCGGCCTGCTCGACACAGCTCTGCAAACGCGTGCCGTCCAGCGGGTCGCTGTCCATCAGGATGTTCTCGATCACCGTCCCGGCGATGATTTCATCGTGGGCCGTGACATAGGCCACGCTCTGGCGATAGCGGCGCAAACCGAAATGCCGCATCGCCTGGCCATTGATCCTGAAGCGCCCGGTGTCCAGGGCATAGAACCCGGCGAGCACTTTCAGGAAGGTGCTCTTGCCGCAGCCCGAAGGGCCGAATATTGCGATGCGACGGCACGGGCCTTCCAGGCTGAAACTCAGGTCCTCGAAGGTCGGCCGGTCGAACGAGCTGTAGCGAAAGCGTGCGCCTTCGATCTGGATCGAGCGCAAGGGCTGATGCTGGCCGAGGGGATCGGCGCTGTACACGCTCGACTCCACCTGCTCGACCGGCTCATCGACGATTTCCTCGACCCGCTTGAGCTCGACCTTCACCAGCCGCAGGTTCATGTAGCTGTCGACCACCTTCAGCGCACAGCCCATGAACATGTCCTTGTAGAGGACAAAGGCGAACAGGTCGCCGACGCTGTTCTCGCCGTGGAGCACGGCCAACGCACCGAGGGCGCTGACCAGCAGCGAATGACCATGGGACAGCCCTTCATGCACCACCTGGTTCATCGCCTGCAAACGCTGGACGCCGGCGCGGGCCATTTCGGTGTCGGTGTGCTGGTTGCTCCAGTTCGCCAGCTTCGCCGCCTCGTAGTTGTAGAGTTTCATCGACTCGACATTGCCCAGGGTGCCGAGCAGGGTCACGTTGCGCGCCGTTTCGGCTTCGATCGAGGTCTTGTGGTGTTTCTCCATGACCGGCAGGGTCACGCCGCGAAAGACAAAGAACAGCAGGCACAACAGCAGCGACAGGGCCGCCAGCTTGGCGTTGATCAAGGCCATCAGCGCGAGGAACGCCACCCCGAAGGCCAGGTCGATGGCGATGTCCATCCAGCCGGCGGTGAACTGCACGAACGCTTTGTCGGTGGCCTGGGTCCGCCGCAGGATATCGCCGGGCGCGCGGCGTTCGAAGTAGCTCACCGGCAGGCGCAGCAGCCAGGCGATAACCCCGGTGGACAGGTCCTGGCTCAGGGCGATGCGCAGGCGCATGTCGAGGACCGCCCGCAGCCAGGCGGCGAGGCTCTTGAACAGAAAGATCCCGCCAAAGACATAGAGGATCAGAAAGAGGAAATCCTCATCGTTCTTCGCCACCACTTCATCGATGGTCAGGGAGAACAGTTTGGGCGCGGCGATGGCGCCGAAGTAGCCGACCACCGACAGCAGGCCCATGGGCACCAGGTAGCGCAACAACCAGGTGTTTTTGCGCAGGACGCCGAGCGGACCGAAGGTACCGGGAACGCGCCGACGGACCTGGGTGGTGAAGCCCAGCCCCGGGAGCATTTCCAGGGCCGCGCCACTGAACATCGACAGCGCTTCTTCCCAGGTATAGAAGCGTCGCCCCACCGCCGGATCGACGATATGCAGTCCCTGGCGGTTGGTGGATTGCAGCACGACGAAGTGCATGTTGTTCCAGAACAGGATCGACGGTGCGCGCAGTTGCCGTACGTCGTGCAGTTGCAAGCGCAGCGGGCGACAACTGAAACCCAGTTCCTCGCTGACCTTGATCACCTGGAACAGCGACATGCCGTCCCGCGCCACCCGGTAGCGCTGGCGCATCTCGCGCAGGCTCAGGGCCTTGCCGTGATAACCGGCGACCATGGCAATCGAGGCCATGCCGCATTCGGACATTTCGTCCTGGAGAATCACCGGGACCGTGCGCTGGAACAACTGCCGCGAACGGGCCAGGGCCTCGCGCAGCGATTGCTTGAGCCGGCTCATGCCGACTTATCCACAGGCCGCGCCGGAGTGCCCAGCGCCGGCAGATAGTCCGGATTGCCCGCCAGCCCACGGAGCACCGGCAGGAACAGCCACTCCATCAGGTTCAGGCGTTCCAGGCGCAACGAGCCGCTGAGGGTCATGCCGTCCTTGAGCCAATCCTGGCGGATCTTGGTGCGCGGGTCGGAAAAGTCGAGCTTCACCTCGGCCCGATAGGTCGGCCCCGGTTCCTCGCCATCGGTCCTGGCACCGGGCGGGGCCTCCAGATAAGTACTGGCGGTGCTACGGACGATCTGCCCCTTGATCACGCCGTAACGCTCATAGGGAAACGCATCGACCCGCACGATGACTTCGGTGCCGGCGCCGGCAAAACCGATGGCCGCCGGACTGACATCGAGGACCACCACCGGCGCCTCGTGCAGCGCCCGGCTGATGCGCAGCAACATCATCGGCTGACCGCCCTGGGCGCGGGCGCCGGGGAACACCGAGACGGCATCGACCACTCCTTCGACGGGTGACAGCAGGACATATTCCTGGCTCTTGTTGAGATTTTCGAGGCGTTCGCGCAGCTCGTGGCGTTGCCGGGCGAGGTCGCTGAGGCGGCTGGTGAGGGTGTGATCGGCCTCGCTGGCGCGCTGCTCCAGTTCGAGGATGCGTTGCTGCGCGCTGGCCTGGGCCAGGTCGTTGTTTGCCAGGTCCTGGAGCACCGCCTCGTGCTTGACGATCGCCTCGTTCAGCGCCGCCACGGACACCGCGCCTTCGGCCGCCAGTCGTTCATGACGCTGGCGATTCTCCTGGGCAATCGCGGCCCGACGCTGGATCGAACGCTTGATGGTGGCGGTGAGTTGCAGATCCTTGTGCAGTTGCTCGATCTGCAATTTCAGGAGTTTCTTCTGGGTCTCGTGGGCCGAACGAGCCTGGGTTTCGTCGCCCGTGGCATCGTCCAGCAGGCTGCCCAGGCGCTCGGCGCTTTGGGCGGAAAGGGGTTTGTCGCTGCCTTCGTTGAAACTTTCCGGCTCCAGGGCGCGGATGCGCACCAGGGGCTGGTCCTTGCTCACCGAATCACCGGCCTCGACCAGTACCTCGCGGATATGGGCCGGGCGTTCACTGGTGATGCGGACCACATCGCGGGTCAGGATCCGGCCCTGGACATCTTCTTTCTTCGCGTAGTTGCCGATAAACAGCAAGACCAGGCCACCGGCGAAAAACAGGCAGACGAACCAGGCAAAGACCACAGGTGCCAGCGCCGCTCGCGGCGCGACCTTGCCCAATTCAAGCATAGGGGGAACTCGTGCATGGCAACCGACGCGACAGGGCTCGCGCCAGTGAGGGAATACAACTCTGAGGAAACAACACACCCTGCAGGAGCCGGCTGTCTGGCGATGAAGCCGTCAGGTCTCGCGTTGCCCATCCGGACGCCATCACCGGCAAGCCGGCTCCTGCAATGGGCGATAGCTATCGCCCTGGCAGCGGGATCAGCTGGCTTTCTTCAGGCCTTCGGAGATCCAGTCGACCGCCTGGTCGAGGAGCGGACCGAAATCAGTGAAGAACCCGGAACCACGAACGTCCTGGGTCTCTTCGAGGGTCATTTCCTGAAGGGTGTTTTCTTGTTGGGTTGCTTCCAGCATTGGTGTAGACCTCGGCATTATTATTGGATGAAGACAACATCGAGTCGTGCGGCGAGAGCACCGTCGAATCGAACTTTCAGGCAGTTGCGCAACGACGCGCCGTGCTTGAACTGCGAGAGCCATCTTCAGCCAAGGTCGTATTTATTTATATCCGAATAGTCTCTGGAATCCCGCGTCAAATCCGCATGGACCTGTGGTCACTCAGCCGGTATCAACGTAGGAACTGCTCCGCCTTGTCGCGCAACAGTTGCAGGTCGAGCACCGGCACGGCCTCAAGCTTGGCCTGCTCGTCCCAATGGCGCATCCGCAGGCTCACGGCGCAGAGCGGATCCTGCTCAAACTCCCGGGCCTCTTCCTCCGTCATGACGCCGCCCTGGTACTCCAGGGTACGGCGACTCGCTTCACTCAAACGCTCGTAGTACCCGGGCTCGCGCAACGTCAGAAAACGTTTGGCCTGGACGTGATACTCCACCAGCCGCGCCAGCCGTTCGCTGAAGCCGGCCCGGCGCAGGTAGTCGGCACCAAGGCGCTCGTGACTGACCACGCCATAACCGCCCATATCCCCTGTCGGCTGTTCGCCGGCCGGGCAGATATGCCCGATATCGTGGAAGAACGCCGCCAGCACCACTTCGTCATCGAAGCCCTCGGCCAGCGCCAGTTGCGCGGCCTGGGACATATGCTCCAGCTGTGACACCGGCTCACCGATGTAGTCGGCGTTGCCGAACTGCTGGTACAGGCCGAAGACTTCGTCCAGTACCTGCTCGACGGGCTTCATGCCGACTCCCCCAGCAAACGGGCGATATTGCCTTCGGCCAGGGCCGGACCGACGCTCATGCCGACCCCGGTGTGCATCAGCGCGGTACTCACGCCTGGCGCGGCGCGGAGGAACGAAAAGGGTCCCGGTCCCTTGGAGCCGTAGACGCCCTGCCAACGCTCCAGCACCTGTACCTTGCAGCCCAGGGTCTGCTCGGCCAGTTCCAGCAGCCAGGTATCGACCTGTTCGGCATTGAACGGCGAGGCATCGCTGCCGTAGTGGTGGGAGTCGCCGATGATCAGGTCGCCATAGGGTGTCGGGCTGATCAACAGGTGAATGCCGTGTTCGTGCAGGTGCGGGCTGTCGCGCAGGATCTCGGCCTGGACGGCCGCCGCCTCCGGCAGATCGGCAAAGGCGCCGTAGTGCACGCAGCTGAGGCCGGTGAGCAGCGCGTGTTGCAGGTTCAGCTCGACCTGGGGCCGGGCGCGGAGCATTTGCAGGCGGCAGATGCTCGGTTGCAACTGGCTGATGGGTTCGGCCAGCAGGGTCTGATAATCGTGGCCGGAACAGACGATGATCTGTTCGGCGTGGAAGGTACCGGCGGTGCTGTGCAACTGGCCCGGCTCGACTTCGCGGACCAGGGTCGAGAAGAGGAAGGTCACGCCCAGTTCGCGGCGCAGGTAGTCGATCAGCGTCGGGATCGCTTCGCGCGAATAAAGCTGCTGGTCGTCAAGACCGTGCAGCGCGGCGCGGTGATGGCTGAACTGGCCGCCGTAGAGATCGTTCAGCGCGGCACCGCGCAGCAGCTCGACGCGGTAGCCCTGCTCCTCGGCGCGGCCGGCGCAGAAGGCGTCCAGCAGATGTTCTTCGGCTTCAGTGCGGGCGAACAGGTACGAGCCGTTGCGCTTGAGGGCGAAGCCGGCCTGTTGTGCCCAGTGAGCCCAGATGTCGCGGCTGGCGCGAGACAGCTCGGACATGATGCCCGGCGGCTGGCCGGTGACCAGGGCCTGGCCGAAGTTGCGCACCGAAGCGCCCAGGGGCGTGGCGCTGCGCTCGAAGACCGTGACCTTGAGGCCGCGTCGGGCGGCGGCGTAGGCGTGTGACAGGCCGAGGATGCCAGCGCCGACAATGAGGATGTCGTTGTGATTTGTCATGGTGGGTCCTGAAGGAAATGGCCGCTTGAAAACACCGCGAAACCTGTAGGAGCCGGCTTGCTGGCGATGAGGCCGGTACCGCCGCCACATCATCTGCGCCCTATATATCGCCATCGCCAGCAAGCCGGCTTGTGTCTGGCGTCAGGGTTAGACTGGTGGTGAGAGCGGTGAGTGGCAAGCTGAATGCCGGCAGTGCTTAAAGC
>NZ_PHSU01000042.1 GCF_002814235.1 Pseudomonas sp. QS1027 | reverse complement strand
GGTCGCCTTGGGCGTGGCCTTGTCGAACCCAAGGTACTTCAGGTCGAGCCTGCCAACATAGGCGTCAATCACGCGAACAAGATGATCATCGGGAATCAGATCCTCCAACGAAACCGGAAACAAACTGGTTTGATCGCGCGCTTCACCTTGGATGTAAGCCATAACGAAAAATGCTCCGTATCTTTCGATACGGAGCATTTTCTTCAACCTCGGCGCAGATTGCTAGGTTTTCACACAGTCTGCTAACCTTCCTGTTTTAACCACTCTTGTAAGCAGCCCGCTTTTGATACAGGTGCCACAGATCTCTCTCTCCAATTAGCTAAGATGCTTTGCATTTGAAGGTTCATAGAGTAGTTGTTTCTGTAGAAATCTAACAGCTCTCCAATCAAGACCGCCGACCGAGCATCATTGGGTTGTAACTTTCTAGCTGCAAATTTTAAAAGAGACTGTCCGTACCACTTGGGTGACGCTTCGTTTAAAAGTTTAGAGAATATATCAGAGTAGGCGGTATTGAAAAATTGATCGGAATCCATGCTGTCTGTGAGGCTGCCTAAAACTAGAAAGCAGGAAAGAGCCGCTTGTCTTAACAGTTCCGGAGCCACCTCGTCTGTAAATATTTTCTCTAAATTGTTTGTTGATAGCCCGAAATGTGTAAAAAAATCTGTCTTTGTTCGGTTTTCCATTTGCTTGTCAGTATATCTACCTATACCGCTGATCGAGTTGTAAGCCCCTGTTAAAGCGTTCGCAAGTAAAGGTAGTAGGGTGAGTTCCTCGCTTAAGTTGATCTGAAATGGAGCGAGCCTCATTTCAAAAGCGCCGATATTTATATCCTCAGCTGCAAGCTTCGGAGCTGTCTCAGCAAGTAGCTTCCTTAAGGCAGGTGCTTCTGTACCAGCCATTTCAAATAACGCACCCCAATGAAGAATTTGAGATGCGTACGTTTCGGGATTTGCGAATGCATGCTTGGTAATGCTGTCGTTTAACTCTGAGTCGTCAAAGTCAAATTCGCTATGGGAGCGGGCATGTACGGATAAGTTAGATCCGATATATGGAAAATCTCTACAAATATCATCCCATCCCTTACGGGAAAAGCTTCTATCTATTGCAATCATCTGCGCGGTGGGTCGAATATTCCTGCCATCTAATTTTCCGGTTCTGACAAACTTGGAAAATGCCTTTTTATCTAGCTTTTCTAGCTCGTCTGCAAAATTTAAGGTTTGGTTGCGCCAAGAGTCTAAAGGGAGCAATGCCTTAAGATAGTTTGGCATTAGTTCTTCGGCGCCTGATATGTGTTTTATATTTGTTATAAAAGATTTGAGGTTCTCAAAGCTGTTGTCTTGTGCGAAAATTATCGTTGATGCACAGTGTTGAAAGAAAGGACTAAAACTTTCAGATGAGCAAATTTTGAAAGCGACAATCATTGGTATAGATTTGGTTCGCCAGTCGTGTTCGAAATAGTGGAAGTTAAGTCCTTTGTATCGTTTGCTTTGTCGGATACTAACGCTTTCAGCGTTATCTTCGTTGCGATCAAGAAACGCTAAAAGAATAGATTTTTTGACTGTCGATAGATTGGAGTATCTTGTAGAGCTTACAGTCAGATCGTAATGTTGATACAGTAGCTTAATCAGGAGGGAGTAATTGAGCTCGATTCTAATATTGGGATGGTCTAGAAGTGCTATTAGTCCTTCGATGAACCACTGCTGCGTTATCTTTGACGGGGCTACGTCGTCAAAATGTTGTACTCTTTCAGAAAGTTGAGCTTTGAGAATTGCATTAATATAGCCGCTTGAAGAATTTAAAATTCGATTGCTGACTCTTTCATGTTGGTCGGGGCCGCCTGACAGAGCTCTGATTAGGACGATCGCAGCGCCAATTTGCTCTTCTTCAGTGGCCTGA
Source organism: Pseudomonas sp. QS1027 (assembly GCF_002814235.1). Taxonomy (GTDB): domain Bacteria; phylum Pseudomonadota; class Gammaproteobacteria; order Pseudomonadales; family Pseudomonadaceae; genus Aquipseudomonas. The sequence goes on along the minus strand of NZ_PHSU01000042.1, from coordinate 178,787 downwards.
AATAAATAGTCGATCATGCAGTTGTGTAACCAGGTTTTAGTATTAGTGTGCTGAACGCTAGTCAGCGCGCTAATCAAGCTTTCATCAAGAGTGCTATATAGTGGTATTAGTACGTTTTTAAAAGTTTGTCTCACGCGACGATCTTGCTCCAAAACGCCCTCAGTGATCAAACGAAGAGCCAAGATTGCACCTACTGATAGTCTGCGTCGAAAAATCTGAGTAAAACGACATCCGTCCCAGTTATCTGTTGAAGAAAGAACCTCCGCCGCCATTGCAAGCTCTGAGATTCTCCCCATAACCACCAAGGAGCTTAATAAGAAATGCATGACCTCACGCCAGTGTGGGTCGGCGCAGATTGTATCCATCCGATTACGCATGGTTATAGGTGATACGTCCGTATATATAAACTCTCCGGCAAAAAATTCTTGCAATTGTCGAATGTCAAATCGTACATAGTCGCTGTTGTCTGGGGTATTAACAAATACTAGTCGTTCAGTAGTGGCCTCCATTAATGCGCTTAAAGTATCTTCAATGTTTGCGTCGGCTAGCATTGTAACTGTATCTCTTGAAAGCTTTTCAAACTCGCTTTTTTCAAGTGTTGCTTCCGCACCAACGCTGCTTTCCGCTTTCGCATGAAGGGCTATACCTAGTCTCGCATGAATTGCCTTTAATAACTTGTCATCTCGGAGAAGTTTGTTTATGCGTATGTCTTTAAAATTTTTCTGACTTTCGCGTTTTTTCATTACCTTATAAAAATTCTCAAATAGTTCCCACCTTTTTTCTGGAGGTCTGCCACCATCTCGCACTACTACTGCCATGATGTGTGACTGAAGTGGAGTAGTCATTAGCTCTCTTACTTGGGGGGATTGCATAGCGTTCGAAAGAGTTTCTACCGCGTCTACACCTTCCGATTCTGTCCTGCCAAATTTGACAACGGCTGTTGCGCAGAGTAGCGCTATGTCTGCGGGTAGTTGTGCGAGAAGTAGAGTACTAGAATCTAATTTCTCAAACTGTCCAGAATACCCTTGAGGCCGCGTTGTACACAAAATTAATGCATCTGCGTCTATGGACGGAAGCACTTCATCTGAAAATCTTATGATCTCATCCGCAATATGGTCTTTAACATCGTTGGGTACTTCATCTAGACCGTCAAAGTTAAAAAACCAACTGTCCGTTGCCATTGCTCTTTTTACGGTGCCGGTTAGGACTTTTTGTTCCGTTTTTAATGCAATTCGTTCTGATAAGTAACTCAATATTCCTCTGGGCTCAAGCTCTGCACGCCCGCCATACCAAGTTGCGAAATCCTTAAGTTCGATTAGCACTGGGATGCGAGGTACATTAGTCCATAAGCTTAGGTTTTCAGCTACAAATTTCAGTTCTAATGCAGTCTCACGTACGGCCGGAAGAACGTGAGGGCCGCCTTTAGAGAGAATGAAGGATGCTCTTTGAATTTGGCTGTAAAATTGGCCCACGGTAGATTTGCCTTGGCCAGGTCCACCCTTCAATATAAATACTCGAGAGCGTCTCCAAGCTTTACCGTAAAGACGGCCACGCTCCAGATCAGTTCCCCAGCACGAAATCTTATGGTTGCACGCGGCGCTGGCAACAATCGTTTTTAGTATTTTATTATTTTCATTGCGTGCTGTTTCGAAGGGAAGGTCAACAAACAGTTCGTGTATTTTTGGCCTTGCATCCGATGAGGATCCTGCTTGCTCTAACTTAGTGTAGGTCTGCTCGTTAAATTGACTAACGATTAGATGTTCGACTATTGCTTTTACTTGTGCGTGCTGGTCGTTAATGTTGTTATAAAGACCGGATAATACATGGCCAGGGGTGAGGAAATGACCGTAGTAATTTGCTACATCCGGATCTCTACCTAAAAAGCTTAATATTTTTTGACCCCCCCATATGTCAAAATTCACATGGTCAGGGAGTGTGGCTTTTACAAGTTTTTTTATTTTGTCGAAGCTGCCGGTATCTTTAACTGCTGTAGGCTCGATATTTGTGGCTAGAATCCATACGTCAGGAATCGTTCTTTCGCGCTTACTGAATAATTTTAACTCTTCTGTTACTTGTCGCACTAGCCACGTTTGTGGATTTCCACTTAAATTTGGCTTGTGATATTTTGACTGAATATACCAAACTCCAGACCACTGATTTTTTGCAGTAGGATACGGAGCTGTGCCTTCCAGGTATCCATCTCGTCCGCCATCTGCTCCCGTTGCAAATCCAGTTACTCCATTCCCCAGCACTCGTAACGCTAAGAAATTCACCATGCTCTCAAAAGAGTGTGTGTCGAGCTGCGTCAGGTCATATGAGGTTGGCATAATTCGTCCTTGTCCTTTTTTCTCTAAACAGAAGTATTTGCTAAAGAGTCGATTTTTTTTTCGCAGTCGAGCAATCACATTACGGTTGTCATCATCTACGGCGGTGTCGCGAGCGGTTATATTTTCTCAAAGGGCGTTCAGGAGGCGAAATTACATTCCTGCTCAGGCTGGCGAATAGCGCTTGCAGAGAAGATCTCGTTTGCTTCACAGCTTCCGAATACAACAACTTCAGTCTTATCCCTTATGGTGATATTCATCCTCATCCTCATCATATCAAAATGATGGCTCTGGGGGAGCGCATGCACCATGGCCCTATAGCCGGTTGAGTATCAGGCTGCTGTTTGTGTGCTGTTAATCAAATTCGGCACCAAGCTACCCCACGCGACATCAGTCATGGTATGTCTCATGGTTCTCAAGCTTCTGTTTTTTATAACTATTTAGAATATAAGACTATTTATCATCAGTTGATAACTGAGTGGAAATGATCCCCACGTGATGTAAGCCTCAAGCGTTGAAGCAAAGGCCATAGGAAAAATCACCTCGCCTGCCCTCGCAATACCCCGCAAATACATTGATCTGCCGAAGTTTTTTGTCTCCCTACACTCAAGAAGCCAGCCCCGAATCGAGGTGCTGGTCGAGTCATTTTTTGTCGATAAATGGATTTGGTTGTCAGTTGACAACCTTTGCGCCTGGCGCAAGACTGGAAGCTATGGATGGCTGGAACAAGACACCCGATCAAGGAGATCGAGAACGTACTGCGTTATGCAGAGGAATTTGGCTGGCGAATCAAAGTAGGTGGTTCGCATGCCTGGGGCAGGATGTACTGCCCGTTTAACAGTGGGCTGTGCCGTTGCCAGGATCACTGTATCACCAGCATATGGAGTACGCCGCGTGACCTGATCAGTCATGCCCGCAATTTGCAGCGGGTGGTTGATGCTTGTGTCATCAACCACGCTAATGGCGATCCCCTGATCGCTTCTCCCAAGGAGTAGAACCATGGAGTATGAATTCACCCTGAGGTACCAGCTCTCGGAGCAGAACAACGATCCGGATGTATTGATTGAGCTCTTGTTTGAGTGCGGTTGCGATGACTCACTGATCGGCTGCGGAATCCCTGGAAGGCTGGCGCTGAAGTTCTCCCGGGATGCCGACAGCGCCGCTCAGGCATTGCTTAGCGCTTTGCAGGACGTCAAGCGTGCTATCCCCGATGCGCGTCTCATAGAGGTTGTGCCCGACCTGGTCGGCCTTTCGGATATCGCCGATATCGTCGGCGTTTCGCGGCAGAACATGCGCAAGCTCATGCTCAGTCATGGGGCTTCATTTCCGTTGGCGGTCCACGAAGGCAGCGCTTCGGTCTGGCACCTGGCGGAAGTCCTGGGCTGGCTCGAAGGCCGGGGTTATGACCTTGAGCCCCGGATGATTGAAACCGCGCAGGCGGCCCAGGATATCAACCTCACGAAAGCCACCAGCAAGCTCGGCTCGGTGAACCCCGAGTGGCTGGCGCTGGTGCTATGAATCGCCCGACGTCAGCGGCTCAGCGCCTTGCCACATCCGAGAAGTAGAACTTGTCCAGGGTGTGCCGCGACTCGGTGTATTCGAACTGCCGGCCATCGTGCAGGAACGTCTGGTTCTTCACCACGATCACATGGCTGGCCCCATCCAGGTCCAGGTGCAGCACATCGTCCCGGCTGCAACGGGCCGCCTCGATGGTGCGCTGGGCGAAGCTGATGCTCAGTTGCAGGGTTTTCTCGATGTAGGCATAGATCGACTGTTCGGCGATTTCCCGGGTCAGGCCGGGAATCCGGTCGGCGACGAAATAGTTGATGTCGAGGATGATCCGCTTGCCGTCGATCCGCCGCACCCGCTTGATGCGGATCACTGAACTGCCGGGTTCGGCATCCAGGCGCTCCTGAAGCGAGCCTTCAAGGGCGATCTCGCTGAACTCCACCACTTCGGTGCCAATATTGCTGCCAAGGCTGGAATGGGCTTCCTGGAAGCTGACGATGCCGCCCAATTGAAACTCGATCGGGCTGCGGGACAGCACGAAGGTGCCCTTGCCATGGATCTTCTGGGCGAAACCGCGCTCCTGCAATTGCTCGATGGCCTTGCGCACGGTGCCGCGGCTGGCCTGGTAGCTGTCCATCAGTTCGGTTTCCGACGGCAGCCGGGCACCTTTTTCCAATTGCTCTGTGGTAATGCTGGCAAGCAGATCACTGTAGATCTGGTTGTATTTGCTCATGCTGTTCGCTCTGGATCGAAAGTACTCGCCAACAGGGTAGCCGACGCGATGTCCTGGGACCTTGAACCTTAAGGGCAGGTCGAAACTTTGTCCATTTGTCGGATCTTTTACCGATAAATCTGTAACTCGTCTGTACGAGTTATTGCTTTAACTCGTACAGACGAGTATTTTTCGTTTCTGTGTGCTGCCAACACCCTCCAATAACAAGAAACAGTGGAAGAAAAGCATGAGCCACGACTATCCGAATATCGCCCGCGAGCTGCTGAAAGGTCTCGGTGGCGCTGAAAACCTCGAGCAGGCCGCTCACTGTGTCACCCGTCTGCGCCTGGCCCTCAAGGACCCGAACCTGGTCGACAAGGCCGCGTTGTCCAATATCGACCTGGTGAAAGGCACCTTCTTCACCGGCGGCTTGTTCCAGATCGTCATCGGTCCGGGGGAAGTGGAGCGTGTCTACGCCGCCCTGCGCGAAATCACCGGGATGGCCGCCTCGACCATCGCCGACGTCAAGCAGAAGAGCGCCGACAAGATCAACGCGGTACAGCGTCTGGTGCGGGTGTTCTCCGATGTGTTCATGCCGATCCTGCCGGCGCTGATCATTGCCGGCCTGCTGATGGGGGTGAACAACCTCATGGGCGCCAAGGGCATGTTCATCGACGGCAAGACCTTGCTGGAGGCCTACCCGTCGCTGGACGGCGTGTGGAGCCTGATCAACCTGATGGCCAACACTTCCTTCGTGTTCCTCCCGGCCCTGGTCGGCTGGTCGGCGGCCAAGCGGTTTGGCGGCAGTGAAATCCTCGGCATCGTGCTCGGCCTGATGCTGGTGCACCCCGACCTGCTCAATGCCTGGAACTACGGCAAGGCGGTCGCCGGCCTGGACGGCCAGAGCCTGCCGTACTTCAACATCTTCGGCTGGTTCCGGATCGAGAAGGTCGGTTACCAGGGCCAGATCCTACCGATCCTGATGGCCGCCTATGTCATGAGCGTCATCGAGAAATGGCTGCGGGCGCGGGTGCCGAATGCCATTCAACTGCTGGTGGTGCCGATTACCACCATCGTCGTGACCGGCGTGCTGGCCCTGGCGGTCATCGGTCCTGTGACCCGTCACCTGGGCATCCTGATCACCGAAGGCGTGGTCATGCTGTTCAACGTGGCGCCGGTGCTCGGCGGCGCGATCTTCGGCCTGCTCTACGCGCCGTTGGTGATCACCGGCATGCACCACATGTTCCTCGCGGTGGACCTGCAACTGATCTCCACCCAGGGCGGCACCTTCATCTGGCCGATGATCGTCATGTCCAACCTGGCCCAGGGCAGCGCGGCACTGGCGGTGTTCTACATGAGCCGCAATGCACGGGAGCGCAGCATGGCCTCGACCTCGGCGATCTCCGCCTACTTCGGCATCACGGAGCCGGCGATGTTCGGCGTCAACCTGCGCTACAAGTTTCCGTTCTATGCCGCGTTGATCGGTTCGGCGCTGGGCAGCATCTTCCTCTCGCTGAACAAGGTCCAGGCCTCGGCCATTGGCGTCGGTGGCCTGCCGGGCTTTATCTCGATCATTCCGCAATACATCCCGATGTTCATCGTCGGCATGGTCATCGCGATGGTCGTGCCCTTCGTGCTGACCTGCGGGTTGAGCCTGAAAATCATCCGTCCCGGCTATCGCGTCGCCTGATCCGGCAACGTCAGCGCGAGGGTGCTCGCGTTGACGTCCGAAAACACAACACAGCTACCACTGGCACGACCAAGGAATCCCCATGCAAGACTGGCAGCGTTCGGTGATCTACCAGATCTACCCGAAAAGTTTCTACAGCCACTCAGGCCAGGCCACCGGCGATCTGCTGGGCGTGGTCGACAAGCTCGACTACCTCAAGTGGCTGGGCGTCGACTGTCTGTGGATCACGCCGTTCCTGCGTTCGCCGCAGCGTGACAACGGCTACGACATCAGCGACTACTACGCCATCGACCCGAGCTACGGGACCATGGCCGACTGCGACCTGCTGATCGCCGAAGCCGGCAAGCGCGGGATCAAGCTGATGCTCGATATCGTGGTCAACCACACCTCGATCGAACACGAATGGTTCCGCCAGGCTCGTAGCAGCCTCGACAACCCGTACCGGGATTTCTACATCTGGCGCGACCAGCCGAACAACTGGCAGTCGAAGTTCGGTGGCAATGCCTGGGAGTACGAGGCCCAGACCGGTCAGTATTACCTGCACCTGTTCGACCACACCCAGGCCGACCTGAACTGGGACAATCCCCAGGTGCGCCAGGAAGTGTTCAAGATGATGCGCTTCTGGCGCGACAAGGGCGTCGGTGGCTTCCGCCTGGATGTGATTAACCTGATCTCCAAGCCCGCCGATTTTCCCGAAGACGCCAGCGACGGCCGCCGTTTCTACACCGACGGTCCGAACGTGCACGACTACCTGCAGGAAATGCACCGCGAAGTCTTCGAGGGCCATGACCTGATCAATGTCGGCGAAATGTCCTCCACCAGCCTTGCGCACTGCATCCGCTATTCGCATCCGGAGTCCCAAGAGCTGTCGATGACCTTCAACTTCCATCACCTGAAGGTTGATTACCCGAACATGGAGAAATGGGTTCGCGCCGATTTCGATTTCCTCGAACTCAAGCGCATCCTCTCCGACTGGCAGACCGGCATGCAGGCCGGTGGCGGCTGGAATGCGCTGTTCTGGTGTAACCACGACCAGCCACGGGTGGTCTCGCGCTTCGGCCATGACGGCGAATACCGGGACGTGTCCGCGAAGATGCTCGCCACCGCGTTGCATTTCCTCCAGGGGACGCCGTACATCTATCAAGGCGAAGAGCTGGGCATGACCAATCCGGGTTTCGAGTCCATCGAGCAGTACCGCGATGTCGAGACCCTGAACATCTACCGGCTCAAGCGCGAAGCGGGCGACTCCGAAGCCGCGAGCATGGCCGCGATCATGCAGAAATCCCGGGACAACGGGCGTACACCGATGCAATGGAGTGCCGGGCCGAATGCTGGTTTCAGCACTGCCCAACCCTGGATCGATGTGCCGCCGAACGCCGCCTGGATCAATGTCGACAAACAGTTCGACGATGCCGGCTCGGTGCTGCATCACTACCGCGCCCTGGTCGGTTTGCGGCGCGGCGAAGCGCTGATGGTGGACGGTGTCTACCGCCAGTTGCTGCCGGAACATCCACGGGTCTGGGCCTATGTGCGTGAGGGGCAGGGCGAGCGACTGCTGGTGGTGAACAACTTCTATGCCGAGCCTTGTGAAGTTGAATTGCCCGAAGGCGTTTTCATCGATGGCCAGAGCCAGCGTCTGGTGATCGGTAACTACGCCGGTGACTTGCCGCGTAGCCGACATCTGTCGCTGAAACCTTACGAGTCTTTTGTACTGCATCTGTCAGAAAAATAAGGCGTTTCATTCATTTAATGCCGTTCGCAGCAAATCGTGCGCGGGAGAGCCGCGCCCGATAATCAACAAGCACTGCACAATAAAAATAATGGGGGAGCCAATGAAAACAACAATAAATCGCGGTCTTGTGGTGTCTTGCGTGTGTCTGGGGTTGCCATTCTCGGCCCAGGCCCTGGAGTTCGCCGGTTACTTGCGCAGCGGCCTGGGCGGTTCGACCAGCGGCGGTTCGCAAAGCTGTTTCCATTTGCCCGGTGCGGACTCCAAGTATCGCCTGGGCAACGAGTGCGAACAGTATGCGGAACTCGAGTTGCGCCAGGACCTGCTGACCCTCGACGACGGCTCGGTGCTCAGCGTCGATGGGATGGCTTCGCTGTACAACAAGTACGGTCACAATCCCAGTTTCGACGGTGACAACGGCACGGTGCGCATGCCGGAGATGTTCGCCAAGTGGTCGAACCTGCCCTCGCTCAATGGCGGTTCGGTGTGGGCCGGGCGGCGTTACTACAAGCGTAACGACATCCATATCTCCGACTTCTACTACTGGAACCAGAGCGCCACCGGCGGCGGTATCGAGGACGTGAAGATCGGCGACTTGAAATACAGCTATGCCTTCTCGCGCAAGGACAACCTGTACCAGAAGGACTATCTCAACCGTCACGACTTCAACGTCGCCGGCTTCAAGACCAATACCGACGGCCAGATGGAGTTCGGTGTCAGTTACATCGACGCGCCGGAACGCCGCGACACCCACCAGGGCTGGGCCATTACCGCGCAGCATGTGCAGAAGAACTTCCTCGGCGGCAAGAACAAGTTCGCCCTGCAATACGGCGAGGGGCCGGGTACCGGACTGGGCTACACCGGTGATCCGACCCTGGACACCAGCAACAAGAGCTACCGTGCGGTCGAGTTTTTCGACTGGCAGATCACGCGACAATTCGGCGGGCAGATCGAGGCCGTGTACCAGAAGGACATTCGTCCCGACGGCCAGGGCCAGAACTGGATCTCCCTGGGGGTACGTCCGACCTACGCCATTACCGAGCAGTTCAAGCTCGTGACCGAATTGGGCCATGACCAGATCGAGGCGCCGGGCGGCACCCGCAAGCTCAGCAAGTTTACCTTCGCCCCCACCTGGTCACCCCGAGGTCCGGATTTCTGGACGCGGCCCGAGATACGCCTCTACTACACCTATGCCAGTTGGAACGCGGCGGCCCAGCGTGCGGCCAATCAGTTCGATGCGGGGTCGGCGTTGTCCGATACCGGTAGTTTCGGCAGCGCCCTGCATGGCTCCAATTTCGGTGTGCAGGTCGAGTATTGGTGGGAATAAGTCCTATGCTGGCGCGGCCTTCGCCGCGCCGGCGCTTCAAAGAACAATGATAAAGGTGATGTCATGACCGCAACCTCTTCCCTGGAACTGCTCGCGCCCCTGTCCGGGGTGCTGATCGAGTTGGATCAGGTGCCTGATCCGGTGTTCTCCAGTCGCATGATCGGTGATGGCCTGTGCATCGACCCGACGTCTTCGGTGCTCTGCGCACCGTTGGCCGGGGTGGTGAGCAATGTCCAGGCCAGCGGCCATGCCATCAGCATTACCGACGATCACGGCGTGCAGGTGCTGATGCATATCGGCCTGGACACCGTGCAGCTTCAGGGCAAGGGCTTCACCGCCCTGGTCCGCGAGGGCGAGCGGGTGACGGCCGGGCAGGCGTTGATCGAGTTCGATGTCGATTACATCGCCTTGCACGCCCGCAGTCTGTTGACCCTGGTGTTGGTGGTCAGTGGCGAGACGTTCACCCGGCTGGCTCCGGCCAGTGGTTTGATTGAAAGCGGTGCGCCGCTGCTGCGTGTCGAGCACAACGGTGCATCGGCGGGTCCGGTGCTGGAAGAGGAAGGCGAGGCGTTGTTCTCAAGCCCCGTGACCTTGCCCAACGCCAATGGCCTGCACGCCCGTCCGGCGGCGGTGCTGGCCCAGGCGGCCAAGGGTTTTGCCGCGAACATCGTGGTGCATCGGCGCCAGGACAGCGCGAATGCCAAGTCCCTGGTGGCGATCATGGCCTTGCAGACGGTACGTGGCGATGTGTTGCAGGTCAGTGCGGTGGGCGAGGATGCCCCGGCCGCCATCGAGGCGCTGGCGGCCCTGCTGGCCGAGGGTTGCGGTGAGGCGGTCGAGCCTGCGGCCGTGATTGATATTCCTGTGGTGGTCGAGGCCTCTTCGCCGACCTTGTTACGCGGTGTGTGTGCCTCGCCGGGCTCGGCCTTCGGTCGGGTGGTGCAGGTGGCCGAACAGCGGCTGGAAGTTCCGGAGTTCGGTTCCGATGAGCCCCATGAGCGCGCATCGCTCGAGCGGGCCCTGGACGAAGCGACCCAGGCCTTGCAGCGGTTGCGGGACAACGCCGAGGGCAGCGCCCAGGCGCAGATTTTCCGCGCGCATCAGGAATTGCTGGAAGACCCGAGCCTGTTGGAGCAGGCCCAGGTCCTGCTCGCCCAGGGTAAAAGCGCGGCGTTCGCCTGGCGCCAGGTCACCGAGGACACCTGTGCCTTGTTCGAGCGCCTGGGCAGCAGCTTGCTGGCCGAGCGCGCGCTGGACTTGAAGGACGTCGGCCAGCGCGTGCTGCGGCTGATTCTCGGGGTCGAGGAGCGGGTCACCGAGATGCCGGACGACGCCATCCTGATTGCCGAGCAACTGACCCCGTCACAAACAGCCGGGCTCGATACCCGCCGGGTCCTTGGGTTTGTCACCGTCGGTGGCGGGGCCACCAGCCATGTGGCGATCCTGGCCCGGGCATTCGGTTTGCCGGCCCTCTGTGGTTTGCCCGCCGAGGTCCTGAAGGTGCCCGCCGGTACCCAGGTGCTGCTCGATGCCGACCTCGGGCGCCTGCACCTGATGCCGGAAGAAGCGGATGTTCAACGCCTGCTGGTCAAGCGTCAGGAGCAACGCCAGCGTCACCAGCGCGAGAAGGAGCAGGCGTCCGAGGCGGCGCGTACCCGTGACGGTCATCATTTCGAGGTGACCGCCAACGTCGCCTCGCTGCAAGAGGTGGAGCAGTCGTTGACCCTGGGCGGCGAAGGGGTTGGTTTGCTGCGTTCCGAGTTTCTCTATCTGGAGCGCCAGAGTGCGCCCAGTGTCGAGGAGCAGGCGGCGACCTATTCGGCCATTGCCCGCGCCCTTGGACCGCAGCGCAACCTGGTGGTACGCACCCTTGATGTCGGTGGCGACAAACCCCTGGCCTACGTGCCGATGGACCCTGAAGCCAACCCCTTCCTCGGCATGCGCGGCATTCGCCTGTGCCTGCAACGCCCGGAACTGCTGCGTCAGCAATTGCGGGGGATTCTTGCCTGTGCCGGGCTGACCCAGTTGCACATCATGCTGCCGATGATTACCCAACTGTCCGAGTTGCGGCAGGCGCGCCAGTTCCTCGAGGATGAAGCCCTGGCCTTGGGCCTCAAGGCGTTGCCGAAACTGGGGATCATGATCGAAGTCCCGGCGGCGGCCCTGATGGCCGATCTGTTCGCCCCCGAAGTGGACTTCTTTTCCATCGGCACCAATGACCTGACCCAATACACCCTGGCCATGGACCGTGATCACCCGCAGCTGGCGAGCCAGGCCGACAGCCTGCACCCGGCGGTATTGCGCTTGATCGCCACCACCGTGAAGGCCGCCCATGCCCACGGCAAACCGGTCAGCGTGTGTGGTGCGCTGGCTTCCGAGGCGCTGGCGGTGCCGGTATTGCTGGGCTTGGGCGTGGATGAACTGTCGGTCAGCGTGCCGCTGATTCCGGCGATCAAGGCGGCGGTCCGCGAGGTCGAGTTGACGGAGTGCCAGGTGTTGGCCCAACGGATTCTTGGCCTGGAAAACGCCGGGCAGGTGCGTGAAGCCCTGCTCGATCATCAACACACCACGGCGCTGCAGCCGCGGGTCCTGGAGAACTGAACATGTTCGAGAAATTTCAGCGGGCATTCTGGAAAGCCCTGACGCCGGACCTGGTGGCGGATCAAGCGAGTACGCCGGTTGCCACGGCAGAAGAGGCGCTGCGCCCGGAGATCGTCGCGGCCCTGGGCGGTGAGGGCAATCTCAAGTCCCACCAGCGCGTGGCCCTGACACGCCTGCGGGTGGCATTGAATGACAGCACCCGGGTCGATCAGTCGGCATTGCGGGCGGCGGGTGTCGCCGGGGTGATGATATTGGCCGGTGGCGTGGCCCATTTGTTGTTGGGGCTGGACTGATTTTCTTACGGTTTCGCAACTGCGGGTGTATCGTATTCGCCTTTTGCGCGCCCAGGCGTGCGGCTGAATAGGTGAGGTGGTTGCGTTCATGTCCTTTACCCGTCGACAGATACTCGGTGGACTGGCCGGTCTTGCAGTGGTGGGCGTTGGAGCCGGCGGTGCATCGCGTTACTGGTTGGGGAAAATGGCCGACGCCAATGCCGGCCATGACTATGAGCTGATCGCCGCGCCCCTGGACGTCGAGTTGGTGGCCGGGCATCAAACCCCGGCCTGGGCGTTCGGCCCGTCGGCGCCGGGTACCGAGTTGCGGGTGCGCCAGGGTGAATGGCTGCGGGTGCGTTTTATCAACCACCTGCCGGTGGCCACCACCATTCACTGGCACGGTATCCGCCTGCCGCTGGAAATGGACGGCGTGCCCTATGTGTCGCAATTGCCGGTATTGCCTGGCGAATACTTCGACTACAAGTTCCGTGTCCCGGACGCCGGTAGCTACTGGTATCACCCCCACGTCAACAGCAGTGAAGAACTGGGGCGCGGCCTGGTCGGTCCGCTGATTGTCGAGGAACGTGAACCCACCGGTTTCCAGCACGAACGCACCTTGAGCCTGAAAAGCTGGCACGTCGATGAAGCCGGCGCGTTCGTGCCTTTCAGCATTCCCCGTGAAGCCGCGCGTGGGGGCACGGCGGGGCGCCTTTCGACCGTCAACGGCGTGTCGCAAGCCGTGGTCGATTTACCGGCCGGACAGATCACCCGGGTTCGCCTGCTCAACCTCGACAACACCCTGACTTATCGCCTCAATATCCCCGGTGTCGAGGCGCAGATCTATGCGCTGGATGGCAATCCGGTGGAGCCGCGCCCGTTGGGCAAGGAATACTGGCTGGGACCGGGGATGCGCATCTGTCTGGCGATCAAGGCGCCGGCGGCCGGTGAAGAGCTATCGCTGCGCAACGGTCCGGTGCGTCTGGCGACCTTTCGTTCGGTGGCCGACAGCGGCACGGCGACCGACTGGCCGAAGGCCTTGCCGGCCAATCCGATAGCCGAGCCGGACCTGGCGAACGCAGAAAAGCTCAACTTCAATTTCGAATGGGTTGGCTCGGTTTCGGTGAACGTCGATAATGGCCAGCCACCGAGCCTCTGGCAGATCAACGGCAAGGCCTGGGACATCACCGACAAGACCTGCGCCGACCGACCCATCGCCAAGCTGGTGAAGGGCAAGAGCTATATTTTCGAATTGAAGAACATGACCCAGTATCAGCACCCGATCCACTTGCACGGCATGAGCTTCAAGGTCATCGCCTCGAACCGCAAGACGATCACGCCGTACTTCACCGACACCTACCTGCTGGGCAAGAACGAGCGGGCGCGGGTGGCGTTGGTCGCGGATAACCCGGGGGTGTGGATGTTCCATTGCCATGTGATCGACCATATGGAAACCGGCCTGATGGCCGCCATCGAGGTGGCCTGATGCGTCAGATACGGCCGACGCCGATCATCGACCGCAGTCGCGACCAGGACTTCATGCGTGAAGCCCTGGCGCTGGCCGCCCAGGGTGCGCTGTTGGGCGAAGTGCCGGTGGGCGCGGTGCTGGTGCAGGACGGCGAAATCATCGGGCGGGGCTTCAATTGCCCGATCAGTGGCAGCGATCCGAGTGCCCATGCCGAGATGGTCGCCATCCGCGCCGCCGCCCAGGCGCTCGACAACTACCGACTGCCGGGCAGCACACTGTACGTGACCCTGGAGCCGTGCAGCATGTGCGCCGGGTTGATCGTGCATTCGCGGATTGCACGGGTGGTCTATGGTGCACTGGAACCCAAGGCCGGGATCGTGCAGAGCCAGGGGCAGTTCTTTACCCAGGACTTTCTCAATCACCGGGTGTTGTTCGAAGGCGGCGTCCTGGCTGAGGAGTGCGGGGCCATCCTCAGCGAGTTCTTCAAGGCCCGCAGAAGCAAGTCCTGAGTCGCCCCAATCTTACTTGCGGGCGACCATCACTGCCCGCATCGGCGCCGGCAAGCCTTCGATGGTCTTGCTGTGATCTTCCGGATCGAGGAAGTCACTCAACGACTGATACTTCATCCACTCGGTCCCGCGCTGCTCCTGCACCGTGGTCACGCTCACATCGACACAGCGCACGTCGCTGAACCCGGCACGGCGCAACCAGCGCTCCAGCGCCGGCACCGACGGCAGGAACCAGACATTGCGCATCTGCGCATAACGATCTTCGGGCATCAACACCTGATGCTCGTCACCTTCCACCACCAGGGTTTCCAGCACCAGTTCGCCGCCCTTGACCAGGCAGTCCTTGAGCGCCAGCAAATGCTCGATGGGCGAGCGCCGATGGTAGAACACACCCATGGAGAACACCGTGTCGAAGCCTTCCAGCTCGGCCGGCAGGTCCTCGAAAGGGAATGGCAGATGCCAGGCCGACGGCTCCGACAAGTAGCGCTGCACAGCCTGGAACTGGCAGAAGAACAGCCAGTTCGGATCGACCCCGATCACCGTGTCCGCGCCGGCCCCGAGCATGCGCCACATGTAGTAGCCGTTGCCGCAACCGACATCGAGAATGCGCTTGCCCTTGAGGTCCAGGTGCGGGGCGACCCGCGACCATTTCCAGTCCGAACGCCATTCGGTATCGACATGCACACCGAACAGATCGAACGGGCCTTTGCGCCACGGGCACAAGCCCATCAGCGCGCTACGCATCCTGGCGCGGGTGGCGTCGTCGCAATCAGTGTCCAGGGTCAGGCCGTTCAGCAGATCGACCTGGGTCGGCTGGAGCTTCGGCAGCGCATCGAGCGCGCTCTGCCAGCGCTCCAGGTCGCCATGGCCTTTTTCCATGCGGGCATCGAGTTGCGCTTGCAGGCCGTTGGCCCACGCGGCCAAAGGGGTGCCCGCCAGGCGGCGGGCGAGGGGGGACAGATCAATCATGGCAGGGCAATCAACGAGGCAAAGTTAAGGCATTGGAACCAGGGCACGACTTTCGAGAAACCCGCGGCCAGCAGGCGTTCGCGGTGTTCTTCGAGGCTGTCGGGTTTCATGACGTTTTCGATGGCGCTGCGCTTCTGGGCAATTTCCAGTTCGCTGTAGCCATTGGCGCGCTTGAAGGCGACGTGCAGGTCGGTGAGCAGCGCGTGTTCTTCGAGGTCATTGAAACGCAGTTTCTCCGAGAGAATCAGCGCGCCGCCGGGCAGCAGGGCCTGGCGAATGCGCCCGAGCAACGCCTGGCGCTGTTCGGGGGCGATGAATTGCAGGGTGAAGTTCAGCGCCACCACCGAGGCCGGCTGGAATTCCAGGGCGAGGATATCGCCCTCGATCACGTCCACCGGCAGCAGCTCCTGGAACATCGAGTCCTGGCCGTTGAGGTACTGGCGGCAGCGTTCGACCATGGCCGCGGAGTTATCCACAGCGATCACCCGGCACCCGTCGCTGCGCACGTGACGGCGCAGGGCCTGGGTGACCGCGCCGAGGGAGCTGCCCAGGTCATAGAGCACGCTGTGGGGCTGGGCGAACTGCGCGGCGAGCACGCCGAGGTTCTCGACGATGGTCGGGTAGCCGGGCACCGAGCGCTTGATCATGTCCGGGAAGACCCGCACCACGTCTTCGTTGAAGGCGAAGTCCGGCACCTGGGCCAGGGGCTGGGCGAAAAGGCGATCGGGTTCTTTGCTCACGACGGTTCCGGCGGATGCTGAAAAGGCCGGCATTTTAGCCAAGTTGGCGCCGCGATGCGCGCTTTGTCGGATAAAACGCCTGGCCCGCTCGCTGCAAACCTCAGCGCGGCTTCTGGCTGAAGGCCGAGGCCGCAATGCCCCATTGTCCCAGCCAGTAGGCAATGATGATCAGGTAAGGCGCGGCGGCGAACTTGACCACGAAGCGATCGATGCCGATCAGGCTGTCGGAGAAGGCGAAGGTCAGGGCGCCGGCGGCCGCCAGAAGGGCGGAGCGCTTGGGCACATCGGTACCCAGGCGGGCCAGGGCGCGCCAGAGCATGGCGCTGATGGCCAGTGCGTAAACCGTGACCGGGATCAGCAGGTCGCCCAGGCCCTTGGACATCAGGATGCCGAGCAAGCCGGCGCCGATCAGCAGGGCCAGCAACAAGGGCAATGGCGCCAGTCGACGGCAGTCGCCCAGGTAAGCCTTGAGGTAGGCCAGGTGTGCGACCAGGAACGCGCCCAGGCCGAACACGAACAGATCGCCCGGCCAGGCCAGCAGCACATCTCCCAGCAGGGAAAAGATCAAACCCAGGCCGATCCAGCGGCGATACTCGGTCACCGGCGCATCGTGCAACCAGCCGAGCAGGACCAACACCGGCACCGGCTTGGTCAGCAGGCACAGCATCGGCAGCTCGATGCTCACGCCGTAGAGGAACGCGGCAGCCCCCATCAGGGCGAGGATCAGCCAAGGCATGTCAGTTCACCGTGATCGGGCAGTCGAAGCTTTGTGCCGGCGCGGCTTCCGGTTCCCAGGGTTGCTGGTAGGTCAGGCGCAGGCGCCCGGTGCCGGCGGCGAAGGCCTGGAAGCGCCAGGTCGATTGCCCGCCGCTGCCCACCAGGCCGTTGTCGTCGGGGTTGTGGTAGACCTCCGGGCCGAGGCTTTTCAGCACGCCGCCGGCCGAGTCCTGGATGGCCCAGCGAAAACCGGTGGTGGGGTTGCTGGGCAGGCTGAGGATCATGTTCTGCCCGGTCTTGAGTTGCATCGGACAGTCACTCTGTTTTTCCAGCGTCACGTTCTGGCGCGGTTGCTGGGCACAGGCGGCGAGCAAGGCGAGGCTTAACGGCAGCAGCAGGCGAGTCGGGGTCATAGTGTCTCCAGTTATTACAGCGATGACCGAGCATAACCCGTGGAGCTGGCGTTGCACTAATGCCTGGCGTTTGAGAGCGCGGATAGCGTCTTGACCCGCCATACCAGACGGCGCGGTCCTTGTAGGAGCCGGCTTGCTGGCGATTGCGGTTGATCAGTCGACAAAGGCGTCGACGGTTAGATTGCAATCGCCAGCAAGCCGGCTCCTACAGGTCCGCGCATGGTCGCTATCCGTTAGAACAAAATCTTCGCCGCATCCGAGAAGCGCTTGGCGAAGTGCACCGTGATGCCTTCCTTCAGGTAATCCGGCAACTCCTCGAAATGCCCACGGTTGGCGTCCGGCAGGATCAGCTCGAACAGCTTCTGCCGCCTCGCCGCAATCACCTTCTCGCGCACCCCGCCAATCGGCAGCACATGCCCGGTCAGCGTCAGCTCACCGGTCATGGCCACGCCCTTCTTCGGTGGCTGGTTACGCGCCAGGGACAGCAGCGCACTGGCCATGGTCACCCCGGCACTCGGACCGTCTTTCGGCGTCGCGCCTTCCGGCACATGCAGATGCACAAAGGCTTTATCGAAAAACTCCGGATCGCCGCCAAACTGCTTGAGGTTCGAGCTGACGTAGCTGTAGGCGATCTCCGCCGATTCCTTCATCACCTCACCCAACTGCCCGGTGAGCTTGAAACCCCGGTTGAGCGTATGGATGCGGGTCGCCTCGATCGGCAAAGTGGCACCCCCCATACTGGTCCAGGCCAGACCGGTGATCACACCGACCCCGGAGAGCACCTGTTCATTACGGAACACCGGCATACCCAGCGAGGCTTCGAGGTCCTTGTTGCCGATCTTGATCGCCGTGTCCGGCGCGTCCAGCAACTTGACCACCGCCTTGCGCACCAGTTTGCCCAGTTGTTTCTCCAACTGACGGACCCCGGCTTCCCGGGCGTAACCGTCGATCACCGCGCGCAAGGCACCGTCGCTGATGCTCAGGCTGCTTTTGCTGACGCCGGCCTTTGCCAACTGCTTGGGCCACAGGTGGCGCTTGGCGATGGCGAGTTTTTCCTCGGTGATATAGCCCGACAGGCGAATCACTTCCATCCGATCCAGCAACGGACCCGGGATCGAATCCAGGGTGTTGGCGGTGCAGATGAACAGCACTTTCGACAGGTCCAGGCGCAGGTCCAGGTAGTGGTCGAGGAAATCCACGTTCTGTTCCGGGTCGAGGGTTTCCAGCAGCGCCGAGGCCGGGTCGCCCTGGAAGCTCTGGCCCATCTTGTCGATCTCGTCGAGCATGATCACCGGGTTCATCACCTCGACCTCTTTCAAGGCCTGCACCAGCTTGCCCGGCTGGGCGCCGATATAGGTGCGGCGGTGGCCCTTGATCTCGGCTTCGTCGCGCATGCCGCCGACGCTGAAGCGATAGAACGGCCGCCCGAGGGATTCGGCGATGGATTTGCCGACGCTGGTCTTGCCCACGCCCGGCGGCCCCACCAGCAGGACGATGGAGCCGCTGATCTCGCCCTTGTAGGCGCCGACCGCGAGGAATTCGAGGATACGTGCCTTGATGTCATCCAGGCCTGCATGGTGCAGGTCGAGGACCTTGCGCGCATGCTTGAGGTCGAGCTTGTCTTCGCCATACACGCCCCAGGGCAGGGCAGTGGCCCATTCCAGGTAATTGCGGGTGACGGCGTATTCCGGCGAGCCGGTCTCGAGGATCGACAGCTTGTTCATTTCCTCGGTGATGCGCTTTTGCGCCTGGGCCGGGAGGACCTTGCCCTGCAAGCGCTGCTCGAACTGTTCGAGGTCGGCGCTGCGGTCGTCCTTGGTCAGCCCCAGCTCCTGCTGGATGACCTTGAGCTGTTCCTTGAGGAAGAACTCGCGCTGGTGCTCGCCGATCTTGCGGTTCACCTCGGCGGAGATTTCCTTTTGCAGCCGCGCGACTTCGACTTCCTTGCGCAGCATCGGCAGGACTTTTTCCATGCGCTTGAGCATCGGCACGCAGTCGAGTACTTCCTGCAGTTCGTTGCCGGTGGCCGAGGTCAGGGCGGCGGCGAAGTCGGTCAGCGGCGACGGATCGTTGGGGCTGAAGCGGTTGAGGTAGTTCTTCAACTCTTCGCTGTACAGCGGATTGAGCGGCAACAGCTCCTTGATCGCATTGATCAGGGCCATGCCGTAGGCCTTGACCTCGTCGGTCGGATCGCTCGGCTGGTGTGGGTATTCGACTTCCACCAGGTACGGCGGGCGATGGTGCTTGAGCCAGGTACGGATACGCACCCGGGTCAGGCCCTGGGCGACAAACTGCAATTTGCCGCCTTCGCGACTGGCATGGTGGACCTTCACCAGGGTGCCGTACTCGGGCAGCGCCTTGGTGTCGAAATGGCGGGTGTCTTCGCTGGGCGTGTCCATGAAGAACAGCGCCAGGGAGTGGTGATCGGACTTGCTCACCAGTTCCAGGGTTTCGGCCCAGGGTTCTTCGTTGACGATGACCGGCAGCACCTGGGCCGGGAAGAACGGGCGGTTGTGGATCGGGATGATATAGACCTTGTCCGGCAGGTTCTGCCCGGGCAGCGCCAGGCCGGTGCCGGAGGCGCTCGCGGCGTGGGCATCGTCAAGGGTGTGTTCGGTGTCGGCCTCTAGGGTCGGATGTTCAGGGAATTCCTGCTGCTCGCTCATGGGGCACCTGCACAGTGATATATGCCAGTTAGATGGGGCGAGCCGCCGGTGGTTTCAATGGCCGAGGGGTATAGCTTTGCGAAAGTCGGCCGATAGTTGGTCAATAAGCGTTGTACAGGGTTACTTTTTCTGTAGAGGTTTGGCCGGGCGCACGGTTGTTCGTCGGCTTTGCCAGAATAGTGGCTAATGGCCCCATTTGCCGCGTGCTCTTCCCTGCAAGCCCCGGTAATCTGCATTCGCGGAACGCTTTTATGCCAAGGTCGGCCCCCACGATCACCCACTTATGAGTAGTTGCTGCATGGCCCGCCCAACCTCGTTGATTGGTTTGTTTCTACTTGTTGCATGCCTGCTGTCGAGCGGCCTGAGCGCCGCCGCCGGTTTCCAGGCCGAGATCGTCGATCAGGACGGCAAGCCCTTGCCGAACGCGGTCTTGACCCTGCAGGGCGATGCGCCGCCGCCTGTCCTCAGCCTCAAGGCCGACATGGACCAGCGCGACAAACAGTACGACCCCCATGTGCTGGCGGTGCATACCGGCACCCAGATCCGCTTTCCCAACAGTGACAATATCCGCCATCAGGTCTATTCCTTCTCGACGCCCAAGCGCTTTGAACTGCGCCTGTACGAAGGCACGCCGTCGGACCCGGTGCTGTTCGACAAGCCCGGTATCGTGGTGCTGGGTTGCAACATCCATGACTGGATGCTTGGCTATGTCTATGTGACCGACGATCCCTGGTTCGCGGTCAGTGATAAAAAGGGCCTGATCCGTTTCGACAAACTGCCCGCCGGCCGCTACCACGTGACGCTCTGGCATCCCCAGGTGGCCGATATGCTGCCGCAGCCAGGAGGCGAAATCGGTGTGTCCGCCACGGACCTGAAGCAGCGCTTCAGCCTGTCGATCCAACCACTGTCACCGGACGCACCCGCGGCGCCGGCTCCGAGTGCTTTCGGCGATGCCTTCAATAAAGCTGTCAGTGAAACTGCGAAGTAGCTTTCAGGCGCGGGTCGCCTGCGTCCTGATCCTGCTGTTGCTGGTGGTGGTCGGCGCGCTGTATTTCAGCGTCAAGGCGGCCACCAGCAGCGCGATCCGCAGCCAGGCTGCCGAACAATTGCAGCTCGGTACCCGGGTCTTCGAACGCCTGCTGGATGTCCAGAGCCGACGCCTGAGCGATGGCGTGCAACTGTTGGCGGCGGATTTCGGCTTTCGCGATGCGGTCGCCAGCGGCGACTCGGCGACCATCCGTTCGGTGCTGATCAACCACGGCAAGCGCATCAACGCCACTGACATGATCCTTTTGAGCATGGACGGCAAGGTCCTTGCCAGCACCCTGGCCGAGGCGCCCGAAGGTTCGCAGTTCCGCTATGACCAGGCCTTGCGCGACGCGCGGCGGGCCAGGCAATCGACCCTGATCGTGCCGTTGCAGGGCCAGCCGCACCTGTTGGTGGAAGCACCGGTGCTGGCGCCCTTGCCGATTGCCCGGGTGGTGATGGGCTTTTCCATGGACACCGCGTTTGCCCGCGAGCTGCGTTCGCTGAGCAACCTGGAAGTGTCGTTCCTGACCGTGGACATGCAGCAGCCCGGGCAATTGGTGAGCACCCAGCCGCCGGCCATGGCCGAAAGCATTGAGCATCTGATGCTCGCCAACGCCACGAAACACATACAGGAACTGACCGAATATGAGCAGCACAGCTTCCTCAGCAAGACCCTGATGCTGGCCAGTACGGCCGACGAAAATGACAACCAGGTCATCGCCTTGCTGCAAAGTCCGCTGGATGCGGCGATGCAGGCGTTCGCGCCGCTCGACCAGAACATTCTGCTGATCGCCCTGATCTCGCTGGTGGCATCCCTGGCCGGTGCCTTGTTGCTGGCGCGCAGTGTTTCGCAGCCGGTGCGGGCCCTGGCCCAGGCGGCGGAACGGATCGGCCAGGGCGATTACCAGACCCCGGTGCCGCTCAAGCGCAGTGATGAACTGGGGCTCCTGGCCACTGCCTTCAACTCCATGCAAAGCGGTATCGCCGAGCGCGAACAGCAACTGGCGCACAATGCCTTGCACGACGGGCTGACCGGCCTGCCCAACCGGGCGCTGGCCATGGAACGCCTGGGCAGCGCGATCAGCGCCGGGCGTCCGGTGGCCCTGGTCTACCTGGAAATCGACAACCTGCGGGCGATCGGCGAAGCCGGCGGCCCCGACTCGGTGGACCTGATGCTGCAACAGGTCGGCCAGCGCCTGCTGGGCGCCCTGCGTGCAGGCGATACCGTGGCGCACCTGATCGGCGGCGAGTTTCTGTTGTTGCTGCAGAACACCGCCAGCGACGGCGCGGTCGCCACCGCGGACAAGCTCCAGCAACTGTTGCTCAAGCCCCAGCGGATTGCCGGGCATGACGTGGCCCTGGATTGCCGGATGGGGATTGCCGCCTTCCCGGGGGATGGCCTGTCCGCCGAAGAGCTGCTCAGCCGCGCCGCCATCGCCATGAAAGATGCCGAACAGATCCCCGGCCGTATCCAGATCTACGAACAGGGACGCGACGTCGCGCACCGCCGGCAGGTCACCCTGATTCGCGACCTGCGCCATGCCGCGGCCAATGGCGAGTTGCTGCTGCACTACCAGCCCAAGCTGGATATTCGCCTGGGCCGCGTGCGTCAGGCCGAAGCCCTGTTGCGCTGGCAACACCCGCAGTTCGGCATGGTCTCGCCGGCGGAGTTCATCGTCCTGGCCGAACGGACCGGCAGCATCCAGATCCTCACCCAATGGGTGATCGAGGAGGGCGTGCGCCAGTTGTCGGAGTGGAACCAGCGGGGCCTGCGCTTGCAGCTGTCGTTGAATATTTCGGCAGAAGACCTGCTCGGCCCCGACCTGACCGACCGGGTCTCGGCATTGCTCAAGCACTACCGGTTGCCGGCCGAACAATTGATTTTCGAGATCACCGAAAGCGCCGTGATGCGCGAGCCCGAGCAGGCCTTGAAGGTTTTGCACCGGCTGCGCGAGTGCGGCATCAGCCTGTCGGTGGATGACTTCGGCACCGGTTACTCGTCGCTGGCGCACCTCAAGCGCCTGCCGGTGCAGGAACTGAAGATCGACCAATCCTTCGTCCGCGACCTGGATGAAACCAGCGAGGACGCGGTGATCGTTCGCTCGACCATCGAAATGAGCCACAACCTGGGGCTCAAGGTGGTCGCCGAGGGCGTCGAATATGCACACAGCCTGCGCTTGCTGGAGCGCTGGCACTGCGACACCGCCCAGGGTTACCTGATCAGCCGCCCGTTGACCGCGGCGGCGTTCGAGGCCTGGGTTGCCTTACCTTTGGGTTCACCGTCCGTTATGGTTCATTGACTGCCATGAAGCGTTTATCTCTCTTGCTCTGCGGCCTGGCCTGCCTGGGTGCGCAACCGGTTCTGGCCGACAACGGCCGTTTGATCGCCACGGGTGGGGCCAGCAGCCTCGAAGGCCCGGCGGGCGGTGGGATCACGCCCTGGGCGGTGTTGACTGGCTATGGCGAACAGAACGAGTGGAGTGCCACCGCGTTCGCCACTACGGTCAATCTTCCGGATTATCGGCTCGATGTGGCCGGGGCCGCGGCGTCCTACGACAACCGCGTGGAGGTTTCCTTTGCCCGCCAGCGCTTCGACCTCGGCTCGCTGGTCAGCAAGCTGAACCTGCCGGAGGATCATCTGGGGCAGGACATCCTTGGCCTGAAGGTGCGGCTGTTTGGTGACGTGATCTACGACCGCTTGCCCCAGGTGTCCCTGGGGCTTGAGTACAAGCACCAGACCAACTTCGAGATTCCGCAACTGGTGGGCGCCAAGCGTGACCAGGACGTCGAAGGCTATCTGGCCGCCAGCCGCCTGTTCATGGGGGCGGCCTTCGGTTACAACCTGCTGGTCAACGGCGGCGTGCGCTACAGTCGGGCCAACGAGCTGGGGTTGATGGGCTTCGGCGGTGATCGACGCGATACCCGCAGCCTGCTCAAGGAGGGCTCGGTGGCGGTACTGTTCAACCCGCGCTGGGCCATGGGCGTGGAGTATCGGCAGAAGCCGGACAACCTGTCGTTTTCCGGTGAGAGCGATTGGGCTGATCTGTTTGTCGGTTACTTCCCCAACAAGCATGTTTCCTTTGTTTTGGCTTACGCCAAGCTCGGAGAAATCGCGACCCTGGATAACCAGAACGGCACCTATCTGTCCGTGCAGGGGAGTTTCTGATGCGTGGTCTGAAACTGTTGCTGGTTGTTCTTCTGCTGGCCGGTTGTGCCCAGCAGCCGCCCAAGGATGACAGCCTCTATCGTGACCTCGGCGAGCGGGCGGGGATTACCCGGATCGTCGAGGGCATGCTGCTGAACATTGCTCATGACCCACGGATCGTCGAGCGTTTCCGCAAGATCGATATCCAGCGCCTGCGGGACAAACTGGTCGAGCAGTTCTGCGTGGAGGCGGGCGGGCCTTGCGTGTACACCGGCGACACCATGGCCGAGAGCCACAAGGGCCAGAACGTCAGCCGCAGTGATTTTAATGCGCTGGTGGAGGACCTGATTGCGGCGATGGATGCCCAGGGTATTCCGGTGCCGGTGCAGAATCGTTTGATTGCACGGCTGGCGCCGATGCGCGGTGAGGTTATTCAGCACTAGGTTGAGTCGCTGCGATTTGGTGTTGTCTGTGTAGGTGTAGTTGCCTGAGTGTTTGCATAACGGCTACTGGCCTCTTCGCGGGCAAGCTCCGCTCCCACAGTATTTGCGTTGAGCCTGGATGTTGTGCACGACACAAATCTAATGTGGGAGCGGAGCTTGCCCGCGAAGAGGCCGGCCCAGACACTACAAATCTTATGGGTGCTCTACGGCACGCTCATTCAACGCCGAATCCACCAACGCCTTCGCCAACTCGATCAGGTGCACCACGCCCAGCACCACCTTGCGGTTGGCGCCGCTCAGGTTTTCCACGGATTCATAGGCGGTCGCGGCGGCCGATTCGAGCAACTCATAGGCGGCGGTCAGCGACTCTTCCGAGCGCACATCCGTGCGGATCCGGTACAGGCTTTCCGGCAGTTTGCAAGGTTCGGGCGGTTCCAGCGGCGGCAGGTTGTAATGGGCGAATACCCGGTCGCTGGTCTTGTCGTGCTTGTACAGCGGGTTGACGGGGGGATCGGGAGTAATCTTCGACATAGGTCTAGCTCTCTCAACATGGGTTGAGCTGCTACCGAGTCGCGACTAAACGATGGGGGTGGCAGCTGTACGCAGGTTAGTCGACCGGCGAGCTAAGGAACCGGCGCGCCCGAGGGCGCCCTGCGCACAGCCACCATAAAGTGCAGGCAACAAAAAAGCGCCTGAACAGGACGATGGCGCTATGCGCCTTAACTCAACAGTGGGCGACTAAACCCGATCACTGAATTGGCAGTGACCAACGAAGACTAGTCACGTGTTTTGGCAGGCGCAAGCGGTCAGGATTTTCTAGGAAACTTCATACGAATGAAAGAGCAAAGTCGCATTCGAGGGGGATCCATCAGGCCTTTTCAGGGACTGTTAACGCACCGTATCAGCCTCATTCGTCGGTAGTGTTTTTTCAAAGCGCTTGCGAGCGGGGCTGCCGTTGGTCAGAACTGTCATTTCTGACAGTAGAGCCTTGTCTCGCGTTCTTCTAGGGTCATGCTCAGCAGGCCCCGCGTTGTATCGAGTGCTTAACCGATAAGGGTCTTTGAGAACTCGGAGGTTGCGCGAGTCAGGAGCCAAGGTCATGAGCCATGACAGGGTTTTGATGCAAGGCTGGCGTGGGGGAGCCTTGAAGGGCGTGGCACTGCTGGGCTGGGTGACATTGGGCATCCAGCTCTACCAGAACTGTCAGGCCGCGGGGAGCCTGTTGGGTGGGCTGGACGTCTTCTTCAGTTACCTCACGGTGCTGATCAATATCCTGGCGGCGTTGGTGTTGACCTGCGTGGCGACCTCAGGTGATTCGACCCTGCGGCGTTTCTTTCTCCAGCCCTCGGTTCAGGGCGGCGCGGCGGTCGGCATGATTCTGGTCGCCCTGGTGTACAACCTGCTGTTGCGCGTTCCGTTGAGTTTCCAGGAGTTCCAGTGGGTCCCCGATGAGTTGATGCACGATGTGATGCCGGTGCTGTTTTTGCTCTATTGGTGGTTCTGTGTGCCAAGGGGACGCTTGTCATGGCGGGATGCGCTGCCATGGCTGATCTATCTGCTGGTCTACTGCGCTTACCTGCTGCTGCGCGGATACCTGATCGGCGCCTACCCTTATGACTTCATCGATGTGGGCGAGCTGGGTTATCCCCAGATGTTTATCAATGCCGGGAGGGTGGTGTTGGCATTCGTGCTGTTGTCGGTGCTGCTGATTGCCGTGGATCGCTGGCGAGGCCGGCGCTGATGGTGACCGTTGGTCAGGACTGTCATTTCTGACAGTAGAGTCTTGTCCTGCATTCTTCTAGGGTCTTGCTCAACAGACAGCCTGTTTATAAGCGCCCAATCGATGGGGGCTTTGCCGTCGCAGGTGCCGCGTAGCCAGGAGCCAGGTCATGAGCGACGAGATGGTGTTAACGCAAAGCGTGGGCGGTATTGCGGTGAAAATCGCGGCAGTGCTGGGATGGTTTGCCCTGATCCTCCAGCTTTACGTGATCCTGATGTCACGCTGGCAGGGCGACAAGAGCCTGTTGGGCGGGGTGGATATCTTCTTTAGCTACTTCACGGTGTTGACCAATATCCTGGTGGCGATCGTGCTGACCTGCGCGGCCACATCAGGGGATTCGCCGCTGCGGCGGTTTTTTCTCAAACCCACGGTACAGACTGGTGTAGCCGCCGCCATTGTGCTGGTCGGGCTGGCGTACAGCCTGCTGCTGCGCAATACCTGGAATCCCGAGGGCCTGCAGTGGGTGGCCGACGAGTTGCTGCACGACGTGATGCCGGTGCTGTTTGTGATCTATTGGTGGTTCTGCGTGCCCAAGGGCACCCTGCAATGGAGCGATGTGTGGCCGTGGCTGATCTATCCGGCGGTCTATTTCGTTTACGCCCTGGTGCGTGGTTACTTTGTCGGCTCCTATCCTTATCCCTTTATCGACGTGGGCCAACTGGGTTATTCACAGGTGCTTATCAATGCGCTGATGGTACTGGTGGTCTTTGTGGTGATATCGCTGGTGCTGGTTGCATTGGATCGCTGGAAAGGCAAGGGCTGATCCGTGCAGCGGTCTCTTGAAAAGGCGGCCACCGAGAGGTGGCCGCCTTGTTCATGGCCAACTGAAGGATCAGTGGGACCGGACCTTCGCAAGGCGCTTCAGAACGTGGTACGCAACCCGAACTCCACGCTGCGCCCCGGCGCCGGCGCGATATCCCGCAGGATCGAACTGGCGTAGCGCACGGTCTGGTTGGTCAGGTTGTCACCCTTGACGAAGGCCAGCCACTGGCTGCTGCCGATGTCGAAGTGGTAACCGGCGCTGGCGCCGAACGTGGTGTATCCCGATGTGCCGGTCTCGTTGGCCGGCACCCGCCCTTGTCCCGCCGCATGCTCGACGTCGATCCGCGCTTGCCAGCGATCCAGCTCCCACAGCAGGCCGCTGTTCAGGCGCAACGGAGCGATCCGTGGCAGCGCCTCGCCGGTGTCGAGGTTGGTGGCTCGGGTGTAGTCCCCGGACAGTTCCAAGGCAAATTTGCCGTAGGCGCTTTCGCCAAGTTTCCAGTGATCCTGCGCCTCGAAACCGGCGAAACGTGCGCGTACCCCGGAGTAGCGGTATTCGGGAATTCCGGCCGCGTCTTCCTGACCTTCGTCGTTGAGGGTGCGACCGGTGCCCAGCAGGCCGATGTAGTTGGAGAAGTGGCTGTAGAACACGCCGACGCTGCCCTTGTGGGTGCCGTTGTCGAAGCGCAGGGCCAGGTCGCTGGACACGGCTTTTTCCTTCGACAGGTTGGCGTCGCCCAGTTCATAGGTGCCGGTCGCCACGTGGGCGCCGTTGGCGTACAGCTCGTAGAAGGTCGGCGCGCGTTCGGTGTAGTTCAGGGTCGCGGCCACGGACCAGATCGGCGTCAGGCTGTAGATCGCGCCCGATGACAGGCTGCCGGCGGTGAAGTTGCTGGAGCGGTCGGCGGCGAAGCGTTCGTTGCCCTGGGCGTTGGGGTCGATGCTCGTATGTTCCAGGCGGCCGCCGAGGCTGAAGGTCAGGCGCTCGCTGGCCTTTAATTCTTCCAGCAGAAACAGCGCGCCAGTGTTGGTGTCGGTCTGTGGCACGAAGGCTTCTTCGCCCAGTGCCGAGAACTCGTTGCGACTGACCTGTGCGCCGATCACCCCGTTGAACGGACCGATGGGCAGGTGCCGGGCTTCGACCCGCGCTTCGTAACCCTTGTTCTTGAAGGTGGTGCCGACTTGCCCGTCCTCGATCTCGCTGTGCTTGTACTCGGTGTAGCCGGCATCGAGTTTCACCGAGCTGAAGGGGCCTTGCAGGTTGCGGATTTCAGAGGCGAAGGCGTAATGGTCCTGCTGCATGCGAATACGCACGTCCTGCTCGGCAGGGGAGCCGTAGTTGGAGTCGTAGTTGCTGTAGGACAAGCCGGCGTAGCCGTCGTCCCAGGTGTAGGAACCGCCGATTGCGCCGCCATCCTGGCGCCCGTCACTGTTGCCCAGGCGTCCCTTGCGTTGATCGGCCTCTTCGCTGGCCGGTGCGTTGCGGTCTCGGGCGAAACCTGGAATGCGCAGGTCGTTGAACTCGCGGGCACTGGCATCCAGGTGCAAGGCGAAGGTGCCGTCACCGGCTTCCAGCTTGCCGGCGCTGCTGCGGGTGGTGTCGGCACCGCCGTAGCGCAACTCCCCGGCCCCATGGATACCGTCGATGGCGGTGGTGGGGATGCGGTTGTCGAAGGTATTGACCACGCCGCCGATGGCGCTGCCGCCATAGAGCAGGGCGGCCGGGCCGCGGACGATTTCAATCCGTTCGACATTGACCGGGTCCAGCGGCACGGCGTGGTCGTAGGACAGCGCCGAGGCATCCAGCGCGCCGACGCCATTGCGCAGCAGGCGGATGCGATCGCCGTCCTGGCCACGAATGATCGGCCGGCTGGCCCCCGGACCGAAATACGAGGACGACACGCCAGGTTGCTTGTTCAGGGTTTCGCCAAGGCTGCCTTGCTGTTGCAGGGTCAGGTCATCGCCTTCCAGTACGGTGCTGGGGGAGGCGAGTTGTTGGCTGCCCAGCGGATTGCCGGTGATGACCTGGGGTTGCAAGTCCAGGGCATGGGCCGGGGAGGCCATCAGCAAGGCGGCGGCCAGCGGTGTCAGGTGAGAACGCAGGGGAGAGGAGAGGGACATCGATGCTTCCTTGGCAAGCGGGGCGCGAAATAGAGCGCCTTGAGTCAAATGAAAGGCTGGAACGGTAGATGGATGTGATTGTTAATATTTCTCATATGTTATGACATAACATAGCTTTTTTGTCAGGAAAACAAAACCCCGAGTGTTTTCGGTGGCAGCGCTAGACTTGAGGCAGAGGGCGTTCTTGCGATTGATCGCCAGCAGGCCGGCTCCTACAGGGACTGTCGTTCGTGCGCAATTCGCGTGCTGCATCAGAGCGGTCTTACGGTCATTTCAGATACGGGACGCCTTGTCTTCGCCCGTGACTCTTCCCCCCGCCCCAAGGCTCGGCTAAGGTGCGCGGCTTCTTCCACTTCCTGACCTGAAGGCCTGGCATGACGGCATCGAACAACAACCCTTTGCACGGCGTGACCCTGGAGCAGATCCTCAATGCCCTGGTGGCCCATTACGAATGGGAAGGGTTGGCGCAACGCATCGATATCCGTTGCTTCAAGAGCGACCCGAGCATCAAGTCAAGCCTGACGTTCCTGCGCAAGACTCCCTGGGCGCGGGAGAAGGTCGAAGCCCTCTATATCAAGCTGGCGCGGACCAAGCGCGAGCTGTGAGCGCGGGAGCCAGAGCGATGCACAGCGCTGTGGAAACCTCGGGCGGCTGGCGGCGGATCCTGCTGACGGGAGCGGCGTTGCTGGGTTGGGGCGGGCTGACGATCCAGCTTTATCTGCTGCTGATTTTTCGCTGGCAGGTGGAGGCCAGCCTGATCGGCGCGTTGGTGACCTTCTTCAGTTTTTTCACCGTGCTGACCAATACCCTGGCGGCGACGGTGCTGACCTGTGCGGTGACTTCGCGGGACTCAGCGGGCAGGCGCTGGTTTCTCAAACCGGCGGTGCAGACGGGGGTGACGGCGAGCATCGTGGTGGTCGGGCTGGCCTACAACCTGTTGTTGCGCCATCTGTGGCATCCCCAGGGGTTTCAGTGGCTGGCCGATGAGTTGCTGCACGACGTGATGCCGGTGCTGTTTGTGGTCTATTGGTGGTGCTGCGTGAGGAAGGGCACTTTGCGGTGGTGGGATGGGTTGCCTTGGGCGATCTATCCCGTGGTCTATTTCGCTTATGTACTGCTGCGCGGACATCTGATCGGGGTGTACCCGTATCCCTTTTTTGATGTGGATAAGTTGGGTTATCCACAGGTGTTTATCAATGCCGGGCAGATTCTGTTGGGGTTTTTGCTGGTGTCGGGCGGGCTGATCGGGATGGATCGGTGGCGGGGCAGAGGTTAGCTCTGCTCCCGCTGTTTGTGGTGGGGTGAATCACTCCTCGGCGCTGTTGTCCAGTTTCCAGTAGCCGACCGCCTTGAGGAATTCCTCGTTCAAGCCATGGCTGCCCAGTAGCACCTTGCGGATCTTGCGTGACAGCGCCGCTTCGGTCGCCACCCAGGCATACAGGCTGCCTTCGGGGATATCCAGCTGTTCGACGGTGTGCAGCAGATCCTGCTCCGGCGCATCGCGCCGCACCCAGGTCACCTCGACCTGCGCCGGGCTTTGCAGCTCCTGCTGCTCCCCGGCATTCTCCACTTCGATCACCACTCGCGCCCGACGATTGGCCGCCAGGCCTTCCAGGCGTCGGGCAATGGCTGGCAGTGCGGTTTCGTCGCCGATCAGCAGGTAGCTGTCGAAGATATCCGGCACCACCATCGAGCCCCGCGGGCCGCCGATATTGAGGAACTGACCGGGCACGGCCTGGGCCGCCCAGGTCGCGGCGGGGCCGTCGCCGTGGAGGACGAAGTCGAGGTCCAGCTCGCCGCTTTCCAGGTCATAACGCCGTGGGGTGTAGTCACGCATGGCGGGCATCGGGCCGTTGTCCTTGGCCCCCAGCACCATCGTTTCCAGGGCGGCCTGTTCGGCGGCGTTCTGTGGGAAAAAAACTTTCACATGGTCGTCCGTGCCCAGGCTGATAAAGCCCGCCAGCTCCGGCCCGCCGACGGTAATACGGCGCATGCGCGGCGTAAGGTCGACGACCCGCAACACCTCCAGGCGGCGTCGCTTGATCTCGTGCATGACGCGATGAATCCCTTGTTGATTGACTGCATTCATTCCGGTTTCTCCGAGCAGGATGGAGCGGATACAGGCCCATCGACGATGGCCTTGGCGGTGTTGTTCAGCAGATCGCGAACCCGAAGGATTTCTTCCGGGCTCCAGCGGCCGTTGTGCAGTTGCAGGGCGTGGCGCAGGTTGTGCACCGCCTCGTGGATTTCCAGCGGTCGTTCATGACCGCGCAGCGAACGCTTGCTGACATCGATGCGCATGCGTACGCCATCGAGGGCTACGGCCTGTTCGACCAGGGACTGTCGTCCGGCGTCGGTCACGCTGTAGCGCTTTTTCCCGGCCGCAGCGTCGCCGAGGATCATTTCGCTTTCTTCGAGGAAGGTCAGGGTCGGGTAGATCACGCCGGGGCTCGGGCTGTAGGCACCGTCGAACATGCCTTCGATCTGGCGGATCAGGTCGTAGCCGTGGCAGGGCTGTTCGGCAATCAGTGCCAGCAGCAACAGCTTCAAGTCGCCAGGGGCAAAGACCCGCGGGCCGCGGCCGCCGCGTTCGCGACCGGGACGACGTTCGAAGCCGTCATGGCCATCGCCGAATTCCCGGGGATGGTGACGATGGTGGGGGTGTTCCTCTCTCATTTCTCTTTCTCCTGTCTAGTTAAGATATACCTTAAGATATATCTTATCTGGGCGGCAAGAAAAAATGACGAACGGACGTTAAGCCCCGTTTGTGCACATTTGCCCTTCAGGGTTTGGTTGGATTTTCTGTGCCTACTTAGAGTTTTCCCCTATGCCAATAGAAGAAAAGCACTCTAAGCAAGGTCGGGACAGCTCTTTACCATGCCGCCTTGTGTCAAAAAGGCGGGACTTATTCATGCCCAGTTTCTTGTTCGGAGCGCTGCTGTGGGTGTCACCGGGCCTGTTCCTGTCGGCCCACGCGGCTCTCGATGGGGCGAAGCCCGTTTCATCGGCCAAGGTACTAAAGGGATTGCGGCCCAAGGCCGCGCCGGCACCCATCGACAATGTCGTTGGCCGTGCCCATGAATTGATCGGCACGCCCTATCGGTGGGGCGGGATGTCGGTCAACGGCTTCGATTGCAGCGGCTTGCTGGTCTATCTGTTTCAGCAGGAGGCCGATATCAAGTTGCCGCGTACTACCGTCGGCATGCGCCGTTCCAACGCCAGGACCATCGAGCGAAAAAATCTCAAGCCCGGCGATGCGGTGTTCTTCCGACGTAATGGGCAGAACACCGTCAATCATGTCGGGCTCTATATCGGCGGGGACAAATTCATTCACTCGCCGCGCAGCGGCAAGACGGTACGCATCGATTCGCTGAGCAATAGCTACTGGAAAAAGAGCTACACACTCGCCAAGCGTTTTCACGCGACCCGTTGAGGCGCTTCTCCTGTCGTCAGGGTGTTTGCGCGACCTTTTGCGCGGTGCACAAGGTGTTGCTGCCCGGTTGCAGGTAAGGCGTCAGGATCGGCGCCATGCCCTTGAGCACCTGCACCGGCAAGGCCGAGGTGAACTTGAACGACTCGGCCGAGCGTCCCGGCACGAAAGCGGTCAGGGTGCCGAAGTGATGATCGCCGATGTAGAACACAAAGGTGGCCGTGCGGTTGATCGACTTCGAACTCAGGACCCGCCCGCCGGCGCCGATGGCCTCGATGCGGTTGTCGCCGGTGCCGGTTTTCCCACCCATGGCCAGCGGTGTGCCGTCCGGCTGTTTGAAGCTGCCGGAGACCCGCCGCGCGGTGCCCGCATCCACCACTTGTGACAAGGCTTCGCGCAGGGCCGTGGCGACCTCCGACGGCATCACCCGCTTGCCCTTGCTGGGGTCGTTGACCAGGCGGGTTTCGTAAGGCGTATCGGCGGCGAAGTGCAGGCTGTCGATGCGCAGGGTCGGCATGCGCACGCCGTCGTTGAGGATGATCCCCACCAGTTCGGCCAGTGCCGCCGGGCGGTCGCCGGAACTGCCGATGGCGGTGGCCAGTGACGGCACCAGGTGGTCGAAGGGGTAGCCGACCTGTTGCCAGCGCTGATGGATATCGAGGAAGGCTTCGATCTCCAGCATCACCCGGATCCGGCTGTCGCGGGCGCTCTTGTGTTTGCTCTTGAACAGCCAGCCATAGACTTCCTGACGTTCGAATTCGCTGGCGGCCACCACCTGGCTGAAGTGCGCCTGGGGGTTGTTCAGCAGGTAGCCGAGCAGCCACAGGTCCAGCGGGTGAACCTTGGCGATAAAGCCCTGGTCGGGCAGGTCGAAGGTCCCCGGACCATAGGTCTTGTAGAGTTTGGCCAGGCGTTCGTCGGTGACTTTCTCGGTTTTCAGGTGGGCCCGGACAAAGGCATTGAAAGCCGCTTGCGGAGCGTTCGGCAGCAGGTAGCGATGCACCGCGGCCAGGCGAATCGGCGTCGGGTGCATGCCGTCGAGGAAGGTGTCCAGGCGTTCCTGGGACGTCTTGTTCTGGTACTTCTTCCAGAAGCGCAGCATAAAGGCCGTGCCCTCGCGGTCGGCGAAGCGCGCCAGGTATTCCTGGCGACGCGGCTCGCTGTCGTCCTTGAGCAATTCGGCGCTGTTGTTCGGGCCCTGGTAGGTGCTGTAGCGCACCAGGTCGCGCATCAGGCGGATAAAGGGCAGGTTGATCGACTCGCGCAGGGCTTCGCGCAAGGTCGGGCTGCGGCCGTTGTCTTCCTTGCGGAAGTTGTGGAAGTGGTGCA
Source organism: Pseudomonas sp. QS1027 (assembly GCF_002814235.1). Taxonomy (GTDB): domain Bacteria; phylum Pseudomonadota; class Gammaproteobacteria; order Pseudomonadales; family Pseudomonadaceae; genus Aquipseudomonas. The sequence goes on along the minus strand of NZ_PHSU01000042.1, from coordinate 145,102 downwards.
AGCCGCCGCCAGTGAAAAAGCTTTCGCCGGGGTTGGCCGAGTATTGCCGGTTCAGGGCGGCGTCGAGCATTTTCGGCAAGGAGCGGTCGCTGTTCTGCGCCAGGTAATCCACCGCCCAGCGGGTGATCGGGTCCTGGGACTGGTCGGAGGCTTTCTTCAGTTCGGCGGGTGACTGATCGCCATAACGGTCACGCAGTTCGGAGATGATCTGCAGGTAGCTGGTCAGCACCCGCAGTTTCGCGGTGGAGCCCAGTTCCAGCTTGCTGCCCTCGTTGATGTCGAAGGGCTGGTCGGTGCTGTCGGTCTGTACCCGCACCCGCGCGCTGTCGGGGGTGAGCTCGAAGAGGGTGAAACTGTAGCGCACTTGTTGTGTGCTGGTGGGGGTCAGCAGGTGGTCACCCAAGAGGCCCAGGGATTTGGCGAACTCGGGGTCGGCCAGGCGCTTGAGGTAGTCGCTGGCCTGGCTTTGCAGGTCCGACTGCAAGGTACTGGTGGCCGAGAGGTCGAGGCGGTCGAGGTCGTAGAGGGGTCGATCGAGCATGGCCGACAGGCGACTGCGGGCCAGGCTGATGCCCTTGTTCGATTCCACCGGCTGGATCGTCGGCTCCTGTTGCCAGTCGCGGTAGGTCACCTTGCTGGCCAGCGCGGCGGCGGCCAGGGGGCCGTCGATCACCGCGTTCTGGGCCAGCAGACGGATATGGCTGTCGGTCAGTTCGGCCAGTTCGTCGCGGCCGCGGGCCAGGTAATGGGAGGGGCGACGCTGGGCAATCATCAGCGACAGCACTTCACGCAGGGCCAGGCCGCGTTGGGACAGGCTCAGGGGATCGCTGGCAACGCTGTTCAGGCGGGCGTTGACCTGGGCGAAGTCGGCGCCGTACCAGACGCGCAAGCCTTCCGCCATGCCATGCACTTCGCCATGCCCGGGCACGGCGGACAGCGGCACGCTGTTGAGGTAGTCGCGCACCACGTCCTTGCGCACTTCCAGGGTTTGCGGCCCGCCCTGATAGGCCCGCACGCTGGCGGAAATCATCTGGCGGATTTTTTCGCCGCCGGAGAGGGTCAGGCCGTCCGGCGAGTGCCGGTACTTTTCCAATTGGGTCGCCAGGGTGCTGCCGCCGGCGGTCTGGCCGCCGATATGCAGGACCTTGGTAATCTGCGACAGCACCGCCTTGCCGAAGCGAGGCCAGTCCACGGCAGGGTTGGCCTCGGGCTGTTTCGGGTCGAGCAGCTCACGGTTCTCGATGAACAGCAGGCTGTTGACTACCAGCGGTGGAATGGCTTCGAAGCTGGCATAGAGTTGTTGCGGATAGTCGTAGTGGTAGACATCGCCCCCACGGCAATCGGTGATCGACAGCCCGGCCTGGATTTTCTCCTTGTAGGGCACGAAGAAGCCTTCCTGGCTGTAGTCCAGCAGCGCCGGGGAGAAGCGGGCCTGGGCTTCGATCAGGTAATTGCGTTTCAGCAGGCGTGGGAGGAATTCGCCGAGGGCGCTGTAGCCCAGGCGTTTGTCGAAAGGTCCGTCACCGGGATAGAGCATCGAGTCACTGGGGCCGGGCTCCAGCGAGTAACCCAGGTCGGCAGCGAGACGACTGAACTCGCGCGCCTGGATCTTTGAGCTGCGCATTTCCCGCGAGGCGGCAAACCCCAGCAACACCAGGGCAATCAGCAGTACCAGCCAGAACAGCCGCCACCACAGCCGACGCTTACGCGGTTTTTTCGGTAAAGGCGCTTCATCCTCCCTGTTGGCTGGCGCCACAGTGTTGCTCGAATCGGATTGCCATAAAGCGCCCATAGTCGATTCATCCATTCACGCAGATTGATCGCACTTGCCTGAAGCTTAGACGTTGCTTTGGAGCGGTGAAAAATATGTGAGGTGGGTCAGGTTTTTCTGGCTGAGGGGTTTACCCGTGGCAGGAGGGCATGAGCGGCGCAATGTCATGCAGCATCTGCGTAGCCACTGGCTGAAAAACGCCGCCAAAGTCATGACCCCCCGGATAGGCCGTGGCTTTTATCCAGGGTGGTAATCGGGTTGTTTCGCACAGGCTTCTGTCGGCCACGTGGATTGAGGGAGCGGTTCCGAAGTAACAGACAACGGGTAGCTGTTGCTGGAGGCTGATCAAGGGGGGCAGGGCATCGTAATGCCTGACGGGCAGGACGGCGTTGCGCAGTCGTTTGGCCTGGGTCCGCAGCCAGCTTTGGTGCATGTAGTTTTCCAGTTCAACCTCGAAAAAGATGTCCTGGGTCGGTCCCAGTAACGTCAGCGCGATCACGTGGCTGCGGTCCTCGGCGGGTAACCGTTCGATCAGCGAAGGCAATACATTGGCGCCAAAGGAATAGCCGATCAGCCAGATGTGGGACTTATGCCACTGTTCGCGGTAGCGAGTGATCAGGAGGGACAGGTCAGCGACGGCCGACTCGGGCGAGCGCCCATTCCAGAAGTAAGCCTTGGTATCGACGCCCAGTACCGAAATGGCATGCTCGTTGAGGGGCTGGCTCAGTTGTTGTTCAACGAACCCCCAGCCCGAGTCTCCCGAATAGAAAATTGCGAAGAGATCCCGGCACTCACCCTGGGCAGGAGCAACCAGGGTGTTGTCCACGACCGTCAGGGATTGTTCCAGCGGGCTTGTGCCCCAGGGCAGGAGCACAAGTATTCCGAGGACCGGAAAGAGACACAGCAACCACAGTAGTTTTCCGGAGAGTCCGTTCATGGATGCGCTCAACTGTTGGTCGTTGGCTACATCGTTACGGCACATCAGCCAGGGTGGGGCGGGTAGGATTGATTCCAGCAGCGATGGTCCGCCGGCGATAGCTGTCAATACTGACAGTCCCGACGAATGGTCCACGGCAGCCGTCCTGTCAGGCGGCGACCACTTGTGCGGGACGCCCCAGGCGCTTGTTGAGGTCCAGCCAGCCGGCCAGCGCTGCCATCAACGCCACGCCCAGCAGAGCACTGAACACCCGAACCGGCAAGCCATCTCCCGCCTGGGCATTGAGCATGTCCGCCAACGGTGCCAGCAGCACGCCGAAGCAGAACACTTCAAGCGAGTAACGGCCCATCCGGCAACTTTGTCGGGCCAGCCAGTGATCCAGCCAGCCACTGTTGGGCAACAACTTCGCCAGCACATAGGCCAGCGCCAGGAAATGCAGCAAGCGCGCCGGCGAAAGATTGGTCTTGCTGATCGGATAGAGCCATTCGCCCAGCAGCTTGGGCATGAAGGCGTCATGCGCCTGTGGCCATTTCCACGACAGGGCTATCACCGCGCAGACCAGCAGATAGACCGCGCAGGTCACGAACAGTGGCTGGTGTAACAGGGGGCGGGTCTCCGGAAGTTTTTCCCGCTGCCCATGGATCGCCGCCGCGCCACCGAGCACGAACAGCAACTGCCAGGCCATGGGGTTGAAGAACCACACGCCGCCCTCCTGGGCGGCCAGGTTCCATTGGAACCAGGGCGCCAGCAGGTACAGCAGCACCGACAGCCCCACCACGTATTCGGCCTTGCGCAGCAGCATCGGCAGGATCAGCGGCAGGCCGAGCAACAACAGGATATACAGCGGCAATGGGTCCATCAGGTTGGGTTTGAAGCGCAGCAACAGTTCGTCCACCAGCGCCTGCTGTGGATGGGTGAGGAAATACTGCAAGCCCATTTCCTGCACCAGGTCACGGGTTTCCACCTGGCTGTTGGCAAAGAACACGATGCCCATCAGCACGGCCAGCAGGAAGATATGCACCACATAAAGCACCCAGGCCCGGCGCAGGATACGCACACTGGCCACCAGAAAACCGTCGCGGCGGGCGATCTTGCCGTAGGCCAGGATCGCGGCGAAGCCGGCGAGAAAGACAAAGATCTCCGCCGCGTCGCTGAAACCGAAATTGCGCACGGTGAAATGGGCGAGAGGGTTCTGCGGCACGTGATCCCAGAAAATGAAGATCAGCGCCAACCCGCGGAAAAAGTCGATGCGGCGATCGCGTCCGTTGGACATCACGGGAAAACTCTTGGGCGAATGTTGAATAGGGCTGTTGTGGGTGTAAGAAATTGCACGCGCACAGCGGCGGCGTGCAGGTTGGCGGGAATCGGTGGGAATTGCAAAGCGGGGGTATTACTGAATGTCACAGTTTTGTGTTGGGGGTTGCCCGACCGCGTTTGCCGGGGCGTGGATGACATAGAGCCGGAGTTCCATGCTGCCGGCGTGCTTGGCAAACTGGCACTGCCAATCGCTGGGGAACGGGCGTCGTTCATCTTCCCAGTGAGTCGATGTCACCCACCACACGCGCTTTTTTATACCCGCTGGTAAATGCTCAAAATCCTCAAAAAACAATTTATCCCGGTCCGCGTAAATGAGTGTGGATGCGCCGTAGCCATTAGGTCGGTTGTCACGACCTTCCCAGGGTGGATCAAAAAGCAAAGGCTTGGCGCCTGCGCGGTTGTAATAGGCCACGCTCAGATACTGGTATCCGCCCTGAACGACGATGCTATCGCCCTCAAGATAGCGCTCGTCTATATAGGCAACGATGTCATCAAGAGGGGCGTCCTGCTCATTGCGGGGGTCATCCAGATCGTCTTGTTGAGCGTAAAGGGTTTGCAGCCCTATCAACTGAATGCTGATGATCAGCAGGAGCGTGCTCAAGGCCAAGATGGGAAACCGGCCCAGCAGCCTGCTGATGGCGACAGACAGTAGCATCGGTATACCCAAGGCCGCAAAAGACACATAACGCTCGACAAAGACTGGGAATATAAATGAAATCAGAAAAACAACCAGGATCGGCAGGAACGTATAGAGCGAAAGTAAAAGGCCAAACTTGAAGCGACTTTTTATCTGAAAGGCTCCGGCCAGGGCCAGGGCGGTGATGAACAAGGGGAATAGCAGGTAGCCCGCTGTAAAGAACTCAAGCCCGTTTCTGACGGAAAAGAACATCCAGAGGGAAGAGGGTAATGTAGAAAGCGTGGGATCTGGCACCCACAAAATATCGCCGCTGACTTTTAATTTATCAAAGTTGATAAACAACTCGTCGACCAGGCTGATCAACCATGGCACATACAAGAGGGCGATGCTTATATTGGCCAGCCACCACGCCCAACGGAAAACAGGTCGCGTTGGGTGGTTTCTCTGGAAGGCCAGCATCGACAGGTACGTCCAGTGAGAGAGTACGCAGAAGATTGCAAAGTAATGGGTATAGAGTGCTGCCGTCATGAGCAGCGCGTACGCCACCAGGTATCGATCACGAGCCCTTTTCACCCAGTAGACCAGGGCAATGGTTGCACCCAGTAGCCAGACGTGTTCCAGCGTATACATCCGTGTTTCCTGGCTGTAACGGACGGCGATCGGAAACAGGGCGAGGAGCAGCCCGGCCAGCACGGCCGTTCGCGGTGTATCCAGCAAGCGCATCAACCACATGCCCAACAGCGTGCTCAGTACCCCGGCCAGCGCACTCATTGCCCTCAGCGAAAATACGCCATCGCCATACACGGCGCTCCAGGCATGAAGCAGCAGGAAATAGAGCGGCGGAGAGATGTCGTGCCCTGCGTGAAACCATATCCGCTCGGGGGATTGGCTGCTGATCAGGGCCGACAGGGCCTCGTCGGTCCAGAAATAGGGGCCCTGAATAGCATAAAACCGGACATAGGCGGCCAACGCCAGGACCAGCACCCAGAGGTATTTTTCAGATAGACAGGGCAGGTTTGAAAGAACCCCGTCATGGCGTTTTTTAGCGTCCATGTTTTCCTGGCAACGAAAACCCACGGGCAGGAGCCTTACACTAGAGCGCTTCAACAGGTCTGTCTACTGTCGGGAATAATAGGTGTGTACGTGCCAGAAGGAACGGCAGAGTGCCTTGGCCGGAGAGTGGGAACTCATATGTACCTGTGATTTCTGACAGTAGACAGACCTGTTGACGCGGCCTAGTGTTGAACTCTCACCACGCTGGTGTTTCGTTGTACGTGGAAGCGCCCCTCGGTACTTATCGGGCGGGTATTTCTTTCCGGCTGCGGAATCCAGGATATGGCCGTGTGTGTGTTGCTCAAGCATTTTTCGACTTACGTCTATATTGGCGTTCTGAATACGCTAATCCACTGGGGCGTCTTCCTGACGCTGCACAGCGTCCTATCGGTTCGTCAGGCCACCAGTAATATCTGTGCTTTTGGGGTGGCGGCCACGTTCTCTTTTTATGCCAATTCGCGATATACCTTCAAGCAAACTGCAACGTTGGCTCGCTATTTATCCTTTGTCGGCTTTATGGCTTTTATGAGCTTTGTAATAGGGTGGCTTGGAGATGGGTTGGCCCTGCCGGGTATCGTGACACTGGTCGTTTTTTCAGGCGTCAGTCTGGTCGTGGGTTACTGCTATGCCAGTTACGTGGTCTTTCGGAGCACGCCGACGTGAAAGTTTCCTTGGTGGTTCCGCTGTTCAATGAAGATCAGACGATTGAGCTTTTTTACCAGAGCGTCAGACAAGAGCCTGGGTTGAGTCTTTACCAGGTCGAAATTATTTTTATCAATGACGGCAGTTTAGATGCTACGGAAAACATCGCTCGTGCGTTGACACTGATGGATGACAATGTAGTGCTGGTCAATTTCTCACGAAATTTCGGTAAAGAACCGGCGTTGTTCGCCGGCCTTGAGTTTGCCAGCGGTGAGGCGGTCATTCCCATCGATGTTGACCTGCAGGATCCGATCAAGGTCATTCCCCGATTGCTCCAAGCCTGGCAAAACGGCGCTGATGTGGTGTTGGCCAAGCGCCGGGATCGTTCCAGTGACGGTTACCTGAAGCGTCACAGTGCTTCTCTCTTCTATCGTCTGCTCAAGCACATCGCCTACACCCACATCGAGGAAAATGTGGGCGATTTCCGCCTGATGGACCGCAAGGTGGTGGACGTGATCAAGGCGTTACCTGAACAGCCACTGTTCATGAAAGGCGTGCTGTCGTGGGCCGGTTTCACGGTCGCCATTATTGAATACGATCGCGCGCCCCGTGTCGGCGGCCGGAGCAAGTTCAATGCCTGGAAGTTATGGAACCTGGCACTCGACGGGGTCACCTCGTTCAGTACCTTGCCGTTGCGTCTGTGGAGTTATATCGGGGGCGGGATTTCAGTGTTGGCGTTGCTGTATGCCGGTTATATGGCGTTGGACAAGATACTGTTTGGTAATGATGTGCCGGGGGCCCCGTCGTTGATGACGGCGATTTTGTTTTTGGGCGGTGTGCAACTGATCGGGATTGGGGTGCTGGGGGAATATATAGGGCGAATTTATATGGAATCTAAACACCGTCCCAGATATGTTGTTAAAGACGTGGTTTCAGGGAAGCCTAGTGGTTTGCTTTCTCGGCAGTCGAGCGTGAAATAAAAGGGACAGTGGTGGGCTATGAAATTTGATGTTCTGAAGAAGCAGCTGTCGCAAGGTGAAGCGGTAGTTTTTTACCTGATTGTCAGTTTTTTATATGTGCTCCCCTTTATATTGTCCGACTATCTCTATGTTGATGATGGTTGGCGTTCTGTATTTGCCAGGGCGGACTTTTCCGACGAGGGACGAGTTCTGACGGATATTCTGTATGGGCTATTATCGTTAAGTCATGCCGCGCCTAATATGTTTCCGTTAGCCCTCCTGCTGGCGATCACAGTATTGGCATTGGCTTTGGCCCGTCTCTCCAGGCATTATTTTACTGACTTGACATACAGCCGTTGTCTCGTCGTCTTGCCCTTGCTGTATTGTCCGTTCTTCCTGCAAAATCTGACTTATCAGTATGATGGGCCGTCAATGATACTCGGTATTGTTGCGAGCATCCTAGCGGTGACCTACCAAGAGCAGGTGTTCTGGAAACGAACGGCGATGCCGGCTTTACTGGTGGCTGTGCTCACGGCTTTCTATCAGCCTATGATCAACGTATTTGTGGGATTGTGTTGTATTGAGGTGTTCAGGTTGCTGGAGAGGGGCGAGCCTCTTGAGCGTATCTTCAGGGTAACAGGTGATAAACTGCTTCAGTTAGGGATTGGCGTCGTTATTTATTATGTAACGGCCTACCCTTTAATGGGCGATGAGCGTAAGACACTGATTAAGTTGGACGCCTCCGCGATCGCGGAAATCGGTTCGAGAATCATGTTGTTTTTCGACGGAACCCCGGAGACGTTCACCGGCGCAAGCTACGGGCTTGTTCTGTGCCTGTCAGGGGTGGCAGCAGTCGGCTATTGCTGGGTGGTTGTTGAAATGCTCAGATCTGATATTCGGGCTCGAGAAAAATTAATAAGAGCCTTATTGTACAGTGTGTTGCTGGGTGTGCTGGGTCTGTCCATTCACGGGATCATGCTCGTATTCGAACCTTTTAATTTGGGGGGCGGACACTGGTTGGGGCTTCGGTACTTCTGATGTTCTTGTTTTATCTAAGTGCTTCGGTGTTGGTGAGGTGTTATCCACAAGCCGGGGTTTTGCTAGCGGTGCCGTTGCTGTACATGTTGTCCTTTTCCTACGCCTATGGGCGGGTACTGATGATGAGGCAGGAGATGGAAAAGACAATTTCATTTAATCTGAGTTACGATGTTTTCAGCCGTGTGGAACTAAGAAAGGTCAAAAAATTTCACCTGCAGGATGACGATTCAGGTTGGGTGCCGGCCGCTCAAGGCACGCTGGCGGTAATGCCCGGTATTGACGATATCATGGGACTGGGTGCGGCAGTCAGTTTGGCGGCTCTTTTAAGAGTGGGTATGGATAATGTCGAGGATGCTGATGAGTCGTATCTCAGTAAAGATAAACTCGATGACTTCGGTATGCCGGTGGTGAATAATAAGTTCTATGATATTTATCTTGGTGGGGAAGAAGGACTTATCATGATGAAACAGATTAAGCCCTAGGCTGAACGTCCAGGAGTGCTGGCGTCATGAATGATATCCCATCAATTGCCGTGACGGTCCCGCGTTCACACGCCATCGGGTGGTGGATCTTCGCGATTGTTAGCGTGTCGACAGTGCTGCGTTTTTATCTGTTGACCAACGCCTCCATATGGTCCGATGAAGGTTTTACTCTGGAGTTGATTGCCTATCCGCTGGCTGATATCTGGACGTTAAGCGGACGCGATGTACATCCTCCGCTTTTTTATATGCTCCTGCATGGGCTGGTCGCACTGACCGACAGCAATGGGTTGGTGTGGACGAGAGGTTTCAGTGCCGTGCTTGGCGTCGTCAACGTCGGGCTCGGCATTTGGCTGGTGCGGGTGGTTTCAACACCGCGAGCGGCAATAACGGCGGGCTTGTTGCTGGCGTTGTTACCTATCGCGGTTCGCTACAGCCAGGATGTCCGCATGTATGCGCTGATGGGGGGCGAACTGACGGGCGCCACCCTTGCGCTGGTGTATTGGGTGCTCAAACCGCAAAAAAGTAGCTACCTGGTGATGTATGTTTTATTGATGGTGAGTGGACTTTATACCCATTATTTTTCGATTTTCTGCGCGCTTTCCCATTGGTTGTACCTGCTGTTGATCCGGCTGCCGGCTTATGGGCGGCATCGAGGCATAGAACGGCCCCAGTGGTGGCTGGCGAACGGGGTGATTGCCCTGCTTTACTTGCCCTGGTTGTCAAGTGCTTTTACCCAGTTGAACACCTTTGGCGTGGGCTGGATTCAGCCCGTTTCCGGTTATAGCTTGCCATCAGCGATATGGAAATTCTTGATCGTTAACGATGGGCGTGGCTGCAATGCGTTTATTTACTGGCTGGTGCCGATCGTGTATGGGGTGACTGGAGGTATCGTGTTGTGGCAAGACCGCAGCCGGTACGCAGTGCAAACCCTGATTGTTATCTGCAGTTTTTTGACCGTGATGGTCGTTTTTTTATTCTCTTTCTATATTCCTGTGTTTGTAGAGCGATATTTGTTTTTTTCTGCGGTGATGATGCCCCTTCTTGTGGCGATAGCACTGGATAAGCTGCGTAATAGATGGGGGTTTGTCATGGCGGTGGGCGTATTGTCAGCGGTAGAGGTTTTTGGCTTGAGCCATGTTTATAGTCAACAGCATACAATGAACAACCCTTACCGGATGGCTGACGATAGGCTGGCTGAGTTGATGGAGGATTTTAACGTCAAGTCAATGAGCGGTGATGTATTGGTGGTGAGCGATGCCTATCTCTTTTACGCTGGGCATTTTTACAACGATAAACACCGGAAGCTGCTGTTGCACTTTTCGTCGTCATCAGGCCATCGGCCCATCGCGTCAGGCTTTTCTGCCCCGATGATGAAATATGGCGATGACACTTATGTTGAGTCTCTCGATCGTCTTGAAACGGCAACAGGTCGAGTATGGTGGCTGGACTACGTCTATAAAAAGCCGGGGGACGAGGTTGATCTTCCCCGTCGCTGGCATTCGATCACGCAAACAGTGATGGGCGATAATGTTCTGGGGTTGTATGAGATCTGTGGGAGTGTGCCAGGCGATAACCCCGTCAGGTGTGAATAAAGGCGCCTGGCCCTTGGCGGCCAGGCGCTTTTACTCTCTTTGCGCGACGGCCATTTCATTGGGCTCGAAACTATCCGCCCGCACCATCTCATTCCGGGACCGAACACCCAGGTCTCTCAACAACGCTGTCTGCTGTCAGAAATAACAGGTGTGTCCGTGTCGCAAGAGACGGCCGGGCGCCTGGGGCGGGCAGGGCAGCCGCAGGTGAAAAAACTCGTCTGTACCTGTCAATTCTGACAGTAGACAGACCTGTCGACGCGGTCTAGTGTTGAAACCTCACCACGCTGGTGTTTCGCTGTACGTGGAAGCGCCCCCCAGTCGGTATCGGGCGGGTATTTCTTTCTGGCTGCGGAATCCAGGACATGGCCGTGTGTGTATTACTCAAGCGCTTTTCGACCTGCGTTTATATTGGCGTTCTTAATACCCTGATCCATGGGAGTATTTTCCTGACGGTGCACGGTGTCATATCGGTTCGTCAGTCCGTCAGTAATATCTGTGCTTTTGCCGTGGCGGCCACGTTTTCCTTTTATGCCAACTCGCGATATACCCTCAAGCGAACTGCAATGTCGGCGGCGGGATCTCATTGTTCGCGCTGCTGTATGCCGGGTACAGGGTGGTCGATAAACTGTTATTTGGTAACGAAGTACGGGGTATTCATCGTTGATGACGGCCATGTTGTTTCTAGGCGGGATGCAACTGAAGAGCTGGATGGATTGCCATGCTGAGAGGGCTGGGCGATTAGGGTTAGAGGAGGTGAGGTTGTGTTATTTATGAGTCGTCGGGATAAAGAGTATTTGGTTTGTTAAATGATATTGAAAGCAAATGGGAGAGTAGGGTAATGAACATAGATATGGCAAATAAAGAGCTGGAGAATAAAGAGATAAAAGGGTTGTTAACTATAAAGAGGCTAGAGGGGAAGGTGCATATAGAGACAGCGCTTGCTGGGACAAGGCCGGTAAGTGTGAATGTCACTGATAATATATTGTTTTTAGAATCTTTTAGAGTTACAAAAGCAGAGGTGGCTAGTATCAATAGTTGGGGGGGTGGTCGTGGTGGGGCAGCAGTATGGTTTGGGTATAAGAGGGTAGATAATGCAGATAGCCTACTGGTATATATGCCTGGTATATCTGCTTCAGATGAAGAAATAAAAGCTGCTGTTGAAAGGCTGATATCGGTGCCTGCAAATGTTGTAGTCGCTGTAAATTCATGGGAAACTGCTTTGGGTGTTTATAAAGCTAATCCAGAAAGAATAATGTTTCATTCTGGGTTTGAAGACGAAGCTCCCTATCGCTACAATATGGATAGTGGTTTGCTGGAAAGATATATAAGTAGTGTGGCTTCGATTCATAAAACTCAGTTGTCAGAGCTGCTTGCATATTTTCAAACTGTAAATGCACACATGTTTGGATTAGGCCTTTCAAGCAGTGAGATGGTCGTACGATTAGAGGGGGCGATATCAGGAGATCCTGCGGAAATTAAGGATAATATTTCTAGGATGACATTGGTGCCAGTGGGGAGAATTACATTGCAGATCATTACCCTGAAGTAGTAAATATAAATATTATATATTTAAAATTCGGGTTTTGAGCTTGGTTGGCAGTGTTGGATGTTATGGTTGATAATAGAAAAAAAAGGGGGCAGCGCAAATATGCGTTGCTTCCCTTTATGTTCTAGCTAAGTTGCTGGCATTTGTATCGAAGCAGCGACGCCGTCTTGCGACATCGGTCAACAGGAGCCTTGTCTGATTAAGCCGCCGAGACTTCATGCGGTTCGAAGCTATCGGCCCGCGCCATCTGCCACATACGTGAATAGAACTCGCCGTTCACCTCTCCAGTGAGCAATTCACCCGGCTTGAGGAACACATGCAGCTGCGAGAACAACTTGATCTCGGTCGCCGACATCCGCCGGACCAGATGCTTGGCCTCCAGTTGCGCCGGATGCTCCAGCCCCGCCGCCGCAAGCATTTCGGCCAGCGCCTTCAAGGTATTGCGATGGAAGTTGAACACCCGCTGGGCTTTATCCGGCACCACCAGGGCGCGTTGGCGCAAGGTGTCCTGGGTCGCCACACCGGTCGGGCACTTGTTGGTGTGGCAGCTCTGCGACTGGATGCAGCCGATGGCGAACATGAAACCCCGCGCCGAGTTGGCCCAGTCGGCACCGATGGCCAGCACGCTGGCGATATCGAAGGCACTGACGATCTTGCCACTGGCGCCGAGCTTGATCTTGTCCCGCAGGTTCAAGCCCACCAGGGTGTTGTGGACGAACAGCAGGCCGTCGCGCATCGGTACGCCGATATGGTCGGTGAACTCCACCGGTGCCGCGCCGGTACCGCCTTCCTTGCCGTCGACGACGATAAAGTCCGGAAGGATGCCGGTCTCCAGCATGGCCTTGGCAATGCCCATGAATTCCCACGGATGACCCAGGCAGAACTTGAAGCCCACCGGCTTGCCGCCGGACAGCTCACGCAACTGGGCGATGAAATGCATCATCTCGACCGGCGTGGAAAACGCACTGTGCCGTGATGGCGATACACAGTCTTCGCCCATCATGATGCCGCGGGTTTCGGCGATCTCCTTGGTCACCTTGTGCTTGGGCAGGATGCCGCCATGGCCGGGCTTGGCGCCCTGGCTCATCTTGATTTCGATCATCCGTACCTGCGGGGTCTGCGCCTGGGCGGCGAAGCGTTCCGGATCGAAACGGCCGTCCGCGGTGCGGCAGCCGAAATAACCGCTGCCCAGTTCCCAGGTCAGGTCGCCGCCGTTCTCTCTGTGGTAGGGGCTGATGCTGCCTTCACCGGTGTCGTGGGCAAAGTTGCCGAGCTTGGCGCCCTGGTTCAGGGCGCGAATCGCGTTGGCGCTCAGGGAGCCGAAGCTCATGGCCGAGATGTTGAACACCGAGGCCGAGTACGGTTGCTTGCACTGCGGACCGCCGACGATCACGCGAAAGCTGCTCGGATCGCTCAGCGGTGCCGGGCGCATGGAGTGGCCGATAAATTCGAAACCGCCCTGGTACACGTCGATCAGGGTACCGAAGGGCTTGTCGGCGCTTTCGTTCTTGGCCCGCGAATACACCAGCGAGCGCTGGGACCGGGAGAAGGGCAGGGCATCACTGTCGGATTCCAGCAGGTACTGGCGGATCTCCGGGCGAATGCCTTCCACCAGATAACGGATATTGCCCAGGATCGGGTAGTTGCGGCGTACCGCGTGGGGACTTTGCAGCAGGTCAAACAGGCCCAGCAGGCTCAAGCAGCCGGTCAGCAGGGTGAACGGCCACAGCCAGTCATGCGCGAGGAATGGCAAGCTGGCGAGGGTGAAGATCACACAACCGGCAAAGAAGGCGTAGCGGCTCAGAAGGGACAGGCTCATACGGTTTCCTTTGGTTCGGACTCGTCGGGAGGTCGGGTATTCTGCGCCTCTCGGGAAAACGATACAAAGTGTGTAGCCGAAATCCTTGTCACTCGTAGGGTGGGTTTTCCGGTGTGCGTAACATGCGCGGTATCGCCGAGCCGAGCCCTTTGACCCGCGCGGTGTTGGTTATCTCGAAGCTTGCCTGATTGTCCGTGGCCGAACTGCCACCGACAAAGACGGTAAAGGTGCCGGGTTCTACCCGCCGTAAAAAGTACTGGTCGAGGAAGGCAAAGTCGTCCTGATCCAGCAAGAAACTCACCGTTCGGGCTTCGCCGGGCGCCAGCCTGACTCGGGTAAAGCCGCGCAGTAGCCTTACCGGACGTGTCACGCTGGCGACGTTGTCATGCAAATACAATTGCACGATCTCTTCGCCCTCTCGTTGACCGGTGTTGTGAACCGTCACTTGCACCTTCAGCGTGTCGGTGGCGGCTAGTTGCGTGGCACTGAGTATTGGCGGGTCGTAGGTGAACGTGGTGTAGCTCAGCCCATGGCCGAACGGGTAAAGCGGTGTCCCGGACAGGTCAATATAGGCTTCGTCTTTCTTCGAGGGTTGCCCAGTATTCTTCTGGTTGTAGTAGAGGGGAACCTGTCCTGCCGAACGTGGAAAGGTAATAGGCAGTTTACCGCTGGGATTGACGTCCCCGAACAGGACATCGGCCACGGCATTGCCCATTTCGGAGCCGAGAAACCAGGACTCTAGAATCGCCGGGACCTGTTCGGCCATCCGTGGAATGGTCAACGGGCGTCCGTTCATGAGAATGACCACCAGGGGCTTGCCGGTTTCAACCAGTCGGGCCAGCAGGGCATCCTGAGCCCCAGGCAAACCCAGGGAGGATCGACTGTGCGCTTCTCCGCTCATGTTCGCGCGCTCGCCGAGCACTGCAACGACCACATCGGCATCAAGGGCCGCTTGGTGTGCCTTGTCGACTTCCGAGAGGTCGAGGTCATCGGGTGAGGCTCCCGGGATGTAGACCACTTGCGTGGCGGACGAAACCGCGCCTTTGATACCTTGCAGAACGCTGATCGCTTCTTCGGCGCGCCCGTCGCCAGACCAGGAACCCAAGGTCGAGAGTTGGTCGTCAGCGAGTGCGCCCACCACCAGGAGTTTTGGCAGGTCCTTGTGCAAAGGCAGCAAGGCCCCGTTGTTTTTCAACAGCACCATGGATTTCTGTGCGGCCTCCCTGGCCAGGGCGCGTGACTGGGGTGTCAGTAGATTGGTTTTTTCACGGGCCGCATCGCTGTAGCGATAGGGGGCGTCGAATAGCCCAAGTCGTTGCTTGGCCTCGAGTACGCGGCGTACAGCGGCATCCAACGCGTTCTGTGAAAGTTGGCCACTGCGTACCAGCTCCGGCAATTCCTGAGCGTAGAGGCCACTGACCATATCAATATCCACTGTGGCGCCGAAGGCGAGTTTGACCGCTTCCGTCGGCGTGGCGGCGACACCATGCTGCATCAGTTCCCGCACGCTGCCGAAGTCGCTGATGATGAGGCCACGAAAGCCCCACTGCTCACGAAGTTTCTCCTTGAGCAATGGATCATTGGCGTGCATGGGGACACCGTCCAGTTCGTTGTAGGCGGGCATGACGGCATCCACTCCGGCTTGCACGGCGGCACGAAACGGCGGGAGGTAGGTTTCGAGCAGCGTACGTTCCGAGAGATCGCTGGTGTTGTAGTCTCGTCCCCCTTCGGGGGCACCGTAGCCGACAAAGTGCTTGGCGGTGGTCAGCAGCGTGGAAACATCAGGCGCCCCCTGGCCATGAAAGCCGCGTACACGTGCCACGGCGAGCGCGGAACCCAGGAAGGGGTCTTCGCCGGCCCCTTCCACCACACGTCCCCAGCGTGGGTCACGGGTAATATCGACCATGGGGGCATAGGTCAAGTGTACGCCGCTGGCACTGGCCTCAACGGCGGCGGCCCGGGTGGTGCGTTGTGTCAGGTCCGGGTCCCAGGCCGACGCTTCGGCCAGCGGGACGGGAAAAATCGTACGAAAACCATGGATGACATCGGTTGTGAACAACAGGGGGATATGCAGGCGGGATTCTTCCACGGCAATTTGTTGCAAGTGGCGCGTGTCCCGCACCCCAGCGGCACCAAGAAGGGAGCCAACCCCCGAGTGGCGTATGACGTCCTCTCCGCCGTTTGCCACCACCGGTCCGGAGGGGGACTTTTGCACGATCAGTTGGGTGAGTTGCCCGGCTTTTTCTTCGAGTGTCATCCGGGCCAGTAGTTGCTCGATCTGTTGTGCTTTGTCGGTCAGTGAGTCGGCGTGCACGCTCACACAGGTCTCCAGGGTTGCAGTGGCCAACAGGGCCGCAACAAGGTGCGTGACCAAGATACGACGCAAGAGGCCCATGGGCTCAAACCTTGCCGTCGGGTATTGCAAATCTCGGGAGTGCGCGGTGTGCAAACATGGTTACCTGCCAAAAGTGCTCAGTGGAAACGCAAGCGTCAACGCTCGAATTCACTGGGGCACCTGTCCGTGGCGGGGACCGTTCCCATGGGGATCGGTCCTTGCGTCTTTTTCTTTCGTACAGGCGGGCAGTCGGCGTACAGCAACTCCATCAACTCGTGAGGGAATTGTTCGATCAGGGCAAGTTGGCTGTCTACTGTCAGAAATGACAGGTGTTGATCATTTCTGACCGGCGGTTATCCCGTCATTGAGCTGTGCGATGGCTCAAGCTCTTTGGGCCTGCAGGAAAATCGAGAACAGCTCCGACTGGGATTTGATCCCCAACTTGCTGTACATGTGCTTCTTGTGGACCTTCACGGTCTCGATGGAAATCTCCAGCTTGCGGGCGATTTCCTTGCTTGAGCAACCGCTGAGCATCAATCGCCCGACGTCCAGTTCACGGGCGGTCAACTGTGCACCCTTGAGCTGTTGCACCGAGGCTTCCAACTGCGTGCGCCAATCACCTTGCCCGGCGCTGCTCGGCTGGGCCACGGCTTCGTGGACTTCATAGGGCAGGCGTTGACGCAGCAGCGCCAGCACCCACGGCTGGATCAGCGAAAGCAGGGCGATCTGTTCGGCACTGAAGGGCGTGGTGGAGCCCAGCGACAGGCACAGGGTGCGGTCGCCATCGAGCTGGCAGTTGAACTGGATTTCATCGGCCACCACGTTCAGGCGGAAGTAGCGCTGGTAGTACTCGGTCAGCTCGAAATGCTCCGGTGCGACCTCCGGCAGGCGGTACAGGCCGGTGCGTTGCTGTTCGCGGCTGGCGATGTAGAAGGGGTCGAGCAGGTACAGGCCACGCAGGTAATCCTGGAACAACTGATCCGGGCCGCCGTCCTCGCCCGGGCATTCGGCGAACACTTCCGGGTGCCGGCCGTTGCTGAACAGCAGTACCACCCAGCTGTCGAAGGTCACGTACTGGTCGAGCAGGCGCACCAGTTGCGTCCAGAAATTCGGCCGGTCGAGGGCCTCGATCATTTGCCCCATCGCCCGGTGCCAGGCGATGTCGTCCAGGATCAGTGTCATTCGTCTACCCCTATCAGGTTACCCCGGCCGCGTGATTCCCACGGCCCGCCCCCGGTGCGCATACTGAACCCACACACAATGGCCGGGCACTCATTCTGCCAGCTCGGCGCCGTCATTGAGCCTGGCCGGCTATCGAAAACAAGGAAAAATCCATGAAGGTCGAATTTGCCCAGCTTGCGGGCCGGGACAACGATACCGCCTACAACCTCGGGCGGGCACTGGCGGCGATTGCGGCCTGCGCCGCCGATACGCAGCTGATCGTATTCCCGGAAACCCACCTGATGGGCTTTCCGTCCGCCGAGACCGTGGCCGCTGTCGCCGAGCCGCTGGATGGCCCGACCGTGCAGGCCGTGCAGCAGGCTGCTCGGGAACGCAACCTGGCGGTGGTGATTGGCGTCGCCGAAAACGACGCCGGGCAGTTCTACAACAGCACCTTGCTGATCACCCCGGAAGGCATTGCCCTGCGCTATCGCAAGACCCATCTGTGGGCCTCGGATCGTGGCGTGTTCACTGCCGGCGACCGCTATGTCACCGCTGAGTGGAACGGCATCCGCGTCGGCCTGCTGATCTGCTACGACATCGAGTTCCCGGAAACCGCCCGGGCCCTGGCGCAGCTGGGCGCCGAGTTGTTGATCGTCACCAACGGCAACATGGACCCCTACGGCCCGACCCACCGCACCGCGATCATGGCCCGCGCCCAGGAAAACCAGGCGTTCGCGCTGATGGTCAACCGGGTCGAGGAGGGCGACGGCGGCTTGCTGTTCGCCGGGGGCAGTGCGCTGGTGGATCCGTTCGGCAGCCTGCTGTTCGAAGCCGGGCGTGAGGAAGGGCAGTTCACGGTAAAGCTGGACCTGAGCCAGCTGGCGGCGGCGCGGCGTGATTACCGTTATCTGGATGACCAGCGCCTGCGGTTGCCGGGCGAGGTGATCGGGCACGCCAACGGGGTACGGGAGTTGCTGATTCCCAAGGATTGACCGGGGCCCGCGGCGGCGGGCTGCCGATGGTTTTTTCAAAACAAGAATTTCGTAGTACCGCTCCAACCTTGCCGAACTCGGCTCTGCCATAAATCCAATAACATTCGGAGTAGTCGCCTCATGGCTCGTTTGCAACGCACCCTTTCGCTGGGGTCGGTGGTGCTGTTCGGCATCGCCTATATGACGCCGATCATTGTCCTCGGCACTTTCGGCATTCTTGCCCAGTCCACGGCCGGCATGGTTCCGGCCGCCTATCTCGCCGCGCTGGTGGCGATGTTCTTCACCGCCATGAGCTACGGGCGCATGGCCGCCGCCTTTCCGGTGGCCGGCTCGGCCTACAGCTATGTGCGCAAGGCCATCAGCCCCAAGCTGGGCTTTATTGCCGGCTGGGCGGTGTTGCTCGATTACCTGTTCCTGCCCATGGCGATCTGGCTGATCGGCGCGGCGTACCTCAACTCGGCATTCCCCTCGGTGCCGCAAGCGGTCTGGGTACTGGCCTTTATCGGCATCACCAGCGTGATCAATATCGTCGGCCTGCGCCTGGCCAACGGTATCAACGCCTTGCTGATGCTGGTGCAGTTCCTGGTGCTGGTGGCCTTTGTCGCCCTGGCGATCCACTACATCGGCGGTGACGCCAGCAAGCCGTTGTGGACCATCGCACCCTTTATCAGCGGCGATATGCAGATGCCCCTGATCATGAGCGGCGCGGCGATTGCCTGCTATTCGTTCCTGGGCTTCGATGCGGTGAGTACCCTGACCGAAGAAACCCGCGATCCGCGCCGGACCATTCCGCGGGCGATCATGCTGATCACCCTGATCGGCGGCCTGATCTTCGTGGGGGTGTCGTACTTCGTGCAGCTGGCCCATCCGTCGTTCGTGTTCGACAACGTTGATTCGGCCGCCTATGAAATCGCCCGCAATATCGGTGGCGACCTGTTTGTGACGATCTTCCTGATCGGCCTGATCGTCGGTCAGTTCGCCTCGGGTCTGTCGGCCCAGGCCAGCGGTTCGCGCCTGCTGTATGCGATGGGGCGCGACGGAGTGTTGCCGAAGTCGTTCTTCGGCACCTTGCATGAGCGTTTCGGCACGCCGGTCAACAGCATCCTGCTGTGTGCGGTGGTGGCCTTGCTGGCACTGAAGCTCGACGTGACCACCTCCACCTCGTTCATCAACTTCGGCGCGTTCCTGGCCTTCAGCCTGGTGAACCTGTCGGTGATTTTCCACTACTGGATCGGTGGCGAGAAACGTGGACCGCGTGAGCTGCTGCTGTTCCTGGTATGCCCGCTGATCGGCCTGGTGGCGGATCTGTGGCTGATGATCAGCCTCGATCACCTGGCGATCTACCTGGGCCTGAGCTGGCTGGCGGTCGGCCTGGTGTACCTGGGGTTCCTGACCGGTGGTTTCCGCAAGCAGCCGCCGGAAATGGATTTCCAGGAAGCAGCTTGAAACAATGGGGGAGCCGGCCAGCCGGCTCCCCCGTGGTTCAAGCCGCCTTGTTCTGGCGGATCGGCAATTCGATCCTGAACGTGGTGCCGACGCCCACTTCACTGCGCACGGTAATCTGTCCGGCATGCTTCTGCACGATGCCATAGGACAGCGACAAGCCCAGGCCCGTACCCTGGCCGATGGGCTTGGTGGTGAAGAACGGGTCGAAGATCTTCTGCACGGTCTCGGGCGCCATGCCCGAGCCGGTGTCGGCCACTTCCAGCCAGATCCGCTCACCGAGGCTGCCACCCCGCAGGGTGATGGTGCCGCGCTCCGGCCCCATGGCCTGGGCGGCATTGACCACCAGGTTCATGATCACCTGGTTGATCTGCGATGCCAGGCACTCGATCTCCGGCAGTGCCGCATAGTCCTTGACCACATCGGCCTTGTACTTGAGCTCGTTGGCGACAATGTTCAGGGTCGACTCGATGCCCAGTTGCAGATTGCTCCATTGCCACTCCTGATTCGAATCAACCCGGGAGAAGTTCTTCAGGTCCTTGACGATCTGCCCGACCCGGCCGATGCCTTCCTTGGATTCCTTGATCAGCAACGGAATATCTTCTTCGAGGAAATCCAGTTCGACCCGTTCGCGCAGGTCCTTCAAGCGTGCCCGCAACTCGACCGCGGCGATCCCTTCCTCGGCGTTCTGATAGGCCTGGAGCATTTCCAGCAACTTGCCGAAATAGCCCTCCAGGGTCCCCAGGTTCGAGGAAATGAAGCCGATGGGGTTGTTGATCTCATGGGCGACACCGGCAGCCAGTTGGCCGAGGGAGGCGAGTTTCTCCGATTGCACAAGCTGTCCTTCCAACTGCTTGCGCTCGTCGATCTCGTGCTGCAAGGCCAGGCTGGTCTGTTTGAGCGCCAGGGTCCGTTGCTCGACCAACTCTTCCAGCCGGTGCATCTGCAGGTTGGCGCGCTCGGTCATTTCCCATTTGTTGGTCAGGGTGTTGGCCAATTGCTGGACTTCGATATTGTCGAAGGGCTTTTTCAGGATCACCAGCCGGTCGTGACCGTGCAGGCGCTCCAGCAGTTCGTCCCAGGAATAGTCGGTATAAGCGGTGCAGACCACCACTTGCAGGTTGGGGTCGACCTGCCACAGGTGCTCGATGGTTTCGGCACCGTCCCAGCCCTGGGGCATTCGCATGTCGACGAAGGCCAGGGCGTAAGGCTGCCCACAGGCCACCGCCTGTTCGACCTTTTGCAGACCTTCCTGTCCTTGATAGGCCGAGTCGAGCTCGAACGGCAGGACGCTGCTGGTCTTGATCTCCTGGCCGAACAGCGCGGCTTCCATCAGGTCCAGGTCCGGCGACTCGTCGACAAGGGGGGTGAGAATCTTGCGAAAGTCCTCGTGGATCGATGGGGTGTCATCGACCAGCAGGATACGGCGGTTGCGGAGTGTGTTCATACAGCCCCCACGGCGGTTTTCAAGGGCAATTCGAGGGTAAAGACGGCGCCTTTTCCGGGGCCGTCGCTGTGGGCGGTCAGGCGCCCTTTCATTTCAATCGCGGCCAGGGCGCAGCTGTGCAGGCCGAAGCCATGGCCGTCCTTGCGGGTGGTGAAACCATGGGCAAAGATCCGCGTCATGTTTTCCGGCAGGATGCCTTCGCCGGCGTCCTTGACGCTGATGCGCAAGGTGTTGTCTTCGATCGCCTTGACCAGCAGGGTGATCTCCCGCGGGCGGTCGGCGAGGTTGGCCATGGCCTGCTTGGCGTTGCTGATCAGGTTGATCAGGATCAGCAGCAAGCGGTGCTTGTCGGCCATCACCCGGGGCACGTCGTCGTATTCGCGGATCACCGTGACGTTGTGCCGGCTCAGGGCGCCGGAGTTCATGCGCAGGGCGTCCTCGAGCAGATCGCGGATGTGCAGCGGCTCCTCCATGCTCGAGACGCCGGCATAGGATTGCTGGGTCGAGACGATGTCCTTGATATGGTCGACGCTCTTGCTCAACTGGGTCAGTTCGTCGCTCATGCTCTGTTGTTCCGCGGCAATGGCCTCGACCAGCTGGTTGAGATACCCGGGTAATAGCTTGCCACGTTCGTCGCCGGTAATGAACTCGCCGAGATCGTGCTTGTGCTCGTTGATCATCGTCACCGCCTTGGCCAGGCCCTGGGCCTTGCTGCTGCGCAACTTGCGCGCCACCAGGTCGGCGGAGATGTTCACGCTGTTGAGCACATTGCCGACGTTGTGCAGCACGTTGGTGGCGATCTCGGCCATGCCGGCCAGGCGCGCGCTTTCCATCAGTTCGCTCTGGGCCTCGCGCAGGCTTTGGGTACGTCGCTCGACGCGTTGTTCAAGATCGGTGTTGGCGACTTGCAGGGCGTGGTTGACCCGGTTGATTTCGGCATAACTGCGGATCAGACGGCTGGCGAGGTACAGCAGCAGGACGAGCAGCAGGGCGGAAAAGATCAACAGGTACAAATGGTGGCGCTGGTTGATCTGGTCGGCCTGTTGCTGCTCCTGGTTCAGTTGGTCGGTGATGGCGTCCAGGCTTTCGGAGACCGGCACGGCGTCGATCTGTTCGATCAGTGAGTTGACCTTGGGTTGTTCGCGCAGGATCAGGTTGACGTGGTTGAGCAGGATTTGCACCGGCTCATTGAACGAGGGCGGCTGGCGTTGTGCGTCGATCATCACTTGATTGAGCCCCAGTTCGATAGTGTGGGCGCGCTCATCGGTGGTGGTCTGGGCGAATTCCAGGGTGCTGAGCAGCAGGTCGTAGATGTCGTTGGACATGTCCTGGAGCATCAGTTTGTCCTGGTCCTGCAGCTCGCTGAGTTGGTGCTGGATATCGTCTTCGGCGGTCGGCAGGAAGGCCAGGGAGTTGCGCAGTATCGCGTTGCGGGATTTGAACTGTTCGACCAGCCGGGCTTTTTCGTCGAGCGCCTGGATCAGGGTGTCCCGGCGGTCCTTCCAGGCGTCGGCGGCTTTATGTTCCTGGCCGGGATCGATCGGGGTGAACGTCTGCAAGAGTTGGTGCATTTCCTGCGGAGGCTTGACCAACGGGTCGTAGTTGCGGGTCACCGCGATCCTGGCCTTGAGGATTTCGGTGTCCCATTGTGCATCCAGCTGTTTGACCCGGTTGATCAGGTCACGGCAACGGGCATAGTCCAGGGTCGCGTCGGTGTCGGCCATGAGGTATAGAAGCCCCAGCATCGCCACGAGCAGAACGGCCAGGCGCGGCAGGAGGACCCGGTTCAGGAAGCCGCTGGTCTGAGTCATAGCGGTTTGCCTCCCAGTTCGCCGGTCAGGGTCTTGAGAAACAGCACGATCAGGCGGATGTCCTCGGTGGAAGGGACACGTCCCAGTTGATAGGTGAACATGACGTGGACGGCGTCGTCCAGGGTCTTGGCCGAGGCATCGTGAAAGTACGGTGCGGTGAGCGCGACATTGCGCAGGCTGGGAACCTTGAACACGTTGCGGTCGTCTTCGTCCCCGGTCACCAGGAAACGTCCCAGGTCGGCCTCGGTGGGATTGCCCCGGGCCTTGAAGTAGTCGCCCATCACGCCGAACTTCTGAAACATGTTGCCGCCGACATTGATTCCTTGATGGCAGGCGATGCAGCCGTAGTCCTTGAAGCGCTGGTAACCGTATTTTTCGTCGAGGGTCAGGATGTCGGTGTTGCCCTTGAGGTATTGGTCGAAGCGCGAGTTGGGGGTCAGCAGGCTGCGCTCGTAGCTGGCCAGGGCATTCTGCACGTTGGCGATGGTCACGCCATCCTTATACGCCTCGCTGAAGGCCTCTTTGTAACTCTGGGTCTGGTTGAGGGTCTCGACCACGTGGGGCCAGGTGTTGCCCATTTCTATCGGGCTTTTCACCACGTCCTCGATCTGCGCCTCCAGGGTCTCGGCGCGACCGTTCCAGAACTGCTTGAAGTTCAGCGCCGCGTTGAACACGGTCGGGGTGTTGATGCCCAGGGTGCCGCCCTGGAAACCGATGGAAAAGGGTTTATCGTCCGCCCCGCCTTGCTCCAGGTGATGGCAACTGGCGCAGGAGGTGGTGTTGTTGATCGACAGTTGCTTTTCATTGAACAACTGGCGCCCCAGCTCGACTTTGCGCGGATCCTGCACCGGGATATCCGGCAATGGCTTGAGCGGTTCGTCCAGCGGCGCGGCGACCAGAGGTGTGCTGAGCAACATCCCGCAGCAGGCGAGCGATCTCGCCAGCAACGACAGCGGTGCGCGAGGCATCATGAGCATGTCCTTGGCAAAAGAGGCGGGTTCCGGGATCAGGTCTGTGCCGGTCGTTCGAAGCGCTTGTCCTGCAACAGGTTCAGGAACGTCCCGGCTTCGACCGCCTTGCTGAAGTAGTAACCCTGGCCTTCCTCGCAGTCATGGGCCTTGAGGAAGGACAACTGATCCTGGGTTTCCACGCCCTCGGCGATGACGTTCAGGTGCAGGCTCTTGCCCAGGCTGATGATCGCGCTCACCAGCGCGGCGTCGTTGCTGTCGCCATTGAGGTCGCGGACGAACGACTGGTCGATCTTCAGTACATCGATGGGGAAACGTTGCAGGTAGCTGAGGCTCGAATAACCGGTGCCGAAGTCATCGATGGCCAGGCGGATACCCAGGGCCTTGATGGCTTTCAGGGTTTCAATGGTGTGGTCGACATTCTGCATCAACACGCTTTCGGTGATTTCCAGTTCCAGCCGGGTTGGCTCCATGCCGGTTTCTTCCAGCACCTGGCGGATGCTGTCGAGGAAATCGCGCTGGCGGAAGTCCATTGCCGAGATATTCAGCGACAGGATCAGCCCTGAGTGGGTCTGATCCTGCCAGGCCCGACCTTGCAGGCAGACCTGGCGCAACACCCAATGGCTCAGTTGGACGATCAGGCCACTGTCTTCGGCCACCGCGATGAAATCCGCGGGGTAGAGCAGGCCGCGTTCGGGATGCTGCCAGCGGATCAGCGCCTCGGCACCGACCACCTTGCCGGTCTTGAGGTCCAGCTTGGGTTGGTAGTGCAGCACGAACTCGTTACGCTCCAGGGCCACGCGGATACCGGACTCGATGGATTGATGCTCGCGGGCTCGCAGGTTCAGGTCCTCGATGAAAAAGCCGAAGTTGTTGGCGCCCTGTTCCTTGATGTTGCGCATGGCGGCTTCGGCTTTCTTGATCAGCACCAGCGGCTCCTCGCCGTCGCCGGGATAGAGGCTGATCCCCATGCTCGCGGTGACCCGCAGACGGTGCCCGGCGATTTCATGGGGCGTATTGAGTGCCGCGAGCACCTTCTCGGCGGTGCCACGGGTATGTTGCGGGTGGATGAACTCGGGCAGCACCAGGACAAACTCATCGGAACGGTAACGAAACACCGAGTCCGATTGGCGCAAGGCCGCCACCAGGCAGTCGGCGACATGCTTGAGCATTTCATCACCCGCCGGATAGCCCATGGCATTGTTGATGCGCTTGAACCGATCCAGCCCGATAAACATTACGGCAACCTGTTCGCTGTGCCGTTTGGCCAGGGCAATGGCCTGTCCCAGGCGGTCGCCGAGCAGGGTGCTGTTGGGCAGCTCGGTGAGCACATCGAATTGCAGCAGCCGGGAAACCTGCAGCAGTTCCTGGACCCGCTCCTCGATGGTTCGCTCCAGGTGGGTCATCTTCGAGGCGATGTCCCGCGCCAGCTGCCACTTCCAGGTCAGGGCACTGGCCATCTGGCGAATTTCCAGGGCATCGAAAGGCTTTTTCAGGATCAGCAGTTGGTCGCCGAAGGCAACGCGTTCGTCCATGGACTCCCAGGAGTAGTCCGAGTAGGCGGTGCACAGGGCGATTTGCAACTCCGGGTCGACGGCCCACAGTTGCTCGATGGTTTCCAGGCCGTCCCAGCCCGGCGGCATGCGCATGTCGAGAAAGGCCATGGCATAGGGTTTCTCGGCGGCCAAGGCCAGCTTCACCAGCTCCAGCGCCTCCTGCCCCTGGTAGGCCGAGTCGATCTCGAAGCTTTGGCGCTGCGGGCGAGTGGTGCCGAACAGCAGGTGCTCGGTGGTGTCCAGGCTCAGTTCATCCTCCTGTTCGGGCCCGAGGATCTTGCGAAAGTCCTGATGAATCGAGGCGGTGTCGTCGATGATCAGGATGCGCTTGTTGGCAGCGCCGGCTGCGCGATTCATAGGCGGATCTCTGACGTTGGACGGGGGGGGATATGGCCGGCGTGCAGCAGTTCGCTGGCACGCTGGCTGTCGACGGCCTTGCTGAAGTAATAGCCCTGGGCCGTCATCGGTGAACCGGTGGCCATCAATGAATGGCGCTGCTCCTGGGTTTCCACGCCTTCGGCGATGATGCCGATCCCCACTTCCCGGGCAAAGTTGATGATCGCCCGCAAGGTGGTGGCGCTTTCCACGTCCTGGCTCGCGTGGTTGATCAGCGACTGGGCCAGCTTCAGGTGGTTGACGCGGTAGGTCTTGAGGTAGTCGAAGGACGAGTAGTCGGTGCCGAAATCATCGATGGCGATCTTCACGCCGAGTTCGCGCAGCTTGGGCAGTACGTCGTTCTGGGTCCATTTGGTGTGGGCCAGGGTCGCTTCGGTGACGTCGAACTGCAGGTCCGCGGGCGACAGCCCCCATTTGCCGGTGGTCTCGAGCACATCGCGAATCAGTTCGCTGCCGCTTTTGAGCTGGGCCAGTGACAGGTTGATGGCGATTACCGGCGGTGCCATGCCGTCCTTGCGCCATTGGTGCATCTGCCGGCAGGCCTGCTCCAGTACCCAGCGCCCCAGGGCGACGATGGTGCCGGTCTTTTCCGCGGCGGGGATGAACTGGTCGGCGCCGAGTATGCCGCGCTCAGGGTGGTTCCAGCGCACCAGTGCCTCCATGCCGAGGATCTTGCCGCTGCCCAGGTCGACTTCCGGCAGGTAATGCAGCTCCAGTTCGTCCTGTTCGATGGCTTTTTTCAGGTCCTGGGTAATCGCGACCCGGTCGATGACTTCCTGGTTGATCTCCTCGGAATGGAAGTGGTACTGGTTGCGCCCGCTGTTCTTGGAGCGATACAGCGCCATATCGGCCTGGACCAGCATGCTGTCGGCGCTTTCGCTGTCCTGGGCATAGGTGCTGATGCCGACGCTGGCCGAAATCCGCACTTCATTGCCTTCCAACTGGTAAGGCTCCACCAGGGTCTTGAGTATCTTGCTCGCCAGGGCGCCGGATTGCGCGGGGTCGAGCATTTCCGTCTGCAGCACCGCGAACTCATCGCCGCCGAGGCGCGCCACCACATCGTTTTCCCGGGTGCAGGCCTGGATGCGTCGGGAGACTTCCTGCAGCAGCAGGTCGCCCACCGGATGCCCGAGGGTGTCGTTGATGTGCTTGAAGTGATCCAGGTCCAGGTAGAACACCGCGAACGGCGAGGCGCCACGCCGGGCAGCGGCAAAGCTCTGGTGCAGGCGCTCGATCAGGGTCGAGCGGTTGGCCAGCCCGGTGAGCCCGTCGGTGCGGGCGAGCAGGGCGATTTTCTCTTCGGCGAGCTTGTGTTCGGTGATGTCGATGATGATGCCTTCGACTTCCAGCAAACGCCCCTCCGGGTCGCGGACCGGCACGTAGCGGTTTTCCACCCAGCGCAACTGGCCGTCACCGGTACGCAGGCGAAACTCGATCGAGGCGCCCTCGGCGTCCTTGTCGAGGACCTTGGCCATGGCCGCGTCGACCTTTTCCTGGTCATCGGCGTGGATCAGCTCCGCGGCCCAGTCGGTCGAGGCCAGCAAGTCCTCGGCGACATGCCCGAACTTGGTGATGTTGTGGGAGATGTACATCAGCGGGAACGAAGGCTCGCCGCGCAGGCGATAGAGCAGGGTCGGGCTGTTCTGCACGATGATGTTGGCATCGGACAGCTCGCGGGTACGTTCTTCGACGGCCTGTTCGAGCTGGTCCATTTTCAGCGCGGCGTCTTCGGTCATCTGCCATTTGACGGTCAGGGCACTGGCCAGTTGGCGAATCTCGATGGCATCGAAAGGTTTTTTCAGGATCAGCAGGCGATCGCCCATTTCGACCCGTTCGTTCATCTCTTCCAGGGAGTAATCGGAATAGGCGGTGCACAGTGCGACTTGCAGCTTGGGATCGGCTTGCCAGAGCCGTTCGAGGGTTTGCAGGCCATCCCAGCCCGGCGGCATGCGCATGTCGATAAAGGCCATGGCGTAGGGTTGCCCTTGCAACAGGGCCTGTTCGACCTTGGCCAGGCCGTCCTGGCCCTGGAACGCCGAATCGAGTTCGAAACAATCGACCTTGCGGGCGATGGTGTCGCCGAACAAGGCTTGCTCAGCCATTTGCAAGTGGTCTTCGACTTCTTCCGGGCAGAGGGTCTTGCGAAAGTCTTCGTGGATCGACGGCGTGTCGTCGATGATCAGGATGCGACGATTGGCGCGCGCGGCCGGGATGCTCATCGCAAGGCTCCGGTCGCACTGACAGCGGGATGTACCGAGTTCATGCGGAGTTCCTTTCCTGATAACCACGCTTGCTGTGGCACGCTGGATTGCTTGCAGCATAGATCGGCCTGAGCTGGATTGCTGATAAACATGATGCCAATTGATGGTCGAACATCTACCCTTAGCGCAAAAGACAGGGACTGCCGGCTATTCAAAGGTCCCTGGATCTAAGCCTGACGCAGACATGAGGTGCTCCATGGATGAATCCACAGTTGAAGTCGTGATCAAACCCCGTGTTCTGCTGGTTGACGATGAAGAGTCGATCCTCAACAGCCTGCGTCGTTTGCTGCGCAGCCAGGGCTACGAACTGTTCCTCGCCGACAGCGGTGCCCGTGCCCTGGAGATCATGGCCGAGCAGCCCATCGACCTGGTGATCAGCGATGCGCGCATGCCGAACATGGACGGTGCCACTCTGCTGGCGCGGGTTCATGAGCTGTATCCGGCCTGCCTGCGGATCCTGCTGACCGGTTACGCCGACCTGGACATGATCGCCAAGGCGATCAACGAAGGGCGGATCTACCGTTACCTGAGCAAACCCTGGAACGATGAAGAGCTGTTGATGACCATCACCCAGGGCCTGGCCTTCCAGCACTCGGAGCGTGAGCGCCAGCGTTTGCAGCTGTTGGTCCGCGAGCAGAACCGGCAGTTGCAGTCGCTCAATGCGACCCTGGAAAAGCGCGTGATCGCGCGCACCAGTGAAGTCCAGCAGACCGCCGACATGCTCGACCTGGCCTATGAAGAACTCAAGCGCAGCTACGCCGTCACGGCCGAGGTGTTCTCGCGGATGGTCGAATGGCGTCTGCCCAAGGACAAGCAGACCAACCGGGCGATCATCGATCTGGTCAAGATCTACTGCAAGGTCCATGTCATGAATGAAGCGGCCAGCCGCGACCTGGCCATGGCCGCGGCCCTGCACAACATCGGCAAGATGAGTTGGACCGACAGCATGATGGGCGCGCCGGCCGACCTGCTGCACCACACCGATCGCGACCGTTATCGCGGTTATCCGAAGCAGAGCGAGTCGCTGCTGATGACCCTGGAGCCGATGCAGGATGCGGCCCGGTTGATTCTGCATCACCAGGAGCGCTGGGACGGCACGGGGTTTCCCGATCACCTCAAGGGCGAGGGGATTCCCTTCGGGTCGCGGGTGTTGAAACTGGCGGTGGACTTCATCGAGTTGCAGCGCGGCCTGATTCTCGAGCGGCAGATGAACAGCGACGAGGCGCTGCTCTTTATTCGCAAGTACGCCGGCAAGCTCTACGACCCGGGCCTGGTCGAGGACTTCGTCAAGGTCTGCGCCGAGTACCTGAGCGATGTGACCCTGGGCGATCCGTCGGTGAAGGTCATGAGCACCCGCGAGCTGGTGGCCGGGATGATCCTGGCGCGCAACCTCAATGCCGACAACGGCATGCTGCTGCTCAACGCCGGCAAGGTCCTCAGCGCGGCGCTGGTGGACAAGCTGATTGCCTTCGAATCCATGGAAGGCGCCAAGTACAGTGTGTTCGTCAAGATTCCGGAGGAAGTCCTGGCGTTGTTGGAACAGGCCGAATAGCACCTTCTCATGATTGCACGGTCATCGCCGCCCATGTGATCCTGCGGCCTTTTCCCAAGGCCGTTGTGATCCCCATGACCTGCAAAACTATCCGTATCGCCGCCGCCCTGTTGATCGGCCCCGACGGTCGAACCCTGCTGGTGCGCAAACGTGGTACCCAGGCCTTCATGCAGCCGGGTGGCAAGATCGAAGCCGATGAGCAACCGGTCCATGCCCTGGCCCGCGAACTTGAAGAAGAGCTGGGGCTGGTCATCGACACGACTGCCGCGACCTACCTCGGCCAGTTTGCGGCAGCGGCGGCCAATGAGCCGGGTCACCAGGTGGTGGCCGAGCTGTTCCGGGTCCATACCGACGAACCGCTGGAACCCGCCGCCGAGATCGAAGAGGTGGTCTGGATCGATCCGGCCGGTGATGGCGGCCTGTTCCTCGCGCCATTGACACGGGACCTGATCCTGCCGTTTTATCGTGCTTCGCGGGTGCCAGGCGCCTGATGTTTCATGGCGCCGCGGGGTTTCAGCGTACCGCGCTGACCCCATCGAGGGTCGAGAACGAAGTGTCCTTGGCCGTCAGCAGGAAGTCACGCATGTAGGGCGCATCGAGCATGTCGGTGCGGACTGCCGCATACAAGGTGGCGAACAGGCCTTTCTCGCCCAGCCGCTTGGCCTTGACGTAACCCCGCGAGCTGTATTCGTGCAGCGCCCAATGGGGCATGCCGCAGACACCACGGCCGCTGGCCACCAGTTGCATCATCATCACCGTCAGTTCGGAGGTGCGCACCTGCGCCGGTTCGACGTCCGCGGGTTCGAGGAAACGGGTGAAGATATCCAGCCGGTCGCGCTCCACCGGGTAGGTGATCAGGGTTTCCTTGAGCAGGTCCTCGGGCACGATATAAGGCTTGTTGGCCAGCGCATGCTGGTTGGCCACCGCGAGCATGGCTTCATAGGTGAAGAGTGGCACGTAGGTGATGCCCACCAACTCCAGCGGGTCGGAGGTCACCACCAGGTCGAGGTCGCCACGGGCCAGGGCCGGCAGCGGGGCGAAGGAAAAGCCCGAAGCCAGGTCCAGCTCGACTTCCGGCCAGGCATCGCGGAACTGGTCGATGGTCGGCATCAACCACTGGAAGCAACTGTGGCATTCGATCGCCATGTGCAGACGGCCGGCGGTACCACCGGCCAGGCGCGAGATATCCCGCTCCGCCCCGCGCAGCAGCGGCAAGGTGGCGTCGGCCAGTTGCAGCAGGCGCAGTCCGGCGCTGGTGAACCGCACCGGCTTGGTCTTGCGCAGGAACAACGGCATGCCCAGGCGCTCTTCCAGTTCCTTGAACTGGTGGGACAGGGCCGACTGGGTCAGGTGCAGGCGTTCGGCGGCTTCCACCAGGCTGTCGGCTTCGCGCAGCGCGTGAAGGGTTTTCAAGTGACGGATTTCCAGCACCTGGGGCTCCATGAGTAGATTTTGTGAGTGGCGGGCAGGGCATGAGTTTGTCTCATGTTGCCCTGGCTGTCGACAGGAGCGCTCTCGCTGGGTTGATGCGAGCCTGTGGGAGCCGGTGCCACTCGGCAATCTTCATCAAACTGTCACGGAACTGTGGCAGCGCGGTTGAACAAATAACATCAAACTCGCGCCTCAATGGGGTTCTGCGTTTCGGTGTTTTCATGCGTGTAGTAATTTTCCTGGCCGCACTGCTGTTCGGCCTGCCGTCTTTTGCGGCTTCAAGATGCGATGTCAATGTTCCGACCCAGCGGGTCGACCTGGAAAACGTCAGCCTGGCCTACCAGAGTATCGGGCGTGCCTCGGATCCGGCCTTGCTGCTGGTCATGGGCCTGGGCGGGCAACTGATCCACTGGCCGGACGAGGTGGTGGTCGCGCTCTGTCAGCAGGGGTTCCGGGTGATTCGCTATGACAACCGCGATGTCGGCCTGTCCACCTGGCGCCAGGCGCCGGCCAGCGCCAACCTGACCTTCGAGGTATTGCGCTACAAGCTCGGCCTGCCGGTGGCGGCGCCTTATACCCTGACCGACATGGCCGGCGATGCCCTGGGCCTGATGGATGCGTTGCAGATCCAGCAGTTCCATGTACTGGGTGCGAGCATGGGCGGCATGATCGCCCAGCACGTAGCGGCGATGGCGCCGGAACGGGTCGAGAGCCTGACCCTGGTGATGAGCAGTTCCGGTGCCGAGGGCCTGCCGGCGCCGAGTGCGGCACTGGTGCAGTTGCTCTCGCGACGCAGCGCGCCGAACCGTGAGGTGGCGATCGAGCAGCAAGCCGATCTGCTGGCTGCCCTGGGCAGCCCCGAGGTACGCGACGATCGCAGCAAGCTGTTGCAGCAGGCGGCGGCGTCCTATGACCGTGCTTTCAATCCGGAAGGGGTGAAGCGCCAGATCATGGCGATTCTCGCCGAGCCGAGCCGGGTGCCGTTGCTCAATCAACTGCGGGTGCCGACCCTGGTGGTCCATGGCACGGCGGATCCATTGCTACCGGTGATGCACGGCGTGCACCTGGCGGCGCATATCCAGGGCAGTCAGCTGGTATTGATCCCGGGGCTGGCCCATCGTTTCCAGGAGGCGTTCAAGGCGCCGTTGCTGGCGGCGGTGCTGCCGTATCTGCGCCTGCATCAGGCGGATGTCAGTCGTTGGGCACAGCTCTGAGGGAACTCATCGTTATCGCCGCCAAGCCATGCTCCTACAGGTTATGCAGGGTTTTCCGAACCCGCTTCAGCGGATGATCTTGTCGACGTGGATCGCCAGCTTCTTCAGGCGATACCAGAAGCTGCGTTCGGAAATCCCGATCAACTGCGCCGCGGCTGCCTGCACGCCATTGCTTTCCTGCAGGGCCGCGAGGATATAAGCCTTCTCCACGTCCGCCAGGGCCGCGTCGAGGTCCTTCGGCAGGCCGGGGGCGATGCCGGGCAGCGGATTGGCACTGCTCTGGGGCGGTGTCGGCTCGAACAGGTAAGCCGGCAGGTCGGTCTCTTCGATCACGTGCCCGGCCGCGACGATGGTCGCCCGTTCCACGCAATTCTGCAGTTCGCGGATATTCCCCGGCCACGGGTAGTTGAGCATCGCCTGCAAGGCTTGCGCGCTGAAACCGTCGATGCGCTTGCCGGCGGTGGCGCCCAGGGTATGGGCGAAATGCCGGGCCAGTGGCGCGATGTCCTCGACCCGCTCGCGCAGGGCGGGTAGGGGAATCGGGAAGACGTTCAAGCGGTAATAGAGGTCTTCGCGAAACTCCTTGTCGGCCACCGCTTGCAGCAGGTTCTTGTTGGTCGCGGCAATCACTCGCACATCGACCTTGCGCTCGCGCGGATCGCCCACCGGCTCGATGATCCTCTCCTGTAGTGCACGGAGGATCTTGGCCTGCAAGGCCAGGGGCATGTCGCCGATTTCATCGAGAAACAGCGTGCCCTTGTCGGCCTGCATAAAGCGCCCGACGCGGTCCGCAACGGCCCCGGTAAAGGCGCCCTTGCGATGGCCGAACATCTCGCTTTCCAGCAAGCCTTCGGGAATTGCCGCGCAGTTGACCGCGACAAACGGCATGTCGGCGCGGTTGCCATGCTTGTGGATGGCCCGGGCGACCATTTCCTTGCCGGTGCCGCTTTCACCGGTCAGCAGGATCGTGGCGTTGCTCTCGCGCACCGAATCCACGGCTTGCAGGACCCGGCGGAAGGTCGGGCTGTCGCCCACCAGGCTGTCGATCTGCTGGTGCTCGTCAAGCTCGGCGCGCATGCGCGCGTTGTCCCGCAGGATGTCGCGAAATTGCAGGGCCTTGTTGACGGTGATGTCCAGCTCGTCGATGTCGAACGGCTTGGCGATATAGTCGAAGGCGCCGTTGCGCATCGATTGCACGGCATTCTTCACGGTGCTGTAGGCGGTCATCACGATGACCGGCAACTGCGGGAAACGCAGCTTGACCTCCGAGAGCAACTGCGGCCCGTCCATGCCGGGCATGCGCCAGTCGCTGATGACCAGATCGATGTCTTCCTGTTCCAGCACCACCAGGGCTTCCAGGCCGTTGCCGGCGGTGAAGACCCGGATATCGTTCTGGCTCAGTGCCGAGCTCAGCAGGTCGCAGAGTTTGGGCTCGTCATCGACCACCAGAACGTTATGCGTCATCGTCTTCTTCCTCATCCTCGTGGTCCAGGTCGCCACCATGGGCCGGAATGTACAGGTTGAAGGTCGCGCCGGCATCTTTTTCGCTGATGCACTCGATACGCCCGTCATGGTTTTCCATGATCGAATAGACCTTCGCCAGGCCCAGGCCGGTGCCCGAGGCCTTGGTGGTGACGAACGGCGTGAAAATACGTTCGATCATGTCCGGTTCTATGCCCTGGCCGGTGTCGGTCACGCTGATGATGGTGTAGCGCGGGTCCTTGGTAATGCCAATGGTCAGGCGCCCGCCCTTGGGCATGGCGTCGATGGCATTGAGGATCAGGTTCAGGCAGGCCTGTTTCAGCTGCCGGGAGTCGGCATACAGGGTGGCGCCGGGCGCCTGGTCGTCGATCTGTGCGTCGATATTGTGGATCGCCAGTTCCGGGGCGCAGAAACCGAGGATTTCCTCGGCCAGCTCGCGGGCCGGGTAGAGCGCGCGAATCGGTGCGCTGGGCTTGGCGAAATCGAGGAACTCGGTGATCAGGTCGTTGATCCGCGAGACTTCGCTGATCACGTATTCCAGGTGACGCTTGTCGGTGTCCGGCAGGTTGGCGCGACGGTGCAGCAACTGCGTGGCGGTCTTGATGATGCCCAGCGGGTTGCGGATTTCGTGGGCCAGGCCCATGGCGACTTCGCCCAGGGCGTGCAGGCGATCGCGACGGCGCAACTGGGCTTCGAGGTGATGCAGTTCGCCCAGGCGCTCGGTCATGTGGTTGAAGGTATGGCTCAGTTCCGACAACTCGTCGCTGCCGGTCACCGGGATACGCTTGTTGTAGTCGCCGGAGATCACCGCGCTGACGCCTTCGGCCAGGCCGCGCAAGGGCAGGGTCAGGCGCCGCGAGACCAGCCAGCCGACACTCAGGGACAAGACCGAGCCGAGCATGAAAATCAGGATGAACAGGTTGCTCTGGTTGACCAGGCCGACCAGGCTGGTATGGCGCAGCAGGCCACTGAAAATCACCCCTTGCAGGTCACCGGTGTCGTTGAAGATCGGCCAGTACAGGCCGCTGTAGCGATTGGTGAAGACCTCGCTGGGCTGGCGGGTTTCACGCAGGTTGTCGGTGATGTTGTCGGGCACGTTGCTGGGGTGATCTTCGAAACGCTGGGTGGAGAATATTTCCGAGAAGCCCTGGGGGTTGGCCAGGTACAGGCGCAGGTCCAGGGAGTGCACGTCGGCGACACTGTTGAGGAAACTGCTGTCCAGGTAGGTGGCGATGACCATCTGGTAGTCGACGCCGTCCTGGGTGGTGTCGAAGGTCGAGACCACCACGCCGGTGGTCACGCCCGCGACCTGGATGGTCTGCAACACGGCATTCGGCGCGGTGCTGATCTGCGAGACGATGTCATCCGGCTGGGTGGTGAACACCACCTTGTGATCCTGGGTGCGCACCAGCGCGACCAGGTCGATGCCCATGGCGTCGGCGATGTCGGCGGTCAACTTGTCATGCTTGGCGGCCCGGTGCGAGCTGGGCGGGCGGGTGTAGAGCAGGAACAATTGCGCGACGCGGGCGTTGGAACGCTTGATCTCGCTGATTTCGTCCTTGACCACCTTCGTCGATTCTTGCAGCCAGATGCGCACGTTGCTGTCGAAAATCTGCGACAGGGTAGTGGCCGCCAGTTCCGCGGCAATCATGGTCGGTATCACGCTGACCAGCCAGAACGCCAGCAGCAACTTGCGTTGCACGCTCCAGCGCGAGATCGAGAAGGGGCGTCGTTTTCGGCGGCGTTCTGGCGTGGTGGTCATCAGGTTTCGCTTATTGCAGCAGACATGGCAGGGTCGAATCGATCCGGGCGAACCAACAGTTTGACCCCTCTGAGGACATTGTTGATCAGCCAGTTGCGATGATGGAAAAACATATTGTTGCCCTGGAAGCTGCATCCCAGGCGAATCTTGCTGGCATAGCCGGCCTGCCCGGACTCGTAGACCGGAATCTGGTGGCGGATGCAGTACTCGACATTGGCCAGCCAATTGCGGAAATAGAGATTGGGTTCGCGGCTTTGGTTCACCTCATGCCCGAAAAACTTGTCGATCAGGCGGTCGCCGTCGAACAGCACCAGGTTGAACGCCACGAGGCGGTCGCCGGCCCAGTACAGGACGCAGGCCGCGCGTTCGTCCATGTGTTCGAGCACATTGGTGAAGTAACCCGCCGGTAGCCGTTCGAATTGCAGCTCGCTACGGGCCAGCGTTGCCTGGTACAGGTCCATGATCCGTGGCAGCACATCGTCGATGTTGCGTCGCCATTCGATCCGTGGCCCGGGCAGCCGCAGTTTGCGCCGCAGGTCCTTGCGGGTGGTCTTGTCCAGGGTCCCCAGGTAGGCGTCGATGGAGCCGAACGGGATCGGCAACAGCGCGTTGGGCAGGCTGGGCATGGCCTGGTAGCCGGCGGCCTTGCAGCTGCGGCTCCAGTCGTTGTCGTCGCTGGGGGCGTC
This sequence comes from Pseudomonas sp. QS1027, assembly GCF_002814235.1. GTDB lineage: Bacteria > Pseudomonadota > Gammaproteobacteria > Pseudomonadales > Pseudomonadaceae > Aquipseudomonas. The sequence goes on along the minus strand of NZ_PHSU01000042.1, from coordinate 108,809 downwards.
CTTGACGGCGATCAGGCGGATGCCCAATTGCCGGGCGTCATCGCGGGCCAGGGCGAGCAACTGTCCGAGCAGGGCCTGGCGCCGTACCGGCGGCACATGGCTGGCCGTTCCGGCGGTGCAGCGCTCCGCCACCGGCGAGCCGATGGCGTAGAGCGGAAATTCGAGCAATCCTGGCAGGAATCGATTGATCCAACCGGTGATGCGTTTAACCAAACCCTGCACCGTGGTGTCGAGTTTGTAGGAAGTCAGGAAGGCGGGGGCGACCGCCAGCAAACGACCGTCTTCGAACAGCGCCAGGTAGCGCCATTCAAAGTCTTCGATGCCGGCTTTCTCCACCGCCAGGTAATACTCCCAATTCTCCAGGACGCCGACAAAGCAATCGTTCCAGGCGTTACGGTCGATAGCCTCGATGGTCGAGAAGGCTTGGGCGCTGATCACGGGGTCTTTCCTTAGGCCTGTTGCCGCTGTGCTTCAGGCTCGCTCGAGATGCCGCTCAAACGCTCGACGTAGTCGGCGCTCAGCTCGATCACTTCCTTGTATTGCAGGTCGACGGTGATCATGTGATAGCAGTTGTCGAGCATGACCTTGGTCACCGGACCACCCAGGTGACGCTCGACGTAGTCGGCGTTCCATGGGCTGGTGATGTCGTCCTCGATGGAGTGGATCACCAGGGCCGGGGTCTTGATCGACGGCATGCGGCGCATGACCACGGCGTTCATCCGGTGCAGTTCGCGCACCGTGATGCCTTCCATGGTCAACAGCCCCGCATCGCTGCTCTGGCCGGCTTTCATCTGGCGCTCGACGATGGCCCGCAGGCGTTCGTTCTTGATGCCATACGGCGGCTTTTCCTCGAAACGGCAGATGTGCACGCCGAACGGGATCTTCATCAGCAACGGCGTCAGGAACGCCAGCTTGTGAATGCTCCAGCCGTCGTAGCGCAGGGTGGTCGAGTACATCAGCAGCCCGGCGATCTGGCCCGGGTGCTCGGAGGCCATGTACATGGACATCACCGCACCCATGGACAGGCCGCCGACGAAAACCTGTTCGTGGCGTTGTTTCACTGCCACGAACGTCTTGCGTACGCCTTCATACCAGTCCAGCCAGCCGGTGGCCTGCAGGTCTTCGTTGCCGCCGCAGTGCCCGGCCAGGGTCGGCACGTAAACCGTGCAGTTGCCCTTCTTGGCCAGGCCCTGGGCCACCCGACGGAGTTCCGTCGGGGTGCCGGTCAGGCCGTGGATCAGCAAGATCCCGACCGGACCCGAGCCGAGTACGAAGCCAGCATCGCCTTCGCCCAGATCGATAGGTGTCATGTTCACCGCTTCATGGCTCGGTTCAGCAGTTGCTCGAGCAGTTTCAGACCCAGGTCGATTTCCGGATAGCTGATTTCCAGCGACGGAGCCAGGGTGATCACGTTCTTGTAGTAGCCGCCCACGTCGAGAATCAGGCCGAGTTTCTGACCGTCAACCACCATGTCGCCCTTCATGCCTTCCTCGACCATGTAGTCCAGGGTCGCCTTGTCCGGGGTGAAGCCGTCAGCGGTGCAGATTTCGCAACGCAGGGCCAGGCCCAGGCCATCGACGTCGCCGATGATCGGGAAGCGTTTCTGCAGCTCTTGCAGGCCTTCGAGGAAGTACTTGCCCTTGGCCATGACCATGGCGCCGTAGTCGACTTCACTGGTCATTTTGAACATTTCCAGGCCAACGGCCGTACCCAGTGGGTTCGAGGCGAAGGTGGAGTGGGTGGAGCCTGGTGGGAAGATCTTCGGGTTGATCAGTTCTTCACGGGCCCAGATGCCGCCCAGCGGGTTCAGGCCGTTGGTCAGCGCCTTGCCGAAGACGATCACGTCCGGCTTGACGTCGAAGTGTTCGATCGACCACAGCTTGCCGGTACGCCAGAAGCCCATCTGGATTTCGTCGACGACCATCAGGATGCCGTGCTGGTCGAGGACCTGCTTCAGCTCGCTGTAGAAGTTCATCGGCGGGATCACGTAGCCGCCGGTGCCCTGGATCGGCTCGACGTAGAACGCGGCGTATTCGCTGGTACCGACTTTAGGGTCCCAGACACCGTTGTATTCGGTTTCGAACAGACGGGCGAACTGCTGCACGCAGTGGCTGCCGTATTCTTCCTTGGTCATGCCTTTCGGGCCGCGGAAGTGGTACGGGAACGGGATGAACTGTGCGCGCTCGCCGAAGTGGCCGTAGCGGCGACGGTAGCGGTAGCTCGAAGTGATCGAGGACGCGCCCAGGGTACGGCCGTGGTAGCCGCCTTCGAAGGCGAACATCAGGCTCTTGCCGTTGGTGGCGTTACGCACGACTTTCAGCGAGTCTTCGATGGACTGCGAACCGCCGACGTTGAAGTGCACGCGACCGTCGAGGCCGAACTTGTTCTTGGCGTCGACTGCGATCATTTCCGACAGTTCGATCTTGCCTTTGTGCAGGTACTGGCTGGCGATCTGCGGCAGGGTGTCGATCTGCTTTTTCAGGGCATTGTTCAGACGTGGGTTGGCGTAGCCGAAGTTGACCGCCGAGTACCACATTTGCAGGTCGAGGTAGGCTTGGTCTTCGGTGTCCCAGACATAGGAACCTTCGCAGCGGCTGAAAATGCGCGGTGGTTCGATGTAGTGAACTGTATCGCCGTAGGAGCAATATTTGGCTTCTTTTTCCAGAAGCACCTGGTCTTCGGCTGTAGCGATACGAATATCAGACATGGTGGAAGAGTTCCTGTTGTTCAAGATCGATAGAGTAGTTGCCGGCGTTCGCCGCGATGTCGTTCGGCAGCAGGGCCAGCATGGCTGGCAGCTCGGCGAAGGAGTCGAAGCGCGCGTAAGGAATGTTGTTGCGTTCGCAATGCTCGGCCAGGCGGCCCTTGGCGAAAACGAAGTCGGCGGTGCCGGCCACGCACATGTCCGATTGACCGTCGCCGATCACCAGGATGCGTTTGCCCTTGGGCGCGGACTTGCATTTGCAGTTGCCGGAGGCGGCACGGCAGGCGTCGCTGGAATACGGGAAGTCGATGCGCCAGCTGTTGTGGTCGACCTGGCGCAGGCGGTTGGCGAGGATCGGCAGCAAGGTCACGTAGTTGCGCGAGAGGATCCGCGCGATGCCTTGTTCGATGCCGTCGCTGACCACTTCGATGGACGCGCCCAGGCCCATGACATGATCGACGAAGTCCGGGAAGTCCGGGTCGATATCGATGGTGTCGAAGTACGCCAGCAAATCAGCGGGCGAAGCCTTGACCAGCGCCAGTTGGCGGCTGAGGCATTCACGCGAACCGATATGACCGTCCAGCCACTCTTGTTCGATGCTTTCCCAGCTCGGGTCGGCGAATCGCTCAAGGATGTTGTCGATCGCGTCGGTGCGGGAGATGGTCCCATCGAAATCACACACGATATGCCAGTGCATCATCTGCTTGTACCTGTTGAATAAGAGCGCACACTGCGCATGCCCTACGCAGAGCACGGAGTGTGCCAAGTGCTTAAATCCGGTATTCTCGTGGGATAAATCCCGTGCATGTATCAGATTACGTACATGGAGCTACAAAATTTGTAGCTTCCTACAAACAACATCAGTGCTTGCCTACTAAAAGTCGTGTTCGTGAACGCGAAGGCATGTATCGACAAGGACACTTTCATGATTCGTCTGACCTCCTCATTGCTGCTGGCCGGCCTTTTTTCGTTGGGTGGCTGGAGCCACGCCGCCCTGGCGGATGAAGGTCCGACCGGGCAGGTAGGGGCTGGGGTGGGTTATCAGCCCTATGATCCGTCGGGTAGCCGTTATGAAGTCACGCCCCTGCCGTATGTGGACCTGGACTGGGGCAATGTCAGCCTCAGCGGCGATGACGGCCTGACCTGGGACGCGTTCAAGGCCAACGGTTTCAGCATCGGGCCTTTTGCCAATTACGTGCCAGGGCGCGACTCCAACGGCTCGTTGCGTGGTTTGCGCGATGTGCCGGACATGGGCGTGGTGGGTGGTTTCGTGGAATACGCGCCGGCCGACTTCTGGCGGCTGTTCGCCGAGCTGGGCAGTGCCGTCGGCGGCGGTAGCGGGCAGGGCGGCCTGTTGGGACGCCTGGGCGGTGAGCTGGGTTATCCGCTGGGCATGGGGATTATCGGCCGCAGCAACTTCACCGCGCACTATGCCGATGAGCGCCAGGCGCAGACTTTCTTCGGTGTGAGTGCCCAGGAGGCACAGGACTCGGGGATCCGTCAGTACCACGCCGGCGGTGGTTTCCAGAATGTGACGCTGACCCAGAGCTTTGCCATCCCCCTGGGCGGCAACTGGTCGCTGATGACCAGCGCCAGCTGGATTCACCTGGTGGGTTCGGCGGCGGACAGCAGCATCGTCAAGCAGAAGGGCGACAGCGACCAGGGTCAGATCCAGACGGCGATCAGCTACAAGTTCTGAGGCCGGAGCTGATCCTGCAGGAGCGTCGGTCGACGCTCGATTGCCGGCGATAGCGGTGTCACATTCACCGCCATCGCTGGCTAGTTCTTCTCACCTTCGGCCAGCAACGCAATCCCGCCGATGATCACCGCCACACCGATCCAGTGCAGCAGGCTGATCTGCTCGTTCAGCCCCAGCCAGGACGCCAGCAGCACCGCGACAAACACCAGCGAACTCAGCGGAAACGCCAGGGACAGCGTGCTGCGTCGCAGAATCAGCATCCAGACGAAAAACGCCCCGATATAACAGGCTACCGCCACCCAGACACCCGGGTTGAGCAGTACCGCGTGCAGCCATTGCAAACTGAAATCGGTCTGCCCGAGTTGGTCGCCGCCGATCTTGGTGGCGATCTGTCCGCCGCTTTCGCAAGCGATCAGCAAGGCCCAGAGCACGATGGTGCCGAAGCGCCCGTGCAGCCAATCGATGTGTTTTGAACCGCTCATCAACAATTTCCTTCGAACATGAATGGAGCCCTCAAGCGCCGGAAATGGCCACCAGCATCACGCCGGCGGTGATCACCAGGGTGCCGAGCCAGCGGCGGCGGCTGACGGTCTCGCCCAGCACCACCTTGCCAGCCAGCACCACGCCGCAATAGGCCAGGGCCCCGATGGGAAACACCAGGCTCAACGGGGCCCGGGACAGGGCTTCGATCCAGACAAAAAACTCGATGACATAAGAACCGATCCCGCACCACAGCAGGGGCGCGTTGAAGACCTGGCCCCAGAAGGCTCTCAGCCTGAAGCCACCTTCCAACTCTGGCAGACGGTCCAGGCCCATCTTGAAACAGAGCTGGCCGATCACGTCCAGGACAACGGAAAAAAGTACCAGCAAAAAAACGCCAAGGGTCACGGAAACAGCTCCTAGAACAGCAGGGTCAACGCTTTATGGCGCGCCGGATTGCACAGTCGCTCGGCTTCGCTCCAGCGTCCATGAAGGCGCACAGCGTAAGGGCTTTGCCGGCAAATGCAAAGGACAGGCCTGCACAAAACGGACGGGGAGCCGGGCGACGGCGGCGGATCAGCCGTGAAAACGCAGCCAGAGGCTGACCAGCACGCTGGCCGCCAGCAACCAGGCGAGTACCGCCAGTGCCAGCGATGTCTCCAGGCGCAGCCGGTCCACCAGCACATACAGGGTCGCCAGGTAGATGAAGTAGGGAATGATCGACCACATGCCGAACAGGATCGTGGTCTTCAGGTCCTCGATCGAACGCCCCTTGCCGACGATGTAGTGCGCGATCAAGGCAAAGGTCGGGAACAGTGGCACCAGCCCGGCAATGTAGTAGTTGCGGGTTTTCGACAGGGCGGCGAGCAGCACCACGACCAGGGCGCCAAGGGCGGCTTTCAACAGTAAATCCATTGTGCTTGCCCGCCGTCAGTGACTCAAACCGTACTTCTTGACCTTGTCGAACAAGGTGGTCTTGGCCATGCCGAGTTCGTGGCTGGCCTGGCTCAGGTTGCCGCCGCTGCGTTGCAGGGCCTCGTTGAGCAGGTTGCGTTCGAAGGCTTCCACGGCCTCGGCAAAGCCCAGCCCGCTGCTGCTTTGCGCGCCGGCTTTCTTGAAGGGCGGCAGGCCCAGGGCGAAGCGCTCGGCGACGTTGCGCAGTTCGCGCACATTGCCCGGCCAGTCGTGGCTCATGAGGCTGGACAGGGTCTGGTTGTCCAGTTCCGGGGCGATACGGTCGAAGCGCAGGGAGGACTGCTGCAGGAAGTGCTCGAACAATTGCAGGATGTCTTCGCGCCGTTCGCGCAGGGGCGGCAGTTCCAGGGTCACCACGTTCAGCCGGTAATAGAGGTCGCTGCGAAATTCGCCGGCGCGGCCCATTTCGTCGAGGTCGAACTTGGTGGCGGCGATGACCCGGCAATCGACGGCCACGCTCTGGTTCGAGCCCAGGCGTTCCAGGGTGCGCTCCTGCAAGACCCGCAGCAGTTTGATCTGCATGGGGATCGGCATGCTTTCCACTTCGTCGAGGAACAGCGTGCCGCCATGGGCGTGCTCGATCTTGCCGATGCGGCGTTTGCCGGCGCCGGTAAAGGCATTGGCCTCATGGCCGAAGATTTCACTCTCGAACAGGTTTTCCGGCAGCCCGCCGCAGTTGAGCGCGACGAACTGTTGCGATTTACGCCGGCTGAAGTCATGCAGGCAGCGGGCGACCAGTTCCTTGCCGGTGCCGGTCTCGCCTTCGATCAGCACGTTGGCCGAGGTGTCGGCGACATTGGCGATCAGTTCCCGCAGGTTCTGCATGGCCGGCGAGCGGCCGATGATCCGGCCTTCCAGCGAGTCGCGTTCGGCCAGTTGCCGACGCAGCGACCAGACTTCCCGGGCCAGGCCGCGCTGCTCCAGGGCGCGGCGGGCGACGTCCACCAGGCGCTCCGGGGAAAAGGGCTTTTCCATGAAGTCATAGGCGCCGTTGCGCATGGCACCGACGGCCATGGAGATATCGCCGTGACCGGTAATCAGCACCACCGGCAGGCTGCTGTCGCGAGCCTTGAGCCGGGTCAGCAGTTCCAGGCCGTCGATGCCCGGCAGGCGGATGTCGCTGATGACGATACCGGGGAAGTTGTCGCCGATCCGCGCCAGGGCTTCCTCGGCACTGCCGACGCCTTCGCTGTGGATATCTTCCAGGGACAGCGCCTGCTGGCAGCCGAGCAGGACATGGGGGTCGTCCTCGACAATCAGGACAGTGAGGTCGTTGTTCATATCGGCTGGGCCTTGGCAGGGTTGACCCGCGGTAAAGTGAGGACGAAGGCGGTGCCACCCATGAGGGGATGTTCGACCCCGAGGTGGCCGCTGGCCGCCGCCGCGAGGCTGGCGGAGAGGGTCAGGCCGAGGCCCAGGCCCTGTTCTCCCGGCTTGGTGGTGAAGAAGGGTTCGAACAGGTGCTTGCGCGCCTCGGGCTCGATGCCGTGGCCGTTGTCGCGCACCAGCAGACGGTATTTGCCTTCGACGAAGTCGCCTTCCAGCCACAGTTCCGGCAAAGGTTGGGCCTGCATGGCGTCGAGGGCGTTGCCGACCAGGTTGACCAGGATCTGTTCCAGGCGGGTCTGGTCGATGGCCAGTTGCACGTCGTCGAAGTCTCGATGGACTTCCAGGTGCAGGGTTTCGACCCGGCTGCCGAGGACCTGCAGGGTGGCGTCGATGGCCTTGGCCAGGCTCGACTCGCCCTTGTCGTCGCCACGCCGGGCAAACGCGCGCAGGCTGGCGGTGATCCGGCCCATGCGGTCGATCAGGTCATTGATGGTGCGCAGGTTGGTGCTGGCGGTGTCCAGCTCGCCGCGCTCGAGGAAACGCACGGTGTTGCCGGACAGGGTGCGCAACGCGGCCAACGGCTGGTTGAGTTCATGGGCGATGCTGGTGGACATCTGGCCGATGGCGGCCAGCTTGCCGGCCTGGACCAGTTCGTCCTGGGCGCGGCGCAGGGTTTCCTCGGCCTGGCGCCGTTCGCGGATCTGGTCCTTGAGCCGATCGTTGCTGGCGCGCAGGTCGACGGTGCGCTCGGCAATCCGCCGCTCCAACTGGCTGTTGGCTTCCTGCAGGGCCTCGCGGGCGGCCAGGCGGGTGGCGATAACCTTGCGCCGCTCGTTCCACGCAATCAGCAGAAAGGCCACCAGGGCGAAGGCCACGGCCACCAGCATGCCCTGGTTGGCGGCTTCGCGGCGCAGGTCCTGCAAGGGGGTGAGCAGGGTGAGATGCCAGGGCGTATCGCTCAGGCGCCGGGTCTGGGCCAGGTAGCTGACGCTGTCGCCGTCCTTGGCCAGCTCGGTGTTGGCCGGGAAGGTCAGGGTTTCCACACCCTCGGCCAGGCGTTCGCGGGCGAGGGGTTGCAGCTCGTTCAGCGGCCACCAGTAATATTGCAGGCTGCGGGCCAGGCGCTCCTTGATCTCCGGGGTCAGCGGGCGCACGGACTTGAGGCGCCGGGCCGGGTCGCTGGAGAGGATGATGATGCCGTTCTCGTCCGTGACAAAGGCCTCCAGGCGGGCCCGTTGCCAGCGTTCTTCAAGGGCTTCGAGGCGCACCTTGATCACCGCCACGCCGATGATCTTGCCATGTTCTTCCAGGCCGTGGGCCAGGTAATAGCCGGGTTCGCCGCTGGTGCTGCCGATCCCGTAGAAACGCCCGGGCAGGCCGCGCACGGCGTCCTGGAAGTAGGCGCGAAAGGACAGGTCTTCACCCAGGTAACTGTCGGCATCGCGCCAGTTGCTGGCGGCCAATACCCGACCGGTGGTGTCCATGACATAGATGGCCCGACTGCGGCTGCGCCGGTTCAGGCCTTCGAGGTAGTCGTTGACCGCCTGGCGGTGTTCGGCGTCGGGCTCCTTGAGCAGGGCCGAGACGCTGGATTCAAGCTCCAGCAGGCTGGGCAGGTAGGTGTACTTGCTGATCTCGCTTTCGACGGTGCGGGCGTGCAGCTCCAGCTGGCGTTCGCCGTTTTCGCTGAGGGTGCGGATGCCATAGTGTTCGCTGATGCGATAGCCGGCGTAGCCCAGGCCGATCATCAGCAGGATGATCAGGGGCGGCAGGAACAGTTGGCGGATCAGGCGGGGTTTCACGGCGAATGAGGGCGGCGTCGCGCGATAGAGGTTGGGGTCGCATTTCATCACGTTTGCCTTGGGTCAACCAGATCGTATTTCTTGTGGAAAAGAGGATCGGGATGTACGCATAACCTGTGGGAGCAGTGCTCTGCTCCCGCAAATGTCCGCTCCCCCACAGCTATGGCGCTGTGTCGGGAGCGGGTCGTTTCAGTGCTGCAGGATTTTCTCGAGGAAGTGCTGCGCACGTTCCGAACGGGCACTGATGTCGCCGAAGAACTCGTCCTTGTTGCAGTCCTCGATGATCTTGCCCTGGTCCATGAAGATCACGCGGCTGGCAACCTTGCGCGCAAAGCCCATTTCGTGGGTCACGCACATCATGGTCATGCCTTCCTGGGCCAGTTGCACCATCACGTCGAGCACTTCGTTGACCATTTCCGGGTCGAGGGCCGAGGTCGGTTCGTCGAACAGCATCACCACCGGGTCCATCGCCAGGGCGCGGGCAATCGCCACACGCTGTTGCTGGCCGCCGGAGAGTTGCCCCGGGTGCTTGTGGGCATGGGCCGACAGACCGACGCGATCCAGCAACTGCAGGCCTTTCCTGGTGGCTTCTTCCTTGCTGCGACCGAGGACCTTGATCTGCGCGATGGTCAGGTTTTCGGTAATGGTCAGGTGCGGAAACAGCTCGAAATGCTGGAACACCATGCCGACCCGCGAGCGCAGCTTCGGCAGGTTGGTCTTCGGGTCGGCGATGGAGGTGCCGTCGACCACGATGTCGCCTTTCTGGAAGGGTTCCAGGGCGTTAACGCACTTGATCAGGGTGGACTTGCCCGAGCCCGAAGGACCGCAGACCACCACCACTTCACCCTTGCTGACCTCGGTGCTGCAATCGGTCAGCACCTGGAAGTCGCCATACCACTTGTTGATGTTCTTGATAGAGATCATACGGCAAACCTTTTTTGCAGACGCTTGACCAGCAGCGAGGCGGCAAAGCTGATTGTGAAGTAGACGAGCCCTGCGAAGATCAGGAATTCATTGGAGCGGCCGATGATATCGCCGCTCGAGCGCGAGGCGTTGAGGAAGTCCACCAGGCCCACGGTGTAGACCAGCGACGTGTCCTGGAACAGGATGATGCTCTGCTGCAACAGCAGTGGGGTCATCTTGCGGAACGCCTGGGGCAGGATGATCAGGCGCATGGTCTGGCCATAGCTCATGCCCAGGGCCTGGGCGGCGCCCATCTGGCCCTTGGCGATCGACTGCACGCCGGCCCGGACGATTTCGCAGAAGTACGCCGCTTCGAACATCATGAAGGCCACGATGCAGGAGGCGAACGCACCGATCGGCGTGTCTTCGCCGGTGATCCAGCGCAGGACGAACGGCACTGCCAGGTAGAACCAGGTGATCACCAGCAGCAGCGGGATCGAGCGGAAGTAGTTGACGTAGGCACCGGCGAGGTTGGCCAGCAGCTTGTTCGAAGACAAGCGCATCAAGGCCAGGAGCGTACCGATGACCAGGCCGCCGACAACGCCCAGCACCATCAGCTGCAGGGTCATCAACATGCCGTTCCAGAGACCCGGAATGGCCGGGACGATACCACTGAAATCGAAGTCCATTATTTACCCCCCACGGAGATCAGGCCGGGCACCGCGACTTTCTTCTCGACCAGGCGCATCAGCAGCATCAGGCTCATGTTCAGGGTGAAGTAGATCAGCGTCGCCAGGGTGAAGGCTTCGAACAGGTTGGCGGAGAACTCGGCGGTCTGCTTGGTCTGCGCGAGCAGTTCCATCAAGCCGATCAGCGAGGCCACGGAGGAGTTCTTGAAGACGTTGAGGAATTCCGAGGTAAGCGGCGGAATGATGATCCGGTAGGCTTGCGGCAGCAGCACGTTCCAGTAGATCTGCGGCAGCTTGAAGCCCATGGCGCGGGCCGCCGATTCCTGGCCGCGGGGCAGCGCCTGGATACCGGTGCGCACTTGTTCGCAGACCCGCGCGGCGGTGAACAGGCCCAGGCAGACGACGACGCTCAGGTAGGCCGAGGTGGTCGGGTTGAGGTCCTGTTTGTACCAGTCCTGCAGGTTTTGCGGCAGCAGATCGGGCACCAGGAAGTACCAGATGAACAGTTGCACCAGCAGTGGCACGTTGCGGAAGATTTCCACGTAGACCGTGGCAATGCCCGATACCACGCGGTTTGGTACGGTGCGCATCACGCCCAGCAGCGAGCCGAGGATCAGTGCAACGATCCAGGCCACCACGGCGATGGCGATGGTCCAGCCCAGCCCGGAGATGAACCAGTCGAGATAGGTCTCGCTGCCCACGCCGGTGGACTTGAAGAACACGCCCCAGTCCCAGTTGTAATTCATTCGGGTCTCCCCTCGGATCAATCAGTGGTCACGCACGTGCTTCCCGGGACTCCGCCCCGCCTGACGTGCTTCGTCAGGCACACACGTACCGCTCGCGGTCCGAGTGTCTTTCCCATCTCAATAGAAGAAGCCAGTACAGCAGGTGTCAACAAACTCCCGGATGCGCGTTCGCGCCACCGGGAGTTCGCTCAGAGGTGCATCAGATCTTTTTGTCCGGTGCTGGCTTGTCGTTCGGATTGGCCAGCAGCGCCTTGAGCTCTTCGCTCATCGGGAAGTTCAGGTTCAGGCCTTTTGGTGGAATCGGCTGGGTGAACCACTTGGCGTAGATCTTGTTGATCTCGCCGGACTTGTAGGTCGCGACGATGGCGTCATCCACGGCTTTCTTGAAGGCCGGGTCGTCCTTGCGGACCATGCAACCATAGATTTCGTAGGACTGAGGGGTACCGGTCACGGCCCAGTCATCCGGCTTCTTGGCCTTGGCCATTTCCCCGGCGAGCAGGGCGTCGTCCATCATGAAGGCCACGGCGCGGCCGCTTTCGAGCATGTTGAAGGCTTCGCCATGGTCCTTGGCGGAGATAACGTTCATGCCCATCTGCTTGTCGGCGTTCATCGCCTTGATGATGCGCTCGGACGTGGTGCCGGCGGTGGTCACGACGTTCTTGCCCTTGAGGTCGGCGAAGTCCTTGTAGGTGGAGTCTTTCTTCGACAGCAGGCGGGTGCCGATTTCGAAGATACCAACCGAGAAGTCCACTTGCTGGCCACGTTCGGCGTTGTTGGTGGTGGAACCACACTCAACGTCGACGGTGCCGTTCTGCACCAGCGGGATACGGGTCTGGGAAGTGACCAGGTTGTACTTGACCTTGAGGTCCGGCAGACCGAGGTCTTTCTTGATGCCGTCGACGATGGCCAACTGGATATCGTGGGAGTAGCCCACTGGCTTGCCGGAAGCATCCGCGATGTAGGAGAACGGAATGGAGCTGTCGCGATGCCCGAGGGTGATGGTGCCGGACTCTTTGATCTTCTTCAGGGTGCCGGTCAGTTCATCGGCGAAAACTGGAGTACTGATCAGAGCAACAGCGATAGCTGCGCCCAGAAGCTGGGGAACGATGCGCATCAGATGATTTCCTCGAGATTGTTTTTCTTATGGAGTCGGTTAGCCGACTCTCGGGTGCTTCGAACCGCTCATACGACCCAAGGGACGGCTTGAGTATTCGGTACCGAGTGTAGAGCACGACTCATGCCAGGCTTGGCGGTGTGGGTTTAGCTATTGATTTTAAAGGGGATTCTGATTGTTTCGAGAGATTTCGGAGCGTCTGGCGTCCGGTTCGCCGAATGGTGGGCGAAGGCTTGTTCGGAAAACCGAATGGGAAAGGGATGTAGGAAGGATGTGGATTTCGAGGCTTTCGGTGATCTTGGACATGTTGAAAAAACTGTAGGAGCCGGCTTGCTGGCGATGGCGCCCGGATGGGCGCTGCAAGGCTCAGGGCCTCATCGCCAGCAAGCCGGCTCCTACAAAGGGAAAGCGTTCAGTCTTGAGACGGGCCTGAAGTCAGGCCGCTTCGATCTTGCCGCGATGCTGCTCGACCTTCTCCAGGTAGTGCTGCAGCTGTTGCTGTTCGGCCGCCGTGGTAAACAGGCCCAGCTTGCTGCGCCGCCACAGGATATCCACCGCCGCGCAAGCCCACTCTTCGCTGCACAGGTAATCGACTTCGCGGGTATAGAGGCCGCCACCCAGGTGTTCGCCCAGGTCGCTGAGGTTCTGCACGCCCTCCAGCAGACGCCAGGTGCGGCTGCCGTAGGTGCTCGCCCAGCGCCGGGCAATCTCGCTCGGAATCCAGTCGAAGCGGGTGCGGATCTCGTGGCTCAGGGCCTGGCGCGTGGTCATGTCTTCGCCACCGGGCAAGGTCGAGGTGGCGGTCCAGCTTGGCTTCATGTTCTTGAAGAACGGCGCCAACTGGGCCAGCGCCGATTCGGCGAGCTTGCGGTAGGTGGTCAGCTTGCCGCCGAACACCGAGAGCAGCGGGGCTTCGGCGTTGCCGCCGGACAGCGCCAGGGTGTAATCGCGAGTCACCGCCGAAGGATTGTCGGACTCGTCGTTGCACAGCGGCCGAACGCCGGAATAGCTGTGCACGATATCGCCGCGGGCCAGCTGCTTCTTGAAGTGCGCATTGACCACCTTGAGCAGGTAGTCGGTTTCAGCTTCGGTGATGCTGACCTTGGCCGGGTCGCCCTGGTATTCGCGGTCGGTGGTGCCGATCAGGGTGAAACGGTCCAGGTACGGAATGGTGAAGACGATGCGCTGGTCCTCGTTCTGCAGGATGTGCGCGTGTTCACCTTCGTACAAGCGGGGCACGATCAGGTGGCTGCCCTGGATCAGGCGGATGCCGTAGGGTGATTCCAGCTTCAGGTCGTCCTTGATGAACTTGGCGACCCAGGGGCCGGCCGCGTTGACCAGGGCCTTGGCCTGGATCGAGAAGCGTGTGCCGTTGCCGCGTTCCATCTCCAGGTGCCACAGGCCGTTGTCGCGGCGGGCGCTGACGCAGCGGGTGCGGGTGTGCACATGGGCGCCGTTTTCCCGCGCCGCCATGGCATTGAGCACCACCAGGCGCGCGTCGTCGACCCAGCAGTCGGAGTATTCGAAACCCTTGGTGATTTCGGCCTTGAGCGCACTGTCGGCGCCGAACTTCAGGCTTTTCGAACCGGCGAGTTTCTCGCGCTTGCCCAGGTGGTCATAAAGGAACAGGCCGGCACGAATCATCCAGGCCGGACGCAGGTGCGGACGGTGCGGCAGGACGAAACGCATCGGCTTGACGATATGCGGGGCCTTGGCGAGCAGGACTTCACGTTCGGCCAGGGCTTCGCGTACCAGACGGAATTCGTAGTGCTCCAGGTAACGCAGGCCACCGTGGATCAGTTTGCTGCTGGCCGAGGAGGTGTGGCTGGCCAGGTCGTCCTTTTCGCAAAGGAACACCGAGAGACCGCGACCGGCTGCGTCCGCGGCAATCCCGACACCATTGATACCACCGCCAATCACGGCGATGTCATACAGCTCGGCAAGGGGTGGGGCAGGCAAGGTGCTGGGGTTCATCGGTGAGCCTCGCAGGGTCTTCTCTATATTTGAATTCGAACATTAATGTTCATTTTCGAAAATAGTAGCGGATAAACGCGCCCACGACCAGTCAACCCTGATTGAAAAAATCCATCAGGATGGGTGGAAAGGAAAATTATCGAACATTGTAGGGCGAGAGCCGCGTAGGCGCTGTGGCGAGCGGGCTTGTCGGAACGCCGCACCGCCGCGCTGGGGCGCGCAGCGGCCCTAAAACCTGCGAGCTCGGTCTTTCAGACAGATCGAGATGACCGATTTTGCGACTGGTTCGCAGCCGAGCGCGGGCAAGCCCGCTCGCCACAGGGGGCAGGCCTGAACCTCAGACCACTTCCAGGCGGATCTTGTGCTGGTGCAGCAACTGGGTCAGCGAGGGCACGGGCGCCTGGTCGGTCACCAGGCAGTCGATCAGGGTGATAGGTCCCAGGCGGACCATGGCATTGCGTCCATACTTGCTGGAATCTGCCGCGAGGATGACCTGACGGGCGTTGGCGATGATGGCCTGGGAAACCCGGACTTCCTGGTAATCGAAATCCAGCAGGCTGCCGTCTTCGTCGATGCCGCTGATGCCCACCAGGGCGAAGTCGACCTTGAACTGGTTGATGAAGTCGACACTCGCCTGGCCCACCACACCACCGTCACGGCGCACGTTGCCGCCGGCCAGTTGGACTTCGAAATCGTCCTTGGCGCTGAGGATCGAAGCCACATGCAGGTTGTTGGTGATGATCTTCAGGTGATTGTGATTGAGCAGCGCCCGGGCGATGGATTCGGTGGTGGTGCCGATATTGATGAACAGCGAGGCGTGGTCGGGAATATGGGCGGCGATGGCCTCGGCGATGCGTTGTTTTTCATCGCGCATCTGGTCGGCGCGCATGGCGTAGGCGGTGTTTTCCACGCTGGAATCGTAGGCCGCGCCACCGTGGTAACGACGGAGCAGATTGGAGTCCGCCAGTTGGTTGATATCGCGGCGGATGGTCTGCGGGGTCACGACAAAAAGCTGGGCCATTTCCTCGATGCTGACATAACCGCGTTCGCGGACCAGTTCGAGGATTTGTTGCTGGCGGGGAGGCAGATTCATTGGGCGTCCTTTGGGCTGCCGTACAAATTCTTCCATCATGCCGCAGGAAGGACCTGTCTGCCACTTGCGGGGCCAATCAATCGTGGATGTGCGGTGGGTGCGTCGTGTGTTGTTGCTATCGAGGTCGCTCTTGTTCCGGCGGCCCGTTGAATGTCGTCCGATCTCGGGAACACCACAACACCTGTAGGAGCAGGGCTTGCCCGCGAAGCTTTTGGCGGCCTCAAGGGCCTCTTCGC
The DNA here is from genome assembly GCF_002814235.1 of Pseudomonas sp. QS1027. Taxonomy (GTDB): domain Bacteria; phylum Pseudomonadota; class Gammaproteobacteria; order Pseudomonadales; family Pseudomonadaceae; genus Aquipseudomonas. The sequence continues at coordinate 93,065 of NZ_PHSU01000042.1, read as the reverse complement.
TGGCAAGCCAGGCTCCTACAGGAGTGTATTCAACCTAACGATCAACGTCAGGCTTGGTTGCTTTCTTCGTGCGGTTCCCAATCGCGGGTACGGCTCACAGCTTTCTGCCAGCCAGCATAGAGTTTTTCCTTCTCGGCCTCAGGACGCTGCGGCTCGAACTCGCGCTCGATCACCGCCTTGCCCCGCAACTCTTCCAGGCTGCCCCAGAAACCGCACGCCAGGCCGGCCAGGTAGGCCGCGCCGAGTGCCGTGGTTTCGCGCATTTGCGGGCGCTCGACCTGGGTCCCGAGAATGTCGGCCTGGAACTGCATCAGGAAGTTGTTGGCCACCGCGCCGCCGTCCACGCGCAGGGCCTTGAGGCGTTCGCCCGAGTCCTGTTGCATGGCGTCCAGCACGTCGCGGGTCTGGTAGGCGATCGATTCCAGGGCGGCACGAATGATGTGATCCACCTTCACCCCGCGGGTCAGGCCGAACAGCGCGCCACGGGCATAGGGGTCCCAGTACGGAGCGCCCAGACCGGTGAAGGCCGGTACCAGGTACACGCCGTTGCTGTCCTTGACCTTGCTGGCGAAGTACTCGGTGTCGAAGGCGTCGTTGATCAGCTTGAGTTCGTCACGCAGCCACTGGATGGTCGAGCCACCGTTGAACACCGCGCCTTCCAGGGCATACGCCACTTCGCCGCGTGGGCCGCAGGCGATGGTGGTGAGCATGCCGTGCTTGGAACGAACGGCCTTGGTGCCGGTGTTCATCAGCAGGAAGCAGCCGGTGCCGTAGGTGTTTTTCGCCTGGCCTGGCTCCACGCACATCTGGCCGAACAGGGCGGCCTGCTGGTCGCCGGCGATACCGCCGATGGCGATGCCGCTCTTGGTGTGGCCATAGATTTCCGAGGACGACTTCACTTCCGGGAGCATTTCACGGGGAATGTCGAGGATCTCGAGCATCTTCGAATCCCACTCCAGGGAGTGGATGTTGAAGAGCATGGTGCGCGAGGCGTTGGTGTAGTCGGTGACGTGGGTCTTGCCGCCGGTAAATTTCCAGATCAGCCAGCTGTCGATGGTGCCGAACAGCAACTCGCCGTTGCGTGCGCGATCGCGGCTGCCTTCGACGTTGTCGAGGATCCATTTCAGCTTGGTGCCGGAGAAGTACGGGTCGGTGACCAGGCCGGTGGTTTCGCGGATGTACTCTTCGTGACCGTCGCGCTTGAGCTGCTGGCAGATCTCGGTGCTGCGGCGGCACTGCCAGACGATGGCGTTGTAGATCGGACGGCCGCTGACCTTGTCCCAGACCACGGTGGTTTCACGCTGGTTGGTGATGCCGATGGCGGCGACCTGGTCGTGGTGCAGGCCGGCTTGCGCCAGGGCTTCGACCATCACCGCGCTCTGGGTGGCGAAGATTTCCATCGGGTCGTGTTCGACCCAGCCGGCTTGTGGATAGTGTTGCTGGAATTCGCGCTGGGCGGTGCCGACCACGTTGGCGTCGCGATCGAAGATGATCGCCCGCGAGCTGGTCGTACCCTGATCGAGGGCAATGATGTAGTTCTTATTCTGAGTGTCGGTCATTTTCGATTGCCTTGATGAATAGAGGGAAAAAGTGCCGGGATGAGTGCCCTCAGGGAGAAGGGCGCTCACAGGGAGTGGCATCTTGCGGGTGTTTCAGGAAGCCTGGACCTTTTTGGCAGCGATCGCGGGCTCTTCCTGTAGTGCGGGTTGGGCGCTGGGCAGATGGCGGGCAATCATCCCGCGGTACGCCGCGGCGCCGAGGGAGGCACCGATAATCGGTGCAAAGATCGGAATCAGGAAATACGGAATGTCGCGCCCGCCGGTGAAGGCGATGTCACCCCAACCGAAGAGGAAGGTCATCAGCTTGGGCCCGAAATCCCGCGCAGGATTCATCGCAAAACCGGTCAATGGACCCATCGCGCTGCCGATCACGGCGATCAGCAGGCCGATCAGCAGGGGGGCCAGCGCGCCTTTGGGCAGGCCGTTGTTGTCGTCGGTCAGGGACATGATCACGCCCATCAGGATCGCGGTGATCACCACTTCCACGAGGAACGCCTGGGCGGTGCTCAGGGCCGGGTTGGGGTAGGTGGAAAACACCGACGCCAGCTCCAGGCTGGCCTGGGAGCCGCGGATCATATGGTGGGTTTGTTCGAAATCGAAGAACAGGTTGCTGTAGAGCGTGTAAACCAACGCGGCGGCACAGAAGGCCCCGGCGATCTGGGCGAGGATATAGAACGGCAGTTTGCGTTTGTCGAAATCGGCGAACAGGCACAGCGCAATGCTCACGGCCGGGTTCAGGTGAGCGCCGGAAACGCCAGCGGTCAGGTAGATCGCCATGCTCACGCCCATGCCCCAGATGATGCTGATTTCCCACAGACCAAAGGTGGCACCCGCGACCTTGAGCGCGGCAACGCAGCCGGTGCCGAAAAAGATCAACAGCGCGGTGCCGAGGAATTCGGCGATGCATTGGCCCGAGAGCGATGGTTGTTTCAAAGCGGTACTCATTGGACACCTCGATTTTTGTTGTTGTTAGACGTCCGTCCCAATGACGGACGTGGACTTTCACCGATGCTCAGGAATCCCCATCTCTGATTTCGGCTTACCGCTCGTTGCTGCTGAGTGTAGGACTGTAATCTTCAGTTTCGAAAAAATATAGACAAGAAACGCTGATGTCAAAGGTCGAAAATGAACGATAGTCCACTTTTTGGGGAATGACTGCGTAAATGAGGATGATTTGTATGTAGGACTCAGGTGTTTTTTACGTATTTATTGGCTATGGTCAGCCTGGGAAAAGCGTGATGCTTGGCCTGTCATAGAGCCTTTTCGTTGTGAATAGCCTAAAATCCACGCCTGTCTTTCGAGCCGCCTGGACCTGCCATGACCCCCGCATTGGACCTGCTGAAAAAAGTTCGTGCCGAACATCGCGTGCACAGTTATGAACACGATCCGAAAGCGGCTTCCTATGGCCTGGAGGCCGCGGAAAAACTGGGATTGGCTCCGGCGCAGGTGTTCAAGACACTGCTCGCCAGCACGGAAAAGGCCGAATTGCTGGTGGCGGTGGTGCCGGTCGTCGGAAGTCTGGACCTGAAGGCGTTGGCCCAGGCGGCGGGGGTCAAGAAGGTCGAGATGGCGGATCCGGCGGCGGCCCAGCGGGCCACCGGTTATCTGCTCGGCGGCATCAGCCCGCTCGGGCAGAAGAAGCGCCTGCGGACTTTTATCGATCAGAGCGCGCAGCCCTTCGCGAGTATTTTCGTCAGTGCCGGCCGTCGGGGTCTGGAAGTGGAATTGGCGCCAGCGGTGCTGGCCGAGCATACCCAGGCGAAGTTCGCCGATATCGGCCGCGCCTGATCCCGCTCACGGTCTACGCGGCGGGCTGGAACAGCACCAGGTGCTCGGCCGCCACGCGAATACCGACCTGGATCCCTGGCAGGTGATCGACGTGACTGGGGAAAATCGATTCCAGCTGGCTGCCCGTTGGCAGTTGCAGGCGATACAGGGTCGAGGCGCCAAGGAAAGTCTTGCCGATGACCGTTGCCTTCAGTGCGCTGTCCGGGGCATGGACGATGTCATCCGGCCGCAGCAGCACATCCACTGCGCCGCCGAGGGGCCAGGCGTAGGCCCGGTTGCCACGCAGCACGCCGAGTTCGGTTTGTACTGACTCGGGGCTGCTCAGTTGCCCACGAATGAAGTAGCCCTGGCCGACAAAACTCGCGACGAAAGGCGTCTGCGGTTGGTGATAGAGGTTGTAGGGCGTATCCCACTGTTCCAGGCGGCCCTCCTTGAACACACCGACCTGGTCGCTGACGGCGAAGGCCTCTTCCTGATCATGGGTCACCAGGATCGCGCTGGTGCCGCGTTGCTTGAGGATGTCCCGGACTTCCTGGCTGAGCTTGCGCCGCAGCTCGACGTCGAGGTTGGAAAACGGTTCGTCGAGCAGCAGCAATTGCGGCTCCGGCGCCAGGGCGCGGGCCAGGGCCACCCGTTGCTGCTGGCCACCGGAGAGTTCATGGGGATAGCGCTTGCCCAGCCCCTTGAGGTTGACCAGCTCGAGCATTTCTTCGGTGATACGGGCCTTGCGCGGGTGCAGGCGAATACCGAAGGCGATGTTGTCGGCGACGCTCAGGTGCGGAAACAGCGCGTAGTCCTGGAACACCATGCCGATCCGGCGTTTCTCCGGCGCGAGGGTGAAACCGGCGCGGGAGATGACTTCGCCCGCCAGCTGGATTTCGCCTTCGTGCACCGGCTCGAAACCGGCAATGGCTCGCAGGGTGGTGGTCTTGCCGCACCCGGACGCGCCGAGCAGGCAACCGATGTCCCCGCTGTTGAGATGCAGGTTGAGGTTCTGCACAACCCGTTGCGCTTGATAGCCGCAGGCCAGGTCATGCAGGTTCAACAGCAACGAATGACTCATGCAGGGCGATACGCCGGCGCGACCAGGAATTCGAGCAGGGCCTTTTGCGCATGCAGGCGGTTTTCGGCCTGGTCCCAGGCAACCGAGCGCGGGTCGTCGAGCAGGTCGAGGCTGATTTCCTCGCCACGGTGGGCTGGCAGGCAGTGCAGGAACAGCACGTCGGGCGCGGCCAGGTCGAGCAGTTCGCGGGTGACTTGCAGGGGCGCGAACAGGGCCAGGCGCTTGGCGGTTTCTTCTTCCTGGCCCATGGAGGTCCAGACATCGGTGCTCACCAGGTGCGCGCCGCTGACCGCTGCACGCGGATCGCGGACCAGCTGGACCCGCTCGCCGGCCTGGGCCAGCAGCGCCGGGCTGGGGTCATAACCCTCGGGGCAACTGACCCGCAACTGGAAGTCGAACTGGATGGCCGCCTCGATATAGCTGTTGCACATGTTGTTGCCGTCGCCGATCCAGGTCACGGTCTTGCCCTGAATCGAGCCGCGGTGTTCGAGGAACGTCTGCATGTCCGCGAGCAACTGGCAGGGATGCAGGTCATCGGACAGGCCGTTGATCACCGGTACCCGGGAGTTGGCGGCGAACTCGGTCAGGGTGCTGTGCTTGAAGGTACGGAGCATGACCGCGTCGAGCATGCTCGACAGGACGATGGCGCTGTCGCCGATAGGCTCGCCCCGGCCCAGTTGGGTGTCGCGCGGCGAGAGGAAAATCGCCTGGCCGCCCAGCTGGATCATGCCGGCTTCGAAGGACACGCGGGTGCGCGTCGAGGATTTCTCGAAGATCATCCCGAGAATCCGGCCCTTGAGTGGCTCGAAGAGTACGCCGCGGTTACGCAGGTCCTTCAGCTCGATGCCTCGACGAATCACGCTGACCAGCTCTTCGGGCGTGCAATCCATCAGGGAGAGAAAGTGCCTTGCGCTCATCATTAACTACCTTTTTGCAACAGACCGCAGATACTCAAAGCCGGGTTTTACGGAAAAACGGGCGAGACCTGCGGCGTAAGCCGCACGGGGCGACGAAATAGGGGAAGACGCGATCGTATAAGAAAATGTCGCGTGTTACCAATAGGAGGCTTAGATTCAGGGTGGTTGGGGTTCGCATCGTCTCGATGAACGTGACCTTTTCCCGGCCTGATACACGCCTGCCCACTGGCGACAGCGGGTCTTTGTACACTGTGCCCCGAACCCTTGGCAATCGGGGGCGGCGGGCGCAGGCGGCCCCTGGTCGCTTTCTGACTGCCCAGGCGAAGTATTGGCGTGCAAGATGGCACTCGTGGAAACATTTCCTAAACTAATCTGCTAGGTTGTAAAATGTGTCACCGTGGACACAGGGAGGCTTTGGAATGGAATCGAAAGAGCAACAGTTGATGGAATTGCTGAAGCTGACGGCACAGGCACTGACTCATATGACCGCCTCCGTGACCTCGATGTCGTTCGAGTTGTTGCGTAGCGAAGATGAAGTGACCCGGGCGGCCGGCCGCCGGATGATTGATCGGATGGCGACTATCAGTTCCGGTCTCGACGAGCATTGGCGCCTGATCGGCGAGCTGACCGGGGTCCATATGAGCCAGGAGCAGCTTGAGACGATTCAGGAGATCCAGTTGCAACCCGCCCCCAGGCTGCCCCTGGCCTGACTTCCAGGCCGCCATCGGCAGGCCTGATGCCCCCCGATTCACAAGACGAACGTCGCTGGCATGCTGCCCGGCGTGGGGCCATAGTTTTGTTCTCGCAACCGATCCGGGTTGCCTTGAACAAAACAGAGACTGGCCATGACCAAGACTCTCCATCACCGTGCCTGCCACCTGTGTGAGGCCATTTGCGGCCTGACCATCGAAACCACCGCCAGCGAAGAGGCGGTGCTGATCACCTCGATCAAGGGCGATCCGCTGGATACCTTCAGTCGTGGGCATATCTGCCCCAAGGCAGTGGCGCTGCAGGATATCCAGAACGACCCGGATCGCCTGCGCCAGCCGATGCGTCGGGTGGGCACTGAATGGTTGCCGATCGAGTGGGATGAGGCCTTTGCCCTGGTGGCCGAGCGCCTGTCGGCGATCCAGGCCCGACATGGCCAGAATGCCGTGGCGATCTATCAGGGCAACCCCAGCGTGCACAACTATGGGTTGATGACCCACAGCAACTACTTTCTCGGCCTGCTGAAAACCCGCAATCGCTTTTCCGCGACCTCCGTCGATCAATTGCCGCACCACCTGAGCAGTCACCTGATGTACGGCCATGGCCTGTTGCTGCCGATTCCGGACATCGACCACACCGATTTCATGCTGATCCTGGGCGGCAATCCCCTGGCCTCCAACGGCAGTATCATGACCGTGCCGGATGTGGAGAAACGCCTGAAGGCGATCCAGGCCCGGGGCGGCAAGGTCGTGGTGGTCGATCCCCGCCGTAGCGAGACGGCGGCCATGGCCGACCAGCACCTGTTCGTTCGCCCGGGCGGTGATGCAGCCTTGCTCTTCGGTCTGCTCAACACCCTGTTCGCCGAAGGGCTGACGCGTGCCAGTCATCTGCCGGTGGACGGCCTCGACGAGGTACGCCAGGCCGTGGCCGGTTTCAGCGCCGAATCCATGAGCCCGCTGTGCGCGGTGCCGGCGGCGCAGATCCGCCAGTTGGCGCGGGACTTCGCCGCGGCGGACAAGGCGGTCTGTTATGGGCGGATGGGTGTCTCGACCCAGTCGTTCGGCACCCTGTGCCACTGGCTGGTGCAGTTGATCAACCTGGTGACCGGCAATCTCGATCGGGTCGGCGGGGCCTTGTGCACGGAGCCTGCGGTGGACCTGGTGGCCTCGACCTCCGGCGGCCATTTCAACCGCTGGCAAAGCCGGGTGTCCGGGTTGCCGGAATACAGTGGTGAGCTACCGGTGTCGGCCCTGGCCGAGGAAATGCTCAGCGAAGGGGAAGGGCAGGTGCGGGCGCTGGTGACGATTGCCGGCAACCCGGTGCTGTCCACGCCCAATGGCCGGCAACTGGAGCAGGCGCTGGACGGCCTGGAGTTCATGGTCAGTATCGACCTGTACATCAACGAGACCACCCGTTATGCCGACCTGATCCTGCCGTCGACCTCGGCCCTGGAAAACGATCACTACGACACCACGTTCAATATGTTCGCGGTGCGTAACGTCAGTCGTTTCAACAAGGCGATCCTGGCCAAGCCCGTGGGCGCGTTGCACGACTGGGAGATTTTTGTCGGCCTGGCCAAGGCGTTTTCCAGCCTGACCGGCCAGGTGCTCAAGCCGACCATGGCCCCGGCGCAGATGATCGACATGGGCTTGCGCATGGGGCTGTATGGCGATGCTTCACCGCACCAGCTGTCGCTCAAGACCCTGGAAGACTTTCCCCATGGCGTCGATCTCGGTGCGCTCAAGCCCAACCTGGCGTCACGTCTCAAGACGCCCGGGCAACGGGTCCAGGCGGCGCCGGCGGTGATCCTCGCGGACCTCGCCCGCTTCGCCGCGCAACAGGCACCGCCAGTCGGGGAGTTGCTGATGATCGGTCGCCGGCATGTGCGTAGCAATAATTCCTGGATGCACAATTATCACCGGTTGGTGAAGGGCAAGCCGCGCCATCAATTGTTGATGCACCCCGATGACCTGGCCAGCCGCAGCCTCGAGGATGGCCAGCGGGTGCAGGTCCGTTCGCGGGTCGGCATGATCGAAGTGGAGGTGCTCGCCAGCCTGGAGATGATGCCCGGCGTGGTCAGCCTGCCCCATGGCTGGGGGCATGCGCGGCCCGGGGTGAGGATGGGCATTGCCAGCGGCCAGCCGGGCTCCAGCGCCAACGACCTGACCGATGAGCGCCACCTGGATATGTTGTCGGGCAATGCGGCGTTGAATGGCGTGCCGGTCACCGTGGCGGCCGCCTGATGGCGGATGTCGGGGAGACCGAGCACCACGCTTGGCTTTCCGTTACAATGCCTCACCGTGCCGACAACAGAGTCGGAAAGTTCAGAAGAGGTGCCTTGTGGATATCATCGAAACGATTAAAGAGCAGATTGCCAACAACACCGTTCTGCTTTACATGAAAGGCTCGCCGAATGCTCCACAGTGCGGCTTTTCCGCCAAGGCCGCGCAGGCCGTGATGGGTTGTGGCGAGAAGTTCGCTTACGTGGACATCCTGCAGAATCCGGAAATCCGCGCCAACCTGCCGAAGTACGCCAACTGGCCGACGTTCCCACAACTGTGGGTCGGTGGTGAGCTGGTCGGCGGCAGCGACATCATGGCGGAAATGTTCGCCAACGGTGAGTTGCAGACCCTGGTCAAGGAAGCAGCGACCAAAGCGGCAGCGGCCAAGACCGAAGCCTGAGTCGATTGCACAGAACCCTGCAGGAGCCGGCAAGCCGGCTCCTGCAGGGGGGGGTGTTTATTCGGCACCCGTAAAAAAGCCCCGCACTCTGAACAAGAGTGCGGGGCTTTTTAATGGGCGCTGTTTATTCGCCCATTTGCGACTGCAGGTAGTTCTCGAGACCGACTTTGTCGATCAGGCCCAGTTGGGTTTCCAGCCAGTCGATATGTTCTTCCTCGGATTCGAGGATATCTTCCAGCAGTTCGCGGCTGCCGAAGTCGCCTGTGGCTTCACAGTGGGCAATGGCGGCTTTCAGGTCGGCATGACCGGTGCGTTCGATACGCAGGTCACACTCGAGCATTTCCTTGGTGTGTTCGCCGATGTGCAGCTTGCCCAGGTCCTGCACGTTCGGCAGGCCCTCAAGGAACAGGATGCGCTTGATCAGCTTGTCCGCGTGTTTCATCTCGTCGATGGACTCGTGGTACTCGTGCTTGCCCAGCTTGTTCAGGCCCCAATCTTCATACATGCGTGCGTGCAGGAAGTATTGGTTGATCGCGACCAGCTCATTGGCAAGGATCTTGTTGAGATGCTGGATGACCGTGATATCGCCTTTCATGGTAGGGACCTGTCCTGTAGTAACTGACTATAAGACGGAGTTTGATCCCGGCAACTTCGAGTGTCAAACCTAAGTTATTGAATCATATATGAAAATTAATCGGAATAAGAATGTTTGTGTTCCGCGTCTTAGTCCTAAGCAATTGAATTGCAGGCATAAAAAAACCGGACACGGGGTCCGGTTCTTTGGGAATGGGTTCTTTACGCGGCCGAAAATTCTACCGGGTAGGGGATCGCCGCCTGCTGGCTTTGCAGCTCGGTCAGGGTTTCGCGCACCACTTGCTTGGCGAGGCACGCACATTTGCCGCATTGGCTGGCCACGCCGGTGGCTTGTCGCACTTCGCGATAGCTGCAGCAACCGTCATAAATCGCTTCGCGGATTTGCCCATCGGTGACGCCAGTGCAGAGGCAGACATACATAAGGTGAGAACCATCGCTGATTAAGGCTCGATTGCGCTGGATCTTAATGTTAACGAGAATGATTGTCAAAGTGCTTTCGGTAAAGCTTTTGTCAACGGACTGCTTGTCTGACGAATGGTGTCACCGTCGTGGCGGGCGAGTTTGTAAAAAGCGTTGGGGACAGTCGAAAAACGCGGTGTATGATGGTCGGTCCTTAAGGAAGGTAGGTCACGTCACAGTCCTGTCGTCTGCTTATGGCAGGCTGGGCTTTGACCTCAGTTCTTCACCGCATCACACCAGGAGATATCCAATGAGCGTACTCGTAGGCAAACAAGCCCCCGACTTCACCGTCCCTGCCGTACTGGGCAATGGCGAAATCGTTGAAAGCTTCACCCTGTCCTCGGCCATCAAAGGCAAATACGGCCTGGTGTTCTTCTACCCGCTGGACTTCACCTTCGTCTGCCCGTCCGAGCTGATCGCCCTGGACCACCGCATGGACGATTTCAAGGCACGTAACGTTGAAGTCGTGGCCGTTTCGATCGACTCGCACTTCACCCACAACGCCTGGCGCAACACTGCCATCAACGACGGCGGCATCGGCAAAGTCAAATACACCATGGCTGCCGACATGAAGCACGACATCGCCAAGGCCTACGACGTTGAGTCCGAAGGCGGCGTGGCATTCCGTGGCGCGTTCCTGATCGACGACAAGGGCGTTGTCCGCTCGCAGATCATCAACGACCTGCCGCTGGGCCGTAACATGGAAGAACTGATTCGTCTGGTCGACGCCCTGCAATTCCACGAAGAGCACGGCGAAGTCTGCCCGGCCAACTGGAAAAAAGGCGACAAGGGCATGGACGCTTCGCCAGAAGGCGTTGCCAAGTACCTGACCGAGCACGCCGGCAAGCTGTAAGCGCCTGGCTTCACGCGTCACCCATAAAAAAACCGGTCTTCATGACCGGTTTTTTTATGGGCGGGGATTTTTTCGTCGACCCAATCAGTCGTTGTAGTCTTCCCAGCCGCCCATCTGCTTCCAGCGGTTGACGATGCCGCAGAACAGATCGGCGGTCTTCTCGGTGTCGTAGCGGGCCGAGTGGGCTTCACGTCCGTCGAAGTCGATATCGGCTGCCTGGCAGGCCTTGGCCAATACGGTCTGGCCGTAGGCGAGGCCGGCGAGAGTGGCGGTGTCGAAGCTGGAGAACGGATGGAACGGGTTGCGCTTCATGTCCAGCCGCGCCACGGCGGCGTTGAGGAAGCCCAGGTCGAAGCTGCTGTTGTGACCGACCAGGATCGCGCGTTTGCAACCGTTGGCCTTCAGGGCCTTGCGCACACCACGGAAAATGTCGGTCAGCGCGCTTTCTTCGCTGACGGCCATGCGCAGTGGGTGATCGAGCTTGATCCCGGTGAATTCCAGGGCAGCGGCTTCGATATTGGCGCCTTCGAACGGTTCGACGCGGAAGAAGTAGGTGTGCTCCGGGAACACAAAGCCTTTTTCGTCCATGCCGATGGTGGTCGCGGCGATTTCCAGCAGGGCGTCGGTGGCAGCGTTGAAACCGCCGGTCTCGACATCGACGACAACCGGCAGGTAGCCACGAAAGCGTGCGGCCATCGGGTGCCGGGAGCCGGTACCGCCGCCATTGCCTTCTTGTTCGTCGTCGAAATGCTCTTCACTCACAGCGTTTTCTCCAGCAGGCGCCAGCGCAGTTTTTCACCGGCGCGCAGCGGGATGACTGACAGCTCGCCGAATGGCAGGCTGGTCGGGGCGGTCCATTCTTCACGGACCAGGGTGATCTGTTCGGTGTTCGCCGGCAGTCCGTAGAAACGCGGGCCATGCAGGCTGGCGAAACCTTCGAGCTTGTCCAGCGCGTTGCGCTGTTCGAAGGCTTCGGCATACAACTCGATCGCGGCATAGGCGGTGTAGCAACCGGCGCAACCGCAAGCGGCTTCCTTGGCGTGCTGGGCGTGGGGCGCCGAGTCGGTGCCGAGGAAAAACTTCGGATTACCGCTGGTTGCCGCCGTCAGCAGGGCTTCCTGGTGCGTGCCGCGCTTGAGGATCGGCAGGCAGTAGAAATGTGGCCGGATACCGCCCACCAGCATGTGGTTGCGGTTGTACAGCAGGTGATGGGCGGTGATGGTCGCGCCGACGTTGGCCGAGGCCTCGCTGACGAACTGCACCGCATCCGCCGTGGTGATGTGTTCGAACACCACCTTCAGGCTCGGGAAACGTTCGACGACGCGGCGCATATGCTCGTCGATGAACAGCTTCTCGCGGTCGAACACGTCGACCTCGCCACGGGTGACTTCACCATGGATCAACAGCGGCATGCCGACGTCGGCCATGACTTCCAGGACCGGGAAAATCGTGTCGATGCTGGTGACGCCGGAGTCCGAGTTGGTGGTCGCACCGGCCGGGTAGAGCTTGGCGGCGTGGACGAAACCACTGGCCTTGGCGGCACGGATGTCCTCGGGCTGGGTCCGGTCGGTGAGGTAGAGCACCATCAACGGTTCGAAGCGGCTGCCGGCCGGGCGCGCAGCGAGAATGCGCTGGCGATAGGCGTCGGCTTCCTCGGCGTTGCGCACCGGTGGCACCAGGTTTGGCATGATGATGGCGCGGCCGAAGGTGCGCGCAACATCCGCGACAGTGTGGGGTAACGCAGCACCATCGCGAAGATGAATATGCCAGTCGTCGGGACGCAGCAGGGTCAGGCGGTCGGACATTGGGGATTCCAGGCGGGTCGAACTGAAGGGAATGCTACCGGAAAAGACGGCCTCAGGCACTCGCTATCAAGTTTTGCCACGGCCAACCGATACCACAGAGGTAGGGCGTGGAATCGGCATGCCTGTCTTGACGATGTAGACATTCAGTGGAGCCTCCCGTGCGCCAGCGTTATTTAGCCTTGCTCAGTATGTTCGCCAGCCTGCCCGCCATGGCCATGACTTTCCAGACCCGTCTGGAGAGCATCGAGTGGAAGGTGGAGGGGGACAAGTTCGAGTGCCGGTTGAGCCAGCCGATCACCGACTTCGGTGCCGGTGAGTTCGTGCGCCGGGCCGGCGAGCAGGTGACCTTTCGCCTGAAATCCTACAACCACGTACTTGGCGGCGGTTCGGCGACCTTGCTCGCCGCCGCGGCGCCGTGGCAGCCGGGGCGTGGCGACATCAACCTGGGCTCGGTGCAGATCGGCAGTGGCGATGTGTTGTTCAACAGTTCCCAGGGCCAGGCCGGACGCCTGGTCAGTGGCCTGATGGAGGGGCGCAGTCCATTGGTTCGCCACTATTCGCGAGACGGTGGCGTTTCGGAAGTCCGCCTGCTGCCGGTGAAGTTCAGCAAGGCCTACAGCGACTATCAGGAGTGCACCGCGAAATTGCTGCCGAAGAATTTCGAGCAGGTGAAGCAGGCGCAGATCGGTTTTCCCGGTACTGGCGTCGACCTCGATGCCCAGGCCAAGGCCGAGTTGCAGGTGATGCTTGATTTCATCAAGGCCGACCCGACCGTCAACCATATCGAACTCGACGGGCATTCCGACAATGCCGGCAATCGCCTGGCCAACCGTGACCTGTCGCGCCGTCGGGCGCTGGCGGTGATGGACTTCTTCAAGGCCAACGGCATCCCCGAATCGGAAATCGTCATGCGCTTTCATGGCGAACGTTATCCCCTGGTGCCGAACACCAGTGCGGCCAATCGGGCGAAGAACCGCCGGGTCAATATCCATCTGGAGCGTGTCCCGGTCGCCGAGAAGTCCGCGCCGGCACCGGCTCCCGCGCCTACCGCCAATGCGGCGAGTGCTGCGAAGACCTCCTGAAGCGGCTGTTTTCGTCGCCGCCTCGACATTATCTGTCGCTTTGCCGTCCTAAGCTGTCGCGCCTCTGTAAATCCACCGGTTTGAGCGTTAGAATCGACGCCTTTCCGTACAACCCCGTGGAGTGATGGCATGGCCGACGTAAACAAGGTCGTTCTGGCGTATTCCGGCGGCCTGGACACTTCGGTGATCCTCAAGTGGCTGCAGGATACTTATAACTGTGAAGTGGTGACGTTCACCGCTGACCTGGGTCAGGGCGAAGAGGTCGAACCTGCACGTGCCAAGGCGCAAGCCATGGGCGTGAAAGAGATCTATATCGACGACCTGCGCGAAGAATTCGTGCGCGATTTCGTGTTCCCGATGTTCCGTGCCAATACCGTCTACGAAGGCGAGTACCTGCTGGGTACCTCCATTGCGCGTCCGCTGATCGCCAAGCGCCTGATCGAGATCGCCAACGAAACCGGCGCTGACGCCATTTCCCACGGCGCTACCGGCAAGGGCAACGACCAGGTCCGTTTCGAACTGGGTGCCTACGCCCTCAAGCCCGGCGTGAAAGTCATCGCTCCGTGGCGTGAATGGGACCTGCTGTCCCGTGAAAAGCTGATGGATTACGCTGAAAAGCACAACATCCCGATCGAGCGTCACGGCAAGAAAAAATCCCCGTACTCGATGGACGCCAACCTGCTGCACATCTCCTATGAAGGCGGCGTGCTGGAAGACACCTGGACCGAGCACGAAGAAGACATGTGGCGTTGGACCGTCTCCCCGGAGAACGCGCCTGACAAGCCGCAGTACCTGGAACTGACCTACCGCAACGGCGATATCGTCGCGCTGGACGGCGTCGAAATGACCCCGGCCACCGTGCTGGCGACCCTGAACCGTATCGGTGGCGAACACGGTATCGGTCGTCTCGACATCGTCGAGAACCGCTATGTGGGCATGAAGTCCCGCGGCTGCTACGAAACCCCAGGCGGCACCATCATGCTGCGCGCGCACCGGGCGATCGAGTCGATCACCCTGGACCGCGAAGTCGCTCACCTGAAAGACGAGCTGATGCCCAAGTACGCCAGCCTGATCTACACCGGCTACTGGTGGAGCCCTGAGCGCCTGATGCTGCAGCAGATGATCGATGCGTCCCAGGCCCACGTGAATGGTGTGGTTCGCCTGAAACTGTACAAGGGCAACGTCATCGTCACCGGCCGCAAGTCCGATGAGTCGCTGTTCGATGCCAACATCGCCACCTTCGAAGAAGACGGCGGTGCCTACAACCAGGCCGACGCGGCCGGCTTCATCAAGCTCAACGCACTGCGCATGCGCATTGCGGCGAACAAAGGCCGTCGCTTGTTCTGATCGGTTGTTGCCCTGAAAAGCCCTGGCCTGTTGGCCGGGGCTTTTTTTTGCCGTCGGGACGGCATTATTCATCCCGATTGTCGCTGCGGTGATTGAGTTCGAAACGGTAGTTTTTCCCGAGTTCGCAGACCTGGCGTACGGTCAGGTCGAGTTTTTGTGCGATTTCGATGGCGGTGTAGCCGAGCGCGCAATAGTGCATGGCGTGTCCGGCAATCGCATCCTGGGCGAACTCGGCGGTGGCGGAGTGCGATGCCCGGTATTTTCGAGTGAGGTGCAGCGCGCGGCTCTGGACGATCTTCAGACCGTTTTCCCGGGCCATGCGCTTTATCTCGTTCTTGTTCATCTTGAGCGAGTACTGCAGTGCGCAGATGCCTGCACCTTTGGTAATCAGCTCACGCAGCAGTTCGGTTTTGCGTGCTCGTTCCTCTTCCTCCGACGCCGGGGAGTGATCGCCGGTGTCCGGCGGTGCCTGCTCGCAGACCGGGCCTTGCACGCGATCAATGGTGCCACCGCGTTTGAGGAAGTCGTCAATGGCCAGATCCAGGTCAAGATCCGGATGTTTGTGTGGGCTGAGATGCTTTTTGAATGTGTGGTCGTTCATTATATATGGCCTGCTCGTCCGAGTCGTAGGATAGACCTTTGCTAATGTCATTCGATGTTAGGAATTGAATAAACGATTGGGTGGTGTTCGAAGGTCTTGAAGTGAGTCAGCAAGTATCGAGTTTGCAGCCCGCCAGGAAAGGATCAAACCACAGGGGGTTGCTTTCGGGCGGTACTTGTAGAATTGAAGGTAAGCGTTCTTGGCGGGGTGTAGTCCATTTCCTGTTCTTTTTATCGGTTGTGGATTGGCGTTTTTTTAAGTGTGAGGTTTTGCTGCTGTTAACGTTGAGGGTCGGGCGGTATGGAAGTTGAACGACTCAAGGCAGGTTGTGTAGGCGCTTGCGAAGGGCGCGTGCAAGTTATCAAATGTTTCTGGCGACTGGGCATCAGGATAAACATCTTTTTGATAATGCCGTCCTTACTTATGTGTATACCGGGCGGCTTTATGGCGGTTTTCCCGAGCGCCGCCCCGTGCGGCCGTTGGGCATGGGGGCGCCCGGCGCCAGGTCGCCGGTCCGGGCGACGAGCACGTGGCGCGGCCCGGGCTTGGGCTGGCCGCGCGGGGACGGATTATTTCTTGTTGCAGAAATCCATTAGACACACCATCGCCTTGCGTTCTAATGTTTGAAACCGGCAAAACGAAGCGAGATGATCTCCTTCTACTGGAGGCCATAATAAAACTCCAGCGGGGTGGGTGTTTATCCTGGATTGTATGGCGCCTGGACGACTGGCTGTCTTCCGAGGCGTTGCACTTTTTATGATAGTGCTTTTTTTGTAGGGCAAATCTCTGTTGTTTGTAGGGAATGTCTTTGGCTGGTACTGCCCGGTGGAGGCGCTATGCCCAGGAGGGTATGACTAGGCTATTGTGCTGACTCTGAAAATTCGAACAGCGAAAATTGGACTTGCCCATGAATAAAGTGCTGATCGTGGATGATCATCCCGTCATTCGTCTTGCTGTACGTATGCTGATGGAACGTCATGGCTACGAAGTCATTGCGGAGACGGATAACGGTGTAGATGCTTTACAGTTGGCGCGGGAACATGCGCCGGACATTGTTATACTCGATATCGGGATCCCCAAACTGGACGGGCTGGAAGTCATTGCCCGTTTAACGTCTATGGGACTTTCTTTCAAAGTTCTGGTGTTGACCTCGCAGGCTCCCGGGCATTTCTCCATGCGCTGCATGCAGGCCGGTGCCGCCGGTTATGTGTGCAAGCAGCAGGACCTGACTGAAATGCTCAGTGCCATCAAGGCGGTGTTGTCCGGCTACAGCTATTTCCCCAACCAGGCGTTGCACACCGTGCGCTCCAGCCTGGGGAATGCCAGTGAGGCCGATATGGTCAATCGGCTTTCCGGCCGTGAAATGATGGTGTTGCAGCAATTGGCCAGAGGGAAGAGCAACAAGGAAATTGCCGATGGCATGTTTTTGAGCAACAAGACCGTCAGTACCTACAAAACGCGTTTATTGCTCAAACTCAATGCCCGCTCGCTGGTTGACCTGATCGAGCTGGCGCAGCGCAACGGCCTGGTTTAACGGCCGGTATCTGGCAGAGGACGCTTGAAGGAGGGGGAAGGCAGCAGGGACGACAAGGAAAACCCCTGGTATTCAGCCGGCAGGAGAGGGCCGGCGGTGTGGCATCGATGATGCCCCGTGTGAACAACGACACCTCTACAAACCGAAAAGCCTCCGCAAAGGAGGCTTTTGAGTGGGCGCATGTTAATTACAAATCAAAATCATAATCTGCCAATTGCCTTTTCAGGCGGCGCTCTTCCAGCAGGTTATCGATGGTGCGGCGCTTGCTGAGGTTGGTTTTTGCGACCTCGACCACGGGCTCGCTGTCCTCGGTTTCGGCAGCGATGAAGTCGTCTTCTACGTCCAATTGCTCTTTGTCGGTGCTCATAAACATAACTCCGGGCTAAGACTGCCGTTGGCGCCCCTTATATCGATAAATGCCGGCCCGGTAAAAAAGATTTTTTCAATCGGCTCATCAATAAAACCAATAGCGGCTCAATCGTCCGAGGTCTTGTCCTTGTAATCGCACAGGTCTTCGATCCGGCAACTGCCACAACGCGGTTTGCGCGCCTGACAGACGTAGCGCCCGTGGAGGATCAACCAGTGGTGGGCGTCGAGCAGGTAGGGCTTGGGTACAAACTTCATCAATTGCTTCTCGACCGCCACCACATCCTTGCCCGGCGCCAGGCCGGTGCGGTTGCTGACCCGGAAAATATGTGTGTCGACGGCCATGGTCAGCTGTCGGAACGCGGTGTTGAGTACCACGTTGGCGGTCTTGCGGCCGACGCCGGGCAGGGCTTCCAGGGCTTCGCGGGTTTGCGGCACTTCGCCGCCGTGGTTTTCCATCAGCAGGCGGCAGGTCTCGATCACGTTTTTGGCCTTGCTGTTGAACAGGCCGATGGTCTTGATATAGGCCGACAAGCCTTCGACCCCGAGGGCGTGGATGGCTTGTGGGGTATTGGCCACGGGATAGAGCTTGGCGGTCGCCTTGTTCACGCTGACGTCGGTGGCCTGGGCGGAGAGAATCACCGCGATCAACAGTTCAAAGGGGCTCGAGTAGGCCAGTTCGGTCTTGGGATCGGGATTGTCTTCGTGGAATCTGCGAAAGATCTCCAGGCGTTTGGCGGCGTTCATGGGGCGATGGATTCCTTTGAAATTGAGGTTGAGCCCGGCTGGGCTGGCCGGCGCTGGCTCCAGGCCTGTCTGGCGGCCAGCAGCAGGCCCAGGAGGATAAAGGCCCCCGGCGTCAGGCTGGCCAGGTGCAGTCCGTCCTGGATGGCCCACAGGCGTGGCAGCTCGCTTGCGCTCGGGACCAGCCAGCGTAAATGATCCAGCACTGTGCCGTTACCCAGCAGTTCCCGCAGTGCACCCATGAGCAGCAGGCCAACCCCGAGGCTGGCGAGCAAGGTGGCGCTGGTCGCCAGGTGACGGCGCTCGAATGCCCCCAGGCGTTCCAATAGCAGGCATTGCAGGCTGATCAGGGCCGGATAGATGCCCAGGGCCTGGTGCAGTTCCCAGGCCCAGGCCTGAAGACCGAGCGACAGGCAACTGACCAGGGTGGCGGCGAGCAGGATGCCGCTCAGCCCGGCCAGCCCCGGGTGAATCCAGGGCTTGAGGGCCCGGCTCAGCAGGCCATAGGCGCTGATCGCGATCAGGCTCAAGAGCCCGATCGAGAGCGCCTTGAGCAGCGAGTCGCTGGCACCGAGCAACGGCGTCAGGACCAGCGTTCCCCGGAGCATTGCGGGCCTATTCATGGGCGGCTGTTCCCATGAGTGGCGCCAGGTGTTCATCGAAGTAGCGCAGGGCATCATGAATGGCGTCGACGGCGGCGCGGGAGGTGATCGTGGCGCCGGCGATCTGGTCGAATTGCCCGCCATCCGTTTTCAGCTTCCAGTCGCTATCGGGGGTATCCGCGCGGGACTTGCCCAGCCACTGCTGCCACCAGAGATTGCCCTGGTCGGCGATTTTGGCCCCCAGCCCGGGTGTTTCCGAGTGCGACAGGGTCTTGATCCCGAGCAGCCTGCCGTTGGCGCCAATCCCGATCATCAGGTCAAGCGGGCCGCCGTAGCCCTGGGTCCGACTTTGCAGGACAACCGCTGCCGGTTGTCCGTCCTTGAGCATCAGGGCACCGCTGATCAGCAGGCTGTGGGGTTGCTGCGGGACCTCCAGCAGTAGCGGGCGGTTCTGGTATTGCCCCGGCGGCAGAACGTCGAGCAGCCGGCGGTTTTCAATCGCCTCGCGTTGCTCCTGGACCCGCGGCCGCGCCTGTTGCTGCGCCTGCCAGGTCAGGCCGATCCCCAGTCCGGCCAGGGCCAGCAGGATAAGTACCGAGGCGGTTCTGTTCACGTTGTCGGTTCCTCCACACTGCTGGCTGCCAGGCGTTCCAGGGACGGCACCGCGAGGTTCATCAACAGCACGGCAAAGGCCACGCCATCCGGGTAGCCGCCCCAGGTGCGGATCACGTAGGTCAGCGTACCGACTCCGACACCGAACAGCAGGCGCGCCCTGGGGCTTCTGGCGCCGGAGACCGGCTCGGTGACGATGAAAAATGCACCGAGCATGGTCGCGCCCGTCAGCAAGTGAAACAGCGGCGAGCCGTGGGAGTCCGAGCCGGAACCATTCCAGAACAGCAGGCTGAGGATAAACAGGCTGCCCAGCATCCCCACCGGCGCATGCCAGCTGAAGACTTTTTGCCTGAGCAGAAAGGCACCTCCGGCGAGAAAGGCCAGGTTGACCCATTCGCTGCCCTTGCCACCGAAATGTCCGAACGCGGGGTTGCCGGCGAAGAGCTCGTCCAGGGTCAGGCTTTTGTTGATATGCAGGGTGTCGAGCGCAGTGGCCTGGACCCAGGCGTCCGGTTGCCCGTCGAGATGCAGGCCGAATACGGCTTGCAGGCCGCCGAGCAGGTCCAGGCCATGGTTGACCGACCAATGGGTCATGGCGCCGGGAAAGCTGACGAGGACCAGGGCGTAACCGAGCATGGCCGGATTGAATGGATTTTTCCCCACTCCGCCATACAGGTGTTTGCCCAACAGCAAGGCGCTGGCCGCCGCCGTGACGGTCAACCACCAGGGGCAATAGGGTGGCAGGGCGATGGCCAGCAGGGCGGCGCTGACCAGGGCGCTGCCGTCCATCAACGCGGGGCGTAGCGGACGCCGTCGCAAACCCAGGGCCAGCGCTTCGGCTGCCAGCGCGCTGGCGCCGGCCAGCAGCAGATTGATCAGGATGGCCCAACCGCTGAGCCAGAGCAGCATCGCGATCCCTGGCAAGGTGGCGAGCAACACCCACTGCATGGCCTGGCGGGTGCGTTCGTCCGGTGTTTCAAGGGGCCGCATGGGCTTCCTCGGCGCTGCGCAGGGCCTGTTCCGCCGCCTCGAATTGCTGTTGCAGCAGCACCAGTTGCGCGGCCTGTTCGGCAATCGGTGGGTGACCGAAGGCTTTCAACGATTTGTTCAACTGCGCCCGGCTCATGGCCAGATTGATCTTGGCTTTTTTCAGCGCCGCATCGGCGGCCTCGGCTTTCTGCGCCTTGATCCGTGCAATCGCATCCTGCACCGGATTGGTCGCAACGGGCTCGGGCTGCGCGGCACGTTGTGTGCGGGCCAGGCGTTCGGCCTGCTTGCGTTGTTCTTCGGCGTGCAGCCGGGCATTACGGTTTTCGAAGCGCCGGCGGGCGCGATTGCGTTTCTCCGTGCGTGCCTGTCGCTCTTCGGCGCTGTTGGCCAGGCCGCCAACGACGGGGACGACCTGGGCGATGGGCAGCGGGTGCATCTCGATACAATCCACCGGGCACGGCGCCACGCAGAGGTCGCAGCCGGTGCACTCGTCGACGATCACGCTGTGCATCCACTTGGCCGCGCCGACAATGGCATCCACCGGGCAGGCCTGGATGCACTTGGTGCAGCCGATGCACTCGGCCTCGCGGATAAACGCGACCTGGGCCGGGGCGCTGCCGCGTTCCGGGTCCAGCAGCAGGACCGGCACGTGCAGCAGTTCGGCCAGGGCGGCAATGGTTTCGCCACCACCCGGTGGGCATTTGTTGATCGCTTCGCCCTGGGCGATGCCTTCGGCGTAGGGCTTGCAGCCCGGGTGCCCGCACTTGCCGCATTGGGTTTGCGGCAGCAGGGCATCGATACGTTGAATCAGGCTCATGGTTTGACCAATGCAGTGAAACCGAGGAAAGCCACGCCCATCAAACCGGCGCCGATCAGCTCGATCGGCAGGCCGCGAAAGGGCAGCGGGACCGCCTCGTGGAAAGTGCGCTGGCGCAGGTCGCTGAACAGGCTCAGGACCAGCCAGAATCCCAGCCCGGCACCCAGGCTGGTGACGAGCGCCCGGGCCAGTCCCTGGTCATCGGCGGCGTTGAGCAGGCTCAGGCCGAGGATCCCGGCATTGCCCAGCAGCAGCGCCGTGAGTCCGGCGAACGGCAGGCGTGGCAGGCAGCGTGCAAGCAGGGTCAGGAGCGGTCCGATCAGCAATACGCTGGTGGGCAGGAAGACGAACAGCTTGAAGGCTTCCAGGCCCCGCGGCAGCAGCACATAGTGGTAGAGGCTGTGGCTGATCAGCGTGGTGACCAGCATCAGGGTGCTGGTGGCAATGCCCAGCGCATGGAGTGTCAGGCGTTCCCCGGCGGCGGTTGGCCTGGCTTGCAGCAGCGGATCGACGCCCAGCGGCCAGTGCAACACGAGGTTGTTGAGCAGGGCGGCGCTGAAAAGGGGGAATACAAGATCAATCATGGTCATGCCGGGTTAGCGAACAGCGCTGATTATCCGGCAAGGAGGGACTGCGTACCAGTTTTGCGACATCGCGGGCCATGATTGCACATGGCCCGCGAGCAGGGGCGGGTGGTTACTTGATCCGCTGGCCTGGCTTGGCGCCGGTGTCCGGGCTCAGCAGGTAGATTTCCTCACCGCCAGGTCCGGCCGCCATCACCATGCCTTCGGAGATGCCGAAACGCATTTTCCGTGGCTTGAGGTTGGCGATCATCATGGTCAGGCGACCTTCCAGCTCGGCCGGGTTCGGGTAGGCGCTCTTGATCCCGGAGAACACGTTGCGTTGCTCATCGCCGATGTCCAGGGTCAGGCGCAGCAGCTTGTCCGCGCCCTCGACGGCTTCGGCCTTGAGAATCAGCGCGACGCGCAGGTCGATGGCGGCGAAGGCATCGAAGTCGATTTCCGCTGACAGCGGGTCCTTGGCCAGCTCGCCGTTGCCTTGCGGGGCGGCGCTGCCGGTGTCGGTCTGGCTGGCGGTGAGGTCTTCTTTCGAGGCGTCGGTCATGGCTTGCACTTTCACCGGGTCGATACGGGTCATCAAGGGCTTGAACTCGTTCAACTGATGGTTGGCGAGCAAGGTGGCGTGATCGTTCCAGGTCAGCGGCGCGACATTCAGGAACGCCTCGGCATCCGCGGCCAGCAGCGGCAGTACCGGCTTGAGGAAGATGATCAACTGGCGGAACAGGTTGATACCCAGGGCGCAGACGGCCTGGACTTCATCCTGCTTGCCTTCCTGCTTGGCCAGGGACCAGGGCGCCTTGTCGGCGATCCAGGCGTTGGCGCGGTCGGCCAGACCCATGATTTCGCGCATGGCCCGGGCGAAATCCCGTGCCTCGTAGGCCTCGGCGATGCTCGGGGTGGCGGCCAGGAAGGCGTCGGTCAGTTCCGGTGCGGCGTTGCCGGCCACCAGCACGCCGGCATTGCCCTTGTGGATAAACCCGGCGCAACGGCTGGCGATGTTGACCACCTTGCCGACCAGGTCCGAGTTGACCTTCTGCACGAAGTCATCCAGGTTCAGGTCGAGGTCGTCGACGCCTTTGCCCAGCTTGGCCGCGTAGTAGTAACGCAGGTATTCCGGGGACAGGTGGTCCAGGTAGGTACGGGCCTTGATAAAGGTGCCGCGGGACTTGGACATTTTCTGGCCGTTGACGGTCAGGTAGCCGTGCACGTTGATCCCGGTCGGCTTGCGGTAGCCCGCGCCTTCGAGCATCGCCGGCCAGAACAGGGCGTGGAAGTTGACGATGTCCTTGCCGATGAAGTGGTACAGCTCGGCCGTGGAGTCCTTGCCCCAGAACGCGTCGAAGTCCAGTTCCGGACGCCGTGCGCAGAGGTTCTTGAAGCTGGCCATGTAGCCGATCGGTGCGTCCAGCCAGACGTAGAAATACTTGCCCGGTTCATCCGGGATCTCGAAGCCGAAATACGGCGCATCGCGGGAGATGTCCCACTGTTGCAGGCCGGCATCCAGCCATTCGGCGATCTTGTTCGCCACGGCGTCCTGCAGGGTGCCGCTACGGGTCCAGGTTTGCAGCATGGCCTGGAAGTCCGGCAGCTTGAAGAAGAAGTGCTGGGAGTCCTTGAGTACCGGCGTGGCCCCGGAAATCGCCGATTTCGGGTCTTTCAGGTCGGTCGGTGCGTAGGTGGCGCCGCATTTCTCGCAGTTGTCGCCGTACTGGTCTTCGGTGCCGCATTTCGGACAGGTGCCCTTGATGAAGCGGTCGGCCAGGAACATCTGCTTTTCCGGGTCGAAATACTGGGTGATCGAACGCGTGGCGATATGCCCGGCGTCGCGCAGGCGCAGGTAGATCTGATTGGACAGTTCGCGGTTTTCCTCGGCGTGGGTCGAATGGAAATTATCGAACTCCACGAGGAAATCGGCGAAGTCGCCGCTGTGCTCGACCTGGACGTTGGCGATCAACTGCTCCGGGGTGAT
This sequence comes from Pseudomonas sp. QS1027, assembly GCF_002814235.1. Classification (GTDB taxonomy): domain Bacteria; phylum Pseudomonadota; class Gammaproteobacteria; order Pseudomonadales; family Pseudomonadaceae; genus Aquipseudomonas. The sequence continues at coordinate 69,392 of NZ_PHSU01000042.1, read as the reverse complement.
GCCTTCCTTCTCGGCGCGCAACATGATGGCCGAGCCGTGGGCGTCGTCAGCGCAGACGTAGATGCATTGATTGCCGCGGTGCTTCTGGAAACGCACCCACATGTCCGTCTGGACATACTCGACCATGTGGCCAAGGTGAATGGAACCATTGGCATAGGGCAGGGCGCTGGTGACGAGGATCTGGCGTGGCTCGGACATGGGGCTCGGCTACTTGAAGTGAAACGGAGATCGGCCACTATAAAGCCCCGGCGCACATAATTCACCCCTTGTGGAATGTCTCTGTGCTTCAGAACGGTTAGGATAGCTGCCTGTTTTACTCAGTCTTTTTCGGGAGTTGCCCATGAGCGCAGTCAATCGCGCAGCGGTGGAGGCCGTCCTTCGCCAATACACCGACCCTTATCTGAACCAGGACCCGGTCAGCGCCGGCTGCGTGCGGGCCATTGATATCCAGGGGGATCGCGTGACGGTCCGGCTGGAGCTGGGTTATGCCGCCGGGCTGTTCAAGAGTGGCTGGGCGCAAATGCTGCAGATGGCCGTCGAAGGCCTGGTCGGCGTGGCCTCGGCCAAGGTCGAGATCGACTGCGTGATTGCCGCGCACAAGGCCCAGGCGCAGATTCCGGGCCTGGCCAACGTGAAGAACGTGGTGGCGGTGGCCTCGGGCAAGGGCGGGGTGGGCAAGTCGACCACAGCGGCCAACCTGGCGCTGGCGCTGGCTCGCGAAGGCGCTCGGGTGGGGATTCTCGACGCCGATATCTACGGGCCGAGCCAGGGCATCATGTTCGGCGTTGCCGAAGGCACGCGGCCGAAGATCAAGGACCAGAAGTGGTTCGTGCCCATCGAGTCCCATGGCGTGGAAGTGATGTCCATGGCTTTCCTCACCGACGACAACACGCCGATGGTCTGGCGCGGTCCGATGGTGTCCGGGGCCTTGTTGCAGCTGGTGACCCAGACTGACTGGGGCAATCTGGACTACCTGGTGATCGACATGCCACCGGGGACTGGCGATATCCAGCTGACCCTGGCGCAGAAAGTCCCGGTGGCCGGCGCGGTGATCGTCACCACGCCGCAGGACCTGGCCTTGCTGGATGCGCGCAAGGGCGTGGAGATGTTCCGCAAGGTAAATATCCCGGTGCTGGGTGTCGTGGAAAACATGGCGGTGCATATCTGCTCGAACTGCGGTCATGCCGAGCATCTGTTCGGTGAGGGGGGCGGTGAGAAGCTGGCGAGCCAATATGGTGTCGAGCTGCTGGCTTCGTTGCCGTTGTCGATGCTGATCCGTGAGCAGGCCGATGGTGGCAAGCCGACGGTGATCGCCGAGCCGGACAGCCAGATCGCCATGGTCTACCAGGAACTGGCGCGGCACGTGGGGGCGCGGATCGTGTTGCAGGAAGCGCTCAGCCAGGCGATGCCGAATATCACCATCAGCGACGATTGATGCCGTTGCGCCTCAATCGAGGCGCAGCACGGTCCCTGTAGGAGCCGGCTTGCTGGCGATTGCGATCTGACAGTCGTTATCGTTGTCGCCTGATACGCCGCCATCGCCAGCAAGCCGGCTCCTACGGGTTGGCGTCGTACGGTTGATGGGCGTACAAACTGGCAAAAACACCCGGGCACAAAAAAGCCCCGCTTTTGAGGGCGGGGCTTTTTACTGGATCAGTACAAGTTAGATAACTTGAACTTCTTCAGCTTGCATGCCTTTCTGACCGCGGGTAGCGATGAAAGAAACCTGTTGGCCTTCTTTCAGGCTTTTGAAGCCGTCGGATTGGATTGCTTTGAAGTGTACGAACAGGTCGTCACCGGATTGTGGAGTGATGAAGCCGAAGCCTTTTTCATCGTTGAACCACTTAACGGTACCGGTTTGGCGATTAGACATTTGATGTCTCCTTGGACAAAGTTAACTGCGACGCAGGAAAAGCCCTGGCCGAGACTGAGTGCAAAGAGCAGGAAAAATTCTTGGAGATGGTTGGATCGAAATTCAACATCGTGTAGAGATTCTCAGTGACACAAGCAGCACAGTGGCGCCACCATACCCCACTTTCCGAGACGTGCCAATGGTCTTCAACAAGGTTTCGCCTATTTCGTGACTGACGGCGGCCGGCGAGGGGGACAGCCCCGCTCAAATAGCCGATTTGTCAGGCCTGGGGACAGCGTCATCGCGAGAAGCGGCGTCGGCGCTTTAACCCGGCGGCGCACCCCGGTAAGATGCCGGACAGAATTTCTCCACCTCGTTATATCAGGACACCCGCCATGAGCATCAAATCGGACAAGTGGATTCGCCGCATGGCGCAAGAGCACGGCATGATCGAGCCTTTCGTCGAGCGCCAGGTGCGTGGCGAAGCCGACAACCGGGTGATTTCCTTCGGTGTCTCGAGCTATGGCTACGATGTGCGCTGCGCCGACGAATTCAAGGTGTTCACCAACATCAATTCGGCGACCGTCGATCCGAAAAACTTCGACGCAGGCAGCTTCGTCGATGTGAAGAGCGACGTCTGCATCATTCCGCCCAACTCCTTCGCCCTGGCCCGCACCGTCGAATACTTCCGTATTCCGCGCAATGTGCTGACCATCTGCCTGGGCAAGAGCACCTACGCCCGCTGCGGCATCATCGTCAACGTCACGCCGCTGGAACCGGAATGGGAAGGCCACGTGACCCTGGAGTTCTCCAACACCACCACGCTGCCGGCGAAGATCTACGCCAACGAAGGCGTGGCGCAGATGTTGTTCCTGGAGTCCGACGAAGAATGCGAAGTCTCCTATAAGGACCGTGGCGGCAAGTATCAGGGCCAGCGTGGCGTGACCCTGCCGCGCACCTGACGAAGGGCGCAACGAAACAGGGAATTCCTCGGCGCAGGGGCACTCTATTGAGTGCACCTTCCCGGTTTGTGCAAGACAGACCGGGCTTCCACGCTCAGGAGTACCCCCATGAAGAACGATCCAAGTATCAGCGCTCAACTGGCGAAACTTGAACCCAATCAAGTGGGTCTGTTGGCCTGGTCGTTACTGGCGTATCCCCAGGGCATGGCCAGCGGCATTCCGGGTATCCCGGGACAGCCTGATCCCGACACGCCGCAACCTTCCGAGCCCTTCGAGCCTTCCAAACCCTCCCAGCCGCCGCCCGAGCGCGGTGTGCCGGAAGTTCCAGATGAGACGGGTTCTCCCACTGCCTGAGCCCGGTGTGTGCCGTGTCGATGGGCCCCGGCCAAACGCGGACCTGTAGGAGCCTGGCTTGCCAGCGATAGCGATCTCAAGTACGCCATCGCTGGCAAGCCAGGCTCCAAAGACGTAGTCGACTCCCGATCGTGTATACGATAAAACCCCTGTGGCCAAAACCAAGAAAAAGGGCCACTCATGACGTTTGCCATTCCCGCGTATTTTTCCCGCTGCCTGTTCGCCGGACTGTTACTGGCCGGCACTGCCATTGCCGCGCCGCAGCCGCTGACCAGTAGCGCTGTTTCCCAGCAGGAGGCCACCCACAGCCGCCTCGACCATATCGTCGAACAAGGCGTGCTGCGCGTCGGCACCACCGGTGACTACAAGCCCTTCAGCTACAAGAATGCGGATGGCTTTATCGGCCTGGATATCGAGCTGGCCGAAGGGCTGGCGGCGTCCCTGGGGGTCAAGCTGGAACTGGTGCCGACCACCTGGCCGACGCTGATGGGCGATCTGCAGGCCGACAAGTTCGACCTGGCGATCAGCGGGATCTCGGTAAACATGGAGCGCCAGAAGCTGGCGTTTTTCTCGCAGCCTTACCAGCGTGACGGCAAGACGCCGATCACCCTCTGTTCCCGGCAGCAGGCGTTCCAGACCCTGGCCCAGATCGACCGGCCGAACGTCAGGGCTATCGTCAATCCCGGCGGGACCAACGAGAAGTTCGCCCGTGCCAATCTCAAGCAGGCGCAGATTCTCGTGCATCCGGACAACGTGACGATTTTCCAGCAGATCGTCGACGGCAAGGCCGACCTGATGATGACCGACGCGGTGGAAACCCGGGTGCAGCAGAAATTGCATCCCGAGCTGTGCGCGGTGCATCCGGACCAACCGTTCGACTTCTCCGAGAAGGCCGTGTTGCTGCCCCGCGACATCGTGCTCAAGCAGTATGTCGACCAGTGGCTGCACCAGGATATGGAAAGCGGCCGCTTCGCCAAGCGTCTGGAGACGTGGCTGGCCTATCCATGGCCGGCGGCGCACGGCTGAAGAGCCGCGTTCTTGATGAAGGGCTTGTGTGGGTGCAGATCGCCCTTGTGGGAGCGGAGCTTGCCCGCGAAGAGGCCCGTGGGGACGCCAAAAGCTTCGCGGGCAAGCTCCGCTCCCACAAAAGCAGCCCCCACGAGACCCGTTTTGATTACTTCAGGTTGCCGCTCAGGAACTGCCGCAGCCGCTCGCTCTGCGGATTGCCCAGCACATCGTCCGGCGCGCCTTGTTCTTCCACCAGGCCCTGGTGCAGGAACAGCACCTGGCTGGAAACCTTGCGGGCGAAGCTCATCTCGTGGGTCACCATGATCATGGTCCGGCCTTCCTCGGCCAGCCCCTGGATCACCTTGAGCACTTCACCCACCAGTTCCGGGTCCAGCGCCGAGGTCGGTTCATCGAACAGCATCACTTCCGGCTCCATCGCCAGCGCCCGGGCAATCGCCACGCGCTGCTGCTGGCCGCCAGACAGGAATGCCGGGTACTGATCGGCGACCCGCGCCGGCAGGCCGACCTTGTCCAGGTAGCGACGGGCACGGTCCTCGGCGTCTTTCTTGCTCACCCCCAGCACCCGGCGCGGGGCCATGGTGATGTTTTCCAGCACACTCATGTGGCTCCACAGGTTGAAGTGCTGGAACACCATGGCCAGGCGGGTGCGCAGGCGCTGCAACTCGGCGTCGTCGGCGACGCGCATGCCGTTCTTGTCGCTGACCATGCGGATCGCCTGGCCGTCGAGGCTCATGGCACCGTCATTGGGTGTTTCGAGAAAGTTGATGCAGCGCAGGAAGGTACTCTTGCCCGAGCCGCTGGCGCCGATCAGGCTGATCACGTCGCCGGTCTTGGCCTTGAGCGAGACGCCCTTGAGCACCTGGTGTTCGCCATAGCTCTTGTGCAGGCCTTCAATGGTCAGTTTGTACATGGGCACCTCAAGGAGAAAGTAGATAGCCGCTGCGATAGGCTTCGCGGCCGGCGACATGGGCAATCACCATGCCGGCCGTGGCCATGCGGCGTAGCGAGCGGGCATAGAGCAGGCCCGCCGCGCTGCAATGAACAGGGGTGACGCGGTCGCTGAGCGGGTCGATGATTTCGGCGATCAACTGCCCGGCTTGCAGGTATTGCCCCGGCACGGCGCAGAACACCAGCAGGCCACCCACTGGCGTGCTCACCGGCTCGACACCGGCCAGCGGCGTTGCCGGGTACGGCAGCTCCGGCAAGGGCGCGGGCTCGCCGGCGATGGCGCCGAAGTGCGTCAGATAGTCGAGGATCGCCTGGCAATCGAGACGTGCCTGGGGATGATTCACATCGCCCTGGCCGCGCAGTTCCACGGTCACCGAGAAACTGCCCTGGGGAATGTCGAACCGTTCGCCGAAGCGCTGTCGCAGGTCCCACCAGAGCAGGGTGAAGCATTCGTCGAACGACTGGCCGCCGGAGTCGGTCGCCAGCAGGCTGGCTTGCGAGCCGATATAACGGGCCAGCGGTTCAACCTGGGGCCAGGCTTCGGGCGTGGTGTACAGATGGGCCACGGCTTCGAAATCGCAGTGCAGGTCGAGGACCATGTCCGCGTCGCAGGCCAGCCGTTGCAACGCCAGGCGCTGGGATTGCAACTGGGTCGCCGGCACCTCCGCCGCCAGGGCGGCCTTGAGATGGCTGCGGATCAGTTGCAGGTTGTGCGCCGGATCGTCACTGAGCTGTTCTTCGATCTGGTTGCCGATCTCGTCACTCAGGTCGACGAACCAGCGATTGAAGTTCTGCCCGCTCTCCAGCTCGTAGCGCCCCAGCGGTACATCCATCAGCACCTGTTCCAGGCCGATCGGGTTGGCCACCGGCACCAGCACGATTTCGCTGCGCAGCGCACCGGCCTGTTCCAGCTCGGCCAGGCGCTGCTTGAGGTGCCAGGCCACCAGCATGCCGGGCAGCTCGTCGGCGTGCAGGGACGACTGGATGTAGATCTTGCTTGCGGACCGCGACGGCCCGAAATGAAAGCTGTGGATCTGCCGGGCGGTGCCCGGCAGGGGAGCCAGCAGCTCGTGAGTCAGATGACGCATGCTCTGGAGTCCTAGTGTGCCGGGCCGAGGAAGGCCAGCCAGCGGCGCTCGGCCAGACGGAACAGACCGACCAGGGTAAAGGTGATCGTCAGGTAGATGATCGCGGCGATACCGAACGACTGGAAGGTCATGTAGGTCGCCGAGTTGGCGTCCCGGGCGATTTTCAGGATGTCCGGGATGGTCGCGGTGAACGCCACGGTGGTGGAGTGCAGCATCAGGATCACTTCGTTGCTGTAGTAGGGCAACGAGCGGCGCAGGGCCGAGGGCATGATCACATAGGCGTAGAGTTTCCAGCCGCTCAGGCCATAGGCCTTGGCCGCCTCGACTTCACCGTGGTTCATGCTGCGGATCGCCCCAGCAAAGATCTCCGTGGTGTAGGCGCAGGTGTTCAGGGCGAAGGCCAGGATGGTGCAGTTCATCGCATCACGGAAGAACGAGTTCAGCAGTGGCTGTTCGCGGACCGCTTCCAGGCTGTAGATCCCGGTGTAGCAGATCAGCAGCTGGATATACAGCGGCGTGCCACGGAACAGGTAGGTGTAGAACTCCACCGGCCAGCGGATGCGGCGCTTGGGCGAGACCCGGGCGATGGACAGCGGGATCGACACCAGGAAGCCGAAGAAGATCGAGGCGCTCAGCAGCCACAGGGTCATGGCCAGGCCGGTGATGTGCTGGCCGTCGCTGTAGAGGAACGGCCGCCAGTATTGCTGCAGGAGTTCGATCATCGCACGGCCTCCCGGGCGCCTGCTGCATAGCGGCGTTCCAGCCAGCGCAGGACATAGTTCGAAGCACTGGTAATGAGCAGGTAGATCAAGGCGGCGAGTACCAGGAAGTAGAACAGTTGATAGGTGCTCTTGCCCGCGTCCTGGGCGGCCTTGACCAGATCGGCCAGGCCAATGATCGAGACCAGCGCGGTGGCCTTGAGGATCACCATCCAGTTGTTGCCGATCCCCGGCAGGGCGAAGCGCATCATTTGCGGAAAGGTCACGAAGCGGAACCGCTGGGCCCGGGTCAGGCCATAGGCTGTGGCGGCTTCAAGCTGCCCGCGTGGCACGGCGAGAATCGCACCACGGAAGGTTTCGGTGAAATAGGCACCGTAGATAAAGCCCAGGGTGATGACCCCGGCGGCAAACGGGTCAATCTCGATGTAGTCCCAGTCCATGGCATCGGTCAGGGTCGAGAGCCAGGTTTGCAGGCTGTAGAAAATCAGCAGCATCAGCACCAGGTCGGGAACCCCGCGAATCAGCGTGGTGTAGAGCTGGGCCGGAATGCGCAACAGGCTGAAGCTGGATAATTTGGCACTGGCGCCGAGCAGGCCCAGTAGCACGCTGACCAGCAGCGAGAGGATGGAGAGCTGGACGGTCATCCAGGTGCCTTGCAGCAGAATCGGGCCAAAGCCCTTCAGGCTGAAGGCCGAAAGCCCCAGAGTTTGCAGGAGGTTGTCGAACATGAAAAATCAGACCTTTGGCAGTCGAAAAGGCGCCCCTCGGACGAGGGGCGCCAAGGGATCACTTCCCGCTGTACAGGTTCAGCTCACCAAAGTTCTTCTTCTGGATTTCCGCGTACTTGCCATCTTTGTGCAAGGCTGCAAGACCTTTATCCAACAGGGCTTTCAGCTCTTTGTTGCCTTTTTTGATACCGACTGCGGTTTTAGCTGGCAGCAGTGGATCGTCGATCGGCTTGCTGACTTCGTAGCCGGCGCCCGCTGGCGACTTCAGGAAGCCCAGCTCGGCTTGCAGCATATCCTGCACCGAAGCGTCGAGGCGGCCGGAGGTCAGGTCAGCATAAACCTGGTCCTGGTTGGCGTAGGCCTTGGTGGTCACACCAGCCTTGTCCAGTACGGCCTTGGCGTAGGCTTCCTGGATGGTGCCTTGCTCGTAGCCCACGGTTTTGCCCTTGAGGGACTCAGGCGTGGAGAAGTTCGCACCCTTTTTGAACACCAGGGAAGTCGGGCCGGAGAACAGCTCGTTGGAGAAGTCGATGGCCTTCTGGCGGGCTTCGGTCACGGTCATCGACGAAATCACACCGTCGAACTTGTTGGCGTTCAGGCCAGGGATCATGCCGTCGAAGTCACTTTCGACCCATTTGCAGGTGACCTTCAGCTCGGCGCAGATGGCGTTGCCCAGATCAATGTCGAAGCCGACCAGGCTACCGTCTGCAGCCTTGGACTCGAATGGCGCGTACGAAGGGTCGACGCCGAAGCGCAGTTCCTTGTATTCCTTGGCCATAGCGGAGCCGGCGGCCATGCAGAGAGCCAGTGCAGAAAGGGTCAGCAATGCTTTTTTCATTATTTATTCCCTAAAAACCAATATGAGCGCTTGTGGCGCACTGAGTACTGTTACTGGAACGCGTATGACCTGATAAAAGTAGCAATTTCCGAACCAGAGTCACGAACAAGTGTTTTAAAAGGCAGGAATATGGCTCCGAGCCAGCTAATCATGCCCGAAATTGGGCGGCTGAAATAAATTGCACAATATTGGTGCGTTCGCGAGTGAGAAAAGGGTGCAGTTACACGTTGGGAAGGGTGACACCCGTAACTTTAGGAACCGACTTGCCAGCGATGAGGCCATCGCTGGCAGGCCGGACCCGGCAGTGAGGTGTTACTTGCCGGGCGTCAGGGTCAGGCGCGTGGTGCCGTAGGCCTTGTCGAAGTTCTGCTGTTGCATCGGGAAGCTGACGTACTGGGCCTTCAACCAGCCATCGATACCGCTGGCGTAGCTCGGGCTGGCCGGATTGCCGGATTGCCCGGGGCTCTGCTGGCCGCTCATCGGTTCGATCTGGCCGAAGTCGACGATCATGCGCACGCCCGGCACCTGGGTGACGTCGAAGTTTCCGCCGCCCCAGGCATAGGCCGAGGTGTTCAGCGTGGTGTGGTCGCCGCCGGCCTGGATCGGTCCGCGAATCACCTGGCCGGCGCCGTTCTTCCAGCTATAACGGTGCAGCGTGCCCCATTGCCAGGCTTTGTGATCGCTGCCCAGCAGGCTGTCACCGGCGCTGATCGCGGCGGCCAGGCTGCGGGCCAGGATGACCGGCTTGTCTTCTTTCTGTGGCGTGCGGCTGTCATCCCAGAACGGGCTGTCCTCGCGGCCCAGCAGGTGATCGGCCTGGGCCGAGTAGGACAGCTTGCCGTTGGCGACAAAGGCCTGCCAGACCGGACCGTTCTCCGGGCCGAGCTTGTCGAGGAAGATCTGCTTCATGCTTTCCTGCAGGAACAGCTCATACAGTGCGGCATCGGCCGAGGTCGCGCTGAGCCTGCCGTCGAACGCCATCAACCGGCCGAGGGCTTCGCGTGCCTTGCCGCGTTCGGCTTCCGGCAGGGCGTCGATGGCTTGCTTGAGCGGCCCGGCCATGCCCGGTGCTTCGAACATTTTCTTCAGTTTGTTGGCGAACGTGGTGCTCTGGTCGTACTGCATGGCGATGGTGCTGCGGCCGTCCTGCTTGCCGGCAGCGGCCAGTTCAGCCAGGCGTTCGCCGCGTTCCGGGTAGTACCAGGCGTTGGACAATTGCATGCCGTAACCGCGCGCCGCGGTGCGCTGGTTGGCGGTGCCCAGCCAGCCCTGGCCCGGGTCCTGGTCATAAGGGTGGAGCATCGCGTCGGCGTAGCCGTCCCAGTCGAAGCGGCTGTCCCAGCCCGGCGACGGCAACAGGCCTTCGCCTTCGCGGCGGTTGGGGAAGCGCCCGGTGACCTGCCAACCGATATGGCTGGCGTCGGCGAAGACCATGTTCAGCGCGATGGCGCGGATTTCCCGGCTGGCATCGGAGGCTTTCTCGGCGCTCTGGGCACGGGACAGGTCGAAGAACGCATCCAGGCTCTTGTCGTCCTTGAACGAGGCGGTCTGCAGGGCCAGGCCGTAGCCGCCGGTCAGGGCGGTGTTGTCCAGTGCACTGTTGAGCAGCGGGCCGTGACGGGTTTCGAATACCGTCTCGCGGATCGAGCGCTGGCCCTTGATGAAGTAGGTTTCGTTGCGCACGATGGCCGGCAGCCACTTGCCGTCGGCTTCGTAATAGAGCGCATTGCCCTGGCGCTTGAGTTTTTCCAGGAACAGGTCCTGGTTGTCCCCCGGCACGGCGGCCATGCTCCAGGCCACCTTGCCGTTGAAACCGGACAGCAGCATCGGCAGGCCGGCGATCGAGGTCCCGGCGGCCCGATACTTCGGTGCGTAGATCTGCACGTAGTTCCAGGCGGCGGGGGCGCTGGTCGGTTGTTGCAGGTCGGCGGCCAGCAGGCTCTTGCCGCTGCGGGCGCGCTGCGGGCCGATGGCCCAGTTGGTCGAGGTGCCGGAGCCGAGGATATTCAGCGCGGCGACTTGCTCGGCGGCCTTGTTCAGCGCGCCCAGGCCCGAGACCTGGCTGAGGGCGATGCCCTTGAGTTTCTCGGCTTCGGCCAGGGGCAGCGGTTCGTCCGGGGCGGCCGGGGTCAGCCAGGCGAGTTTGTCGACGCCGACTTTCTGCGCCAGGACCAGGCTGGAAATCTCCTGCTGCAGGTTGGCCGACAGGTTGAAGTTGAGCAGGCAGAAGATCAGCGCGGAATCTTCCGGCTTCCAGTATTCCGGGCGGTAGCCGCTGCTGGCGAGGTCCGGCGGCAGCTTGTCGCGGTAGCGGAACAGGTAGGCGTTGACGCCGCGCGCGTAGACTTCGAAGAAGCGCTTGAGCCGTGGTGACGAGGCGTTGTACAACTCGCCGGCGCTTTTCTTCAGGTTGACGGCACGCATGAAACGGTCGGTGTCGAGGGCGTCCGGGCCGTTGATTTCGGCAAGCCGGCCCTCGGCGAGCAGGCGCAGGGTGACCATCTGGGTGATGCGGTCGCTGGCGTGGACGTAACCGAGGGTGAACAGCGCATCGTGAAAGGTGTTGCTTTCGATCAGCGGCATGCCGAGGCTGTTGCGGCGCACCGAGACGTTCTGCGCCAGGCCTTTGATCGGCTGTACGCCGGAGGTCGGTGGCAGGCTGTCCTGGGAGTTCCAGGTCTGGCAACCAGTCAGGCCGAGCAGGCCCGCCATGGCGGCGGCAACGCCACATTGCTTGAGAGAGAAGGAAAAGGCTGGCGAGGCCATGGCAAAGCTCCTGCGGGGGGTAGCGTCAGTAAAGGCGCTACGTTAGTGAGCAGGAGGAAGGCGCGCAAGACGGCGGGCGGGCTTATTTCGAGTTTTGAGCGATAAATCGGAAGGGAAAAGGCATGAACAGGGATATCCAGGTAAACGCGGCGTTGATCCTGATCGACCAGCAGCAAGGCATTCTTCATCCGAAGCTGGGGCCACGCAACAATCCCGAGGCTGAAGAGCGGATGCTTGAGTTGCTGCAACACTGGCGTCGAACCGCGCGTCCGATTGTGCATGTCCAGCATCTGTCGCATTCGCCGGAGTCGGTGTTCTGGCCCGGGCAGTCGGGGGTTGAGTTCCAGCAGCGTTTCGCGCCGGGGCCGGGCGAACGGCTGGTGCAGAAGCGGGTGCCGGATGCGTTTTGTGCGACCGGGTTGGAGGGTTGGCTGCGCGAGACCGGTATCGAGCAGTTGGTGATTGTCGGCGTGGCGACCCACAACTCCGTGGAGGCGACTGCGCGGACGGCCGGCAACCTCGGGTTTGAGACCTGGGTGGTGGAGGATGCGTGCTACACGTTCGACAAGACGGATTACTTCGGTGCGTTCCACTGTGCCCAGGAGGTCCATGCCATGTCCCTGGGCAATCTGCACGGCGAGTACGCAACGGTGGTGTCCAGCCAGAGACTGCTTGTCGCCTGACACGCCGAACACTGCACCACCGGATGAACGCAAAACCTGTAGGAGCCGGCTTGCTGGCGATTGCGATCTGGCGGCCGATATCCCTGTCGCCTGATACACCGCTATCGCCAGCAAGCCGGCTCCTACACGGACCGTGTTTGACCCGCAGGGAGCGGCGAACCCGAGAACGGGTTACAGGGCGTGATCGACCATGACCTGCACCGTGTCCCGTGAACAGCGCTCGATCCGCGCCTGCACGCCATACACCTCGGCAAACAGCGCCGGGCTGAGAATCGCCTGGGGGGCGCCGCTGGCAAACAGGCGTCCCTCGCGCAGCACCGCCAACTGGTCGGCATAACGCGCCGCCAGGTTGATATCGTGCAGCACCACCACGGCAATCAAACGGTGTTCACGCACCAGCGAGCGCACGCATTCCATGACCTTCAACTGATAGTTCAGGTCCAGCGCACTGGTGGGCTCGTCCAGCAACATCACCTGCGGCCGGCGCGCAATCAACTGTGCCAGGCTGACCAACTGCCGCTGCCCACCGGACAAGGTACTCAACCACTGGTCCGCCAGATGGGTGATGCCGATCCGTTGCAGGGCCTTGAACGCTTCCTCCAGGCACTGCGCATTGGACAGTTGCCCGACCCGCAATGCCGCGACCACGCTTTCCATCACGCTCAGGCTCAGGCCCGGCGGCAGGTTCTGCGGCATATAGGTCACCCGGCGCGCCCGTTCGGCCACCGACAACTTCGCCAGATCGTCGCCGGCCAGGTGCACCGCCCCGTGCATGTTCTCCAGCCCGGCCACGCCACGCAGCAAGGTCGATTTGCCGGCTCCATTGGGGCCGATCAATGCCGTCAGCGTGCCGGGTTGCAGCGCGGGCAGCGTCACATCGCGAACCACCTCCCGTCGTCCATAGCCGATCACCGCGTGTTCGATTCGCAAGCCATCGTACGGAGCCGTCATAGCTGCCTCCCGCGTTTGAATACCAGCAAGACGAAGATCGGTACCCCCACCAGGGCAGTGACGATGCCCACCGGCACGATCACTCCGGGCAGGATCAGCTTGCTGGCAATCGACGACAGCGACAGCAGCAACGCCCCCACCAACGCACTGGCCGGCAGCAGGAAACGCTGGTCCTCGCCTACCAGGATCCGGGCGATATGCGGCCCGACCAGGCCGATAAAGCCGATGGTGCCGACAAAGGCCACCGCCGTGGCCGACAACAGGCTGATGCGCAGCAACGAGGCAAAACGCAAACGGCGGACGTCGACGCCAAAACTCTTGGCGCGGTCTTCGCCCATGCGCAGCAAGGTCAGGCGCGGCGCGGCGGCGAGGGAAAACGGCAGCACCAGCACGATCACCAGGGCAAGAATGCCGAGCTTGTCCCAGTTGGCCCGGGTCACGCTGCCCAAGGTCCAGAACACCAGTTGTTGCAGCACGTCCTCGGTGGCCGCCAGTTGCAGCAGGGCGACCACCGCGTTGCAACTGAACACCAGGGCGATGCCGAACAGCACCAGGCTTTCCACCCCGGCGCCACGCAGTCGCGACATGGCTTGCAGCAGGAACACCGAGGCGGCGGCGAAGATGAATGCCGAGAGCGAGATGGCGCTGTTGTTCGACAGCCAGGCGCTGGAGATCGGGAAGACGATCACCAGGGAGGCGCCCAGCGCCGCCGCCGATGAGACGCCAAGGGTGAAGGGACTGGCCAACGGGTTATTGAGGATCGCCTGCATTTCCGCGCCGGCCAGGGACAGCGCGCAACCCACCAGCACCGCCATCAGCGCGTAGGGCAGGCGCACGTTCCAGATGATCACCTGGTCGGTGAGGCTCAGGTGGGCCGGATGCAGCAGGCCGTCGAGCAAGGCTGGCAGGCCCATGCCGGACGGGCCGCTGGCGAGGTCGACGAGAATCGCGCAAAGCAAGGCGCCGCCCAGCAGAAGCAGCAGCCACAAGCGGCGCAGCAGCAGGCGGCGATAGCCCTGGCTGGCTTCGGCCAGGTCCAGGGCTGGAGAAGAACTTATGGATGTGTTCATCGTCATGCAGGCTTACCGCAGCCCTTGCAGGCGCCGGATATCCCTGTAGGAGCCGGCTTGCTGGCGATTCGATCTCAGGGTCGACATCTATGTCGCCTGATACACCGCAATCGCCAGCAAGCCGGCTCCTACAAGGGGGCGTTCGCCTTGGGTCCTCAGTTGTGAGTGGCAGCATCGATCCAGTACGCGCCCTTGAGCGGCGTACCGAGGAACTGCTGGTTGATCTCATCCATCGTCTTCTGAGGATCGATCCCGGCGAACAATTCCGGATGTACCCACTTGGCCAGGGCCTCGATGGCCAACAGGTTGTACGGCGAGTTGTAGAAGTCATGCCACAGGCCGTGGGCATTACCGCCACGGATGGCCCGCAGGTTCTTGAATTCGGGACGCGCAAGCACCGTATTGAAGGCCTCTTGAGCTTCAGCCGGACTCACCTCTGCACCGAGGATCAAACCCGGCTTGTGGTTGCCGGTGGCGATATACACATCCGGGTCAGCCTTGAGGGCGAACTCGACGCTGATATCCCCCAGTGCGCCAGGCACTACGCCTTCGGCGATATTCACCCCGCCGACGGTACGAATCACTTCACCCATGCCGCCCTTGCCGGTGGTATGCCCCGGTGCCTGCCAGGCTCCGGCCAGCAGTTCGAGGAAGACCTTCGGCCGCTGGTTAGCCGCCAGGCCCGCGACCTTGTCGGTGATGGCTTTCACATGCTGGTCATAGAAGTCGAGGTAGGCCTGGGCCTCCTTTTCCCGGCCGAGGGCCTGGCCCAGGGCATCGAGACTCACATGAGTACCCTTGATCGGATTGATCCGGAAGTCGACGAACAACACCGCGATCCCGGCCTTGGCCAGCACATCGGCCACCGGGCTGTGTTCGGTCGGGCCGTGGCCGGAGATGCTGAACACCGCCAGGTCCGGCTTGAGGCTGAGGATCTCCTCGGCACTGACGCTCTGCTCCGAGGCCTGGCCGATCAGCGGGATGTCCTTCACCGTCGGGAACTTCGCCGCATAGGCGGCATAGGTGTGCGGGTCGAGCAGGCGCAGGTCGTTCTGCCAGCCGACGATGCGCTGGAACGGCGCGTCGCGGTCGAGCAGGGCGAAGGCCGAGATCAACCGGCCTTCACCCAGCACCACACGCTGGACATGGTCCGGCACCTCGACCTTGCGACCGAGCACATCGGTGACTTCATGGGCCGCCGCGGCGGCGACATGGCCGAACAGCAGGGCACCGAACAGGGCACTCAGGCGCAGGAGCGCGCGGGGTTTGATCATCGGGGAGCTCCGGGAAGACAGGCTACGCATCAGAAGTGACTCGATGTGGAGCGTTATAAATTACAATCAATCTTATTTCGATTTCCCAGTCTAAAGAGCCGGTTGCCCGTGGCGGAGGTCGCTTTGTATCGGAACTGCACGCAAGCGCGCTTCAAAATATTCCATTACATTTCCCTGCAACGTGCCGTGTGCTTTCGGCTATCTCCTAGATTTTTTTCGGACGCTGACTTTCTGCCATGCCCAAGCCAGATCACCTGCTGATCGTCGATGACGATCCGGAAATCCGTCAGTTGCTCTCCGAGTACCTGACGAATGCCGGCTACCAGACGTCCACCGCCTGTGACGGCAAGGAAATGCGCCGTCGCCTTGAATTGAATGTGATCGACCTGATCGTCCTCGACCTGATGTTGCCGGGGGAGGATGGCCTGAGCCTGTGCCGTGAGCTGCGGGTGACGTCGAACACCCCGGTGATCATGCTGACCGCCCGTGGCACCCTGGTGGACCGCATCCTCGGCCTGGAACTGGGCGCCGACGATTACCTGCCCAAACCCTTCGACCCGCGCGAGCTGCTGGTGCGGATCAAGGTGGTGTTGCGTCGGGCCCAGAGCTTTCCCGAACGGGCGCGGATCGACGAGGTGCCGACCCTGCGTTTCGACGGTTGGCAACTGGATACCCGGGCCCGCCAGGTGTTGTCGCCGGCGGGCCTGGTGATCAGCCTGGGCAACACCGATTACCGGGTGTTGCGCCTGTTGCTGCAACACCCGAACCGGCCGTTGAGCCGGGACTTCCTGCTCAACCACGTGTTCGAGAAGGACAGCACGCCTTTCGACCGCTCCATCGACGTCTGCATCAGCCGCCTGCGCCAGCAACTGGAACCGGGGCTGATCAAGACCGTGCGCAACGAAGGCTATATGTTGACCGCCGTCGTTGTGGACCAGCCGGAGTGAAGTTACTGCCGCGTTCGCTGTTCGGGCGGGTGGTGATCATCCTCGTGGCCGGCATGCTCGCGGCCCAGGTTCTGACCAGCAGCATCTGGTATGACGTGCGTCACAGCCAGGTGCTGGAGATTCCGACTCGGCTGATTGCCACGCGACTGGCGGATATCGTGCGCCTGTCCCATGGTGACGCGCGCCAGGCCGATGGGTTGATCGCGTTGCTCGACACCCCGCGTTTCCACCTGACCTTGAGCGACCAGGCCAGTGACCAGGCCGATACCCTGGACGATTCGGACCGGGGCACCGAACGGCTGCTCAACAAGGTGCTGTCGGAGAAATCCGGGTACGCCGAGACCTTGCGCCTGCTGCAACTGTCCGTGGTGAATGATCAGGAGCAGGACCTCGGTTGGCTGGCCTTGTTCGGCAGCCGCCCGGCCATCGGCCATTTTCTGATCGACCTGCGCCTGCCCGACGGTCGCTGGCTGCGGGTGGATGCCCGCGAAGAGCAGGGCTGGACCAGCAATGCGCCGCTGGATGTGCTGTTCGACTATGTGATGCGCATTTATCTGCTGCGTATCGCGGTGCTGGTGGTCATCGCCTTGCTCGCCGTGCGCCTGGCGATCCGTCCGTTGAACGCCCTGGCCAAGGCGGCCGAAGCCCTGGGCCGGGATATTCGCCGCGAACCCTTGTCACTGGACGGCCCCACTGAAGTGCGACGGGCGGCCCAGGCATTCAATGTCATGCAGCAGCGCTTGATCGCCAGCATTGCCGAGCGCACGCGGTTCCTCGCGGCGATTTCCCATGATCTGCGTTCGCCCATCACCCGCTTGCGATTGCGCACCGAACTGCTGGAAGACACGCCGATCAAGGAACGTTTTCGCCACGACCTGGAAGACATGGAACACATGGTTTCCAGCACCCTGGATTTCGTCAGCAGCGGCGAGGTCAGCGAGGCGCGGCAGAGCATCGACATCAATGCCTTGCTGAGCAGCCTGCAAGCCGATTTGCAGGATATCGGTGAATCGGTGGCCATCGAGGGCCGGGCGTTGCGGCCGTTGCCGGGGTATGCCCGCAGCCTCAAGCGCTGTGTGCAGAATGTGCTGGAAAATGCCGTGCGTTATGGTTGCGAGGTGGTGATCCGGGTCGATGACCAACCGCTGCAATTGCGCATCCTGATCAGCGACCGTGGACCGGGAATTCCCCAGGCGTTGCTGGACCAGGTGGTGGAGCCGTTCTATCGGGTGGAGTCGTCGCGCAATGCCGGGACCGGCGGCTACGGCTTGGGCCTGAGCATCGCCCAGACCATTGCCGCGGCCCATGACGGTAGCCTGATGTTGCGCAATCGTGAAGGCGGCGGGTTGGAAGTGACGTTGACGTTCGAGCGCCAGCCCGACTAAGCACGGCAAACGTGCAAACACCGCGAACCTGTAGGAGCCGGCTTGCTGGCGATGGGGCCCGTGAGCCTTGCATTGCCCTGTCGGCCGCCATCGCCAGCAAGCCGGCTCCTACAGGTGGTGCGGTGGCTGTGGATATTGAGTACGGCCGTAAGACAGCCGGCGTGGCGGACTCAGACCAGATGCAGATGGTTGTCCCACAGCCCGGCCGGTAGCTCCAGCGGCTGGGCTGTCAATTCCTTCTGGCGGCAGTCATAGAAGCGGCAGCGACCCTGTCCGGAAGTAACGACAAAGCCGTCCGCCACCGCGCCGACGCCCGCACAGTCCGGTAACGGTGCATCCAGGCGCACGGCGCCGCTGTCCAGATCCCAGATAAAGAAGCGATTGCCCCGTGGCGCGGTCAACGCCACCAGGCGCAATTCGCTGTGCACCGCAACACTGGCGGTGTAATGCCCCATGGCCTGCAACTGTTGCTCGGCCACCGGGAAAGCGACAAAGGGCTGGCCGGGACGCTTGATCGCCAGCAACTCGGACGACTCGTGGGACGGGCCCATGAACTGCTGGCCGGCGACGATGGTGCCGTCGCTGGCCACGCTCAGGTGGCGCACGCTATTCATCTGCTGGGGCAGGGTTTCCTTGCTCAGCAGGGTGCCATCGCGCCGCATCAGCACCAGGCTCGGCTCCATGGCATCAAGGTTCATCTCCACCCGGCTTTCAGCCTCGGTGCGAATCCCGCCGTTGGCGACGATCAGGGTTTCGCCATCGGGCATCCATGACACCTGGTGCGGGCCGATACCGTGGGTCGAAATCTCGCCGTCATGCACTAGGCGCTCGCCTTCGAAACGGTACACCCCGAGCAGGCCCCGGCCCGGATCGGTGGTGTCATTCTCGGTGGCGTACAGCCAGTCGCCGCTCTTGTGGATCACCGCATGGCCATAGAAATGCCGGTTCGGCTGCGAGGTGATGGTCTGCAGCAGGCGACCGTCACGCAGGTCGACCAGGTAACTCTCGGTGCCGGGACGTCGCGCGACGAACAGCGCCAGGGGCTGGGTCGGGTGGTTGATGATGTCGTGGCAACGCTGGCCGACCTGGGTGGCGAAGACCTGTGTACCGTCCAGCCGATAGCCCACGGCATAGTGCCTGCCGTCGCTGTCGTCACGGGCGGAGAGCAGCAGCGGGCTTTTGCCTTTTTGCCGGAACAGGCTCCAGCCGCCCAGCGTCAATGCGCTGAGCAGCAGGCTGCCGAGGGTCAGGGCCTGGCGTCGCAACATCATCAGTCCCCGTCGTTGGCGTTGAAGCCCAGTTGGATGCCCAGCGCCTTGGCCAGCTCGCCTTCGTGCAGGCGATGGACGACGTTGAGGCTGTCATAGAGGTCGTTGAGCTGCTGGCGCCCGGCGTCGTCGCCGAGCAGGTCGGTCAGCGAACGCTGGGTGCTGTCGAACAGTTTCAGGGACGCGGCATAGGCGGCGTCGATCTTGTCTGCCAACGGCTTCTGTTCCGCCGGTAGCAGGTTGCGCAGGCCCTTGTTGTCGACACCGACCCAGACGGTCCGGGCGGCGGCCAGGCTGGCGCGCATGCCTTGCAGCGACGACTGGCTGCGCCAGGCATCGGCCTGGAAGGGTTGCGGGATGCCCTTGGTCTGGCGGCCCATGGGCGTGCCGAGTTTTTTCTTCAGGGTGTCGAGGGCGGTGACCTGGACCCGCAGCAGATCGGCGATGGCTTCGTGGGAGTCGGCGTAGCGCTGGTTGGGGAACTTGCTCATCTGCGCGAGCATGCCGTCGCTGGTTTCCCAGCGCGAGAGGATCTCTTCGGCGAGGATTTTCTGGCGCTTGCCGATGGCCGTCAGCAGTGGGCAGTAGCGGGCTTTCTGGGCGCTGTCGGCGAGGTCGATCTTGCTGTCGTAGAGGATGTATTCGTAGGCCGAGAGCCCCTGGACCACAACGCTGGATTTGGCCAGGGCGTCAGCATCGATCTGCGGCTGGGCCGTGACCAGTTGCTCGACCTGGCGACCCACCAGGTTTTTCTTGTCCGGCCAGAACTGCACCTGCCAGGAACGATTGCCTTCGGCCAATGGCCCGATCAGCAGCGGCTGCAACTCGGCCCAGGCTTTTTGCGCGTGGAGGAAGTCGGCGCGGGCGGTTTCCAGGCTTTCCTTGCCTTCGCAGAAGGCCAGGGCGCTGATCGCCAGCTGGCGGTCGGCGTCGACCCAGCGGCTGTAGGTCGGCAGGATCACCTGCTTGGCGATCGCGGCCGAGGTCACCGCCTGCGGGTCCTGGGGCGAGCAGGCGCCGAGGGCGAGCGCGGCCAGGCTGGTGAACAACAGTTTGGGGCGGAACATTTCCGTGTCCTTTTATAAAGAATTCAGGAACGCGAGCAACGCGGCGCGTTGTTCGGCATTGAAAGACAGCACCTGTTGTTGTGCCGGCAAGGCCTCGCCGCCATGCCAGAGCACGGCTTCGAGCAGGTTGCGGGCACGGCCGTCATGCAGCAGTTGGGTGTGGCCGCTGACGGTTTGCGTCAGGCCGATGCCCCACAGCGGCGGGGTGCGCCAGTCATTGCCGTCGGCGAGGAACTCGCTGCGCTGGTCGGCGAGGCCTGGGCCCATGTCATGCAACAGCAGGTCGCTGTAGGGGCGGATCAGCTGGTTGGCCAGCTCGGGTTCGGCGGCCGTGGCCGAGGTGGTGAACTGCGGGGTATGACAGGCCTGGCAACCGACCTGGTAGAACAGGTTCTTGCCGGCCAGCACCTGCGCCGCGCCGACGTCACGTCGGGACGGTACCGCGAGGTTGCGGGTATAGAAGGTCACCAGGCGCAGGATGTTGTCGCTGACTTCCGGCTCGCCATCCGGACCGCCGCCGTGGGGCGCTTGCAGGCAGTCGGTCTGGGTCGGGGTGCAGTCGTCGAAGGGGCGCAGGCTGGTGGTCAGGCCCATGTCGCTGGAAAACGCGTGGACGTTCTGCTGATTGATATTCGGTTGCCCGGCCTTCCAGCCGAAGCGGCCGAGGACGGTCTTGCGCTGGGCATCGTCCCAGACCCGGTTCGGGCGGCCGTTGACCCCCAGGCGTTGCTGCTGTCGGGCGTTGGCCAGGATGGCTTCCTCGGGAATCGCCTCGAGCAGGCCGAGGCCGATCATCGGCGGGGCGATACGCGCGGAAAACAAGGTCTGCGGGTGCATCGGGCCGTAGCCCAGTTGGGTGATGCGCAGCGTTGGGCGGCGCAGTTCGACGGTGGTGCCGTCCTTGAAACGTACCGGCATGTTTTCGTAGTCGACCCGCACTTTGCCTTCCGGGGCGACGCCGGGGATGGCCATGTCCTGCAATTGCCCGCCATAAACCGGTTCCGGGACCACGCCCTGGCGTTCGATCAGATTGGCGTACATCGGGCTGTTGGGAATCGACAGGCGCACCAGCATCGACACCGCGTTATCCGCGCCGGGTGCCGGTGGATGGCCGCGGCCGTCCTTGATATGGCAGTTCTGGCAGGCGTTGGTATTGAACAACGGGCCGAGGCCGTCGCGGGCAGTGGTGGTCGATGGGGCGATGACCCAGGGGCTGCGGAAGAAACTGTTGCCGACGCTGAAGTCCAGGCGCCGCTCCAGGGAGAGGTTGGCCGAGGGTTGCGAGAAGGCGTTGCGATCCTCTTTGCCCACCGTGGCAGTACCGCCGGATCGAGCTTCGCCGGGTTCGGGCTTGGTAAAGCGCGGGGCGTCGTCGCAGGCGGCCAGGCCAAGGGCCAGGAGCAGCGTCGACAGGCGAAGGGGCAGCGAGGGCATCGGTGTCCAGGGGGTGAGAGGGATCGGGCGCGAGTTTATCAGTCTCGATACATTTGAATAAGAGGGATTAGCATTTACTTGATTTATGACACTGCGCGGCTTTGTGGGGGCTGGCTTGCCCTCATGTAGGAGCGAGCAAGCTCGCTCCTACATGAGGGGGGGACAAGGGCCGATCAGAAATCGTGATCGGCGTTATCCGGGTTCAGGTCGCTGATGCCCAGTTTGGCCGCCGCCTGCTCGATGGAACCGGTCTGCTTGACCAGCGCCGAGATGGCGTCACGCACGATCTTGTTACCGGGTTCGTTGCCGGCCGCGATCAACTGGTCGTAATGCTCACCCTTGTTGGCGTGGTCGACCATGATCTGGATCTTCGCTTCGGTGGCTTGCAGGTCGTTCTTCAGCGCTTCGTCGGTCGCCGGGTCGGCCTTGGCCACCAGGGAGGACAGGCTCGGGCCGGTCAGCTTGGTGCCGTCGACACGGGTGTATTCACCCAAATAGACGTTGCGGATGCCCTTGGCATCGTAGAAGTGCGAGTTGTGGGTGTTGTCGCTGAAGCAGTCCTGCTCGTCTTCCGGCGAGTTGGCTTCCAGCGAAACCTTCATGCGCTCGCCCGCCAGTTCACCGAGGGACAGGCTGCCCATGCCGAAGAGTATCTTGCGCAGGCCACTTTCTGCCGGTTCGGCTTCCAGGCTGGCGCGATAGTTGTCGGCCACATCCGGTTTCCAGTTGCCGACCATTTCTTCCAGGTCGTTGACCAGCAGTTGGGTCACGGCCTTGAGGTAGGCACGCCGACGGTCGTTGTGACCACCGGTGGCGCCAGCGCCTTCCAGGTAGTCCGAGGCCGGACGGTTGCCGGCGCCAGGGCCGGTGCCGTTCAGGTCCTGGCCCCAGAGCAGGAATTCGATGGCGTGGTAGCCGGTGGCAACGTTGGCTTCGGAACCGCCCAGTTCGTTCAGGCTGGCGAGTTTTTCCGGGGTGATCTCGCTGACATCGACCTTGTCTTCGCCGACCTGGATCTGCGGGTTGGCGATGATATTGGCGGTCGCGGCCGGGTTGCCCAGGGCGTGCTCGTAAGAGCTGTCGACGTAGTCGATCAGGCCTTCATCCAGCGGCCAGGCGTTCACCTGACCTTCCCAGTCGTCGATGATGGTGTTGCCGAAGCGGAACACTTCGCTTTGCAGGTAGGGCACGCGGGCGGCGATCCAGGCGGTGCGGGCGGCCTTGAGGGTCTCTTCGTTCGGCTTGGCGAGGAAGGCGTCGATGGCGGCCTGCAGGTCCTTCGCGGTGGATTCGGCATCGCTGAACACCGCGAAGACGATCTCGGTGTAGTGGGCGACCACGGCCTTGGCGGCGGCTTCATCGACCTTGGCGGCGGCATCGTCAGCGGGCGCCTGGGCCGCTGCGGCAGGGGCCTGGGTAGCCGCTGTGGAGTTTTCCTTGTCCTTGTCGCCACAACCGGCGAGGGCGATGGCGATGGCCAACAGACTGGCGGTGGCCAGAGGCATGCGAATCATGGCGAACATCCTGCTTCGAGAGGGGGGATGGGGGCGCACGGCCCCGCAAAACCGGCACATGATGCGAAGGATTTGCATTCTGTGTAAAGGGCTTAGTGATTGAAATATTTGGTATTAAAACCCGGGTTGATCCCGGCGAATTTTGCAGGGGCGAGCTTGTTGGCCCTGGGCCTTACAAGATCGCCGCATTGCTGCGCTGTGCCTGCTTGAGATACGCCGCCAACTCACGGGCCGGCAACGGCTTGCTGTAGTGGTAGCCCTGGCCTTCGTGGCAACCTTCGGAAATGATGTAGGCCTCCTGCTCGACGGTCTCCACGCCTTCGGCGATGACCTGCATGCCGAGGCTCTTGCCCAGCTGGATGATCGCCCGGACGATGGTTGCATCGTCGTCGTCATCGAGCAGGTCCTGGACGAAGCTCTTGTCGATCTTGATCTTGTCCAGCGGCAGGCTCTTGAGATAGCTCAGCGACGAGTAGCCGGTGCCGAAGTCATCGATGGCGATCAGCGCGCCGGAGCGGCGCAGGCTCAGCAGGTGCTGGGCGGCGGTGCTGATGTCTTCCATCAGGCCGGTCTCGGTGACTTCCAGCTCCAGGCTGCGCGGCGGCAGGCGGTACATCTGCAGGAGGTTGTTGACCACCCGCGGCAGTTCGGCGTGGTGCAGTTGCACGGTGGACAGGTTGACCGCCATGCGCAGGTCGCTGAAGCCCTGGTCGTGCCATTCGCGCAACTGGCGGCAGGCCTGGTCCAGCACCCATTCGCCGATGGCGATGATGGTGCCGTTCTGTTCGGCCAGGGGGATGAACAGGTCCGGCGGCACCAGGCCGTGTTCCGGGTGCTGCCAGCGGATCAGCGCCTCGACGCCCACCACCCGATGGTCGCGGTAGCTGATCTGCGGCTGGTAGACCAGGTAGAACTGATTGCGGTTGAGGGCTTCGCGCAGGTCCTTTTCCAGCTCGCGGCGGCGGCGCATTTCGCTGTCGACGCTGGCGATATAGAACTGGTAGCGGTTGCGTGAGCGGGTCTTGGCCAGGGTCATGGTCTGTTCGGCTTTCTGCAACAGCTTCTCGGTGCTGTCGCCGTCTTCCGGGAACAAGGTGATGCCAATGGTGGCGCGTAGGCGGATTTCCTGGTGATCGAGGGCAAACGCCGCTTCCAGATCGTCGAGGATGCTCTGGGCCAACTCGGCCGCCTCATAGGGTTGTTCGATATCGGCCTGGACCAGGGCGAACTGGTCGCCACCCAGCCGGGCCAAGGCGCCGAGGCGGCCGCTGTGGGCGCGCAGGCGGTCGGCCAGGGCCAGCAGCAACTGGTCGCCGACCTGGTAGCTGAATTGTTCGTTGATGCCCTTGAAGTCGTCCAGGCCCACGCAAAGTACCGCGACCCGGCGTTGCAGGCGCCCGGCGTCGACCAGGATCTTGTCCAGTTGCTGCTGCAACTGCTGGCGATTGGGCAGACCGGTGAGGAAGTCGTACTGGGCCATGCGCAGCAGGCTGTTTTCCGCTTCGTGGCGCAGGTGGGTATTACGCTCGATGGAGGCCAGCAACTGGTTGGCGGTGTTGACCCAGATGCCCAACTCGTTCTTTTCATGACCCTTGAGTTGCGGCAACAGGTGTTCGCTGGGGCGGTCCGGGTTGACGGTGCTCAGATGCTCGATGATCCGCGACAGCGGTTTGGTCAGCAGCCAGTGATAGACCAGATACAGCACCAGGCCGAGGAACAGCGCCCGCAGCACGCCGGAGATAAAGATGATCACCGAGTTGACCAGGAACCCCTGGCCGTAGGTGGCCGTGTCGAGGGTGATGCTCAGGTCGCCGTAATACTCGCTGTAGGGGCCGCGACCGACCAGTTGCGTGCTGAAGGTGCTTTCCTGGCCGAGGATCGGGTCGGTCAGCCAGCGGCTGGAGGTTTTTTGCAGGTCGCGGGATTTTTCCGCGAGCATGGCCTCGTTGGGATGGCCGATGGAAGCCATCCGCACGGCGTCATCCTGGAACAGCCCCTCGATCACTTGCATGCCCATCTCGCGGTCGAGGCTGTAGACGGCCTGGGTCGAGGGGTCGCGGAACATGTCGAGAATGCGCTGGGCATCGCCGGCCACGGCTTGTCGAGTCTTGTAAGCATCAAAAACGATCTGCGCACAGCTCAGTACAGCGCCGACAATCAGCGCCGATAGCAGCACGACCCGGAGCAACTTCACCGACAAGCTGTTCTTGAATTCCAGCTTCAAAGGGCTATTCCTTGTTCCGTGCGGATGGCATCAAGTTGCCATGAGTATTGGCAATCCGGCCCGGTCAGTCAAAGGGACAATGCAAGCGCCGAGAACCCGTGCTCATGCTGGGTCGATCAGGCGCTTCCCGGACCCTTCAGGCCATGGAGACTGTGTCGGTCGCTCAAGCCGTCTACTTGAGGGCGTAGCGCGTGATTTTCCCGGATTATTCAGGTTAGTTCCTGGCGGCGCGACAGGCATAAAAAAACCCGGCGAGGCCGGGCTTTTTTTGCGAAGCGGGTTCAGTCTCAAGCGGTGAAGGCTTTGCCTTCGAACTGCTCGGCGACGAATTTCCAGTTCACCAGGTTCCAGAACGCCTCGACATACTTCGGACGGACGTTGCGGTAGTCGATGTAGTAGGCGTGTTCCCAGACGTCGCAGGTCAGCAGCGGGGTGTCGCCGCTGGTCAGCGGGTTGCCGGCGCCGATGGTGCTGGCCAGGGCCAGGGAACCGTCAGCCTTTTTCACCAGCCAGCCCCAACCGGAACCGAAGGTGCCGACGGAAGTCTTGGTGAACTCTTCCTTGAACTTGTCGAAGGAACCGAACGCGGCGTTGATGGCTTCAGCCAGCTTGCCGGTAGGTTGACCGCCGGCGTTTGGCGCCAGGCAGTTCCAGTAGAAAGTGTGGTTCCAGACTTGAGCGGCGTTGTTGAAGATGCCGCCGGAGGAAGACTTGACGATTTCTTCCAGGGTCTTGCCTTCGAACTCGGTGCCTGGCACCAGGTTGTTCAGGTTCACGACATAGGTGTTGTGGTGCTTGTCGTGGTGGAACTCCAGGGTTTCCTTGGAGATGTGCGGCTGCAGGGCATCATGTGCATAAGGCAGCGGAGGCAATTCGAAAGCCATGGTGATTCTCCTAATCAGGTCAGTTGCGGTGAGCGCAAGGCCGATCACGGCGGCCATACAGGCGTGCGCCGAGGAGTTTGTACTCTTTGCGGCGCAAGACTCGGATCATAGCACCGGGGTGACGGCTTAACCACGCAACAACTGTGTGGGATAGAGGTTCCAGAGCCTTTTGGAATAAGTCAGCGCGCGCCGATCAACTGGGCGGCGACGCTGAACATCATCACCGCCACCAGCAGGTCGAGCAGGCGCCAGGTGGCCGGGCGCGCCAGCCACGGGGCCAGCCACGCCGCGCCCAGGGCCAGGCTGAAGAACCACAGCAGCGAGGCACTGGCGGCGCCCATCACGTAGGCGCCGGGCTCGGTCTGCTGGGCACCGAGGGAGCCGATCAGCAACACGGTGTCGAGGTAGACGTGGGGGTTGAGCAGGGTCACCGCCAGGGCACTGAGCAGCACGGCGCGCAGTGAACGCACGGTCTGGCCATCGCCTTGTTGCAGGCTCTGACGGGAAAAAGCCCGGCGCAGCGCCAGGCTGCCGTACCAGAGCAGGAAGGCCGCGCCACCCCAGCGGGCGAACGCCAGCAGCGTCGGGTTGTGCGCCAGGACGGTGGCCAGGCCGAAGACCCCCGCGGCCACCAGGATTGCATCGCAGAGCACGCACAAGGCCGCCACCGGCAAGTGATGTTCGCGGCGCAGGCTCTGGGCCAGGACAAAGGCGTTCTGTGTGCCGATCGCCATGATCAGGCCGGCGGCCACCAGCATGCCGTTCAGATAGCTCTGCCACATGACGACTACTCCCCGTGTTCGGCCAGTTGCCGCAAGACCTGCAGGGCGTGCTCGGCGTCGTCGCGACCGACGAACAGGTGGTCGTGGTAATAACCGGCGATCACGTTGCAACTGATGCCGGCCTTGCCCAGGGCGCCGGCAAACGCGGCGGTGAGGCCGACTGCTTCCAGGGCCGAGTGCACGTTGAGGGTGATCCAGGCCGCCAGGTAGTCGAACGACAGGCCGAGGGCCTGGGCGTCTTCGCGGCGCAGGATGACGGTCAGGCCTTCGCGTTCGCGAAAGCTGCCGATGGGTTCGCGGTCGTCGAGCAGGCTGGCGTCGGCCAGGGTGCAGAAAACGTAGTCGCCCTCGTTGAGTTCGGGGCTCATGCTGCGCAGCAGTATGCTCAGGGAAGTTTCGCCGGCCATGTCGGTGTCCTCGGATAAACAGTGGATGCGGGCATTCTGCGGGGCGATGTTGTATAAGAAAAACCAATAGTGCTGATCGCCCATTAGGAAAACTGATGTTCGACTATAAGTTGCTCTCCGCCCTGGCGGCCGTGGTCGAACAGGCCGGGTTCGAACGGGCGGCCCAGGTCCTGGGGTTGTCGCAGTCGGCGATTTCCCAACGGATCAAGTTGCTCGAAGCCCGGGTCGGCCAGCCGGTGCTGGTACGGGCCACGCCACCGAGCCCGACCGAGATCGGCCGGCGCCTGCTCAACCATGTGCAGCAGGTGCGCCTGCTTGAGCGTGACTTGCAGAGCCAGGTGCCGGCGCTGGATGAGGAGGGCTTGCCGGAACGCCTGCGTATTGCCCTGAATGCCGACAGCCTGGCGACCTGGTGGGGCGAGGCGGTGGGGGATTTCTGTGCCCGTCAGCACCTGCTGCTGGACCTGGTGGTGGAGGACCAGACCGTGGGCCTCAAGCGCATGCGCGCCGGTGAGGTCGCCGCCTGTGTCTGCGCCAGCGAGCGCCCGGTGGCCGGCGCCCGCAGCGTATTGCTGGGGGCGATGCGTTATCGCGCGCTGGCCAGTCCGGCGTTTATCGCCCGGCACTTTCCCCGGGGCATCGATGCGCAGACGCTGGCCCGCACGCCGGCGCTGGTGTTCGGCCCGGACGACTTCCTGCAACACCGTTACCTGGCGGCGCTGGGCGTGGAAGGCGGTTTCGAACATCATCTGTGTCCGTCATCGGAAGGCTTCATCCGCCTGACCGAGGCCGGCCTGGGCTGGGGGCTGGTGCCGGAATTGCAGGTGCGCGGGCAGTTGGCCCGGGGCACCCTGGTGGAATTGATCGCGGATAAAACCATCGATGTGCCGTTGTACTGGCATCATTGGCGCAATGGCGGGCAATTGCTCGGGCAGTTGACCGAGCACCTGGCGCGTTCGGCGGCGCAGTGGCTGGTGCCTCTGGCGTGATCGGCGGCGTCCAGGTAGCAGGCAGGACGAATGAAGGTATGTGGAGCAATCGATGAAAATTCTGGTTACCGGCGCAAGCGGCTTTATTGGCGGGCGCTTTGCGCGTTGCGCCCTGGAGCAGGGCCATGAGGTGCGGGTCAATGGCCGCCGGGCCGAGAGCGTCGAGCATCTGGTGCGGCGTGGCGCCGAGTTCATCCAGGGCGACCTGACGGACCCGCAACTGGTCCGCGAGCTGTGCCAGGATGTCGAGGCCGTGGTGCATTGTGCCGGCGCGGTGGGCCTGTGGGGCCGTTATCAGGACTTCCACCAGGGCAATGTGCTGGTCACCGAGAACGTCGTCGAGGCCTGTCTCAAGCAGCAGGTCCGGCGCTTGGTGCATCTGTCGTCGCCCTCGATCTATTTCGACGGTCGCTCGCACCTGGGCTTGACCGAGGAGCAGGTGCCCAAGCGTTTCAAGCACCCTTACGCGGCGACCAAGTACCTGGCCGAACAGAAGGTCTTCGGTGCCCAGGAGTTCGGCCTCGAAGTCCTGGCGCTACGCCCGCGTTTCGTGACTGGCGCTGGCGACATGAGCATCTTCCCGCGCCTGCTGAAGATGCAGCGCAAGGGGCGGCTGTCGATTGTCGGCAATGGCCTGAACAAGGTCGATTTCACCAGCGTGCACAACCTCAATGAAGCTTTGCTGAGCAGCCTGCAGGTCGGCGGGTCGGCCCTGGGCAAGGCCTACAACATCAGCAATGGCACCCCGATTCCGTTGTGGGATGTGGTGAACTACGTGATGCGCCAGATGCAGGTGCCGCAGGTGACCCGCTATCGCTCCTTCGGCCTGGCCTACAGCGTCGCGGCCTTGAATGAAAGTGCCTGCGCCCTCTGGCCGGGGCGCCCGGAACCGACCTTGTCGCGCCTGGGCATGCAAGTGATGAACAAGGATTTCACCCTGGACATCAGCCGCGCCAGGCATTATCTCGGTTACGACCCCAAGGTCAGCCTGTGGGCGGCCCTCGACGAGTTTTGCGCCTGGTGGAAAGCCCAGGAACCGGCGGCCGTTTAAATATTCGGTTACCACAACTGAACCCGGTTCCGGGTTCAGGGTCGATCAGAGCGGTGGGTTGGGGGGTTATACTCGCCGTATTTCGCTATCACTGCGGTTCAGAAAGGTTCCTTCATGCGTAACGATGCCAACGACGATTTCGATGATGTGCCCAGCCTGCGTGCCGATGCGGACGACCATGAGGAACACGTGGGCACCGCGCCCGTGCGTGAGCGCACACGGTCCCAGGTGGCCGCGACGCCACGGGTCAAGGTCAAGGTGCCGAGCACCGGGCCGCTGTGGGCGCTGGTCGGGGCCTTGTTCATTGCCTTCGCAGGGCTTGCCTGGTGGAGTTTCCAGCAGATCAGCCTGATGGAGCAGCAACTGGTGGCGACCCAGGAAAGCTTCGCGCGTATCAGCGAGGAAGCGGCGGGGCGCTTGCAGGCGATTTCCGGCAAGGTGGTTGCCAGCGAGTCGAGCGTCAGCAGCGACAGCGAAGCGCTGAAGTTGCAGATCCGCCAGCTTGAAGGCAAGTTGCTCGAGCAGGGCCGCCAGCAACAGGGCGTTGCCGGGCAGGCCACTGGTCTTGAGCAGCGGCTGCAACAGATGAGCGCGCTGACGGCGGACCAGCAGACCGCCAACACCCAGTTGCAGGCCCAGGTCAAAAGCCTGACGGCGGAACTGGCCAACCTCAAAGCCGGCCAGGGCGATGCCGGCAAGCTCGACGCGCAAGTGAAGAGCAACGCCGCCGAGATTGCCGCCTTGAAAAAACAGGGCAATAGCAGCGCGGCGGTCGAGCGTATCGAACAGGAGCTGATCGTGCTCAAGAGCGAGCAGGACAACCGTCAGGCCGCGGGTGGGGCGGCGGGTGGCAGCACGGCGGAGTTCGATGCCTTCCGTGGGCAGGTCACGCGTAATATCACCACCCTGCAGAACCAGATCCAGAACCTGCAGGAGCAGATCAGCGCGAAGCCCGGAGCATAGCGCCTGGCGCTTGCCCCGGTTGGGTGGGAATTTTTGGCTTCAGGGCACTCACCGAGGGTTTTGCGGTCTGAATGGGTATAGGTGGGCATCAGCCCGCCTGCGCTGGCCAGCCTCGCTGCCCAGCGTCATTTCGCGGTCCAGGAGGCCGCCATGTACCCACGAATCCTTATCGCTGCAAGCCTGTTCCTGGCTCTGACCGCGTGTGCGCCCTACTACGATGGCGGTCCCGCCTACTACCGTTCCGATGTCTACGCTGTACCGGCCTATTACTATGGTTACGGTTATTACGGCTATGGCGGCGGCCCCTACTACCGGGGCTACTACGCACCCGGTCCGGGCTACCACTATTATCCAGGCCATCGCTGGGCCCGCTGGCACGGTAACGGTCGCCCTGGTCACGGCCCCCACTAGCCAGTGGCCAGGCGATACACGGCTCAGTAGTCCGACAGGTCCGCCAGTGGGTGGCGTCCCTCCCACGCCTTGTGGAAATGCGCCTCGACCACCGCTTCCGGCACGGCGGCGATATCCGGCCAATGCCAGCGCGGCTCGCCGTCCTTGTCGATCAGCCGCGCCCGCACGCCTTCGCTGAACTCCGGGTGACGGCAGCAGTTGAGGCTCAGGGTGTATTCCATCTGGAACACCTGCGCCAGCGACAGGTGCCGGGCCCGGGCGATCTGTTCCCAGACCAGGTGCGCGGTCAGCGGGCAACCTTCCTTGAGCTGCCTGGCCGCCCGGGCCAGACGTTTGTCGGCGTCTTCGGCCAACTGCGCAATGGCCTTCCAGGCGCAGTGCACATCGCTGACATCCAGCAGTTCATCGATACGCTCGCGCAGCGGCAGCCATTGCGATTGCGGCTGCGCTTGCTGCTCGCGGGCCTGACGCTCCAGTGCCTTGAGCAGGCTGTTGAGCTGCATCGCCGTCTGTTCCTGCCAATTGAGCCGCAACAGTCCTTCGATCAGCTCTTCCTGCTGGTCGTCGCCCAGGAGCCGGTCTGCCAGGCCCAGGTCGATGGCGTCGCGAGCGTTCATCTGCGCACCGGTCAGGCCGAGGAACAACCCCAGCTTGCCCGGCAGTCGCGACAGGAACCAACTGGCGCCGACATCCGGGTACAAACCGATGCCGATCTCCGGCATCGCCAGGCGGCTGCTCGGGGTGACGATACGAATGGACGCGCCTTGCAGCAGGCCCATGCCGCCGCCGAGGACGTAGCCATGGGCCCAGCACAGCACCGGCTTGGGGTAGGTGTGCAGGCGATAGTCGAGGCGGTATTCCGCGGCAAAGAACACGCTGGCCAGCGGTGGCACGGCGCCGGGGTGCGCCTGGCAGGCCTGGGCCAGGCTGCGTACCTCGCCGCCGGAGCAGAACGCCCGGGTGCCGTTGCCGCGCAACAGCACACAGACAATGTTCGGATCCCGCGCCCAGGTCTCCAGGCGTTCGTCCAGGTCCTGGATCATCGGCAGTGAAAGCGCGTTGAGGGTGTGTTCGGCATCCAGCGTGGCGATGCCCAGGCGGGCACCGTTGATACCGGTGAGTTCTTCGAAATGCAGGTTCATCGTGACCTCGCTACTCGTTGAGTACACAGTATGATCCTTGTGTGGGAAAGTGCCGGTTCTGTCGCGGATCAATTGACAAGCGTGATGGGCTTTCCTAGTGTCCGCCCCATTGTTATTTCCGGACACGATCATGACCGACGACGACCGCATCAAACTCGAGCCCAGCTGGAAGCAGGCGCTCCGTGAAGAGTTCGACAAGCCCTACATGGGCGAGTTGCGAGAATTTCTGCGCCAGGAGCGTGCGGCCGGCAAGGAAATCTATCCGCCGGGCCCGCTGATCTTCAATGCCATGAACACCACGCCGCTGGATCAGGTGAAGGTGGTGATCATCGGCCAGGACCCCTACCACGGCCCGGGCCAGGCCCATGGTTTATGTTTTTCGGTGCAACCGGGGGTTCCGGCGCCACCGTCGCTGGTCAATATCTACAAAGAATTGCAGCGCGACCTGAATATCGACATCCCCAGGCACGGCTACCTGCAAAGCTGGGCCGAGCAGGGCGTGTTGCTGCTCAACACCACCATGACCGTGGAACGCGGCATTGCCGCCTCCCACGCCAATCGTGGCTGGCAGTTCTTTACCGATCGGATTATCGAGGTGGTCAGCGAGCGCCAGGACAAACTGGTGTTCCTGCTGTGGGGCGCCCATGCCCAGGGCAAGCAGAAGCTGATCGATGCGACCAAGCACCTGGTGCTGAAGTCTGTGCATCCGTCGCCGTTGTCGGCTTATCGCGGTTTTATCGGTTGCGGGCATTTCAGCCGGACCAACAAGTTCCTCGAACAGAATGGCCTGGCGCCGATTCAGTGGGCATTGCCGCCGCTCTGACGGCCTTGTGGGAACCGGCAAGCCGGTTCCCAACCTTTCCTTTATCAGGCATCCGCCAGCGCACGACGCTGGAGTGAACGCTTGCGCCAGATCCGCAGCAGCGGCATCAGCAGCATGATCGCCGTCAGTACCCAGACCCCCGCCGTGATCGGACTCGACCAGAGAATCTCCAGCGCACCGTTGGAAATCGACAGCGCCCGGCGCAGGTTCGACTCCATCAGCCCGCCGAGGATAAAGCCGAGCAATACCGGCGACAGCGGGAAATCCAGTTTGCGCAGGATATAGCCGAAGATGCCGATACCGACCATCAGGAACAGGTCGAAGGTGGTGGCGTGGACGGCGTAGACCCCGATCGCGGTGATGATGGCGATCACCGGCACCAGCGCCCAGTTCGGCACGGCAAGGATGCGGGTGAAGATACGGATCATCGGGATATTGAGGATCACCAGCATGATATTGGCGATAAACAACGACGCGATCAGGCCCCAGACGATGTCCGGTTGCTGCTGGAACAACAGCGGGCCGGGAGTGATGTTGTACAGCGACAGGGCGCCGATCATCACCGCCGTGGTCCCTGAACCGGGGACACCGAGGGTCAGCATCGGCACCAGGGCACCGCAGGCCGAGGCACCAATGGCGGTTTCCGGTGCGGCGAGGCCACGCTTGTCACCTTGGCCGAACGTGCCGCTGGCACCCGCCAGGCGTTTTTCGGTCATATAGGCCACGGCACTGGCCAGTGTGGCGCCAGCACCCGGCAGCACGCCCATGATAAAACCCAACAGGCCGCAGCGGATGTTCACCACGAACACCGAGGCCGCTTCCTTGAAGTTGAACATCATCCGCCCGGTGGCCTTCGCCGCTTCCTGGCCGCGATGGGTCTTTTCCAGCAGCAGGAGGATTTCGCTGATGGAGAACAGGCCCAGCACCAGCACCACGAACTGGATGCCGTCGGTGAGGTGGATATTGTCGCCGGTAAAACGATAGACACCGCTGTTGGCATCGATCCCGACACTCGACAGGAACAGGCCGATCAGCGCCGCGATAAAAGTCTTCAGCGGTCGGTCGCCGGCCATGCCACCGAGACAGACAATGGCGAAGACCATCAGCACGAAGTATTCCGCCGGACCGAAGGCAATCGCCCATTTCGCCAGCAGCGGGGCGAACAGCACCATGCCACAGGTAGCGATAAAGGCGCCGATGAACGAACTCCAGGCCGACAGCGACAGGGCCACGCCGGCCAGGCCCTGGCGGGCCATGGGGTAGCCGTCGAGGGTGGTCATCACGGTGGAGGCTTCGCCAGGGATGTTGAGCAGGATCGAACTGATCCGCCCACCGTACTCGCAACCCAGGTACACCGCCGCCAGCAGGATCAGCGCCGACTCCGGCGGCAGGCCGAGGGCGAAGGCAATCGGGATCAGCAGCGCCACGCCGTTGATCGGGCCCAGGCCAGGGAGCAGGCCGACGACGGTGCCGATCAGGGTGCCGCACAGGGCGGTCACCAGGTTGTAGGGGCTCAGGGCGACGCCGAAGCCCTGGCCCAGATAGCCGAAAGTATCCATGTCAGTTCTCCAGTACGTCGAGCAGTCCGAGGGGCAGCGGCACGTCCATGGCTTTATCGAACAGCAGATAAAGTCCGACGCTCATCAGGCTGATGATCAGCGCACTGGGCAACCAGCGGCCGCCGTACAGGCGCGCCATGGGGATGCCCACCAGGACACTGCTGAGGATGAAACCCAGGGATTCGAAGGTGCCGGCGAACACCAGCAACAGCACCACGCAAATGCCGATCTTGTGCAGGGTGGCGCGGTCCAGCGGTGGCTCTTCTTCGCTGTGGACGATGGGAGTGGGACGAAACAGCAGGTACAGCAGGCCGAGGCCCATCAGGCCGAGCATCAGCAGCGGGTAGGCGCGCGGGCCGACCGGTTCGTAGGAAAAGGCTGCCTGATAGGGCCAGGCCATCAGTGCCAGGCCGGCGCAGGCCAGCAGTAACACGACGGCGAACAGTCGTTGTAAAAGCATGGGGCGAACTCCTGTGGCGCGCCCCTTTGCAGGGGCACGAACGCTAGGCGGAGGTGATCACTGGATCAGGCCGAATTCCTTGGCCAGCACCTTGTAGTCGGCGACCTGTTTCTTCACATAGGTGTCGAGCTCGGGGCCGGTCATGGCGAAGGGGAACAGCTCGCGCTGGTCGCGCAGCTTGGCAAACTCTTCCGAGGCCAGGAGTTTGTCGAAGGCGGCTTTCCACCAGGCGTAGTCTTCGTCGCTGACCTTTGGCCCCAGGTAGAAACCGCGGACCACCGGCCAGACAATGTCGTAGCCCTGTTCCTTGGCGGTAGGGATGTTCTTCATCTCCTCTTCGTCCAGGCGCTGTTCGGCGAATACCGCCAGCAGGCGCATGTCGCCGCTCTGGATGTGCGGCATGGAGTCGGAGATGTCGGTGCTGCCGACCTGGATGTGCCCGCCCATCAGCGCGGTGACGATTTCGCCGCCACCCTCGAGCGCCACGTAACGCAGGTCGCGCGGGTTGATCCCGGCGGCCTTGGCGATCAGCGCGGTCTGCATCCAGTCCTGGCTGCCGACGGTGCCGCCGGAGCCGATGACCACCTTGCTCGGGTCGGCCTTCAGCGCCTTGACCAGATCGTCGAGGGTTTTGTACGGCGAGTCGCTTTTCACCGCGATGGCCCCGTAGCTGGTGCCGACGGCCGCCAGCCAGCGCACCGCACCTTCATCGAAACGGCCGAACTTGCCTTGCGCCAGGTTCAGCAGCGAACCGCTGGACCAGGCCACCAGGGTGCCGGCATCGGCCGGGCGTTGGGCGACCACGGCGTTGTAGGCCACGGCACCCACGCCACCGGGCATGTAGGTGACGCGCATGGGTTTACTGAGGATCTTTTCGTTGACCAGGGCGCTTTGCGCCAGCTTGCAGGTCAGGTCGAAACCACCGCCGGGGGAGGCCGGGGCAATGCATTCGGGGCGCTTGGGTTCGGCGGCGCAGAGGTGTCCGGCAAACAGCAGGCAGCCGGCGGCGAGGGCGAAGGTGCGCAATGGCAACATCGTGGGTTACTCCATTATTGTTCTTGTTCGAACGAAAGCGCATCGAGGCGTTTTCGGGTTTCAGGGACCTGCGCCGACGGTGGTCGTCACTGTCCGTGAAGGGACTCTAATGGGTCAACCTTTCACCAGGCTTTCAATGCAAAAGGTCCCGTGGACCGGGGCAGCGATGGCTAGCGGCGGGTTGTTTATCCGGTAGACTCCCGGCCAAAAGGGCGTTTAGGTCAGCCCGGTCGAGGTAGGAAATCCATGCGCGTGCTTCTGGTCGAAGACCATCTCCAGTTGGCTGAAAGTGTTGCCCAGGCGCTCAAGAGCGCGGGGTTGACCGTGGATGTGCTGCACGATGGGGTGGCCGCCGACCTGGCCTTGAGCAGCGAGGAATACGCCGTGGCGATCCTCGACGTGGGTTTGCCGCGTATGGACGGTTTTGACGTTCTGGCCCGTCTGCGCGCCCGTGGCAAGAACCTGCCGGTACTGATGCTGACCGCCCGCAGCGATGTGAAGGACCGCGTCCATGGCCTGAACCTGGGGGCCGACGATTATCTGGCCAAGCCGTTCGAACTCACCGAGCTTGAAGCGCGGGTCAAGGCGTTGTTGCGTCGCAGCGTGCTCGGCGGCGAGCGTCAGCAGCGCTGCGGGCCGCTGGTCTACGACCTGGACACCCGGCGTTTCAGCCTCGGCGACGAACTGTTGACCCTGACCTCCCGTGAACAGGCGGTGCTCGAAGCGCTGATTGCCCGGCCCGGTCGGGTGATGAGCAAGGAACAGTTGGCTGCGCAGGTCTTCGGCCTGGACGAGGAAGCCAGCGCCGATGCTATCGAGATCTACGTGCACCGCCTGCGCAAGAAACTCGACGGCCAGGCGGTGGTCATCGTCACCTTCCGTGGCCTCGGCTATCTGCTGGAGCACCGCGATGCATAAGGCCGGCAGCCTGCGTTGGCGGCTGCTGTGGAACCTCGCGCTGTTGCTGGTGGCGCTGATGCTCGCCAGCGGCTGGAGCGCTTATTACAACGGTCGCGAAGCGGCGGACACAGCCTATGACCGTACCTTGCTGGCCTCGGCGCGAACCATTGCCGCCGGCCTCTCGCAACGCGACGGCAGCCTGAGCGCGAACGTGCCCTACGTGGCCCTGGACACCTTCGCCTATGACAGCGCGGGGCGGATCTACTATCAGGTCAACGACATCCACCAGCAGTTGATTTCCGGTTACGAAAACCTCCCCGCACCACCGCCCGGTACGCCGCGCACCGATGACTATCCGGCGCTGGCGCGCTTCTACGACGGCCAATACCGTGGGCAGAACGTGCGGGTGGTGAGCCTGCTCAAGGCGGTCAGCGAACCGAACATGAACGGCATGGCGGAAATCCGCGTGGCCGAAACCGATGAGGCGCGGGTGAATATGGCCCGTAGCCTGATGGCCGACACCCTGCTGCGCCTGGGCATGCTCGCGCTGGGTGCGCTGATGCTGGTGGGCTTTGCCGTGAGTGCGGCCTTGCGTCCGCTGGAGCGTCTGCGCGCGGCGGTGGAGGAGCGCCAGCCGGACGATCTGCGGCCCTTGCCGCTGGTGGAGGTGCAGCATGAACTCTGGCCGCTGGTGCGCTCGCTCAATCACTTCACCGAGCGCCTGCGCCGGCAGTTCGAGCGCCAGGGACAGTTTATCGCCGATGCCGCCCATGAACTGCGCACGCCGCTGGCGGCGCTCAAGGCGCGTCTTGAGCTGGGCTTGCGGGCGAACGAGCCGGCGATCTGGCGCGAGACCCTGGAGACCGCGGCCCAGGGCACCGATCGCCTGACCCACCTGGCCAACCAGTTGCTGTCGCTGGCACGGATCGAAAATGGCGCGCGGGCGATTGCCGAAGGCGGTGCGCAGTTGCTCGATCTCAGCCAGTTGGCGCGGGAGCTGGGCATGGCGATGGCACCGCTGGCCCATGCACGGGGCGTGGCCTTGGCGCTGGAAGCCGATGAACCGGTGTGGTTACGGGGCGAGCCGACCTTGCTCAACGAGTTGTTGAGCAACCTGGTGGACAACGCCCTGGCCCATACACCGTCCGGTGGCAATGTGATCCTGCGGGTCGGCTTGCCGGCGGTGCTGGAGGTTGAAGACGACGGACCGGGGATTCCGCAGGAGGAGCGGGGGCGGGTCTTCGAGCGTTTTTACCGGCGCCATCAGCAGGGCATTGGTGCCGGATTGGGATTGGCGATTGTCGGCGAAATCTGCCGGGCGCATCTGGCGCAGATCAGCCTGCATGATGCTCACCCACACGGTTTGAAGGTCCGTGTGAGTTTTATCGCCGGGTAAGTCCTAGCGGAACATCTCCCGCGCTTCGTTGAGCTGATCAGTGAGGGTGCTGCTCTCCGCGTCCAGCCCCAGCTTGATAAAGGCTTTCAAGTCGCCCAGGGCTATTTGCCCGAAAGGGTGCGCGGTGCCCTGATAGCAAAACACACTGGCGATCTGCACCAGGCCGATATAGTCGATGCCCTTGCTGTCACGTTCCAGGTTCAGGTATTGCCCGGGCAGCTTGGCGAGCATCTCCGGAAACTCCCAGACCTTCAGCAACTCGTCGCCGAGCAATGGGTGAATGCTGTCGATCACGTGATCCAGGCTCAGCGGATCGGCGAGCAACTCGTAGTGGTCCTCGGCATAGGTCAGGATCGGCAGGACGCCGATCTGGTGCACCAGCCCACCCAGCGCCGCCTGGTCCGGCTTGAGCAGGGTGAAGTTGCGGCACAGCACGTAGCAGACCCCGGCGATCTCCAGGCTTTTGCGCCAGACATCGCGCATCTTCTGTTCCACCACCTCGGAACGGGCATGGAAAATCTGCTCCATGACCAGGCCGATGGCCAGGTTGCTGCTGTAGTTGACGCCCAGCCGGGTGATGGCGGTGTGCAAGTCGGTGACTTCGTGGCTGGCCCGCAGCAACGGGCTGTTGACCACCTTGATCAGGCGCGCCGACAACGCGGTGTCGCCCCCGATCACTTTGCTCAAGGTGCTGACGCTGATCTCCGGATCTTCCGCCGCCTTGCGAATCTTCAGGGCCACTTCCGGGAGGGTCGGCAGAACCAGGTCATCGTTGTCGATGGCCTTGACCAAATCCCGTTGGACCTTTTCCGCCAGCTTGTTCATTTCAATTCTCTAGGGCGGTGCAGTTAACGCTGGATTTCGCTGTCGCGGTCCAGTTGGTAGGGCAGGTCCAGCAATGTCAGGGCCGGACCTTGCAAATCGCCCAGATGGACATGACCTGCTTCTGCAGCTTCGGCTTGCAGCACGGCCAGTAGTTCAATGCCATTTTCCGCCCGGGCGGCGATCACCACTTCACCGATGGCACTGCCATGGGAGGGAGCGAACAGCGCGCTACCCGGTTCCGGCAGTTGGTCGGCGACCAGTGCCAGACGATAAAGGCGACGCTTGAGCTTGCCCAGGTACTGCATGCGGGCGACGATTTCCTGCCCTGTATAGCAGCCTTTCTTGAAGCTTACGCCACCGACCGCCTGCAAATTGAGCATTTGTGGAATAAACAGTTCGCGGGTCTGTGGCATGACCTGGCCGATACCGGCGCGTACCTGGCCCAGCAGCCAGGTGTTCAGATCGGCCTCGCGCAACGCGCTCGCCAGATGCTCGCGTACCCGGGCGGCCTGATCCGCCGGAACCCAGAGTTCGCTGCGCCCCGGGGAAACCCGCAGGGCGATCAAGCCGTCCGCGCGGACCACGGCGTCGGTCTCGCCCG
Source organism: Pseudomonas sp. QS1027 (assembly GCF_002814235.1). GTDB lineage: Bacteria > Pseudomonadota > Gammaproteobacteria > Pseudomonadales > Pseudomonadaceae > Aquipseudomonas. Next base: position 30,063 of record NZ_PHSU01000042.1, on the reverse strand, counting down.
GCAGCTCAAGGCCCAGGCCACGCAAGGCGGCGTCGCCGTCGCCGAGGCCGAAGCGGACCCAGCCGGCGCTTTCGTCGGTGAGCTTGGATTTGGAGAACACCGCGTATTTTTTCAGGTCCGCCAGTTGCGGCTCCAGCAACTCGCTGGCCATCGCCAGCAGTACGCCGTCACCTTCGAGCAGGATGCGGAAGCTCGACTGCATGCGGCCTTTTTGTGTGCAGCGGGCGCCGAGGCTGGCCCGCACGTCACTCAGGTAGTTGAGGTTGCAGGTCAGTTGGCCCTGGAGAAACTTGGCGGCGTCGGTGCCGCGGACGGCAAGAACGCCTTCGTGGGTCAGCGTGCAGAAAAAAGCGGAATCGGCCATGGGTCATCGCAGCGGAAAAGGGATGGGAGACATCATAGAGGGGCGCCTGGCAAATGGGTAGTTCACAACACCGCCGGCGTCCCCGACCAAAGCCGACTGTCGGCACGCGCGCAGGGCTGTATACTTGCGCTCAAATTTGAGGAGCGCTCCATGGTCGAAGATGTAGAACTCAATCGCCTCTATTGGCACAGCCGTCGCGGCATGCTGGAGCTGGACGTGTTGCTGGTACCGTTCGTCAGGGAGGTGTACCCGCATCTGAGCCAGGCCGACCGTGACTGCTATCGCAACCTGCTCGAATGCGAAGACCAGGACATGTTCGGCTGGTTCATGGAGCGCTCCGAGTCGGAAGATCCGGAGTTGCAGCGGATGGTTCGCATGATCCTGGATCGTGTCCAGCCCAAGTAATCTGTTCGAATGCCGCTGGCAGGCCTCACGGCTGTTGCCGGCGGCATATCTCGGGGCCCTGGGCCTGGCGCTGGTTTCGCTTTATCTGCTGGATATTCCGCTCTGGGCCAGTCTGCCCGGGGCTTTGCTGTGCCTGCTGCACGGCGCCTGGGTGTGGCCGCGGCAGTTGCTGCTGAACCATCCGTCGGCTTTTACCGGCTTGCGCCGTGACGAGCAGGGCTGGCAGCTGTGGAATCAGGCCGCAGGCTGGCAGCCGGTGCAGTTGTGTCGCGACAGCCTGGCCTTGCCGTGGCTGGTGGTGCTGCGTTTTCGCCTGCCGGGCGAGCGCCGGGTCCGTGGGTTGTGTGTGCCCTGGGATGCGCAGGCGCCGGATGTGCACCGGCGCCTGCGCGTACGCTTGAAGTTCAGCCGACGTAGGTGGGCGGCACCAGGATAGTGTCCAGCGCCTCGGGCAGCAGGTCCGGGTAGTCGAGGGTGTAATGCAGGCCCCGGCTTTCCTTGCGTTCCATGGCCGAGCGAATCATCAGTTCGGCGACCTGGGCCAGGTTGCGCAACTCGATCAGGTCGCGGCTGACCTTGTAGTTGCTGTAGAACTCATCGATCTCGTCCAGCAGCAGGCGCACCCGATGTTGCGCCCGCTGCAGGCGCTTGTTGGTGCGCACGATGCCGACGTAGTCCCACATGAAGCGCCGCAGTTCGTCCCAGTTGTGCGCGATGATCACGTCCTCGTCGGAGTCGGTCACCTGGCTTGCATCCCAGCTCGGCAGGGCGGCGGGCACGGCGATCTGTGGCAATTGCTCGATAATGTCCGCCGCCGCCGAACGGGCGTAGACGAAACATTCGAGCAGCGAGTTGCTGGCCATGCGGTTGGCACCGTGCAGGCCGGTGAAGCTGGTCTCGCCGATGGCATACAGGCCGGGCACATCGGTGCGGCCCTGCTGGTCCACCAGCACGCCGCCACAGGTGTAGTGCGCGGCCGGGACCACCGGGATCGGGCCCTTGGTGATGTCGATGGAGAATTCCAGGCAGCGTTCGTACACCGTCGGGAAATGCGTCTTGATAAAGGCTTCGGGCTTGTGGCTGATGTCCAGATAGACGCAGTCGATACCCAGGCGCTTCATCTCATGGTCGATGGCCCGGGCCACGATGTCCCGTGGTGCCAGCTCGGCCCGTGGGTCGAAGCGCGGCATGAAGCGTTCGCCGTTGGGCAGTTTCAGGTGCGCACCTTCGCCACGCAGGGCCTCGGTGATGAGAAAACTCTTGGCCTGCGGATGATAGAGGCAGGTGGGGTGGAACTGGTTGAACTCCAGGTTCGCCACCCGGCAGCCCGAACGCCAGGCCATGGCGATGCCGTCACCGCAGGCACCGTCGGGGTTGCTGGTATAGAGGTAGACCTTGGCCGCGCCGCCCGAGGCGAGCACGGTGAAGCGCGCGCCATAGGTGTCGACTTCGCCGGTGCCGCGGTCGAGCACATAGGCCCCCAGGCAGCGGTCGCCGGCCAGGCCCAGGCGTTTTTCGGTGATCAGGTCGACGGCCACCCGTTGTTCCAGCAACTCGATATTGGGCCGCTGGCGGGCTTGTTCCAGGAGGGTCTTGAAGATCGCCGCGCCGGTGGCGTCGGCGGCATGGATGATCCGTCGATGGCTGTGGCCGCCCTCGCGGGTCAGGTGGAATTCGAAACCGCCGTCATCGGCGCTGGCCTCTTCGTCCCGGGTAAACGGCACGCCCTGGTCGATCAGCCACTGGATGGCCTCGCGGCTGTGCTCGACGGTGAAGCGCACGGCGTCTTCATGGCACAGGCCACCGCCGGCATTGAGGGTGTCCTCGACGTGGGACTGCACGGTGTCGGTGTCGTCGAGCACCGCGGCGACGCCGCCCTGGGCCCAGAACGTCGAACCGTTGGCCAGGTTGCCCTTGCTCAGGACGGCAATGCGCAGATGGCTGGGCAGGGTGAGTGCCAGGCTCAGGCCGGCGGCACCGCTGCCAATCACCAGCACATCGTGTTGAAAATGTCGGCTCATCAGAAACATCCGAAAAAAGCGCCCGGAGGGCAGTTGCCGGGCCCCGCCCGACAGCCCACTAGTATATGGCTGGGGGGAGCGGCACAATAGCCGGGCCTTTGGGGCATTGTGAAAGGGCTGTGGGCGCTGAGTGTGCGCCAGTCCATGCCGCCATGCATGTGCTTTTGCAGGGTAAGGCAATGATTTTTCAGCTATAACCAAGGCTCAGGCAGCCGTGGTCAGCATAACTATCACAATGCCATTACCCGCTGGGGGTTCCGGGAACTTTTACGGGGCTTCAGGCTCCCATGCGGGGTGCCTGAAAGAAGGGGACAGCGTCGGCTTTATGCGAGGTGCCTGAGACGGCCTTCGCAAGCAGATTCGACGACCAGATTATTCACGCAGTCGGCGCTGGCCGTGCTGCGTTTTTCGTGTGTGTCCGTTCAGCGGGCCACAGGAAACTTGCTTGAAGGGGGAGAACTTTTGCCAGAAGCCCGAGTCTATGTTTGCAAGCCTGGTCAATTCGCGATGCACGCCTCCTTCAGGTCCTATGAGGAGTGTTCATGCTAACCCAGGAAGAGGATCAGCAGCTGGTCGAGCGCGTACAACGTGGCGACAAGCGGGCATTTGATCTGCTGGTGCTGAAGTATCAGCACAAAATTCTCGGGTTGATCGTGCGATTCGTGCACGACACCCATGAAGCCCAGGATGTTGCACAGGAAGCCTTTATCAAAGCCTACCGTGCATTGGGCAATTTTCGCGGTGACAGTGCCTTTTATACCTGGCTCTACCGCATCGCCATCAACACGGCGAAGAACTACCTGGTGTCCCGCGGTCGCAGGCCACCAGACAGCGATGTGAGTTCAGAGGACGCGGAGTTCTACGACGGCGATCATGGCCTCAAGGACCTCGAGTCGCCGGAGCGTGCGTTGCTGCGGGATGAGATCGAAGGCACCGTCCATCGGACCATCCAGCAATTGCCAGAAGATTTGCGTACGGCTTTAACTTTACGTGAATTCGACGGTCTGAGTTATGAGGACATTGCAGCGGTCATGCAGTGTCCGGTGGGCACCGTGCGCTCCCGGATTTTCCGCGCTCGGGAGGCCATCGATAAAGCCCTGCAGCCGTTGTTGCAGGAAACCTGAGACAGCGGCGACAGCCAAGAGAGGAACCGCCATGAGTCGTGAAGCCCTGCAGGAATCGCTGTCCGCGGTGATGGATAACGAAGCGGACGAACTGGAATTGCGTCGGGTGCTCAATGCCCTTGACGATGCCGAGACCCGTGCCACCTGGTCTCGTTACCAAATCGCCCGGGCAGTGATGCACAAGGAACTGTTGGACCCTCGTCTGGATCTGGCCTCGGCCGTTTCCGCGGCCCTGGCTGGCGAAGAAGTTCCGGCGAAAAGCACTCGCGGCCCTTGGCGTACTATCGGTCGCCTGGCCGTTGCGGCCTCGGTCACATTGGCCGTGCTGGCCGGTGTACGCCTGTACAACCAGGATGACATTGTCGGTGCCCAACTGGCCCAGCAATCGAACCAGCCAGGCCTGGTAGCCCCTACGGCCAAAGGTCCGGCGGTGCTGGCCGGCTACACTGAAAGCAGCGACCAGTCGACCGGCCCGATGGCCAACGGCGTGTTGCAGCAAGGCCAGTCCGGCTGGCACGATCAGCGGCTGCCAGGCTACCTGCGTCAGCATGCGCAACAGGCCGCACTCAAGGGTACTGAAAGCGCTCTGCCCTACGCCCGTGCCGCCAGCCTGGAAAACCGTTAAGGAGGATCATGCGCGCGCTACCTCTTCTAACGCTGGTGCTCAGTGGCTGGTGGGTTCTTCCAGCCCAGGCCGATGAGGCCCAGGACTGGTTGAACCGTCTTGGGCAAGCCGAGCAGCAGCAAAGCTTTCAGGGCACTTTCGTCTACGAGCGCAATGGTAGTTTTTCTACCCATGGCATCTGGCACCTGGTGCGCGATGGCAAGGTTCGTGAACGTCTGATCCAGCTCGATGGCTCGGCACAAGAGGTTGTTCGCGTCGATGGTCACACCCAGTGCGTCAGTGGCGCGCTGGTAGCGGGGCTCGGCGATATGCCGGATTCCCATACCCGCTCCCTGGATCCGCAAACCCTCAAGACCTGGTACGACATCGCCGTCATCGGCAAGTCGCGGGTGGCCGGTCGTCCGGCCGTGGTGGTCTCGCTGACGCCCCGTGACCAGCATCGTTATGGTTTTGAACTGCACCTGGACCGTGAGACCGGCTTGCCCTTGAAGTCATTGTTGCTCAATGACAAGGGGCAGTTGCTCGAACGTTTCCAATTCACCGAATTGAATACGGCCAAGCCCCCCGAGGAAAGCCAGGTACAGCCGAGTGCCGAGTGCAAGCCGGTGGTGCTGTTGACCAACCAGGCCCAGCCCCAGGTGCAGGCCCTGGGCGCTGCGGTGGCCCAGTTGTGGCATTCGGATTGGCTGCCACCGGGTTTCGAACTGGTCAGCAGCACGGCGCGGGTCGACCCGGCGACCAAGGTCGAAGTCAGCAGCTTGATGTATGACGACGGCCTGTCGCGGTTTTCGGTGTTCCTCGAACCCCTCAACGGCGCTTCGGTGACGGATGCCCGGGCCCAGTTGGGGCCAACGGTCGCGGTGTCGCGGCACCTCACCACCCCGGGCGGCGACATCATGGTCACGGTGGTGGGCGAGATTCCCATCGGTACCGCCGAACGGATCGCGCTGTCCATGCGTGCCGGCAATGCGCAGGCCAAGCAGTGAGCTGCTGAATCATGAGGGCTGTGGGGGGCTGGTGCAGAAATGTTTGGTGATCAAATTCATTTGCAAATATCCCTGAGTTTTCTTATAGGTCAGAGCCTCTCGGCTCTGGCCTTGTTTGCTGTTTCCGGTCCGAAAGTCCCGGCGTTTCATACCTGGGGTTTGCAAGGGCCTATCGCTTAATCATGCTCGTTGTTCACGGGAGCCATATGTCGATACCACGCTTGAAGTCTTATCTGTCCATCGTCGCCACCGTTCTGGTGCTCGGCCAGGCGGTGACCGCCCAGGCTGCTGATTTGCCCGACTTCACCGAACTGGTGAAGCAGGCTTCGCCGGCGGTGGTCAATATCAGTACCACCCAGAAACTGCCGGATCGCAAGGTTGCCGATATGCAGGGCCTTGAAGGCCTGCCGCCGGAAATCCAGCAATTCTTCCGTGGTTTCCCGCAGCCGCGCAGTCCGAAAGGCGGTGGCAATGGCGGTGGTCGCCAGCGTGAAGCCCAGTCCCTGGGGTCGGGCTTCATCATCTCCAAGGACGGCTACATCCTGACCAACAACCACGTGGTCGCCGATGCCGACGAGATCGTGGTACGCCTGGCCGATCGCAGTGAACTCAAGGCCAAGCTGGTAGGCACCGACCCGCGTTCCGACGTAGCGTTGCTGAAGATCGACGGCAAGGACCTGCCGACCCTCACGTTGGGCGAGTCCAAGGACCTGAAGGCCGGCCAGTGGGTCGTGGCCATTGGTTCGCCGTTCGGCTTTGACCATACCGTGACCCAGGGCATCGTCAGCGCCGTGGGCCGCAGCCTGCCGAACGAGAACTATGTCCCGTTCATCCAGACCGACGTGCCGATCAACCCGGGTAACTCCGGTGGTCCGCTGTTCAACCTCAAGGGTGAAGTGGTCGGGATCAACTCGCAGATCTACACCCGTTCCGGTGGCTTCATGGGGGTTTCCTTCGCGATCCCGATCGATGTCGCCATGGATGTCTCCAATCAACTGAAGGCCGGCGGCAAAGTCAGCCGTGGCTGGTTGGGCGTGGTGATCCAGGAGGTCAACAAGGACCTGGCCGAATCGTTCGGCCTGGACAAACCGGCCGGTGCCCTGGTTGCCCAGGTGCAGGACGATGGTCCCGCGGCGAAGGGTGGCTTGCAGGTTGGTGACGTGATCCTCAGCATGAACGGCCAGCCGATCGAGCTGTCGGCCGATCTGCCGCATCTGGTCGGCGCGTTGAAGGCCGGTGAGAAGGCGTCCCTGGAAGTGATTCGTGAAGGCAAGCGCAAGACCGTGGACCTGACGGTCGGTGCGATTCCGGACGAAGGCAAGGAAATGGATCTGGCCAAGGCCAACGGCGCCGAGCGCAGCAGCAACCGCCTGGGCATTTCCGTGGTCGAGCTGAGCGATGACCAGAAGAAAGACAACGACCTCAAGGGTGGCGTGGTCATCAAGGACGTCCAGGACGGTCCTGCGGCTTTGATCGGCCTGCAACCGGGCGATGTGATCACCCACCTGAACAACCAGGCGATCACCACCGCGGCGCAGTTCACCGAGATTGCCAAGGCCCTGCCGAAGAATCGTTCGGTGTCCATGCGCGTGCTGCGTCAGGGACGTGCCAGCTTCATCACCTTCAAACTGGCTGAATAAGCCCGGCTGAAGTTGCTGCATGAAAAAGCCCGCCTCGAAACAGGCGGGCTTTTTTGTGCCTGCTTACTTGGCTGGCTTGGGCAGCCGGACCAGTTGGCTGTTGGAGTAGATGTCGTGCCAGCTGCGCTTCTGCTTGTCCAGCAGCGACCAGAGGAAACCCAGGCCAAGGATCCAGGAGGCAATCGACACGATAAAGCGCAGCAACGCCTGCCAGAGACTGATGGCGGTACCGTCGGCGTTCTGTACGCGAATGCCCCAGACCTGCATGCCCAGGGTCTGGCCCTTGTAGGTCCAGAACTTGGCGAAAAAGCCGAACAGCACGAACAGCAGGATCGTCGACAGCAGCGGGTCGCCGTCCAGTGCCCCGGCATCGGAGAGCTTGCGCAGTTGCTGCTCGCCGACGATTGCCATCTGCACCAGCTTGTAGATAAAGGCGGTGACGATCAGCAGCGCCGTGCACAACAGGAAGTCATAGAACATCGCGGCCAGGCGACGGCCCAGGCCGGCGGCGGGGAAATCACCCTGGGGGCTCAGCGCGTGTTTCGACATGGCGGCTCTCTCCGTGAGGACTGAAAAAACCATTTTACGAAATTGCGCCCATAAAAAAGCCCCGGATATCAATATCAGGGGCTTTTCATCGCAAGAAGACGGGTTCCCAGGGGATCAGGCTTCCGCTTGCACTTCATCAGCCTGCATGCCTTTCTGGCCCTGCACGGCGACGAAGGTCACTTTCTGGCCTTCTTTCAGGCTCTTGAAGCCGTTGCCCTGAATAGCGCGGAAATGGACGAACAGATCCGGACCGCTTTCTGGAGTGATAAAACCAAAACCTTTCTCGTCGTTAAACCACTTGACGGTACCGCTCTGACGTTGGGACATTTTCTTATTTCCTTGACGCTAAAATTAATGACAGTCCCTTTCATATGAAAGAGTACTGGGCTGGGTTGCAGGAAAGTAAGAGACGTCGAACGGGTTGTAGCAAACTTCAGGCTACTGCCCAGGTCACGATTCCAAGCGACCCATGCAAACACAGTAGAGAAACTCTACGCCAACTCCGGGAGAAAAAACAAGCCCTGCGAAACCCCCGGATTTATGCCTGTTTATGGGGGGTTGCATGGGCTTGCAGAGCGTCGCTGGCCATCCGCGTGGATGAGCTTATTTTCGACTGTTATAACGCAAGTTCATGGGCGCATATATGCACTGTTTTGTGGCGGTTGCGTGACAAGGTAGTGCACTGTTTCAGCGGTGGCTTAGTTGTTACTGTAAGTATCAACAGGGGGCGACCCCTGTTGAAAATGCTGTATCAGCCCCTGTAGTAACGCTGTGGTACAAACGGCATCTTGCTCACCTTGAGCGGGACGCGCTTGCCGCGCACGATGGCCCAGACTTCGCTGTCCAGAGCGGCCTGCGCGCTGTCTACATAGCCCATGGCCAGGGGGGCGCCGAGGGTCGGACCGAAGCCGCCGCTACAGACGTTGCCGATCACTGTGCCATCCTGATCGACGATTTCCGCGCCTTCGCGCACCGGTGTGCGTTCCTGCGGTAACAGGCCTACACGTTTGCGTGACACACCCTGCTGCTGCTGGGCAAAGATCGTCTCGGCACCGGGGAAACCACCGGCCCGTGCACCGTCGGCGCGGCGGACCTTGGAGATGGCCCAGAGCAGGCTGGCTTCCACCGGGGTGGTGTCGGTGTTCATGTCGTGCCCGTACAGGCACAGGCCGGCTTCCAGGCGCAGGGAGTCACGGGCACCGAGGCCGATGGCCTCGACCTCGGTTTCCGCCAGCAGGCTGCGGGCCAGGGCTTCGGCGCTGGCCGCCGGTACGGAAATCTCGAAACCGTCTTCACCGGTGTAGCCGGAGCGGCTGACGTAGCAGTCCACCCCCAGCAGGCGCAGGCTGGCGAACTGCATGAAGGTCATTTTCGTCACTTCAGGGGCCAGCCGTGCCAGGACGCTGACCGCGGCCGGGCCTTGCAGGGCGAGCAGGGCGCGTTCCTCGAACAGTGGCACCACCTCGCACAGGTGGCCCAGGTGTTTTTGCAGGTGCGCCAGGTCCTGTTCCTTGCAGGCGGCGTTGACCACCAGGAACAGTTCGTCGTTGCCCAGGTTGGCGACCATCAGGTCATCGAGGATGCCACCGGCTTCGTTGGTGAACATCGCATAACGCTGCATGCCCACCGGCAGGTCGATGATGTCCACCGGCACCAGGCCTTCCAGGGCCTTGGCGGCCGCGGCGCCGACCAGGCGGATCTGGCCCATGTGCGAGACGTCGAACAACCCGGCCTGTTCACGGGTGTGCTGGTGCTCTTTCATCACGCCCAGCGGGTATTGCACCGGCATGTCGTAGCCGGCGAACGGCACCATGCGCGCGCCGAGTTGCAGGTGCAGGGCGTGCAGTGGGGTTTGCTTCAGGGATTTGGTGGACATTGCAGCTCCTTGATAGGGTGTGGAGGGGATGGCCAAGGCCACTCCCCTTGAATGGGGTCAGCACTCGATGATGTTGACGGCCAGACCGCCGCGAGCGGTCTCCTTGTATTTGCTTTTCATGTCGGCGCCGGTCTGGCGCATGGTGCGAATCACCTTGTCGAGGGAGACAAAGTGCTGGCCGTCGCCGCGCAAGGCCATGCGCACGGCATTGATGGCTTTCACCGAACCCATGGCGTTGCGTTCGATGCACGGCACTTGCACCAGCCCGCCGATGGGGTCGCAGGTCAGGCCGAGGTTGTGCTCCATGCCGATTTCGGCGGCGTTCTCGACCTGCTGCACGGTGCCGCCAAGCACTTCGCACAAGGCCCCGGCGGCCATCGAGCAGGCCACGCCGACCTCGCCCTGGCAGCCGACTTCGGCACCGGAGATCGAGGCGTTTTCCTTGTAGAGAATACCGATGGCGGCGGCGGTGAGGAGGAAGCGCACCACGCCGTCCTCGTTGGCGCCGGCAATAAAGCGCATGTAGTAATGCAGCACGGCGGGGACGATCCCGGCCGCGCCGTTGGTAGGGGCGGTGACCACGCGGCCACCGTTGGCGTTTTCTTCATTGACCGCCAGGGCGTAGAGGTTGACCCAGTCCAGCACCGACAGCGCATCGCGCAGTGCCGCTTCCGGGTGCTTGCACAGCTGGCGATGGAGGGCGGCGGCGCGACGCTTGACCTTCAAGCCGCCGGGCAGGATGCCTTCATTGCGGCAACCGGCGTCGACGCAGTCCTGCATCACCTGCCAGATCTTCAGCAGGCCGGCGCGGGTTTCCGCTTCCGGGCGCCAGGCGCTTTCGTTGGTCAGCATCACCTGGCTGATGGACAGCCCGTAGGTGGTGCAATGGCCGAGCAGTTCCTTGGCGCTTTTGAACGGGAAGGTCAGCGGTGTGCTGTCCTCGACGATGCGGTCGGCGCCGGCAGCGTCTTCATCGACCACGAAACCACCGCCCACCGAGTAATACTCGCGGCTGCGGATCTGGATGCCGGCGGCGTCGAAGGCGCGGAAGATCATGCCGTTGGGGTGATAGGCCAGGGGTTTCCTGATCATCGCCAGGTGGAGCTTTTCATTGAATTCGATGGAATGTTCGCCGAGCAGATTCAGGCGTCCGTTGCTGCGAATGGTCTGCAGGCGGGCGGCGACGGTTTCTGTATCGACGGTATCCGGGTGTTCACCTTCCAGGCCCAGGAGCACGGCCTTGTCGCTGCCGTGGCCTTTGCCGGTGGCGCCGAGGGAGCCGTATAGCTCGACTTTGACGCAGGTGGTCTGTAACAGCAGTTGCTCGCGCCGCAAGCCCTCGACGAAACGCGCGGCTGCGCGCATCGGACCGACGGTGTGGGAGCTGGAGGGACCGATGCCGATCTTGAACAGGTCGAACACGCTCAGGGACATGGGATTCTCCGGGATCATTCTTATTATGGTGATGGACACGATCTCCTGGAGGAGCCGGCTTGCTGGCGATCGGGGCGACGGGGTCTTTCAGGAGGACCGCGTCATCGTTCATCGCCAGCAAGCCGGCTCCTACAGGGATTGAGCGTTCCCATACGGCGTATGGGGGTTAAGCGTAGTTCTCGATCGACGGGCAGGCGCAGACCAGGTTGCGGTCGCCGAACACGTTGTCGACACGACCCACCGGCGGCCAGTACTTGCCTTCGATCAACGACGCCACCGGGTACACCGCCTGTTCGCGGCTGTACGGGTGGAACCACTCGCCGACGATCTCCGCCGCGGTGTGCGGGGCGTTCTTCAGCGGGTTGTCGTCCTTGTCCAGGCTGCCGTTTTCCACTGCGCGGATTTCTTCGCGGATGTGGATCATGGCGTCACAGAAGCGGTCCAGTTCTTCCTTGGATTCGCTTTCGGTCGGCTCGATCATCAGCGTGCCGGCCACCGGGAACGACATGGTCGGTGCATGGAAACCGAAGTCGATCAGGCGCTTGGCAACGTCATCGACGCTGATGCCGCTGCTGTCCTTCAATGGACGCAGGTCGAGGATGCACTCGTGCGCCACCAGGCCGTTGCTGCCGCTGTAGAGCACCGGGTAGTGCTCCTCCAGTCGCCGGGCGATGTAGTTGGCATTGAGGATCGCCAGCTGCGAAGCACGCTTGAGGCCTTCACCACCCATCATGCGGATATACATCCAGGTGATCGGCAGGATGCTCGCGCTGCCGAACGGCGCCGCGCACACCGCGCCTTCCTTGCGTTCCATGGTGCCGTGACCCGGCAGGAACGGCGTCAGGTGCGACTTCACGCCGATCGGGCCGACGCCCGGGCCGCCACCGCCGTGGGGAATGCAGAAGGTCTTGTGCAGGTTCAGGTGCGACACGTCGCCGCCGAACTTGCCCGGGGCGCAGAGGCCGACCATGGCGTTCATGTTGGCGCCATCGATATACACCTGGCCGCCGTTGTCATGAATGATGCCGCAGATTTCGCGGATGCCTTCCTCGAACACGCCGTGGGTCGACGGGTAGGTGATCATCAGCGCGGCGAGGTGCTCGCGGTGCTCGATCGCCTTGGCCCGCAGGTCTTCGATATCGACGTTACCGCGGGCATCGCAGGCGGTGACGATCACGCGCATGCCGGCCATGTTCGCCGTGGCCGGGTTGGTGCCGTGGGCCGACGACGGGATCAGGCAGATATCGCGGCGCTCGTCGCCACGGCTCTGGTGGTAGGCACGGATCGCCAGCAGGCCGGCGTACTCGCCCTGGGAACCGGCGTTCGGCTGCAGGGAAATCGCGTCGTAGCCGGTGGCTGCGCAGAGCATCGCCTCCAGCTCGTCGGTCAGTTGCTGGTAGCCGGCGCTCTGCTCGGCCGGGGCGAACGGGTGCAGGGCACCGAATTCGGCCCAGGTCACCGGGATCATTTCGCTGGCGGCATTGAGCTTCATGGTGCAGGAACCCAGCGGGATCATGGTGCGATCCAGGGCCAGGTCCTTGTCGGCGAGCTTGCGCAGGTAGCGCATCAGCTCGGTTTCCGAGTGATAACGGTTGAACACCGGGTGGCTGAGGATGGCCGACTGACGCGCCAGGGCTGCCGGGATACGGCTTTCGACCGAGGCGGCGAGGGCGTTGAAGTCCGGTACGGCTTTGCCGTCGGACAGCAGTTTCCACAGGTTTTCGATGTCGGCCTGGCTGGTGGTTTCGTCCAGGGACAGGCCCAGGCGCTGGGCATCCACGACGCGCAGGTTGATGCGCTGGGCGCGGGCCTGTTCGTGCAGGGCCGCGGTCTGTGCGCCGGTGTTGAGGGTCAGGGTGTCGAAGAAGCTGTCCTGCTCGACCGCCAGGCCCAGGGCACTCAGGCCCTTGGCGAGGATCGCGGTGAGGCTGTGGATGCGCTGGGCAATCTGGGTCAGGCCTTTTGGACCGTGATACACCGCGTACATGCTGGCGATGTTGGCCAGCAGGACCTGGGCGGTGCAGATGTTGCTGGTGGCTTTCTCGCGGCGGATATGTTGCTCGCGGGTCTGCATGGCCAGGCGCAGGGCCGGCTTGCCGAAACGGTCCACCGAGACGCCGACCAGACGGCCAGGCATGTCGCGCTTGTACGCATCGCGGGTGGAGAAGTAGGCCGCGTGCGGGCCACCGAAGCCCAGCGGGACACCGAAGCGCTGGGCGCTGCCGATGGCCACGTCGGCGTCGAACTCGCCCGGCGGGGTCAGCAGGGTCAGGGCCAGCAGGTCGGCGGCGACCGCCACCAGGGCGTTGGCGGCGTGGAAACGCTCGGTCAGGGCACGGTAGTCGAACAGATCACCGTTGCTCGCCGGGTATTGCAGCAGGGCGCCGAAGAACGGGCTGACGTCGGTCAGTTGGCGTTCATCGCCCACCACCACGTTGATGCCCAGGGGCTCGGCGCGGGTGCGCAAGACGTCGAGGGTCTGCGGATGGCAGTGCACGGAGGCGAAGAAGGCGTTGCTGCCCTTGTTCTTGCTCAGGCGCTTGCAGAAGGTCATGGCTTCGGCGGCGGCGGTGGCTTCGTCGAGCAGCGAGGCGTTGGCGATCGGCAGGCCGGTGAGGTCGCTGATCAGGGTCTGGAAATTCAGCAGCGATTCCAGGCGACCCTGGGAGATTTCCGGCTGGTACGGGGTGTAGGCGGTGTACCAGGCCGGGTTTTCCAGGAGGTTGCGCAGGATCGGCGACGGCGTATGGCAGTTGTAGTAGCCCTGGCCGATGTAGGTCTTGAACAGCTGGTTTTTCCCGGCGATGGCCTTGATCGACGCCAGGGCGTCGGCTTCGCTTTGCCCGGCCCCGAGGTCAAGGACGCTGGTGCCCTTGATGCTGTCGGGAATCACGCTGGCGCTGAGGGCTTGCAGGGAATCGAAACCCAGGGTTTCGAGCATGGCCTGTTCGTCTGCCTGGCGCGGGCCGATATGACGGGCGATAAATTCGTTGGCGGTGCTGAGATTGACAGTCATGACGGTTCCTCAGGCGTTGGCTTTGATCAGTTGGTCGTAAGCATCCTGATCCAGCAGTCTAGCGACTGCCGAGGCATCGGTTGGCCGGAAGCGGAAAAACCAGCCGGTGCCCAGCGGGTCTTCGTTGACCAGCTCGGGGCTGTTTTCCAGCTCTGGGTTGAGTTCGAGCACTTCACCGTCCAGGGGCATGTACACGCCGCTGGCGGCCTTGACCGATTCCACGGTGGCGGCTTCGGCGCCTTTGTCGTAGTGCTGCAGTTCCGGCAGTTGCACAAACACCACGTCGCCCAGGGCGTTTTGCGCGAAAGCCGTGATGCCGACCGTGACACTGCCATCGGCTTCGGTGCGCAGCCATTCGTGGTCTTCAGTAAAACGCAACTCGCTCATGGAAACTCCTAAGGGGGCCAGACTCGTGGTCAGGTGGACGCAGGGGATGCGGGATCGACGTCCCGCTGAATGGGAGTTCCCATAGCAAGTTTGTGGCCAATACTGCGCGAGGCTTGTAAATCAAGGGTTTGCGGGTTTCTTGCGCGGGTTGGGCGACGGCCGCTGTAGCGAAATCGCTACAGCTGGAGAGCAGAAAAAAAGCCTAACAGGATCAAAGCCTTGTGCGGTGGGGATTGGCCTCGGGTGTAGCGAAATCGTTCCGCTGTAGCGCTTTCAGTACAGATGGAGGTCGCTTTTTGCGCGCCCTGCCTCAGGACTTGCCGGGAATGCCGTATTTGCGCAGCCGATGGGCAATGGCCGTATGGGAAGTCTGCAAGCGACTGGCCAGTTGCCGGGTCGAGGGATACTGCACGTAGAGCTTTTCCAGCAGGGTCTTCTCGAAATCCTCGACCGCCTGTTCCAGGCTGTCGATCTCCGGATCGCTCTGGCGCGCCACCGAGGTCCCGGCAATATCCAGGTCGCCGATGTCCACCACGCTGCTTTCGCAGATCGCCGCCGCGCGGAAGATCACATTCTGCAACTGTCGCACATTGCCCGGCCAGCGGTTGTCCAGCAGTGCCGGATAGGTCCCGGGCGCCAGCCGGCAGACCGGGCGCTGGATCTGCGTGCAGGCCTGCTGCATGAAGTAGCGCGCCAGCAGCAGGATGTCCTGGCCGCGTTCGCGCAGCGGCGGGACTTCGACATTGAGCACGTTCAGCCGGTAGAACAGGTCTTCGCGAAAAGTGCCTTCGCTGACCATCTTCTCCAGGTTGCGGTGGGTGGCGCTGAGAATCCGCACGTTGACCTTGACCTCGCGGTCTCCGCCGACGCGACGGAAGCTGCCGTCATTGAGAAAACGCAGCAACTTGGCTTGCAGGTACGGCGACATTTCGCCGATCTCATCAAGAAACACCGTGCCCTGGTTCGCCAGTTCCATCAGCCCCGGCTTGCCGCCGCGCTGGGCGCCGGTAAAGGCCCCGGGGGCATAGCCGAACAGTTCGCTTTCGGCGAGGTTCTCCGGCAGGGCCGCGCAGTTCAGGGCCAGGAACGGTGCACTGTGGCGCGCGCTGATGGCATGGCAGGCCCGGGCCACCAGCTCCTTGCCGGTACCGGTTTCGCCCTGGATCAGCAGCGGTGCGTCGAGGGTCGCGACCCGCTGGGCGCGGGTCTTGAGGGTGCGGATCGCCGGGGACTCGCCGAGCAGCGCGTCAAACCCTTCGGCATGGTCATGGTGCAGGGCCGACAGCTGTTCACCGATGCGGTTCGGCTGATAGAGGGTCAGCAGTGCGCCGGCATCGGTGATCGGCGTGGCGTCGAGCAGCAGGGTCTGGCCGTTGACGGTGATTTCCCGCAGCGGCAGGCGAAAGCCGTTTTCCAGCAGGGTGTCCAGGAGATTGGGGTCGGCAAAGAGCTCGGCGACGCTTTCACCCGCCGGCTCGCGACCGTACAGGGCGATCAGCGCCGGGTTGGCCAGCAGCACGTTGCCGGCGCTGTCGAGGGCCAGCACCGGGTCGGTCATGGCCGCGAGCAGGGCGTCGAGTTGCAGGTGCCGGCGCTGTCCCGGCAGGATATCCACCACCGTCACCGCCTCAACGCCGCGGACGCTGAACAGTGCATCGCGCAACTCCTCCAGCACTTGCGGGCTGAGGGTCGGGGCGTCGATATAGACGTTGGGCGGAACCATCTCCACCGCATCCAGGTTGAGATTGCGTCCACCGAGCAGGGCCAGGACTTCCTGGGTGATGCCGACGCGGTCGATGAAACTGACGTGGATACGCATGGGGCGATTCGGTGTTCCGGGCGCGAGGGCGGCAATTATGCCTTGGCGCGGGGTGTTACTCCAAATGCTCGGGTTTCACCGGGTCGCCGGATTTGGCATGGAGTTGCTCGCGCACGTCCTCGAACATCCGGTCATAGTGACCATGCATGGTGCGCAGGTCGACGTTTTTCGGCATGCCGTGCTTCACCGCGATATGGAAGGCCTCGCTGGCGAAGTTGAACGCCAGGTCCTTGGGCAGCGTGAATGTTTCCTTGAGGGTTTTGCCATTGATGTCGCCGTGCATCGTGAACTGCATGGACGTGCCTTCCTTCGGGTCCTTTACCACCTCGTAGTCGATCTTGAGGTCGTAGCTGAAATCCCCGGGTTGTAAGGCGGCACGCTGGATATGCAGGTGTCCGGACTCGAACGTGGCCATGGTGTTCTCCTTCAAGGCATGGAGTAGGGCAGACCACTGGCCTGCCCGATGGTTCTCATGAATAAGTGATGCCGGGTTTCGCCGTACTGATCCGCGTACCTGCCTTACCTTGGACTATCGCTTCGATATCCGCCAGTGAACCGATCACCGCGGTCTTGCCGGTGTGCCGGGCGAACTCGCAGGCGGCCTGGACTTTCGGGCCCATGGAGCCGGCGGCGAAACCGAGTTTTTCGAGATCGTCGGGGTGGGCCTGGAGGATAGCCTTCTGGGACGGTTGGCCCCAGTCGACAAAAGCGGCATTGACGTCGGTGGCGATCACCAATAGATCGCTTTCAAGCTGTTCGGCCAGCAGCGCCGAGCACAGGTCCTTGTCGATCACCGCTTCGATGCCCTTGAGCTTGCCGTCCTCGCCGTACATGGTCGGGATGCCGCCACCGCCGGCACAGATCACGATGCTGCCCTTGTCCAGCAGCCATTTGATCGGGCGGATTTCGAAGATGCGCTTGGGTTTCGGGCTGGCGACCACGCGGCGGTACTTGTCGCCGTCAGGGGCGATGCTCCAGCCTTTTTCGGCGGCCAGTTGTTCGGCCTCGGCCTTGGCATACACCGGGCCGATGGGTTTGCTCGGGTGCTGGAAGGCCGGGTCCCTGGGATCGACTTCGACCTGGGTGAGCAGGGTGGCGAAGGGCACCTCGAAGTCCAGCAGGTTGCCCAGTTCCTGTTCGATGATGTAGCCGATCATGCCTTCGGTTTCAGCACCGAGCACATCCAGCGGGTAGGGCGAGACCTGGGTGTAGGCGGCCGCCTGCAACGACAGCAGGCCGACCTGCGGACCATTGCCGTGGGCGATGACCAACTGGTTGCCGGGATAGATCTTGGCAATCTGTTCGGTGGCGATACGGATATTGGCGCGTTGATTGTCCGCGGTCATGGGTTCACCACGACGCAGGAGGGCGTTACCGCCCAGAGCTACGACGATACGCATGGTTGAGTCCTTACAGGGCGAAGAAAAGTGATCGTTCCCACGCGGTGCGCGGGAACGCTCGGTCGAATCAGATATCCGCCAACGCCGAGACCAGGATCGCCTTGATCGTGTGCATGCGGTTTTCCGCTTGCTCGAAGGCGATATTGGCTGGCGACTCGAACACTTCCTCGGTCACTTCAACCCCATTGGCCAGGTGCGGATAACGCGCCGCAATGTCCTTGCCGACCGTGGTTTCGCTGTTGTGGAACGCCGGCAGGCAGTGCATGAATTTGACCCGGGGATTGCCCGAGGCCTTCATCATTTTTGCATTGACCTGATAGGGCATCAGTTGCTCGATACGCTCGTCCCAGGCTTCCACCGGTTCACCCATGGACACCCAGATATCGGTGTGGATGAAGTCCACGCCCTTGACCGCTTCCTTCGGGTCTTCGGTGATGGTGATGCGTGCGCCGCTTTCCTCGGCAAAGGCCTTGCACTGGGCGATGAAATCTTCATGGGGCCACAGGGCCTTTGGCGCGCCGATGCGCACGTCCATGCCGAGCTTGGCACCGATCATCAGCAGCGAGTTGCCCATGTTGTAGCGCGCATCGCCGAGGTAGGCGTAGCTGATGTCATGCAGCGGCTTGTCGCTGTGCTCGCGCATGGTCAGGGTGTCGGCGATCATCTGTGTCGGGTGGAATTCGGCGGTCAGGCCGTTGAACACCGGCACGCCGGCGAACTTGGCCAGCTCCTCGACGATTTCCTGTTCGAAGCCACGGTACTCGATGGCGTCGAACATCCGCCCCAGTACGCGGGCGGTGTCCTTCATGCTTTCCTTGTGGCCGATCTGCGACGACACCGGGTCGATATAGGTGACGTGGGCGCCCTGGTCATGGGCCGCGACTTCGAAGGCGCAACGGGTGCGGGTCGAGGTCTTTTCGAAGATCAGCGCGATGTTCTTGCCCTTGAGGTGCGGCTGCTCGGTGCCGGTGTACTTGGCGCGCTTGAGGTCGCGGGACAGGTCGAGCAGGTAGTGCAGCTCGCGATTGGTGTGGTGCATCAAGCTCAGCAGGCTGCGGTTACGCATGTTAAAAGCCATTTTGGATCTCCTCGGGTATGGGTTATCCGCCTGCCGTGGCCCTTCGTGGGGGCAAGGGCAGGTTTGAATATCGGTCAGTAATCGATCGGGTCGCGAATGATCGGGCAGGTCATGCAGTGGCCACCGCCGCGGCCGCGGCCCAGTTCGCCGGCGCTGATGGTGATGACTTCCACGCCGGCCTTGCGCAGCAGGGTGTTGGTATAGGTGTTGCGGTCGTAGCCGATCACCACGCCGGGTTCCACGGCCACCACGTTGTTGCCGTCGTCCCACTGCTCGCGTTCGGCGGCGAAGCTGTTGCCGCCGGTTTCCACCACTCGCAGGGCCTTGAGGTTGAGGGCCTTGGCGACGGTGTCGAGGAAGTTGCTTTCCTCGCGGCGGACATCGATGCCGCCGGGCTTGCTTTCGTCAGGGCGCAGGCTGAAGGCGACGATCTGGTTCACCACTTCCGGGAAGATGGTCACCAGGTCTCGGTCGCAGAAGCTGAACACGGTGTCCAGGTGCATGGCCGCGCGGGACTTCGGCAGGCCGGCAACGATGACCCGCTCCACCGCGTTGTGCTTGAACAGATTCAGCGCCAACTGGCCGATGGCCTGGCGCGAGGAGCGCTCGCCCATGCCGATCAGGACCACGCCGTTGCCGAGGGGCATCACATCGCCGCCTTCGAGGGTGGCGTTGCCGTGTTCCTGGTCCGGGTCGCCGTACCAGACCTGGAAGTCGGCGTTGACGAATTCCGGGTGGAATTTGTAGATGGCGCTGGCCAGCAGGGTTTCCTGGCGCCGCGCCGGCCAGTACATCGGGTTGAGGGTCACGCCGCCAAAGATCCAGCAGGTGGTGTCGCGGGTGAACTGGGTGTTGGGCAGCGGCGGCAGGATAAAGCTGGAATGGCCAAGGAAATCGCGGAACATCTCGATGGTCTTGCCACCGAAGCTGCTCGGCAGGTCATCGGCCGAGACGCCGCCGATCAGGAACTCGGCGATCTTGCGCGGCTCCAGGCTCCTGAGCCACGAGCTGACTTCGTTGACCAGGCCGAGGCCGACCTGGTTGGCAGTGATCTTGCGCTCCAGGATCCAGTCCAGGGCTTCCTTCTGGCCGACGATATCGGTCAGCAGGTTGTGCATTTCCAGCACGTCGATATCGCGTTCGCGCATCTTGGTGACGAAGTCGAAGTGATCGCGCTTGGCCTGGGCCACCCAGAGCACATCGTCGAACAGCAGCTCGTCGCAGTTGTTCGGGGTCAGCCGCTGGTGCGCCAGGCCCGGTGAGCAGACCAGCACCTTGCGCAGCTTGCCGGCTTCGGAATGAACGCCGTATTTCACTTTTTCCGTGGTCATTGCAGATCCTCCAGGGAACGAAACAAACAGGGGGTCAAAGGGTCAGGAAGCCGTCGTAGAGACCATAGGCCGCCACCAGGGCGCCTATGACCACCGCGGCAAAAATCAGCTTCTCGACAGTGGTGAAAATCGGTTTGCCCAGCTCGTGCTTGGCCTTGGCGAACAGGATCACCCCGGGGGCGTAGAGCAGGGCGGAGAGCAACAGGTACTTGGTGCCACCGGCGTAGAGCAACCAGATCGCGTAGATCAGGGCGATGGCGCCGATGACCAGGTCCTTGCGGCGTTCGCCCGGGGCCTGTTCATAACTTTCGCCGCGCACCGCCAGCAGCACGGCATAGGCCGCCGACCAGAGGTAGGGCACCAGGATCATCGAGGTGGCGAGGTAGATCAGCGACAGGTAGGTACTGGCCGAAAACAGCGTGATGATCAGGAAGATCTGCACCATGGCGTTGGTCAGCCAGAGGGCGTTGGCCGGCACATGGTTGGCGTTTTCGCGGCGCAGGAACGCCGGCATGGTGTGGTCCTTGGCGGCGGCGAACATGATCTCCGCGCACAGCAGCACCCAGGACAGCAGGGCGCCGAGCAGCGAGATGATCAGGCCGACGCTGATCAGCACCGCGCCCCAGTGACCGACCACGTGTTCGAGCACGGCGGCCATGGACGGGTTCTGCAGTTTCGCCAGTTCCGGCTGGGTCATGATCCCCAGGGACAGGACGTTGACCAGCACCAGGAACAGCAGCACGGTGATAAAACCGATGACCGTGGCCTTGCCTACGTCCGAGCGTTTTTCCGCGCGGGCGGAGAAGATGCTCGCGCCCTCGATGCCGATAAACACCCAGACGGTGACCAGCATCATGTTGCGCACCTGGTTCATCACACTGCCCAGATCCGGGTTCTTCACGCCCCAGATGTCGGCAGTGAAGATATCCAGCTTGAAGGCGAACAGTGCGATCAGCACGAACAGCACCAGCGGCACGACCTTGGCGACGGTGGTGACCAGGTTGATGAACGCCGCCTCCTTGATGCCGCGCAGTACCAGCCAGTGCACGGCCCATAGCAGCACCGAGGCGCCGATCACCGCGGCCGCGGTATTGCCCTGGCCGAACACCGGGAAGAAGTAGCCCAGGGTGCTGAACAGCAGGACGAAGTAACCGACGTTGCCCAGCCAGGCACTGATCCAGTAACCCCAGGCGGACGAGAAACCCATGTAGTCGCCGAAACCGGCCTTGGCGTAGGCGTAGACCCCACCGTCCAGGTTCGGTTTGCGATTGGCCAGGGTCTGGAATACGAAGGCCAGGGTCAACATGCCCACGGCGGTAATGGCCCAGCCAATCAATACAGCGCCGACATCGGCACTGGCGGCCATGTTTTGTGGCAGCGAAAAGATCCCGCCGCCGATCATTGAACCCACCACCAGAGCGACGAGCGCGCCTAATCGCAGTTTTCCGGGAGATTCAGACATTGCATGACTCCAATCCGTGGGAATTGAGGCTATAGGGTAGGGCAGGGGTAAAATTGAAAAATGACATAGATCAGTTCATGGGCACATTCCATTGTTTATGAACGACTTGGGTGTGTCGCGCGGGCACGCCGACCTGCGTCTGAAGACAGCTGTCCCAGAGCGGTTGAGTGGGCGTTAAAAAGAATGTTTCGTATTGCTGTGGGAATTTAAACTAGCCAATCCTGTGGATTGTGCAAATTTCTGACAGCACTTTTTTAAACGCGTTCGATTTATTGGAAACAGCCCACAGAATCATCGAGTCGAATGGGTTTCATAGGCGTTATTGGTCTTAAGCGACTACCGTTGTCATCCCTATCGAATAAACGTAGTGGCACATTGGATAATTAATCGAGTGAGCTTTTTTGTTTTGTTAAACATTGAAACAATTAAGTAATTAAGATGACTCATATGTCAGGGCCGACCTGAGCACTGCGCCTAGGCGTGGTGATGGGGTTTACGAGGGAGGAGCATTGATGCTGAATCCCCGGGGGACCCTTGAGGTGGTTGATGATCCGGAGGGCCTCTTCGCGGGCAAGCCCTGCTCCTACAGTTTTGCGTGAAACCGAAATGTCATGTACGACGCCAAACTGTAGGAGCGTGGCTTGCCCGCGAAGGCGATCTTGAGCTCACCACCACTGTGGCGGATGAGCCCCCAGCTTTGTAGCGGCAAAGGCCCACTGCAACGGCACCGCCCCGACCTTCAGCGGCGACAGCAAACGTTGCGCCGGGCCCCAGGACGTCTGTTCCAGCAGCGGATTCCAGTCTTGCGCTCCAGCGGGCAACAGCGCTTCGGTCCCATTGACCGCCCCCTGTTCCACCAGCAGCTTCGCGGTACGGGCCAGCGATAAACGCGCCGACCCTCCCAGCCCGCTGTGCAAGCGTTCGGTCAGCGCACGGATCGCCGCGGCCGCCATCAGGTAGCCGGTGGCATGGTCCAGCGCCTGCACCGGCAGCGGGACGGGCTTGTCCGCCTGTTTCCACAACATGCCGGCCTGGGCGATACCGCTGCTCATCTGCACCAGGCTGTCGAAGCCCCGGCGATTGCGCCACGGGCCGCTCCAGCCGTAGGCGTTCAGGCTCACATCGATCAGCCCGGGGGCCAGGCGCTGGCGACGCCGGGCATCGTAGCCGAGCCCGTCCAGTGCATCGGCGCGGTAGCCGTGCAGGAGGATATCGGCCCCGCCGAGCAAGCCTTCGAAGATCTCGCGGTCAGCGGCGTCATGCAGGTTCAGGCGGGCACAGTGCTTGCCCAGGGTCACGTCCGGGACCAGGGCCGGTTCGTCCCAGGTTGGCGGGTCGATGCGCAGCACTTCGGCGCCCAGACCTGCCAGCAGGCGGCTGGCCACGGGGCCGGCGAGTACGCGGGTCAGGTCGAGCACCTTGATGCCTGCCAATGGCCGTGCCTGCGAGCCGAGCCAGGTCCGTGAACCGTGACTGTCGTGGGTGGCGCGCTGGACCAGGGCTTCGGCATTGACCGCCAGCCCTTGGGGATGTTCTTTCCAGGCGGCCCATGAGCGCATTTGCGCGGCGCAGCCACCGGCCTCGACTACCGCCTGTTCCAGTTTGTCGGCGGACCATTGGGCAACCTTTTCGGCCATGGCGCTGCGGTCCGCGGCCAGTCCCAGAACGCGCTCGGCGGCGCGGCGATGGTGCGGGGCGTTGGTGTGCAGGCGGATCCAGCCGTCGGCGCTGGCGTAGTCGCCGGCAATCGGGTCCCAGGGTGGCGGGATTTCCCAGCCTACCGGCTGCACGGCGCTGGCGAACCACAAGGAGGCCAGGCGTCGGTCGACTTCGACGGTGGGGCGCTGTCCGCTCTGCTGCAGCAGCAGTTCGGCCACGGCCTGGCCGGCGGCGGCGAGAGTGGCGCCAGCCAGTTCGGTAACGGCGAAAGTCGAGGGCAGAGCACCGCTGCCGGTGAAGCGCGGCGGCGAGAGGGGCAGGTCGAGTGCGGCTTGAATGGACGTCAATAGATCGGTCATCGAAGGCTCTCCGTGAGAAGGGCCATTGCACCTGAAATACGGGTGCTTGTCGATGTCAGGTGCACCTTCCGGAGCGTCAATACGTTCTTGACCCTTACCCCGCCATTGCGCCCCACGCGGTCTGTGTAGGAGCCGGCTTGCTGGCGATCCAGGCGACGCGGTTTGGCAGGACACCGCGTCGCTGCCATCGCCAGCAAGCCGGCTCCTACAAATCGGGGCTTGCCGAAAAATATCGCAGGATCGGGCCTCCGCAGGAAATGAAGGGGGCTCAGGAGGCGTCGGGCACCGCAAGCCGCTCCGGACGCGACCAGATCCACAGGTTGCCCAGGCTCATCCCGGTGATGGCCAGGTAGATCGGCCAGCCGTGTTCGAGCATCACCAGCATCAGCGTCGCGCAAAGCAACATGCTTACGGTGGCACTGACCTTGGCCCGGCGGGCGATGATCTTGCCGTTGCGCCAGTTGCTCAGGATCGGGCCGAACAGCCGGTGGTTTTCCAGCCAGGCACTCAGGCGCGGCGAACTCTTGGTGGCGGCCCAGGCGGCCAGCAGGATGAACTCGGTGGTCGGCAGGCCGGGAATGACAATGGCGACCAGACCGATGCCCAGGCTGACATAGGCGAGCAGGCCGAAGAGCACGCGGGCGAGTCTGGAGGAGGAGGGTTTTGGCTGGGTCATGGCGTCAATTGTGCGGCGATGAAGAGAACGGCTCAAGCCCCCCGGCACCTGCAAAGGGCCGGGGGGGCTGATCAGGCCAGTTCCGGCGCGGTGGCGTAAGCCTGTTCCAGCAACACGGTAAAGCGCACGAACGCGTCAATCGCACCTTTCTCCGCCGCTGCTTCTTCTTCTGCACTCAGTTCCAGCCCGTCGAGGGTCCGGGTAAAGCTTTTCCAGCCCTCGGCACGACCGCCGGCCGGCTCACCCAGGTGCCGGGCGCCGAAGGTTTCGCTGAGGCCCAGGCCCACGGCGCGCTTGATCAGGAACGCGGCGCCGAGCTTGGAACCTTCGGACACGAAGATCCAGCCCAGGGCTTCGGCCTTGCTCGGGTTCTTCACGGCACCGGCCACCGGTGCAGGTACTTCGGTGTCCAGATCCGCCAGGTCGGCCTTGGCGGCTTCAGCGCGGCAACGCTCGGCCAGATCCGGGACGATGGCGATCAATTCGGGATCGTTGTACAGCGACACCAGCTCCGACTGGAACAGGTACTGGGCCACCACGAAACGGGCGAAATTCGCCTGGGTTTCGAAGGGCGCATGGGCTTTGACCAACTGGTCGAGCTTGGCATGCGGCTCATGGGTGATCTGGTTCAGGCGTTGCGAGCGCAGGTTCGGGCGCTGGACGTTGTCCGGGGTGGTCATGAGCATGTCCTTGAGAATGAGAGGCACTGTCTGACTAGACGAATCAGAAGACGCGCGACAGTAAAAAAACCTCACCCTGGCCCTACGACATTCGGCCGGGTGAGGTGCGGTTTGGTCAGATATCCCAGACCAGGTTGACCGAGAAGTTGCGTCCCGGCGCGGTCAGGCGCTCGAGGTTGGCCGGGTTCAGCACACCGGCTTCGCCGACGCTGTCGTAGCCGCGGACGTCATCCCAGTTCCAGTACTTCTTGTCGGCCAGGTTGTAGAGCCCGGCATTGACGGTGATGTCATGCGTGACCTTGTAGTAGCCGGTCAGGTCCAGCAGGCCGTAGCCCGGGGTCTTGAACTGCTCGCCCTTGCCGTCCGGGGAGAAGAAGTTGCTGCTGTCGACCCTGTTCTTGCGTTGCACCAGCGTCCAGCTCAACAGGCCGCCGTAGTTGTCCTGGTCGTAGCCCAGGCCCATGACCGCGGTGAGTGGGTTGACGCTGTTGAGCGGTTGCCCGGTGTCGTTGTTGCGGCCGTAGGCATAGGCCACGGAACCCTTGCTGTAGAGACCCTGCGGCGCACCAAAGGCGTCCAGGTTGAGGCGACCCTTGAGTTCGGCACCCTTGATGGTGGCGTGCTTGATATTGTTGGTCTGGAAGGTCAGCTCGCTGTAACCGGGGGCAATGGCGTCTTCGTTGATGAAGTCGCGGTACTGGTTGTAGAACACCGCCAGGTCAAACGAGCCGGCGTCGAACTTGCCGCGCAGGCCGGTCTCGTAGCTCTTGCTCTTTTCCGGTTGCAGGTTCGGGTTCGGTGCGACCTGATAGCCGGTGCTCAGGTTCTGGAAGCGACCGTACAAGGCCTTGGCCGACGGGGTGCGGAAACCTTCGGCGTACTGGCCGTACCAGGTGTACTGGTCGTTCAGGGCGTAGGTCAGGCCGAACTTGGGCGAGACGCGATGCCAGGTCTTGTTGGAACCGTCGACGGCGCCGCCGCCCGCCGCGGCGATGGTGTTGAGGAATTCCTGGGTGATATGCGGCTTGAGCTGGGTGTAGTCATAGCGCAGGCCCGGCAGGAAGGTCCACTTGTTCCAGTTGATCTGGTCCTGGGCGAACAGGCTGTAGCTGTCGATGGTCGGGTCCGGGAAGTCGCTGGACTTGACCAGGCGATCGGATGGGCTGTCGGCACCCACGGCGGTGCAGCCCCGGCCCACGGCCAGGCAGACCCCGGAACCGCTACGGGAACCCGTGACCTCCTGTTGCTTGAGGGTGGTGCCGTAGGTCAACAGGTGATCGGTCGCGCCGATATTGAAGGCCTTGTCGGCCTGGGCATCGAAGACCCACTGTTTCTCTTCGTAGACCGTATCGCGGCTGCGCAGGACGTTACGGGTGAACGGGAAGTAGTTTTCCAGGGTGCTCTGGTCGGTCTTCGCGATCTGGTAGTTCAGGCTCAGCTTGACGTGATCGGCCACGGCGCTGTCCAGGCCGAAGCTGTTCTCGATGCCGAAACGTTCGCGACTGATGGTGTCGTTGCCGGTGCGCGAGCGGTACATGCCCAGCGGCTGGCCGACGTTGAACGGACCGCCGACGGCGCTGCGCTGGTTGGTATCGACGGAGTCCTTGTAGCGCTCGTAGGTCAGGCCCAGGCGCGAGTCGTCGTTGTAGTTCCAGCCGAGCTTGGCCAGCACGTTGGTGGCACGGGCTTTCTCCGGGTTCGCCGCAGTGCGGTTCAGGCCGTCGCCGCCGGTATCGCCATAGGACTCGGTCTGGCGTCCGTTGCGCTGGCTCAGGTGCAGCAAACCGTCGAAATCGCCGCTGCGTCCGGCGACGGTGCCGGAGGTCAGCCAGCTGTCATCGGCCGAGCTGTAGCCGCTTTTCAGGCGGGCGCCGACGTCCTGGCCCGGCTTGATGATGTCGTCCGGGTCGAGGGTGTAGTAGCTCACGGCGCCGCCGATGGCGTTGCTGCCGTAGAGCACCGAGGCCGGGCCGCGGAGGATCTCCACGCGCTTGATGATTTCCGGGTCGACGTAATTGCGCTGGGTGTTGGCGTAGGGGCCGTTGAAGAAACTGTCGGGAATTTCGACGCCGTCGACCTGGGTCAGGATCCGGTCGCCGTCGATGCCGCGAATGTTGTAGTTGCTGATGCCACCGCCACGCTGGCCGGTACCACCGACCGAGACGCCGGGTTCGTCATGCACCAGTTGCTTGATGGTGTTGACGTTCTGGCGGTCGAGTTGCTGGCGGTCCTTCACCGTCACGGTGTTGGGCACCGAGTTGACGTCCTGTTCCTGGCGGGTGGCGCTGATGGTCACCTGCTCCAGGTTCAGGGTACTGCCGCTGGCACGCTTTTCCAGGACGATGCTGTTGTCGCCGACCTTGCGGTAGCTCAGGTTGGTGCCGACCAGCAGGCGCTCGAGGGCCTTTTCCGGCGGCAGTGCGCCGCGTACGCCTGGCGAAGCCACGCCCTGGCCGAGTTCGGCGGGCAAGCCGACCTGCCAGCCGGTGATCGAGGTGAAGGCATTGAGCGCCGAGACCAGGGGTTGTTGCGCGATCGAGAAACTGTAGTTGCCCAGGCTCCTGGCCGGTTGTTCGGCGCTACCGGCGGCCAGCACTGGCGTTGCTTGTGCACCGGCCAGCAGGATGGCCGCGGTCAGCAAGGACAGGGTGCATTGGTGCAGGCCGCTGGTGCGGGTCTTGGAGGTAAAACGAGTGGGCATCGATAGCGCTCCCGGGTGGACGAATCGTTATAGGTGTTGCGTGACTCAAAATGCGAATCACTTGCATTGGCTATAACGAGACGAATCATCGGGGGCTATCGAGTAAAAATAATTGTTCTCAGTTGAGAATCACCAGCGCCGGGTACTCCGAAACCTTGGCGGAGGTGATCTGGGCCAGGGAGCGGACCACGTCCAGGGGCTTGTCCAGACGGTAGTTGCCGGTGACGGCGACATGGGCCAGGTGTTCGTTGTTGTTGACGATCCAGCCGGGGTAATAGCGCCGCAGCTCGGCCAGGACCTGGCTCATCGGGCAATTTTCGAACACCAGGCGGCCCTGGACCCAGGCCAGGTCCTTCTGCGCATCGAGTTTTTCCGGGCGGCCGAAGCCATGGGGCCCGACCTTTACGCTGTTGCCGGCGGAGAGTCGCAGGCGCGCGCTGTCGTCGAGGGTGCGCAGGTCGACATCGCCGCGCTGGACCTGCACCTGCGCCTCGCCATCGAGGTAGCGCACGGCGAAGCTGGTATCGCTGACACTGGCGCGCACCGGTCCGGCATCGATTTCCAGAGGATGTTCGCGCTCGGCGGCGACCTCGAAGAACGCCTCGCCCTTGTACAGCCGGGCCTTGTGTTGGCGACCGCTGAAGTTGCTGGAGAACGCCGAATTGGTATTGAGCAGGACTTTCGAGCCGTCCTCGAGTTGCAGGTGCTGGCGCTCGCCGGCCACGGTCAGGTGATCGGCTTGCAGGCGCAGGGGCAGATTGCTGTAGGTGCCGATGGCGATCAGCAGTATGGCGGCGGTGGCCAGGGGTTTCCAGTGTGGACGCAGACGTCGCAGCAGTGACGGGCGCCGCCCTTGTTGCAGGACCTGGGCGGCGGCAAACACCGGCGGTGCGTTCCAGGCGCCGCTGGCGCGCGCATAGGCCTGGGCATGACGCGGGTCGGCGGCCAGCCAGGTGTCGAAGGCGGACTGCTGTTCGGCGCTCGGGCACTCCATCACGATCAGCCAGTCCAGTGCCTGATCCATGGCTGCGTCATGGGGCACCGGCCCGGAGGGGCGCAGGTCTTGACTGTCTGTCACGGGTGTTCCTCGGCAACGTTTGCCACGGTTTGGTTCAACGATCTTATGATTTTGCACGATAGAGCTGTAGGACGTTTGAGCGGATTATCCACGCTATCGGGCAGCAGAGCTTAAGGGCGATCCAGGCGTTCGGCCACACCGACACAGATCGCCATGATCAGCTTGAGCTCTTTTTGCACGGTGCTCAGGGACACATCGAGCTCG
Source organism: Pseudomonas sp. QS1027 (assembly GCF_002814235.1). Taxonomy (GTDB): domain Bacteria; phylum Pseudomonadota; class Gammaproteobacteria; order Pseudomonadales; family Pseudomonadaceae; genus Aquipseudomonas. The sequence goes on along the minus strand of NZ_PHSU01000042.1, from coordinate 1,189 downwards.
TCGGCGATCTCCTGGTAGCTGCAGCCGTGGAGGCGGCTGAGGATGAAAATCTGCTGCTGGCGGGCACTCAACTGGCCGAGGCTGACGCTCAGGCGCTTGAGCATCTGCTCGGCGTGGATGGCGTCTTCCGCCGTGCTCAGGGGCGCGGCGACATTCTGCATGACGTCCAGCGGCACATCGTCCATCAGGGTGCGAGACTGGATACGCAGCGCGCGAAGATGATCCAGCGCCAGGTTGCGGGCGGTCTGGAAGACAAAGGGCTCGAGGTGATCCACCGGGCGTTCGTTCAGGGCGCGGGTGACCCGCAGGTAGGTTTCCTGCAGCAGGTCCTCGGCGGTGCTGGGGTTGTTGACCATGCGCTGCAAGGTCCGCAGCAGCGTGACACGCTGGGCGAGGAAGACAGTATTGAAGTGGGACTGACTCACGGAAGCACCGGACCGATTGCAAGCGAATGATAATGCTTATCATCTACCTTGTAGGTCAAGTCCTAATGTGTTCCTTTTTCCTGCTGTGCTTGGAGTATCCAGCGGGCATGAACCTACTTGTTGTAGATACGGTTTTCACCGCCATCATGTAAGAACCTTCCCGGAGTTATGGGATTTGCCCGAAAAACTCGGGTGGTTTGTAGATCTCCCTTACGAGCGAAACCGGTGCCATCTACATCGAAGAAAACGTAAATACATCATGGATTTAGCTTCGTCAAACGTAGGATCATTCTGTTTTGTGTAGCCACTATTCATCTCAATCAAAGCCGCAAGCAGAATCATCCGCCCCCTTTTGGTAAAAGGAACAGCGGATGTTCAGCGCGACGAATCAACAGCGCTTCAAACTGACCCTCGATGCGTGCGAGCACGACCTGCACGTACTCGGTTTCAAGGGCCACGAAGGCCTCAACCAGCCCTACCGCATCGATATCGAACTGGTCAGCGCAAGTGTCGACCTTGACTTGGAAAGCCTGCTCCACCAGCCCGCCTTTCTATCGTTCGGGGCCGAGAACATTGGCCTGCATGGCCATATCCATAGTGCCGGCCAGGGCGAGTCCACCCAGCGCCTGACGCGCTATCAACTGACACTGGTCCCGCGCCTGGCGTATCTGGAACACAGCACCCAACAGCGGATCTTCCAGAACCAGAGCGTACCGGACATCATCGCCCAGGTTCTCAAGGAGCACGGCATCCTCGCCGACGCT
>NZ_PHSU01000040.1 GCF_002814235.1 Pseudomonas sp. QS1027 | reverse complement strand
CGGGGCCTGATGGGCGACCGCAGTTGATGACGACGATGAGTACTCATGCAAAATGGGGTGCTATCAAACCGAAACGCTAACCCACCATCACCTACTGATCAAAGGACGTCTTGGCATCATGTGCGGCACCGATGCAATGAAAAAATTGACACCGGCACGGGCCCTCATCGCCGAGCTGGTTCGTCGCTACTGGGTTCTAGGGATGGAATGCAGCCTGCTTGAAATCCAAAAGCTGGTTTGGTTTCTCGAGCGCGCCATCGAAAAACTCCCAGGCACGGAGAATCCTTTAAATCTGCAGTTCGTCGCCCACAAATATGGACCTTATACCAACCGCTTGGATCACCTGCTCGACAATCTCGACGGTAGCTACCTGCACTGCGATAAACGCATCAGTGATGCGGGCATCAACGATGTGATCTGGTTCGATCAGGAACGAAAGTCCTTTTTGCAGGCCTACCTGAAGACTGAAGCCAAAGAGTTCACAGACGTCTTGGAAAGCACCACACAGCTGATTGATGGTTTCGAATCGCCATTTGGTATGGAACTGTTGGCCACGGTGGACTGGTTGTTGTATCGCGAAAACGTGGAGCCGACTATTCCTGCGGTGCGCAAGGCTTTACAAGATTGGGAAGGTGGAGCAAATGCGGCCGCTCGTAAAGACAAGCTGTTCGACGATCAATCGCTTGAAATTGCTTTGAAACGATTGGCCGCCAGTAACCTGCACTGAATCCAAGGCCTCTGTCAGGCGACCTTATCCACAAATGAATGATAGCGGTGAGTGCATAACCGGACAGAGCTGTTAGCTGAGTGGAAAAATGACATCCATGAAACGCCCTCGCCTGCAGGCTGTGCAGGCACACCCGGATTTCACGCTGAAGCTGACCTTTGTGAACGGGCAAGTTTTCGACCTGGATCTGAACGACGATATCAAGCACTACCCGGGCTTGAAGTCATTGCACGATTCCAAGGCATTCGCTGGCGCTGCCATTGGCGACGATGGCTGGACCGTTGAATGGACGGAACTGGATATTCAGATCGGGGCTGACACGCTGTACCTGGACGCCTTGGGGCGGCAAACCACCTAGCCACTTTGGTGGTGACTGACGCAGGCACGTATCAGAAAATCAGTCGTCCTCCCGCTCCTCCTTCACTCGAGTGGTCAGGAGTATGTCCAGCACCTTCATCACCGCCAGCACAGTGCTCAAATCCGGATCGCCCCTGTCGCCAAATGAACGAGCAAGATGCTCCACGGACAATCCCGATTCACGGGCCATCTTGTCCACACCATAAGCGCGAATCACGACACCGAAGGCTTCAGCCGCATCGTCAATGCTGCCACCCTCCAATGAACCCGATAGAAAAAGGGAAATATGCTCCTGATCTCGAAACTCTATCGGGGACGCATCACCATTCAACAAATCACACATTCTTCAGCCACCAAAACAGGTTTACCTTTTCAGCTCAACCGCCAGCCAGCGCCGGCCGGCGTCAGTCAGGCGATACCGTTGCAGGCGACTCTTCGGATGGTCGGCTAATGTCATTTCCAGATAGCCCGCAGTGAGAGCAGGCAAAACATAGGCTTTGCGGAAGTGATCGGCGTTCTTCAATCCCATTGAAGCCTGTAGTTCCTGACGGCTCATTTCGCCCGCAACAACCTTGAGCAGCTCTGCGACTTCCATGGTGACTTCCATGGTGACTTCCATGGTGACTTCCATGGTCGTCGCGTCAGGGGCCTTTGCACGTGGATGCACCGGCAACCGCACAAGATAGGAAAGCCGCTCGTCATCCGTTTCAAATAACGGAGCAGGCGAGCCATTGGCAGCCATCACCTTGAGTATTTTCGGGATGCCCGTCGAACGACCTTCAGTCAGGTCCAGCTCCTTAAGAAACTCGCCAATGCGTCGATTACGATAGCGGCGGCTCACCACCCGACCGGCCTGAAAGTCTTCCAGGCGGATGGAGCGATCAGGTCCCGGAAAGCTCAAAATCACTAATTCTTCGCGGCTGATACGAACCTCAATCGGTTCCCGCTCTTCATAAGATCGGTGATACACCGCATTGACCAGGGCTTCTTCAACCGCTGCGAAAGGAAAGTTCCAGAACCGCGTGGCCTCGGCACGATCCGGGTGCTTGATCACCGTCTCTTGCAAGTAATTACGCTGAATAAAGCCCAGCGCGTCGCGGATCATACTGGCCAACGGGCCTTTGAAGATTTTCTCGTCGAAGCGATCCCCGCCCGGCCCATCAGGAAACCACAGCACATCAATCTGAGTACCTGGGAAAAAGCGCTCGGGCGACTCATTGAAAAACAGCAAACCAATATTCTTCGGCCAAGGCGACTCCACTGGACCGCCGACCACATTCATCTGCCGCCCCAGCTCCTCGACAGACAAGCTTCCAGCTTCATCTGCCAACGCACTGCCCACTTCCTGCAAGAACTCCTGCATCAACGGCTTCGACAGTTCGGTGACACGCGCTCTCTGATGAAAGCGATCATCAAACGGCACCTTGGCAGTGAGGCTCAATAGTTCCTGCTCGACCTCACCCTTGGCCTCCACCGTGCTACTAAAACGGCGGATGTAGTAATGCCAGACTTTCTGCTTGGCGGTCACAGAGGCTGGTGCCTTGTAAGGCCGGTTCTGCCCGCCGGGTGCCCATAAAACGATCAGGTTACGACCTTCGACCCGTTCCACACTGAGCACCGGAAAGTACGCGGGTTGAATCAACTGGCAGGCCGCCAGTAATTCCTGCTGGATTTTATCCAGTTGATTATCGGCCAGGCCCATAGGAGGAAACAGCGGCTGACCGTCTGTATCACAATCCTGCCCGATGACCATATAGCCGCCACCCAGGTTTTCAAAGTCATTGGCGAAAGCGCAGAGCGTGCGCAGGATAGCGTCAGGATTCCAGCCCGTTTTGTACTCGATGCGCTCGCCTTCAACCGTGCGTTGGCGCAACAGGTCATCGAGATTAATGGGCAGTTTATTAGGCATGGTAGGCGCGGCTTCCAATAGATCGACCTGGGTCGGGACTTTACCGATTATGGGAGGAGCCGGCCCAGCGACGTATGCTGACTTGCCCCTCTTTACCTTAGCCGCGCATCGTTAACCATCACACCGAGACTGTCTGTCGCCCAACATCCTCGTCGAGCATCAGCATTTGGGACCAGATAAGAGCGAAATTTCCGACGTGTCGCTAAAACTCGATTTCAGCGACACGTTCCTCCCTCATGTCGCCGTCAGCGACATATCCTCATCACGTGTCGTCAAAACCGCAAAACAGCGACACGTTAGGCCAGGACCTGGGCATTCTCAGGGATAACTAAACCGCCTCGCCAACGTCAGTTCCCCCGGTGCCCGCATCGGCACAATGAACGACTCCATCTTCTCGTTCACCGTCCCCTCCTCCGTAATCACCGTGACCTTCGCCGTGGTCAGTGGCTGCACGGCATTTTCCTGTCCGCCGCTCTCATCATCGTCACTGCGATAACCGCCACCGAAGTAGTTCACATAGATCAGGTACTGACCCTTGATCGGTGCGGGCATGGAGAAAATCTCCGGGCCGTAACCCGTGGTCACATCCACATCCAACGCCGCGCCATTGGGAGCGACCCGATCGCCGTACCAGATATGCGCACCATCCGGCGTCACCACATGCAAATCCAGGTCGGTGCCGTCCGTATCCCACGACAACAGAATCCGCAACTTGGCCGGCGTAGCACCACCGCCCACATTCAGAAACTGCACGCGCTTGCGCTGCTGCCCATCCGGGCTGCGCACTTCAACGCTGTTACTCCCAGTGGGAAACGAAAACGGCCGGTCGAAATTCCCCGCCTCATCAATCTTCAACGGCATGCTCACACCATTGATGATCAGGTTCCCCGGCACTCTGGCGGTCTTCGGGGCGCCCTTGATCATACCCATGATCCGCGCCGTATCCGCCTGGCCCGCCGGGGTGTTGACCGACGAGGCCGGGTAGTTGACGGTCTGGCGGAAGTGTTCACCGTCCGGGGAGCCGGCGTGCCAGCCGCCCTTGGGGGTGTCGAGCTGGATGCCGCTGTCGGCATGGACCGCGTTCAGCACAACCAGGGCGCTGAGGAACAGGACTACGGTGGAGATGCGCAATTTCATGGCCTATTCCAGTAACAGGTGACGGGCAAGCCCTTCGACGTAATCTTCGTCCTGGCCATTCGGATGGGCCTCGAACGCCAGGTGCAGGTATTCATGGGTCAGGTCGAGGCGATCCTGTTGGGTCAGTACGCCGCGCACATAGATGCGCTGGCGTTCACGGTCGACATAAGGCCGGCCGTAGGACACCCGGCAGACCGCAAACTGGCTCAATTCGTTATAGCCGACTTCCTGATCCAGGCGCTGACGCCACACGCGACGCTGTTTGAGCAACCATTCCTGCGCTGCCGGCAAGGGCTCGCACGAAGCCACCGGGTTGTCCCAGCGGCTCAAACTCGCACGTGGGTAAGCGTGCTGGAGAATCTGGTCATAGCGCTCGCCGCCGTTGGCCTGTTCCACCGCCTGTTGCCAGGACAGCTTGTCCGGGCCGGCTTGATCCGAGTGGTAGGTCACAGGACTGCCCGCCAACACCAGGTCGCTGGTCCAGGCCGCGATATCTCGAGCTTCGGCAGTAGCCGGACGTGGAGCAACACGCTGACGACCACTGCTGTCGTCAATGCTCAGACAATCGCCACTACGGCCAGCGTTCTGCAACAGGTAGGTGCGGATCGCCACGGCCAGGGCCTTGGCGGCTTCGATGGGTTCGGTCCTGGCTTCGCGTTGCAGGACGCGGGCGACATATTCCTCGCGATCCAGCCGGGCTACCAATTGCGGCTGGCCGGCGTTCTGCAACAGGAAGAGTTCGCCCGCGCTTTCGATCTCCAACTGGTTGCCGTTGGCAAAATCGACCCGGTAGTGACCTTGCAAGACTCCATTGGGAGCGGCTTGGCCATCGGCGCGAGTGACACCCTTGAGTGGATAGCGGGAGAACAAGTCGACCTGCACGCAACGCCCCGCATCTTCCGCCGACTGCGATGGCAGGAAGCTACCCAACACATCCGAGTAATGCCGCAGCACCATCTGACTGGTGCCACGACCGCCCACCCAAAGCGGCGTACCGTCCTCCAACCAACCGGCAAAACCGCCTTGGCGTGACTGCGAGTCATGGTCGCCGAGCCAGCTCCAGGTCTTGACCCGCACGCGACCGCCCAACAGCCCGACCGCCTGACCATCGGCGGCATTGAGCACCACGTCCAGCAGCAGTTTGCGCGCAGTCCCCTGAGCCGGAAGCGTGCGTAGCGCTTCCAGCAATTGCACCACGGGTACACGGGTTTGCGGTTGCAGTTGGTTGAAGCTCAGCAGCCAGCTAGGCGCCTGGCGTACTTGCCAGTAGTCGCGCCATTGGCCGTCATCGATCTTCAAACGCTTGGGATCAAAGTACAAACCACAGGAGCGGACCAACGCAGCATCCCGGGCAATGCTGCCGCCCGGAGTACAACAATAGACTTCCTCGTGATCCTGACCGTGACAGTCGTAGGCCGGCTCTTGCTGGTTGGTGTCCACCAACCAAGCATAGACGAAGAGTTTCCACAGGCTGCCCAACGGCGTTTGCAGATCCGCCGGCAACGGCTCGCGGTTGAGCACCTGGGTGGTGTTCAACTGCACCAGCTCATAACCGTCGGCGGTTTTCCAGGCCAGGCGCAAGGGCGCTTCCTCTGCCGTCGCCAGCAGAGGAACGATGCACAACAGTAGCCAGGCCAGTGGGCGGGTCATGTCATTCGACCGTGATCTGCCCAAGGGCCGGCTTCTGTTCCTGGGCCTGATGCTCTGGCGCATAGATCTGGCTGAAACGCGCTGGCGGCAGCTTGAACTGGCCCTTCTGCGAGAAGCGGATCAGGTGGCGTAGACGCACTTCGCCGTTGAGGCTGTTGACCGGCACACCGTAGGCCATCTGCCCAGGTTCGAAGTGCGCCTTCTCCAGCGGCGTCGCTTCAGCACCGGCCAACCCGGCAAGGTTGACACCCCAGGTGGTGCGTTCAACGTCCGCACCCGGCGGCAACGGCACTTCCAGCATGCCGTAGCGCAGCGGTTTGGGGCTCTTGGTGGTGAGGATCACTTCGTCCAGATAGAGACTGTCGCTGGACAATGGTTTGTCGCCCACGGCCTTGAGGCTGAAGGTGTAGGCGTCATCGCCCGGCACCAGTTCCAGCAAGCGACGCTTGATCTGCACCGGCAGGTCGTCCGGGACTTTCTGCTGGCTGAGGTAGCTCAGTTTGGCCCGCAATGGACGTTCCTGTGCACCGCTCACGGTCAGCACGCTCGGTACGCCCGTGCCCTCCCACTGCCAGTAATTCTCACCGGTTCCGCCTTCGCGTGCTTTCCAGCCTTCGCCCGGGGTCAGGTTGACCATTTTCGGAGTCTGCTCGACGCTGCGCTGCAGCCAGGTCAGGGCCAGGGCGCGTTCCAGGGTGGATTGCTGCGGCAGCAGGCGCTGCAACAGATCCTGGGCCAGGTCGGCGTTGAACGGTTTGATCGACAGGTTCAAGGCACTGGCGAACGGTTGCGAGCTGGCACCGAGACGCTGTTCCGCCGCGGGCAGTTGTTTGCTGAAGGCATCCGGCAAGGCGACTTTGCTCTGGCGGGCCAGGGCGGCGGTCAGCACCCGCGCACTGGCCAGGCCCAGGGCCGAATCCGGTGCACTCATGATCAGGCTGTCCTGGCCATCGTCCATCAGGTTGGCGTCGGCGCCCTCGCCGGCTTTCGCCAGCTCTTCCATCAGGCCGCTCAGCAGGGTGTTCACCGGCAGTTGCATTTCCTTGGCGAACGACAGCACCAGCGCCCGTTGCAGCAACGGCGTGACCGAAGCCTGTTTGCCGTAGACATCCAGCACCCGCTGCCAGTGATCCGGCGGCAGGCTGATGCCCAGTGCCTTGCTGGCATGCCAGTCTGCGTAATAGGCGTAACCGGTGAGGAAAGCATCCGGAGTGACATCTTCGCCCCACCAGGTGAACCAGGCATCCGGCCCGGCCATCGAAACCAGGCGCAGGCGACTGTTCTGCATGATCAGGCGCAGACGGTCGCGAACCTGGGCGTTGGCCGACAGCGCCGGGTAGGCAATGCTCAACGGCAGCAGTTGGCTGGCGGTCTGCTCAACACCGCCGTAGGGGTAGCTGAGCAGATCATCGAGGTTGGCGCGGAACAGCGCTTGCGGGCTGTCGTCGAGGCGCAGGCGAATATCGCTGGCGTCTGCCGGCAGGCTCAGCGGTGTGTCGCCGCTGGCCACGCTGAGGCTCTGGCTTTGTGTCACTTGCCAGCCGTCACCCACTGCACTCAGGTGCACGGCCAGGGCGTCCTGGGGTTTGCCGTCCTGTTGCAGCTCGGCACTCCAGTCGCCACTGCTCAACGGGGTCGCCGGCAGCGGGATGTAGTTGATGCCTTTGTTCAAGGACAACGGCAGACGCTGTTCCTGGCCGGCATATCGAATCACCAGTTCGGTCTTGACCGGTTTGTCGGCCTGGCTGAAAGCGAACAGGCCAAGCTTCGGCTGGTCGCCGCTGCGGAAGTGGGTCGGGCCGCTCCATTTCAGGTACAGCGGTTTGTCGGAACGGATGAACTGGTTCTTCTGCCCCACTTGCCCGGCATCGGCGATGGCCCGGGCGGTGATGCGCCAGCGGGTCAGGGAATCCGGCATGCGGAAGGTGAAGCGCACCTTGCCGTTGGCGTCGGTCACCAGCTCCGGCTGCCAGGCGGCGGTATCGACATCTTCGCGACGCGGCCGCTCCAGCACTTTCACGCCGCGCTCGCTGCGGTTGGCCTTACCCGGCGCGCCAGGGCTGCCCGGCAATGCCACGTCGTAGCTGATAAACGACAGGCTGGCGCTGGTGCGCACGTTGTTGCGCCGTGGGTGGTAGAAGAACTGGTCGATGCTCGGCGCCACTTCCGGTTGCAGCGCGTAGATCATTTCATCCACCACGCTGACGGTCAGGTGCGCCGGGATCGGCTTGCCGGCGAACTGGGTGGTCAGGTCCACCGAGACGGTGTCGCCCGGCTGGTAGCTGTCCTTGTCCGTGGCGATGGCCACATCGATCTGCGGCGTGGTGACCTTGAGGCCGGCGTTCTGGAAGCTGTATTCGCCGCCCTTGGTGTAGAGCACCGAGAAGGTCAGATTGGGGGCGTAGTTGTCCTTCACCGGAATCCGCGCACGGTATTGGGTGTCGCTGATTTTTTCCAGGCGCAGCCAGTCGCCGCCCTTGGACAGCAACGCGGTGGCCTCGACCTTGTCGCGTTCCAGAGACAGCAGCGCGTCGGTGACGGGCTCCGGGAAGGTGATCAGCGCCAGGGCTTCGTCGCCGGTCTGGTACTCGGGTTTGTCGAGAAGGATTTCCACGGTGCCGGGCACGGCTTTCACGCCATCGCCGGTCACCGAATGGCCGGTGGCGCCGAGGATGCGTTCGTGGTCATCCTTGAGCGACAGGTTGTAGGTGCCGGGACGGTCGAAGGTGACGCTGAAGCCTTTGTCGCCGGCAGCGAGTTTGCCGTTACCGGTGGACTGGTCTTCCAGGCGGACCCAGTTGTAGGTGCTCGGCGTGCCAGCGTTTGGCTGAGCGACGGTGGATTCGCTGGCGTAGCTGAACGCGACCTTCTCGCCGGTCGCACTGAAACGCTGCGGCGCCGACAGGCGATAGCGAGCCGCACCGCGCTCGATGAGGATTTCCTTGGTGGTCTTGACCCGATACGCCGCGCCGTCGCTGGCGAACACAGTGAGCATGTAGCGGCTCGGTTTCTCCGCCGCCGGCAGGTCGAGTACGGCCTGGCCCTTGTCGTCGGTGGTCAGTTCGGTGCTGGTCAATTCCACCGGGAATTGCCCGAGGTATTGCAACTCGTTGTCGACCATCGACAGTTGCTGGGCACGCAGGCTCAGTTGCACACGGGCGTCGGCCACCGGTTTGCCGTCCGGGTAGAGCAGCAGCAATTTTCCCTTGATCGGCTCGCCGGTGCGGAAATCCTGCTTGGCCAGGTCCATGGAGATTTCAAAGTGCGGCTTGATGTGCTCGGCAACGCGGAAGGCGCTGCTGTAGGTCTGGTCGCGGTAGTTGAAACGCAACTCGTAACCACCGGCCACGGCGTTGTCCGGTAGCTGGAAACGGCCCTGGGTACCGGACTTGGCGTCCAGGTTCAAGTCCAGGGTCTGCAGTGTGGTGCCAGTGGCATCCAGCACGCTGACGCGTACCGGGGCGGTGGTCGGGTTGACCGAGTCGCGGGCGTTCTTGAATTCGCGACCGACGATCTTCATCGACACCCAATCCCCCGGCCGGTACAGCGGCCGGTCAGTGAAGGCGTAGAGTTTGGTGTCGTAGATTTCGCTGTCGTAGTAGAAGTTCTCGGAGACGAACACACCGCCCTCGTCGTCTTCGCCGATCATGAACGAGCGCTCCGGGCTGACGTGCTTGAGGCGCAACAGGCCATCGGCATCGGTCTCGCCACTGCTCATCACGCCCAGGCCGTCGGTCCACAGCACTTTGACCTTGGGCACCGAGCTGCCTTCATGTTTGCGTGCCGCCCACACCACCAACTCGTCGCCAGCGATCTTGCTCACGGCCACGGTGTTGGAGACGAACACCACGGTGGTCGCACGGTATTTGCCGATCAGCGCTTCCACCAGGTACAGCCCCGGCTTGAGTTTGCCCAGCGGGATATAGACGTTGCCGGGCGCGACGCTGATGAACTGGCTGGAAGAGCCGGCCAGGTCGACGCCCTTCGGTGGCTGGATCGGCTTGGCGTCCCACAGCGGGTAGCGGAACTGGCTGACCAGCGGCAGGCCGGGCAGCGGCGCGTATTGCGGGTGGTTGTCATACGGGGTCGGCGCGGCGATGGCCTGGCCCATTTTCAGTTCCGGCACTTCCTCGGTCACTTGTTTACGCGACTCGTAGGAGAACGCCCGCTGCATCACGCGGCGGGATTTGCGGTACCAGTTGTCCCACAGGTAGGCCAGGGTGTTGGACAGCCCCTCGCCCTTGAACTGGCCGTCGCTGACCACCCGGTGCAGGTTCTTCTGGCGCTTGAGGAATTCCAGCGGCTGGTCGATGCGGTACACGCGGATATCCGCGCCGCCGTAGGGCTCCATGCGGAAACGCCGATAGTCGCGGCCCGGTGCTTCGAGGCGGACCAAGGCCTGCTCGTCGCTGGCGAAGCTGCTGTCGGCCAACAGGAAGAAACTCTCGCCGGCCACCGGCGTGTAGTTGCTCGGCGGCACCGAGTCATCGGCGGCGCCGACGACAACCGGCAGCAGCACGGCCAGGGCGAAAACCATTCGGGAAAACAGACGCTTCATGGGAGACCCGTTCATCGAGAGAGGAAGTTCAGCCGGTAGACGCCGATGAAGTTGGGGTTCGTTGCATCGGGTATCCATCGGGTGTCCTTCCATGTCATGAGTTGCTGCACGCTGGCGGAGCGCATGCCGTTATCGGTGGGGGTGGTGGTGCCGGTGTGATAGGCGATGTTGCGGCCCATCCAGATCATCAGGTGCTGGTCGTCGCCCTGGTCGAAGAACAACAGGTCACCGGGCCGCGCCTGGTTGAGGTCGCGGCTGACCAGTTGGCTGTTGAACTGGATCAGCTTGATCGCATTGACGTAGGGCCCGACCTTGCCGCCGCCCTGCTGCCATTGCTGGGCCAGGTTGCGCTGGCCCTCGCTCAGGACCAGTTCGGGCGGCAGGTAGCGGTTGGACAGGCCATTGGCCCGCAACCATTTGTCGTCATGGGTTTTCAACGCTTCGTTGGCGGCGAAGCGCACCAGGCCGGCGCAGTCCTGCTGGTACCAGCGCGGGCTCGGGCCCTGGGTCAGTTGCTCCTGGGCGATGCGCACGAACCAGGCGCGGAACACCTGGGACTGCTCGACATCCAGGGGCGGTGTTTCGAGGGCGAACACGGGCGCACTGAACGCGGTGTTCAGTAGCAGCGCCAGCAAGCCCAACCTCTTGAACAGAGGAATCACATTGCACGCCATTGCAAAGGCAGCCACTGCCAGTGGCCGTCCGGCTCGCTGCCTTCCGGCAGGGTCAGGGCGTATTTGCCGAAACCGGCGAGCTTTTGCAGTTTGGGAATCAGGTGGGTCTGGGCGGCGTTGCGGAACACCGGCTCCATGTCCTGGGGCAGGCTGTCGAGGGTTTCCTGCTGCATCAGTTGCGCCAGGGAGTCCGGGCCGAGGTAGACCGGCATCAGCACGTCCTTGGGCAGCACGTCGGCCAGCGGCGGGAAGTGCTTGTCGAGTGTGCCGAGGGCCTTGTCCACCAGCTTGTCGTCCAGGGAGAACAACAGGGTCGAACCGTGTCGCGCCAGGCTTACGCGAAAGAAGCCCTTGCCGGTGATGGCGTCGGGGTTCTCGGCTTCCTTGGCGGCGTACTGGCCGAAGCTCGAGCTGACCTGGCGTTTCCACTCATGGACGCCGTCTTTCTGTTGCTCAGCAATAGGAAACAGGCCGCCGTCGACGGCGCTTTCCTTGCTCCCGACCATGGAGCCGAAGAGTTTGCCCAGGTCGGCGTCGAGGCTGTCGTTGTCCTTGGTCAGGTTGGCCACCAGCAACGGTGTATAAAGGCGCGAGTCGGCGTACCAGCAGAGTCCGGCGGCACCGCTCATGTGTTCGGTGAGTTTCTTCGCGGTGGCCTCGTCGGCGCCGAGTTTGACCAACAGTGGTTGTTGCTGCTCGGCGGCCAGTGGCAGGGCAACGCAGGCGCTGGCGCCTACCGGCATGGCTTGCCAGATCGGCTTGAAGTCGAAGTCGGCGGCTTTGTCCTGCTCATCCAGGGCGAGGAAGCTGTGCCAGCCCTTGTCGTCCATGTCCAGGCGCAGGCCGGCGAAATTGGGGATAAAACGCTGATAACCCATGGCCAGGACGCTGGACGCAATCGAGATGCGTTGCTTCACGACGGTTTCGCGGGGCTTGAGGCCGAAGGCTTCGGGGAACAGTTTGTCGCCATTGAGCAATGCTGCCAGGGCCTGGGTCGAAACCTCGCCCGGCGCCACTTCGCTGTCGTCGCTGGTTTGCTCGTAGAGCCTGTCCGGGTTGGACAGCACCACCAGCTTGTCGCCACGGGAGGCGAACAACAGGGCTTTGCTGGCGTTGTAGGCCAGGCGATAGAGCGGCACGCTGTCGCCGCCGACCTTCACTTCGCCGACCTTGGTCAACTGGGTGTCGTCCAGGGCGACATGGGCCAGGGGCTCGAGCAGTTTGGCCAGGCCACCGCGGTCCATCACCAGCAGGAAGTCCTTGAGCCGACCGTCGGCACCGCGCCACAGGGCGATATCCGCCGGCTGGTCGAAGAGTTGCTCGATCAGGTTGTCCTGCAGCTTGAGGTCATGCTCGTAGATGATCCGCCGCAAGCTGCCGATCAGGCCCAGGCGGTCGCCGTGGGTTTCGTAGTAGAAAACGAAATCTTCGGTCAGGGTGTCGCGCAGGAACGGCACGCTGAGCAGGTCCTTGGGCAACTGGCTCAGCGACGCGGTTTCCAGCAGCGCGTCCGGGCGACTGACGCCGAGCTTTTCCAGGGCCAGTTCCGGCGCCGGGGCGGCCGGCTTGTGGTGGAAAAACCAGCCCAGGCCGCCCGCCACCGTACCGGCCACGCAAAGCCCGAGCACAAGGCCCAGCCAACGGCGCGAGCCGGCAGGTTGAGGGGCAGCCGGTACAGCGGCGTCCGGGGAAGCTGTGTTATCGCTCATGTTCGCAAAGCCCATTCATCCGTGGAGCGGGATGTTCAATAGTTGAAGGTCTTGACCAGCAGCAGGTCGCCGATGGCTCGCAGGGGCACAGTGAAGCTCTCGCGCTTTTCATCGACGGTGTTTTCGTTGAGCACCAGGTTGATCTGCGAGGTGATGACCTCGTTCTGATTGGCGCGCTCGGTAAAGTTATAGCCGTCGCTGGCGCTGTAGTTGCCCCAGTAGTTCACATAAATCAGGTAGGTGCCGTGCAGCGGCGCGGTCATGGTGAACATTTCCGGGCCGGGACCGTCGACACCGTCCGGGTCGAGGCCGCCGCCGTTGGTCAACGCGGGATGCGCGTAGAAGGCGTGCTGGCCGTCGGGGGTGATGATGTGCAGGTCGAGTTCGGCCTTGGGGTCGTCCCAGCCGAGGACCACGCGGATACGCGCCGGGGTGATCTGCTTGTTGGCTTCGTAGAACTGCACGCGCTTGAGGGACTTGCCCGTCGAGCTGCGCACTTCGACGCTGTTGGAGCCGGCGCCGAAGGCATAGGGGCGCACGAAGCGACCGGCGTCGTCGGTGTAGAGATTCAGGGGGTTGCCGTTGACCGACAGGATATGGGGCTCACGCGGACCGGAGGGCGGATTGATCCGGCCTTCGATGGGCGTGCGGCTGCGCTGGATACCGCGGTCGATGGGCGGCGTGGGATAGGCCACCTGCGGCGCATCTTTGCGGTCGAGGAGACCTGCGTAACGCCAGCCGCCGGTCGGCTCCTGAAGCTCGGCCGAGGGCTCGGCCCAGGCGGTCGTGGCCCAAAGGGCGATCAGGATGGGAAAAAACCGGCGCATCAACAGCCTCCTTGCCATGCTTTATAAAACCCTGCGCAAGATCCACAGCGCACTCCCGACACGGTATCGGTCAGAGAAGACCTGTCGATGACAGGTAGGGGAAGCCGCAGAGGTTAGCGATTCGAATGTTGTTAGACAATGGAGACAAAGCGGTATTTGTGAGGTGGCTCATCAAATGAGCCTGGATCGTCGTTCTGGAGCCGAAAAGAGCCGAAAAACAAGGCAAAAGGCCACTATTCAGGCAAGATTCTCTGATCGCTTCACAGCTTTTATAGCGACAAGAAACAGGTAGGCGATGCCTCCGATAACTCTGTCAGGGTGGACGGTCTATAGCGGATACCCAGCAGCGTTTTCAGAGTCATGCCGTTTGAAGATCACGCAACGCTTCCGGGTGCTGGCTCGCAACGCGCAGCAGCGTTTGCGCCGCACCCGTGGGCTGTCGGCGCCCCTGCTCCCAGTCCTGCAAAGTCCGCAGGCTGACGCCCAGAAGCTTGGCGAAATCACTCTGGGACAAACCGACCTTTGTCCGAGCCTCGGCAGCTGCGGTCAATGTCACCCGGGTGACCCGCGCCGCTTTACCCGCCTTCATTTGCCGGACTGAGGCCAGCAAGTCCTTCTGGAATTGTTCCAGTTCATCACTCATCGCTGAGTTCCTCCTTCAATTGCTTCAGAAACGCGGCAGGCAAGTTGTCAAATTTGGCCTTCGTATAGGCAATCAACAGCCAGATACAACCGTCGGCAAGCCTGTTGTAGTAGATAACCCGCGTACCGCCTTGCTTGCCCGTGCCCGTACGAGACCAGCGAATCTTGCGCAATCCTCCACTGCCGGGAACAACATCACCTGCCAGCGGGTTGCCCGCGATCCAGGTAATGAACTCATGGCGTTCGCCGTCATTCCAGATGGCCTCTGCGCAACGTTTGAATACTTCAGTTTCAATGATCGTATGCATGGGCGAAAAAATACGGCAATGCCGTACCTTCAGACAATCATACACCTGTGTCGTGTTATTACAATCGCGACTGCATCAGCCCATGTCGGCACTCAAATTGGACGCGGGCGCCGAACGACTTCAGGACGCCGCGTCAGCCGCCTGAAGGCGCTCCCGTCGACGGGCATGGCGCGAGGTGAAGAACACCACCAGCAGCGCCAGCCCGAAAAACGTCGCCGAACTGGTGGCACCCACGGACAGCGCATGGCTCAGGGCAAACCGCGCCTGGGCGTCAGCATCCAGCCCCGCCGGAGCCGGCGACAAGCGCGCAGCCATACCGACAATCGCCACGATCACCGCCGTACCCAGGGAACCACCGACCTGGTGCGCGACATTGACCAAGCCCGACGCGGCCCCGGCATTCTGTGGTTCCACCCCGGCGATCCCGGCGCTGGTCAGCGGCACGAACGCCGCGCCGCAACCGATCCCGAGAATGATCAGCGGCAGCATCAGATGCGGAAAGTACGCCACGTCCGAGCCCAACCCGGTCAGCAATGCCATCCCCACCAACGCCGTCGCCAGCCCGCAGAACAGCATCACCGCTGAACTCATGTGGCGCGCCAGCCACTTCACGCCGTACACCGACATGGCGAACTGGGTCAGGGTCAGCGCCAGAAACGCCTCACCGGCCTTGAGCGCGGTGTAGCCCAGCACTTCCTGCACATACTGGATCAGGAAGAAGTAGGTGCCGACCATCCCGCCCACCAACAGCATGCGGCTGACATAGGCGCCGGAGCGCTCGGCACTCGCGAACAGGTGCAGCGGCATGATCGGCTGCTCCGCGCGCCGCTCGATCCAGACGAACAGGCTCAGCAACACCAGGGCGCAGGCCAGTGCGCCGAGGGTCAGGGCGTCATCCCACCCCTGGGCACCGGCCCGGACGAAGCAATAGACCAGCGCGCTCATGCCGAAGGTGACGGTCAAGGCTCCCGCCAGGTCGAAGTGGCCGGTATGTCGCTCGGTCTCCTTCAGGTAACGCCAGGCCAGGGCCAGCAGGGCAATGCCCACCGGCAGGTTGATAAACATCACCCAGCGCCAGGACAACAGATCGGTCAACACCCCACCGAGCACCAGCCCCAGCGCACCGCCACCACCGGACACGGCGGTGTAGAAGCTGATGGCCCGCAGCCGCTGCGGGCCCGGAGGGAAGTGGGTCATCATCAGCGCCAGGGTCGAAGGCGCGAGGAATGCCGCGGCAATGCCCTGCACGCCCCGGGCGATCAACAGTTCATGGGCTGATTGGGCCAAGCCACCCAGCAACGAAGCCAGGGTGAACACCGTTACCGCCACCAGGAACACCCGGCGCCGGCCCAGCAGGTCACCGGCCCGGGCGCCGAGCAGCATCATGCCGCCGAAGGCCAGGGTGTAGGCGTTCTGCACCCAGGTGAGGTCGGGAAGCGACAGGTCCAGGGCCTTTTGAATATGCGGCAAGGCGGTATAGAGCACGGTGACGTCGAGCACGATCATCAACTGGCAAGCCAGGATGATCAGCAGCAGTACGCCGGAACCGGGAATACGAGCGGAAGAAGACGCCATGGATGACAGCCTTATGGGTAGAAGCGCAGGGGAATATCGGGGGCGACGAGAGGGAGGTCCATGTCGATCATTCATCCTTGATCGATGGGCTACTATAAAGAGACGACTTTGTGCCGACTAGCGGGATAAACCGGGATGCCCCTCGCCATAAACCGGGACAATCGCCCAGGCGATAGCGATTCAGAACACGCTGCAAAACCTGTAGGAGCCGGCTTGCTGGCGATGAGGCCCTTGAGTCATGCGGCGTCCGTACGGACGTCATCGCCAGCAAGCCGGCTCCTACAGTGGACGCGTGCCCCCGGGATGACGGGTTCTACACCCGGATGTTTTGTTGACGGCGTCCTACATCAGCCCCTTGACTGCCAATCCCTCGCATTTGCCCCTAAACCCGCTGTCTGCTAGTGTCGCGCCCGTTCAACGCCTACCGAGATCGCCGCCATGGCCCGCAAAAAAGCTTCCCTGGACTTCGAGCAATCCCTTGCCGACCTGCAAACCCTGGTCGAACGCCTGGAGAACGGCGAATTGTCGTTGGAAGACTCGCTGACCGCCTTCGAACAAGGCATCCGCCTGACCCGTGACTGCCAGGGCGCCCTGGCCCAGGCCGAGCAGAAAGTACAGATCCTCCTGGAGCGCGACGGCGAACTGGCCGAAGAGCCCTTCGACGCGGAACAAGCAGAATGATCAAAGCCTATCAGGCCAGCAGCCAGGCCCGGGTCAACGCCGCACTCGACACCCTGTTCAACGCCCCCGGCCCCGAACTCGCCCGCCTCTATGAGGCCATGCGCTACAGCGTGATGAACGGCGGCAAACGCGTGCGCCCGCTGCTCGCCTACGCCGCCTGCGAAGCCCTCGGCGGCAAGCCGGAACAGGCCAACGGCGCGGCCTGCGCAGTGGAGCTGATCCACGCCTACTCGCTGGTCCACGACGATTTGCCGGCCATGGACGACGACGACCTGCGTCGCGGCCAGCCGACCACCCACAAGGCATTCGACGAAGCCTGTGCGATCCTCGCCGGCGACGGCCTGCAGAGCCTGGCCTTCAGCGCCCTGCTCGATCCGGGCCTGAGCGACCTGAGCGCCGATATCCGCCTGACCATGGTCACCACCCTGGCCCAGGCCGCCGGCCCGGCCGGCATGGTCGGCGGCCAGGCCATCGACCTCGGTTCGGTGGGCCTCAAGCTCGACCAGAAAGCCCTGGAAACCATGCACCGGCACAAGACCGGCGCGCTGATCGAAGCCAGCGTCAAGCTCGGCGCCCTGGCCAGCGGCCAGGCGCAGAAAGACGAATTGCGCTCGCTGCAGACCTACGCCCAGGCCATCGGCCTGGCTTTCCAGGTGCAGGACGATATTCTCGACGTGGAAAGCGACACCGCCACCCTCGGCAAACGCCAGGGCGCCGATATCGCCCGCGACAAACCGACCTACCCGGCCCTGCTCGGCCTGGACGCGGCCAAGGCCTACGCCCTGGAACTGCGCGACCAGGCGCTGCATGCCCTGCGACCGTTTGACGCGTGCGCCGAACCGTTGCGCGAGCTGGCCCGTTATATCGTCGAACGTCGCAGCTGATCCAAACGCCGCGCTCAAGACCGCATATCGGCCAACTTCGACGCTCTGCGTGGGCAGCGTGCGATGCATCAGGTAAACTGCCGCCTCTTCTATACCTATAACGATTCGCCTGATGCCCACGACGTTCCATGAGATTCCCCGCAAGCGCCCGACCACGCCCCTGCTGGACCGTGCTGAAACGCCGGCCGGCCTGCGCCGGTTAGGTGAAGCCGAGCTGGAAACCCTGGCCGATGAACTGCGCCTGGAATTGCTCTATTCGGTCGGCCAGACCGGCGGGCACTTTGGTGCCGGCCTCGGCGTGATCGAACTGACCATCGCGTTGCACTACGTCTTCGACACCCCGGACGACCGGCTGGTGTGGGACGTGGGTCATCAGGCGTATCCGCACAAGATCCTCACCGGTCGGCGCGAGCGCATGCACACCCTGCGTCAGAAAGACGGCCTGGCCGCTTTCCCACGGCGTTCGGAGAGCGAGTACGACACCTTTGGCGTCGGTCACTCCAGCACCTCCATCAGCGCCGCCCTGGGCATGGCCATCGCCGCTCGCCTGCAGAACAGCGATCGCAAGGCCATCGCCGTGATCGGTGATGGCGCGCTGACCGCCGGCATGGCCTTCGAGGCGCTGAACCACGCGCCGGAAGTCGACGCCAACATGCTGGTGATCCTCAACGACAACGACATGTCGATTTCGCGCAATGTCGGCGGTCTGTCGAACTACCTGGCGAAGATTCTCTCCAGTCGCACCTACGCGAGCATGCGCGAAGGCAGCAAGAAAGTGCTGTCGCGCCTGCCCGGGGCCTGGGAAATCGCCCGTCGTACCGAAGAATACGCCAAGGGCATGCTGGTTCCCGGCACCCTGTTCGAAGAACTGGGCTGGAACTACATCGGCCCGATCGACGGCCATGACCTGCCGACGCTGATCGCCACCCTGCGCAATATGCGCGACCTCAAGGGCCCGCAGTTCCTGCATGTGGTGACCAAGAAGGGCAAGGGTTTCGCCCCGGCGGAAGTCGACCCGATCGGTTACCACGCGATCACCAAGCTCGAACCCCTGGACGCCCCGGCCGCCGCGCCGAAGAAAGCCAGCGGACCGAAATACTCCGGCGTGTTCGGCGAATGGCTGTGCGACATGGCCGCCGCCGACCCGCGCCTGGTGGGCATTACCCCCGCGATGAAGGAAGGCTCCGATCTGGTGGCCTTCAGCGAGCGTTTCCCGCTGCGCTACTTCGACGTGGCGATTGCCGAGCAGCACGCGGTGACCTTTGCTGCTGGCATGGCCTGCGAAGGCGCCAAGCCGGTGGTGGCGATCTACTCCACCTTCCTGCAACGCGGTTACGACCAGTTGGTGCATGACGTCGCGGTGCAGAACCTCGACGTGCTGTTCGCCATCGACCGCGCCGGCCTGGTGGGCGAAGACGGCCCGACCCACGCCGGCAGTTTCGACCTGTCGTACCTGCGCTGCATCCCCGGCATGCTGGTGATGACGCCGAGCGACGAGAACGAACTGCGCAAGATGCTGACCACCGGCCACCTGTACCCAGGCCCGGCGGCGGTACGTTACCCACGCGGTACCGGGCCGAATGCGACCATCGAGAAGGATCTGGAACCGATCGAGATCGGCAAGGGTGTGGTTCGCCGTCGGGGCAGCAAGGTTGCCCTGCTGGTGTTTGGCGTGCAATTGACCGAAGCGCTGATCGTCGCCGAGAAGCTCGACGCGACCGTGGTCGACATGCGTTTCGTCAAACCGCTGGATGAAGCCCTGGTACGCGAGATCGCCGGCAGCCATGAGTTGCTGGTGACCATCGAAGAAAACGCCATCATGGGTGGTGCCGGTGCGGCAGTCAGCGAGTTCCTGGCGCGTGACAACCTGCTCAAGTCGGTGCTGCACCTGGGCTTGCCGGATGTGTACGTCGAACACGCGAAGCCCGCGCAGATGCTGGCGGAATGCGGGTTGGATGTAGCGGGGATCGAAGCATCGGTCACCGAGCGGATGAAACTGCTGGGGCTGTAAGCCTTCCGTTCAGGCAGGGAATGCGGCATTGAAAACGCCGCATTCCCTGTCTGAAAGCAACTCATCGTCCCCATGAGCCTTTTCGCATCAGCCGTGATCACGACGCTAAGCGTCAGGCCTCAAGCCGTCTCAGTCATTGCGTTTCATCACTGCGTCCGAGTCGAGATAGCCTGCGCGAACGGCATCCGCGCAGCTGGAAAACCCATAGGCGTTGACGAAGCCCGCTGACGTGAAGCCGACATAGAGCGCCGCACGCTTACCGCTTTCATTTTGCAGATCGTAGTCAAAGCATTGCGCGGTGCCCCCGCGAATCGCCGTGATCTGGGAAGGCTTCTGTATGGCGAGCATGTCCTGCCTGCTGACGGTACTCCCCTGGGCCGCCTTGCTCACAACGGGATGACTGCCGAAATCGAGCAACGTCGATATCCCACCCAGACAACCACTGAGTGCAACCGCCACTGCCGCCCCTGCCATAATGAGTCGCATGGTCTTTCCTCTTGATCAAAGCGAAGACTGCCTGCATGAACAGGGAGCGTTCGCACAGACAGCGCTCAAGACTTGAGCAAGAGGACTTTAAGGAAACCGCATCGAGGTGTATCGGCAGAACCGTCTTACTAGCAGGTAGGATTTGCGCTAAAAACTGGAAAGATTCATCGTCATCCAGCGATGCATCAGCCCAGTTGACGCGGAATGCGATAGAGGTAGAACAGCACCACGCTGGACAACACCAGCAGCATCAACGGCACTGCTTCCAAGCCGACGAACACCGCCAGGGTGCCGATCCAGGTCGGCAACGCCGCCGCCACCAGGGCTTTGCGCCGCACGTTGGCCAGTTCGATCCAGGCCGCCGGTTCTTCCGGTGTATCCAGCGCCGCCTGTGTGGTGATCAACGAGCGCTTGTAAGCCCCGAAAAACCGCAGGCTGACAAACATCGACGCCACGCCGGCAATGAAAAACGGCATCGCCAGCACCGGCAGCAAGGCATCCGTCTGACCGAAAAGCCAGTTGGCAACAAACAACGGCAGCACACTCAGCACCAGCTGTTTCCACCAGCCCACCGACAGCCGACGCTTCACCTGACCACGGGTCACGCCGGGTCGGCCTCGCTCTGGTGCTCGTTGCCCATCATATGGCCGAGCTTGCCAGCCTTGGTCGCCAGGTAGAGTTTGTTGTGGGGGTTCTGTCCGGTTTGCAGCGGCACACGCTCGGCCACGGTGATGCCCATCTCGGTCAAGGCCTTGACCTTGCGCGGGTTGTTGGTCATCAGGCGCAGGGACTGGATGCCCAGGTGTTCGAGCATCGGCCGGCAGATGGAATAGTCACGCTGGTCGGCGGCAAAGCCCAGGCGCTCGTTGGCCTCGACCGTGTCGGCGCCACCGTCCTGCAACTCATAGGCACGGATCTTGTTCATCAGGCCGATGCCGCGCCCTTCCTGGCGCAGGTACAGCAAAATGCCACGACCTTCGAGGGCAATGGCCCGCAGGGCCGCCTCCAGCTGGGAGCCGCAATCGCAGCGCTGGCTGAACAAGGCATCGCCGGTCAGGCATTCGGAATGCACACGGCCAAGAACCGGTGCGCCATCCGCCACGTCCCCCAGGGTCAGCACGACGTGTTCACGACCGGTGGCTTCTTCGAGAAAGCCATTCATGGTGAAGGTCGCAAAGGGGGTTGGCAGTTTGGAAGCAGCGACGAAAACGACGGGCACCGTGTGCTCCTGATCAGTATGAGGACTGGAAATTCGCAGAGGTCGCATTGTAACAGTAGGTTCCTACAGACGCTTAGGCTGAATTATCCATGATAACTATCAATAAGTTTGATTCGTCGTCACCGGCAGCGGCATGGCGTCGAACGGATACGGCTGCTTCCAGTGCTCGAAAATGCTCCGCAACTCACCACTTTTGACCAGTTCTTCCATACGCTGGTCATACAGGGCCATCAGTGAGCGCCCTCGCGCATTGTCGGCGAACCCCAGGTACAGCGGCAGGTCGAGCAAATGGCTACGCAGGAACATTTCGGGGTGCGCGGCATGCCCCAGTACCTCGTTGACCTCGGACAACGCATCGATGTAATAGTCGGCACGACTGTGGGCCAGCATCGACAAGACACCGTCGCGCCGCACGATTTCGTTGTAGTGACGGACGTTGGGCAGGTAATCCTGGTATTTGTAGCCACGCATCCACGCCAGGCGATAAACACCCAGGGTTTCCAGGGTCGGCTGTGGATTGCTCGCCAGTCCCAGGGCATAGAGGTGATCGACGTCGAAATGCCAGCGCGGATAAAGAGCGCCCTTCACCTCGCGCCGATAAGCCGCGACCCAGGCGTCCGCCTCCCCACGCTGCACCAGTCCGATGGCCCGAACGTAGGGCTCGGTACTGATCAGCACCTTGACGCCCTTGGGCTCGAAGATCTCGCGCATAAGATCCCAGGCCAGGCCACGGCCGTCGGCACCGGTGTAGTCGACCCACTCCTCGCTGGCGAGGTGGATCAGCCCAGGCGAGGACGTTTCTTCCCGCGCCTGAACGACATTGCCTACAACGCCACCCGCCCACAGACAGAGCAACACGAGCCACAACCGACAGCCAGACATGCCTGAATCCTCAGGTAAAGAGGTGCACCAGCCCTTGCATGGCCAGCCAGGCGAAAACCCCGGCCAGTACGTCGTCGAGCATGATGCCGACGCCGCCATGGACATGCCGGTCGATCCAGCGGATCGGCCAGGGCTTGAGGATATCGAAGAAGCGGAACAGCAAGAAACCCGCCAGCAACCAGTACCAACCGTCCGGCACCAGCCAGAGGGTGATCCACATCCCGACCATCTCGTCCCAGACGATGCCTTCGTGGTCGTGTACCCGCAGATCGTTGGCGACCTTGCCGCACAGCCAGAAGCCGAACAGCATGGTGACGCCAAGCATCAGCCAGTAGCCCCAGTCGGGCAACATCTGCCATAACGGTATAAAGGGTAGCGCAACCAGCGAACCCCAGGTGCCCGGCGCCTTGGGCAAGGTGCCGGAACCGAAGCCGAAGGCCAGGAAATGCCAGGGATTGCGCCACACCGACGGCGGCACGAACTCGGCCGGGACCTGCTTGGGATGATCTGTCACGGTGTCTCCGGAAAATGTTGGTAACCACGGCGCACCGGCGTGATATCGCGGCCGGCGCTGTCCACCAGGACCACGCCCTGCCCGGCCAGCACCTGCCCGATCACCCGGACCGATGGGTGCGCCGCCAGCAACCCGGGCAACTCGGCGGGCGGCAGGGTGAAGGCCAGGACATAGTCATCACCACCGCTGAGGGCCGCCTCGCGGGCGCCGTCCTGGCCGAGAAAACCAAGCAGCGCCGAAGACAAGGGCAACGCGTCGCGCTTCACCTGCAATCTGACGGAGGATGCCGCCGCGATATGTCCGCAATCGGCCAATAACCCGTCGGAGATATCCAGTGCCGAGGTCGCCTTGTTGCGCAAGAACTGACCCAGGGCCAGTTGCGGCTTGGGCGACCAGTAGTGGTCCAACAGCGGCTCGGCAATTGCCGGCTCCGCCGTACGCTGCCCCAGCACCAGCGGCAAGGCTCCGGCTGCATTGCCCAACTCGCCGCCGACACACAGCAGGTCGCCGACTTGCGCGCCGCTGCGGGTCAGTGCCTGGCCCGTCGGCACACGGCCGAACACCGTCAGCGTCAGGCACAGCGGCCCACGGGTGGTGTCGCCGCCCACCAGGCGCAAGTCGCAGTGTTGCGCCATCAGGTTCAAACCACGGGCGAAAGCCTGCAACCAGCCGGCATCGTTATGCGGCAAGGTCAGGGCCAGGGTAAAGGCCAGGGGCGTGGCGCCCATGGCAGCCAGGTCACTGGCGGCAACAGCCAGCGCGCGCTGGCCGAGCAGGAAAGGATCGCAGGGGTCGGCGAAGTGCACACCGGCCACCAGGGTGTCGGTGGAAATCGCCAGTTGTTCCCCGGCGGGGACGCTCAGCAGGGCGCAGTCGTCGCCGATGCCCAGGGCAACGCCCTCGCCGGCCTGCGCACAGGGCGCGGCGGCGAAGAAATTGCGGATCAGCTCGAACTCGCCCATGCAAAGGTCAAGCGCGGATCAGCGCTTGAACGCCTTCACTTCAGCTTCACGCAGGCGCGGCGCCAGTTTGTCGAGCACGCCGTTGACGAACTTGTGACCGTCGGTGGAACCGTAGACCTTGGCCAGTTCGATCCCTTCGTTGATCACCACGCGGTACGGCACGTCGACGCGCTTGAGCAGTTCCCAGGTGGACAGGCGCAACACCGCCAGTTCAACCGGGTCCAGCTCTTCGATCTCGATGTCCAGGCACGGCTTGAGAACGGTGTCGATCTCGCTCTTGAACTGCGGAACGCCGTGGAGGATTTCACGGAAGTAGGCGCCATCGACATCGCTGAAATCGTTGTCGACCCGGAACTGCGCTTCGATCTCGTTCAGCGACTGCTTGGCCATGTGCCACTGGTACAGGGCCTGGGTCGCGAGCTGACGGGCTTCGCGACGCTTGACGCTTTTGGAGGGCTTGCCGGAGCCTTCAGGCTTCGGATCGCGCGGGTTGAAACGATCGCTTTCGTCGCTAATCACACAGCCTCCAATTGCGCCAGCAAGCTGACCATTTCCAGGGCGGAAAGGGCGGCTTCGGCGCCTTTGTTGCCGGCTTTGGTGCCGGAACGTTCGATGGCTTGTTCGATGGAATCAACGGTCAGCACGCCGAAGGCCACCGGTACGCCGAATTCCATGGAGACCTGGGCCAGGCCCTTGGTGCATTCGCCAGCCACGTATTCGAAGTGCGGAGTACCGCCACGAATGACCGCGCCAAGGGCGATGATCGCCGAGAAATCACCTTTCTGGGCGACTTTCTGCGCCACCAGCGGGATTTCGAAGGCACCCGGTGCGCGGATGATAGTGATGTCGCTTTCGCTGACACCGTGGCGAACCAGGGCGTCAACCGCGCCGCTCACCAGGCTTTCGACAACGAAGCTGTTGAAGCGGCCGACCACCAGGGCGTAGCGGCCTTTGGGGGCGATGAAGGTACCTTCGATGGTCTTCAGGGTCATTCGACAATTCTCTTAAAGAGCCGGGGCGCGCCTAGTACGCGCCCCTCAGGGATATTTGAACCGCGAATCAAGGGCCGCGAACAGCCAGTCTTTATTCGGAGGGCACGTATTCTACTACTTCCAGGTCGAAACCGGATATCGCATTGAACTTCATCGGCGCACTCATCAGGCGCATTTTTCGTACGCCCAGGTCCCGCAGGATCTGCGAACCGGCCCCGACGATGCTGTAGGTGGTCGGTTTTTTCGCCGGCACCTGCTCGGCGGTCTCGCGGATATGCGCCAGCAGGACGTCGCCGTCCAGCGGGTGACCGAGCAACAGCACCACGCCGCTGCCGGCCTCGGCCACCGCGGCCATGGCGGCGCGCAGGCTCCAGCGCCCGGGTTGCTTGACCATCAGCAGGTCGCGCAGCGGGTCCATGTTGTGCACCCGCACCAGGGTCGGCTCTTCGGCGCAGAAGCTGCCCAGGGTCAGGGCCATGTGCACATCGCCTTCCACCGAATCACGATAGGTCACCAGGTTGAAATGACCCAGTTCGCTGTCCAGTGGCTGCTCGGCAATCCGCTGAACGGTACGTTCGTGGATCATCCGGTAGTGAATCAGGTCGGCGATGGTGCCGATCTTGATATTGTGTTCGGCGGCGAAGGTTTCCAGTTCGGCGCGACGGGACATGGTGCCGTCGTCGTTCATCACTTCGCAGATCACGCCACTTGGCTCGAAACCGGCCATGCGCGCCAGGTCGCAGGCGGCTTCGGTGTGACCGGCGCGGGCCAGGGTGCCGCCGGGCTGAGCCATCAGCGGGAAGATATGACCGGGGCTGACGATGTCTTCAGCCTTGGCGTCCTTGGCCGCGGCCGCTTGCACGGTGCGGGCGCGGTCAGCGGCGGAGATGCCGGTGGTCACCCCTTCGCTGGCTTCGATCGACACGGTGAATTTGGTGCCGAAGCCGGAACCGTTGCGCGGCGCCATCAGCGGCAGCTTGAGCAGTTCGCAACGCTCGCGGCTCATCGGCATGCAGATCAGGCCACGGGCGTGCTTGGCCATGAAGTTGATGTGCTCGGCCTTGCAGCATTCGGCGGCCATGATCAGGTCGCCTTCGTTCTCGCGGTCTTCGTCATCCATGAGGATGACCATCTTGCCCTGGCGAATGTCTTCGACCAGTTCTTCAATCGTGTTGAGCGCCACGCGGCACCCTCCTTCTTTCAAAATTTGAGTGTCAGGATTTGAGGTAGCCGTTGGCGGCCAGGAAACTTTCGGTAATGCCGCCGCTCGACGGCTCCGCGGCCTTGTCGCCCAGCAGCAGGCGCTCCAGGTAACGGGCCAGCAGGTCGACTTCGAGGTTGACCTGACGGCCTGGACGGTAGTCGGCCATGATGGTTTCGGCCAGGGTGTGCGGGACGATGGTCAGGTCGAACTCGGCGCCGTTCACGGCGTTGACCGTCAGGCTGGTGCCGTCGACGGTGATCGAGCCCTTGTGGGCGATGTACTTGGCCAGGTCTTTCGGCGCGCGGATACGGAACTGGATGGCCCGGGCGTTTTCTTCACGGGCGACCACTTCGCCGACACCGTCGACATGGCCGCTGACCAGGTGCCCACCCAGACGCGTGGTCGGGGTCAGGGCTTTTTCCAGGTTGACCCGGCTGCCGGCTTTCAACTGGTTGAAGGCGGTGCAGTCCAGGGTTTCACGGCTGACGTCGGCCCAGAAGCCGTCGCCCGGCAGCTCGACGGCGGTCAGGCAGACGCCGTTGACCGCGATGCTGTCGCCGAGCTTGACGTCGGCCAGGTCCAGCTTGCCGGTTTCCACGTAGACGCGGACGTCGCCGCCCTTGGGGTTCAGGGCACGGATACTGCCGATGGATTCGATAATGCCGGTAAACATGAAGTCCTCCTCGAGAACAGGCCCGCGCGTGGCGCAAGCCAAAAATTATACGCCGGGTGCGGGATCAGGTATTGCGGTGACTCGCCAGTCACTGCCGACAGCGCGCATTTCGGTGATTTTCAGCCGCGGTGCCTGGTTCATCCGGTCCAACGGCCAGTCCAACAATGGGCGCGCCGTGGAGCCGAGGAACTGACCGGCGACAAACAATTGGTATTCGTCCACCAGACCCTGCCGGGCAAAGGCCCCCGCCAGACGCGGGCCGGCTTCCACCAGCACTTCGTTGATGCCACGGGCAGCCAGTTCGGTGAGCAGGCGGCGCAGGTCGACGTGACCTTCGGCGCCGGGGACTTCCAGCAATTCATGGCCCAGGGCCTGATAGCGTTCGGCGGCGCCTGGGGTGCAGGTCACCACCAGCGCCGGACCCGCCGTGAAGAACGCGGCGTCCAGCGGTACCCGCAGGCGACCGTCGATCAACACCCGCAGGGGTGGACGGCGTTCGGCCAGGGCGGTCAGTTCGGGATCGAGGCCCAGCTCGGCGGGGCGCACGGTCATCCGCGCATGGTCCGCCAGCACGCTGTCGGCGCCGGTCAGCACCACGCTGGCCTGGGCCCGCAAACGCTGCACCGCGGAACGGGCCTCAGGGCCGGTGATCCACTGGCTTTCGCCGCTGGCCATGGCGGTGCGCCCGTCCAGGCTCATCGCCAACTTGACCCGCACGAACGGCACACCGTGTTCCATGCGCTTGAGGAAGCCCTGGTTCAGCGCCCGCGCTTCACCCTCCAGCACACCGCTGTGTACGGCGATACCGGCATCGGCCAGGCGTTTGAGGCCGCGTCCGGCGACTTCCGGGTTGGGGTCCTGCATGGCCGCGACCACCCGCGCCACGCCGGCCTTGACCAGGGCGTCGGCACACGGCGGCGTACGGCCGAAGTGGCTGCACGGCTCCAGGGTCACGTAGGCCGTGGCACCACGAGCGTTTTCGCCCGCCTCGCGCAAGGCATGCACCTCGGCATGGGGCTCGCCGGCGCGCACGTGCCAGCCTTCGCCAACCACCACCCCCGCCTGCACGATCACACAACCGACCCGTGGGTTCGGGTGGGTCGAGTAACGGCCCTTGCGGGCCAGCTCCAGGGCACGGGCCATGTAGTGGGCATCGAGGACGGCCTGCTCGGTCGAAAGGCTCATTCTTTGGCGGGCTCGCGGGCAAGGCGGTCGATCTCTTCGCGGAACTCGTTGAGATCCTGGAAGCGGCGATAGACCGACGCGAAACGGATATAGGCGACTTCGTCGAGTTTCTGTAACTCGGCCATCACCAGTTCACCGACGACCAGCGACTTGACCTCGCGCTCGCCGGTGGCCCGCAGCTTGTGCTTGATATGCACCAGCGCGGCTTCCAGGCGTTCGACACTGACCGGGCGCTTTTCCAGCGCGCGCTGCATGCCGGCGCGGAGTTTTTCTTCGTCGAAGGGTTGGCGGCTGCCGTCCTGCTTGATCAGGCGCGGGAGGACCAGTTCGGCGGTCTCGAAGGTGGTAAAACGTTCACCGCAGGCCAGGCATTCGCGCCGGCGGCGCACCTGCTCGCCCTCGGCGACCAGACGCGAGTCGATGACTTTGGTGTCGTTGGCACCGCAGAAGGGACAGTGCATGGTGGCAGGCAACAAAAAATGGGAGGGCCATGGTAGCGCATCCCCGTGGCAAGACAAGCCATAGGGTTTGCGGTATACAGTCGCCCGACTACCTTTTATCCACATAGATACATCGGATTTCGTCTTCAGTTGGAGCCGTTCATGTCAGTACGACCGCTTGTTTTGCTCAGCCTCGCCGGCCTCCTGGCCGCCTGCGGCAGCCCGCCGCCCAAGCCCGTCCCGGCGGCACCGGCCCAACAGCAGACGAGCAAACCGGTCAGTCCCTATGAAGAGCTCGGCCCGCTGCCCGCTTTTCAGCGTGAATTGAGCGGTACCTTGCAGGGCGTGCCGAAGAACGCGGAAGTGGAACTGGCACTGTTGGTGATCGACGAGCGCGGCCGTCCGCAGCAATTGCTGGCCAGCAGCAAGATCAACGGCACCGGGCAGGTCCTGCCGTTCCGCCTGCGCTTCAACCCGGAAGTGTTCCCGGTGGGCAGCCGCGTGGAATTGCGCGGGCGGGCCAGCCAGTCCGGGCAATTGATCCTGCATCTGCCATCGCGAAGGATCACCGAGCCGACCACCCAGGCCCTGGGCCAGCTGCAATTTTTTACCGCGCCATGAGTGCACCGCCGGACCTGCAACGTTCCTTGAGCGAGTTGCTCGGCGATGCGCAACTGGTGGCCTGTGAATTACCGGGGACCGCGCTGCAGTTGTGGCTGATCGACGCGCACAACATGGATCGCGCCTTTACCCCGGAAGAAACCCGGCGAATCCTGCATGAACCGCCTTATTGGAGTTTCTGCTGGGCCAGCGGCCTGGCCATGGCCCGCTACCTGGCGGAAAACCCGCACTGGGTGGCAGGCAAGCGGGTGCTGGATTTCGGTGCTGGCTCCGGCGTGGCGGCGATTGCCGCGGCCCGGGCCGGGGCGCTGGAAGTGGTGGCCTGCGATCTCGACCCGCTGGCGCTGGCAGCCTGCCGGGCGAATGCCGCGCTCAATGGCGTGGAACTGAGCTACAGCGAGGACTTCTTTGCCGAGAGCGATCGTTTCGATCTGATCCTGGTGGCCGATGTGCTCTATGACCGGGAAAACCTGCCGCTGCTCGACCAGTTCCTCAGTCGCGGCCAGGAGGCCTTGGTGGCGGATTCGCGGGTTAGGGATTTCCGTCATCCGCTGTATCGCCGCCTGGAAATGCTCGAAGCCTTCACACTGCCGGACCTGGCGGAGCCAGAGGAGTTTCGCCATGTCAGCCTTTACCATGCTCAGCGTCAGGCTGCTTTCGGCCATCCCGCCCAAGCTTTATAGTGGTTCCATTCCCCGTTTTCCGAGATTCCGATGACTCAGCCCACCCCTTACATCTTCGACGCCACTACCGCTGATTTCGACCAATCGGTGATCGAGAATTCGTTCCACAAGCCGGTGCTGGTGGACTTCTGGGCCGAGTGGTGCGCGCCCTGCAAGGCGTTGATGCCGATGCTGCAACAGATCGCCGAGAGCTATCAGGGCGAACTGCTGCTGGCCAAGGTCGACTGCGATGCCGAGCAGGATATCGTCGCCCGCTTTGGCATCCGTAGCCTGCCGACCGTGGTGCTGTTCAAGGACGGCCAGCCAGTGGACGGTTTCGCCGGTGCCCAGCCGGAATCGGCGGTGCGCAAACTGCTCGAACCCCATGTGCAGATGCCACCGCCACCGGCCGCCGATCCTCTTGAGCAGGCCGAAGCGCTGTTTGCCGAAGGTCGGATCGGTGATGCCGAAGCGGTCCTGAAGGAACTGCTGGGCGAAGACAACAGCAACGCCAAGGCACTGATCCTTTATGGCCGTTGCCTGGCCGAGCGTGGCGAGTTGGACGAAGCCCAGGCGGTGCTGGACGCGGTGAAGAGCGACGAGCACAAGGCCGCGCTGGCCGGGGCCAAGGCGCAGCTGACGTTCTTGCGTCAGGCGGCCGACCTGCCGGAGGTCGCTGACTTGAAAGCGCGCCTGGCGCAAAACCCGCAGGATGACGAAGCAGCCTATCAGTTGGCGGTACAACAACTGTCGCGCCAGCAGTACGAAGCGGCACTGGAGGGTTTGCTCAAGCTGTTTACCCGCAATCGCGGCTACAGCGAAGGGCTGCCGCACAAGACCTTGTTGCAGGTGTTCGATCTGCTGGGCAATGACCATCCGCTGGTGACCACCTACCGTCGCCGGTTGTTTGCCGCGTTGTACTAAAGACCTTGCTGGCGATGAACGATGACGCGGTCTGTCTGATTTACCGCGGTGCCTGCATCGCCAGCAAGCCGGCTCCTACAGGATGGGTGTCGTATATGGGGTCAGGGTTCCGCCCTCAGGCCTCGGCCCAGCTGTAAAGCGGCGAATCCGTCCCGCTCACCACCTTGATCTCGCTGCAATGGCGCAAGCGCACCAACAAGCGCTTGGCCGCCGCCGTGCTCCCCGCCAACGCTTCCAACTGTCCCAGCAACTGCGGCCCGTCGATCTGTCCGGCCTGGCGCACCAGGTCCCTGGCCGTCTGCCACAACGCATCGTCCTGGCTCACCGGCCTTGCCACCACCGCAGCGCCCGCATCTGCCGGCACACTCACCTGAAACTGCGCGCCCAAACGCGCCCAGTCGCTATCATCCAGCTCAACCGTCAAATCCACCGGCCATTGGCCGATGGTGCCTCGAATTCGCACCATGATGTTCACCTCGCGATTGCAGGCGCCCATGCTCCCACGCGTCACTCGAGACGCCAAGCCAGTGGCCGAACAAGACATAAATTGTTATAAGATCACATAACAAAATACCCTTGTTGCCGTTCCTGGAGAAACGCCATGCGCCACCTGCTGCTCGCCCTGCCTTTTGCCCTGCTCCCGCTGGTTGCCGCCCAGGCCCATGAAGCCCACGAACATGGCAGCCTCGGCGCCCACGAGCATGGCGTTGGTCGGCTGAACGCCGCGCTGGACGGGCAGACCCTGGAACTGGAACTGCAAAGCCCGGCGATGAACCTGGTGGGCTTCGAACACCCGGCCACCACCGACGCCGACAAGGCCAAGGTCGCCGCCGTGCGCGCCTTGCTGGACAAGCCGCTGGAGCTGTTCAACCTGCCGAAAGCCGCTGGCTGCGTAGTGGCCAACCAGGAACTGGAAAGCCCGCTGTTCGGCGATCCGGCACCTGAAGATGCCGATGACGATGATGACGACGATCACGCCCCTGAAGCCGCCGCCGGCACCCAGCCCGCCGTGGCCGAGCATCATCACGATCACAGCGAGATCCACGCTCATTACCAATTCACCTGCGCCACTCCGGCCGCGCTGAAGACCCTGGACCTGGGCCAGGTGTTCAAGACTTTCCCGGCAACTCACAAGATCCAGGTGCAGTTGATTTCCGGCAGCGGCCAACAAGGGGTTGACGTCACGCCAGAGGCTGCCACCCTGAAGTTCTGATCCATCTCAATCCTTGCGGGAGCCGGCTTGCCAGCGATGAACGATAACGCGGTCGGCCTGAAATACCACGGCGTCTGAATCGCCAGCAAGCCGGCTCCTGCAAGAGCACACCACCTGTGAATCGGCCTTTATGACCCAAGCACTTATCGAACTGTCCGACCTGGGCTTCAACTGGCCCGGGCATCCGCAGTTGCTGGACATCCCGGCGTTCCGCCTGGAACCGGGCGAAACGCTGTTCCTCAAAGGCCCCAGCGGCAGCGGCAAGACCACCTTGCTCGGCCTGCTCGGCGGCGTGCAGAAACCCAGCCGCGGCAGCATCCGCCTGCTCGGCCAGGAGCTCACCGAACTGGGCGCCGGTGCCCGCGACCGTTTTCGTGTCGACCACACCGGTTATATTTTCCAGCAGTTCAACCTGTTGCCGTTCCTCTCGGTACGCGAGAACGTCGAGCTGCCTTGCCATTTTTCCAAACTGCGTGCCAGCCGCGCGATCCAGCGCCACGGCAGTGCCGACCAGGCCGCCGCGACCCTGCTCGCCCACCTCGGCCTGAGCGACCCGGCCCTGCTCGAACGCCGTGCCGACTCGCTGTCCATCGGCCAGCAACAACGGGTCGCCGCCGCCCGCGCGCTAATCGGCCAACCGGAGCTGGTGATCGCCGACGAGCCGACTTCGGCGCTCGACTACGATGCCCGCGAAGCCTTTATCCGACTGCTGTTCGCCGAATGCCGCGAAGCCGGTTCCAGCCTGCTGTTCGTCAGCCATGACCAGAGCCTGGCCCCGCTGTTCGACCGTCACCTGTCGCTGTCCGAATTGAATCGCGCGGCCACGCCCGCGGAGGTCTGAGATGTATCTGTTTCGTCTGGCCCTGGCCAGCCTGGCCAACCGCCGCTTCACCGCCCTGCTCACGGCCTTCGCCATCGCCCTGTCGGTCTGCCTGCTGCTGGCCGTGGAGCGCGTGCGCACCGAAGCCCGCGCCAGCTTCGCCAGCACCATCAGTGGCACCGACCTGATCGTCGGCGCCCGCTCGGGCTCGGTGAACCTGCTGCTGTACTCGGTGTTTCGCATCGGCAACGCCACCAACAACATCCGCTGGGACAGCTTCGAGCACTTCGCCAACAACCCGAAAGTGAAGTGGGCGATCCCCATGTCCCTCGGCGACTCCCATCGAGGCTATCGCGTACTGGGCACCAGCGAAGCCTATTTCGAGCATTACCAGTACGGCCACCAGCAGAACCTGCAACTGGCCGAGGGCCGCCCGTTCGCCACCGATCCGTTCGAAGTGGTACTCGGCGCCGAAGTGGCCGACGCGCTGCACTACAAGCTCGGCGACAAGCTGGTGCTGGCCCATGGCGTGGCCGCCATCAGCCTGGTCAAGCATGACGACAAGCCCTTCACCGTGGTCGGCATCCTCAAGCGCACCGGCACGCCGGTGGACCGCACGCTGCATATCAGCCTCGGCGGCATGGAGGCGATCCACATCGACTGGCACGACGGCGTACCGGCCCACGGCGCCGGGCGCATCAGCGCCGATCAGGCCCGCAACATGGACCTGACGCCGCAAGCCATCACCGCCTTTATGCTCGGCCTGAACAACAAGGTTTCGACCTTCGCCCTGCAACGGGAGATCAACGAGTTCCGTGGCGAGCCGATGCTGGCAATCCTCCCGGGCGTGGCCTTGCAGGAGCTGTGGAGCCTGATGGGCACGGCGGAAAAGGCGCTGTTCGTGGTGTCACTGTTCGTGGTGCTGACCGGTTTGATCGGCATGCTCACGGCGATCCTCACCAGCCTCAACGAGCGTCGCCGGGAGATGGCGATCCTGCGTTCGGTGGGCGCGCGGCCTTGGCATATCGCCAGCCTGCTGATACTGGAAGCCTTTGCCCTGGCGTTGTCCGGGGTGGTGGCCGGGGTCGGCTTGCTGTACCTGTGCATCGCCCTGGCCCAGGGTTATGTGCAGTCGAATTACGGGCTGTACCTGCCGCTGTCCTGGCCGAGCGAATATGAATGGACGCTGCTCGGCGGTATCCTCGTCGCCGCCCTGTTGATGGGCAGCGTGCCGGCATGGCGTGCCTATCGACAATCCCTGGCCGATGGCCTGTCCATCCGTTTGTGAGTGTTGCGATGAAGAAGAAAGTCCTGGTCGGTGTGTTGCTGGCGCTGTCGGTGGTGACGGCCATGCCGCTGTGGGCCGATGACAAGCCGAAGGAACTGGCCTGGCAGGACATGATTCCGCCCGACGCGCCGCCGGAAATCCCGCAGATGACGCCGCTGCATGACCTGTCGAAACTCGGCAGCATGGACATCGAGGCGGCGCCGGCGGCCAAGCAGTCACTGCCCGACGCGCCGGTGGTCAAGGCGCTGGACGGCCAGCATGTGCGCCTGCCGGGGTATATCGTGCCGCTGGAAGTCAGCGAGGAAGGACGGACCACGGAGTTTCTCCTGGTGCCGTATTTCGGCGCCTGCATCCATGTGCCACCACCACCGTCGAACCAGATCGTGCATGTCACCAGTGAGTTGGGGGTCAAGGTCGACGAGTTGTACCAGCCGTACTGGATCGAGGGTGACATGCAGGTCAAGCAGAGCAGCAGCGACCTGGCGGATGCGGGGTACAGCATGGAGGCACAGAAGATCTACGTGTACGAGTTGCCGGAGTAGGCACAGCACAAAAGTTCCCGCCTCGCGCCGAGCATTGGCCTTTCATTGAGCTGAGTCAACGACCGGCCCGGGGCGCTCATTACCATTGGACACAGTGAATTCAAAACGTCCTTTGGAGCCCCCCATGCACAAGTCCCTGCTCAGCGCCTCTCTCGTTGCGCTCGCCCTCGCCGCCCCCTTTGCCCAGGCCCACGAGGCGGGTGACTTCATCGTCCGCGCCGGTACCGCCACCGTTTCGCCCAACGACAGCAGCGGCGATCTGAAACTCGACGGCACACGCATCTCCGGCACCAAGGCCACGGTGGACAGCGATACCCAACTGGGCCTGGCCTTTGCCTACATGTTCACCGACCATATCGGCCTGGAATTGCTGGCCGCCACGCCGTTCCACCACGAAGTGTCGGTCAAGGGACTCGGCCCGGCGCTGGACGGCCAACTGGGGGATATCAAGCAACTGCCACCGACCCTGTCGTTGCAGTACTACCCGCTGGATGCCGCCTCGAAGTTCCAGCCTTATGGTGGTATCGGCATCAACTACACCATGTTCTTCGGTGAAGACCTGACCAGCCAGCGCAAGGACGAAGGCTTCAGCAACCTGAAGCTGCAGAACTCGGTGGGCCTGGCCGGGCAACTGGGCTTCGACTACATGCTCACCGACCGCATGTTGCTCAACGCCTCGGTCTGGTACGTGGACCTCGACACCAAGGCCACCGTCGACGGCCCGACCGCCCTGGGCGTCGGCCAGACCAAGGTGGATGTGAAGGTCGATCCGTGGGTCTATATGGTCGGTATCGGCTACAAGTTCTAAGCAAAACCGCAGGTTGTGGCGAACGGACTTGCCACAAGAGCGCGATACCAGCGTTCCATCACCCCATGAAAAAAGGCGCCTCGATCAGGCGCCTTTTTTCATTTCGGAAAATCGACCTCAGCGCCCCAGCAAACGCGCCAGCCCGAGACTCATCGGCGTCGGCTCGGCCAGGACGAAACGCTCGAGCATCCGCTGGTTGTTCGCCCGCGAATGGCGGATATCCCCAGAACGCGCCGGCGCGTAGGTCACCGGCGGCAGCGCACCGACCACCTCGCCCAGCGCCGTCAGCATCTGCTTGAGCGTCGTCGCCCGGTTCAGGCCGACGTTGATCGCGCCGTCCTGCACCTGCGGCGCCTTGAGCGCCTGCAGCAGGATCTGCACCAGATCGCCGACGTAGATAAAGTCCCGGGTCTGCTCACCATCGCCAAAGATGGTAATCGGCAAGCCCTTCAACGCCCGCTCGCAGAAAATACTGATCACCCCGGAATACGGCGAGGACGGATCCTGGCGCGGCCCGAAGACGTTGAAGAAGCGGAAGATCACCGGTTCCAGGCCATGCTGGCGGCGGTAGAAGTCCAGATACTGCTCGCTGGCCAGCTTGTCCGAGGCATAGGGCGTCAGCGGCGACTTGGCGGTGTCCTCGACGATGGACTCGCCCTCGCCGTTGTTGCCGTAGACCGCCGCGCTGGAGGCGAACAACACCCGCTTGACGCCCGTCTGGCGCATCGCCTCGCAGACATTCAGCGTGCCGATGAAATTGCTCTGGTGGGTCCGCACCGGGTCCTCCACCGAAGCCTGCACCGAGGCCACCGCCGCCAGGTGCACCACGGCCTGACAACCGCGCATCACCTGCGCCACCAGGGCGGCATCGGCGACATCGCCTTCAATCAGTTCGACCCGCGGATTGTCCAGGGCCAGGTTGCTGCGCTTGCCGGAGGACAGGTCATCGAGGATACGCAACGAGTAACCTTGTGCCAGCAGCGCTTCGGCCAGGTTCGAGCCGATGAAGCCGGCGCCACCGGTGATAAGAATGGGGGCATCAGCCATGACGATAGAACCTGTCGAGTAGCGCCGGCAATCCCGCACGCCAGGCACGCGGCTTGATGCCGAAGGTATGGAGAATTTTCTTGCAGGCCAGCACCGCGTGCTGCGGTTCTTCCGCCGCATCCGGACGCGCGGCGTGGGCCTGGGCGGTCGGCGCTTCGATGGCCAACGGGTGCAACTGCCGGGCCTCGGTGAGAATCGCCTGCCCGAGGGCCAGCGGCGTGGTCGCCTCGTGGCCGGCGTAGTGGTAGGTGCCCCACAGCGGCGCAGCGCAATCGAGTTGCTTGAGCACCGAGATGATTACCCGCGCCGCGTCGTCCACCGGCGTCGGGTTACCGCGCCGGTCATCGGCCATCAACAGTTCGTCGGGTTTCTCGGCCCGGGCCAGGAAACGTCCGAGGGTGCCGTCGGTGCTGTCGTCGAGCAACCAGCCAAAGCGCAGCAACACATGTTGCGGGCAGGTGGCACGCACACTCTGCTCGATCCGCCACAACGCCTGGCCACGCAGGCCCAGGGGCACGGGCTCGTCTTTTTCGCTGTAGGCGGTGGCCCGCGAGCCGTCGAACACCCGATAGCTGGAAGGCTGCACCAGGATGATGTTGTGGTGCTGGCAGAGCTCGGCCAGCCGCTCGACCGCGCGTTCCTGGTCGGCCAGGCGCGCCTCGCCGACCGTCTCCGCCTGGAACCAGTCGAAGTAGAAGGCAAGGTTGATCAACGCATCCGGACGGGTGTCGTCAAGCAGTTGCGTGAGGGTCGCGGCGTCCCAGCCGTCTTGTGGCGGACGGGGCGCGAGGAAACCGATGTCTTCCTCCGCACCCAGGCGAATCAGCGCCTGCCCAAGGGCATTTCCGCCGCCCAGTAACATAAGGCGCATTCGCATAGAGTCAGCAGGCCCAGGTCTGTTCAGAACGATGGTGATTGGCGGCCGGCTTGTGGCCGACCGCTGGCAATAGCCAGAATCCTTGCATTTTGCGGGTTTTGCGCGCAACCGTCACGGATAAAGTGCCAGAGAGCGCCCATCGGCTTGCAACTTGGGCCGTACGACCGCATAAATAAACCCATGAATCTTCCCGAATCGGCCCACGACGCCCTGGCAGGTTTCCACCCGGCCGTCAGCGCCTGGTTTCGCAACACCTTCCCGGACGTGACCGGCGCCCAGGCCCGTGCCTGGCCGTTGATCCGCCAGCGCCGCTCGACGCTGGTCGCCGCGCCCACCGGCTCCGGCAAGACGCTGACGGCCTTTCTCGCGGTCATCGACGATCTGGTTCAGCAAGGTCTGGCCCAGGGCGGCGAACTGCCGGACGAAACCCTGATCGTCTATGTCTCGCCGCTCAAGGCGCTGTCCAACGATATCCGCATCAACCTGCAGGACCCGCTGGCCGGCATCACCGCACAACTCGAACTGCTGGGCCTGCCGCCGCTCTCAATCACCACCGCGGTGCGCACCGGCGACACCCCGCAGAACGAACGCACACGCCTGCGCAAGACCGCGCCGCATATCCTGGTGACCACGCCGGAATCGCTTTATGTGCTGCTCGGCTCCGATTCCGGCCGACGCATGCTGGGCACTGTTCGTACGGTGATCGTCGACGAGATCCACGCCATCGCCGCCAGCAAGCGCGGCAGCCACCTGGCCCTGAGCCTGGAGCGTTTGCAGGCATTGTGTGGCGAATCGTTGCTGCGTATCGGCCTGTCGGCCACGCAAAAGCCCATCGACGCGGTGTCGCGCTTTCTGGTGGGCAGCGGGCGCCCCTGCGAAATCATCGATATCGGCCACGCCCGCCCCCGCGACCTGGGCATCGAGGTGCCACCGGTGCCGCTGACGGCAGTGATGGCCAACGATGTCTGGGAGCTGGTCTACGAACGCCTGGCCGAGCTCGCCCGGCAGCACCGCACCACGCTGATTTTCGTCAACACCCGACGCCTGGCCGAACGCCTGGCCCGGCACTTGAGCGAGCGCCTGGGCAAAGAGGCGGTGGCCGCCCACCATGGCAGCCTGGCCAAGGAACAACGCCTGGATGCCGAGCAACGACTCAAGCGCGGCGAGCTGCAAGTGCTGATCGCCACGGCTTCGCTGGAGCTGGGCATCGATATCGGCGAAGTGGAACTGGTCTGCCAGATCGGCTCGCCGCGCTCCATCGCCGCCTTTCTGCAACGGGTCGGACGCTCCGGCCACCAGGTCGGCGGCACGCCCAAGGGCCGGCTGTTCGCCACTTCGCGGGACGAGTTGATCGAATGCGCCGCCCTGCTCGACTGCGTGCGCCGGGGCGAACTGGATACCTTGCTGATTCCCCGCGCACCGCTGGACGTGCTGGCCCAGCAGATCGTCGCCGAAGTCAGTTGCCAGGAATGGCAGGAACAGCCGCTGCTGGAACTGATCCGCCGGGCCGCGCCCTATGCCGAGCTGGACGAGGCCCACTATCAGGCGTTGCTGCGCATGCTCGCCGAAGGCTTCAACAGTCGCCAGGGCCTGCGCAGCGCCTATATTCACCGCGATGCCCTGAACCACAGCCTGCGCGGCCGTCGTGGCAGCCAATTGACCGCCCTCACCAGCGGCGGGACCATCCCGGACAACGCCGACTACAGCGTGCTGCTCGAACCCCAGGCCCTGAATATCGGCACGGTGCATGAGGACTTCGCGGTGGAAAGCATCGCCGGCGATGTGTTCCAGCTGGGCAACAGTTCCTATCGCATCCTGCGGGTCGAAACCGGCAAGGTGCGGGTCGAGGATGCCCACGGCCAGCCGCCGAGCATTCCGTTCTGGCTCGGCGAGGCACCGGGGCGTAGCGCCGAGCTGTCCTTCGCAGTGGCGCGCCTGCATGCCCATCTGGATGAATTACTGGGCGCCACACCGGGGGACTTGCAGCCGAGCCTCGACTGGCTGCGCCAGCCCCTCGGCCTGGACCCGGCCAGCGCCGAACAGATCGTCGAGTACCTGGCCCGCGCCCGCCAGAGCCTCGGCGCCCTGCCCTCGCAGGACACCCTGATCATGGAGCGTTTCTTCGACGAGTCCGGCGGTACCCAACTGGTGATCCACACGCCGTTCGGCAGCCGGATCAACCGCGCCTGGGGCCTGGCCCTGCGCAAGCGTTTCTGCCGCACCTTCAACTTCGAATTGCAGGCCGCCGCCAGCGAAGACGCCATCGTGCTGTCGCTGTCCACCAGCCACAGCTTTGCCCTGGACGAAGTCTGGCGTTACCTCAACAGCCGCACGGCCGAGCACATCCTGATCCAGGCGGTACTCGACGCTCCGCTGTTCGGCGTGCGCTGGCGCTGGAATGCCGGGGTCGCGCTGGCGCTGCCGCGGTTTGTCGGCGGACGCAAGGTGGCGCCGCAGATCCAGCGGATGAAAAGCGAAGACCTGACCGCCTGCGTGTTCCCGGACCAGATCGCCTGCCTGGAAAACCTCGCCGGCGAGCGCGAGATTCCCGACCACCCACTGGTGGAGCAGACCCTCGACGACTGCCTGCACGAAGCCATGGACTGCGAGGGCTGGCTGGCCTTGTTGCGGCGCATGGAAGCTGGCGACGTGCGGTTGATCGCCCGCGACCTGCCGGCGCCCTCACCTCTCGCGGCGGAAATTCTCAGCGCCCGGCCGTACACCTTTCTCGACGATGCGCCGCTGGAAGAGCGTCGCACCCAGGCGGTGCTGAACCGTCGCTGGAGCGACCCCACCAGCACCGACGACCTCGGCGCGCTGGATGCCGACGCCATCCAGGCCGTGGCCGGGGAAGCCTGGCCCGCGCCCAACGGCGAGGATGAAATGCATGAGGCGTTGATGAGCCTGGCGGCGATCACCGAGGCCGAAGCCCAGGCCAATCCCTCGTGGTCAGCCTGGCTTGAGGCGCTCGCGGTACAAGGTCGTGCCACGCGCTTGCAAGTCGATGAATCCCACGCGCTGTGGACAGCCCTGGAACGCCTGACCTGCCTGCAAGCACTTTATCCACAGGCCGCGTTGCATCCGCCCTTGCAAGCGCCACCCGGTTTCGATCAACCCTGGGAAGCCGACGAAGCCGCCGTCGAAGTGGTTCGCGCCCGCCTCAGTGGTTTTACCCCGCTGACGCTGTCCGAGATCGCCGAGCCCCTGGCACTCTCCAGCGCCACCCTGGCCCAGGCCCTGGCGAAACTGGAAAGCGAAGGTTATGTGCTGCGCGGTCAGTTCAGCCCGGGGGCGCCTCGGGAGCAGTGGTGCGAACGTCACCTGCTGGCGCGCATCCACCGTTACACGGTCAAGCGTTTGCGTCGGGAGATCGAGCCGGTGGCGGTGCAGGACTTCATGCGTTTCCTGTTCGACTGGCAGCACCTTTCCCCCGCCTGCCAGGGTCAGGGCAGCGCGGCCCTGGCGATGATCGTCAGCCAGTTCGAAGGCTACCCGGTCGCCGCCGGAGCCTGGGACAGTGACGTACTGGCCGCGCGGCTCAAGGAGTATTCGCCGATCTGGCTGGATGAGTTGTGTCGCTCGGGCAAGCTGGCCTGGGCTCGCCTCAGTGCCCGCGGCAAAAGCGCCAGCGCGGCCTCGCGCAGTACGCCGGTGGTGTTGCTGCCCCGGGGCCAGGTCGCGTTGTGGAGCAGCCTGGCGGAACAGACGGCGGTGGAGGAGTTGTCGCCGCGCACGCAAAAGGTCCATGCCGCATTGACGCGACAGGGCGCGCTGTTTTTCGATGAGTTGCTGCATGAGGCGCACCTGCTGCCCACCGAGCTGGAAACCGCCTTGCAGGAGTTGGTCGGCGCCGGCTGGGTGAATGCCGACAGTTTTGCCGGCCTGCGGGCGCTGATCACTCCGGCCAGCAAACGCCAGGCCCGCAGTTCTCGGCGTGGGCGTGGGGCCTTTGTCGGCGGGATGGACGATGCCGGGCGCTGGGCGCTGCTGCGCCGCTCCGCCGTGGTCGTACCGGCGGGAGGTCAGGTGCCGGCCGAAACCCTGGAACATCTCGCCATGACCTTGTTGCGGCGGTACGGCGTGGTGTTCTGGCGCTTGCTGGAGCGTGAGGCGGACTGGTTGCCGAGCTGGCGGGAATTGCTGCGCACCTTTCATCGGCTGGAAGCTCGCGGCGAGATTCGCGGAGGGCGTTTTATCAGCGGCCTGGCGGGTGAGCAGTTTGCCTTGCCAGAGGCGATTCCGTTGTTGCGCGAAGTGCGTCGGCGCCCGGCGGATGGCAGCTTGATCGCGGTGTGCGGGGCCGATCCGTTGAACCTGGCGGGGACCTTGTTGCCCGGCGGCAAGGTGCCGGCCCTGGCGGGGAATCGCCTGGTGTATCGCGATGGCGTCCCGGCGGCGGCGGAGATCGCCGGGCAGCAATTGTATTGGCTTGAACTCGATCAGGCGGCCGCCGCCGAAGTCCGTAAAAAACTGACCCAATCCCGTCTCTGAAACCACCTACACAGTCCGCGTTGCGGCAGGCTCCTGCTCCACTGTCGGCACCCTCGGCGCCAGCATCACCGGCTGTGGATAAGTCTGCGCGAAATGCACCCACGGACTCTGGTCCACCAGTTTCTTCAACCGCTCGTTGAACGCCCGGTTCACGCTGTACTGGCCGCCCGAGATGGTGCGGAACTGCGCCGTCAGCACCACGCCGTTGAGGTCCATGCGATCGACCCCGAACACCTCCAGCGAACCTTGCAGGTTGAACTTGAGCATCGCGTCCTCGCTGATCGAACGCCCCGCCTCGCGAATCAACTCGGTGGCCTTGTCGACATCGGTGTCGTAGGTGAACTGCACCGAGAAAAATGCAAAGGCGAATTGCCGCGATTGGTTGGTCACCGCCTTGATCTGGCCGAACGGCACCGAGTGCACGAAACCCTTGCCGTCACGCAAGCGCAAGGTGCGGAT
The DNA here is from genome assembly GCF_002814235.1 of Pseudomonas sp. QS1027. Classification (GTDB taxonomy): domain Bacteria; phylum Pseudomonadota; class Gammaproteobacteria; order Pseudomonadales; family Pseudomonadaceae; genus Aquipseudomonas. The sequence goes on along the minus strand of NZ_PHSU01000040.1, from coordinate 56,668 downwards.
GGTCAGGCCTTCCACCGTGCCGGCGTGACCGGAATCGAGCACCACCCAATCGCCGATGGACAGAGTGTCCTCGATGATGATGAACAGCCCGGTGATCACATCCTGCACCAACTGCTGCGAGCCGAAACCGATGGCCAGCCCCACCACCCCGGCACCGGCCAGCAATGGCGCGACATTGATCCCCAGGTTGGCCAGGGTGGTGATCGCGCCGATCACCAGCAGGATCACTTTCAGTGCATTGCGCAGCAGCGGCAGGATGGTTTTCGCCCGCATGCTCGGCTGGCGCGAAGCCCGGCGGTTGATCGGCGGCTTGAGGGATTCCTGGATCGCGGTGTCGAGCACCACCCAGAGCAACCAGGTTGCCAGCAGGATCAGGCCGATGCGGCTGAGGGAATCGCTGATGGCCCGGCCCACGCTGTTCTGCTCGGCGAATTCATACAGCGAAAAACCCCAGATCCGCCCCAGCAGCTCGATAAAGCCCACCGCCAGGGCGATACGCAGCACGGCATGCAGCACGCTGAGCAAGCGTTCCTTGTACACGCTGCTGCGCTGGATCGACGCCACCCCACGGGCTTTGAACAGGTGTTGGAACACGGTGCTGAGAAACACCGTGGCAATCAGCAGCACGGTGGTCAGCAAGGCGCAGCGCAAGGCTTTCTGGCTGTCTTCGCCGGCACCGACCAGATTGACCGTCGAGACCAGCACCATCAACAGGATCGGCCAGTACCAGAGCCCGGAAAAGATCCGCAGCGACTCCTGCAGTGCCGGTTGTTTCAGGCGTTGGCTCAACGGGCGATTGCGGATCAGGTGAGCCACCGGCCGCCGCAGCCTGAAGACCAGCACGCCGAACAGGATGGAGGCGAACAAGGCGGTGAACACGGCGATGCTGCTGGTGATATTGCTGCCCAGTTGCAGGGCGATCTGCGGGCTGGTCAGGGCATCGCTCAAGGCGGCCAGGAAACCGATCGCAAACAGCTGCCGCGGACTGTCGGCGCAAATGATCCGCACGGCCTGGCGCTTGTGGCCGAAGTTGAACAGCACCGTCAGGCAAAGCAGGGCCGCGCTGGTGAAAATGCCGCTGCTGGTGGCGTAGGTCAGGCACAACGCCAGCGCCCGTCCCGCCGAGGCCGGCAGGAAGTGACTGACGTAAAGGGTGAATGGCAGGGAGAGCAATGCCGGCAACAGGTAAGGCAAGGCGTAACCGAGTACGGACTGGCTGCGCTCACGGGGCTGCAACCAGCGGTGCTGGTTGATCCGTCGTGCGGCGAAGCGTCCCGCCGTGGCCAGGGCCGCGAAACTGCCGAGCCAGGCGACCGATAACAACAGGAAGTCGCCGGCCACGCCCCAGGGCGAACGCTCGCGGGTCTGGCTGACCAGTTGGTCCATCTCGTCCGCCGCGCGATCGGCCCGCAGGCGCCAGGCGTCGAGCAGGTGACCATTGAGGTCGAGCTGGTTCTGCGCGTCGTCGATGCTAGAACTGAGGGTGCCGAGCAATCCGCCCTGCACCAGCACATCGGGTTTGGCCGGTGTGGCGGCGGGTGCGCTGGCGGGCAGCGGCAGCATTGTCACGGCCCTTGCACCGCCACTGGCGCACAAAAGGAACAGGGTTAGCAGTAGCGTCGTATTGAATCGGGACAAAACCGGACACCTCATCAGCCATCTCTGTAAGAGACTGAGTGCCAATGGGGCGGCAAAGTTCGTTTGTTCGTCCCGATAGGTCGTTGGACGGTTCAATATCTCACGGTATATTTGCCTACAGATCAAATATGTTGTGCTCTTACCTGTCTTTTTCCGCACAAGTGAAACCCCGACACTGCGCTCCTGATTAAACCTACCGGAGTTGCAGCCATGCCCATTGCCCTGCTGGCGCTGACCCTCAGCGCCTTTGCCATCGGGACGACCGAGTTCGTCATCGTTGGCCTGCTACCCACCATCGGCGCCGACCTGGGTGTCGACCTGCCTTCCGCCGGCCTGCTGGTCAGTCTCTATGCATTGGGTGTCGCCATCGGCGCCCCGGTGCTGACCGCCCTCACCGGCAAGGTCCCGCGCAAACTCCTGCTGCTGTCGCTGATGGTGCTGTTCACCCTCGGCAACCTGCTGGCCTGGCAAGCGCCGAGCTACGAGTCGCTGATTCTGGCACGTATCGTCACCGGCCTGGCCCACGGGGTGTTCTTCTCCATTGGCTCGACCATCGCCACCAGCCTGGTGCCGAAGGAAAAGGCCGCCAGTGCGATCGCCATCATGTTCACCGGCCTGACCGTGGCCCTGGTCACCGGCGTACCCCTGGGGACCTTTATCGGCCAGCATTTCGGCTGGCGCGAAACCTTTCTCGCCGTGTCCGCCCTGGGTGTGATCGCCTTTATCGGCAGCCTGATCTATGTGCCGAAGAACATCGCGCACAACAAACCGGCGTCACTGCTGCAACAACTGCAAGTGCTGAAGCAGCCGCGTCTGTTGCTGGTGTATGCGATGACCGCGGCCGGTTATGGCGGCACCTTTATCGCCTTTACCTTCCTGGCGCCGATCCTTCAGGACATCTCCGGCTTTCAGCCCGGTACTGTCAGCCTGGTGCTGCTGGTCTACGGCGTCTCGGTGGCGGTGGGTAATATCTGGGGCGGGAAACTGGCGGACAAGCGTGGCCCTATCGGTGCACTGAAGCTGATCTTCCTGCTGCTGGCGGTGGTGCTGTTCGTGCTGACCTTTACCGCCGGCAATCCGTGGCTGGTCCTGCTGACCGTGCTGGCCTGGGGCGCGGTGGCCTTCGGCAATGTGCCGGGTTTGCAGATCTATGTGGTGCGCCAGGCCGAACATCACACACCGCACGCGGTGGATGTGGCTTCGGGCCTGAATATCGCCGCCTTCAACCTCGGCATTGCCGGCGGGGCCTGGATCGGTGGCTTGATCGTCGCCAACCTGGGGCTGATCCATACCACCTGGATTGGCGGGCTGGTGGTGCTGGTAGCCCTGGCACTGACGGCCTGGAGCGGTCGACTGGATCGACTGGGGCCGGTGTATGCCGAGCCTGCTGAAGGTTCGACGCGGGTGGTAGCTGGTCACTGAGGCCAGCCACCACAGCACAAGACTCACGTTGAAATACGGTCCCTGTAGGAGCCGGCTTGCTGCGGGCGGCGTTCCGACGATGAACGATAACGCTGTGGCGTCTGAAACACCGCAGCGCCCGCATCGCCAGCAAGCCGGCTCCTACAGGTTTGGGGAACGGCGAAGTTTTGCGATGAAACGCCGATTTTGCAGGTACCGCGCTTACTCCTTGGACTTGCGGTGCTCCGTGACGCTCAAACCGGCATGCCCCCAGTTATCGGTATCCACTTCTTCGATCACGATATGGGTCACCTCCGGCGGTTTACCGAGCACCCGTTGCAGGGTCTCGGTGATTTCGGCAATGACCTGGGCTTTCTGCTCGCGGGTCACGCCCTCACGGGTAATACGAACGCTGACAAAAGGCATGCTGTGCTCCAGTGGTTGAAAGAAGGTTTGGCGACGCGCTGGTGGAACTCACTTTATTGCCCCACACTCATTTGATAAATACGGATGCCCGTACCTCATTTGATCCCCCAGTGTAATCAATCATGCAACGACAGTTCGACGACCTCATGCTCGGCAGCATCGAGCTGTTTTGCCTGGCCGCCGAGGCCGGTAACTTCACCGCCGCCGCCCAGGTGGCCGGGGTCACGCCAGCGGCGGTGAGCCGCTCGGTCTCGCGCATGGAAGAACGCCTCGGCGTGCGCCTGTTCACCCGTACCACCCGCAGCGTGCGCCTGACCGAGAGCGGCCGCGGCTACTTCGAACAATGCAAGCAGGCCCTGACCCAACTGACCGAAGCGCAGCGGGAAGTCATGGGCAAGCAACAGCAACCGGCCGGCACCTTGCGCATCAGCATCCCGACGCCCTACGCCCACCACCGTATCCTGCCGTTGCTACCGGCCTTTCGTGAACGCTATCCGGCGGTGAAGGTCGAGGTGCATATCAGCAACCGCAATATCGACTTCGTCGAAGAAGGCTACGACCTGGCGATCCGCGTGCGGGTGCTGCCCGACTCGGGCCTGATCGCCCGGCACCTGGAAGACGCCGCGCTGGTGGTAATCGCCACGCCTGAATACCTGCAACGGGCCGGCACGCCGCAAACCCTGGAAGACCTGCCACAGCACGAGTGCATCCAGTTCGAACTGCCCAGCAGCGGGCGGCGGATTGCCTGGTTGTTCAAGGATGCCGAAGGCAAGGAGCGGGAGCTGCTGGCCGAGAGTGCCTACTGTTGCTCCGATGATGTATTGGGCGGAGTGACACTGGCGAAGAACGGCGCCGGGTTGTTCCAGACCTATCGTTTCATTGTCGAAAAGGAACTGGCCGACGGCTCGCTGGTGGAAGTGCTCAAGCCCTTCGCCGGCCGCTCGCGGCCCTTCACCCTGCTCTATCCCCATGGTCGGCATGTGCCGTTGCGGTTGAAGGCGTTTGTCGATTTTTTGCTGGAGTATCGCCAGCGCTGGAACGCGTGAAACCTGTAGACAGCGTCCTGCCCCTGAACGCTTGCCGCCCCAACCCTCTTGCCGAAACCTTGTCATCCCAAGGCTTGTATCAACTTCGGCATCGTCGCCACAAATCCCAGGCGCAACGACTCATGCTGAAGCCCCTTCAAAGCCTGCGCGCTTGAATGATCCCCCATTTGCAACCATCGCCCGGCCACCTCGATCAAACGCACATGATGGCTGACCCAGGCGCAAGGCGCCGCTTGGGCGACAGTTGCCAGGCCCTGGGCATGCCGACTCGCTTGCGCGAAATCGCCACTGAGCAGGCAGGTTTCAGCCGCCGCGACCCTGAAGCGCAAGACGTTGTGCGCCAGACAGTCCTGAGTGAGCAGGGACTCTCCCTGTATCAACGCCTGGCCACTCAGTTGCGCATCGTCGACGATCAAGGCCAGGCTGCCATAGACCCAAGGACCGATGTAACGCTGCAAGGCGAAACGCTCCACCAGACCGACGGATTCCTGGATCAATTGCTGCGCCCTGGCACCTTCATTCTGGCGCAAGGCGACACGGGCCTGGCCTTCCAGCAGAATCGCCTCGAAACGACTGGCGCCAATGCCTCGCGCCAACACCAAGGCATCCGCCAGCTCCTGATCGGCCTGCTCGTCCCGCCCCGCCGCCACCAGTACCCAGGCGGCGGTCAGCCGTGAAAAGACCTCCGCGCGGCGGTTGCCGATCTGACGGCTGCAAACGACTGCGTCCATGGCGTCACGCAGAGCCAGCTCCGGCCGCCCCAGATAGAAGGAGGTCGAGCCACGGGCGCTGCGATTGCCCGCCTCGACATGGGTCAGTCCATGTCGCTCACACAAGCGCACACACTGGTCGAACACCTCGTAGGCGGTCTGCATCCGCCCTTGGGCATAGTAGGAGTCGCCAATCCCCCCCAGGGCCTTGGCTTCGGCTTCAAGGTTCGCGGCGAGGCGCGCAAAGGACAGCGACTCTTCATGCAGGCGACGACATTCGGCGTAGTCACCCCGAGGGAAATAAATATTGCCGCGCAGCTGATACAGCCGGGCCAACGCCGTGTTCGCCTGCAGCGCACGGGCGATGGGCAGTGTCGTCTCGATCAGGCGTTCCTCATCCTCCAGGCAATCGAGCGTATTGAGGACCGGGGCCAGGCCCAGCGCCGCCTCGATCCGCTCCAGCGGGGACTTGGCCAGCCCTAGTGCCCGCTGGAAACAATCCCGCGCCAGGGCCATTTGTCCCAGGCCCGAATGGGCCTGGCCACAGCACAATGCCAAGGTAAAACTGTCGGCGGCGCGCTCGACGAAACCCTCAACCTGCTGGCCCAGCGCGAGCACGCTGTCGTACTGGCAGGATTGGAGTTTCTCGTCCATGGCCATCAGCAGCGCATCGAAGGCCGCCGGATCCTTGGCCAGCAACAGGTGCCGGGCATACAAGCCGCGATCACGCTCGCGATACAGCTTCGCCACCTCACGGTGCAACCGCTCACGCACAGCGTCCGGCATTGCATCGTAAAGGCAGTGCATGAGCAGATCATGGACGAACAGGTAGCGGCCCGGCTCGACTTCCCGGAGCAGGCCCTGGCGCATATCCGCGTCAGGAAGATAATCGGGCTGCCCCAACGCCTCGCGCCAGAGAGCCAATTCACAGCGGTTGCCGAAAATCGCGGCATAACGAAGAGCACGGCGCTGCCCGGGCAGCAGCCTGTCGAAACGCGTCTGGATCAGATGACGCAGGCTGTCCGGGAACACCCCCTCGCCACTCGACAGCAGTTGCGTCAGGTACAGCGGGTTACCTTGGGCACGCTGGACGCAGTCGGCCCGATAGGTCGGGTCGACCTCGCTGAACTGATCCGCCAGGAGGCTGGCCTCGCGCGCCCGGATCGGGGCGATATCGAGCAGGCTCATGGGATTGCTGCAATACGGCCGCAGGGCACTTTCCAGCGGGTCGCCCTCATGACGCGAAGTCAACAGCCAGACGATCGGCGCTTCGTCGGTGGCATCGAGCAGTTTGCCCAGCAGGGTGCACAGCACGACATCCGCCCAGTGCAGATCCTCGATGCAGATCAGCAAGGGCTGTTGCACCGCCACCCTCAGCAGCAACTGCAACAGCGCGGTGAACAAGCCCTGGGTCCGCCCCTCATTGCTCATCGCCGCATACTGCGCGAGGGAATGCTTGAGGGGCTCGCCGACCTGAAGCACGCCCGTCAGCGCACGTAGAAACAAGGTGTGCTCGTCCGCCAGCTTCAAGCGCAGCATTGCGCTTTCCAGCTCAGTCGCTCCGGTCTGGAGCTGCGGGTCGAGGTCAAGCAGGCTGCGCACCAACTGCCCCAAGGGCCACAAGGCGTTGTCCATGCCGAAGTCCAGCACATCGCTGCGATGGCAGGCGAAACCGCCTTGACGGGCCATCTCGAAGAACTCGGTGACCAAACGCGTCTTGCCGATACCCGCCATGCCGCGAACATACACCACGTGCCCGTCCTGATAGGCCTGGGTGGCCTCGATCACGCCTTTGAACTGCAACACTTCGACGGCGCGACCCACCAGCGGACGCGGGGCATTCTCGTCAAGGTGACGCAAGCGCAGGCATTGGCGATAAGCGGGAAACGCCTCATCGGCCAGGGAAAACTCGAACCGTGCGCGAAGCTGCTCCACCAACCCCTGGGCGACATGGACCGGTGCATTGCCATGCGAGTCGAAACGGTTGTCGTCGCACAACTGACGCAACACCTCGCCAACCGCCGAGGCCTCGGCCCCCTGGCGAACCAGTTGCAGCAACATCCCGCGGCCGGGCCTGGCGAACTGTTCGCGGCTCAACGCCAGGGCACAGAGCAGCGCGCGTTCGCTGTCGCTGCGATACGCCTGCGGGGCACCGAACCGGGCAATCACGATATCGTCCGGACGCACCACCGGCACACCGCCGAACTGGCGAACCAGTCGCTCGATCTCCGCCACCAGAGACGCCTGTTGCTCCGGACTGATGACAGCCCCCAGCACATCGGTTTCAAAGCTCAGTTCCAGCACATAGCGGATCACATCGTCATCGATCTGCCGCAACGTCTGCGTGGCCAATGCCGTCTCGTGCAACTCGGCAATCGACTGCTCGATGTCCACCAGGGCGCTGGTGACCGAATGTCCCAGCAATGCCTCGACATCGACCTGAAAAGCCGTCGCCAGGTGGCGGGCCGTCCGATAAAGCACCGGCTTGCCCGTCTCGGCGCGCTTGATGGAGGCAATGGACACACACAGGTGGCGGTTCAGGCAGGCCTCGGCCAGGGTTTCCTGGCTCAGGCCACGCTGTTTGCGCAGCCCTTTCAACAAACCGGCATCCAGCAGCACGCGCCCATCGGAAACCGCGAGGGCCCGCTTGGGCAAAGCAGCAAACGCGCTCTGTTTGGAGTCCATGTCAATCGTCTCGGCGGTACCTGGGCAGCCGTCCAAGTGTACTCCACATCTGATACCGAACTGATACCACACTGACACTACTCTGGACTGTCTCGACGAAGCCGCGCTTCCGATACTGGCCCCCATCAATTGAGCCCAATTGATCACACCAGGATGATGGCAGAAGGCAATGAGCAACGGGAGGAAGGACGGTGTAGGCAGCTCGGACAAGGCCGCACGGGATATCGGTGGTTCACAGTTGCTGGTGCGGGGTTTGAACCGGCTGGACTGGTCCGAAGCCAGCAAGGAATGCCAGAAAGTCGGCGACACCGAGACCGGCAAACACCCGGTCAGCTCTGGTACATGCCCGAACTGGAAAAACCCTATCCTGAAATCAAGAATGCCACCCTGTTGATCAACTACCAGACCGGAACTTGCCTGCAAGGCAAGTTTGACCAGGGTGATTGCCGCCTCAAACCCATGGACGCGGGGCGGCAGCAGGACGATGTGATCTGGGACCGGCGCGAAGATCCGGTCTTCCACCTGCTGCTGGTGCACTACCATGGCAATCATATGAACCTGACCCGGATCGGCGAGCGCGCATCGGTACGCCACTGGGGCACGACCCCTGACTTGCACTGGTTCCGCGAGCAGCATGTGCCGTACCGTTCAGCTGACGGTACGACGAAGTAAAGGATAACCCTGGCCGACCCTGCCGGTCGGCCAGCATTGAACAGGCGGCGGCCCTCGCCGCCTTGGCTGTCTCACCCTGATCCTGGCGGTGCAACCACCATGCAAGTCTTCAACAGCGTGCCGTTTATCGGCGATGGCGATGAGGTCGATCTCGACACCACCACGCACCCTTATCTGTACAACGACCATGGCCTGGCGCGTCTCAAGGCCGATAAAGAGGGTCGGCTGATCGAGTTGACACCGGAAAATCCCGAACTTGAACGGGGGGCTCACTATAAGGGCATCACTTGGGAGCACAAGGAAATCCCCACCACCTGCGGTTCCTACACGATCAAGTCGTTCGACTTTCACGTCCGCGAAGTGCGTTACGAGCCGATGTGGGCCACTGAAGAAACGGCCCAGGCCTTTGGCATGACCTTGTTGCGCAGCGGTGAGTGCATCCACTTCAAGTATGAGCAACTGATCCTCGGCCAATACACCTATGGCAAATGGGCCGGCCACCAATCGCCCTACCTTCCTGTGGCACGCCAGCGTGAGCTGCTGACCTATAACCCGACCGACCTGGAATACCACGCCTTCCCTCACGCGTTTTTTTGCCGCTATGGCCGGCTGCCGCTGGTGATCAGCGTGGCGCGCTGGCGGCCCTTCGCAAACGAAATATTCCTCGCCGACCTGTGGGTCCGGCCCGGAGACGCACTGATACTGCCGCCCAAGACCTTTCCCGAGGCCTCGCCGCACGCGCCTGCGGAGCAAGAGCGCCTGAAGATCGTCGATATGCACGGCAACCGAAACTCGGCCCTCGCCTGCTGGTTCAAGGAAGGTGAGGACAGCCTCTTGACGGAAACCATCCTGGCGAACCATGACCTGATGAGCTCCGAGAGGGGCAGTCCTCACTATCACGAAGAAAAGACACCCACCCGGCATGAGCCGCCGGAGGGTTTTCTCTGACGTATCGGGAGGACACAAGCGGCCTTATCTGACGCCAGTGCGGGTCGCCAGGCTGACACAGCGCCGCGCCAGAACGGTGGTCGGGTCCACCAGCGCCACGCGGTGCCCGCGCACCTGGAAGTCGTCGCAATGGCTGAGCACCAAGGGCAGCTCCGTGCAACCCAGGATGATTACCTCGGCGCCCAGCTCGCATAGGTGTTCGACCGCCAGCAGCAGTTGCTCCTTGCACAGGCCATCGGTGAATCCCGCCTTGATGCCACGCTCGCCATAAATGGCGCTCATCACCAGTTCCTGATAATCGAAGCCGGGAATCAGCAGGGGCAAGCCGGCATGGCGGGCGGCCTGGTGGTAGACCTGGCTCTGCACCGTGCCCGAGGTGGCGAGCAGGCCGATGTGCTTGCCGCTGCCGTGTTGCCGGGCAATTGCCTCGACGGTTTCGCTGAGCATATTGACGATCGGCACCCGCAGGTAAGGCTGGAGTCGTTCGACGAAGGCATGGGCGGTGTTGCACGGAATCGCGATAGCCTGCGCGCCAGCACTTTCCAGACGCTTGCAGGTGGCGTAGAGCGCCAGGGTCGGGTCGGCTTCATCGAACAGCAAATTGGCCGTGCGATCCGGGATCTGCGGGTTCTGCTCCACCACCATCTTGATATGGTCCTGGTCGCGGCCCGCCGGGGTGTGGCGGACCACCTTGGCCATGAAGTCCACGGTGGCCGCCGGGCCGACGCCGCCGACGATTCCCAGCTTGAAGGGGGTGTGCGTTGGCTCATCGTCGGCGGTGGTTACGGCGGCGGCATAGATCTCGTTGATATCGAGCACACTCAGGCCGCGCCGCTGCAAATCGGCGCAGACCAGCGAAAGCTCGGTCAGCCCCGGCACGATCAGGTTCGCGCCCTGTTCCTGTAGCGACAAGCAGGCTTGGTACACGCCTTCCAGCGGTACACCTTGCAGATAGCCGTCCTTGATTCCGTTGAGACCGTACATGGCGTCCATCAGGGCGCGTTGGTCCGGTTCGGGTGGATAGACCAGTTGGAAATCCCCGCCCAGGTAGCACTCGAACAATCCGGAGTAGCGCACATAGTCCGAGGCCAGAACACCCAGTCGCGTGCCCGGCTCGGCGATCCGGCGAATGTGTTCGACCAGGGCCGCCATCAGGTCGAGGACGGGAATCCCCAGCTCCTGCTGGATCTCCTCACGGAACGTCTGGCTGGCGAAACACGGCAGCACCACCGCGTCGATCCCGCCCGCCTCGAAGGACTGGCAGACCTGGAACACATAGAACTTGCGCGCGGTCATGCTCGCCTCGCGGTCCAGGGGCAGCAGCACATCCTTGAACGGATGTTGTTCGAAGAGGAAGTGATAGCGCCCCTGGTCCGCCAGCACCGCCCTGGACTTGACCAGTTTGAAGAACAGATCGCCGCCGGCCAGTGAGCCGAGGCCACCGACGATACCCAGCTTGCGGGCGACTGGCGGCGTTTCGGATTTTTTGCCTTGGGGGTTCATGGCCGGGGTTCTCAAACCGTGGTCGCGGGAGTACGCGCCAACACGACGGAATGGGCGACGGGCAACTCGTCCTGCTGCTCCTCGGACTCATATTCCTGTTCGGCACGGGCAACCACCGCGGTCGCGATGCTGTTGCCCACCACATTGGTCGCGGTGCGCGCCATGTCGAGGAACTGGTCGATACCGATGATCAGCAACAGGCCAGCTTCAGGCAGATTGAACATCGGCAGGGTTGCTGCCACCACCACGACCGAAGCCCGGGCGACACCGGCCATGCCTTTGCTGGTGACCATCAGCGTCAGCAGAATCAGCAACTGCTGGGTGAAACTCAGCTCGATGTTGTAGGCCTGGGCGATAAACAGGATGGCAAAGGATTGATACATCATCGAGCCGTCGAGGTTGAACGAGTAACCCAGGGGCAGGACGAAGCTGGATACGCGTTTCGGTGCGCCGAACTTCTCCAGGGCCTCCATGGTTTTCGGGTAGGCGGACTCGCTGCTGGCGGTGGAAAACGCCAACAGGATCGGTTCCTTGATCAGCTTGCCGAGGGTGAATACCGAACGTCCGAGAAACAGGTAACCGGCGCCGAACAGCACCGCCCAGAGAATGGCGATACCCAGGTAGAACTCGGCGATCAGCTTGCCGTAGTCCAGCAGCAGGCCAAGGCCTTCGGTGGTGATCGCACTGGCAATGGCGGCGAACACGCCGATGGGCGCGAAGGCCATGACGTAGTCGGTGATCTTGAACATCACCTTGGCCAGTTCATCTACCAGGCTGGTGATCCGGGTGAAACCGGCCTGCTTCAGCCCCGCCAACGCGAAACCGAAAAACAGCGAGAACACCACGATCTGCAGAATCTCGTTGCTGGCCATGGCCTCGGCAATGCTGCGCGGGAACACATGGCTGACAAAGACCTTGAGGCTGAAGTCGCCGGTGTTCACCACCTGGGCCGCAACCGCGCTCTGGTCGACATGCAGGTTCATCCCGGCCCCTGGCTGGAACAGATTGACCAGCAGCATGCCGATCAGCAGGGAGATCAGCGACGCGCTGATAAACCAGGCCATGGCGCGGGTGCCGATACGACCCACCGAACGCGAACTGCCGAGGCTGGCGATACCGCCCACCAGGGTGGCGAACACCAGGGGCGCGATAATCATCTTGATCATTCGCAGGAAGATATCGGTGACCATCGAGAAGTAGGCGGCGATGTCCTTGGCCGACTTGGCGTCCGCCGCGAAGTGATGGCACAGCCAGCCGACCAGGACACCGGCGGCAATGCCGATGGCGATATGACGGGGCAATCTGTTTTTGCTCATGGTGTTTCCCTCAAGTCTGTTGTCGGTTTTTTTGCTTGGCAGGAAAAGAATCGTCGGCCCGGCCGCTCTGCGGCGCCGCGCCCAAACACATAACTCACAAACACCTCGGTCCCTTGTAGGAGCCGGCTTGCTGGCGATGGCGTCCGCCTGATCGATGCAAGACTTGCGGGCCTCATCGCTGGCAAGCCAGCGCCTACAGGGGGACCGTGTCCATGGCTCGATTCTAGGGTCAGCCCGCCCAACAGATGATGAGTAATCGCCATCACCCGATGCGCTTTTGGAATAGTTATGAAAAATCCGGCGAAGCCCGACAGGCGCTGACGTAGACTCGTGATCACCGCGACCGAGGTGGGCAGCATGCAAATCAAGTGGCTGGACGATCTCCTGGCGATCGAGCAACACAAGAATTTCTCCCGGGCCGCCGAGGTTCGTTGCGTCACCCAATCGGCGCTGTCCCGGCGTATTCGCTCACTGGAAGATTGGGTCGGAGCGCAGCTGGTCGACCGCGGCACCTATCCGGTGCAACTGACTCAAGCCGGCCAACTGTTCTGCGAACAAGGCCGCGAGGCGCTGGCGGCACTGCTGGAATTGCGCTCGACTCTGCGCCAGGACGAAAAGATGCCTGGGCGTTCGATTCAGATCACGGCGGGCCACAGCCTGTCGATCACCTTCCTGCCCAAATGGCTGGCGCAATTTCAAAAGCACCATGAGCCGTTCAACGTGCGGGTGGTCGCGGCGAATATCCACGACGCGGTGATTGCCCTGGCGGAAGGCAATTGCGACCTGATGATCGTTTACCACCACCCCCAGGCGCCGATCCTGATCGACGCCGACAAGTTCGCCAGCCTGCCTCTGGGCCGGGACGCCTTTCTGCCGTTCTGTGCACCGGACCGTGGCGGCAAACCGCTGTATCGACTGCCCGGAAAGGCTGGTAAATCGGTTCCCTACCTGGCGTACACCGCCACGACCTTTCTCGGACGCGTGGCCGACCTGATCCTCAAGAACGCGTCCACGCCCTGCGAACTGACCCGTTGCTACGAGGCCGACATGACCATGTTGCTGATGCAGATGGCCATCGAAGGGTATGGCGTGGCCTGGCTACCGCAGAGCGCGGCCGCTCCGGCCGTGGATAGCGGACAGCTGGTAAAAGCCGGGGGCAATGAATGGAGCACGGGACTGGAGATTCGTGCCTATTGTTCGTTGGCTAATCAGAACCCGACTATGCGCGAGCTGTGGGAAACCCTGGGGAAGGCTTCGCGGGAAGTGAGTGAGTAGAAGATCGCTGGACAACCCTCTATGCCAGTTGAAACTTTTCGACTTAAATACCCCCCGCCAGTCACATTGCAGTGACTCATCGTGCGCGCTACCTTTTCCCTGTCGCTATCAATTCAGCGACCGGGCTTGGTAACCCGACCAGATACAGGCGCCAACAGCGCCCAATCACGATTGCAGGCGTTTTTTTGTGCCCGCATTTTTCGTGCAATGGCGGCTGTGCGTGGGAGGGCTTCGGTCCTGCCGGGTTCCTGTATCTCCGGTTTACCAACCTGCGCACAGCTGCCACCCATTCGCTTGGTAACGAACGTGGTAGCTCTCACTTTGATACGGGAGTTTTATCCATGCAGGCTTTCAGTACGCTCGTAAATCTCACTGCCCTCTCAACATTCAACAGTCAGAAACATCCTCATTTCATGACTGATGCCGGAGGTGTGCGATGAGCGATCACACCGACATCAAGACCCTCGGCGTCATCACCTTCTCCCAGTGCGGCTCCCAAGGTCGTGAACTATTTCGCGTAAACCCCGGCGTTCCCATTCTGGAAGCCATGGAGCACGCGTCTCTTCTGCTCTATTGCGCCAAAGCACTCTCCCTCGATGCCGCTCTGGAAAGCGATGGCGAACGCTATGCCTGGGCATCGCATTACCTTGGCGAGATGGGCAAGGCGGTCATCGATGATTTGACTCAGGGGATGTTGCACGGGGCGTCGGTGTAAGCGGGTAATAACAGGCAATAAAAAAGCCCGTGACATTAATAGCCACGGGCTTTTGACTAGCGCTTTCGCCACGTGTCGCATACCTAGTGGACACCTCCACAAGGGCTGCCCAGAGCCTTGGCACAATAAAGCCACCGCCAGGGAGCGCCAGGTGTCAAAACCCCACTCCCCAATCGCATCCTCGGTCTATACAGAAGACCTTCATCAAGACGACTTCATTCTGCACCCTGAGACTGGGCATCAAAGTTTTGGCTACGTACCAGAAATGTATCGCCCCGAGCATCACAGGTTGCGCAACGCCGAACGGCACCCAGTTGGAGATCCAGCTTCGCTCAGACAGCGTGGAGCTGGAGCATCATGTCGACCTGGCGGTGCCCCATGTTAAGGACTGTTGATGGCTATTAGATTTGAACCCAAGATAGGGCAGATTCTGGAGTGCAACTATGGGGACTACCAGTACGATGAAGACGGTGACATGGTTTTCAAGAGCTACGACTATCGCTTGAAGCCAGAAATGATCAAGAACCGTTTGGTTGTCGTGCTAAATGCGCGGATTGACCCTAATGCCTGCATAGTCGTGCCGCTGTCGACAACAAAGGACATGGGGAAGCTCAGCCGTGGTTTGCATGTCGAGCTGGGGAGCGAGCTGATAGACGAGCTGCCTTACTTTAAGCAACAAACCAGGTGGGCAAAAGCCGACCTCATTGAACAGGTCAGCAAACAACGCCTCTTCAAGCCCAGGGCTATGCGTGGGCACCTGGAGCAAGTGCTATCCCGGGAGGTGGTGACTCTCATTCAGAAAGCCGTAATAAAAGCTGTAAACGCTGGGGCATTGCTCAAAGAAAATTGACATGAGCGTCAACCAGCCATAAAATTTTTCACGTAGCCCTTGAGGCACTTAAGTTTTATCCCCCTAGAGGGACCTGCAAAGCCCGGTTAACAACCGGGCTTTTGCCTTTCTGAGAATCGTGTTTCTGTTCCGGTTGCGACCTTGCGGACGCCATTGTCGGCAACCCGGTTCACGCAGGGACGGTACTCGGCCTTAGCTGAATGGCATTAGCCCGTCGGGCGCCTTAGCCAACCATTTAATCAATCCCCCAGCACCGACGGGTCTTGCTAACAAGAAAGCCCCCGCAATGCGGGGGCTTCCTGAAGAAACTTTACAAAGAAGTCTCTACGGTTCCTCAGAACGGAATATCGTCATCAAAGCTGTCGAAATCCGGAGCCGGCTGCGGTGCGGCCTGCTGTGGAGCCGGGCGCGATTGCTGCGGGGCCGACTGCTGTGGGCGCGAAGCCTGCTGCGGACGTGGAGCCTGCTGGCGTGGCGCGGACTGGTCGTAGCCGCCGCCTTGTTGGTCGCCCTGTTGTGGACGGCCGCCCAGCAGCTGCATGGTGCCCTGCATGTCGACGATGATTTCAGTGGTGTAACGCTTGATACCGTCTTTTTCCCACTCGCGGGTCTGCAGCTTGCCTTCGATGTAGACCTGCGAACCTTTACGCAGGTACTCGCCGGCAATCTCGGCGACCTTGCCGAACATCGACACACGGTGCCACTCGGTCTTCTCGACCTTCTGACCCGTTTGCTTGTCGGTCCATTGTTCGCTGGTCGCCAGACTCAGGTTGGTCACGGCGTTGCCGTTAGGCAGGAAGCGAACCTCAGGATCCTGGCCGCACGTGCCGACCAATATGACTTTGTTAACCCCACGGGCCATAACGTTCTCCTAGGCTTCGCACGCTTGGGGCGCCGGGTCATTGACCAGGCGCTCAAGGGTCGTGCGATCCAACAATTCGGTGTCCAATTTGATGTAAATGGCAGCCTCTTCGGCCACCACGACTGCATCGGTTACCCCTACGATCGCCTTGAGACGCTCGACCAGACCGGCTTCGCGGATCGCTTCAGGCGATAACGGCACGCGCAGGCTGGTCACGTAGGGAGGTTCGCGCATGGTAACAGCAAAGGCCAGCCAGAGTGCAGCCAGACCGGCGCATCCAAGGAAAACCGCCGACAAACCGCCATGCTGGAACATCCAGCCGCCCATGATCCCGCCGAGCGCGGAACCGAGGAACTGGCTGGTGGAATACACCCCCATCGCCGTGCCCTTGCCGCCCGCCGGTGAAACCTTGCTGATCAACGACGGCAAGGAAGCTTCCAGCAGATTGAACGCGGTGAAGAACACCACGGTACCAATCACCAGGGCCCGCAAACTGTCGCCGAACTCCCAGAAGAATAGCTCAGTGAGCATCAAGGTCGTCACGGCGCCGAGTAAAACTCGTTTCATTTTGCGTTTTTTCTCGCCATAGATGATGAACGGGATCATGGCGAAAAAGGAAATCAGCAGCGCGGTCAGGTACACCCACCAGTGCTGCTCCTTGGGCAACCCGGCTTTTTCCACCAGGGCCAGGGGCAAGGCAACGAAGCTGGACATCAGCATCGCGTGCAGGACGAAGATGCCCAGGTCCAGGCGCAGCAGGTCGGGATGCTTGAGGGTCGGCAACAGCGCCTTACGGGCCACGCCGGACTCACGGTGCTGCAACGGACCGGTGGAGTGCGGGACCATGAAGGCGATGATCAGGATCCCCAGCAGCGCCATGCCGCCGGTGGCCAGGAACAATCCCGACAGACCGAAGGCCCGGGTCAGCAAGGGACCTACCACCATCGCCACGGCAAACGACAGACCGATGGTCATGCCGATCATCGCCATGGCCTTGGTCCGGTGCTGTTCGCGGGTCAGGTCCGAGAGCAGTGCCATGACCGCCGCGGAAATCGCCCCGGCGCCCTGCAGGACCCGGCCGGCGATCACGCCCCAGATCGAATCGGCGTTGGCCGCCAGCAAGCTGCCCAGGGCGAAAACCACCAGCCCGAGGTAGATCACCGGGCGTCGGCCGATGCGGTCGGAAATGATCCCGAAGGGAATCTGGAATACCGCCTGGGTCAGGCCATAGGCGCCGATGGCCAGGCCGATCAGGGCCGGTGTCGCCCCCGCGAGATCCATCCCGTAAGTAGCCAGAACCGGCAACACCATGAACATGCCAAGCATACGGAAAGCGAACACCAGGGCCAGACCGCTTGCCGCGCGGGTCTCGCTGCCACTCATGCGTTCGCTGTGGGGATCGTGCATGGAAAAACCTCGTGTGAACCGGCGGCGATTCTACCAGTCCCATCGATAGAGGGGATACATGGCGACGCTTTGTCGCGAGCTGTCATGCAAGACTGAAATACTGTCGTCCGATAGTGTGCATCCATCCAGTATTTAGCCTTATACTCTTGCGTTTACCGCCCGCCGTGCGAGGCCATCTTGGACAAGATCCTGATTCGTGGGGCTCGAACCCACAACCTGAAGAACATCGACCTGACCCTGCCCCGGGACAAGCTGATCGTGATCACCGGCTTGTCCGGGTCCGGCAAGTCGTCCCTGGCCTTCGACACCTTATACGCCGAAGGGCAACGCCGTTACGTGGAATCGCTGTCGGCCTATGCCCGGCAATTCCTCTCGATGATGGAAAAACCCGACGTCGACACCATCGAAGGCCTGTCGCCGGCGATCTCCATCGAGCAGAAGTCGACGTCGCACAACCCGCGCTCGACAGTCGGTACCATCACCGAGATCTACGACTACCTGCGTCTGCTGTATGCCCGCGTAGGCACCCCGCGCTGCCCGGACCACGATATCCCGCTGGAAGCCCAGACCGTCAGCCAGATGGTCGACCTGGTGCTGGCCCAGCCCGAAGGCTCCAAGCTGATGCTGCTGGCGCCGGTGATCCGCGAGCGCAAGGGCGAGCACCTGTCGGTGTTTGAAGAGCTGCGGGCGCAAGGTTTTGTCCGCGCGCGGGTCAACGGCCGGCTCTGCGAGCTGGACGAAGTGCCCAAGCTCGACAAGCAGAAGAAGCATTCCATCGATGTGGTGGTCGACCGCTTCAAGGTCCGTGGCGATCTGCAACAGCGTCTGGCCGAGTCCTTCGAGACCGCGCTGAAGCTGGCGGACGGCATCGCCCTGGTGGCGCCGATGGACGACGAACCCGGCGAAGAGATGATCTTCTCCGCGCGCTTCGCCTGCCCGATCTGCGGCCATGCCATCAGCGAGCTGGAACCCAAGCTGTTCTCCTTCAACAACCCCGCTGGCGCCTGTCCGACCTGTGACGGCCTGGGGGTGAAGCAGTTCTTCGACATCAAGCGTCTGGTCAATGGCGAACTGACCCTGGCCGAAGGCGCGATACGCGGCTGGGACCGGCGCAACGTCTATTACTTCCAGATGCTCGGGTCGCTGGCCTCTCATTACGGCTTCAGCCTGGAAGTGCCGTTCAACACGTTGCCGGCGGACCAGCAGAAGCTTCTCCTGCAAGGCAGCGGCAGCCAGAACGTCGACTTCAAGTACCTCAACGATCGCGGCGATATCGTCAAGCGCTCCCACCCGTTCGAAGGCATCGTGCCGAACCTGGAGCGTCGCTACCGCGAAACCGAATCGGCCACCGTGCGTGAAGAGCTGGCCAAGTTCCTCAGCACCCAGCCATGCCCGGATTGTCGTGGTACCCGCCTGCGTCGCGAGGCGCGGCACGTATGGGTGGGCGAGAAGACCCTGCCGGCAGTGACCAACCTGCCGATCGGCGATGCCTGCGAATACTTCGGCGTGCTGAAGCTGACAGGTCGTCGCGGAGAGATCGCCGACAAGATTCTCAAGGAAATCCGTGAGCGCCTGCAGTTCCTCGTCAATGTCGGCCTGGATTATCTGTCCCTGGATCGCAGCGCCGACACCCTGTCCGGCGGCGAAGCGCAGCGGATTCGTCTGGCCAGCCAGATTGGCGCCGGTCTCGTCGGGGTGTTGTACATCCTCGATGAACCGTCCATCGGCTTGCACCAGCGGGACAACGACCGTCTGCTCGGCACCCTGAAGCACCTGCGCGACATCGGCAACACGGTGATCGTGGTCGAGCACGATGAAGACGCGATCCGCCTGGCGGATTATGTGGTCGACATCGGCCCGGGTGCCGGTGTGCATGGCGGACATATCGTCGCCGAAGGCACACCGGCCGAGGTCATGGCCCACCCTGATTCGTTGACCGGCAAGTATTTGTCCGGCCGCGTGAAGATCGAAGTGCCGGTCAAGCGCACGCCGCGCAACAAGAAGCAGGTGCTGACCCTCAAGGGCGCGCGTGGCAACAACTTGCGCAACGTCGACCTGGAGATCCCGCTGGGCCTGCTGACCTGCGTGACCGGCGTGTCCGGTTCCGGCAAGTCGACGCTGATCAACAACACCCTGTTCCCCCTCAGCGCCACCGCACTGAATGGCGCGACGACGCTGGAGGCTGCGGCCCACGACAGCATCAACGGCCTGCAGCACCTGGACAAGGTGGTGGATATCGACCAGAGCCCCATCGGTCGTACCCCGCGTTCGAACCCGGCCACCTACACCGGCTTGTTCACGCCGATCCGCGAGCTGTTCGCCGGCGTACCGGAGTCCCGTTCACGGGGTTACGGGCCGGGGCGCTTCTCGTTCAACGTCAAGGGCGGGCGCTGCGAAGCCTGCCAGGGCGATGGCCTGATCAAGGTGGAGATGCACTTCCTGCCGGACATCTACGTGCCGTGCGACGTGTGCAAGAGCAAGCGCTACAACCGCGAGACCCTGGAGATCAAGTACAAGGGCAAGAGCATCCACGAGGTGCTGGAGATGACCATCGAGGAGGCGCGGGAGTTCTTCGACGCGGTGCCGGCCCTGGCGCGCAAGCTGCAGACGCTGATGGATGTGGGCCTGTCGTATATCAAGCTGGGGCAATCGGCGACCACCCTGTCCGGTGGTGAGGCGCAGCGGGTCAAGCTGTCCCGCGAGCTGTCCAAGCGCGATACCGGCAAGACCCTGTATATCCTCGACGAGCCGACCACCGGCCTGCACTTCGCGGATATCCAGCAGTTGCTGGACGTGTTGCACCGCCTGCGCGACCACGGTAATACCGTGGTGGTGATCGAGCACAACCTGGACGTGATCAAGACCGCCGACTGGTTGGTGGATCTTGGGCCTGAAGGTGGTTCCAAGGGCGGGCAGATCATTGCCGTTGGCACGCCGGAGCAGGTTGCGGAGATGTCGCAGTCCCATACCGGGCATTACCTGAAGCCGCTGTTGCTGCGCGATCGGGCGTAACCCTATGGAATGAAAAAGCCCCTGTCATTGGGTGATGACAGGGGCTTTTTCATTGGGGCTGAAATCGTTATCGCCAGCAAGCCGGCTCCTACAAGGATCAGGTATGGCGACACCTCTGCGGTGAACGCAAAACTGTAGGAGCCGGCTTGCTGGCGATCCGCTGCGCAGCAGCGGCCATTCTCAAAACTGCGATTGCAGATAATTCTCCAACCCGATGGACTTGATCAGGCCCAACTGCTTCTCCAGCCAGTAGGTGTGATCCTCCTCGGTATCGGCCAACTGCTGGCGCAGGATCTCGCGGGTCACATAATCCTTGTGCACTTCACAGAGCTCGATGCCCTTGCACAGCGCGGCACGCACCTTGTACTCCAGGCGCAGGTCGGCGGCGAACATGTCAGGCACCGTGGTCCCGATGTCCAGGTCGTCCGGGCGCATGCGCGGCGTACCTTCCAGCATCAGGATCCGGCGCATCAGCGCATCGGCGTGTTGTGCCTCTTCTTCCATTTCGTGATTGATGCGCTCGTAGAGCTTGCTGAAGCCCCAGTCCTCATACATCCGCGAATGGATGAAATATTGATCACGAGCCGCCAGTTCACCAGTCAGCAACGTGTTGAGGTAATCGACTACGACCTGGTTACCTTGCATAGCCCTACATCTCCCTGCTTGAAAGTCTGTATTTTGAACCAAGCTGACCGTAAGGTCACTGGAAAAACGCAAACAAAGTGAAGATATTCAGAGAAAAGTAGCCGAAAAAACGCAAAAACCGCCCTAAGTGAGGGCGGTTCTGCTTCTCGTTTAGACTTAGTTCAGCACTACGCCCAGAGCGTTGGCGATACCGGTCCCGTAAGCCGGATCGGCCTTGAAGAAGTGTTGCAACTGACGCTCGACCACATCGCTGGACACACCGGACATCGCACCGGCGATATTGCTGATCAGCAGCGCTTTCTGCTCGGCGCTCATCAGGCGGAACAACGCACCCGCGTGGCTGTAGTAGTCGGTATCTTCGCGGTGATCGTAGCGATCCGCCGCACCACTGAGGGCCAACGCCGGCTCAGCGTAGCGAGGAGCCTGTTTGGGCGCTTCGACGTAGCTGTTGGGCTCGTAGTTTGGCGCAGCGCCACCGTTGCTGCCAAAGGCCATGGAGCCGTCACGCTGGTAGCTGTTGACCGGGCTGCGCGGGGCATTCACCGGCAGTTGCTGGTGATTGGTGCCGACACGGTAGCGGTGGGCATCAGCATAGGCGAAGACCCGGCCTTGCAGCATGCGGTCCGGCGACAGGCCAACACCCGGCACCATGTTGCTCGGACCGAATGCCGCCTGCTCGACTTCAGCGAAGTAGTTCAGCGGGTTGCGATTGAGCTCCAGTTCACCGACTTCGATCAGCGGGAACTCTTTCTGCGACCAGGTCTTGGTCACGTCGAAGGGGTTCTCGTAATGCCCCTCGGCCTGGGCCTCGGTCATGATCTGGATGCACACACTCCATTTCGGGAAGTCGCCGCGCTCGATGGCGCCGAACAGATCGCGCTGGGCATAGTCAGGATCGCTACCCGCCAGGCGTGCCGCCTCGGCCGGCGCCAGGTTCTTGATGCCCTGCTTGGTCTTGTAGTGCCATTTCACCCAGTGACGCTCGCCCTTGGCGTTGATCAGGCTGTAGGTGTGGCTGCCGAAGCCGTGCATGTGACGGTAGCCGTCCGGGATCCCGCGGTCCGAGAACAGGATGGTGACCTGGTGCAACGCCTCGGGCGAGTGCGACCAGAAGTCCCACATCATCTGCGCGCTTTTCAGGTTGCTTTGCGGCAGGCGTTTCTGGGTGTGGATAAAGTCGGGGAATTTCAGCGGATCGCGGATGAAGAACACCGGCGTGTTGTTGCCGACGATGTCCCAGTTGCCTTCCTCGGTGTAGAACTTCAGGGCGAAGCCCCGTGGATCGCGCTCGGTATCAGCCGAACCACGCTCGCCACCGACGGTGGAGAAGCGCAGGAAGGTCGGGGTCTGCTTGCCCACGGATTCGAACAGCTTGGCGCTGGTGTACTGGGTAATGTCCCTGGAAACGGTGAAGGTGCCGTAGGCACCCGAGCCTTTGGCGTGTACACGGCGCTCGGGGATGTTTTCACGGTTGAAGTGAGCGAGCTTCTCGATCAGGTGAAAGTCGTCGAGCAGCAGCGGGCCACGGGGGCCGGCGGAACGGGAATTCTGGTTGTCCGCAACGGGCGCCCCGCTGGCGGTGGTCAGCGTTTTGTTCTGGCTCATGCTTGTCCTTCCTCTCTCGGTCTTGGTGCTGCCGGCTAATCGGCTGAGAGGGAGTATTGACCATGAATATGACGGGGGACAAATTCATTAAGTAATTGTCATTCATAGAAATACGCTATCGAACGATATTTGCTTGATAGCAGACAACAAAAAACCGGGCACTAGGCCCGGTTTCTTGTTTCAGACTGACGTCTTACTCGGCAGATACAGCTTCGCCGGCAGTAGCACGATCAACCAACTCGACGTACGCCATAGGCGCGTTGTCGCCAGTGCGGAAACCGCACTTGAGGATGCGCAGGTAGCCACCCTCACGGGTAGCGTAACGCTTGCCCAGGTCGTTGAAGAGCTTACCAACGATAGCTTTCGAACGAGTACGGTCGAAAGCCAGACGGCGGTTAGCCAGGCTATCTACTTTGGCCAGAGTGATCAGCGGCTCAGCAACGCGACGCAGTTCTTTGGCTTTTGGCAGAGTCGTTTTGATCAGCTCGTGCTCGAACAGCGACACCGCCATGTTTTGAAACATGGCCTTGCGGTGCGAGCTGGTGCGGCTCAGGTGACGACCACTTTTACGATGACGCATGGTTCATTCCTTACCAAACACTACGTTCGGTGATTACGACGATCAGGCAGTCGCCTTGTCGTCCTTCTTAAGACTTGCAGGCGGCCAGTTGTCGAGGCGCATGCCGAGGGACAGACCGCGGGAGGCCAGAACGTCCTTGATTTCAGTCAAGGATTTCTTGCCCAGGTTCGGAGTCTTCAACAGCTCTACTTCGGTACGCTGAATCAGGTCGCCGATGTAGTAGATGTTTTCCGCCTTAAGGCAGTTGGCCGAACGTACAGTCAGTTCCAGATCGTCAACCGGGCGAAGCAGGATCGGATCGATCTCGTCTTCTTGCTCGATAACCACTGGCTCACTGTCACCTTTGAGGTCGACGAACGCAGCCAACTGCTGTTGCAGGATGGTTGCAGCGCGGCGGATAGCCTCTTCAGGATCCAGGGTACCGTTGGTTTCCAGATCAATAACCAGTTTGTCCAGGTTGGTACGCTGCTCGACACGGGCGTTTTCCACCACGTAAGCGATACGGCGAACCGGGCTGAACGAAGAGTCGAGCTGCAAGCGACCGATGCTGCGGCTTTCGTCTTCATCGCTCTGACGCGAGTCTGCTGGTTCATAACCACGACCACGAGCTACGGTGAGCTTCATGTTCAAGGCGCCGTTAGACGCCAGGTTGGCGATTACGTGATCGGGATTAACGATCTCGACATCATGATCCAGCTGAATATCGGCAGCGGTAACCACCCCCGAACCCTTCTTCGACAAGGTCAGCGTAACTTCGTCACGGCCGTGCAGCTTGATAGCCAGACCTTTAAGGTTCAACAGGATTTCAATGACGTCTTCCTGTACACCTTCGATGGCGCTGTACTCGTGGAGCACACCGTCAATCTCGGCCTCGACTACTGCACAGCCTGGCATTGAGGACAACAGGATGCGGCGCAGCGCGTTGCCCAGGGTGTGGCCAAAACCACGCTCGAGAGGCTCGAGGGTGATCTTAGCGCGGGTTGGACTGACAACCTGCACGTCAATGTGACGGGGTGTCAGGAACTCATTTACCGAAATCTGCATGGATGCACCTATTTTCTAGCCCTTACTTGGAGTAGAGCTCGACAATCAGGCTTTCGTTGATGTCGGCGGAGAGGTCACTGCGAGCAGGCACGTTCTTGAAAACGCCCGACTTCTTCTCAGTGTCCACTTCTACCCATTCTACGCGGCCACGCTGGGCACACAGATCGAGAGCCTGGACAATGCGCAGTTGATTCTTAGCTTTCTCACGAATAGCTACCACGTCACCAGCACGAACCTGGTAGGACGGGACGTTGACGGTTTTGCCGTTAACGCTGATCGACTTGTGCGATACCAGTTGACGGGATTCGGCACGAGTCGAGCCAAAACCCATACGGTATACAACGTTGTCCAGACGGCATTCGAGCAGTTGCAACAGGTTTTCACCGGTTGCGCCTTTACGGCCGGCAGCTTCTTTGTAGTAGCCGCTGAACTGACGCTCAAGAACGCCATAAATACGACGGACCTTCTGCTTTTCACGCAGTTGGGTGCCGTAGTCGGACTGGCGACCGCGGCGTTGGCCGTGGATACCAGGTGCTGCTTCGATGTTGCACTTGGATTCGATAGCGCGCACGCCGCTCTTCAGGAAGAGATCGGTGCCTTCGCGACGAGCCAGTTTGCATTTTGGACCAATGTAACGAGCCATTCTTTACAATCTCCTGGATTACACGCGGCGCTTCTTCGGCGGACGGCACCCGTTGTGCGGGATTGGCGTCACGTCGGTGATGCTGGCGATCTTATAGCCACAGCCGTTCAATGCACGGACAGCGGACTCACGACCTGGACCTGGACCTTTGACGTTGACGTCGAGGTTTTTCAGGCCGTATTCCAGCGCAGCTTGACCAGCACGTTCAGCAGCTACTTGAGCAGCGAACGGGGTGGACTTGCGGGAACCGCGGAAACCCGAACCACCGGAGGTAGCCCAAGAAAGAGCGTTACCTTGACGGTCGGTAATGGTCACGATGGTGTTGTTGAAAGACGCGTGGATGTGGGCGATGCCATCAACCACTGTCTTTTTAATTTTCTTACGAGGACGAGCAGCAGGTTTTGCCATGACTAGATTCCTGTCGATTCGCTGGTGCGATTACTTGCGGATCGGCTTACGCGGACCTTTGCGAGTACGCGCGTTGGTCTTGGTACGCTGACCGCGTACTGGCAGACCACGACGATGGCGCAGACCGCGGTAGCAGCCCAGGTCCATCAAGCGTTTGATTTTCATGTTGATTTCGCGACGCAGGTCACCTTCAGTGGTGAACTTCGCCACTTCGCCACGCAGCTGTTCAATCTGCTCGTCGCTCAGATCCTTGATCTTTGCGGCTGGGTTGACCCCAGTCACTGCACAAATTTTCTGTGCAGTAGTGCGACCAACACCATAGATGTAGGTCAGCGAGATAACAGTGTGCTTGTTATCTGGAATGTTAACGCCTGCAATACGGGCCATTCAGTGGGACTCCAATTGACAGCTACCTACGCCCCGGAAGCCAAGAAATAGGGCGCGAGATAATATCGCTGTAATAACAAATAATCAACCCAGCAGCGCACTAGCTGCTGGGCTTCAAGCAGATCACACTCAGCCTTGGCGCTGTTTGTGACGCGGTTCCGCGCTGCAAATTACTCGAACCACACCTTCGCGGCGAATAATCTTGCAGTTACGGCACAGCTTTTTCACCGATGCACGAACTTTCATCACCAACTCCTCGAACCTTATGGGTCAGCGCAGCATGCCGCTGCCGTAACCCTTCAGGTTGGCTTTCTTCATCAGGGATTCGTACTGGTGCGAAACGAGGTGCGATTGTACTTGGGACATGAAGTCCATCACAACCACGACCACGATCAGCAACGAGGTCCCGCCAAGGTAGAACGGAACGTTTGCCGCAACCACCAGGAACTGGGGCAGCAAGCACACGGCCGTCATATAAAGAGCACCGAACATGGTCAAACGGGTCAGAACGCCATCAATGTAGCGCGCTGACTGCTCGCCTGGACGGATACCCGGAATAAAGGCACCGGACTTCTTCAGGTTTTCCGCTACGTCTTTCGGATTGAACATCAACGCCGTATAGAAGAAGCAGAAGAAAATAATCCCTGCACTAAACAGCAGAATATTCAACGGCTGACCAGGAGCGATCGACTGCGAGATGTCCTGCAACCAGCCCATACCTTCAGACTGACCGAACCAGGCACCCAGCGAAGCCGGGAACAGCAAAATGCTGCTCGCGAAGATAGCAGGAATAACACCGGCCATATTCACTTTCAGCGGCAGGTGGCTGGTCTGCGCAGCGAAGACCTTGCGGCCCTGCTGACGCTTGGCGTAGTGAACAGCAATACGACGCTGGCCACGCTCAATGAACACCACGAAACCGATGATCGCTACTGCCAGCAAACCGATGGCAACCAGCGCGAAGATGTTGATATCGCCCTGACGTGCAGACTCGAAAGACTGCCCGATTGCTCTCGGAAGACCGGCGACGATACCCGAAAAAATCAACATCGAGATACCGTTACCAACACCGCGCTCGGTAATCTGCTCACCCAGCCACATCATGAACATCGCGCCGGCCACAAAAGTGGACACCGCAACGAAATGGAAGCTGAAGCCAGCACTAAACGAGACGCCCTGGTTAGCCAGGCCAATGGACATGCCAATGGCTTGAACCAGTGCCAGGACGACGGTGCCATAGCGGGTGTATTGGCTGATCTTACGACGACCAGCCTCACCTTCCTTCTTCAACTGCTCCAGCTGCGGGCTGACGGCGCTCATCAGTTGCATGATGATCGATGCCGAAATGTACGGCATGATCCCCAGTGCAAAGATGCTCATCCGCTCCAGCGCGCCGCCGGAAAACATGTTGAACAAGCTAAGAATGGTCCCCTCATTCTGTCGAAACAGGTCCGCCAGCCGGTCCGGGTTGATACCAGGAACTGGGATGTGCGCGCCTATCCGGTAGACGATAATCGCCAGGAATAGAAAACGCAGTCGAGCCCAGAGCTCGGATAACCCGCCTTTGCTGAGCGCTGAGAGAGCACCTTGCTTAGCCATTTATTCCTCGAACTTGCCGCCAGCTGCTTCGATAGCCGCACGCGCACCTTTGGTGGCTGCGATGCCCTTGATAGTTACTGCGCGAGTCACTTCGCCCGACAGCATGATTTTCACACGCTGTACGTTCTGGTTGATCACGCTGGCATCTTTCAGGGACTGCACGGTGACGATGTCGCCGTCCACTTTGGCCAGCTCGGACAGACGCACTTCTGCGCGGTCCATGGCTTTCAGGGAAACGAAACCGAACTTCGGCAGGCGACGATGCAGCGGCTGTTGGCCGCCTTCAAAGCCTGGAGCAATGGTGCCACCGGAGCGGGAGGTCTGACCTTTGTGGCCGCGGCCACCAGTCTTACCCAAACCGCTACCGATACCACGGCCCGGACGATGCTTTTCGCGACGGGAACCCGGCGCTGGACTCAGATCATTGAGTTTCATCGATTAACCCTCTACACGCAGCATGTAGTAAGCCTTGTTGATCATCCCGCGATTCTCGGGAGTATCCAGGACTTCTACAGTGTGACCGATGCGACGCAGACCCAGACCCTTAACGCACAGTCTGTGGTTAGGGATGCGGCCGGTCATGCTTTTGATCAGCGTTACTTTTACAGTTGCCATGATCAACGGATCTCCGCTGCAGTTTTGCCGCGCTTGGCAGCAATGGACTCAGGGGACTGCATAGCTTTCAAACCTTTGAAAGTGGCGTGAACCACGTTTACCGGGTTAGTCGAGCCGTAGCACTTGGCCAGAACGTTCTGGACACCAGCGACTTCGAGGACAGCACGCATAGCGCCGCCAGCGATGATACCGGTACCTTCAGAAGCAGGCTGCATGTAAACCTTCGAAGCGCCGTGGGCGGACTTCATGGCGTACTGCAGAGTGGTACCGTTCAGGTCCACCTGGATCATGTTGCGGCGAGCAGCTTCCATAGCCTTCTGGATCGCGGCAGGCACTTCACGTGACTTGCCACGGCCGAAGCCTACACGGCCCTTACCATCACCTACCACGGTCAACGCGGTGAAGGTGAAGATACGGCCGCCTTTAACGGTTTTGGCTACGCGGTTAACTTGAACCAGCTTCTCGATGTAGCCTTCGTCGCGCTTTTGGTCGTTATTTGACATAACTTAGAACTCCAGCCCAGCTTCACGAGCAGCATCAGCCAGCGCCTTGACGCGGCCGTGGTACTTGAAGCCAGAGCGGTCGAAAGCCACCTGCGAGACGCCAGCGGCTTTAGCACGCGTAGCGACCAGCTGGCCAACCTTAGTGGCCGCGTCGATGTTGCCAGTGGCACCATCACGCAGTTCTTTGTCCAAAGTCGAGGCACTTGCCAGGACTTTGTTGCCGTCGGCCGAAATGACCTGGGCGTAGATGTGCTGCGAAGAGCGGAACACGCAGAGACGCACGACTTCGAGTTCGTGCATTTTCAGGCGTGCTTTGCGAGCGCGACGCAGTCGAGTAACTTTTTTGTCGGTCATTTGCTATGCCCTACTTCTTCTTGGCTTCTTTACGACGGACGACTTCGTCCGCGTAGCGCACACCTTTGCCTTTGTACGGCTCTGGTGGACGGAAGTCGCGGATCTCAGCGGCCACCTGACCTACCAGCTGCTTATCGATGCCCTTGATCAGGATATCGGTTTGGCTAGGGGTCTCAGCGGTGATGCCTTCCGGCAGTTCGTAATCCACTGGGTGCGAGAAGCCAAGGGCCAGGTTCAAAACCGTGCCTTTTGCTTGCGCTTTGTAACCAACACCGACCAGCTGGAGCTTGCGCTCGAAGCCTTGGCTTACGCCTTGGACCATGTTGTTTACCAACGCACGCGTGGTACCGGCCATTGCGCGAGTTTGTTGATCGCCATTGCGAGCAGCGAAACGCAGCTCACCAGCTTCTTCAACGATCTCAACGGACGAATGGATGTTCAGTTCAAGAGTACCCTTGGCACCCTTCACCGAAAGCTGTTGGCCTGCGAATTTGACTTCGACACCGGCTGGCAGCTTAACGGGGTTCTTAGCGACGCGAGACATGCTTATCCCCCCTTAGAACACAGTGCAAAGAACTTCGCCGCCGACACCGGCAGCGCGCGCAGCACGATCCGTCATCACACCTTTGTTGGTGGAGACGATAGACACGCCAAGACCGCCACGAACTTTCGGCAGATCTTCAACGGACTTGTACTGACGCAGGCCTGGACGGCTAACGCGCTTCACTTCCTCGATGACCGGACGGCCTTCGAAGTATTTCAGCTCGATGGATAGCAACGGCTTGGTTTCGCTGCTGATCTGATAACCCGCGATGTAACCTTCGTCCTTCAGGACTTTTGCTACAGCCACCTTCAACGTGGAAGACGGCATGCTTACGACGGACTTTTCAGCCATCTGGGCATTACGGATTCGAGTTAGCATGTCCGCTAACGGGTCCTGCATACTCATGGGCTAGACGCTCCTGATACAAAAAGAATTAGCCTTGCGGCTACAACTGTCGCCGAGTATCTCCACACGTAAAAAGTGCAGGCTCAGGCGAGCCGGTCATTCTAGACACACCCCAGAAATGAATCAAGCCCCAAAAGGGGCTTGATTCATACTCAAGGTCACCGATGGTCGGTTCTTGCGAGTCCGACCACCACGACTTGGGCGGTATGGCTTACCAGCTGGCTTTAACCAGACCTGGTACGTCACCACGCATGGCCGCTTCACGCAGCTTGTTACGGCCGAGGCCGAACTTGCGGTAAACGCCGTGCGGACGACCAGTGATGCGGCAGCGGTTACGCATGCGCGAGGCGCTTGCGTCACGTGGCTGCTTCTGCAGGGCTACCG
Organism: Pseudomonas sp. QS1027; assembly: GCF_002814235.1. Lineage (GTDB taxonomy): Bacteria > Pseudomonadota > Gammaproteobacteria > Pseudomonadales > Pseudomonadaceae > Aquipseudomonas. The sequence continues at coordinate 26,486 of NZ_PHSU01000040.1, read as the reverse complement.
AAGCTTCCCAACGTGCTTCTGGACTTGCGTTCAGATCGACGATGATAGCTTTCAGTGCTGCACGCTTGGTGGCGTACTTGGCAACGGTGAGCTGACGCTTCAGCTCACGGTTTTTCATGCTCTTCTTGGCCATTTTCCTACTCCAATCAGTTGCGGAACGGGAATTTGAAAGCACGCAGCAATGCGCGACCTTCATCATCGTTCTTGGCAGTGGTGGTCAGGGTAATGTCCAGACCGCGCAGAGCATCGATCTTGTCGTAATCGATTTCCGGGAAAATGATCTGCTCTTTCACGCCCATGCTGTAGTTGCCACGACCGTCGAAGGACTTGGCATTCAGGCCGCGGAAGTCGCGAACCCGAGGCAGGGAGATCGACAGCAGACGATCCAGGAACTCATACATACGATCGCGACGCAGGGTCACTTTGACACCGATCGGCCAACCTTCGCGGACTTTGAAGCCAGCGATGGATTTGCGAGCGTGAGTCACAACGACTTTCTGGCCGGTGATCTTCTCCAGGTCAGCCACAGCGTGCTCGATGACTTTCTTGTCACCGATCGCTTCGCCCAGACCCATGTTCAGGGTGATCTTGGTAATGCGCGGAACTTCCATCACGTTCGCCAGCTTAAGTTCTTCCTTAAGCTTCGGAGCGATTTCCTTCCGGTAAATCTCTTTCAGTCGTGCCATGGTCTTCTACCTAGCAGTGTTCAAGCATCAACCGCTTTTTGGGTCGACTTGAAGACACGAATTTTTTTGCCGTCTTCTACTTTGAAACCAACGCGGTCAGCCTTGTTGGTTTCGCCGTTGAAAATGGCGACGTTGGAAGCGTGCAGTGGCGCTTCTTTTTCGACGATACCGCCCTGTACGCCCGACATCGGGTTAGGCTTGGTATGACGCTTGACCAGGTTCAGACCACCGATGACCAGACGGTCATCAGCGAGAACCTTAAGCACCTTACCGCGCTTACCTTTGTCTTTGCCGGCGATCACGATGATCTCGTCGTCACGACGAATCTTTTGCATGTCGGATCTCCTTACAGCACTTCTGGGGCGAGCGAGACGATCTTCATGAACTTCTCAGTACGAAGTTCACGGGTCACTGGCCCAAAGATACGGGTGCCGATCGGCTCTTGCTTGTTGTTCAACAGAACAGCAGCGTTGCCATCAAAGCGGATGATGGAGCCGTCAGCACGACGAACACCATGGCGAGTGCGGACTACAACAGCAGTCATCACCTGGCCTTTCTTCACTTTACCGCGCGGAATTGCTTCCTTGACGGTTACTTTGATGATGTCACCGATACCAGCGTAACGACGATGCGAGCCACCCAGCACCTTGATGCACATAACGCGGCGAGCGCCGCTGTTATCGGCCACATCGAGCATGGATTGAGTCTGAATCATATAATTTCTCCGACCCCTAGCCCTTAGACTTCCACAGCGCGTTCGAGAACATCAACCAGCGCCCAAGACTTGGTCTTGGCCATCGGACGAGTTTCACGAATCGTGACCTTGTCGCCAATGTGGCACTGGTTGGTTTCGTCGTGCGCGTGCAGCTTAGTCGAACGCTTAACGTATTTACCGTAGATCGGGTGCTTGACGCGACGCTCGATCAGAACGGTGATGGTCTTGTCCATTTTGTCGCTGACAACACGGCCAGTCAGCGTACGGACGGTCTTTTCGGCTTCAGCCATGATTACTTACCTGCCTGCTGGTTGAGCACAGTCTTCACACGAGCGATGTCGCGCTTAACTTGCGAGAGCAGGTGAGACTGCCCCAACTGGCCAGTTGCTTTCTGCATACGCAGATTGAACTGGTCGCGCAGCAGGCCGAGCAGTTGCTCGTTCAGCTGCTGTGCTGATTTTTCACGAAGTTCATTCGCTTTCATCACATCACCGTCCGTTTAACAAAAGCGGTGGCGAGCGGCAGCTTTGCAGCAGCCAGGGCAAAAGCCTCACGCGCCAGCTCTTCAGTAACACCCTCGATTTCATACAGGACTTTGCCTGGCTGAATCTGGGCAACCCAGTACTCCACGTTACCCTTACCTTTACCCATCCGAACTTCGAGGGGCTTTTTGGAAATAGGCTTGTCCGGGAACACACGGATCCAGATCTTGCCGCCACGTTTTACGTGACGGGTCAGAGCACGACGCGCTGACTCGATCTGACGAGCGGTGAGACGACCACGAGCTACAGACTTCAGCGCGAACTCGCCGAAGCTGACTTTGCTACCGCGCTGAGCCAGACCACGGTTGTGGCCTGTCATCTGCTTGCGGAACTTCGTACGCTTTGGTTGCAACATTTGGCGTACCCCTTACTTAGCAGCTTTTTTACGAGGCGCTGGTGCTTGTGGTTTCAGTTCTTCTTGGCGACCACCAATTACTTCGCCTTTGAAGATCCAAACCTTTACACCGATCACACCGTAAGTGGTGTGAGCTTCGTAGTTGGCATAGTCGATGTCGGCACGCAGGGTGTGCAGTGGCACACGACCTTCGCGATACCATTCAGTACGTGCGATTTCAGCACCGCCGAGACGACCGCTCACTTGGATTTTGATGCCTTTGGCACCAATGCGCATGGCGTTCTGTACGGCGCGCTTCATGGCGCGACGGAACATCACACGACGCTCCAGCTGCTGAGCTACGCTCTGGGCAACCAGCATACCGTCGAGTTCCGGCTTGCGGATCTCTTCGATATTGATGTGCACAGGCACACCCATTTGCTTGGTCAGGTCCTGACGCAGTTTCTCAACATCTTCACCTTTCTTCCCGATAACGATACCTGGACGAGCGGTGTGGATGGTGATGCGTGCAGTTTGGGCCGGACGATGGATATCGATACGGCTCACGGACGCGCTTTTTAGTTTGTCTTGGAGGTACTCACGCACTTTCAGATCTGCGAGCAAATAGTCCGCATAAGTCCGACCGTCTGCGTACCAGACGGAGGTGTGCTCCTTGACGATTCCCAGGCGAATGCCAATGGGATGTACTTTCTGACCCATCTCTTCGACTCCGTTACTTGTCAGCAACCTTGACAGTGATATGGCAAGACCGCTTGACGATGCGATCAGCCCGGCCTTTGGCACGTGGCATGATGCGCTTCAGCGAACGCCCTTCGTTGACGAAAACGGTGCTGACCTTCAGGTCATCAACGTCTGCGCCTTCGTTATGCTCGGCGTTGGCTACGGCCGACTCCAGCACTTTCTTCATGATCTCGGCGGCTTTCTTACTGCTGAAAGCCAACAAGTTGAGCGCTTCGCCCACCTTCTTCCCGCGGATCTGGTCGGCGACCAAGCGGGCTTTCTGGGCGGAGATTCGAGCGCCCGACAACTTAGCGGCTACTTCCATTTCCTAACCCCTTAACGCTTGGCTTTCTTGTCAGCCACGTGCCCACGATATGTGCGGGTACCGGCAAACTCGCCCAGTTTGTGGCCGACCATGTCTTCGTTCACGAGAACGGGGACGTGTTGACGACCGTTATGCACAGCGATGGTCAAACCGACCATTTGTGGCAGGATCATGGAACGGCGCGACCAGGTCTTAACTGGTTTGCGATCGTTCTTTTCCGCCGCCACTTCGATCTTCTTCAGTAGGTGAAGATCGATAAAAGGACCTTTTTTCAGAGAACGTGGCACTGTCGTATCCCTCTATTTACTTGCGACGACGGACGATCATTTTGTCGGTACGCTTATTACCACGAGTCTTCGCGCCCTTAGTCGGGAAGCCCCACGGCGATACCGGATGACGACCACCAGAGGTACGACCTTCACCACCACCATGTGGGTGGTCAACCGGGTTCATGGCAACACCACGAACGGTTGGGCGAACGCCACGCCAGCGTTTGGCACCGGCTTTACCCAGGGAACGCAGGCTGTGCTCGGAGTTCGAGACTTCGCCCAGCGTTGCACGGCATTCCGACAGCACTTTACGCATTTCACCGGAGCGCAGACGCAGGGTCACGTAGACACCTTCACGAGCGATCAGCTGAGCCGAAGCACCAGCGGAACGAGCGATCTGTGCACCTTTACCTGGCTTCAGTTCGATGCCGTGTACGGTGGAACCCACTGGGATGTTGCGCAGTTGCAGAGCGTTACCTGGCTTGATTGGAGCCAGAGCGCCTGCGATCAGCTGGTCGCCAGCACTCACGCCTTTAGGCGCGATGATGTAGCGACGCTCGCCGTCTGCGTACAGCAGCAGAGCGATGTGAGCAGTACGGTTTGGATCGTATTCGATACGCTCGACAGTGGCAGCGATGCCATCTTTGTCGTTGCGACGGAAATCGACCAGACGATAATGCTGCTTATGACCACCACCGATGTGACGAGTGGTAATACGGCCATTGTTGTTACGACCACCAGTCTTCGATTTTTTCTCGAGCAGCGGTGCGTGAGGAGCGCCTTTATGCAGCTCCTTGTTGACCACCTTGACCACAAAACGGCGGCCAGGGGAAGTCGGTTTGCATTTAACGATTGCCATGATGCACCCCTTCCTTACTCAGCACTGCTGCTGAAATCGAGATCTTGGCCTGGCTGAAGGGAGATAACTGCCTTCTTCCAGTCATTACGCTTGCCCAGACCGCGAGCAGTGCGTTTGCTTTTACCCAGGACATTCAGGGTAGTCACACGCTCTACTTTCACGCTGAACAGGCTTTCGACGGCCTTCTTGATTTCCAGCTTGGTTGCGTCAGTCGCAACCTTGAAAACGAACTGACCTTTCTTGTCTGCCAGGACCGTAGCCTTCTCGGAAACGTGCGGGCCAAGCAGAACTTTAAATACGCGTTCCTGGTTCATCCCAGCAGCTCCTCGAATTTCTTCACGGCCGACACGGTGATCAACACCTTGTCGTATGCGATCAGACTAACTGGATCGGAACCCTGTACGTCACGGACATCAACGTGTGGCAGGTTACGAGCAGCCAGGTACAGGTTCTGATCAACAGAGTCAGACACGATCAGAACGTCGGTCAGGCTCATGCCAGTCAGTTTGTTCAGCAGGTCTTTGGTTTTCGGCGTTTCAACGGCGAAATCCTGAACCACGACCAGACGATCAGTACGCACCAGCTCAGCAAGGATGGAACGCATTGCTGCGCGATACATCTTCTTGTTCAGCTTCTGGGAGTGATCCTGAGGACGAGCTGCGAAAGTGGTACCGCCGCCACGCCAGATTGGGCTACGGATAGTACCGGCACGAGCACGGCCAGTACCTTTCTGACGCCATGGGCGCTTACCGCCACCAGAAACGTCGGAACGGGTCTTTTGCTGCTTGCTACCCTGACGGCCGCCAGCCATGTAGGCCACGACTGCTTGGTGAACCAGCGTCTCGTTGAATTCGCCGCCAAATGTCAGTTCGGAAACTTCGATCGCTTGAGCGTCATTTACATTTAATTGCATGTCAGCTTCCCCTTAACCGCGAGCCTTGGCTGCTGGACGTACAACCAAGTTGCCGCCAGTAGCGCCAGGAACAGCGCCCTTGACCAACAACAGATTGCGTTCAGCGTCCACGCGCACTACTTCGAGGGACTGCACGGTCACGCGCTCAGCGCCCATATGACCGGACATTTTTTTGCCCTTGAATACACGACCAGGAGTCTGGCACTGGCCGATAGAGCCTGGAACGCGGTGGGACACGGAGTTACCGTGGGTATTATCTTGCCCGCGGAAATTCCAGCGCTTGATCGTACCCTGGAAGCCTTTACCTTTGGACTGACCGGTTACATCAACCAGTTGACCAGCAGCGAAGATTTCAGCGTTGATCAGATCGCCGGCCTGGTAGTCGCCTTCTTCAAGGCGGAATTCCATTACGGTACGACCAGCGGCAACGTTCGCTTTAGCGAAGTGGCCAGCTTGAGCGGCTGTAACACGCGAAGCACGACGCTCGCCGACAGTGACTTGCACTGCACGATAGCCATCGGTTTCTTCAGTTTTGAACTGGGTGACGCGATTCGGTTCGATCTCAATGACCGTAACCGGAATGGAGACACCTTCTTCGGTGAAAATACGGGTCATACCGCATTTACGACCGACTACACCAATAGTCATGTTGTAAACCTCATGAGTGTACGGGGCTTTCACCCGCTATGGCCGCCCATTTCAGAGCGTTACACGACTAAGACCGAGTCTTAGCCGAGGCTGATCTGCACTTCCACACCTGCCGCAAGATCAAGCTTCATCAGCGCATCAACGGTTTTATCCGTTGGCTGGACGATGTCCAGAACACGCTTATGAGTACGGATCTCGTACTGGTCGCGCGCGTCTTTGTTGACGTGCGGGGAGACCAGAACGGTGAACCGCTCTTTACGGGTAGGCAGTGGAATTGGACCACGCACTTGAGCACCAGTACGTTTCGCGGTTTCCACGATTTCCTGGGTGGATTGGTCGATCAGGCGATGGTCAAAAGCCTTCAACCTGATACGGATTTGCTGATTTTGCATTGGATTTCAGACTCCGGCTGCTATTCCCACCGAGCGCAATACGCCCGTTAAAAGGAGGCGCAATTCTATAGACGCCCCAGATAGGTGTCAACCTAATAAAAAAGCCCCCGCTAGGCGGGGGCTTTTTCAAAGCATCGAAGCTATCTCAATGAGAACGCTTACTCGATGATTTTGGCTACGACGCCAGCGCCGACGGTACGACCGCCTTCACGGATAGCGAAACGCAGACCGTCTTCCATCGCGATGGTTTTGATCAGAGTGACAGTCATCTGGATGTTGTCACCTGGCATTACCATTTCAACGCCTTCTGGCAGCTCGCAGTTACCAGTCACGTCAGTAGTACGGAAGTAGAACTGTGGACGGTAGCCTTTGAAGAACGGAGTATGACGGCCGCCTTCTTCCTTGCTCAGAACGTAAACTTCTGCGGTGAACTTGGTGTGCGGCTTGACCGAACCTGGCTTGACCAGAACCTGGCCACGCTCAACGTCGTCACGCTTGGTACCACGCAGCAGAACGCCGCAGTTCTCGCCTGCACGACCTTCGTCGAGCAGTTTGCGGAACATTTCAACACCGGTGCAGGTGGTGACGGTGGTGTCACGCAGACCAACGATTTCCAGTGGGTCTTGAACGCGAACGATACCGCGCTCGATACGACCAGTCACAACAGTACCGCGACCCGAGATCGAGAATACGTCTTCGATTGGCATCAGGAATGGCTTGTCGGTCAGACGAACTGGTTCTGGGATGTAGCTGTCCAGGGTTTCAACCAGTTTACGAACGGCAGTGGTGCCCATTTCGTTGTCGTCTTTGCCTTCCAGCGCCATACGAGCGGAACCGATGATGATTGGAGTGTCATCACCTGGGAAGTCGTAAGTGCTCAGCAGATCGCGCACTTCCATCTCAACCAGTTCCAGCAGCTCAGCGTCGTCTACCAGGTCAGCCTTGTTCAGGAAAACCACGATGTACGGAACGCCTACCTGACGGGACAGCAGGATGTGCTCACGGGTTTGTGGCATCGGACCATCAGCGGCCGAACAAACCAGGATCGCGCCGTCCATCTGGGCAGCACCGGTGATCATGTTCTTCACATAGTCAGCGTGACCTGGGCAGTCAACGTGAGCGTAGTGACGGATCTTCGAGTTGTACTCGACGTGTGCGGTGTTGATGGTGATACCACGAGCTTTTTCTTCTGGCGCGCTGTCGATTTTATCGAAATCAACGATAGCCGAACCGAAAACCTCGGAGCAAACACGAGTCAGAGCAGCGGTCAGCGTGGTTTTACCGTGGTCGACGTGACCGATGGTGCCAACGTTGACGTGCGGGAGGGAACGATCAAATTTTTCTTTAGCCACGACAATTAACTCCTAGCCTAAAGGGCTGAATCAGCCTTGTTTTTTAACGAGAGCTTCGACGATGTTCGACGGAGCTTCGGAGTATTTGGAGAATTCCATAGAGTAGCTCGCGCGACCCTGGGACATGGAACGAACATCGGTCGCATAACCGAACATTTCGCCCAACGGAACCTCGGCGCGGATCACCTTGCCGGAAACCGTATCTTCCATACCCTGGATCAGACCACGACGACGGTTCAGGTCACCCATCACGTCACCCATGTAGTCCTCAGGTGTTACAACTTCTACCTTCATGATCGGCTCAAGTACAACACCGCCGCCCTTGGACGCGAGTTGCTTGGTCGCCATGGAAGCAGCCACCTTGAACGCCATCTCGTTGGAGTCGACGTCGTGGTAAGAACCGTCAAACACAGTAGCCTTCAGGCCGATCAGCGGATAGCCGGCAACAACGCCGTTCTTCATCTGCTCTTCGATACCCTTCTGGATAGCCGGGATGTATTCCTTAGGAACCACACCACCCACTACTTCGTTCACGAATTGCAGACCTTCCTGACCTTCGTCAGCCGGTGCAAAACGAATCCAGCAGTGACCGAACTGGCCACGACCGCCGGACTGGCGAACGAACTTGCCTTCGATTTCGCAATTCTTCGTGATTTTCTCACGATAGGAAACCTGAGGCTTACCGATGTTGGCTTCGACGTTGAACTCACGGCGCATCCGGTCAACCAGGATGTCCAGGTGCAATTCGCCCATGCCGGAGATGATCGTTTGACCAGTCTCTTCATCAGTTTTGACGCGGAAAGATGGGTCTTCCTGAGCAAGTTTGCCCAGAGCGATACCCATTTTTTCCTGGTCATCCTTGGTCTTTGGCTCAACGGCAACCGAAATAACCGGCTCCGGGAAGTCCATGCGAACCAGGATGATTGGCTTGTCAGCAGAGCACAGGGTGTCACCGGTGGTGACGTCCTTCATGCCGATCAGGGCCGCGATGTCGCCAGCGCGTACTTCCTTGATCTCTTCACGGGTGTTGGCATGCATCTGCACCATACGACCCACGCGCTCTTTCTTGCCCTTGACCGAGTTGATCACGCCGTCGCCGGAGCTCAACACGCCCGAGTAAACGCGGGCGAAAGTCAGGGTACCCACGAATGGGTCAGTGGCGATTTTGAACGCCAGAGCGGAGAACGGTTCGCTGTCGTCTGCATGACGCTCCATGGCGATAGTCTCGTCATCCGGGTCGGAACCCTTGATGGCAGGAATGTCGACAGGTGCAGGCAGGTAGTCGATAACAGCGTCGAGAACCAGGGGAACGCCCTTGTTCTTGAAGGAAGAACCGCAAACAGCCAGGACGATTTCGCCAGCGATAGTACGCTGACGCAGAGCGGCCTTGATTTCCTCGTTGGTGAGTTCTTCACCCTCGAGGTACTTGTTCATCAGCTCTTCAGTGGCTTCGGCAGCAGCTTCAATCATGTTGCCACGCCACTCTTCAGCCAATTCCTGCAGTTCAGCAGGGATCGGCTCGCGGCGAGCAGCCGTACCTTTGTCAGCGTCGTCCCAGTAGACCGCTTCCATGGACATCAGATCGATCTGACCCTGGAAGTTGTCTTCGGAACCGATAGCCAACTGGATAGGCACTGGAGTGTGACCCAGGCGCTGCTTGATCTGCGCAACAACACGCAGGAAGTTAGCACCGGCACGGTCCATCTTGTTCACGTAAACGAGACGTGGAACACCGTATTTGTTGGCTTGACGCCATACGGTTTCAGACTGAGGCTCGACACCGGAAGTACCGCAGAACACAACGACCGCACCGTCGAGTACGCGCAGCGAACGCTCTACTTCAATGGTGAAGTCAACGTGGCCGGGGGTATCGATGATGTTGAAGCGGTGCTTGGGAAACTGCTTGGCAGAACCTTCCCAGAATGCGGTGGTAGCCGCGGAGGTAATGGTAATACCCCGCTCCTGCTCCTGCACCATCCAGTCCATGGTCGCGGCGCCGTCGTGCACCTCGCCCATTTTGTGGTTTACGCCCGTGTAAAACAGGACGCGCTCAGTGGTCGTGGTCTTACCCGCGTCCACGTGAGCAACGATACCAATGTTACGGTAGCGTTTAATATCGGTTGTACGAGCCATAAAGCCCTCGCAAATTGAGTGACGCTAAAATTAGAAGCGGTAGTGCGAGAAAGCCTTGTTGGCTTCAGCCATACGGTGCACGTCTTCACGCTTCTTAACTGCAGCACCTTTACCTTCAGCGGCGTCCATCAGTTCGCCAGCCAAACGCAGAGCCATGGACTTCTCGCCGCGCTTGCGGGCGAAGTCTACCAACCAGCGCATTGCCAGAGCGTTACGACGGGACGGACGAACTTCGACCGGAACCTGGTAAGTAGCACCGCCTACACGGCGCGACTTCACTTCGACCAGCGGAGCGATGGCGTCGAGTGCTTTCTCGAAGAGTTCCAGGGGGTCAGCGTTTTTGCGCTCTTTAACTTTTTCCAGAGCACCATAAACGATACGTTCGGCCACGGCTTTCTTGCCGCTTTCCATCACGTGGTTCATGAATTTGGCGAGAATCTGGCTACCGTATTTCGGATCGTCCAGAATCTCACGCTTGGCTGCTACACGACGTCTTGGCATTGATAAGCCCTCAAACGGTCTTCAGGTTAGCCCGGGAACATGACACCCAGTGGATGTACGCCCGACCTTACTCTTATCGACTCAAAAAAATAAAAATCAGTTACTGCAGCAAACGGCCGATTACTTCGGACGCTTGGTACCGTATTTCGAACGACCTTGGTTACGACCTTTGACGCCGGAGGTATCCAGGGAGCCACGAACGGTGTGGTAACGAACACCTGGCAAGTCTTTTACACGACCGCCACGAATCAGGACCACGCTGTGCTCTTGCAGGTTGTGGCCTTCACCGCCGATGTACGAGGAAACCTCGAAACCGTTGGTCAGGCGCACACGGCATACTTTACGCAGTGCCGAGTTAGGTTTTTTCGGCGTGGTGGTGTACACACGGGTGCACACGCCACGACGTTGCGGGCAGTTCTGCAGCGCAGGTACGTCGGATTTCTCGACGATACGCTTACGCGGCTGACGTACCAGCTGGTTGATAGTTGCCATCTACTAGCTCCACTGTTGTCTTGCGACGCTATTGTCTTGCAAGAAAAGCAAAATGGCAGGAACGAGTTCCCGCCAAATTTAGGGGTACAAGAGTCTAAAGAGGATCTTGTCCCCAGTCAAGACAAGGCCCCGATCTCCTCACACCAACCATCGCAACAAAAAATGTCGCGATGGTGTTGGCGGAGGCTACCAGGGCCTTGATCTCACTACCGCAGAACTCAGTTACCGCTAGAGTTCAGCGCTTCGGTCAGTGCAGCTTCCACTTCACTGGCGCTTACGCGCAACGGTTTGTCCAGTTCACGACGACGCTTGCGCTCGCTGTGGTAGGCCAGACCGGTACCGGCCGGGATCAGACGACCCACAACCACGTTTTCTTTCAGGCCGCGCAGGTAATCGCGCTTGCCGGTAACGGCCGCTTCGGTCAGTACGCGGGTGGTCTCTTGGAAAGAGGCCGCCGAGATGAACGATTCGGTCGACAACGACGCCTTGGTGATACCCAGCAGAACGCGCGTGAACTTGGAAACGAACTTGTCGTCGCCCGCCAGACGCTCGTTCTCTACCAGAACGTGAGTCAGCTCCATCTGGTCGCCCTTGATGAAGGTGGAATCGCCGGATTCAGCGATTTCAACTTTACGCAGCATCTGACGCAGGATGGTCTCGATGTGCTTGTCGTTGATCTTCACGCCTTGCAGACGGTAAACGTCCTGGATCTCGTTGACGATGTACTTGGCCAGCGCACTCACACCCAGCAGACGCAGGATGTCGTGTGGATCGCTTGGACCGTCGGAGATGACTTCGCCGCGGTTCACTTGTTCGCCTTCGAAGACGTTCAGGTGACGCCACTTCGGAATCAGCTCCTCGTACGGATCGCTACCGTCGTTCGGGGTAATGACCAGACGGCGCTTGCCCTTGGTCTCTTTACCGAACGCGATGGTGCCGCTGACTTCAGCCAGAATCGAGGCTTCTTTCGGACGACGGGCTTCGAACAAGTCGGCAACACGCGGCAGACCACCGGTGATGTCGCGAGTTTTCGAAGTTTCTTGCGGAATCCGCGCGATAACGTCACCGATCGCGATTTTCGCACCGTCCGCCACACCGACCAGGGCGTTGGCTGGCAGGAAGTACTGAGCGATTACGTCAGTGCCTGGCAGCAACAGATCCTTGCCGTTGTCGTCGACCATCTTCACCGCAGGACGAATGTCCTTGCCGGCTGCTGGACGGTCTTTGGCATCGAGGACTTCAATGTTGGTCATACCGGTCAATTCGTCAGTCTGACGCTTGATCGTGATGCCTTCTTCCATGCCCACGTAGGTCACGGTACCTTTCATTTCGGTAACGATCGGGTGAGTGTGCGGATCCCACTTGGCCACGATTGCGCCAGCGTCGACCTTGTCACCCTCTTTAACCGAAATCACCGCACCGTACGGCAGCTTGTAGCGCTCGCGCTCACGACCGTAGTCGTCGGCAATCGCCAGCTCACCGGAACGGGACACCGCAACCAGGTGGCCATCCACTCGCTCAACGTGCTTCAGGTTGTGCAGACGGACGGTACCGCCATTCTTCACCTGAACGCTGTCGGCTGCGGAGGTCCGGCTTGCCGCACCACCGATGTGGAACGTACGCATGGTCAGCTGGGTACCCGGCTCACCGATGGACTGGGCAGCGATAACGCCGACCGCTTCACCGATGTTCACCTGGTGACCACGAGCCAAGTCACGGCCGTAGCACTTGGCGCAGATGCCATAACGGGTTTCGCAGCTGATTGGCGAGCGCACGATGACTTCGTCGATGCTGTTCAGCTCGATGAATTCAACCCACTTCTCGTCGACCAGAGTGCCGGCAGGAACGATGATTTCCTCGGTGCCCGGCTTGAAGACGTCACGGGCGATCACTCGACCCAGAACGCGTTCACCCAACGGCTCTACAACGTCGCCGCCTTCGATGTGCGGCGTCATGAGCAAGCCTTGCTCAGTGCCACAGTCGACTTCGGTCACCACCAGATCCTGCGCCACGTCTACCAGACGACGGGTCAGGTAACCGGAGTTCGCGGTTTTCAACGCGGTATCCGCGAGACCCTTACGAGCACCGTGAGTGGAGATGAAGTACTGGAGTACGCTCAGGCCTTCACGGAAGTTCGCGGTGATCGGCGTCTCGATGATCGAGCCGTCCGGCTTGGCCATCAGACCACGCATACCGGCCAGCTGACGGATCTGTGCAGCGGAACCCCGCGCACCCGAGTCGGCCATCATGTACATCGAGTTGAAGGATTCCTGGTCGACTTCGTCGCCATGACGGTCGATGACCTTCTCTTTCGAGAGGTTGGCCATCATCGCCTTGGACACTTCGTCGTTCGCCTTGGACCACAAGTCGATCACTTTGTTGTACTTCTCGCCCTGGGTGACCAGGCCGGAGGCGTACTGACTTTCGATCTCTTTCACTTCGTCGGTGGCAGCACCGATGATGCGGGCTTTTTCATCCGGGATAACGAAGTCGTTAACACCGATGGAAACGCCGGAAATGGTCGAATAGGCAAAACCGGTGTACATCAACTGGTCAGCGAAGATCACGGTCTCTTTCAAACCAACCACGCGGTAGCACTGGTTGATCAGCTTGGAGATCGCCTTCTTCTTCATCGGCAGGTTGACGACGTCGAACGACAGGCCGGCCGGAACCACCTGGAACAACAGCGCACGGCCAACAGTGGTGTCGACGATACGGGTGTTCTTGACGCTGCCACCATCACGATCATTGACGGTTTCGTTGATACGAACCTTGATCTTGGCGTGCAGGGCTGCTTCGCCGGCGCGGAATACGCGGTCGACTTCCTGCAGGTCCGCGAAGATACGACCTTCGCCCTTGGCGTTGATCGCTTCACGGGTCATGTAGTACAGACCCAATACAACGTCCTGCGATGGAACGATGATTGGCTCACCGTTGGCAGGCGACAGGATGTTGTTGGTCGACATCATCAACGCACGCGCTTCGAGCTGGGCTTCCAGCGTCAGCGGTACGTGCACGGCCATTTGGTCGCCGTCGAAGTCGGCGTTGTACGCAGCACAGACCAGAGGGTGCAGCTGGATAGCCTTACCTTCGATCAGTACCGGTTCAAACGCCTGGATACCCAGACGGTGAAGGGTCGGTGCACGGTTGAGGAGGACCGGGTGTTCGCGAATCACTTCAGCGAGAACGTCCCAAACCTCTGGCAGTTCGCGCTCGACCATTTTCTTGGCGGCTTTGATGGTGGTCGCGAGACCACGCATTTCCAGCTTGCCGAAAATGAACGGCTTGAACAGCTCGAGGGCCATCTTCTTCGGCAGACCGCACTGGTGCAGACGCAGGGTCGGACCTACGGTAATTACCGAACGACCCGAGTAGTCAACACGCTTACCGAGCAAGTTCTGACGGAAACGACCTTGCTTACCCTTGATCATGTCAGCCAGGGATTTCAGAGGACGCTTGTTCGAACCGGTAATGGCGCGACCGCGACGACCGTTGTCCAGCAGGGCATCCACAGCTTCCTGCAGCATGCGCTTTTCGTTGCGCACGATGATGTCAGGCGCGGACAGGTCCAGCAGGCGCTTCAAACGGTTGTTACGGTTGATCACTCGACGATACAGATCGTTGAGGTCGGAAGTCGCGAAGCGACCGCCATCGAGCGGAACCAGTGGACGCAGGTCTGGCGGCAGAACCGGCAGAACGGTCAGCACCATCCACTCTGGCAGGTTGCCGGAACCCTGGAAGGCTTCCATCAACTTCAGACGCTTGGACAGTTTCTTGATCTTGGTTTCGGAGTTGGTTTGCGGAATTTCTTCGCGCAGACGGCCAATCTCGTGTTCCAGGTCGATCGCGTGCAGCAGTTCGCGGACGGCTTCAGCACCCATGCGGGCGTCGAAGTCATCACCGAACTCTTCGAGGGCTTCGAAGTACTGCTCGTCGTTCAGCAGCTGGCCTTTTTCAAGGGTGGTCATGCCCGGGTCGATAACGACGTAGCTCTCGAAGTAGAGAACGCGTTCGATATCACGCAGGGTCATGTCCATCAGCAAGCCGATACGCGACGGCAGGGACTTCAGGAACCAGATGTGGGCAACCGGCGAAGCCAGTTCGATGTGCGCCATGCGCTCACGACGAACCTTGGCCAGTGCGACTTCAACGCCGCACTTCTCGCAGATCACACCACGGTGCTTCAAGCGCTTGTACTTACCGCACAGGCACTCGTAATCCTTGACCGGGCCAAAGATCTTGGCGCAGAACAGGCCGTCACGCTCAGGTTTGAACGTACGGTAGTTGATGGTTTCCGGCTTTTTAACTTCACCGAACGACCACGAACGGATCATCTCAGGCGATGCCAACCCAATACGGATGGCGTCGAACTCTTCGACTTGACCCTGGTTTTTCAGCAAATTCAGTAGGTCTTTCAAGGCCTTTCCTCCTGGCGGAGCAGAGAGCGGGTCATACAGCCCCGCTCTCGATTCGCGTCACGTGTTATTCGGTTTCCAGATCGATATCGATGCCGAGGGAACGAATTTCCTTGATCAACACGTTGAAGGACTCGGGCATGCCCGGCTCCATACGGTGATCGCCGTCCACGATGTTTTTGTACATCTTGGTCCGACCGTTCACATCGTCCGACTTCACTGTGAGCATTTCTTGCAGAGTGTATGCAGCACCGTATGCTTCCAGTGCCCAGACCTCCATCTCCCCGAAACGCTGACCACCGAACTGCGCCTTACCACCCAGCGGCTGCTGGGTAACCAGGCTGTACGAACCGGTAGAACGAGCGTGCATCTTGTCGTCTACCAAGTGGTTCAGCTTCAGCATGTACATGTAGCCAACGGTAACCGGACGTTCGAACTTGTTGCCGGTACGACCATCGAACAGTTGCATCTGGCCGCTTTCCGGCAGGTCTGCCAGTTTCAGCATGGCCTTGATTTCAACTTCCTTGGCACCGTCGAATACTGGGGTGGCCATTGGCACACCAGCCTTGAGGTTGTGCGCCAAGTCGAGGATTTCCTGGTCGGTGAAGCTGTCCAGGTCCTCGTTACGACCGCCGATCTCGTTGTAGATCTCGTGCAGGAACTTGCGCAGGTCAGCGACCTTGCGTTGTTCCTCGATCATGCGGTTGATCTTCTCGCCCAGACCTTTGGCCGCCAGGCCCAGGTGGGTTTCGAGGATCTGACCAACGTTCATACGCGAAGGTACGCCCAGCGGGTTGAGGACGACGTCGACCGGGGTGCCATGGGCATCGTGCGGCATGTCTTCAACCGGCATGATCACGGAGACCACACCCTTGTTACCGTGACGACCGGCCATCTTGTCGCCCGGCTGGATGCGACGACGGATTGCCAGGTAGACCTTGACGATCTTCAGTACGCCCGGAGCCAGGTCATCGCCTTGCTGCAGCTTGCGCTTCTTGTCTTCGAACTTGTCGTCCAGCAGACGGCGGCGATCAACGATATAGGCCTGGGCCTTCTCGAGCTGCTCGTTCAACGCATCTTCAGCCATGCGCAGTTTGAACCACTGCCCATGCTCCAGACCGTCGAGCACTTCGTCGGTGATTTCCTGACCTTTCTTCAGGCCAGCGCCGCCTTCGGCCTTGTGGCCAACCAGCGCGGAACGCAGACGTTCGAAGGTCGCGCCTTCAACGATGCGGAACTCTTCGTTGAGGTCCTTGCGGATCTCGTCGAGCTGGCTCTTCTCGATGGACAGTGCGCGGGTATCGCGCTCGACGCCATCACGGGTGAAGACCTGTACGTCGATGACGGTGCCCTTGGTACCGGTTGGTACACGCAGGGAGGTGTCTTTGACGTCGCTGGCCTTCTCACCGAAGATCGCACGCAGCAGTTTTTCTTCCGGAGTCAGTTGGGTCTCGCCTTTCGGAGTGACCTTGCCGACCAGGATGTCGCCCGGGCCGACTTCGGCACCGACGTAGACGATACCGGCTTCGTCCAGCTTGTTCAGTGCAGCTTCACCCACGTTCGGGATGTCTGCAGTGATTTCCTCTGGCCCAAGCTTGGTATCACGAGCCACACAGGTCAGTTCCTGGATGTGGATCGTGGTGAAACGGTCTTCCTGAACAACGCGTTCCGACAGGCAGATGGAGTCTTCGAAGTTGAAGCCGTTCCATGCCATGAAGGCGATGCGCATGTTCTGACCCAGCGCCAGTTCACCCATGTCGGTGGACGGGCCGTCGGCCATGATGTCGCTGCGCTGAACGCGATCACCCTTGCGCACCAGCGGACGCTGGTTGATGCAGGTGTTCTGGTTCGAGCGGGTGTACTTGGTCAGGTTGTAGATGTCGACACCGGCTTCGCCAGTTTCAACTTCGTCATCGGCAACACGAACCACGATACGGCTGGCATCGACGGAGTCGATCACGCCGCCACGACGAGCCACGACGCAAACGCCGGAGTCACGGGCAACGTTGCGCTCCATGCCGGTACCTACCAGCGGCTTGTCGGCACGCAGGGTCGGTACAGCCTGACGCTGCATGTTGGAACCCATCAACGCACGGTTGGCGTCGTCGTGCTCGAGGAACGGGATCAGCGACGCTGCGACCGACACAACCTGCTTCGGCGAAACGTCCATCAGGGTGACGTCTTCCGGCGCCTTGACGGTGAACTCGTTCAGGTGACGTACGGCTACCAGCTCGTCGATCAGCACTTTCTGCTCGTTCATGGTCGCCGAAGCCTGGGCGATCACGTGATCGGCCTCTTCAATGGCGGACAGGAACACGATCTCGTCGGTGACCAGGGCGTCTTTCACCACACGGTACGGGCTCTCGAGGAAGCCATACTGGTTGGTGCGCGCATAGGCGGCCAGGGAGTTGATCAGACCGATGTTCGGACCTTCCGGCGTTTCGATCGGGCAAACACGACCGTAGTGCGTCGGGTGTACGTCACGGACTTCGAAGCCGGCGCGTTCACGGGTCAGACCACCAGGGCCGAGTGCGGAGACACGACGCTTGTGGGTGATCTCGGACAGCGGGTTGTTCTGGTCCATGAACTGCGACAGCTGGCTGGAACCGAAGAACTCTTTCACCGCTGCAGCCACTGGCTTGGCGTTGATCAGGTCTTGCGGCATCAGGCCTTCGCTTTCAGCCATCGACAGACGTTCCTTGACCGCACGCTCAACGCGTACCAGGCCAACACGGAACTGGTTCTCGGCCATTTCGCCTACGCAGCGAACACGACGGTTACCCAGGTGGTCGATGTCGTCGACGATGCCTTTGCCGTTACGGATGTCGACCAGGGTCTTGAGGACCGCGACGATATCGTCCTTGTTCAGTACGCCCGAACCTTCGATCTCGGTACGACCGATACGACGGTTGAACTTCATCCGGCCGACCGCAGACAGGTCATAGCGCTCAGGGCTGAAGAACAGGTTGTTGAACAGGGTCTCGGCGGCATCCTTGGTCGGTGGCTCACCAGGACGCATCATGCGATAGATCTCGACCAGCGCTTCCAGTTGGTTGCTGGTGGAGTCGATCTTCAGCGTGTCGGAGATGAACGGACCGCAGTCGATGTCGTTGGTGTACAGCGTCTCGATGCGAACGACCTGGGCCTTGGCGATCTTTGCCAGGATCTCGGTGTTCAGCTCGGTGTTGCATTCAGCCAGGATTTCGCCGGTGGCCGGGTGCACGATGACCTTGGCGGTGGTGCGACCCAGGACGTAGTCCAGCGGCACATCCAGCTCTTTGATCCCGGCTTTTTCCAGCTGGTTGATGTGGCGAGCGGTAATACGACGACCCTGCTCGACAATCACCTTGCCTTTGTCATCGAGGATATCGAGGACGGCGATTTCACCGCGCAGACGCTGAGGCACCAGTTCCAGGCTCAGGGTTTCGCCCTTCACGTGGAAAACGTTGGTGGTGTAGAACGCGTCCAGCACTTCTTCGGTGGCGTAGCCCAGTGCGCGCAGCAGCACGGAAGCCGGCAGCTTGCGACGACGGTCGATACGCACGAAGACGCAGTCTTTCGGGTCGAACTCGAAGTCCAACCACGAACCGCGGTAAGGAATGATCCGCGCGGAGTACAGCAGTTTGCCGGAGCTGTGCGTCTTGCCGCGGTCGTGGTCGAAGAACACGCCCGGGGAACGGTGCAGCTGGGAAACGATCACGCGCTCGGTACCGTTGATAACGAAGGTACCGTTCTCAGTCATCAGGGGGATTTCACCCATGTAGACTTCTTGCTCTTTGATGTCCTTGATCGCTTTGTTCGACGATTCTTTGTCGAAAATGATCAGGCGCACTTTTACCCGCAAAGGTACGGCGTAAGTCACACCGCGCAATACGCATTCTTTGACATCAAATGCCGGCTCGCCCAGGCGATAACCGACGTACTCCAGCGCAGCATTGCCGGAGTAGCTGATGATCGGGAAAACGGATTTGAAGGCCGCATGCAGGCCCACGTCGCGGAACTGATCTTTAGTCGCTCCCGCCTGCAAGAATTCACGATACGAATCCAGCTGGATGGCCAGGAGGTACGGCACATCCATGACGTCCGGCAACTTGCTAAAGTCCTTGCGGATACGTTTTTTCTCAGTATATGAGTAAGCCATCAGCGTTCCCCAGCTTGGTCACCTGCTTGTTTGGCCCCTCCCCGACGGGAGCAGCCAGAAAATCGTGCAAACCCCATGGTTTGCGCCACCGCATCGGGTGGTTGAAGCACGTCAAAGGCACCGACCGAGTCGGCCGCCAGTAACGGAAAAAGGCCGGTGGCAAGAGCCACCAGCCATCAGCCTGTCGCTTAACGCTCGGGCTGGAGACGCAAGGTCAGAGCTTACTTCAGCTCGACTTTAGCGCCTGCTTCTTCCAGTGCTGCTTTGGCTTTGTCAGCTGCGTCTTTGGCAACAGCTTCCAGAACCAGGGCAGGAGCGCCGTCAACTACAGCCTTGGCTTCTTTCAGGCCCAGACCGGTCAGTTCACGTACTGCCTTGATCACGTTAACTTTCTTCTCGCCAGCTTCCAGCAGCATGACGTTGAATTCGGTTTGCTCTTCAACAACAGCGGCGGCAGCAGCAGGACCTGCCGAAGCAGCAGCAGCGGTAACACCGAATTTTTCTTCGAAAGCTTTGATCAGCTCAACAACCTGCAGAACCGACATTTCAGCTACGGCGTTGAGGATATCTTCTTGGGAGATAGACATTACTGTATTTCCTGAATTGGGGGACGGCCTACGCGACCATCGAAATAAACAAAAATACGCGAAAAGAAGTGCTCAGCCTTAGGCTGCGACAGCTTCTTTCTGGTCGCGAATAGCCGCCAGAGTACGAGCCAACTTGCTGGTAGCGCCTTGAATCACGCTCATCAGCTGGGAGATTGCTTCGTCACGGGTCGGCAAGGTTGCCAGTACGTCGATCTGATTTGCTGCGAGGAACTTGCCCTCGAACGCAGCTGCCTTGATCTCGAACTTGTCCTGACCCTTTGCGAACTCCTTGAACAGACGAGCAGCAGCGCCCGGGTGTTCCTTGGAGAAAGCAATCAGGGTCGGGCCTTTGAACACGTCGTTGAGGACCGAGTACTCGGTGCCTTCAACAGCGCGCTTGAGCAGGGTGTTACGTACGACACGCACGTACACGCCAGCTTCGCGGGCCTCTTTACGGAGTCCGGTCATCGCGCTTACTGTTACGCCACGGGCATCAGCCACGACAGCGGACAGAGCGACTTTGGCAGCCTCGTTGACTTCAGCGACGATGGCCTTCTTGTCTTCGAGTTTAATTGCCACGGGTTTAACTCCTGCTTGTTACCGTTTCATCTGGCCGAAGCCGGATGTCGTTTTGGTGTCTGATTCGGTAAGGAACCGGGAGCACCATCTGCGTAGGCTTGAGGTTTAAGACTTGCGCCGCCTACGGTCTTGGATAGCCCCCGCCAGGCAGGGACCCCAATTTTTTTCGATTGGCGCAATCGCTTGCGCCAATACGAGTCTTACGCTTCCAGCGAACCTTGGTCGATGACCAGGCCTGGACCCATGGTGGTGCTCAGGGTAACGCGCTTGACGTAGATACCTTTCGAGGAAGCTGGTTTGATACGCTTCAGGTCAGCGATCAGGGCTTCAACGTTTTCCTTCAGCTTGACGGCATCGAAGCCGATCTTGCCAACGGAGGTGTGGATAATACCGTTCTTGTCGGTGCGATAACGAACCTGACCGGCCTTGGCGTTTTTCACCGCGGTGGCGACGTCTGGGGTTACGGTACCGACTTTAGGGTTAGGCATCAGGCCACGTGGACCGAGGATCTGACCCAACTGACCTACAACACGCATTGCGTCCGGGGAAGCAATAACGACGTCATAGTTCAGGTCGCCGCCTTTCATTTCGGCAGCCAGGTCGTCCATACCAACGCGATCGGCGCCGGCAGCCAGAGCGGCTTCAGCAGCCGGGCCCTGGGTGAACACAGCAACGCGAACGGTCTTTCCAGTGCCGTGTGGCAGCACAGTAGCGCTACGTACGACCTGGTCGGATTTACGTGGGTCAACGCCCAGGTTTACAGCAACGTCAAACGACTCGCTGAACTTGACAGTCGACAGCTCGGTCAGCAGAGCAGCGGCTTCTACAAAGTTGTAGGCCTTGCCTGCTTCGATTTTGCCGGCGATAGCCTTTTGGCGCTTGGTCAGCTTAGCCATTACACACCCTCCACGTTAAGGCCCATGCTACGAGCAGAACCGGCGATGGTACGCACGGCTGCATCCATATCAGCTGCAGTCAGATCCGCGTTTTTGGTTTTCGCGATTTCTTCCAGCTGGGCACGGGTCACGGTGCCAACCTTAACGGTGTTCGGACGAGCGGAACCGCTGGTCAGGCCGGCGGCCTTTTTCAGCAGAACCGAAGCCGGGGTGGACTTGGTTTCGAAAGTGAAGCTGCGGTCACTGTAAACAGTGATGATCACAGGCGTCGGCAGGCCTGGCTCAAGACCCTGGGTACGGGCGTTGAAGGCTTTGCAGAATTCCATGATGTTCACGCCGTGCTGACCCAGAGCTGGACCGACGGGTGGGCTAGGGTTGGCCTGGGCGGCCTTCACTTGCAGCTTGATGTAAGCGGTAATCTTCTTGGCCATGAGGCACTCCAATTACGGGTTCTAACGCCTCGAAAGGCTCCCCGGTTACTTGCGCGTTTATCCCAGTGACGACAAAACCCCACAGCCTTGGACTGTGGGGTTGGGATGCTTGTTCAGCTAGACCTTTTCGACCTGGCTAAACTCCAACTCTACCGGAGTAGAGCGTCCGAAAATGAGCACGGCCACCTGGATGCGGCTCTTTTCGTAGTTGACCTCTTCGACGGTGCCGTTGAAATCGGCGAACGGACCATCGGTAACACGTACGACTTCGCCCGGCTCGAACAGCGTCTTCGGCTTCGGCTTGTCGCTACCATCAGCGACACGGCGCAGAATCGCTTCTGCCTCTTTGTCGGTGATCGGTGCAGGCTTGTCGGCGGTACCGCCGATGAAACCCATCACCCGAGGCGTGTCCTTGACCAAGTGCCAAGTCCCCTCGTTCATGTCCATCTGCACCAGCACATAGCCAGGGAAGAACTTACGCTCGCTCTTGCGCTTCTGGCCGTTACGCATTTCCACTACTTCTTCAGTAGGGACCAGAATTTCGCCGAAGCCATCTTCCATGCCTGCCAGCTTTACGCGCTCGACCAACGAGCGCATCACATGCTTCTCGTAACCCGAGTAAGCATGCACAACGTACCAACGCTTAGCCACGGGACACCCTTAGCCTACAATCGAGGAAACAAGCCAGCCGAGCAGGGAATCGAGCCCCCACAACAGCAACGCCATTACCAGAACAACAGCCACCACGATCAACGTGGTCTGCGTGGTTTCTTGGCGAGTCGGCCATACGACTTTACGAATCTCGGTACGAGCTTCCTTTGCCAGCACGAAGAACGACTTGCCTTTCGCGGTCTGCAGGCCTACAAAGGCAGCTACAGCAGCGATGACAAGCAGAGCCAGTACGCGGTACAGGATCGGCGAACCATGATAGTACTGGTTGCCAACAACACCAATCACCACCAGAGCGACTACTACGAGCCACTTGAGAAGATCGAAGCGAGAGCCTTGGGCTTCAGCGTTGGAGGTCATCTAAGAGAATCCTGTGAAAAGAAAGCCAGACACACCGAGTGAATCTGGCAGGTCAGGAGGGAATCGAACCCCCAACCTACGGTTTTGGAGACCGTCGCTCTGCCAATTGAGCTACTGACCTAAAACTTGAATCAGGCCGACCATTATGTCGACCTGAGAGAGGCATTTCAACTACTTATTCGATTACTTTCGCTACCACACCCGCGCCGACGGTACGACCGCCCTCACGGATAGCGAAACGCAAGCCATCTTCCATCGCAATGGTCTTGATCAGAGTGACAGTCATCTGAATGTTGTCACCTGGCATTACCATTTCGACGCCTTCCGGCAGCTCGCAGTTACCAGTCACATCAGTCGTACGGAAGTAGAACTGCGGACGGTAGCCCTTGAAGAACGGCGTATGACGACCACCTTCTTCCTTGCTCAGAACGTAAACTTCTGCAGTGAACTTGGTGTGCGGCTTGACCGAGCCCGGCTTGACCAGTACCTGGCCACGCTCGACATCGTCACGCTTGGTGCCGCGCAGCAGAACGCCGCAGTTTTCACCTGCACGACCTTCGTCGAGCAGTTTACGAAACATTTCAACGCCGGTGCAGGTGGTGACAGCAGTGTCACGCAAGCCTACGATCTCCAGCGGATCTTGAACACGAACGATACCGCGCTCAATACGACCCGTCACAACGGTACCGCGACCAGAGATCGAGAACACGTCTTCGATTGGCATCAGGAACGGCTTGTCGATTGCACGCTCAGGCTCGGGAATGTAGCTATCCAGAGTCTCAACCAGCTTCTTGACAGCCGAAGTACCCATGCCATTTTCATCATTGCCTTCCAGCGCCATGCGCGCGGAACCAATGATGATCGGCGTGTCGTCACCTGGGAAATCGTAAGTGCTCAGCAGATCGCGCACCTCCATCTCAACCAGCTCCAGCAGCTCAGCATCATCTACCAGGTCAGCCTTGTTCAGGAAGACCACGATGTAGGGAACGCCTACCTGACGAGACAACAGGATGTGCTCACGGGTTTGCGGCATCGGACCATCAGCGGCCGAGCAAACCAGAATCGCGCCATCCATCTGTGCAGCACCGGTAATCATGTTTTTTACGTAGTCGGCGTGACCTGGGCAGTCAACGTGTGCGTAGTGACGCACGGCCGAATCGTATTCAACGTGAGCGGTGTTGATGGTGATGCCACGAGCTTTTTCTTCTGGGGCGCTATCGATCTTGTCGAAGTCGACCTTGGCCGAACCGAATACTTCGGAGCAAACGCGGGTCAAGGCAGCAGTGAGCGTAGTTTTACCGTGGTCGACGTGACCAATGGTACCCACGTTGACGTGCGGCTTATTACGTTCGAACTTTTCCTTAGCCATCGAAATCACCCTCAGGAGAAGAATTAAGCAAGCTACATCAGCCATTAAAACAAAGGCAGATATTTGCATATCTGCCTTGTTATTATGGAGCTCTTGAGCGGATTTGAACCGCTGACCTCACCCTTACCAAGGGTGTGCTCTACCAACTGAGCTACAAGAGCGAAACACGGTGCACAAACAGCAAACTTGGAGCGGGTAGCGGGAATCGAACCCGCATCATCAGCTTGGAAGGCTGAGGTTCTACCACTAAACTATACCCGCGGAGCTTGCAGCTCACGCTTAAATATGGTGGAGGGGGAAGGATTCGAACCTTCGAAGTCGTAGACGTCAGATTTACAGTCTGATCCCTTTGGCCGCTCGGGAACCCCTCCTAAGCGAGCCGACATTCTACATCATGTCGACCTTCTGTCAAGCATTTTTCTCATTTAAATTATGAGGTTAGCTGCGTTGACCCGCTTCGTAGCCAGTCCCTCAAGAGGTGTTCACTGCGAAGCGGGCGCCATTCTATTCAAACTATTCGACAGTTGCAATGCCTTCGCACGGCATTATTTTATGTTTTAACTCATTGAATTCTTTAGCAAGGTTCTGCAGCAGGGCATCATCCAGCAAATGCTGGCTTTCAGGTGCGATCCGTACCCAGTACCCCGCCGAATCCGGCACATTCACCTGCCCCGCCTGCGCCTTGATATTGCTGCCCTGGAGACGCTGCACAATGGACTGCGCCAGATCCTGGCGCGCCACGGCACCCAGATAGACACAGTCACCCTCGCGTTCCGGTGCCGCAGAGGCCGCGCGGCGCCCGCCGGCGCCATCCGACTCGCTCAACAACTGGATGTCCTGGTGAGCGCTGCGGTACAGCGAAAGGGGAGCGACTTCCTTGGCCCTCAAGGGCGCTTCCTGCTGGTGCCAGACGTAATAGACACCATTGAGCACCAGCAACAACAGAAACAACCAACGCATAGGAACCTCAATCGAGCGGACACATCACCGCCAGGCCAACCAATACCAGGGCGGACACTTGATGTGCCCGACCCTCGCTAAAACCACCAACGACCTCGAACTCAAGCATCATCGCGCAAGCGCAGGCTGAGCTCGCCACCACTGAAGACCTTTTCCACGCCATCCACCTGCAGACGGAGCGCGCCCTGCTGATCGATGCCCAACACAATCCCTTCGACCTGACTCACTCCCGCGACCAGGGCAACCTTGCGCCCCTGCCAGAGATGGTTTTGCTCCCACTCAGCCTGGATAGCCGCGAAACCGGAAGACTGATGCCACCCTAGATAGAAGCGCAGCTTTTCCCCCAGGCTGGCGATCAGCTGGTTGCGATCGACCAAGCGACCTGTTTCCAGGCGGGCCGATGTCCACTGCTGATCCACCTGCTCGGCAACCTGCATATTGACGTTGATCCCAACCCCGAGCACGACGTGACAGACATCCGCCGGGTCGCCGACCAACTCCAGCAGAATGCCGGCGATCTTCTTGTTGTCGACCAGGACGTCATTGGGCCACTTCAGCCCGGCCCGGGCGATGCCCAGCTCCCGCAATGCGCTTAAAACGGCCAGGCCAACCACCAGGCTCAGGCCTTCCAGCTGGCGCATGCCGCCTTCGATCCTGAGCAACAGGCTGTAATAGATATTTTCAGCGAACGGGCTGACCCACTGCCGGCCCCGGCGCCCTCGCCCTGCGGTTTGCCGTTCGGCCACCACGATGAAAGGCGCAGCAGTCCCCTTCTCCACCAGGCGCAGCGCTTCGGCATTGGTTGAGTCGATGGTGTCGTAGACATGCACCGGCCAGGAGGCCGAGGGTTTTGCCGCGGCTATTTCCAGCTCGCTCAGCAATACCAGCGGATTGGCAAGCTGGTAACCCCGGCCACGGACTTTATGGATAACCAGCCCGAACTCCGCCTCCAATTGCTGGAGCTGCTTCCAGACAGCGCTGCGACTGACACCCAGCGCCGCACCCAGCGCTTGCCCGGAGTGGAATCGACCATCTTTGAGGAGTTTCAACAACGTCAGCATGCAGGTCTCGACTCACAATGAGGCAGGCATGATAGCCATGCGCCGAGGGCTTGCATAGAAACCCCGGACGCGTAGCGTCCAGGCCTTTTCGACGCCACAAAAACAAAACCCCAACT
>NZ_PHSU01000004.1 GCF_002814235.1 Pseudomonas sp. QS1027 | reverse complement strand
ACGGGATGTCCGGACGCATACTCCAAAATGCTAATTCGCGAAGGGCAAAAATCCGCCAAAAGAGGTCATTCAGGAATAGATGACTTGGCCGCATGGATACGTTTGGATAGATTCAACTCGAGTTGGATCAAACAACTAAAAAAGGACTGTATTCACTTCTAACTCGCCAGAGGAAAATATTTATGGATTGGCGATTTTTACTCTATTACGACCACTGGATTTGGCACTGTACATAGCTGCATCCACGCGCCGAATGAAGTCGTCGAATGATTCCAATGGCGCCCACGTCGCGACACCAAAGCTGCAAGTCACCTGTCCGAGCTCATCAAATGGGAGGGTACTTATCAGGACTCGAAGCTTTTCTGCCAGCCCCCTTGTATCGTTCAGTTCGCTATTCGGGCATATCAATGCGAACTCCTCTCCGCCTGTTCTGCACAGCAGATCGGTTTTACGTGTTGCCGAACGTATCCGTGCGCACAATGACTTCAGAACTTTATCACCACACAGATGCCCCCAACGGTCGTTTATGTGTTTGAAGTGATCGATGTCGAACATGATCAGCGATAGCGGCTGACATTGAGCGTTGGCCTCAATGAGCAGGCGCTCCATCGATTCTTCGAAGTAACGGCGGTTATATACGCCGGTCAGGTGGTCGGTAATGTTCAGTACCTGCAAGTCTTGCGTGCGCTCTGCAACCAGCGAGAGGGCGCGGGCGCGTTGTGTGATCAGCAAGAACACCATCAAGGTCATCAGCAGTGTCAACCCTGCTCCGAATACGATAATCAGGCTGCTGGAAAGTACGTGGTTGTTGGCGGCCAAAAATGCCGGGCTTGGCCGAAACTGCATTACGTAAATAGTGTCAGCGACTTTCAGCAGTCGCTGCTCGTAAAGCACTGAAGGGGCTGCTGGTGCTGAGCTCTGATAAATATTTTCATCCAGATGTTGTACATCGGTCGTTGAGAGCGTCACGTTCAAGCGTTGCAGACTTGGCAATGGGATTCCTTGCTCCATCAAAAAAGCCAAGCGTACGGTGGAGATGACGTACCCCTCCAAACCATCGTCGTTCGTTGGGGTCTTGGAGGGCGCCTGGAATACGGGCGCGACAAAAAAAATGCCGGACTGGCCATTGGTCATTCTCAACGGTTCCGACACGACCATTTGACGAGTTTCTCGCGCTTTCTTGAGCAACGCCTCGCGACCCGGGCGAGCCAGAACATCCATGCCAGGTGTGATCTTGACATTATCTAGAGCCAAAAGGTAGAGCAAGATCCAGTGCTCCGGGCGGCTAGTGAGGGGACGATTTTCGCCATTGACGGGATTGATTTCATGATATGAAAAATCAGTGGTTCCATTGAGGAGCGCTTTGGCACGAAACGCCTCTAGATCCTTCTCGAGGATTCTTTGAACCCAGCCATAGGTTTCGCCTTCCTCAACCAGAGGCGTGACAAATCCCAGAAATTCTTTCTCAGTGACGTCGTCGGCGTTTATAAAGAACCGTTTCACAGTCCCCAGTTTTAAGTCCTGAACAGTAAAGCGTCGCTGCACGCGACTGAACCGTTCGTCGACCTCCAGTTGGAATGCAACGCTAACTGTACGCTGCTCTGCCTCTATAAACAGAATCAGCACCAAGGCCGTAACAGCCACCCCTGCCAGGCAAACCAGAGCGCAAAGGATCCAGTCTGAGGTTTTGAGTGTGCTCCGACGAGAAAGCATCATTTTGTGCTCCTTGATTGCCGCCAAAATATCGTGCAAAGATCCGACGCTTTCTGGCATATCGGCACGCCTACCTAGATCTTAATAGACTAGGCACTGGGGTACGACGATGTTTTTTTATATGAGCTCTTGCCCCGGTGCACCAAGCAGAAACTAGAAACAGTGGCAGCGTCGACAGCAGTTGCGGACGTTGTGTCGCCAAGCGTGCCAACCCAGACCTAACGATAGGTTTCGAGTCGAGCTAGATAGTAGCTTGCCCATCCCCAAACAAAAAAAGCCCCACAACCGAACCCGGTGCGGGGCAAAAAAATGGGTCGGTTGCGGCCAACCAAAGGAGCGCGATAAAAACAGTTACCGCACGGACTCAGATGCAATCCTGAGCCGCACGTTCAAAACTCGAAGGCAGAAAGTTCGACGCCAGCAAATGCCGCTCGTAGATAAACACCTTCCCGCCCGTCCCCGCCTTGTAGGCTTCCAGCACGTTGTCCGCCGAAACCTGGCTCGCGACCACGATCCGGTAGCTGCGCTGGGTCTGCGAAACGGTCGGGTTCAACGCGCTGTGCTGCAATTTCGGGATGACGCACTCGGCGTATTGGGCTGGGGTCTTGCTGGTCTGCAAGGTCAGGGTCGGGTCGTTCGGCGCGGAGGCACAACCGGCCAGCAACAAAGCGCCAAACGCCAGGGCAAGCACAAATGAAGGGCGCATCAATCTCTTCCTGAAAATAAGCAATGTGTTCGATGGCGGCGATTTTCCGGGTATTGTCGACAAAGTAGAACTTGCGTTTCGTGATGGTCAGTATTACGTCTAGCAATAGTTGCCCGCCGTGCAGACAGCGACACGCCCCATCACAACGAGAAAAAACTGATAAGGAGGTCTCCTTGAGAACATTTGACCTGATCCGCGACGCCGTTTTGCCCGATTTCCGTGAGCGGGTGGCCGACTACCTGATCCAGTACGAAACCGTGCTGCTCAGCGAAAACGCGACCGACCCGGAGCTGCTCCGGGCCACCGCCAATCAGTTGCGCGGCTATTTGCGCGGGCTGAACACGACCCGGGTGCTGGGCATGGCGGATTGGGAGGAGCTGGATCGGCGGGTGGTGAACACGTGGCTTTAGCGACCGAGCATGAGGGGTACCTCACCCGCACAAGGCCCACGATCCCCTCCCGTTGGAATAGCGCTGCATAGAGCGCCGACAGACGATCAGCCCTTCCCGACCGCCTGTATACGCGCAACCACGCGACTGGCC
Source organism: Pseudomonas sp. QS1027 (assembly GCF_002814235.1). GTDB lineage: Bacteria > Pseudomonadota > Gammaproteobacteria > Pseudomonadales > Pseudomonadaceae > Aquipseudomonas. Next base: position 421,162 of record NZ_PHSU01000004.1, on the reverse strand, counting down.
AGGTCATCGGGGCGAAACTTGGCCAGAAAGTCGTCCGCCCCGACTTTCTTGATCATCGCCTGGTTGAAAATGCCGGATAAAGATGTGTGCAAAACAATATGCAGCTTCTGCAGCCGAGGATCATTTCTCACTTCGGCTGTCAGGGTGTAACCGTCCATCTCCGGCATTTCTATATCAGAGATCATCATCAGCAGATCGTCTGCCGGTGACTTTCCCTCGTCGAGCATGCCATGCAGGTAGTCCAGGGCCTGCCGACCGTCGTTGAGCGCTATCACCTTCACACCCACCGACTCCAGGCAGCGACTGACCTGCTTACGGGCCACGACCGAGTCGTCCACCGTCAGTACCAGGAATTCGGGGGCCTTGGCATTGGTCTGGGCATCGATCACCCCCAGGGAGATGACTTCACTGGTGGGCGCCACCTCGGACAACACCTTCTCGACATCAATGATTTCCACCAGCCGGTTATCGACCCGTGTCACGGCGGTCAGGTAATGATCGGAGCCACTGCCCTTGGGTGGCGGATGAATGTCCTCCCAGTTCAGGTTCACAATGTGCTCGACCGCCGAGACCAGGAAACCCTGGGTCTTGGTGTTGTATTCGGTAATGATCACGAACGCCGAGGCCATGTCCTGGACCCCAGGCAAGCCGGTAGCCCGCGCCAGATCCAGGATCGGGATGGAGGTACCGCGAATATTGGCCACACCGCAGACCACCGGGTGGGACTTGGGCATGATATGCAACGCCGGACAGGGCATGACTTCTCGCACCTTGAACACGTTGATGCCATAGAGTTGGTGTTCGTCGAAGCGGAACAACAGCAATTCGAGGCGATTCTGCCCCACCAGCTGGGTTCGACTGTTCACGGAATCCATCAGACCTGCCATCACCACCCCCTTGAGCATTCAATTGCCAATCCCCGCCAACAGTGGTCGGGAGTGGTTGGATATCGTTGGTTCGTCACCTGCGCAGTGGTTCCGAAATGCGTAAACGCAATCAGGCGGATCGCGCAATAGAGGCCGTGAGCACTGACTGGCGTTAAAAAATCATCGCCGCATGCGCGCCCCTCCACCATCGGAGCATCCCTATTTTCGGGTAGGGATAACAGGACATGGGGTAGGAAATTCCCTAGAGCTTAGCTGGTCTGATCGCCCTCCGTCTGCAAGGTGCAACGCCACCACCCTCCGAACATTAAATTCCTGTCATCCACAAAAGCGTCATAAAGCCATCACGCAACATTGTTACAACCGCTGGCGTAGTTCCTCATTAAGAGCCCGACGCCGTGAACCTTCGTTTCGCCTTCCTCCGCAAGCCCTCCCACCGACCCGCCCTGCTGCGCCGCCTGAGTATCGGCAAGCGCCTGCTGGCCAGCTTCGGGCTCTGCGCCCTGTTGCTGGTCGCCCTGGGCGGGTTGTGTCTGACGGCCATGCAGCATATTCGCCATGACGGCGAGTTGATCGAGCAAGGACCGCTGTCGAGTATCGCCCAGGCCGACGCCATCGCCATCGACCTGGCCAAGATGCGCACCGAAGCCGCGCTGTTGCTGGTGTATGCCAACGACCCGGCCGAACTGACCAACCGCAAGATCAACCTGCAACAGCTCAGTGGCGAGGTGAACCAGGGGTTTACCGAGTACCTGGCCAAGGTTCCGGAGGGGACGGAACGGGACTCGATCAAGTTGCTGCAGGACGCCGCGCAGCAATTTGTCACCCTGTTCAAGCAGGCCATCGACCTGGTCGAGCAGAAGAAAATGAGCGAAGCCACCAACCTGTCCAACAATGACCTGGCCAACCAGGGTTCGATGATGGACATGCAGGTGCAATTGCTCCGTGAGCTGAACAAGCAGACCACCGCCCAGGCCCTGGAAAACACCGCCAGCACCTTCAAGAAAGTCCAACTGCTGCTGCCGATTGTCATCGCCGTGGCCCTGGTGCTGATGCTGTTGCAGGCCTGGCGGCTGAGCGTAAGCATCACCCGGCCGCTGCGCCAGGCGTTGCAAGTGGCCAAGACCGTGGCTGCCGGCGACCTCAGTCAATTGGTGGTCGCCCATGGCCAGGACGAAGTGGCGCAACTGCTGCAGATGCTCGGACACATGCGCGATCAACTGCACGCGGTGATCAATCAGATCGGTGGCGCCGTCGGCCGGCTGAACGCGGCGACCCAGGAGATGGGCGCGATCATGCACGACAGCGCCCAGGACCTGCATCAGCAATACGGCGAGATCGAACACGCCGCCACCGCCGTCACCCAGATGAGCCAGGTGGTCGAGGAAGTCGCGCGCAATGCCGTGGAGACCTCCAGCGAATCCCGCAGCTCCAGCACCGCCGTGCGCGAAGGCCAGCAGCAATTGGACGAGACCATGGCCGATATCAGCGTACTGGCCGATCAGGTCGAACAGGCCAGCCTCCGTGCCCAGGCCCTGGCGATCGAGACCCAGGGCATCAGCAAGGTGCTGGAGGTGATCCGTAGCGTGGCCGCCCAGACCAACCTGCTGGCGCTCAATGCGGCCATCGAGGCGGCCCGGGCCGGTGACGCGGGACGCGGTTTTGCCGTGGTGGCCGATGAAGTGCGCGGCCTGGCGCAGCGCACCGATGCGTCAACGCGGGAAATCGAAAAGATGATGGACGGTATTCACCAGGGCACCGGCGACACGGTCGTGGCCTTGGCCGAAAGCGCCGCCCAGGCCGGCCGTACTCGCGCGAGGGCACAGGTGGCCAAGGATGTGCTGGGAAGTATCTCCAGGTCGGTGGCCGGCATTGACGAGCGCAACCTGGTGATCGCCACCGCTGCCGAGCAACAGGCCCAGGTGGCCCGCGAAGTGGACCACAATCTGGTGCGCATCCGCGACCTGTCGATGCAGACCGCCAGCGGCGCCGCACAAACCAGCAACGCCAGTCAGGAGCTGGGGCGCCTGGCGGTGGAGCTGGACGGGATGCTGGCGCGCTTCTCGCTGTAAGGGATGGGCGGTCTGTCGATCGTCAGCCCTGTGGGCCTTCGATTTCGAAGGTCACCTTGTCAGCGTAAAAGGCGACGTGCTCCTTGATTGGCGCCACTGCCGGGTAGGCGTCTTCGTAGGTCCAGACCGCGTTTTCAGCGGTCTTTCCGTCGGCGTTCAAACTGAAATAATTCGCCTCGCCCTTGTAGGGACAATGGGTTGCATGTTCGGTGCGCGCGTAGTGTTCAGCCCGAATATCGGACCTCGGGATATAAAACACCGCTGGGTACATGGCCTCTTCGAGTTGCAGCGCCTGGTCGGTCTGCGCGACGACGACCTCATTGAAGCGAACGGTGACACGCCCCTGGAAAGGGGTAATGGTGATCGGATGATCCGGGCCGGGGATTTTCATGATGATCAGTCCTGATGGTTCACGAGGGAAAAGGCGCAGCGTGTCGCCCGTGATCCAGCGGGTTTCATCGGCCGCGAGGAAGACAATAGCAGTTGCAATGTCGTCGGACTTGACCATGCGCTTCGCCTGCTCTGGCGGCAGGCGCTGTTCGATACACCGGCCCCCATTGGAGCTGATCACTTATCCGGCTAAGCTTGCTCCTTGCGCCGTCCTGAACTTCAACTGGAATCCTGCCGGGTGATCAAACCGTTATTGCTGCTACGCCGTCGTTTCGCCTCCCTGCGCTGGCGCACCCGCGTGACCCTCTGGGTTGCCGCAACCCTCGCGGGACTGCTTGTGGTCCTGTTCGCCCGACTGGCCGACCTTGCGCTGACACAATTTGCCCAGCACACCGCCGAACGCCCCTGGCTGCCGTTTATCTATACGCCGTTGGTCGGCATGCTGGTGGTGTGGCTGACCACACGTTTTTTTGTCGGCGCCCAAGGCAGTGGCATTCCCCAGGTGATCGCTGCTACCCGCCTGGCCCACAAGGGCGCGCCGGTTAATCATTTGGTGTCGTTGCGTATCGCCTTCGCCAAGATAGGCCTTGGCACATTGGCGCTGACCGGCGGGTTTTCCGCGGGCCGCGAAGGCCCTTCGGTCCAGGTCGCCGCCTCGATCATGCATTTCTTTCATCGTTACCTGCCCAATGCACGCATCATTCGTAGCGAAGACCTGATCCTGGCCGGCGGCGCGGCGGGCATCGCCGCAGCGTTCAATACCCCGCTTGCCGGTATCGCGTTTGCAGTGGAAGAGTTGGGACGCAAGCTGGAAACCAGAACCAGTGGTGTTCTGCTCAGTACCATCATCCTGTCAGGCATGGTCGCCATCGCCTTGCAGGGCAACTACAACTATTTCGGTCACTTCAACGTTCAAGAGATCACACTGGACATCGCCTTGGCGACACTGGCGACAGGTGTCGGCTGTGGGCTGCTGGGTGGTTTGTTCAGCCGCATGCTGCTATGGCCCCAGCGCCATCGGCGCTTTATCGTCTGGGAGTGGCGTCGCACGCACCCTGTCTGGTTCGCAGGGGCCTGCGGGCTGCTGGTGGCGATCCTGGGTTGGCTCAGTGGCGGGATGTCATTCGGCAGCGGTTACGGCATCACCACCCATATCATTGCCTCCGATACCGGCCTGCCTTGGCACGCGCCCGTCACACGCTTTCTCGCCACCCTCGTGACTTATTTTTCCGGTATTCCCGGGGGTATTTTTGCCCCGTCCCTGGCAGTCGGCGCCGCCGTGGGTGCTAACGCCGCCGACTTTTTCGGCCTGGCCGTACAGCCGATGATTGCCCTGTGCATGGTGGGTTTTCTGGCCGCGGTGACACAGTCCCCCATCACTTCCGCGATCATTGTGATGGAGATGATCGACAGTCATGGGATGGTTATCAGCCTCATGGCCGTTGCGCTGATTGCCAAGGCGGTCAGTTCACGGATAAGCCCCGAGCTGTATCAGCAAATGGCTCGAGCCTTTCTCCAGCCCTCGAACGATAGCGCCACTCCCAGAAAAGAGAATCCATAGGTTGGCCTTCTGTGCGGGCCCCCTGGTCACGGCACGCCAGCTTGAAGCCCTTGAGCCATTTGAATCAGGGATTTGCATCTCGCCTGCTGGCTTCTTATCATCACGCTGGGTGCGCTGCTGCATACGGCACAGCGCAGGTTAAAGCATAAACGTTGGTCGGGCCGCCAATGGAGAATTACTGTGCCTGAAAGACACCCAGCGTCGCCCTCCATCCCTCGCCCGCAGGTTTTGACTGAACGCGCCTTGTCCGCCCTGGAGCGCTTCTCGCATATCGAAGCCGTCAGCGGCATCGTGCTTCTGCTGGCCGCGATTGCGGCCCTTATCTGGGCCAACAGCTCGGTCGCCGACTCCTACGAACATTTCTGGAACACCCCGCTCACCGTGGGCCTGGGCGATTTCACCGTCTCGCGCTCATTGCACTTTCTGGTCAACGATGGACTGATGACCATCTTCTTCCTGGTGGTGGGGGCTGAAATCCGCCAGGAGATCAAGGACGGGGCACTGGCCAACCTGAAGCTGGCGACCCTGCCCCTGGGCGCGGCCCTGGGCGGTGTGCTGATGCCAGCGATCATCTACACCCTGCTCAACCACGGCACCCCGGCGGCCAACGGCTGGGCCGTCCCCACCGCCACGGACATTGCCTTTGCCGTGGGCGTCCTGGCCCTGCTGGGCAAGTCGATTCCAAGCGGCGTGCGGGTCCTGTTGCTGGCCTTGGCCATTATCGATGACATCGTCGCCATCCTGATCATTGCCCTCTTCTATGCCGCCAGCCTGGATTACCTGGGCCTGGTGATCGCGGCCGGGGGCCTGTTGCTGGTGTTGGTGTTTCAGCGGATGGGCATCGGCAAGGCGTATGCGTACCTGCTGCCGGGGGCTATTGTCTGGTTCGGACTGTTGAAGACCGGCGTGCATCCGACCCTGGCAGGCGTGATGCTCGGCCTGATGACCCCGGTCAGCTCCCGGCCCGCCAAGGAACAGCCGCTGGAGACTATCGGGCGGACGTTCCAGGAGCTGATGGATCGATTTTCCGCTTCGGGCGATAGCCCACAGACTGTGGCCAAACCCCTGAAGCAACTCCGGCAGGCCCAACGGGAAATGTTGCCTCCGGTCCAGCGCGTTCAGGCCGGGTTGCATCCGTGGGTGGCGTTCGGTGTCATGCCACTCTTCGCGCTGGCCAACGCGGGCGTCAGCCTGCAAGGGGTCAATCTGGACGATGGGCTTTCCCTGCATGTGTTCATGGGCGTGATACTGGCGCTGGTACTGGGCAAGCCCCTGGGGGTCATGCTGGCCAGCGTGGTCCTGGTCAAGCTGAACATCTGCAGGCTGCCTGAAGGCGTGACCTGGAGTGGTGTCGCCCTGGTCGGCCTGCTGGCGGGCATTGGATTTACCATGTCGATTTTCATTTCGTCGCTGGCGTTTACCGACCCGAGACTACTCTCGGCGGCAAAACTGAGCGTGCTCGCCGCGTCGTCCCTGGCGGCGGTGTTGGGGTTGCTCTGGGGGAGGAGCCGGTTGAAAGGATGAATGGGTCGCCGGCGTCGGCAAGACGGACGACTGGAACCGCACCATCGAGGCCTGCACGGCGTCACTTCCAAGGCAAGCGGATCGAGCCAGCAGCTCAACCGCTTGCCGCATCACGAAACGCGTCGGCGTTCAGTCCGAAGCGCTGCATCTTGTTGTACAGCCCGCCACGGGAGACGTTCAGTTGCCTGGCAGCGACGCGGACATTGCCTCGGGTGTCCTTGAGGGCCGCGATGATCGCATTCATTTCATGGGTGCCCAGGTCCAACGCCGCCCGGGGTTCGGGCACACGGCCCGGAGCCAACTGCTGGAACCGCTGCTTGATTTCAAGCGGCAGGTCGCCCGGCTGGATCAGTTCGCTCATCGCCAGGTTGGTCGCGCGCTCGATGGTGTTTTCCAGCTCGCGGACATTCCCCGGCCAGTGGTAGGCCAACAGAATCTCCAGGGCCTCCGGGGACAGGTCCAATACCGACTTGCGCAGCGATTGGGCGCAACGGCCGAGGAAATAACGCGCCAACAAGGGAATATCCTCGCGACGCATCCGCAGCGGCGGAACCGTCAGATTGAGGACGTTGAGCCGATAGTAAAGGTCTTCGCGAAAGGCCCCATCGGCCACCGCCTGGCTCAGGTTGCGGTGGGTGGCGGCGATGATGCGCACGTCGACCCGCTGGGATTTTTTCGCCCCCACCCGCGTCACCTCGCCCTCCTGCAAAACCCGTAGCAGGCTGACCTGGGCATCGAAGGACATATCGCCGATTTCGTCGAGAAAGATGGTGCCGCCATCGGCCAGCTCGAACTTACCGGCCGAGCCGCCACGGGCCGAGCCGGTGAAGGCGCCTTCGACATGGCCAAAGAGTTCGCTCTGCACCAGATCACGCGGAATGGCGCCGCAATTGACCGCGACAAACGGACCGCGGCAACGCTCGCTGGCGTTATGGATCGCCTGGGCGAACAGTTCCTTGCCGGTGCCGCTCTCCCCCAGGATCAAGGTGGTCGAGTCGCTGCGGCTAGCGATCCGGCCCAGGTGCAAGGCGTCCTGGATGGCCCGCGAACTGCCCTGGATGGTTTCGAAGGTGTAGCTGGCCTGAGTGCCGATAATACGCCGGGTAATTTCGCGGATACGCCGGTTCTCGCGCAATGAAACGATTCGACCGCCCTGCTCCAGTGAGCACACCGACACCAGGCATGCCAGGTGACTGCGATCAGGCAGCTCGAAGGTGCAGTCCAGATCCCGTAGCCCTTCGCCGCTGCGCAAGAGCATTTCGGCGGTCAGCTCGCTCTGCCCCAGGCGCTCGAACGGGCTGCCCAGCAGATCCCGGCCGACGCGAAACAGTTGTCGGGCATAGCGGTTGAGCGCCTTGATACAGCCACGCTCATCGAGCACCACCAGCCCTTCATTGAGCACTTCAAGGACCGCTTGTTGTTCGTCCAGCAGGGTCTGCAAGGCCATCTGCCGCGACACGGCTTCAGCCGCCGCCTGCACGGTGCCCAAGGTGTGGAAATGGAACCAGCCCGGTTCCGCAGTGAGGGTCAGCATGGCCAGTGTCCGGCCCTGGGCATCGCGGATCGGCGCGGCGGCACAGTGCATGCGCCGTCGACGCAAGCCGGTACCGAAATTCTCCTCGGCCAGCACGTACATCAGACGGTCTTCGGCCAGTGCGAGGCCGGTGCAGTTGGTGCCCTGGACCGACTCCAGCAATCGGCTGCCCACGGGTGTGAGGTCCAGGCCGCAGAAATACAGGGTCGTGCCTTCGGCGTCCGTCAGGTTGATATGGCCCCTGGGGTTGTAGGCCAGCAAGCCGCGCATGACTTCCGCCGCCGCGGCAATCAGCGCACGGTTGGCCGTCAGCGTTGCGGTCAGGGCTTCAGGGGCTACCAGACGATACTCGCCATCCTCGGGATCGAGGCCGGCACCGAAGCTGCGCCGCCAGGAATCCCAGATCACCTGCCTTACCCCTTCCGGTCGATCCTGGCGCCCGTCCTGGCAGGCCAGCCAAGCCTGCTCCAAGGCGGCAATCGGCCCTTCACTCAAGGACGCGGGGCCCAGGGCGGTCAGATAGTCGAGATCCTGTGCACTGAAGGCCATCAGTTGTGGATTCACCGTCATCGACATCCGCCCCCATGTTCATATTTTTGACATGTCAGTATAGACATGTCATCTGAATGAACAATCTCTTCAGATATCTATCTATAAATTACTTAAATATCAATAAGTTAAATATTGGCACAGCCTTTGCTCCCTTGCCTTGTACCAGCAACGGCATCGCCTGCTGCCACGCCCTATGAACAACAATAAGACGGAGTCATTTTTCATGAGCACATCCAAGATCATCCGCCTGGGACTTATCGGTGCCGGTCGTATGGGCGGCTTTCACGCCCTGACCGCCGCCCGGCACATTCCCGGTGCCTGCCTTGGCGCCATCGCCGACCCGGTGCCCGGCCAGGCCGCTCGCCTGGCGGCAGAGTTGGGCGTGGCGCGGGTCTATACCGATCCACAGCAACTGCTCGACGACCCGGAGATCGACGCCGTCCTGATCGCCGCCCCGGCCCGCAGTCATGCCGAGCTGGTGATCAGCGCCGCCCGCGCCGGCAAGGGAGTGTTCTGTGAAAAACCCATGGCCATTACCCTGGACGAAGCCGACCGCGCCATCGCCGCGGCCGCCGATGCCCGTGTCACGCTGCAGGTCGGCTTCAACCGGCGCTTTGCCAGAAGCTTTCGTGCCGCCCACCTGGATGTGGTCGCCGGCCGTATCGGCACACCGCAACTGCTGCGTTCGCTGACCCGCGACCCGGCCCTGAACAACCCGGCCGCCTCACCGCAGTGGGTGATCTTTCTCGAAACCCTGATCCATGACTTCGACACCCTGCGCTACCTCAACCCGGGCGCCGAAGCCGTCGAGGTCTTTGTCATGGCCGACGCCCTGATCGCCCCCGAGTACAAGGACAAGGGCCTGCTGGATACCGCGGTGGTAACGATCCGTTTCGACAACGGCGCCATTGCCACGGCCGAGGCCAACTTCCAGGCGGTCTATGGCTACGACGTGCGCGGCGAAGTGTTCGGCAGCGCCGGCATGCTGACCATGGGCAACGTCAATGACTCGGACCTGGTGCGCTACCTGGCCGGCGGCATCCAGGCCGACACCCTGCGCCTGGACACCGACCTGCTGCGCGACGCCTACATTGCCGAGCTCAATCACTTTGTCGGCTGCGTCCGCTCCGGGGAAAAACCCCTGGCCAGCGGCGAAGATGCCCGGGCGGCACTGGCCATTGCCCGCGCCTGTATCGAGTCCTTCCAGCAAGGTAAAACCGTACGTGTGCAAGGAGCCCATTGATGAGCTTCTCACCCTTCAAGCTGGCGATCAGCGCCGAGATGGTCTTCCTCGACCTGCCGTTTACCGAGCGCGTCAAACGTATTCATGCGTTGGGCTTCAGTGCGGAAATCTGGGACTGGACGAAGAAGGACATTCCCGCCCTGGTTGCCACGGGCGCCGACTTCACCTCCATGACCGGCTATATCTCGGGCAACCTGACCGACCCCGAAGACATCCGCCAGTTGCTCGACAGCGCCCGGGAATCCCTGGCCGTGGCCGCGCAACTGAATTGCCCGAGCCTCAATCTGCATGGCACGGGGTTGGGCGACAAAGGCCTGCCGGTCAAACCCGTAGCCTGTACCACCGGACGCATGTGGTTGAGCGCCTGCAAGACCCTGGAAAAAATCGCCCGCCTGGGTGAAGACGCGGGCCGGGTGTTCCTGCTGGAAAACCTCAACACCGAGGTCGACCACCCCGGCACTCCGTTCGCTCGCGCCGACGACACCCTGGCACTGATCGAGGCCGTGGGCAGCCCGCATCTGAAGATGAACCTGGACCTTTACCATGCACAGATCGGCGAAGGAAATCTGATCGAACTGATCCAGCGCGCCGGCCCTGCCATCGGTGAAATCCAGGTCGCCGATGTCCCCGGACGCAAGGAACCCGGCACCGGTGAGATTCATTATCCGGCCATTGCCAGGGCCTTGTTCGGCATGGGATATACGGGCGTGGTCGGGCTCGAAGGCTGGGCCAGCGGCGACAGCGAAACGGCACTTGAACGCTTTCGGCAGGCGTTCACGCTTGACTGAGGAAGCCGGCACTCCTGGCGGATCTGATCCGCCGAGTGCCTGCAATCCGCAGGTTTGATCCTGATGAATTTCAACTCATAACAACAAAAGGAAAACCATCATGCGTCGCCACACACTGTTTTTTGCCACGCTGTTACTGCTCTTCAGCCAATGGGCCAGCGCCGGTTATCGCATCGGCGTCAGCATTGCCCGGGTCGACGACAACTTCATGACTTACGTGCGCAACGGCCTGGAAGCGGCCGCCAAACAGGAAGGCGTGCAGATCCAGTTCGAGGATGCCCAGGGCGATGTGGTGCGTCAGCTCAATCAGGTCGAAGGTTTTCTCAGCCAGAAGGTTGATGCCGTGATCGTCCTGCCGGTGGATACTTCCGCCACCGCCAATATGACCCGCGCCGCCGTCGAGGTGAAGACCCCGCTGGTCTACGTCAACCGCCACCCGGACGAACGTACCCTGCCCAAAGGTGTGGTCACCGTGGCGTCCAATGACCTCGAGGCCGGGCAACTGCAGATGCGTTATCTGGCCGAGAAGTTGGGGGGCAAAGGCAGCCTGGCGATCATCATGGGCGACCTTGCGCAGAACGCCACCCACGACCGCACCGAAGGCGTGAAACAGGTGCTCAAGGACTATCCCGGGATCAAGATCGTCGAGCAACAGAGTGCCGAGTGGCAGCGCAACAAAGGGATGGACCTGACCAGCAACTGGTTGCTGGCGGGCACCCACTTCGACGCCATCGTGGCCAACAACGACGAGATGGCCATCGGCGCCGCCATGGCGTTGCAGCAGGCCGGCAAGGCCAAGGGGGAGATTGCGATCGTCGGCATCGACGGCCTGCCCGACGGCCTCGCGGCCATCAAGCGCGGCATGCTGGTAGCCTCCGTGTTCCAGGATCCCAAGGCCCAGGCGACCGTGGCGGTACAGTCGGCGATCAAGATGATCAAGGGCGAAGCGGTCGAGCCGGATGTGTGGGTGCCCTTCCAGTTGATCAAGCCGGAGCAGGTGGCGATGTTTGAGCAGCGTTATAAGTAGTGTCGAACTGGAGGGGGCCCAAGGCCCCCTCCTTCAATAGTGAAAAGCAGCACCGTATCTGGGATGTTACGCTCGGCATCCGCAACCATCCTGTTTTGCAGAGAAGCCGTTAATGCCCAAGGCAGCCATTCTCACCGCCTGCGTCATCTTCATATCACTACAGTCGGCGGCCTATGCCGCCGATGGCTTTTACGTCAATCCCGGATCAACCGCCGCGCAATGGGTGAAGGCAAATCCCCAGTCTCCTCTTACGGCAAAAATCCAGGCGTCGATTGCCGGTGTACCCAGCGCCCGCTGGCTGACCGGTACCAGCCAGACAACCGACCAGCTCACCGACACCGTCAGCCAATACGTTGGGGCGGCAGACAAGGTTAATCAGATACCCATTCTGGTGGCGTACAACCTGCCTGGTCGTGACTGCAGTGGCGGCGCGTCGGCGGGCGGTGCGGCAAATGCCTTGGAGTATCGAGACTGGATAGACCGGTTTATCAATGGCATTGGCGACAAGCCTGCCGTGGTCATTCTGGAGCCGGATGCGCTGGCGGACAGCGGATGCCTGACTCAGCCAAAGCGCGATGAACGTCTGGCGTTGTTCAATTACGCGGTGTCCGGGTTCAAGCAGCGCGCGCCCTTGGCGGAGGTTTACCTGGACGCGGGAAATGCAGGCTGGAAACCTTCAAGCGCAATGGCGGGTTATCTGAATGCGGCGGGTGTGAAGAATGCGCGGGGCTTTGCGTTGAATGTCTCCAACTTCTACACCCTTGATCAATCCCGTACCTACGGCGACGCGATCAATGCCAGGCTGTCGGCTGATTACGGCTATGCAAAATCCATGGTGATCGATACCAGCCGCAACGGTAACGGCTCCAGCCCCGGGGACTGGTGCAATCCTTCGGGGCGCAAGATTGGTCTTCAACCTCAGGCCATCACAGAGACCGTGTTGGCGGTCTGGATCAAGATCCCAGGCAACTCCGACGGATCGTCCTCAGCGACCCGAAACTGCCACGGCGGGCCAACGGCCGGGACGTTCAGTCCTGAGTTGGCTGAGCATTTGATTGACGGGAATTAATAGCCTTCCAGACGACAGGCGAAAGCAACATAACCGCGATAAGAAAAGCCACCTGGGACAGATAGAAAGACGCCAGCCACTGCTGATTCAGCGCAACGTAGTAGGTGTTATGGGCAACGTCAGCCACGATAATCGAGGCAGTCAGGGCAAGCCCCACCCGAGGCTTGATGAACAGCAGCAGCGCAGCCAATGGATCAAGGAAGGTCAGCGCACTCCAGAACACGCGACTGGCCCAATGAGCGCTCTCCCCGTATCCGTAGTCCCAGAACAGCCCATGCTGAAAATCTGCACGCAAGTGGTTGGCGGTGGCTACCAACAGGCAACAAGCGAACAACACACGGATCGCGAAAGACAAGCTGGGCATAGCGTGATTCGCTTGTATGAAGTGGGCCCGACAGGATATCGGGCTATCACTCTACTTTCCCCAAGAATCGACAAGGCATTGGCCACCCATTCAAAGCACCCTGCGCCCCTCTACCGGATACCCCGGATCAGTAAAGCCATGGGTCGACGCATGCCCAGGCACGACCAGACCGTCGACCAGTTTCTCGTCATCGGGCCCCAACTCCAACCCGAGTGCGTCCAGGTAGCTGTCCCAATGCGCCTCGGTACGCGGACCGGCGATGGCCGCGCTGATCAGCGAGTTTTTCAACACCCAGGCAATCGCGAAGGCAATGGAAGTGGTCCCACGCTCAACCGCATGACGGGCAATGGTCTGGGCAATCTCCAAGGACTCCGGGCGCCACTCGGTCTGCTGGATACGCTTGTCGCCGCGCCCGGCACGGGTGTCCGCGGGAGGTGGTGTATCCGGCGCATATTTGCCGCTCAACACGCCACGCGCCAATGGGCTGTAGGGTACGACACCCAACCCATAATTGCTTGCCACCGGCAGTTGCTCGACTTCCGCCGTACGGTTGACGATGTTGTACAACGGCTGGCTGACCACAGGGCGCTCGATGCCCAACTGGTCCGCGATGCGCACCATCTCCGCAATACGCCAACCGTGGAAATTGGACACCCCGTAATAACGGATCTTGCCTTGACGAATCAGGTCACCGACAGCACGAATCCCCTCCTCCATCGGCGCGTCAGTCAAGGCCCGGTGAAAATACAGGACGTCGATATAGTCCGTGCCCAGGCGCTTGAGGCTGGCCTCGACGCTTTGCATGATCCACTTGCGCGACTGGCCCTGCTCGTTCGGGCCAGCAGTCGCGGACGATGGATAGCCAAACTTGGTGGCCACCACCCAACGATCACGCTGTTCGGCAATCGCCCGGCCCACCACGGCTTCGGAACGCCCGGCGTGATAAGCATCGGCAGTGTCGATAAAGTTGATGCCACTGGCGGCCGCCTTGTCGATGATGCGCCGGGAGGTCACCTCGTCGGTCTCGCCACCAAACATCATGGCACCCAGGCACAGGGGAGAAACTTTCAGGGCGCTGCGGCCCAGATAGCGGTAGTTCATCGGTCACCTTCCATCAGCGTTGAAACAGGATGGCCGAGCAGGTGCTCAAAGCCGTGCCGCCATCCTAGTCACAAGCCGATTGGTGATTAAGACCGAAAGGACGGATGCAGTCATGAGCTGATCTCATGAGTCCTCGGAATAACGCAGCACGGCGATCACCAAGGCCAGCGCACGGGACGACTGCCGGCGACTGGGGTAGTAGATGTGCAGTCCGGGAAAGGTCGGAAACCAATCCTCGAGCACCCACTGCAGGCGCCCGGCGGCGACATGCGAGGTGGCGAGGTCCTGCGGAATGAACGCCAGCCCGCAGCCACTGAGCGCCGCTTCGAGCATCTGATAGGAGCTGTTGAAAGTCAGTTGCCCCTCTACCCGCACCTGCAATTCGGCCTTGCCCTTTTTCAGCTCCCAGGGATAACAACCGCCGTGGGTGGGCAGGCGCAAGTTGATGCAGTTGTGGTGGGCCAGGTCCTCAGGCTTGCGCGGCGCCGGATGGGCTTGCAGGTAGGATGGCGCAGCGACGATGACCATTCGCAGGTCTGGAGCCACGCGTACCGCAATCATGTCCTGGGCCACCTGATCGCCCAGGCGTACACCAATGTCGTAGCGCTCGGCGACGATATCGGTCAGCCCGTAGTCGGTCATGATTTCGACCTTGATATCGGGGTACTGCGACATGAACGGCGCCAACCTCGGCCATAACACGCTGTTGGCCGCGTAATCGGTGGCGGTGATACGGATGGTGCCGCGTGGGCTGTCGCGCAGCTCAATGACTTCGGCCAGGCCGGCATCGATCTCCTCAAAGCGCGGAGCCAGGTTGTTGTACAGCTGCTCGCCCGCCTCGGTCGGCGCCACACTGCGCGTGGTGCGGGTCAGCAGGCGAACGCCGAGGCGTGTCTCCAAGGCGCGGATGGTGTGGCTAAGGGCGGATTGCGAAACGCCGAGCTGGGCGGCGGCACGGGTGAAACTGCGCTCGCGGGTCACGGCCAGAAACGCCAGCAGATCGTTGTAGCTTTCCCGGGCCATTGATGAATTCCTACCATGAGTTGCCGGGATTATAGCGGCATAACCTTCGGATCATTCATGAGCCCTGCTTATGACTCCATGCGAGTTAATGATCTTAATGAATCTATCCAGTTTTCTTAAACTCTTGTCACTCAGCGCAGCCCTGCCCCTGCGGTATCACCATTGATGGCCATTCATCTCAGGAGTCGACTCGATGAAACTCTTAGCCAGCGCATTCGCCACACTGTGTTTCTCGGCCATGGTCGATGCCGACCAAGGCATGTCTCGCCCCGACCCAAAACCCTCGCCGGATGTGCTGGAGGCCACGCCCCAGTTGTACAACTACACCACCGAGTTACTCTTCGGCGAAGTCTGGAAGCGCGAGGAGCTGGCGCCGCGCGACCGCAGCCTGATCACGCTCGCCGCGCTGGTGTCCAGCGGGCAGAGCGCGCAGCTCAGCGGACACATCAAGCTGGGACTCGACAATGGCGTGAAGCCGAGTGAAATCAGCGCGCTGATCACCCATCTGGCGTTCTACTCCGGTTGGCCGAATGCGATGTCGGCCGCCATTGTGGCCAGGCAGATATTCACTGAACGGCAGATTCCCGCTGACCAGATTACTTCTCCAGCCAAAGAGCCGTTGACTCTCGAACCCGTGGCCGAAGCCAAACGCCGAGCCCTTGTCGAGGCGAATGTGAGTGCCGTTGCGCCTGGGCTTGCGCACTACACCAACGACGTCCTGTTCGCCGATCTATGGCGCCAGGCCGACCTGACCCCACGCGACCGCAGCCTGATCACCGTGGCTGCACTGATCGCCCAGGGGCAAGCCGCCCAACTGCCCTTCCACCTGAACCGGGCGATGGACAATGGCCTGACCCGGACGCAGGCCGCGGAAGTGGTGACCCACCTGGCGTTCTACGTGGGTTGGCCAAAAGCGATGTCGGCGGTACCGGTGCTGAAGGACGTATTCGATGCCCGGGACAAGCAAGTCTGATAGCTCGACACCGCGGATGACTTTGGCTATACCTTCGAACGGCCCATTACCTACATGACCCGGGTGCCCCGACAGGAGTAGCAAGCATGAGTGTCATCAGCACCGAAGTTGAATTTACCCTTCCACTCGGATACCGCGATGGAGACGGCAACCTGCACCGGAACGGCGTGATGCGCCTGGCCACCGCCGGTGACGAGATCCTGCCGTTGAAGGATCACCGGGTACAAGCCAATCCGGCCTACCTGATCGTCATCGTGCTGTCGCGAGTGGTTGTGCGGCTGGGCAATCTCGACATGATCAACACCAAAGTCATCGAAGACCTGTATTCCGCCGACTTTGCCTATTTGCAAACCTTGTACAAGCGCATCAACCAGGTCGACGCCGACGACAAGGCGACATAGACCTAGGCCTCCAGCGCCGAAAGATAAAGCCGAACCATATCCTTGGCCTCCGCCAACAGCACCCGTTGCACGGCGGGGGTCTCCTCGCTGATCCGCCCCACGCCCTTGAACACATTCAGCAGCGTCATGGCCACGGCCTTGGATTTGGCCGGGACAAGGGCTGGAATCACCTCCCGCAGCGCCGCCTCGATACCGTCCACCATGGCCTTGCGAAACTGCTGCCGCCGGCTTTCGCTGGCCCCCGCGACATCCACCAGATTGACGGCGAACTGACGCTTTGACTGCAGCGCGAGACTGAAATCGACAAACGCCGACGCCAGTTCCGGCGGTGTCATGGCACGGGCTTGCGAGGCCAGCTCGGCGAGAGAGGCCAGGGCGTGCTCGACGTAGTTCATCAACAGCGCCTCGGCCACGGACTCCTTGGTCGGAAAGAATCGATACAGCGAAGCGATCGCCGTCCCCGAGCGCGCCGCAATCTCCGTCATCGTCGTCGCATCAAAGCCCTTTTCCGTAAACAGCTCGACCCCGGCTTCCAGAATGGCCGCCACACGGATATGCCCCTTGGCGCGCTTGGGTTCCTGCCCCTTGGCGATGGGTTTTGTTGACATATGAGAGGATGTCCTTCACTATTTTTACGAGAGGATATCCTCTCATTCTAGCATCACACCGACCCGAAGCAACGCCCGGCCTCCAGTCCAGCTCCATCAAGGGGTTTTCATGTCCAACGCAGAGGCTCATACCGCCATGTCCAAATCCGGCACGCTCGCTTCGATAGGACAGTGGAGCGCTCTCCTGGGATTGTCCGTACTGTTTGCCCTGGCCCTGACCTGGGTCGGCATTCCAGCCGCCTTGCTGCTCGGCCCCATGCTGGGCGCGGTCATCACCGCCATCACCTTCGTCGACACCCGGGTTCAGATCCCACGACCGGCGTCCGCCTTCGCCCAGGGCATCCTGGGCTGCATGATCGCCAAAACCCTGGTGCAATCGCTTGCCGGTGCCGCGGTCGGCAGTTGGCCGCTGTTTGTCCTCGGCGTGATCGGTGTGGTTGTCGCCGCCGGTTTGCTGGGATGGGGCCTGACCCGCCTGCGGGTATTGCCGGGGAGCACGGCTATCTGGGGACTGAGCCCGGGCGCGGCCACCGTGATGATCCTGATGGCCGAAAATGCCGGGGCCGACGCACAGCTCGTCGCCTGCATGCAGTACACCCGCGTGATCATGGTGGCGGTCATCGCTACCCTCATCACCCACTTCACCGGTGCCGGCGTGGTGCATGAGGTGCATTCGGTGATCTGGTTCCCGAGCATCGACTGGCTACCGCTGGCCCAGACCCTGGCCATCGTGGCCGCCGGCCCGCTGGTGGCGCGCCTGGCGAAAATACCGGTGGCCGCCCTGCTGGTGCCGATGATCGGCGGGATCTTTCTCAGTCATCAGGGTTTGATCAACATCGAGATGCCCCATTGGCTGCTGGCACTCGGTTATGCGGTTATCGGCTGGCGGATCGGCTTGCCCTTCACCCGACCGTTGGTGAAGTACGCCATGAAAGCCTTCCCGGCGATCCTCGCCAGCACCCTGGCGTTGATCGCGATCTGTGGCTGCCTGGCCCTGGTGTTCGTCTTTGCCGCCGGCATCGATCCGCTCACCGCTTATCTGGCGACCAGCCCGGGCGGTGCGGACTCCGTCGCGATCATCGCTGCTTCCAGCCACGTCGATGTGCCCTTCGTCATGACCATGCAGATGGCGCGCTTCGGCGTGGTGCTGTTGGCCGGGCCGGCAATCGCGGCCTTCATCGCCCGTCGCGTCGCCCCCACGAGCCACGCTACCGATAACTGAACCACCAACCTTTATCCATGCCCCTCGCCTGAAGGTGATCCATGTCCATCACAGCTTTTTTTGCCGGTGTCTTTCTCTGCAATGCCCTTCCGCACCTGGTCAGCGGCCTGTGCGGTGAAGTCTTTCCCACACCCTTTGCGAAACCGCGAGGCAAAGGTCCCTCATCACCCCTGGTGAATTTTCTCTGGGGTGCCTTCAATCTGCTGGTGGGGCTTGTGCTGCTGTCGAGACAGCCGGTGATTATCGGCTTGAATCCGGAGTTTATCGCGCTGACAGTCGGTGCCCTGGCGATAGGGACTTACCTTTGCGTGCACTTCGGCAAGGTGCGTGCGTCCGCCAAAGCCTGATCCCTGGTGCCACTCCCTGCCGAAAGGAACGGCGGACGTCCGCAGGGAGGCCGGATAGAGACCGCTACGTAGAACTATCGATCAAGGCTTGGCGACATGCCCTTGGCATCGACCAGGACCTTGCCCGCGCCGGTGTCAGCGACTTTGGCAGGCGCATCGGCGAAGGCCGGGCCGGACAGGCAGGTCATGGCGACGGCAGCAGCGAGGGTGATTTTCTTCAGCATCGGTAGCTCTCTGTTTGTAGGATAAGTCGAACCATGTAGGAATGGCGCAAACAGCCGCCACATGGGGAAAACACGTGACAGAGCGCTTTATTCACCCGACCTGAAAATATTTATGGTTCTCTTTCTCTCAAGTAGCCTCTTCCAGGAACTCGCGATACTGCGCCGCCGTCTGCTCCGGCCGCTCGACCATCGGCAGATGGCCCACGCCGTCCCAGCACTCCAGACGCGCATGGGGGATGCCGGCGATCCAGGTTTTTGCACTGGCCAGGGGGACCATGCGGTCTTCGCGCCCCCACAGCAGCAAGGTCGGGACACGGATATTGCTCAGCCAGGGCTCCATGCGCGGGCTGTCATGGAAGTCGTCGAAGATTTCCGCGAGCTCAGGGCGCCGCTCGATATAGGCCTGCGACTCCGCCGCCAGCAACACGCCCGGTATCCAGGGTGGCGAGGCCATGGTCATGGAAAAGAACCGATCGAACTCCGCCCGCGAGTGGATCAGAAACGGGTTCTTGCCTTGCTTGACCAACTCTTCCACTTCATTGGGCTGCGGCAGGTTCACCCCCACAGGGCCCATCAACGCCAGGGACAGCACGCGCTCCGGATAATGCGCCGCCAGCCAGGTGCCGACGTAAGCTCCCATGGAGCTGCCGACCACATGCACCTTGTCGATCCCGCTGGCGTCCAGCAGTTCGATCATGCGTTGCGCCTGGGTCGCGATGCTGTAGTCAGCCCCCGCTTCGAAGCCACTTTTACCGTGCCCGGCCAGGTCGGGAATGATCACCCGGTAGTCGGCCACGAAGGATCGCGCAAAACGTAGCCAGAGGTTCTTGTCGGCACTGAAACCGTGGATCAGCAACAGCGGTGCTGCGTTGCGCTGGGTCCCACCCTGGAAGGTCGCCAAGGTCATCCGTTGAATCGCCACCGGGACTTCCTTCACCCGGGAAAGCCGTGCTTCCAGGCTCGTAATCAGGTCAAACAACAGCCCTCCTGCACGTGGATAGGTCCACCATCCCCACACGAGGAGGATGGCGATCAGGGCAAGGATCAGGAACATCAACACTTCTCCAGAACAGGGTTCGCGAAACCAGTCTCCGCACGACCTATCGAGTCATAAAAACAGAACGGGCATCCGCCAGCAAGACGCCTGGGCGGATCGACGTGACAACGCCTGAGTGGCTTCTGATAGGCTGCCAGACCGGACAATCCACACAGCCAGGCCCAGCCCCATGATCAATATCCGTGCCATGACGATGGACGATTACCAGGCGGTCATCGACCTTATGCGCAACACCCCGGGCATCTCCCTGCGCGATGCCGATTCCCGTGAATCGACCGCCCGCTACCTGGAGCGAAATCCGGGAATGAGCTTCGTGGCGCAAGTCGACGGCGAGCTTGGCGGCTGCATCATGTCAGGGCATGACGGTCGCCGGGGCTACTTGCAGCACCTGCTGGTCCTGCCCCGTTATCGGCGTCAGGGCATCGCCAATGCACTGGTCGAGCGCTGCCTGTCGATCCTGGAGAGCCACGGTATCCTCAAGTGTCATCTCGACGTGTTCAAGACCAATGAGGAGGCTGCCCGTTATTGGCAAAGCCAGGGCTGGCAGCTCCGGCAGGATATCGACCGCTATTCGTTTACCCGCTCGGGCAATCAGAACGCGTGACGCTGTGGCTCAATAAACCCCGGGCAGCAGACGCCAGGTGCGGGCACGATAAGCCTCGTACTCCTCGCCAAACTCGGCCTTGAGCAAGGCCTCTTCCGAGTGCATGCGCGCGATCAGTGGGATCAGCGTCAGCGCCGTCAGCAATACCCCGACGCCGGAGCGGAAAGCCAGTGCCCAGCCCAACGAGTTGACCAGCAGCCCGAGGTAACTCGGGTTGCGCAGGGTTCGATAGAGCCCTGTGGTCACCAGCCGGTGCCCCGGCTGAATCGCCACCAAACCGCTGAAGCGCTTGCCCAGCACAAACACCGGCCACATCCGCAGCACGCCGCCAACGGCAAACAGCAGCACACCGAACCAACGCACGCCCTCCCCGCCAAAGGTCCACCAGCCCAGGCGGGCCGTCCAGGGCACCAGCCCCACCAGCAGCAAGCCGAGGGCGCCGATGACCGGAATCACCCAGCGATTGCCGCGATCCTCACGGACACCGGGGCTGAGATTCGCTTCGGTAAACAACGCAGAGCCCGCCAACAAGACGGTCACCACGGCGAGTGCGAGCAATGCGGGCTGGGCAACAAACGCCGACCAGCCACCGAAACCCCACACCGCCAGCCCGAGATAACCCAGCGTCGCCGCGATGCTGAAAAACGCCAAGCGAAATGAGATTTTCATGCTGCCCTCGGCTGAATGAAACGGATGCTTTCAGTCTAGAAGCATTCGTCGATGCCGGATTGATAGGACTTCGTTTACCCAGTCAGGCAATAGGAACGCGTGACAGACCGGCAACGCTCTAGCGTGCGGGTTACAGGAATCCCCCCGAAAAACCTGCTTATTCCAAAAAGACATCAACAAATTCTTTTATATTCTTTTATTGTTCATCCGCGGACTGCAAGACTCGGCACCAGAATCATCCACTAAGTGTTGAGATCATCAATGAAGAAATTAACTGCCCTCACTGCCCTCACCCTCGCCGTCCTCTCGGGATTGGCCCATGCCGACCGCCTGGAAGACATCAAGAAATCCGGCGTTCTGCGTGTCGCCTCGTTCGACAGCAACCCGCCTTTCGGCTTTATCGATGCCAAGAGCAAACAGATCGAAGGCCTGGACGTGGACTATGCCAAGGCCATCGCAGACAAGCTGGGCGTCAAGCTGCAACTGCAACCGACCAACCCGGCCAACCGCGTCCCGCTGCTGGTCGCCAACAAGGTCGACCTGGTCCTGGCCAACTTCACCATCACCCCGGAGCGCGCCGAACAGGTCAACTTCAGCATTCCCTACTTCAGTTCCGGCCAGCAGTTCATCGTCAGGAAAGGCACCCTCAAGTCCCAGGATGAGCTGAACAAATGGCGTGTCGGCGTGGACAAGGGCACCGTCAACGAAGGCGTGCTGCGTGAGAAATTCCCGGGCGCCAAAGTCGTTGCCTACGACGATACCCCGTTCGCGTTCACGGCCCTGCGCAACGGCAACGTCCAGGCCATCACCCAGGACGGTCCGAAGCTGATCGGCCTGCTGGCCAACGTGCCGGACAAGGACAAATACGAGATTCCGCCCTTCACCATTTCCAACGACCTGATCGGCGTCGGCCTGCCCAAGGGCGAAGCCGCACTGACCGAAGTGGTCAACCAGACGCTGGTCGAGCTGGAAAGCAAAGGCCAGGCGCAGAAGATCTACGACACCTGGTTCGGCCCGGACACCAAGACGCCGCTGACCCGCCTGTACAAGATCGGCGACAAGAGCTGATCGCCCTCTCCGCCGTACACCCACAGCCCGCGCGGTTTTCCGCGCGGGCTCTTTGTATTCTGGATGGACACCGTGATTGATGTTTGGTGAATTGCTGGGCCCGCATTACCTGAAATGGCTGTTCGATGGATTTCTCCTGACCCTGGCCCTGTCCGCCGTGGTCTGCCTGGTGGCCACCGGGCTCGGCTTCCTGGTCTGCCTCGCGCGCCTCGGTAGCTCTCGCCTGGCGTCCTGGCCGGCACGGGCCTACCTGGCGTTGTTTCGCAACACGCCGCTGCTGGTGCAATTGTTCTTCTGGTATTTCGGCCTCAGCGCCCTGCTGCCCGAAGGGCTGGTGAACTGGTTGAACACGCCCCATGAAGTGAGCCTGGCCGGCGTTGAAATCAGCTGGCCGTCCTTTGAGTTCATCGCCAGTTTCTGGGGACTGACGCTATACACCTCGGCCTTTATCGCCGAAGAGTTTCGCGCCGGCGTCGCCTCGGTGCGCCCGCAGCAACGCGAAGCCGGCGTGGCCATGGGTTTCCGACCGGCACAGGTGTGGCGTTATATCGTCCTGCCCCAAGCCTTGCGCACCGCCCTCGGGCCCTTGCTCGGGCAGTACATGAACGCGCTGAAGAACTCCTCGCTGACCATGGCCATCGGCCTCGCCGAGCTGTCCTACGCCTCGCGCCAGGTGGAGACCGAAACCTTCAAGACCTTCCAGGCCTTCGGCTTCGCCACCCTGCTCTACATCTTCAGCATTGCACTGATCGAAGCGGCCGGACAATGGATCCGCCAGACCAGACGTTATCGCCAGGGAGCCGCGTGACATGGACTTTTCCGTTATCAGCGACAACCTCGAATACTTCCTGATCGGCGCCTATCCCGACGGTCCCCTGGGCGGCGCGGCCCTGACCCTGGTGCTGAGCGTACTGTCCGGCATTTGCGCCGCAATCCTCGGCCTGGTGCTGGGCATTGCCCTGAGCAGCCTCAAGGGCTGGCCACGGGGGATATTGATCGCGGTGCTGGGTTTCCTGCGGGCGATCCCGGTACTGATGTTGATCTTCTGGAGCTACTTCCTGCTGCCGATCATCTTCCACGTGGATATCCCGGCGCTGTTCACCGTGGTCTGCGCACTGTCGCTGATCGGCGGCGCCTACCTGGCGTACTCGGTCCACGCCGGGATCCAGAGCCTGCCGGACGGCCAGTGGGCGGCGGCCCGCGCGCTGGGCATGCGGCCCGTTCAGGTCATGCGCCTGATCATCCTGCCGCAGGCCTTGCCGATCATGCTGCCGTCGTTCCTCAACCAGTGGATCTCGCTGATCAAGGACACCTCCCTGGCCTATGTGATCGGCGTCGGCGAACTGTCCTTCGTGGCAACCCAGGTCAGCAATCGGGTGATGGTCCACCCCACGGAGATCTTCCTGTTCGTGGCGCTGGTCTACTTCGTGTTCTGTTCCAGTCTCGATCTGCTGGCCAATTTCGCCACCAGAAGGCAGACGGTGAAGCACGCGTGATCAAGCAGCCTGGGGACTTAGTGAGTCCCCAGGAACTGGGTCAGCGATTCCCCCAGCGCATCGAACACCAAGGCAATGCGCTGAACCCGACGCATGTCCTGGTGCATGGCGGTCCACACATCCACGGTAAAATCCACCTGTTCGGGCAACACACGCACCAGACCATGACGCCGGGCCAATTGGCTGGAGCAGACGCCAATCCCGAGCCCGGCGCGCAACGCCGCCAGTTGCGCGAGGTGGTCATCGGTACGAACCGGCGTTCGCTGCGCTGTGCAGTCGAACCCGCGTTCGCGCAGAAACTGCAGTTCCACCAGATTGCGGTCAGGCCCGATCAACGGGTAGTCATCCAGCTGTGCGACGGTGTCTGGCACGCCCTGCTCCGCCAGCAGTTCAGGGGTGGCATACAAGCCGACCTGCAAGTCGCCGACCTTGCGGGTGACCACGGTCGCTTCGGTCGGGCGACGGATACGCACCGCCACATCGGCCTCCTGCCTGGCCAACGCTTGCAGGCGATTCGACACGCTGAGTTCGACGGCCAGTTGCGGATAGGTCTGGCGTAGCGTGCGCAACATGGGGGGCAAGACCTCGACCCCGAGCAATTGGCTGCTGGTCAGGCGCACTGTACCGCCCGCCAATTGCGCATCCGCCGACGCCGCCCGGTTGAAGGCATTGGCTGCCATGGCCATCGCCTCGACATGGCTGATCAGGTCCTTGGCCGTCTCCGTCGGCAGCAGCCCGGCCGGTGAGCGGATAAACAGGCTGACGCCCACGCTCTGCTCCAACGCCTCGATCCGCCGGCGCGCGGTAGCCTGTGCGATGCCCAGCAAACGGGCCGCCCCCGAGAGACTGCCGGTGCGCAATACCGCCAGAAAGGCACGCTGGGTTTCCCACTGTAGCTGAGGCGCGTTCATACATTTCCTGTGAGCCGCTGGGCAATTTTGGCTAATTTTCTTTCGCGAGGCACGGCCTCATGCTGGTCAAGCATATCCCACGGACACCCCGCGTCGTCCGCCGCCTCAACGTTTGAAGGAGTTTTACCGATGCCACTCACTGGTCAATGCCGCTGCCGCGCCGTGAGCTACACCCTGGCTGCCGACCTGCCGCTGGCGGTCTACGCCTGCCATTGCCGTGACTGCCAGACCTGGAGCGGCAGCGCTTTTGCCCTGCATGCGCTATTGCCGGAAGGCACCCTCCGCGCTGAAGGACCGATCACTGAATACGCCTATGACAGCAACGGTCTGCATTCCCGTCACGCCCTCTGCGGTGTCTGTCATACCCGACTCTACAACACCACCAGCGCCGCCCCCGGCCTGCAGGTGCTGCGCGCTGGCACGCTGGATAACAGCCCGTCCCTTCAGCCTGTCGCGCATATCTGGGTGCAACACAAACAACCCTGGCTAACACTGCCGGAGGGGCTGCCCGCCTGGCCACAGAGCCCGACGCCCGGAGCATTCGCTGAAGCGTTGAGAGGATAGGAGGTCGTTATGAGTCAACCAGTATTTGCCAGCGGCAGTTGCCGCTGTGGTCAGGTCGCTTTCGAACTGCGCGCCCAGCCGATCATCACCACGGCCTGCCATTGCACCGGCTGCCAGAAAATGTCGGCCAGCGCGTTTTCCCTCAGTGCGTTGGTGCTGGACGAGCAGTTCGTGGTGACTCAGGGAGAGCCGGTGATCGGTGGCTTGCATGGGGCAACGCGACACTACTTCTGCCCCCATTGCCTGAGCTGGCTGTTTACCCGCCCGGCGGGCAACGAATCGGTTGTCGGCATGCGTTCCAGCTTGCTGGACAATCCAAGGCAATTCGCCCCGTTCATTGAAACCTGGACCTGCGAAAAGCTGCCGTGGGCCAGTACCGGGGCCGTGCATGACTTCGAGGAATTCCCCGAACCGCAGGACTTTGCAGCATTGGCGCAGCAGTATGCGCAGTGGCATCAGGCATAAGGACTCAAGCAAGGCGCCGTTCAACGAGCAATTCCACCGCAATGACGATCACGATTGCCCGGGACCTTCCGGCTTTCCAGCAGCTTTACGATGAGCAGACAAAATGCCCTTCAATCACACTCAAAAAGATAGCAAACCACAATAAAAACACCCAAAAAAATTATTTAACTTTAATAAAAAGAACATAAGCTACACAAAGCCATTTCAACCACATGGATGTGTTGTTCATGCTCACAAAAACGACTTCAGCTTTCAACGCCAAATGGGCGGATACCAAGCTCAAGATCAGTCATGTGATTCTCTTTGTCGCGGCAGTCTGCATTTCATTGATCGGCATCAGCATCTGGGGGGTCTCCAACTCCCTGGCGTATCACCTGCATGAAAAAGAGATCGAGATGTCAAACCTCTCGAAGGCCTTGTCGTCCAGCATAGCGGCCACACTCACCCAAGCTGACATCGTCATACTCGGGATCCAAGAGCAGACCAATATTGAAGGCACTGGACCGGCGGAATTGAAAATACTCGGGGAGATATTAAAGGCCCAGCAAGAACGACTGCCACAAATCCATGGCTTTTCGATTTACGACGAGCAAGGACGCTGGTTATTAAATTCAGACAACAGAAACCGGCCCGACACAAACAACTCGGACCGCGACTACTTCATCTACCATCGCGACCATACCAGTTCCGCGGCATTCCTGGGTCCTCCCATACGCAGCCGCTCAACAAACGAATGGATCATCACCCTGTCGCGCCGGATCAGTCACACGGATGGCAGTTTTGCGGGTGTGACAATAGTCACCCTCTATCTTAAATACTTCCTCAGCCTCTATGACAATATCGACATCGGCAAGAATGGCATCATCAACCTGGCCTCCTCGACAGGGCACATCATCGTACGCTCCCCCTTTCACGACACTGAAGTGGGTACCGACATTTCAACCGGGGAGGTATTCGCCTTATTGAAGCCCGGTGCCGCCTCGGGCACCGCAACGATAAAGTCATTTATTGACAATGTCGTACGAATCATCAGTTTTCGCCGCGTTGATGGCTATCCCCTTGTGGTCATCGCGGCTTTTGATAAAGATGAAATATTGACGGACTGGCGTCGAGAGTCCTTTGCAAGTTTTATCATATCGTCCATATTGCTGCTCATCCTCAGCCTGCTGGGCTATCGCCTGATAAAAATCATGAACCAGCAGATTCAAGCACAAAAAGAACTGCAATATTCCGAAAGTGCCTACATCGAGGCGAACAAGGCGCTCGGCCAATTGGCACTCGAAGATGGCTTGACCGGGCTCTCGAATCGCCGCAAATTCGACCTATTTATCAGCGCGGAAATAAACAAAGCCAAGCGCAAACCCGATGACCTCGCTCTCATCCTGATCGATATCGACCTGTTCAAGAAGTACAACGACCATTACGGCCATGTACAAGGCGATGAATGCCTGAAATCCGTGAGCACCCTGATCAAGAAAAATATCACTCGGGAAAATGATCTTGCAGCCAGGTATGGCGGAGAGGAATTTGCCATTGTCCTCCCGGGTACCGATTATGTCGGTGCTTTTATCATCGCCGAGAAAATCCGAACAGATGTGGAGCGCAGTGCCATTCAACACTGCGAATCAGCGGCCAACGTCGTCACCATCAGCATTGGCATCAGTGCCTTGTCCGGGTCAAAGGCCGACACCCCCGAGCAGTTGATCGATATCGCTGACAAAGCACTGTACGTCGCAAAATCCAATGGCCGGAACCGGACGGTTATTTCCAACAATCTGTCCAGCGCCCTGGCCTGACCCCATGCCGCAGTGCATGGGCTCCATCAGCGGCACGCAGCCAGCGCTGCCGCTTGACTCAGCCCTGCCACCCCAACCCCAACGCCTTGTGCAACGAAGCAAAATCCTTCAGCAATTCACTGTCACCGCTCACCCGATTCTGCTCGGCGTCAAAGCGCGTGCGTTCGGCATTCAGCCAGTCCAGGGTGCTGGCGGTACCCGCGTCATAGCGTTCGCGGGTCAGGCTCGCCGCACGGGCCGACGAAGCTTCGATATCACGCAGCAGGACTACATTTTCACGCTGGTGACCGTAGCGTGCCAGGGCGGTGTCCGCGTCGCGCAGCGCACCGAGGACCACGCTGCGGTAATGGGCCCGGGCTTCGTCGACGCCGCCTTCGGCGCTGTCGACATCGGCCGCCACGCGACCGAAGTCCAGGGCATTCCAAGTCAGACGCGGGACCAGCAGCCAGGTGGCGTTGTCCTTGCGCACCAGGTGCGAAGGCGCCGCGGCACTGAAGCTGAGATCACCGGTCAGCGATAACTTGGGAAACCAGTCGGCCTTTTTCTCGCCGACCTGTGCGGTGCTGGAGGCCAGTTGACGCTCAGCGGCGCGAATGTCCGGGCGAGATTTGATCACCGCCGCCGGATCAGCGACCGGTACACTCGCGGGAACACTCGGCAGCGCCCCGGGTTGGCCGAGCCGGCTGTCCAGTTCGCCCGGTTCCAGGTCACAGAGCACTGCCAGTTGGTCCAGCGACTCGATGATCTGCGCCTGCAACGGCAGGCGCTGGGCACGGGTGGTCTGCCATTGGGTGGTGACTTGCTCCAACTGCAATTGTGAAGCCACGCCACGGCTGCGGCGTTGCTGGGTCAGGTCGACCACCTGGGCTTCCAGACCCGCCGAAGCATCGACCAGGGCCAGGCGGGTTTGCTGGTCACGCAAGCCGACATAGGCTTGCACCACTTCAGCAGCCAGTTGCACCTGGGCATCGGCCAGGCTCTCGGCCGAAGCATCGGCACTGGCAGAAGCCGCCTCGATGGCTCGGCGTGTACCGCCAAACATATCCACTTCCCAGCTGGCATCGAAGTCCGTCAGATACAGCGACAACGGCCCACGACCACCACTGCTCTGCTGCCCTGTCAGGCTGGAAAGATCGGGAGAGCGCATGCGAATCGCCGTGGCATTGGCACTCATCTTGGGCAGCTCGGCGGCCTGCTGGCCGTGCAACCCGGCCCGGGCCTGACGCAAGCGCGCCTGGGCCACACGAATATCCGAGCTGTCATTGAGGGCGGTTTCCACCAGGCTGTCGAGCTGAGCATCGCCCAGTTCACGCCACCAATGGGCAACCGCCGGGGTGCTGAGGGCAACGGGGTCCGCATGGGCGAAACGTCCAGCGGACACGGTTTTTTCGGCCACCGCAGGCGCGCCGTGGTAATCGGGGCCGACAGTGCAACCGGCGAGCAGGCCCACGATCAGGGCCGAAATCAGGGTTCTATCGATCATCGTGCAGGGCTCACCGCAAGGGTCGGTTTCTTGAGTAGAAGGGCCAGGGGAATACACAGGGCCAAGGCAATGCCCAGCAGGTAGAAACAATCGGTGAAAGTCATGACCGACGCCTGCAGGGCAATGTCGCGACTCAACTGGCCGACCGTCTGCAATTGCGCCAGGGCCTGGTCACCGCCCTGGCTCATGAAGGACGCCGTCTGTGCCGCCATATGGTCCTGCCCCAAGGTGCTGTTGGCCGTCAGCGATTCGCGAATCATCGCGTCGTGATAGCTGCTGCGCCGATCGATCAGCACCCCGGTCAGGGCCAGCCCGATGGAGCCGCCGATATTGCGCGACATGTTGTAGAGCCCCGCCGCCTCGCCTTTTTCGTGGGGCAGCACAGCCGCCATGGTGATCTGGTTGAGCGGCATCATCGCCAGGATCTGGGCGAACCCGCGCACCAGTTGCGAGGCGTCGAAATCATGGCCGACACTGTCGACCGTCAGGTTCAGGCTCATCATGCAACTGATCACGAACAGCACCAGCCCGGTGCCCACCAGCCAGCGGCTGTCATAACGCTGCATCAGCCGCGGCAGGATCGGCATCATCATGAACGCCGGGACACCGGAGAGCAGCATGATCGCCCCGGATTGCTGGGCGTTGTAGCCGGCAATACTGTTGAGAAACTGCGGCAGCAGGTAGGAAATCCCATAGATGGCCGCCCCCACCGTCGACACGATCAGGATCACGCTGGCGTAGCGCGGGTTGCGCATCAGGCTGAGCTTGATGATGGGTTGGCGGGCCGTGAACTGACCGACGGCGATCAGGATAAAACCCAGGGTCATCAGCAGACTCAGACCGACAATCATCGAGGACTCGAACCAGTGTTCACGCTGCCCCTCTTCCAGGATCACCGTCAGCGAACTCAAGCCCAGGGCCAACCCAAGGATGCCGATCCAGTCCGCCTTGATGAACTGTTGAAGGTCGGCCTTTTCCGGGCGAATGCCGGTCCAGAGCAAGGCGATCAGCGCCAGGCTGATGGGCAGGTTGAGAAAAAAGCACCAGCGCCAACTGGCGTTCTCGGTCAACCAACCGCCCAGCACCGGCCCCATCAAGGGCCCGAGCAAGACGGTCAGGCCAAACATCGACATGCCGATTGCCATCTGGTGCCGGGGCAGGCGTGTGCCGATGATGGTCTGCGCCGTCGGGATCATCGCGCCACCGGCAAAGCCTTGGCCGACACGCGCCAGGATCATGCCCGTGAGGCTGCTGGACATGCCGCAGAAAAACGAAAACAGCGTGAAGGCCATTGCCGTGCCCATCAGGAACCGACGCAAGCCGAAGACCCGGGTCAGCCAGGCCGCCAGCGGGATCATGACGATCTCCGACATCAGGTAGCCGGTGGCGATCCAGGTGCCTTCCGTGCCCGAGGCGCCGATCTGCCCCTGGATCTGCGGCAAGGCCGAGTTGGTGATGGAGATGTCCAGCGTGGCCAGCAAGGCGCCGAGGGAGCCGGCCGCGACCGCGATCCAGTCGGTCACCGAGGCATTCGCCTCCTGCGGCGCGCCCTGCGTGGCCGCAACCGTCGTGGCGTTAGCCATGGTGGCGGGTGTCCACGTCAACGGTCACCGACAGCCCCGGCATCAGCACGGCGCGCGCCGACTCCGGCACATCCAGTTGGATACGTACGGGAACCCGTTGGACGATCTTGGTGAAGTTGCCGGTGGCGTTCTGCGCCGGCAACAGCGCGAACTGCGAACCGGTGCCGGGCGAGAGGCTGTCGATATGCCCGCTCAGATCTTCACTGCCCAGCGCGTCAACGTGCACCGTGACCGCCTGGCCAGGTTGCATATGGTGAATCTGGGTTTCCTTGAAGTTGGCCGTCAGGTAGAGCGCCTGCACCGGCACCACGGTCAACAGCCGCGTCCCCGGTTGGGTGAACTGGCCGACCCGCACGCTGCGATCGGCCACCCGGCCGTCCAGGGTGCTGATCACGGTGGTGTCGTCCAGGTCCAGCTGCGATTGCCGGGCACTGGCCTGGGCCACCGCCAGTTGCGCCTGGGTTTGCTGCAACTGCGCCTTGAGCGTGCCGATACGGGTTTCAGCCGCGCGCAACGCGGCTTGATGCGCGGCCAGGCCGGTGCTGGCCTGGGCCAGTTGATTGTTCAGATCAGCCAGATGTTCTTCGGTCTCCGCCCCGGAGCGGGCCAGTGGCCCATAACGCGTGACCTGGGACTTGGCATGGCGCAGGTCGGCGTTGGCGCCGTCCAGTTGGGCCCGGCCCTGAGCAATGCTGGCGCCCTGCTCCACCAGTTCGGCTTCAGCCCTCGCTACATCGGCCTGGCGCGAAGCCACGGTGGCCTGGGCCTCGTCCAGCGCCGCCTGATACTTGCGCCGATCGAGGCGCACCAGCGGCTGGCCAACGCTCACGCTTTCGTTATCGCTGACCAGCACTTCGGCAACGTACCCGCCGACCTTGGGCGCCACGGTCATGCTGTCGGCCTGCAGGTAAGCGTCATCGGTGCTTTCAATGAACCGCCCACTGAACCACCAATGCGCGCCCCAGCCGATCAGCGCCAGGAGCGCGACCACGGCGACCCCGATCAAGGCTCGTGGCGGCTTGTTGCGTCGCTCGGAAAGGTTGCTTTCAACCACGGGCTCAAGGCGACCGTGCTGACCGATAGGCTGATCGACGGACATGCCGTACTCCAAAGTATTCCAGTTGGTAAAAAATGCGGCGATGGCGAATTTATGTCAAGTGATATAATTTGTTCTGGCATTCTTTTTCAGGCTCACCCATGGCACGACATCGACCAGCAAATGAAGGCGGCTACCAGCGCGGGGAAGAAACGCGCCTGCGGATTATCGAAGCCGCCGTTGACCAGTTCGCCACCCATGGTTTCGAAAGCGCCTCGACGCGCCAGATCGCGACCGCGGCCGGGGTCAATGCGCCAGCGCTGCAGTACTATTTCGACAACAAGGAAGGGGTTTACCTGGCGTGCGTCGAGCACATCCTCGCGCAGCTCTGGGCGCAGCTGACGGACGAGGTCTCGGCCGCCGAAGAGGCGCTGGAAGATCCCCACGCCGATGACCGGACATTGATCGAGCGTTACCTGGATATTCTCGGCGTCTTCCTGTCGTTCATTCTCGAGACACCGGAATCCGCCGACTGGCGTCGCTTCATGGCCTGCGAACAAGCCGGACTGGGCCCGCCATCCGCCGCCAAGCTGATGGAGCAAGGCCTCAATCAGCGCCTGTCCCACGTCACCCGCACCATCGTCGGGCGCCTGACCGGACGGCCCGCCGATGACGAAAGCACGATCATCCGGACGATGGCCCTCAACAGTCAAAGCATCGTCTTTCGCGTGAAGCGCGCGCCCGTTCTGCGGGCGCTGGGCTGGGACACCATCGACCAGCAACGCATGGAAACCGTGCGCAACGTGATGCTTTCACAGAATCGCCTGACGCTGCTGGCACTGGTCAGTGAGCGCGACGCGGCAGACGCAGGAACGACGCAGTGACGCCTTTAACGAGCCTGTAGGCCAAACGCGGTTGCCAGGCTCTTCGCGCCCTTCGGCGTCAGGTTCAGAGCCCTGGAATCGAGATGGCGGTTCACCCAGCCACGCTTGAGCAGCAGCTCCAGCAGGGCCGCGCCCAGCGCACCACCGATATGCGGTGAACGCTCGCTCCAGTCCATGCAGGGATAGGCCAGGCGCCGGCGCTGACGCGACACGGCCGCGATATCGATGCCCAATCGCACCAACGAGGCGGCGCCCGCTTCGGTGAGGACATAGTCCTTGCCCTGCTCTTCGATCCAGCTCGCCTGTAACAAGGCATCATGCAGTTTGACCGCGACTTCCCCGGCGATATGGTCATAGCAGGTCCTGGCCTGCTTCAGGGCTGAAGGCGTGCTGGGCTGAAACGGCGTCACGTGACGATCAGTAAGCGATAACAAGGCCTCCAGCGCGTGCGCCACCTGGGGGTTGGCCAATCGGTAATAGCGATGCCGGCCCTGAACCAGCATCTCCACCAGCCCCTGCTCACGCAAACGCAAAAAATGGCCGCTGGCGGTGGACGCGCCGATGTCGGCTACAGCCGCCAATTCCGTGGCCGTGCGCGCGTGGCCGTCCAGCAGACTGCAGAGCATTCGCGCGCGAGCCGGATCGGCAATCGCGCCGGCCACCGCAGCCAGAGAAAGATCAGCCGCTTCGACATCCATAGTTCACCTCTTCCCGAAGTATCGCGGTTTTTCATCATCATACTGATGCCAGACCACTTGAAGGGATTCCTCATGAAACAATCGATTTTTTTCGGCCGAAAGGTCGTGGCGGCGACGTTTGTGATGGCGGTGTTCGGCTGGGGGATTGGCTTCTACGGTCCGCCGATCTTTCTCTACGCGGTGATTCAACGGACCGGCTGGTCGCTGCCCTTGTGCTCGGCCGCCGTCACCCTGCATTTTCTCGCGGGCACCCTGGTGGTGGTGAACCTGCCCGTCTTGTACAAGCGCCTGGGTCTTCCGCGCACGACCGTGCTCGGATCGATCCTGCTCGGCATCGGCGTGTATGGATGGTCGGTTGCCGATCAACCCTACCAGTTGTTCCTGGCCGCACTGTTGAGTGGATTGGGCTGGGTGACCATGGGGGCAGCCGCGGTCAACGCACTCATCTCTCCATGGTTTGTCGCCAGGCGTCCGGCCGCCCTGGCAATGGCCTATAACGGCGCCAGTATCGGCGGGGTGATCTTTTCATCCGCGTGGGTGTTCCTGATCGACCGGATCGGCTTCACCCAGGCCGCGCTAGGGGTTGGCCTGGTGTCGATAGCGACGATTGCCGTGCTGTCGATCAAGGTCTTCAAGCTCCGGCCTGAAGACCTCGGGCAATATGCCGATGGTGCGGATCAGCCACCTGAGCAGGTGGCTGTCTCCCCGGGTAGCACGACAACCTCGCTATGGCGCAATCGTCGATTCGTGACACTGGCGGCCGCCATGTCCCTGGGGTTGTTCGCCCAGATAGGGCTGATTACCCACTTGTTCCTGCTGCTGGTCGATCACGTCACAGAAGCAAAGGCCGGATTGGCGATGGGCCTGGCAACGGCAAGCGCCATCGCCGGCCGGTTTCTGGTCGGTTGGCTGATGCCACCCAATGCCAACCGGCGCACCGTTGCCTGCCTGAGTTATGGCTGCCAGTTGCTCGGCTGCCTGGTCATGACCGGATTAGGCAACTTCCCCGATCTGCTATGGCTGGGGGTCATCCTTTTTGGCGCGGGGATCGGCAACGCCACCTCCTTGCCACCACTGATTGCCCAAGCCGAATTCCCGCGCCAGCAGACGCAGCGCGTGGTGACGCTGATCGTCGCCACCGCCCAGGGCTGCTATGCCTTTGCGCCAGCGTTCTTTGGTGCACTGAAGTCACTGGGCGGGTCCCATGGCGAACTCCTGCTGTTGGGGCTGGCAGCCGGAATCCAGGGGCTGGCGATATTGGCTCTGGTGCTGGGTAACCGGCGTTCGGCTCAACAAATCCCGGAATTCAGCCGGCCCTCACTCTGACTGCGACTTTGATCGGGTCGACTTGCTGCGAGCCGCCGAAGTGTTGAGCACCACGGCGGCGCGAACCAGAGCGGTCAATGCCTGCTCATCGATCTGCTCGCCCTCGCGTATATCGATGGCGCGCCGGGTGTTGCCTTCAAGGCTGGAATTGAAGAGACCCGCGGGATCCTCCAGCAAAGCGCCCTTGGCGAAGGTCATCTTCACCACCTGCTTGTAGGTCTCGCCGGTGCAGATGATCCCGCCGTGGGACCAGACCGGTACGCCCCGCCACTTCCACTCCTCGACCACGTCCGGGTCGGCCTGCCGGATAAGCGCTCGAACCTGGGCGAGGGTTTCGCCTCGCCAGTCCCCCAGTTCCTTGATTCTCGCGTCAATCAGTTGCGAGGCCGTGCCGCCCTCGTCTTGCGGTAAACCGGTTTGTTCCTTGTTCATGGCCGTTGTCGTCCTCTTCGTGGCGGTTACCGCTCGCCGGTTTCATCAAGAAAGAAACCACGCCGTGCTAATTTTTCCACCACTTACCAGCCGCACTGGTTTCACTTATCAAGCGTTGAGATAGAGCATGTCACGAGCTTTCCCCGCTACAGCAGCCTGGGTCTTCGGCATCAGCGCAACATTGCTCAATACATTCGCGAGCGCCGCCCCGACAGCCGTAACTTCAGCACCAATCATGAATCTCTGCCAGCCCGCCACCACCAGCCCATCCGCCAGGCAGTTGCTGGCGGCCGCACAAAGGCATCTCGGCGATGGTACCAACGCCCTGCCCCGTCTGCATACGGAAGGCACCCTCCCGCACCAGGGCATCCGCGACCAGAGCATCGCGGCGGAAAAGGATTGGCCGGTATTGCGCCAGGCAGCGCTGGCCTGGCGCCTGAGCGCCGATCCGCGCTATCTGCAACAGGTCGAAGCAGGCCTTGCCGCCTGGACCGGCACCTATCAGCCGGACTTCAACCCGATTGACGAGACCAATCTCGATCAACTGATCGATACCTATACCCTCACCGCCAACGCACTGAGCCCGCAAACGCGGGCCGCCAGCCAGGCCTTCCTGCGCAAACTCGGAAACGGCTACATCGCGCAAATCCGACAATTCCACGGTTCGAAGGGCGGTAAGGAGATCAACAACTGGCAGAGTCATCGCGTCAAGCTGGTGACAATGGCCGCCGCCGCACTGGCAGATCACGCCATGCTCGAACAGGCCTTCCAGCTGTTCCAGCAACAGGTGACGGACAATCTCCTGCCAGATGGTTCGGTGTTCGACTTCAGGGAGCGCGATGCGCTGCACTACGTCGTCTATGACCTGGAGCCACTGGTTCAGGCAGCCCTGGCGGCCAAGCCCTACGGTGGCAACTGGCTGACTTACACCGCCCCCACCGGTTCCTCCCTGGTCCGCTCGCTCGATTGGCTGGTGCCCTATGCCAACGGTCAACGCAGCCATCAGGAGTTCGTGCATACCCGCGTGAAGTTTGACCGCGACCGCGCCAACGTCGGAGAAGCCGGGTACAGCGGCACCTGGGAGCCGAAAAGCAGCAACAAGCTCTACTGGCTGGCAGCGCAACTGGATGCGCGTTACTTGCCCCTGGCCCGGCAACTGTCACCGACCCCTCAGGACTGGATCGGGGCCTGCTACCTGAAATAGGCATGGGCAACTGATCATTTCCGGCAGCGAAGCCGCCGTGGAACACCAGGGTTACATGGCAGGCGTGCTCGAAGCGGCCGATTGGGCGATGCGTTATGTCCTTTAGGCGACATTCATGGACTTATTGGCGTTAGTCGGCAATCGATAGACAGGCTAAAGTCCATCTACTGTTTTTTGCTTCTGGATGACGTGCCTGATGACCCGCCCTCGTTTCTTGCCCGACAACTTCACCCTGACCCTGGTCAGCGTGGTGCTTCTCGCCAGTTTCCTGCCCGCCAGCGGCCAGGTCGCTGTCGGTTTCAGTTGGCTGACCAATATCGCCATTGCCCTGCTGTTCTTCCTGCATGGCGCCAAGCTGTCGCGCGAGTCGATCATCGCCGGTGCCGGCCACTGGCGCCTGCATCTGCTGGTGTTCAGCCTGACCTTTGTCCTGTTCCCACTGCTGGGTGTCGCGCTCAAGCCGCTGCTGTCGCCGCTGATCGGCGACAAGCTGTATATGGGCATGCTCTACCTCTGCGCCCTGCCGGCCACGGTGCAGTCGGCGATTGCCTTCACCTCCCTGGCCCGGGGCAATGTGCCGGCGGCGATTTGCAGCGCGGCGGCGTCGAGCCTGTTCGGTATCTTCCTCACGCCGTTGCTGGTGACCTTGCTGCTGGATGTGCACGGCAGCGGCGGTTCGACCCTCGATGCGATCCTGAAAATCAGCGTGCAACTGCTGCTGCCGTTCATTGCCGGGCAGATCGCCCGCCGCTGGATCGGCGCCTGGGTGGGACGCAACAAGGCCTGGCTGAAGTTCGTTGACCAGGGCTCGATCCTGCTGGTGGTGTACAGCGCCTTCAGCGAAGCGGTGAACGAAGGCATCTGGCATCAGATCCCGCTCTGGGACCTGGCCGGCCTGGTGGTGGTCTGCGGCGTGATACTCGCGCTGGTGCTGCTGGCGTCCACCGTGCTGGGCAAGGCCTTTGGCTTCGACCAGGAAGACCGCATCACCATCCTCTTCTGCGGCTCGAAGAAAAGCCTGGCCACCGGCGTACCCATGGCCCAGGTGCTGTTCGCCGGTAGTACCATCGGCGTGCTGATCCTGCCGCTGATGCTGTTCCACCAGATTCAGCTGATGGTCTGTGCGGTGCTGGCGCAGCGTTATGCAAAACGGCAGGAGTCGGTGGCTGAATTGATGGGGCAGGTTGATCCTTGATAAACGTGACCCAGCGGACTATACGGCAGAAGCCTTGACGGCGACGCTGGGTACGGATTTGCCCACCTGCAAGACATAGACCCCAACAATGATGCACAGCCCAGGCTCAGTGAGCCGGCCACCATCACCATGTAGAACACGCCACTGACATTGATGCCGCGATGAAATACAACAGCTTCACCCAGGCGGCGGAGGAACTGCATGTCACCCCCGGAGCCGTCGGGCAGCAGATCCAGAAGCTTGAAGAGTGGCTGGGGACGTCGTTGTTCATACGCTCTGTCCGTCACTATCCTGAGGTTGCTGGATAACCTTGGCCCTGCCGGACCTTTGTCGAACCTGTGAGGTGGGCTGCTTCATTTTTTTTCGTCGAAATCTCGACGCGACTTCTCGATCTCATCCAGGTTATTGGCGGCCCAGACCCAAACGCCACAAAACGCGGCACTCAAGGTCACGCCCAGGGAAGTGAGGGTGTACTCGACTTTCGGGGGAACCACGGCGTACACCGTACGTTGCACCAATCCATCACGCTCCATCGCGCGCAAGGTCTGAGTCAGCATTTTCTGGCTGATACCCTCTACCCGCTCGCTCAAACGAGTGAAACGCAAAGGTTTTTTATCAATCAAGGCTTCAAGGATCAACATCGTCCATTTGTCCGCGACGCGACCGATAAGGTCCGTCACCAACGATGCAATACGCGGGTCTATGTCTGCAGGAGGTGTAAGGCTGGAGTAGAACCGTGCCGCCGCAATCTCTTCCTCGGTAAAGTTCGGAATGTCCTTCATCTTTTACACTCTCCGCAGGGTAAGTATCTAACGTTTGGGTGCCTTCTTTCATTTGGATAGTGTATCGCCCATGCTGGCCGCTCGCGTCAAAAAACGAGGGCTTACCTGATGAAAATGAACAATCGTGTTGTCCTGATTACGGGCGCAAGCAGTGGGATAGGGCTCGAGCTGGCGCGCCAGCTGATGGCACTCGGAAACACCGTAATTATTACCGGGCGCGATAGGGAGAAGCTCGATTCAGTGCGAGCGTCGCTTCCTGGAATACACACGTTTCAAAGCGACGTGAGTGACCCGGCGAATATTCGCTCATTATTTCTGAGCATCAGTGAACAATTCGCCAATCTCGACATACTGATCAACAATGCCGGCGTGATGCGCAATATCCGGCTGAAGAACGCGTCCGAGCTCGTCAGCCTGACCCAGGAAATAGACATCAACCTGAATGGCCCGATATGGATGATCCAGCAGTTTCTTCCGCTGCTACTCAAACAGCCGGAAAGCATGATCGTCAATATCTCCTCCGGCCTTGCGTTTGTTCCCTTCCCCGCAGCACCTATCTACAGTGCCTCGAAATCCGCACTCCATGCTTATACCCGGTGTTTGCGGGCGCAACTGAAGCACTCCAGCGTCTCGGTTGTCGAGGTCGCCCCCCCGGGCACTGAAACCCCGTTATACCGAGGCGAGTTTGCTCAAGAGATGAAGGACACAAAAGGCATGGAGGTGGCGCTTCTGGTGCGACTCGCCATCAAAGGGATAGAAGCCGGAAAACCCGAAATCCGCCCAGGTCTCAGCAACGTACTGAAGATCGCAAGCCGCATCGCCCCCGGGAGCATTTTCCGGCAGATGACCAGGATGAGTCAGCTTTTCGGCTGATTCGTCACACCGAATGGAATATGCACGGAAGGCACGACCGCGCTGGCCGATTTCAGGTGGCCCGACTGGTCGTCGAAGAAGATGTGCGGTTTCAACACAGCCAGTACTCGACCTTTCTCGATGCCGCCGAGGAAAAAAGCGTCATTGGCCATGACGCCCCAACTCTTCAGCGTATTCAGCGCCCGTTCGTGGGACGGCGCACTGCGGGCGGTCACGATAGAAACCCGCAGACGATTCTTGTACTCGGCGTTCAGCGCTTTGTATTTCTCTTCCTCCGACTGGATCTTCGCGATACGCACAAAGAACTCTTTAAGCGGCCCTGGATTGTGGGGCTGCGCCACATTTTTCACTTCATGGGCGTGAAAACCCACCAGCCCGGACGCCTGCATCACCGACTCGGACTCATCCCCCGCGAGGACGCCATCAAAGTCGAAGGCGATCCTGAGGGTATCGTCGTCTTCGTCATCATCGGATTTTGAGTCCATCACCTGACCCGCCGGATACCCAGCCTTGATAGCAGCGTCCACATCGGTCTTGTCGGCCGAAAGAAAGAGCGCAATATTCAAGGCCGGGATGTACTCGTAAGGCGACTTGCCCTGCATGAAGATCGCCCGCGTCATCCCCAATCCGTAGTGATCGATGGTCCGCATCACCCGCAGTCCCGTGTCCGGATCGTTCTTGGACAGCAGCACCACTTCCACCAGGGGATCTTCCGGGTCGGAACTCAAATCATTCAGAGAGAGCAAACGCTTGATGAAAGGAAAGGCGATACCCTTGGGCAGCGGCTCGTCCAGTTTCTGCTCCTGGAACTTCCGATACTCCTCCTCCCCCTGGCTCTTGAAGACTGCATCTGAAGCACTGAGGTCAAACACAGCGCTCGATGCCACGCCAATCACCAAGCGATTATCCAGCTCATAGGGCATAACCAATCTCCGTCGTCATGGCGACATACTATCAGCAACCGCCAGTCGATGGCCGTGGCCCGCTTGCCCCCCGGCACCTAGGAAAAGAACCGATTTTCCGGGCGTGGTAATCCGAGATTTTCGCGCAGGGTCGTCCCCTCATATTCACGCCGGAAAATGCCCCGGGACTGCAACTCGGGAACGACCTTGTCGACAAAGTCATCCAGTCCGCCCGGCAACCAGGAAAACATGATGTTGAAGCCGTCACTGCCCTCGGTCTCCAACCATTGCTCCATCTCATCGGCAATGCTCCGGGCCGTCCCGACGAACGACAGGCCGGCATAACCGCCGAGGCGCTGGGCCAATTGACGAACCGTCAGTTGTTCACGATCGGCCAGGGCCAGCACCCGCTCGCGGGAACTCTGGCTGCCATTGGTTTCGGGGATGGGCGGAAGGAACCCGTCAGGATCGAATTTCGTGGCGTCGACCCCAAGGGCCACCGACAGCGAGGCCATCGCACTCTGCTCATGCACCAGGCTGTCGAGGTGCGCGCGGATCCGCCGGGCGTCCTCTTGCGTATCGCCCACCACCACAAAAGCCCCCGGCAGAATCTTCAGATGTTCCGGGTTGCGACCGATCAAATTCATACGGCGCTTGATGTCGGCATAGAACGCCCGGCCCTCCTCCAGCGTGCCAGGGGCGACAAAAATCACCTCAGCGGTTTCGGCCGCCAGCTGGCGTCCCGGCTCGGAGGAGCCGGCCTGGACAATCACCGGCCAACCCTGCACCGGACGGGCGATATGCAGAGGGCCGCGCACGCTCAGGTAGCGGCCCTTGTGGTCGAGGGTATGCAGCTTGTCCGGATCGAAGTACACACCGCTGTCGGCATCGCGCACGAAGGCGTCATCCGCCCAACTGTCCCACAGCCCGGTCACCACATCGTAGAACTCCCGCGCCCGGGCATAACGCTCATCGTGGGAAAAGGCCTGTTCCAGGCCGAAGTTCAGAGCCGCATCAGGGTTGGCGGTGGTGACGATATTCCAGCCGGCACGGCCGTTGCTCAAGTGATCCAGGGAAGCGAAACGGCGGGCGATATGGAACGGCTCGTCGTAGGTGGTCGATGCGGTCGCCACCAGGCCGATATGCTCGGTGGCCTGGCTGAGGGCGGACAACAGCGTAAAGGGTTCGAACGAGGTGGCGGTATGACTGCGCTTCAAGGCCTCGATGGGCATGTTCAACAAGGCCAGGTGATCGGCCATGAAAAACGCATCGAACCGGGCGCGCTCCAGGCTTTGGGCGAAACGCTTGAGGTGGGCGAAGTTGAAATTGGCGTCGGGATAAGCGCCCGGGTAACGCCAGGCGCCGGTGTGGATGCTGACCGGACGCATGAAGGCGCCCAGCTTGAGTTGGCGTCGTGCACTCATGAAGAACTCCATTGTCAGGAAGATTCCCGAGCATCGGCCAGATGGACTTTTCCTGTCCAATAATCAAAGGTGCTGGCTTATGCCATTGCCTCTCATCGAGAGACAATGTGTCGCCCCAAAGGCGTCAATCACTCGAAAAATAACGTCTATAGTTCGCCTGCCGAAACCCACTGACAGGCTGAGGCGCTCAACGAGAGACAATCATGGAACGTATCGATGCTTCATTTCCGGACATTGCCGCCTTTGTCGGCGTCGCGCAGACCGGCAGTTTTACCCGCGCCGCCGAGAACCTCTCAACCAGCAAATCCAACGTCGGCAAGGCCGTCCAGCGCCTGGAGGCCAGGCTCGGCACCAAGCTGTTCCAGCGCACCACCCGCGCCGTACGCCTGACCGAAGACGGTGAAACCTATCTGGAGGCGGCCATCGCGGCCCTGGATGGACTGCGCGATGCCGCGCAGGCGTTGGCGGCTCGCAAGGAAGAACCCATTGGCCGGGTGAGGCTGGACATCCCCTCGGGTTTTCGCCAACTGTTTCTGCCGACCATTTCCGAGCTTCGTCAGCGCTATCCGCAGGTGACACTGGAACTGTCCATGACCGATCGCATGTCCGATGCCGTGGGCGAAGGCTGGGACATCGTGGTCAGGGCCGGCGAACTGCCCCAGGACAGCGAGATGACCGTGCGCCGGTTATGCAACACCACGCTCACCCTGTACGCCGCCCCCGATTACCTCGCACGCCATGCACCGATAGAGTCCGCGGCGGATCTGGTCCACCACGAAGCGATCATCTTTCGTGGCTTCACCGGTCGGTTACGGCCCTGGTCACTGGCTGAAAATGGCCATATCCGGGAGTTTTCCCCCACCCCGGTGCTGGTGGTCTCGGATGGCCAGGCGGTGATCGATGCCACCGTTGTCGGACTCGGCATTGCCCAACTCTTCGACAAGGTCGCCCAACCCTACGTGGATTGCGGCAGGCTGGTGCCTGTGTTGCCCGCTGTGGATGCACCCGGCCCGCCCGTTCACGCCCTGATTCCCCTCGGCCACCGGATGCCGGCGAAAATCCGCG
Organism: Pseudomonas sp. QS1027; assembly: GCF_002814235.1. Lineage (GTDB taxonomy): Bacteria > Pseudomonadota > Gammaproteobacteria > Pseudomonadales > Pseudomonadaceae > Aquipseudomonas. Next base: position 378,738 of record NZ_PHSU01000004.1, on the reverse strand, counting down.
CCGTGCTGAACTACCTGGCGGATCGCTTGCGCTAGGCCATCTCCTCCGGCAGAAAGTTGCCAATAAAAAAGGCCGCAGAAGCGGCCTTCCTACATAACGATATCAACCTCAGGCTGACTTGCGCGCTTCATGAAGCGCAACGATCTCGGCTTCGTCTTTCAGTGCCTTCTGTACAGAAGCACGGGCATCAATACGTGCCTTGTACGCCATCAGATTTTTCAGGTGGGTGATCGGTGCACCGGAGCGCTCATGCCACCAGGTACCGAACACATATGCATCGGCAACGGTGAAGGTATCGCCGGTGAGATAAGCACGACCATCGGCCAGACGCGCATCGAGTACGCCGTAGGCGCTGGCCAGCTTGGCGTGGCTCCATTTGATCCCGTCTTCGGTCATCAGCTTGCGCATCAGGGGGATGTGTTTCTGGGCGATTTCAGTCGCCAGGAAATTCAGCAGTTGATCGAACTTGGCACGTTCCAGGGTACCGGCAGGAGGTGTCAGTTGCGACTCTGGAAACTGGTCGGCCAGGTAGGAAGAGATAATGACGGTTTCAGACAGTTGATCGTTCTGGGCATTGTCGAGCACCAGAACCGGTACATAACCCAATGGATTGACTTCATTGAAGTCATCGCCATTGGAAGTGCTCTTGCCGAACACATCAAAGTGAATCAACTCCGGGCTCAGGCCCAGTTCATTGGCAATGATCTGGACGGTTTGGGAGCAGGTCTGATGGGCGATATAAAGTTTGGTCATGATAACGATACCTGAAGTGAGTTCGGTGAGTCGGACCCTGGTTGGGTGCGATGGATAAAGTGTGTGCTTTCAAGTTTTGTTGATAAACAACCCGTAAAGCGATGCTCTGTAGACCACTGGGCGACAATCAAGCCGCGTCACTGGCCCCCTCCTCGGACACCGTGCGGTTTTTACTCAACAGGCCCAGCACCACGGCGGCGGAGGCCAGCAGGCAGACCACCAATGGGCTGCCCCAGCCGCTGTCAGGCGCCTGGATCACGCCGAAGGTGAACAAGGCCAGCACCGCGCTGAAGGTGATCGTGCCTGGCCAGTCCAGGCCCATGGCATCCGGGTCGCGGGTTTCACGCATGCGCGGAAGGCCAAAGACCATGGCGATCACACCAATCAACGCAGTAAAGACAAAGATCGCCCGCCAGTTGAAGGCTTCGATCAGTACACCCGCCACCAGCGGGCCAAACGCCAGGCCGATACCAAAAGTCGTCCCCAGCATACTGAACGCCCGGGTACGGGCATGCCCTTCGAACTCTTGCGCCAGTGCGGCCGAACCACTGGCCAGCGCCGCCGTACCGGCAACATGAACGCGTTGGTGATCCAGGTCAGGGCCACCGGGCTGCCGCCCAGATCCCGGCCAATCGCGGGCGTGGCAACCGCCCCGCCAGTAAAACTCAGGGGAAGCACCAAAGCGGAAAGACAAATCGCTGCAAGATTGAGCAACTTGTCCCGCGATTTGGCATCGTGGTCAATCGAGGTCATGGTTTCACCGTTAGTGGGATGGACAGTTGTGCGGGCAGCCGTTGAAGATCGCGCTGCCCGCTAAATCAATTTTGCGAAAGCGTCACATCGGGCTGGAGCGCCCGGGCATCCCCCCAACCGCCGCCCAGGGCGCGAATCAGGTTGACCGTTGCGGCTGCCTGAACACCTTCCAGCTGCACCGCCGCACGGCGTGATTGCAAGGCCACACGCTCGGCATCGATCACCGCGAAATAGCTGGCATCGCCTTCGGTGTACTGGGCACGGGCCAGTTTGGCGGCGCGCTGGGAAGCCTCCACCGCTTGCGCTTGAGTGCGGGTCTGGTCTTCCAGCACCCTCAGGTCGGAGAGGTTGTCTTCCACTTCACGGAACGCCACCAGCACCTGCTGCCGGTAGTTGGCGACCTCTTCTTCGTAGACCGCCCGGGCATTGGCCAGATTGCCCTTGCGCAGGCCGCCATCGAAGATCGGCAGGTTAAGCGCAGTGCCGGCCAGAGGCCCCAGGAGGAACGTACGGCTGCTCCATTTGAAAAGATTGCTCAGCGAACCCGACTCGAAACCCGCCGAGCCGGTCAGGGTCAACGACGGGAAAAACGCCGCTTTCGCCACGCCGATCCGGGCATTGGCGGCGGCCATGGAACGCTCGGCCGCGGTGATGTCCGGACGCCGCTCCAGCAGCGACGACGGCAGGCCGGCGGGCACCCGCAGGTTCACCGCTTGCAGGGGATTGGCCGCCATGGAGAACTCCGCCGGCGTCTTGCCCAGCAACACCGCGAGGCTGTGCTCCGAGGTTGCGCGCAGGCGCTGCACGGTCATGGCATCGGAACGGGCCGTCGCCAGTTCGGATTCAGCCCGGGCAACATCCAGATCGGCGATGTCACCCGTGGCGTAACGCTGCTGGAGCAACTTCAAGGCCTGCTCACGCAATTCGATCGCCCGGCTGTACACCTCGACTTCCGCGTCCAGCTCACGCAACGCGAAATAGTGCTGCGCGACATCGGCCTGCAACGCCAGCAGCACCGAATGGAACAAGGCCTCGCTGCGCTGGGTTTGGGCATCGGCGGCCTCCACCGTCGAGGACACTCGACCAAACAGGTCGACCTCGTAAGACACCCCGGCCTGGGCCCGCCACATCGTCTGGCTGACGCCCTGGCCACTGTCCGACTGGAACTGCGAGGCCGGCGAGACCTTCTCCCGGGTCGGGCCGAAGCCCGCGTCCAGGGTCGGGAACAGCGCGGAACGGGCCGACTGGTTCAGCGCCCGCGCCTCCTTCAGCCGGGCCGCCGCCGCCACCAGGTTCTGGTTGGCGTCGTGGGCCTGGCTTTCGAGCTGATTCAACGCGGTGTCGTTGAACACCCGCCACCACTCGCCCCGTGGGATGGACTCCGACGGCTCGGCGGTTTTCCAGTTGCCCGCCTCAGCAGGCTTTAAAAGCGGCTGGGTCTTTTCCTCCTTGTACGCCGGAGGCATCGACACCTGGGGTTTGAGGTAGCTCGGGGCCAATGAGCAACCGGCTGTCGCCAGCAGGGTTGCCAGCCACACCGTCCCGAAAAACAGGCGATTCAAGGCAAAGACTTTCATGTCGTTCTCCTTACTTCTGTTACGCGATTTCAGGCGCGCGAACCGAAGACTGGGTGGAAGGGATAGCGTGATCCGAAGGTTCATGGCTGCCGATATCAGCGCCCAGGTGCGGGTGCTTGCCGTGCTTGTCCACCAGATGTTCCACACCCGACAGCTTGCGCAGCAGCACGTAGAACACCGGCGTCAACATCAGGCCGAACAAGGTCACCCCGAGCATCCCGAAGAACACCGCGACGCCCATGGCCTGGCGCATCTCGGCACCCGCGCCGGAGGAGAACACCAGCGGCACCACGCCCATGATGAAAGCGATGGAGGTCATCAGGATCGGCCGCAGCCGCAACCGGCTGGCTTCCACCGCCGCCTGGACGATGGTGCGTCCCTGCATCTCCAGCTCCCGGGCAAACTCGACAATCAGGATCGCGTTCTTCGCCGACAGCCCCACCAGCACCATCAAGCCGATCTGGGTGAAGATGTTGTTGTCGCCATGGGTCAGCCACACACCGAGCAAGGCAGAAAGAATGCTCATCGGCACGATCAGAATGATTGCCAGTGGCAAGGTCAGGCTTTCGTAGAGGGCAGCCAGCACCAGGAACACCAGCAGCACGCTGATCGGGAACACCCACATTGCCGCGTTGCCTGCCAGGACCTGTTGATAGGTCAGGTCAGTCCACTCGTACTTGATGCCGCGCGGGAACACTTCCTTGGCAATGCGATCGACCGCCGCCTGGGCCTGGCCGGACGAGTAGCCCGGCGCCGGGCCACCGTTGATGTCCGCCGCGGTATAGCCGTTGTAGCGCACGACCATTTCCGGGCCATAAGTGGTGGTGACTTTGATCAGCGACGACAGCGGCACCATCTCGCCTTTGTCGTTGCGGGTTTTCAGCAAACCGATGTTTTCAGCGGTGGCACGAAACGGCGCATCCGCCTGTGCCCGCACCTGGTACACGCGACCGAAGGCGTTGAAGTCGTTGACGTACATCGACCCCAGGTAGATCTGCAGGGTGTCGAATACATCCGTCACCGACACGCCCAACTGCTTGGCCTTGACCCGATCCAGCTCAACGTTCAGCTGCGGCATGTTGATCTGGAACATCGAGAACGCCGGGCCCAATTCAGGGGCTTTCGCCGCAGCGGCGAGGAAATCCTGGGTCGCCTTGTTCAGCGCCTCATAGCCCAGCGCGCCACGGTCCTCGACCATCAGCTTGAAACCACCGACCGTCCCCAGGCCCGCCACTGGCGGTGGTGGGAACACGGCAATCGCTGCGCCCTTGATCCCGGCATACTTGGCATTCAACTGCGCCACGATGGCCGAGGCGGACTGGTCCTTGGAACGGTATTTGGACGGTTCAAGCACAGGGAACACCAGCGCGCTGCTGGGGGAGTTGGCCAAGCTGACCGACAACCCGGGGAACTGCGGCAGGTTCCTGACCCCTGGAATGGCCAGGGCGATATCACCCATTTCACGAACGACTTTCTCGGTGCGATCAAGGGTGGCGCCGCTGGGCAACTGCGCAATAGCGACCACGTAGTCCTTGTCTTGTGCGGGTACGAAACCGCCAGGCACGATCTGCCCCATCCAAACCGCGCCGCCCAGCAGGATGCCGTAGATCACCAGCATCACCAGCTTGCGGTTGATCACCCGGCGCACGCCGTGGCCATAGCTTTGCGAGCCACGGTTGAAGACCCGGTTGAACAGCGTGAAGAAGCGTCCGAACAGTGCGTCCATGATCCGCGTCAGCCGGTCTTTCGGAGCATCGTGCCCCTTGAGCAGGATGGCCGACAGCGCGGGCGACAGGGTCAGCGAGTTGAACGCCGAGATCACGGTGGAGATGGCGATGGTCATCGCGAACTGCTGGTAGAACTGCCCGGTCAGGCCGGACATGAACGCCAACGGCACGAATACCGCCACCAGCGTCAGAGCGATGGCAATGATCGGCCCGCTGACTTCCTGCATGGCTTTATAGGTCGCATCCCGTGGCGAGAGACCGTCGGCAATGTTGCGTTCGACGTTCTCCACCACGACGATGGCGTCGTCCACCACAATGCCGATGGCCAACACCATGCCGAACAGCGACAAGGCGTTGATGGTGTAGCCAAAGCCCAGCAGCAGCGCAAAGGTCCCGATGATCGACACCGGCACCGCCAGCAATGGAATCAGCGAGGCGCGCCAGGTCTGCAGGAACACGATCACCACCAGCACCACCAGGGCGATGGCTTCGAGCAGGGTCTGGATCACCGCATGAATACTGTCGCGCACGAACTGGGTCGGGTCGTACTTGATGCCGTAGTCGACACCGTCCGGCATGTCCTGCTTGATCTCCTCCATGACCTTGCGCACGTCATCGGAAATCTGCAACGAGTTGGCGTTGGGCTGCTGGAAGATGATCATCTGCACGGCCGGCTTGTTGTCCAGCATCGCCCGCAGGGTGTACTCGGAAGCCGCCATCTCGACCCGCGCCACATCGGACAGATGGGTCACCGCCCCGCCGCCGGCCTTGAGGATGATGTCGCGGAATTCCTGCTCGGTTTTCAAACGGCCCTGGGCGTTGACGCTCAGTTGCATCGGCACGTTGGTCAGCATCGGCGCACCGCCGACGATACCGGCCGCCACTTGCACGTTCTGCTCGCGGATGGCGTTGACCACATCGGTGGCCGTCAGGTTCAGGCGCGCCACTTTCTGTGGGTCGAGCCAGATCCGCATCGAGTAGTCACCGGCGCCCCACATCACCACTTCACCCACGCCCGGAATCCGTGCCAGGCGATCCTTGACGTTGATCAGGGCGTAGTTGCGCAGGTAAGTCAGGTCGTAGCGCTGGCTGGGCGAGGTAATGCTCACGCCCATGGTCAGGGTCGGCGACGACTTGATCGTGGTCACGCCCAGGCGTTGCACGTCCGGAGGCAGGCGCGGCAAGGCCTGGGCCACACGGTTCTGGACGAACTGCTGGGCCTTGTCCGGGTCGGTGCCGAGCTTGAAGGTCACGGTGGTGGTCAACTTGCCGTCGCTGTTGGCCAGCGACTGCATGTACAGCATGTCTTCGACGCCGTTGATCTGTTCTTCAATCGGCGACGCCACGGTTTCCGCGATGACTTTAGGGTTGGCGCCCGGGTACTCGGCGCGAACCACCACCGAGGGCGGCACCACTTCCGGGTATTCGGCGGTGGGCAGTTTGGTCAGGGCAATCAGCCCCGCCAGCACCACCAGCACCGAGAGCACGCCGGCGAAGATCGGCCGGTCGATAAAGAATTTAGAGATATTCATGAGGATGCTCTCCCGTCAGGCCGCAGGCTTCGCGGCACGGCTGATGTTCGCCATGTCAACGCTATTGGCGTGGACGCTGTCGTTCGGACGCACACGCTGCACACCGCTGACGACCACACGGTCACCGGCTTTCAAACCGGAGGTGATGATGCGCAAGCCTTCATGCAGGTTGCCCAGGGTGACTTCGCGGTACTCGACCTTGTCGCCCGCCCCCACCAGCAGCACGAATTTCTTCGCCTGGTCCGTGCCGATCGCCGAGTCGTCCACCAGCACGACCTCCGACGGCTTGCCGCCGCCGACCTTGAGGCGTGCGTAGAGGCCCGGCAGCAGCGCCCCGCTGGCATTGTCGAAGCGGGCACGCACGCGGATGGTTCCGGACTGGGTGTCCAGTTGGTTATCGATGGAATCGACGACCCCCATGCGCGAAAAGCTGTCCTCATTGGCCAGGCCAAGGGATACCGGGGCGGGCTGGGCCGAAGACTGATTCAGGTAGCGCAGGTAGGTTTGCTCGTCGACATCGAACGAGGCATAGATGGGCGACACCGACACCACACGGGTCAGCAGCGGCGCTGCGGCACCGGCCGAAACGACGTTGCCGACGGTCAGTTCCGCACGCGACACGCGACCGCTGATGGGCGCGCTGATTTCGGTGTAGGACAGGTTGACCCTGGCCGCATCCAGCGCCGCTTTGGCCACCTTGACGTTGGCGATGGCTTCACGGGAGGCATTTTGCTTCTCATCGAAATCGCGCCTGGAAATGGCGTTCTGATCGATCAGTCGTGCCGCGCGGCCGGCATCGGTGGCGGTGTAAAGCGCACGGGACTCGGCAGCCGCCAGTTGCCCTGCCGCACGATCCACTTCAGCCAGGTAAGTCCGTGGGTCGATGGTGAACAAGGGATCACCCTTCCTGACCAGGGCGCCATCCTTGAAATGCACGGCAACCAGGGTGCCGGAGACCAACGGGCGAATATCCACCTTGCCCACGGCTTCGAGACGGCCGGAATAGTCCTGCCATTCACTGACGGGCTTGAAGACGACAGTAGCGACATCCACTTCGGTCTTCGGCGCCTGGGTCACCTCGGCGGCATGGGCTGCGTTGATGGGGGAAAAATGACCGCCATACTTCACGGCGATCCCGGCAGTGCCGGCCACTAAGAGCGCACTCAACGCGACGGAAAGTCGTTTGTGATGGGCGATCATTTCTTTATCTCCTACTTGTTAAATGACATGGGAAGCCGTGATTGAAAAATGACTTCGTTCTCCTGCAACACTTTAAAAACCTGAACATCTTTATTTCGGGCACAAAGAGGCCCGCGCCCGGAACTTGGGCCTTGCAGATAAATAATCCATTGCTTGAGGTGTTACTTCACAGGGCAATACCTGCCGATAATGCACCGATATATTCGTCCACTACACCGCTGGCGCATAACGCGTCATTCAGTTTGCGAACATAATCCGCATTCGTCCCCATGGGGCCTGACGCTTGAGCAATAAACGGCGTAATCGACTCAATACTTGCATCCTGCTCATACAGTGGGTGATCCGGCTCGGCGACAAACACCAGCGCCATGATGGGTGTGCCGTCATCCAGAGAGACCGGCGCCCATACCGGACGGTAGGCGCCCGTCGGCATCTCACGCACCCACAGTAATATCAACTCTTCCTGCGCAACCTGCTCCGTCAAGCGCAAGGCAACACCCTGAGTCGAACCACCCGGTTCCAGAGCGAGCATTCGCCCAGGTGTTTCAAGCGTGGCGCGACCGGCAATGATTCGCATACAAAAACTTCTGTGCCAGCCGTGTAAAGTTGCACGCTGTTGGCCGGTGAAACTCAACAGGGGATTCCACAATAACGAGCCGTAAGCAAAGACCCAGACATCGCCAGAAGTTGGGCGAGTCGCCAGGGTTTCGCGCAGGGACTGCTCGATCCGCTCAAGTGTCCACATCATCTCTGTTGGCACTTCACCAAAGTGTTCAAGGTAAGCGCCGGAGGTGATCAGCTGTTTCGTCAACATCGCCACGTCCTCTGAATCTTCGCTGCCGATGTTTGAATAATGACGCAACGCCATAACCGGATAAATAACGCGAAGTGATACTGTTAGTCGCCATTCGGGAGACAATCGCGGGTGAAGCAGCCGACAACCCGGCGCCAGAACCCGACAATCAGTTTTTTGCGCACTTGTGATGGGTCAGCAGCAGCTCGATCTGCGCCATGGCCGGTAACAGCAGGCCGGCGATTTCCCGAGCCTTGGCCGTGGGGCGCATGCTCTGGCCTCCCCGCACGAACAGCGGATCACCAAAGTAGCGACGCAAACGGACCAATGAACCGCTGACGGCCGGCTGGGTGACCCTCAGGCAATGGGCGGCTCGGCTGACACTGCGCTCGCGGAAAACCAGGGTGAACACCAGCATCAGGTTCAAATCAAGGCCACTGAACGGCACTTCATTGACCGACATGACGTTCAACTTCAGATCGCCCCAGGACAAAGCTGTTGAAGTGGATTCGACGGATCAGGCCACTGTTCAACAGCTCCATGAAACCGATCAACTCAGGATGGTTGAAATGCGCCAGCATCTGCCCCTCGGAACGCCAGTAACCGGTGACGATCCAGGCGTTTTCAAGCGCATGATGGTCAGCGACCCCATAGCCCATGCACGCCGAACTGTTCAGCAGCGCATGCACGATATGGGAAAGCTTCGTGCCGACCTCACCCGCCCGTCCGGGAGCGGCTTCTATTTCGATGGTATTGATCGCTGCAATGGGCATTATCAACTCTCCTGCGTGAGAGCCTGAATTATGTCGGGGCACCCAGTAGGCATAAATAACGCGCCGTGCGCTTCACCGTCGCCACGAGGGCGACAATTAAATAGCCCGTGTGCTGACGGGCCTCAGTGGGAAATGATCCCGTGGTCAATCGCGTATTTGACCAGGGCCGCGGGCTTGTCGATGTTGAGCTTGCGGCGGATGCTCAGGCGATGGGTCTCCACCGTGCGTACGCTGATGTCCAGCTCGCGGGCCATTTCCTTGTTGTTCATGCCCTCGACCATCTTGCGCAGCACCTGGCTTTCGCGCGGGGTCAGCTCGTTGTCGGTGTGCTTGTCGGCGATCAGCCGCTGGGCGATCGCGGCGCTGTAGAAGGTCCCGCCGCTGGCGATGGCTTCAATGGCCGCAATGATTTCCCGTGAAGGGGAATTCTTCAGCACGTAACCGCTGGCGCCGGAACGCACGGACTCACTCACATACTCATGGTTGTCGTACATGCTGAGGACCAGGATCTTCAGCAACGGATACGTCTTGCTCAACACCCGGGTCAGCTCGAGTCCGTTCATGTCCTTCAGGCCGATATCCACCAGCAGCAGGTCCGGCTGGCAGCGCCGCACCATCTCAAGCGCCTCGGCGCCACTCTCGGCTTCGCCCACCACTTCCAGGGCGGGCATGATCGCCAGCAGGGCCTTGATCCCATCCCGGACCAGGGAGTGATCGTCGACCAGGGCGACGCGGATTGGATAAAGCAGGCTCATCAGGGACGTTCGCTCTTGTGGTGGGCTGAGTCAGGACTTTGTAGTGGGCATTTTAAGCGGCAACAGCACGTCCAGCACACTTCTTCCCGGCGTCGATGCCAGCTCCAGGCGTCCGCCAAAATGCTCGACCCGTTCACGGATATTACGCAAACCGATACCGGCGTGACGCCGTTCGACCTGGGCGACGTTGAAACCGATACCGTCATCGACCACCGTCAACCGTACGGACTCGACGGACCCGCGCAGGGTAATCGAGACAGTGTGCGCCTGTGCGTGGCGCTCAATATTGGTCAAGCCTTCCTGCACGATGCGAAACAGAGAGACCGGTAGTCCATCGACCAGCTGGCAATCGAACTCGTTGTTATCGTAGGTCACCACCAGCCCGCTGCGCTGCTCGAACTCGGCGGCGAGCTGGCCAATCGCCGCTGGCAGGCCCAGGGTGTCGAGCAAGGACGAGCGCAGGTCATGGGAGAGACTGCGGACCTCGCCAATCGCCTCCCCCAGACGCTCGACGGCTTCCCTTAAAATGTCCAGCCCCCGGTCCTGCCCCTTCTCCAGCACATGGCTGGCCAGTTCGAACTGAAACTTGATGGACACCAGTACCTGGCTGATACCGTCGTGCAGTTCACGGGAAACCCGTGAGCGCTCTTCCTCCTGCAAACTGACGATACGCTGGGTCAGACGCTGAAGCTTCTTGTCAGCCAGGCGATGCTCGCTGACGTTCAGGGTCATGCCGCTGGCAAAGACCAGCAGCACCGCCACCAGGGCGACCACCGCGATCGCCAGCATCGTCTTGCGGATGCCCTGGGCCACCTCGTCACGGGCCTGCTGGGTGGCGCGCTCGACGTCCTCAAGGTAAATGCCGGTCCCGAGCATCCAACCCCAGTTATCCAGCATCACCACATAAGCGAGCTTGTCGGTCACCTGGCCGGTGGAGGGCTTGTTCCAGGCGTAGCGCTGAAAGCCCTCCCCGGATTCGGCACTTTTCAGCAGCGCCTGGATCACCGGCAAGCCGTGGGGGTCCTTCATGTCCCAGAGGTATTGGCCCACCAGCTCCGACTGCCGCGAGTGCATCAGGCTGCGGCCCTGGCGGTCGTAGACAAAGAAGTAACCGTTGATCCCGAAGCTGAGCTTGCGCAGCTCTTCCAGCACTTGCTGCTGGGCGTGGGCGTCCCCCTTGCCGTCGTCGTAGAGCGGCGCGATCAGGCTCTGCGCCATTTCGACGTAGTTTTTCAGTTCCGCACGCTTGCTCGCCAGAATGCTGTCTTCGATCAGTTGCGCCTGCTGATCGCCCAGTTGGCGGTTCAGGGAAATCACCAGCGCGCAGATGACCGCGATAGCCAGGACCAGGGGCAGGATCCCCAGGGCGACGATTTTGTGCTTGAGCTGCATGGCGAATCCCGGGCTTCTCGGTAGAACTACGTAGACGCTGCGTACGTAGTCGTGCGGATACTTTTGTTGACGGCATACACGGATATTGGGCCAGCTCCGTACCGCGGACACAATTATAAAAATTACCGCCGCAGTCTACCGACTGTTGGCAGGAGACACGCAATGAACCGTCTGGCTAAACACCTCGTCTGGTTTGCCGTGGCTGTCCTGGGAGCGTTTGCGCTGAGTGTCGTGGCCCTGCGCCGCGGCGAAGCCATCAACGCCCTCTGGATCGTAGTCGCCGCAGTCGCAATCTACCTCGTCGCATACCGCTACTACAGCCTGTTTATCGCCAGCAAGGTGATGCAACTGGACCCCAGTCGCGCCACTCCCGCCGTCATCAACAACGACGGCCTGGACTACGTACCCACCAATAAACACATTCTTTTCGGTCACCACTTCGCGGCCATCGCCGGCGCGGGGCCGTTGGTCGGCCCGGTATTGGCGGCGCAGATGGGCTACCTGCCCGGTACGCTCTGGCTGATCGCCGGCGTGGTGCTGGCCGGTGCCGTGCAGGACTTCATGGTCCTGTTCATGTCCACCCGTCGCAACGGCCGTTCCCTGGGGGACATGGTCCGTGAGGAAATGGGCCGCGTGCCGGGGACCATCGCCCTGTTCGGCTGCTTCCTGATCATGATCATCATCCTCGCGGTGCTGGCGCTGATCGTGGTCAAGGCCCTGGCCGAGAGCCCATGGGGCATCTTCACGGTGATGGCGACCATCCCGATCGCGATGTTCATGGGCATCTACATGCGCTACATCCGCCCGGGCCGCATCGGTGAAATCTCCGTTGTCGGCGTGCTCCTGCTGCTCGGTTCGATCTGGCTCGGCGGGCAGATTGCCGCCGACCCGGTCTGGGCCAAGGCCTTTACCTTTACCGGGCTGCAGATCACCTGGATGCTGATCGGTTACGGTTTTGTCGCGGCGGTGTTGCCGGTCTGGCTGATCCTGGCGCCGCGCGACTACCTGTCGACCTTCCTCAAGATCGGCACCATCATGGCCCTGGCCATCGGCATCCTGATCACCATGCCCGTGCTGAAAATGCCGGCCCTGACCCAGTTCGTCGACGGCACCGGCCCGGTGTGGAAAGGCGGCCTGTTCCCGTTCCTGTTCATCACCATCGCCTGTGGCGCCGTCTCGGGCTTCCACGCGCTGATTGCCTCCGGCACCACGCCCAAGCTGCTGGCCAGCGAAGGCCATGCCCGCTATATCGGTTACGGCGGCATGCTGATGGAGTCCTTCGTGGCAATCATGGCGATGGTCGCCGCCTCGGTCATTGATCCGGGCGTCTACTTCGCCATGAACAGCCCGGCGGCGGTGGTTGGCGCCGATGCCGTGAGCGTGGCGCAGACCGTTACCAGCTGGGGCTTCGCAATCACCCCTGATGCCCTGCTGGCCGTGGCCAAGGACATCGGTGAAACCACCGTGCTGGCCCGCGCCGGCGGTGCGCCGACCCTCGCGGTCGGTATCGCGCAGATCCTCCACCATGTGCTGCCGGGTGAAAACACCATGGCGTTCTGGTACCACTTCGCGATCCTGTTCGAGGCGCTGTTTATCCTGACGGCGGTGGATGCGGGGACCCGTGCCGGACGTTTCATGCTGCAGGACCTGCTCGGTTCCTTCGTCCCGGCGCTCAAGCGCACCGAGTCGTGGACCGCCAACCTGATCGCCACCGCCGGTTGTGTGGCGATGTGGGGTTACCTGTTGTACCAGGGCGTGATCGACCCGTTGGGCGGCATCAACACCTTGTGGCCGCTGTTCGGCATCTCCAACCAGATGCTCGCCGGTATCGCGCTGATGCTCGGCACCGTGGTGCTGATCAAGATGAAACGCCAGCGCTATATCTGGGTCACCTTGCTGCCCGCCGCCTGGCTGCTGATCTGCACCACCAGCGCCGGCTTCATCAAGCTGTTCGACGCCAACCCGGCCATCGGTTTCCTCGCCCTGGCGAAGAAATACAGCGTCGCGCTGGACGCCGGCCAGGTGATCGCCCCGGCCAAGGACATCACCCAGATGCAGCACGTGATCTTCAACGCCTATACCAACGCCGTGCTGACAGGTCTGTTCCTGTTCGTGGTCTTCAGCATCCTGTTCTATGCCATCAAGGTCGGTGTCGCGGCCTGGGGCACCAAGGAGCGCACGGATAAGGAGTCGCCTTTCCAGGCTATTCCGGAGGTTTGATCGAGGATTGCCGACGCAGATGAAAAAAGGCTCCGTATCGAAAGATACGGAGCCTTTTTCGTTGAGGCCCGGCGGCCTAGACTTTAAACCGCGCCACGGTCTGGTGCAGGGCGCCGGCCATCTGCGCCAACTCCAGGCCAGCCGTGTGAGTCTGCTGGGCACCCTGCGAGACCTGCTCGGACAGGTTACGAATCCCCACCAGGTTGCGATCCACCTCCCGCGCCACCAGGGCCTGTTCCTCCGTGGCACTGGCGATCATCAGGTTGCGTTCGTTGATCTGCGAGATCGATCGGGTGATCTCCTCCAGCGCCTCGCCGGAGCGCCGCGCGACCTCCAGGGTGGCCTGCACCAACTGACTGCTGCTTTGCATGGCGCTCACCGCCTGCCCGGTGTCCTGCCGCACGTTGCCGATCATCTGCTCGATTTCCTGGGTCGAGACCTGGGTGCGATGGGCCAGCGCCCGCACCTCATCGGCGACCACCGCAAAACCGCGTCCGGCATCACCGGCCCGAGCCGCTTCAATCGCCGCGTTGAGGGCCAGCAGGTTGGTCTGCTCGGCGATGCTGCGAATCACGTCCAGCACTTTGCTGATGTCCTGCACGCGCCCGGCCAATTGCTGGATACGCTGTGAGGTATCGGTCATGCCATCCGCCAGCGTGCCGATCGAGGCCACTGTTTCCTGGACTTGCTCACGGCCGCGCTGCGCGGTTTGCTCGGAGACCTTGGACGCCTCGCTGGTGCTGACGGCGTTGCGCGCAACTTCGTCGACCGCCGCGGTCATTTGATTGACCGCCGTGGCCGCCTGCTCGATCTCCTGGCCCTGCAACTGCAGGCTGTTGCGGGTCTGGCTGCTGACCACGCTCAACTGCTCGGACGAACTGGCCACCTGATCGACCGACGCCGCAATGCCCTTGACCATCGTATTCAGGTTTTGCTGCATCTTGTGCATGTTCAGCATCATACTATCGGCGCCACTGGCATTCAGCGGCACCTGAATCGTCAGGTCGCCCTGGGCGATTTGACTCAACACCCGCGCGGCCGCATCGGGCTCCCCGCCCAAAGGCCGGGTGACACTGCGCGTGACGACGATCGCCGCCGCGGTGACCGAGACCAGGCAGAGCACAAACAAGCCCAGCATGTTCCGCCGCGCGTCGTTGTACAGCTCCTCCGCCGACCGCTCACGATCGACGAAGATCTGCCCTTGCAGCGCCATCAGGGCGTCCAGGCTCTGGTAGACTTGGAGCTCGGCGGGAATGACTTGCTGCTTCAACTGCGTCATGGCGGCATCGACAGTGCCTTGCTTGATCAGCACCTGCACTTGGGTGAACGCGGCGACATAAGCCTCGCGATTCCGTTTCAGGGTCGCATAGGCGCTCTTGCCCTCTGGGGTATCGAGCAACGGCTCGAGGGTTTCAAGGGCCTGGCTGATGTGTTTTTTGGTGGTTTCGATGGACTGTTGTGCTTGCTGATTGTCTTTGTCGAGCAGCAGATCCCGGGTGTTCCTGGCGTTATCCCGCACACCGGTGGCGATGACCATGATCGGATCGATCTTCGGCCAGTCCTGCTTGACGATCACCATCGCCTGTTCCTTGAGCGTTGCCAGATCGTGCAACGCATACAACACCAGGCCAGTGAGGACCAACGGCGCAATTGCAAAGCCGATGACAATACGTTGTGCCGTGCTTAACTTGGCCATATCAGACACTTCCCGATCAGGGTTTCGAATACGGTTACGGCAAAAAAAAACGCCTGAAACCTCTCGGTTCCAGGCGCCTTTGCCTGTTCCTTTACGGTGT
The DNA here is from genome assembly GCF_002814235.1 of Pseudomonas sp. QS1027. GTDB lineage: Bacteria > Pseudomonadota > Gammaproteobacteria > Pseudomonadales > Pseudomonadaceae > Aquipseudomonas. Next base: position 363,467 of record NZ_PHSU01000004.1, on the reverse strand, counting down.
TGAAACCAGGCCTCCCTGCCTGATCCACCGATGTTGCCTTTCACCTGTTCGAACAGCCGCTCGTCGTTAAGCGAGGGGCCGTCCACAGGACTGCGCTTGAGGTGAACCTGAAAGGAGTATTGCACCCTTTGTGCCAGCCGCCAGCGCGAGGGACTTCAATACTCACTGATTAGGGTAACCATTCGAGACGCCTGGACGAATGATGGCAAATACCCATGAGCCCATCCCTGATTGGTGCAAGCCGCCACCCGTGGCGCCCTATAAAAGTGCAGATAGTGATCACCGTTCCCATCGCGCCCCGTCGCGGTGCCCGGGCCTGGGGAGTCAGCGATTCACCGTTAGCTGACCTTGATGATCACCTTGCCCTTCGCCCTGCCCTGTTCGACATAGCTCAATGCCTCAGCGGTCGACTCCAGCGGGAAGACTCTATCCACCACCGGCTTGATGGCGCCAGACTCAATAAGGGCGCTGATTTCGTGCAACTGTGCACCATTTGCCCGCATGAAAACGAACGCGTAGCGGAGACCGGCTTTACGCGCCTTCCTGCGGATGCCTAGGCTCAACAGGCGCATGACCTGCTTCAATCCCCAGGACAGGCCCTGCTCTTCGGCGAATTGCGGAGTCGGTGGGCCGGAGATGGAAATCAGTTGTCCGCCCGGTTTCAGCACCTTGAGCGATTTCTCAAGGACATCCGACCCCAGGCTGTTCAACACGACGTCGTAGCCCTGCAGCACAGTCTCGAAGTTCTGCTTCTTGTAGTCGATCACAACGTCCGCGCCCAGGGCTTTCACCCACTCGACATTGCTTGTGCTGGTGGTCGTGGCCACAAAGGCCCCCAGGTGCTTGGCGAGCTGGATGGCGACAGTGCCCACCCCACCTGAACCCGCATGAATAAGCACCTTCTGCCCCTTCTTCAGCTTGGCGGTTTCCACCAGCACCTGCCAGGCCGTCAGTGCCACCAGGGGCATGGACGCGGCTTCGCCCATGTCGAGGTTTCCGGGCTTCAGCGCCAGCGCATCCTCCGTCACGCTGATAAATTCGGCAAAGGTACCGATGCGATCATCCTGCGGGCGGGCGTAGACTTCGTCGCCAGGCTTGAACCGGCGCACGTTGGCCCCGACACGCACCACCACGCCCGCCAGGTCATTGCCCAGTACCAAGGGAAAGCGATACGGCAGGATCAGCTTGAACTCGCCCTTGCGGATCTTGGAATCCAACAGGTTGACGCTCGCGGCATGGACCTGGACCAGAACGTCGTTGGCCCGCACCTCAGGCTCGGGTAGCAGGCCAATCTGTCCATTCCCCTTGCCATAGCTATCGATGAAAAATGCCTTCATGGTGATCTGACTCTCTGAATGACGAAGTTGAAGCGCCGTGGTGAGCATGGACGGCGCCGGAATCCCGAGACTGCCTGTTCGGCGAGTCGAAGTGTCAGGCCTCGAGGAAGGCCAGGGCCTTGGGCACGAAGTCGGCGTGGTGCTGGAAAATCCCGCCGTGCCCGGCGTCTGCATAGATGATCAGTTGCGCGTTCGGGATGCGGTGCGCCATATCAGTAGAGTTGACCGTAGGCACCATGATGTCGTTATCACCATTAGCGATCAGCACCGGGATGCGCAGGCTCCCCAGATCCTGGGGAGCCTGCCGCCCCCAGGCCTTTATCGCTTTCAATTGCCGCATGAAGGCGGCAGGTGTGGGACCTTTGTCCCGGTTCTGTTTGCGCTCCGTCAGTCGCTTCAAGAAAGCCTTGGCCGCTTGCCGACCATTGGCCGTAGTCGTGAAGAACAGGTAGGACTTCGGGTCCCGCTGCGTCAGCAAACCCTTGATCATCAACGGCCAGGACACGCTACCCACCTTGTCGATACCTTGGCCGCCCGCAGGCCCGGTGCCGGTCAAAATCAGCTTGCGGACCAACCCGGGGGCTTTGAGCGCGATGTCCTGCGCCACAAAGCCGCCCAGTGAAAACCCCAGCAGGTCGACCTTCTCGAAGCCCAGCGCGTGGATCAGGGCGATGGCATCCAGAGCCATTTCAGCGACGGTCAGCGGCGCTGTTCCGCCTGAGGCGCCGATACCCCGGTAGTTCGTGGCGATGACATGACGCCTGGCGGCAAGGCCATCGACGATCCGCGGGTCGAAATTGTCCAGAACCGCGCCCCAATGGTTGAACAGAATCAAGGGCACACCACCGCGAGGCCCCAGATCACGGTAGGCAAAGGCTGTCCCCGCGACGTTGATCGAGCGGTTCACCGCATCGACATACGACGGAGCGGACCCCAGGTGCAGGTATTGCTCGGCATGGCTCATTGTTGACTCCGTGGGTTTCGTAGGGGTGTCGCCCATAACCTCGGCCTTGCAGAGAGTGGCGAGTCATTATGATGATGATCATAATCCAAATCGTCAACTACTTTGATGACGATCGACATCTATGTATAGTGAGCGCCTGACTGTTGGCAGAAACAACGAGGCATCGAGGCATGAGAGTCACCAAAGCCCAAGCCCAGGCGAATCGGGCACACATCGTCGAAACGGCGTCCGTGCTGTTCCGTGAGCGGGGCTATGACGGCGTGGGAGTGGCGGACCTGATGGCGGCGGCCGGCTTCACCCATGGCGGGTTCTACAAGCATTTCCGTTCAAAAGCCGATTTGGTGGCGGAGTCGGCGGCATGCGGGCTGGCACAGACCCTGGCCAATGGCGCCGGCCTCGACCTGGCCGAGTTCGTCACGCTGTACCTGTCCCGGGAGCACCGTGATGGCCGCAGTGTGGGTTGCACGATGGCGGCCCTCTGCGGGGATGCCGCGCGTCAATCGGAAGAGATCAAGGCGACTTTTGCCGACGGGATCGAAAACACCCTCGCCGTCCTGGAACGCGAGAGGCTGGCACTGGGCGACGTGGATCAGCACACCGCGCGGGCAACGATGATCAACCGGCTGGCCCAGGCGGTCGGTGCCGTCATGTTGTCCCGTGCCTGTCCGGATGACTCACCACTGGCCGATGAGATTCTCGAGGTCTGTCGCACGGCCATGCTCGCGCCCCTGCAGCCGCCGACCCGCTGAAATCTCAGACGCCCCCCGCCCCTCAGCTATCAGCGCCCAGCACGATACCGGGCACATTGGCGAAGTCGCCCTCCCGCGTGGTGTTGGCCACCCGCTCCAGCAGGTAGCGCGCCGGGGGTTTGCCGACCGCCTTGCGGAACATGGTGACAAAGCCGCTGGAACTCTCGTAGCCCAGGTCCAGGGCCACCGCCTGCACACTTTCGCCCCGGGTCAGCCGCCGCAGTGACAGGATGATATGCAACTGCCGGCGCCAACGGCCGAAACTCACGCCGGTTTCCTGCAACAACAGCCGACTCATGCTCCGCTCGCTCATGCCGATACGCGTGGCCCACTCGCTCATCGGCACCTTGGCCGAAGGCTCGTCCAACAGCCGCTGCGCCAGTTGCCGTAGCCGCCGGTCTCGCGGCATGGGCAAGTGCAGGTCTTCCACCGGGGCCTCGCATAACTCGTCGAGCAACGTCGCGACCAGACGGGCATCGCGCCCCTGCACGTCATACAGATGTGGCAGGCTCACCGCCCGCAGGATCAGTTCCCGCAATAGCGGCGAGACCGCAAGGGTGCAACAGAATCGAGGTAGATTGGCGACGGCCTCAGGCTCGATGAACAGGCAGTAGCACTCCGTTTCGCCAGAACCACGAGCCACATGCAGCATGCTGCCCGGGATCCACACCGCGCATTGCGGCGGCACGATCCAGACCCCATCCTCGACCTCGCAATTGAGGATGCCGCGTACCGAATACAGCAGTTGTGCCTTGCGGTGCTGGTGCTTGGCATGCTCCCAGCCTTCGGAGACCAGGGAGGCATTCAAGGCGTAGACAGGACGGGGAATGTTATCGACATCCCGTGAGCCCGCCAGATCGTCGCATGAAGTTTTCATCAAGGAAGTGAGCCTCGGGGCTGAACGAGCATTTGGCCGTTTTGAAAAATAGTGTGGCCATATTTCGCAATGACGTCCAGTCGGGGGCTGAGTATCGTGTGGGTGATCCTATTGAGTACCCAGGAGTACCGACATGCTGGTCAATGCCACACGGTTCCCGCTGGTCTGGATGCAGACAGGCCTATCCACCCTGACTTAGGTAAATCCCATGCACCTCGTTGCCATCAGCACCGTTGAAATCCACGCAAAAGATAGTTGTTCAACGACCCTCCAGGCTCGACTGGACGCATTGGTTGAAACCTTGCGGGCGCTCTCAGGCTGCGCCTCCTACAGCCTGACGCGTTGCTCTTCACGCCATGACGTCTGGATCATGACCGGCTACTGGAATGCGCTGGCTACCATGGAAGCGCACTTCAGCCTGCCTTGCCTGGCGGATCTGTTCGCCCTGACGCTGGAGCGACTGGCCGATACCCTCAAGTTCGGCACCTTTGTGCTCAGTGCTCCCGGGCACAACCCTTGTGCAATTCGGCCGCCAGCCTCTCTTCGTCCAGCGCCCCTTCCCACTTGGCGATAAACAGCGTTGCCACACCGTTGCCGATCACATTGATCAACGCCCCGCCCTCGGAAATGAACCGGTAGACCCCCAGTACCAGCACCAACCCCGCCGCCGGGATCACATCCAGGCTGCCGAGGGTCGCCGCCAGGGTGATGAACGCCCCGCCGGTGATACTGGCCGCGCCCTTGGAGGTCAGCAGCAGAATGAACAGCAAGGTCACCTGGTGCCAGAGGTCGAGGGGAATATCCAGCGCCTGGGCAATGAAAATCGCCAACACCGTCATGTTGATACAGCTGCCATCGAGGTTGAAGCAGTAACCCGAAGGCACCACCAGGCCCACCACCGATTTCTCGCAGCCAAGGCGCTCCAGCTTGCCCATCAAGCGCGGCAAGGCCGACTCCGAAGACGAAGTCCCCAGCACCAGGAACAGTTCGTCGCGGATGTACTTGAGAAATTGCCACAGGCTGAAACCCGCCAGCCGCGCCACCAGATTGAGCACCACAAAGACAAAAAACAGCGCCGTCACGTAATAGCAGATCAGCAAGTTGCCATACGCCCCGAGAGAGCCCACGCCGTACTTGCCGACCGTAAAGGCCATGCCGCCGAAGGCGCCCAACGGCGAGACATACATGACAATCCTGACCATGCGGAAAAACGCCTGGGCCACCAGGTCGATCAGGTTCAGCAACGGCTTGCCGGCGGCACCGAGCATCTGCAAGGCAAAGGCGAACAGAATCGAGATAAACAGCACCTGGAGGATATCGCCCTCGGCAAAGGCGCCGAACACGGTACCGGGCACGATATGGGTGAGAAACCCCACCACGCTCTGTTCATGGGCCAGCTTGCTGTAGCTGTCGATGGCATGGGCATCGAGGCTCGCCGGGTTGATGTGCATGCCGGCACCGGGCTGCATCAGGTTGACGCCGATCAATCCGACCACCAGCGCCAGGGTGGTCAGCACCTCGAAGTACAGCAGCGACTTGAACCCGACCCGGCCGATGCGCTTGAGGCTCTGCATGCTGGCAATGCCGCTGACCACGGTGCAGAAGATGATTGGCGCAATCAGCATCTTGATCAGCTTGATGAAGGTGTCGCCCAGCGGCTTCATTTCTTCGCCGAGGCTGGGGTAGAAATGCCCGAAGACAATGCCCAGCACGATCGCCAGCAGCACCTGCACATACAGATGGCGGAACACTCCGCGCAGTCTTGAAGGGCGCGGTTTTCCTATTGTTATTGTTGTCATGGGTCGACCTTCTTGTTGGGGGTGAAGCCGTTACGAAACGAGGTTGATCAGGTTCCCCGAGTAGTAGCCGTGCAGGTTGCCGAGGATGCCATCGGCCAGGCGTTGCAGGCTGCTCTGGCTGGCCCAGGCCACATGGGGCGTGACGATCAGGTTGGCATGGCGGTGGGTGAGCAAGGGCTGGTCAGCCGCCGGCGGCTCCTGGCCCAGCACATCGAGGGCTGCACCGCCGAGACGGCCGCTGTCCAGCGCGGCGAGCAGCGCGAGCTCATCCACCAACGGTCCGCGGGCGGTATTGATCAGCAAGGCACCGGATTTCATCCGCGCCAGTTCCGCGGCACCGATCAGGTGGCGGGTGTGCTCGGTCAGCGGGCAGTGCAGCGAGATCACATCGCTTTGCGCCAGAACCGTTTCAAACGCCTGGTAACCCTTGCGCACGGGGATCGCGCCACGGTGTTCGGCATACAGCAGCTGCATGCCCAGGGCACTCGCCAGACGGGCCGTGGCTTGGCCGATGCCGCCTTTGCCGATGATGCCCAGCACACTGCCCTGCACATCCCGGATCGGCGCGCGATGGACGCAGAAATGCCGCGAACCCGGCCAATCCCGCACGGCGGCGGCCTGGTAGGCGAACAGCTGGCGACGCAGGGCGAAGATCGAGGCGATCACCGATTCGGCGACACTTTGCGCCGAGTAGGCCGGAACATTGCACACCGTCACGGCGAAATCACGGCAGGCCGCCAGGTCGATGCAGTCGTAACCGGTGGCGGCGACGCAGATAAACTTCAGGTTGGGCAGTTGCTCAAGTTCGGCCCGGCCGATGCGCACCTTGTTGGTGATCACGGCATCGGCATTGCGGGCGGCGTCCACCACTTGCTCCGGAGTCGTGTCGGGACGGTCCTGCCAGTCCGTGACCCAGGCCGGGCGCGCCAGGCCCACGGGCAGACTGGCGCTGTCGAGAAAGACCACCTTCATGCTGCAGGCTCCGGCTGTACCGGTTCGGAAATCTCGATCAGGTTCAGGTCCGGATCACGCACATACACCGAGCGGATCGGCCCGGTGGCGCCAGTGCGCAGCACCGGACCTTCGATGATTGGCCAGTCGACGCGGGCCAGATGAGCAATCACCTGGTCCAGGGGGATCGAAGCGATAAAACACAGGTCCAGCGCCCCCGGCACCGGCAGGTGCGCCTTGGGCTCGAACTCGTGACCACGCACATGCAGGTTGATTTTCTGCTGGCCGAAGGCGAATGCCTTGCGCCCGCCGGCAAAGGTCTGCACCTGCATGCCCATGACTCGCACGTAGAAGTCCTCGGCGGCCACCGGGTCGATGGTGGTCAGCACCAGGTGGTCAAGATGGTCGATCATGGTTGCAACTCCTGGGTTCGGGTCGACGGCACCTGTTTTTCCAGGTTGGCGACATGGGCGGGTATCGGGTGCAGGTCCAGGCGTTTGCCGGCCTTGAGGATCTGGCTGGGAATCTCGTGGCCGACCAGGCCCGGCAACTGCGCGGCCGCCGCCAATACGCGGTCCAGGTCGACCCCGGTGTCGAAGCCCATCAACTGCAGCATGTGCAGCAGGTCTTCGCTGCAGACGTTGCCACTGGCCCCTGGCGCGTAGGGGCAACCGCCCAGGCCGCCAAGGGATGCGTCGAAACGGTCGACACCGGCATCAATGGCCGCCAGGGCATTGGCCAGGGCCATGCCACGGGTATTGTGGAAATGCAGGGTCAGTTGCAGCGCCGGAAAACGCTCACGCACCGCACGGGACAGCGCCTCGACCTGACTCGGGTAGGCCATGCCCGTGGTGTCGCACAAGGTCACGCCACGGGCGCCCCGTTCGGCAAAGCGCTCGACCCAGTGCAACACCTCGCCCACCGGCACATCGCCCTGCATCGGGCAGCCGAACACCGTCGACAACGACACATTGATCGCCACCGGTGCCTGGCCGATCACGCTGAACACCTCGCTGAGCTGGGCAAACGACTGCTCGCGAGTCATGCGCAGGTTGGAACGGTTGTGGGGTTCGCTGACCGACATCACCAGGTTGGCTTCATCGATATTGCACCCCAGGGCCCGCTCGGCACCGCGCACATTGGGCACCAGCACGGTGTATTCCACCGCCGGATGACGCCGGATGCCGTGCATCACCGCTTCGGCGTCCCGCAGCGCGGTAATGGCCTTGGGCGAAGTGAACGAGGTGACCTCGATCTTGGCGAAACCGCATTGGCTGAGGCTGTCGATCAGGGCGATCTTGTCGGCGGTTTCGATAAACCGCGCTTCGTTCTGGAAGCCGTCACGGGTGGCGACTTCCTGCAGGAAAAGACGTTGCATGGGTATTCCTCGGGTTCAGATGATGCCGCGTTGGCGCCAGTCGGCCTGCTGCGCCGGGTCGATGCCAAGCTGGTCGAGAATCTCGCCGGTGTGCTGGCCGAGAGTGGGTGCCGGGCGTGCTACGCGGCCCGGCGTGCTGCCCAGCTTGGGCACGATGCCGGGCAAGGTCACTGGCGTGCCGTCGTCCAGCTGGCTGTCGAGCAACATGTCGCGCGCCCGGTAATGCGGGTCCTGGGCGATGTCGGCGGCGTTGTAGATCTTGCCGGCCGGGATGCGCGCCTCGGTCAGGATCGACAGCACTTCGTCGAGACCCAGCCGCGCGGTCCACTGGGAGATGGCGGCATCGATGCGCTCGACCTGCAACACGCGGCCGTCGTTCTGCGCAAGGTCAGGATCACTCGCCAGATCACGACGGCCAATCACCTCCATCAGGCGTTGATAGATGCTGTCGCCATTGCCGGCGATCAGGGCAAACCCACCGTCGCGGCAACGATAGGCATTGGTCGGGGCGATCCCCGGCAAACTGCTGCCGGCGGGCTCGCGAATGGTGTTGAACACCGAGTATTCGGGCAACAGGCTTTCCATCATGTTGAACACCGACTCGTACAGCGCCACGTCGATCTGCTGGCCTTCCCCGGCGTTCTGCTCGCGATGACGCAGGGCGAGGAGAATGCCGATCACCCCGTGCAAGGCCGACAGCGAGTCGCCAATGGAAACACCGACCCTGACCGGCGTGCGCCCGGGCTCGCCGGAGAGATGTCGCAGGCCGCCCATGGCTTCGCCGATCACCCCGAAGCCGGGACGGTCACGGTAGGGGCCGGTCTGTCCGTAGCCGGAAACCCGGAGCATGATGAGTCTGGGATTCAGCGCGTGCAGTGTGTCCCAACCCAGCCCCCAGCTTTCCAGGGTCCCCGGGCGGAAATTCTCGATCAGCACATCGGCGTCGACCACCAACTGACGTACCACCTGCTGAGCCTCGGCCTGGCGCAGATCCAGGGTCAGCGAGCGTTTGTTGCGCGACTGCGCGGCCCACCAGACGGAGGTCCCGTCGTGCAGCAGGCGCCATTTGCGCAGCGGGTCACCGCTGAGCGGCGGCTCGATCTTGATCACATCGGCACCAAACTCGCCGAGCATTTTCGCCGCAAAGGGTCCGGCGATCAGTTGACCGAGCTCAACGACCTTGATGCCTTGCAGAGGTAATTCCATGACATTTCCCGCGCTTGTCGAGTACTTGTGCTAGGGATAATCGACACAAATTGAACAGATGAAAATTTCATATTTCGCCACTATCCTTTCCAAACTGGAAAGCCTCGGACTCTTTTGATGATCAATCCCCTGCATTTCGACCTGTTGTCCTTGCGCCTGCTGATCTTCGCCGCCGAGTCCGGCAACCTGACCCGCGCCGCCGACAAGGCCAACATGACGGTCTCGGCAGCCAGCAAGCGCCTGGCCGAGCTGGAGCGCACGACCCAATGTCCGTTGTTCGTGCGCCTGCCGAGGGGGCTTGAACTGACGGCGGCGGGACAAGGCATGGTCGAACACGCCAGGACGATTCTTGAAGGGGTCAACCGCATGGCCTCTGATGCCAGTGATTACGCGGTGGGTGTACGCGGACATGTACGGCTATTCGCCAACACCTCGGCGGTGGTCCAGTTCCTGCCGGATGACCTCGCGCAGTTCCTGCGCGACAACCCGCACGTACGCATCGGGCTGGAAGAAGCCCTCAGCGAACCGATCATTCAAGCCGTGGAAAACGGGCGTGCCGATATCGGTATTTTTGCCGATAACGTGCCGGCCGAAGGGCTCTGCACGCTGCCCTATCGTGATGACCGCCTGGTGCTGCTGGTGCCTGTCGGCCATGAGTTGGCCAATGCGGGCCGTGTGTCCTTCACGGACACGCTCGGCTTCGATTATGTGGCACTCAACCAAGGCAGCTCATTGCTGCGCAGAATCACCGACGCCGCCGTGAGCGCGGGCAAGGTCCTCAAGGTGCGCATTCAGGTCAGCAGCTTCGACGGTATCTGCCGCATGATCGAAGCGGGTTTGGGGATCGGGATATTGCCGTTGCAGGCGGTGCGGAGCGAATTGCTCGGTACTCGCCTGATAGCGGTCGACTTGAGCGATGACTGGGCGCAGCGCACCCTGTTTGTCGGGGTCAAGGACGCAGCGCAACTGGCCCCGGAGGCGGCCAAGTTGTTTGAGTATCTGAGTAGTGTGCGTGGCGCGGACAAACAAGAACGCCATTCGCACTGAGGTGGCTTGCTACTTAAGCACCAAACTCCTTTTCCAACTCCGCCTGCAACCACTCGATAAACCATGTCACATCCGCCGACAGTTCGGCAGACGGCGTCAGCACTCGATAGCTTTCGAGCCTCACCTGGGCGTCGACCGCCCGCACCAACCGGCCGGCCTTGAGCTCTTCGCGCACCAGCACTTCATTGGCCAGGGCAATGCCCTGCCCGCTCTCGGCCACCGACAGGGCATGGTCATTGTTGACGTAGAGCATGTCGGAGTTGAGGTGAATATCCAGACCGTGGGCGGTGAACCACAGGTTCCACCACTCCCCGTCATCGACGTGGATCAGGTTGTGTTTCACCAGATCCGCCGGGGTCTCGATGGGCTCGATGCCGGCCAGGTAACCCGGGGTACAGATCGGAAAGACCCAGGGACGGATCAGGCTCGCCCGTGAATGCGGATATTGCCCGTCCAATCCATACACGATCCCCAGGTCAGTGCTCTTGCCATCCACCGAGGTGAAGGTGGAATTGGGCTCGATGGCGAACTTCAAGCCCGGCCGCAGGTGGCGCATGACTTCGATGCGTGGCATCAGCCAGCGCTTGGCGAATCCCGGCACCACCATGATCCGCAGCCAGCGCTCGGCCTCCTTGGGCCGGACCTCCTTGCCGGCGTCGATCATCAGTTGCAAGGCCGCTGCAATCTTGCGGTGATACTTCTCCCCCGCCAGCGTCAGGGTGACACCCCGTGAGGTGCGCTCGAAGAGTTGAACCCCCAGCCATTCCTCCAGCAGCTTCACATGCCGACCGATAGCGGGCTGGGTCACGTGCAAGTCTTTCGAAGCCTCGACGTAGCTGCCCAGGCGGGCCGCCGCATCGAAGGCACGCACGGCATTGAGCGGTGGCAAACGGCGATCAGGCATGATTGCAGGCGCCCTTGGCTATTAATTTATTTAACAGCAGCTATGTTAAATCTGAAGTTTCGCTGTCGCAACCGCTCACTGATAATCAAGCCACAACAAAACAAACGAACACCCGAACACATCTCGATCCTGCCCAAAAAAATAATATCCATTGCTCATCGATTTGGCTGTCTGCGGCACATCGGCGAGCCATGGGGGAATCGGAGGTCACGCATGAATGCTGTGCATTCGCTGCAAACACTGGCGGTGTCGATCCGCTCGGTGCGCAAGGTCTACGGAGATCCACACACAGGTCCCGTGGCGCTGAAAAGTATTGATCTGGACATCCGCGACAACGAATTCTTTACCCTGCTCGGCCCGTCGGGCTGCGGCAAGACGACCCTCCTGCGGATGATCGCCGGGTTTGAATTTCCGACCGAAGGCGAGATTCTGCTCTACGGCGAGAACATCGCCGACCGCCCGCCCTTTCAACGCCCGGTCAACACGGTGTTTCAGCATTACGCGCTGTTCCCGCACATGACCATCGCCGAAAACCTGGCCTTCGGCCTCGAATCCCAGCCCATGGGCAAAGTCCTGAACAAGGCCCGGATCGCCGAGCGGGTCCGCGAAATGCTCGCCCTGGTGCAGATGGAGCGCTTTGCCAGCCGCAAGCCGGCGCAACTGTCCGGTGGTCAACAACAGCGTGTGGCCCTGGCCCGGGCCCTGGCACCCCATCCCAAGGTATTGCTGCTCGACGAACCGCTCTCGGCCCTCGACCTCAAGCTACGCCAGGCCATGCGCGAAGAACTGAAAACCATCCAGGCCAGGACTGGCATCACCTTCATCTTCGTCACCCATGACCAGGAAGAAGCCCTGACCATGTCCGACCGTATCGCCGTGTTGTCCGAAGGCGAAGTACAGCAGGTCGGCCGCCCGGAAGATATCTACGAGCGCCCGCGCAATCGCTTTGTGGCGGACTTTATCGGCGAAACCAACTTCATCGAAGCGACGGTCACTCACCTCGAAAACGACCTGGCCTGGTTTGCCGGGCCCGCCGGTCATCCGCTGCCGGCGCAGCCCTGCAGCGACGTGCTGGTCGGCGCAAGCGTGACGCTGTCGGTGCGGCCGGAACGCCTGCACCTGGTGGCGTCGCACACCGAAGCCGCGCTGCGGTGCCGGATCGAAGCGCAGGTCTATCTCGGTACCGACCTGCAATATCAGGTCAGCCTGAGCGACGGCTCGCGTCTCACCGTGCGTACGCCCAACAGCGTCGAGCAGAGCCTGCGCTTCGCCGTGGGCAGCCAGGCCGGCCTGCTGTTCGACCGCGGTAGCGCCAGCGTCCTGCACGATTGAACACGAGGATTTGCCATGCACGCCATCCCCATAGCCAACACCCTGGAACGTCGCCGCGCCTTCCAGAGCTTCCTCGGGGTCAGCCCGGCGCTGATCGCCATCAGCCTGTTTCTGATCGTGCCGATCCTGATCGTCATCGGCTATTCGCTGATGGAAGCCAACCCCTATGGCGGGGTGAACAAGGTCTTCAGCACCGAGGCCTACACCTCGCTCTTGTTCGAACGCCAACTGGACGACAGCCTGGCCTTCACCGACGCCTACCTGATGATCGCCTTGCGCTCGATCGGCATCGCCGGGCTGACCACCCTGATCACCCTCCTTATCGGCTTTCCGGTGGCGGTCTGGCTGGCGATGCAGCCGGCCCATCGGCGTGGCCTGCTGATTTTCCTGATCACCGTGCCGTTCTGGGCCAACCTGCTGATCCGCACCTACGCCTGGATTCTGCTGCTGCGTAACACCGGGCTGATCAACAACAGCCTGATGGGCCTGGGCCTGATCGACCAGCCGCTGCCAATGCTCTACACCGACGGCGCCGTGCTGCTGGGGTTGGTCTACACCTACGCGCCCTTTGTCGTGCTGCCGATCTACGCCACCCTGGAAAAGATGGACACGCGCCTGCTGGAGGCCGCCCAGGATCTCTATGCCGGACGCCTGCGCACCTTGCACAAGGTGGTGCTGCCCATCGCCAAGCCAGGGATTATCGCCGGCGCCATCCTCACCTTCGTGCCCTGCCTGGGGGCGATGATTGCCCCGGAGCTCCTGGGTGGCGGTACCAGGATGATGCTCGGCAACCTGATCTTCAGGCAGTTCAGCGACGCGCGTAACTGGCCCTTCGGCGCAGCGCTCTCGCTGGTGCTGATGGCGGCGGTGATGCTGGTGCTGACGGTGTATGCCCTGCGTGCCGAACGCCAGCGCATCGCCAAGGGAGGTGTGTGATGCGACGTCTCTTCAAGCGAAACGAGTTCAGCGTGCAGGACTTCCCCGGCTTCGGCGGCTTCAGCTTCCTGTTCTACCTGTACCTCTACGCACCGATCGTGGCGCTGGTGGTGTTCTCCTTCAACGCCAATCAATCGGCGACGGTCTGGACCGGCTTCAGCCTCGACTGGTATCGCGCGGCCTTTGCCAACCAGGCACTGCGCCAGGCAGCGGGCAACAGCCTGCTGATCGCGGTGTGCGCCAGCATGATCGCCACGGCCATTGCCACCCTCGCTGCCCTCGGCACTTCGCGGGGGGCCCGGTTCAAGGGCCTGCAACTGTCCATGGGCGCGATCATGCTGCCGCTGGTGCTGCCGGAAATCGTCACCGGGGTCGCCACCCTCGCGCTGTTTTCCACCCTCGGCCTGTCGCTGGGCTACGGCAACCTGATCATCGCCCATACGGTGTTCTGCATTCCCTTTGCCTACCTGCCGATCCGGGCCCGACTCAATGACATGGACCTGTCGCTGGAACAGGCCTCGGCCGACCTGTATGCCGGCCCGTGGCGGACCTTTCGCAAGGTCACCCTGCCACTGCTGATGCCAGGGATTTTCTCCGGGCTGATGCTGGCCTTCATCGTCTCGCTGGATAACTTCGTCATCTCGATGATGGTCTCCCAGGCGGGCACTACCACCTTGCCGATCTTTATCTTCGGCCTGTTGCGCATGGGCGTGACACCCGACGTCAACGCCGTCTCGACCCTGATCCTGGGCGTCTCGGTGCTGTTCGTCAGCCTCTCCTGCCTGCTGGGCAAAAAGAACGCCTGAACCTTCTACGTACTGTGGGGAAATAGCATGAGCAAGCTGATTGCAAGCGTCACCACCTCGTTGTTACTCGCCTTGCCGCTGGCCGGGGTCAAGGCTGCGGAAAAACTCAACGTGGTGAGTTGGAGCGGTTACTTTTCGCCGGAGATTCTCGCCAAGTTCCAGCAACAGACCGGCATCGAAGTCACCGTGGATTCCTACGATTCCAACGAAACCCTGCTGGCCAAGCTCAAGCAAGGCGGCGCCGGCTATGACGTGGCGATTCCGTCGCACCAGTTCGTGCCGATCCTGATCAAGGAAAACCTGCTGGAGCGCTTCGACCCGGTCAAGGAGCCCTACTATGCCGGCATTGTCGACAACTTGAAGAAACCCACCTGGGACCCGGAAGGTGCCTACTCCGTGCCATTCATCTGGGGCACCACCAGCGTGGTGCTCGACAGCGCACGCTACACAGGCCCGACTGACAGCTACAAGGTGCTCTATGAGCCGCCGGTCGAGTTGCAGGGCCGGATCAACATGCTGGATTCGGTCAGCGACGTGATCGACACGGCCAGCCTGTACCTGAATATCCCGCTGTGCAGCGAAGACCCGAAACAGATGCAGCAGATCCTGGCGCTGCTCAAGGCGCAGAAACCCTTCGTCAAGACCTACAGCTCCAAGGCCGGCTCGATCCGCGAGAACCTCGCTGCTGGCGAAATCGACATGTCGATGTTCTGGGGTGGCTCGTCGATGCGCGCCCGGGAAATGAAACCCAGCCTGAAATACCTCTACCCGAAAGAAGGCGTGATGGCCTGGGTCGACAATATGGTCATCCCGGCGGGCAGCAAGAACCCGGCGAACGCCAAGGCCTTCATCGCCTTCCTCAGCCAGCCTGAAAATGCCGCGATGACCCAGAACTTCCTCAAGCACCAGAGCCCGATCAAGGGCGTGGAACCCTTCCTCGACGCCGGCCTCAAGGACGCACCGGAACTGCATATCCCCGCAGGCACGCGGGTGGTGTTCAGCCAGACCTGTGGCGAAGGTGCAATTCGCCTGGCCGACCGTCTCTGGACCAACCTGATGCGTTGATCCCTGTCGCCCCGTCGCCAGGACGGGGCCTTTCTCCCGCCGTCTGAAAGGCAGTGTTGCAATGACTTCCAATAACATCAACGAACTGGTCCTGCTGCAGGCCCACGAACTCGCCGAGCGCATTCGCCGGCGCCAGGTTTCTTGCCGGGAAGTGATGCAGGCCTACCTGACCCACATCGAGCGCTTCAACCCCCGGGTCAATGCGCTGATCAGCCTGCAAGCCCCCGAAGACCTGCTGGCCCAGGCCGATACCCGCGACGCCGAACTGGCCCGCGGCCAATACCGCGGCTGGATGCACGGCCTGCCCCATGGGATCAAGGATCTGTCCCAGACCCGGGGTATTCGCACCACCCTCGGCTCGCCGCTGTACAAGGACTTTATTCCCGATCGCGATGGGATCATGGTGGAGCGGATCAAGGGCGCCGGCGCGATCATCATCGGCAAGAGCAACACCCCGGAATTCGGCCTCGGCTCGCAGAGCTACAACCCGCTGTTCGGTGCGACCGGCTGCGCCTTCGATCCGAGCAAGACCGCCGGTGGCAGCAGCGGCGGCGCGGCGGCGGCGCTGGCCCTGCACCTGGTGCCGGTCGCCGATGGCAGTGACATGATGGGGTCGTTGCGCAACCCGGCCGCGTTCAACAATATCTTCGGCTTCCGTCCGTCCCAGGGCCGCGTGCCCTTCGATGACAGTACCGATCTGTTTTTCGATCAGTTGGGTTACGAAGGTCCCATGGCTCGCAGCGTGCGCGATGCCGCCTTGTTGTTATCGGTGCAGGCCGGAGCGGATGCCCGGGCGCCCCTGTCCATCGCCGAGCCCGGCAGCGCTTTCGCCGCGCCGCTGGAACGGGACTTCACCGGTACCCGCCTGGGCTGGCTGGGCGACCTGAACGGCTACCTGCCCATGGAAAACGGCATTCTTTCACTGTGCGAGAAGACCTTCGCCGATTTCGAAAGCCTGGGTTGCCACATAGAGCCCGTACAACCTGAATTTGCCCCACAACAATTGTGGAGCAGTTGGAGAACCTTGCGCCACTGGATGGTTGCCGGGTCCCTGGGACCTGCCTATGCCGACCCGCAAACGCGTGCGCAGTTGAAACCGGAGGCCTGCTGGGAAATTGAAAACGGCCTGAAGCTCTCGGCCAGCGAAGTGTTTGCCGCTTCGGTGGTACGTAGCAACTGGTACCGCGCGATTTCGAAACTCTTCGAACGCTACGACTATCTGCTGATGCCGAGCGCCCAGGTGTTCCCGTTCGACAAAAATATCCCTTGGCCAAAAGCCATTGAAGGCGTGGCCATGGACACCTATCACCGCTGGATGGAAGTGGTGATTCCGGGCACGCTGTCCGGCTGCCCGGTGGCCAGTGTCCAGGCCGGCTTCAACGAAAATGGCCTGCCGATGGGCCTGCAGATCATCGGCAGGCACCAGGCCGATTTTGCCGTGTTGCAACTGGCGCACGCCTATGAGCTGGCGAGCCGCTGGTTCACGCGGCATCCGTCGCCGCTGCTCGGCGAGGCCTGGCACTGAACACGCCTCCTGTTCACGCCAGCTTGGCCACGGGGGCGTGGCGAGTGCTGGTAAACAGCCCACCCCCGATGTCCCGCACGATGTCCAGGTGCACCTGCGGGTCCCGGGTTTCGGACTCCAGCAGCAAGGTGGAGGCCACCACCGTCGCCCCACAGTAATCAAGGCAGGTGCGGTTTGTGGTCTATAGTTCCTAGCGAATCAATTGATCATTTCTTTCGCACGGACGCTACAAGGCCCCCCTCCTCGAGCCACCACCCCGTCGGATGCCCGCTAGCCTAGAGTGTTGCTACAACGCAGGGAGCACAGCATGTCGATCCAACGGACAAATGGACTGAGGTCGACTCCCGGTAGCGCAACACCCGCAGACACCACGCCCGAGACTCACAGCAACCTCTTTCGGCGTGTTCCGGAGCTGATCAGGGAAGCCTACATCCTGTTCCCGCTGCTGGCCGCCCTGCTGGTACTGGCCATCTGGTCGGCCACCCTCTACCTCATCAAGATAGAACAGACCCGGGCCCAACGCAGCGCAGCCACCACCAGCCTGGAGATCAGCGCCACCTATGAAGCGCAGATGTTGCGAGCCGTTCGCGAAATTGACCAAACCCTCAAGCTGGTCAAATACACCTATGAGGCCGAGGGTGAGCGTAATCCCCTGCCCAAGCTCAAGGAACGGTCCTTGCTGCCACCGGCCCTGCTGTTTGACGTCAGTGTGGTCAACCCGGACGGCGAGCCCGTGGCAAGCACTCGCGCCAACGAGGCGGGAAATATCACCGAACCGGATGAACAACAGACGTTGCGGCACAACGATACGCTGTTGATCAGTCGTCCCTGGAAAAGCCCGCTGACGGGAGAATGGCGATTGCGCTTCAGCCGTCGGCTCAACGCAGCGAACGGCGCGTTCTCGGGTATTGCCCGGGTCGAAGTCGATGCGGCTTATTTCGTCAGCAGCTATGACGACTCGAAACTCGGCGACCGGGGTGTACTCGGACTCCTGGGAACCGACGGCATCTTCCGGGTACGACGCACCGGAGAGTCGGTGCTGGCCGGCGATGCCGTCGACTACGCGACACTGGCCCCCAATACCGAGGACACCCAGGCACGGCTCTCGACCAACGCCTGGGATGGCGTGCGTCGCTATACCAGCGTGCGCCAGCTGTATGACTTTCCCCTGGCGGTGATTGTCGGCTTATCCGCCGAAGAACGCCTGGCCGCCGTGAACCGGCAAGCGCAGGCCTACCTGTGGCGGGCCGCCGCTGGCAGTCTGCTGCTGGTACTCCTCGCCGGCCTGCTGAGCCGCATGAACTGGCAGCTGGCGCAAAGTCGCTTGCGCGCCGCCGAGGACAAAGTGGCCTATGCCGAGCGCGTCGAGTACCTCGCCTATCACGACGGTCTCACTGCACTGCCCAATCGCAGTCTGTTCAGCAAACTGTTGAGCCAGAACATCAGTGAGGCGCGCCGTTATCATCGACAACTGGCAGTGTTGTTCCTTGACCTCGACCGCTTCAAACACATCAACGACACGCTGGGCCACCATGCCGGCGACCATCTGCTGCAGGAAGTCGCGGGTCGCCTCACGGCCTGCCTGCGCGCCAGCGATATCGTCGCTCGCCTGGGTGGCGATGAATTCGTGGTCTTGCTACCGGAGCTGTCCGAGGCCAAATATGTGGCGAACACCGCACAGAAAATCCTCTCCGCCATTGCCAAGCCTTTCAAGCTTCAGGGGCAGGAGTTCCGGGTGACCGCCAGTGTCGGCATCAGCCTCTATGCGCAAGACGGCCTGGACGAACAGACGCTGACCAAACATGCCGATATCGCCATGTATCAGGCCAAGCAACAGGGTAAAAACAACTTCCAGTTCTACTCCGAGAAACTCAACGCCGAGTCGCTGGAACGCTTGACCCTGGAACTCGGCCTGCGCCATGCGCTGGAGCGTAATGAGTTCCGCCTCCACTATCAGGCCAAGCGCGATATCCGCAGCGGCCAGATCACCGGCATGGAAGCACTGTTGCGCTGGGAACACCCGGACCTCGGGCTGATAGCGCCCATGCAATTTATCCCCGTCGCCGAGGAAACCGGCCTGATCGTGCCCATCGGCAAGTGGGTACTGAGGACCGCTTGCCTGCAAAACATCGCCTGGCAACAGCAGGGACTGCCGCATCTGGGGATCGCCGTAAACCTGACGGCCCGTCAGTTTGTCGATGACAACCTACTCACCGACCTTGCCGCGATACTGGCAGAGACCGGCATGGAAGCCGGCTTGCTGGAACTGGAGATCGCCGAGAGCCTGCTCATGCAGGATGTCAAAAGAGCGCTGCAAGTGTTGAACGGCCTTAAAAAACTGAAGATCCGGATCGCCATCGACGACTTCGGGATTGGCTACTCGTCGCTCTCGGCACTCAAGCAGTTCCCACTCGACTCGATCAAGATCGACCGCTCGTTTATCCGTGACGTCACCAGCGTGGCGGAAGACAAAGCCCTGACCGAGGCCATTATCGCCATGGGGCGAACCCTCAGCCTGACCGTGGTGGCCCAAGGCGTGGAAACCCGCGAGCAGGCCGACTTCCTGCGGGACAACGCCTGTGACGAGTTCCAGGGTTTCTACTTCAACAAGCCGATGCCGGCCGATCAGTTCGGGGTCTTGCTCCAGACACAGGCGGCCAACAAGGCCCCCGGCAGATAACCGTCATTGCGGGTCGACGGGCAGCGCCCTGACGCTGGCATCCACTTCCCGAGCCTCGATATAGCCGATGCTATCGGGATTCCCGGCAATCCGTTTCTTCACTTCCGCGCCATTGGCTACCGCTTCCGGCGGCTGGCCCCTGCCAGTAAAAATGATTTTCGACCAGTGCGCCTTGAGCTGCGCGGCCGACTTGCCGGTGAAGACGGTGTAGAACTCATCACGGGTCGCGGAGCCTTCCGTCTGATCGATTGGAATGGCCTGCTTGCCGCTGGGAAAGCGATTGCTCTTGCCCAGGAAGATGTCCGCCACCTGATTACGCGTCAGCGCCTGCACCGGGCTGGCAGCGGCGACAACCACCACTACCTCGGCCATGGCCAACGTGCTGCCCAGACACAGGGCAAACCCTGCCACCGTGCAACCGGCACGTTTGAGAAAGCCCATGATCGGCGCCATCAGAAGACAAAGTCGACAGCGAGGCTGAGCAGGTTGAACGAGCCTCCCGGCTGATAGTCCGGCTGCAAGTTGATCAACGGGCCCGAGGCATTGCTATCCAGACGCGTGTAGTCGTACTGCAGTTTGGCGTCCATATTTTTCGTGAAATCCCAGCGCATGCCAACGGACAGGGTGTGCTGGCCGCTGCCCGATGCCAATTGGCTATTGAGTGCACTGTTAAGACCGGCAGCGGCGCTCGCGAGATCTGGCGATAACCCCGATGTCGTCAGGCCCGCGCTGGAAGTTTCGCTGATCGTCTTTGAGCGCGCGTAGGTGACATAGGGTGTGAATGTGTCAATCCTGTATCCACTGCTGACATACCAGGCGTTTATCGTCCCTATGACCGAAGGGCTGTCGGTATGCCCCCATTCACCCATGACAAACCATTTGCCGGGATCATAGATGGCCCCCACACCGATGAACTCAAAGGGCTTGCCCTTGACATCATAACGGTCGGCTATCGCATTGCCTTGCGCACCGAAGCCTCTGAAACCGTCGAAAAGTGGATTGAACGACTCCACGGTCACGTGGGTTTTCTGGTAGGTGACGCGGAGGGTCAAGTCCCTGTATTCAGTCAAATTGGAAATGCCCCACGCGTCCCTGCTCAAGGTCCTGCCGGTGTTGTCGGGCATCCGGAAATCGCCCTGGCCGACATTGCCCTGCACGGTATTGGTCAGGTCGCCGAAGTGCAGTCGGTAGCTGAGGTCGAGGCCATCGGTGCTGGTGACCGGTATCAGGCTATAGACCTCTCCCGGCGGGCGTACCCATGGCAGGGTGTAACCGACTTTTCGGCTGTCGGAGAGCAGGAAAGCCGGCTGCACCGTGCGACCGGCGCGCAGGCTGAAATCGGGCGTGAACTGGTATTTGAAGTTCGCCCATTCGAGGGTGGGACGGTAGCTGTCGTCGTAACGCTGCTCCGAGATGACCTGTACCACGGCCGAGAGCTGCTGGGTAAGGTTGGCCGTTACCTGGGCACCGATCAGGCTGTCGACATCGGCATCCCAGTTACGGGTGTAACCGGCACCATTGGGCTTGTAGATGCTGGACGTGAAATCGGCGTTTTTCTCGCTGGAGTGAACAATACCGACCGTGCCGAAACTACTCAGGGAAAACGTTGGCATCGTCGAGTCGTCGGCGTTGACGGTGGCGACATACAGCGCCATCACTGCCAGGGCCAGTGTATTGAGTTTTGGCGTCATGGGATCAACGCAGCCGTATCAGGCAAGCGAAGACATGCAGGCACGCGTTCGCTCTGGAAAGCGTCTCGAGATTGACTGATGGGGTGTCGGGGAAGACCGCGGCCATTCGTTTCTATTCCTTGTAACGTTGGCTCAATAAAATCCAGCGATGCCACGAGCGAAATTGTAGACGACAAAAACCCTTGCGCTCGGGTTATGCAGCCACTGCGGGGCTCGAAACCTGGCTGGGCAGTTCCAGGGTGAAGATTGCCCCTTGTCCCGGCCCGTCGCTGTGGACCTTCAATACCCCGCCCATCTCCATGGCCGCCAGGATGCAGCTGTGCAACCCGAAACCATGACCGTCTTTGCGCGTGGTGAATCCGTGGGCAAAAATCCGCGTCAGATTCTCTGCGGCAATGCCCTCGCCATTGTCGATCACCTGGATAACCAAGGTCTGCTCCGGCAGCATCTCGGTATGCAGGGTAATCAGCGGAGGTCGATCGGCCGGATTGTCCATCGCCCCGCCGGCATTTTTTATCAGGTTGACCAGGATCATCAGCAGGCGATGCTTGTCCAGTTGCAAACAGGGCGTTTCGGCAAACTCTTTCACCACGGTGATCTGCCGGGCGGCGAGGAAGCTGGCGTTCATGCGCAAGGCGTCCTCGATCAACTGCGGTACCTGCACGGTCTCGGCGAGACTCGACACCCCTGAATAAGACTGCTGGGCCGCGACGATTTCCTTGATGTGATCAATGCTCTTGGTCAATTGCTCGAGCTCATCGGCCATGCTCTTCTGTTCGACCGCCAAAGCGTCCACCAGCTGGTTCAGATAGCCCGGCAACAGCTTGCCTTTCGCGTCCTGGGAGATGAAGTCCCCCAGATCCGCGGCATGCTCGTTCATCAACTGCACCGCTTTGCTCAGTCCCAAGGCCTTGCTGGTGCGCAGCTTGCGGGTAACCACCTCGGCGGAGACATTCACGCTATTGAGCACATTGCCGACGTTATGCAGGACGTTGGTGGCGATTTCCGCCATGCCGGCCTGGCGCGCAATGGCGACCAACTGGGCCTGGGCTTCGGCCGCGCGCAAGCGGCTTTGCGCCAGCTGCCAGCTCATCCGGCTCAGCAGGCCGACCAGCAATACCAGCAACAGGCTGCCGCCTGCGGCACGCCACACATAGGTATGCGCCTGCCCGGTCACCGTGGCCAGTTGTTCGTCTTCGGAAAGCCCGACAATCACTGCCAGGGGCAGGTCATAGAGCTGGCGGGCGCTGGTGTAGCGGCGCACGCCGTCCCAGGTATTGGTCGCCAGCAGCGCCTGGGTGTCCTCGGTGTCCGGGACCAGCGCCGCGTAATCGACCGCGTTGCCGGCCAGCACCGACTCCCCGGTACGCAGCACCCGGAAAACGCCATCGGTGCCCAGCAGGCCGAGTACGCCGCGGTCGCCGAGTTTCGAGGCGTCATAACTGCTGACGAAATAGGCCGCATCGACCTCGACCCGGGCGATACCCGAGAACCTGCCGTCCGGCGCATTGAGGCGACGACTGAAGCGCAGCCGCCATTCTCCTGTCTGCGGGTTTTTCCAGGGACGGCTGATCAACAACGTATCGTTGTTCAGCAATGCCTGCTGCTCATCCGGGTCAGCGACAGTGTCCGTCTCGTTGGCCCGTGTGCTCGCCACCACACCGCCGCCCGGGTTGGCCACACTGACGTCAAACAGCAAGGGCGGCGGCAACAACGCCCGTTCCTTGAGCCTGGGCAGCGGATTACGCTCGCCCTCGGCCTCATAGGTGTATTTGACCAGCTTGAGGGTTTGATCGATTTCGTGAACGGCACGCAACATCTGCGCCTCGTAGGTGGCGCCGATCTCCAGGCTGGCCGTGGTTGCAGCGCGTTGCGCGCGTAACAGTTCACTGTTGATGAGGTACAGCGTCGTCGCCCAGATGACCAGCAACAGGACAACCGCCAACAAGGGAAACAGGATATAGGCTTCCTTGACCTGATCGAGCCCACGCCGAAACAGGCTATGGGTGCTCTTGGCAATGGCCTCTGCGAACCGGGCGATACGAGGAGACGACCCGAGTCCGTTTGGTCGTTGGAACGACATGTTGTGCTCCCTGCGTTGTACTGATACTCCAGGTTGGCCGGCATCCGACGGGATCAGGGCTCAAGGAGATGGCGGGGGCTCCCGGCAGTGTCCGCAGGAATGAAATTCCCAACGGATCCGATAAGAACTATAGATCACAAACCGGTTGAACGAGCCCGATTAGCGAGCATCCAACTCATTACATCACGTCACCAATGATGTTCTTCTCACCACCTTTATCCATCCATCGCAACACAATAGATTGACTCCACTGCCTGCCATCATGCCGATGGGCAGGCCACTGGAGACTTGTCATGCCTTTTGTCAGCGTGCGCATAACCCGCGATGGCGTCACCTCGGAGCAGAAAGCCCAGGTGATTGCTGAAATCACTGAAACCCTGCAACGGGTGCTGAACAAACGCCCGGACCTGACCCATATCGTGATCGAGGAAGTCGACACCGATAACTGGGGCTACGCCGGTATCAGCACCACCCAATACCGCCAGCAACTGGCGCAGAACCCGTCATGAGCGCGCCGGTCAAGCTCGACTTCATCTCCGATGTGGTCTGTCCCTGGTGCGCCCTGGGCGTGACGGCCCTGGAGCAGGCGATCGCCAACCTGGCCGGTGAAGTCCCGGTCGAGTTGACCTTCAAACCCTTCGAACTGAACCCGGACATGCCCGCCGAAGGCGAACACGCGGTCCGGCACATGATGCGCAAATACGGGCGCAGCGCCGAGGAAGTCGCCGCCGGCAAGCAGATGCTGATGACCCGTGGCCAGGCCATCGGTTTTCAGTTCGACCTGGAAAAACGCAGCCATTTCTACAACACCTTCGATGCCCACCGCCTGTTGCTCTGGGCCTTGCAGGAAGGACGGCAGCTCGAACTGAAGAGAGCCTTGCTGCGCGCCTATTTCAGCGACGGCCAGAACCCGAGCGACCGCGAAACCCTGGTGCGTCTGGCAGCTGACGCGGGCCTGGAAGCAGATCGGGCCCGTGAAGTGCTGGCCTCAGGCGAATTCGCCGACGAAGTCCGTGAACTTGAGGATTTCTACCGCGCACGCGGCATCAACTCGGTGCCGGCGATGATCCTCAACGGCCGCCATCTGGTGTCCGGTTCGCAATCGGTCGAGTACTACGAACAGATGCTGCGGGAAATCGCCCACGCCGCCCCTTGATACATCACGCCCTACCCCACTTATCCGCCTATAGAGGTTTTGTCATGAGCACTGCAAAAAAAGTCGTTGTGATTACCGGCGCGTCCCAAGGGATCGGCGCTGCACTGGTCAAGGCCTACCGTGATCTCGATTACCGGGTGGTCGCCACTGCCCGTTCGGTCAAGCCGTCGACTGATCCGGACATCCTCACGGTCGTCGGCGACATCGCCGACCCGGCCACCGCCGAGCGCGTCATCCGTGAAGGTGTCGCCCGTTTTGGCCGCATCGACAGCCTGATCAACAACGCCGGGATCTTCATCGCCAAGCCATTCACCGGCTACACCCACGAAGACTATGTCAACGTGCTGGCGGTGAACCTGAATGGTTTCTTCTACATCACCCAGCTGGCCATTACCGAAATGGAAAAACAAGGCAAGGGCCATATCGTCAACGTCACCACCAGCCTGGTGGATCACGCCATTGACGGGGTGCCGTCGGTGCTCGCATCGCTGACCAAGGGCGGGCTCAACTCGGCGACCAAGTCCCTGGCGATCGAGTACGCCAAGCGCGGGATCCGGGTCAATGCGGTCAGCCCCGGGATCATCAAGACCCCGATGCATGCCGAAGAAACCCATGAAGCGCTGGGCCGCCTGCATCCGGTTGGGCGGATGGGGGAAACCGGCGATATCGTCCAGGCGATTGTCTACCTGGAATCCGCCGGCTTTGTCACCGGTGAAATCCTCCATGTGGATGGTGGGCAGAGTGCCGGACACTAAGAGACTCGGCTGAATACAAACGCCCCGACCTTCAGGCTTCGGGGCGTTTGGGTTGCAGGTCGCTTAGCCACCACTCTGGAAATCGGCAATCTGCTGCCACATCGCAATCGGATTGGAATACATGGGGAAGTGCCCGCACTGCGCAATGGGCGCCAGCCGCACGCCTTCGGCCTGGATATGCGAGAGATAGGACAGCGAGGCGTTCTGCTCGCCATACATGAACATACGGGGGCATTTCAGACCGAGGAATTTGCCCATCAGGTCGGCGTTATCGGAAAGCTCGACCATTGACTGGAAGATCCCGCGCACCGCACCGGCCCGGACCTTGTGCCGCAAGCTGGCCGAATACAGCGCACTGGCATACGCCGGAGCCTGGCGGGTACGTTCGATAAACGCGGCAAAAAAAACCTCGGGATCGTCCGCCGGATAGTCGACGATCTGCCGGCTGAGAAAGCAGTCTTCCGGGGCAATATTGCCCTCGATATCGACAAAGCTGAGTATCCGCCCTGGGAACTGATGGGCCAGCATCAACGCGGTGAGTCCGCCCATGGAGTGGCCGACCAGATGGAAGCGCTCGATATCGAAATGCTCCAGTACCTGCAACGCCGTCTGCAGCAGGAAAGGAATGGAAATCCGCGACAGATCACTGCACTGGCTTTCGCCGCAACCCGGCGCGTCATAGGCGACAAAGGGATGCCCGGCAAAGGCCGCCTGTTGCACGATGTCGGCGTAGTCTTCCTTGGTCGAGCCAAAGCCATGCAGGAAGACAATGGGCGCCAAGGCCCCCTCACGACAGATGGCGGCGACGTTCAGTTGAACCCCCTCTACCGTCAGGGGGAGCTGCGTGTGGGTGAACGTTTCTGCTGAGGGCACGTTAATGACTCCTTGAACGAAAGATTGCCGCCCAGACGCGGGCTGCCGACGGCACAGGCGGCAATTTCGAGGAAATCAGGCCTTCTGTAAATTCCTCATTGAGGAAGGTTTTCATACGCAAAACCTATCGACCTCGCAAACACCCCGGTCATACCTTGGCCCGAAACCGGGTGACCAGCGCTTCTACCAATGGATTGGGCCGGCTGGTATTCCAGGCCATCGCGGTGGTAACCACCTGCAACTTCTGGCTCAGCGGCCTAAACACCACATTGGCGGGGGCCAGCTTTTTCAATGACGCCGGCACCAGCGCGATACCTTGGCCATAGCTGACAAAGGCGATCTGCGAAGCGACCGAGCGCACTTCATGCAGTACACGCGGGGAAAAACCACTGGCCCGGCAGGTCGCAATCAAGTTGTCGAAATACACCGGACTGACCTTTCGGGAAAACATCACCAGGGGCTCATTGGCCAGGCTCGACAGGCTGACTCGCGAGCGCGAGGCCAATGGATGGTCACCGGGCAGCGCCACCACCAGCCGATCTTCCGTCAATGGCAGTGACCGGATCGAAGCCCCCAGATCACCGTCCAGACGGGCAAACGCCAGGTCGATATCCCCGGCCTCCAGCGCCGGGACGGCTTCAACGCTGTCGATTTCCCGCACCGACACCGTGAGGTGCGGGTATTCACGCTTCAGTTGTTCGATCAAGCCCGGCAACACGTCAAACATGGCCGTTGAAATCGCGCCGATGGTCAGCAGGCCCGACTGCCCCGCCACCGCCTCTTCCACGGCCAGTTCCAGGCGCTCCAGTTGCTCGGCGAACTTGCGTACCGCCGGCAGGATCGCGGCCCCGACCGGGGTCAGTTTCGCCCCGCGTCGCGAGCGTTCGAAAAGCGTGACCTTGAGGGCCTGCTCCAGGACCTGGATCTGCTCGCTCAGCGGTGGCTGGGACATGCCCAGACGCTTGGCGGCGCGGCCGAAATTCTGCTCTTCGGCCACCGCCAGGAACAACCAGAGGTGACGAATCAGACGAAAATTGATCATGGCTAATCCATAGGTTCAGCGTATCTAACGCTTCTGTGATTAGTAATATACCTATCAAACTTCCTCACCGAAACTGGGCGCCTCCGTCACCACAGGGCTCCCCCATGACCCACAAGAGTTTGCTGGAACGCTTGGCGGCGCTGGACACCAACACCGTGTCCGATGCGCTCGATTTCCTCGGCCTGCCCGGCGCCACGGTCGGGCTGCGTCCGCTGTGGAACTGCCCGAAAATCGTCGGACGGGCCAGTACCGTACTGCTGGCCCCCAAGTCCGATAAAGCGCCGAGCGTGCACCTGATCACACCAGTGGTCGAACAGATCGACAGCGACGATCGGGTGCTGGTGATTGCCGGCGGCCTCGAAGGCATCTCCTGCTGGGGCGATATCCTCGCCAATGCCGCATCCGCCAAGCAGGTGCGCGGCACGGTGATCGACGGTTTCAGTCGCGACATCGACGGCAGCGAAGCGATTGGCTACCCGGTCTACGGCCGTGGAGTGACGATGATCAGCGCGCGCAATCGCGTGGTGCAGATCGATGCAGCCGTGACGATCAACATGGCTGGTGTCGACGTCAGCGAGGACGATTATGTGATCGCCGACAACTGCGGCACGCTGTTCATCTCCTCTCCCCATATCGAGAAGGTGATCGACCTTGGCGAACGCATTGCCCGTCGCCAGGACGGCATGGTCGAGGCCGTGCGCAGCGGTCGTTCGGTGGCCGAGGTGATGCATGACACCCAGTTCGAAGCCATCTACGTGGAGCCCGCGCGATGAATCTTGAAGATCGGCAACTGGTTGCCCTGTTCGAAGGCCTGGACACCCCGGGCGTGTCCGACGCCATGGACAAGCTCGGCCTGCCCGGCCAATGCCTCGGCATCGCGCCCCTGGACAACTACCGCGCGGTGATCGTCGGTCCGGCGTTCACCGTGCAGTACGTGTCGGCGAGCGTGCCGCCCGGCACCGTGGGTGATTTCATCGAGGACGTGGCGCCCGGTGACGTGGTGGTCATGGCCAACGACGGCCGCACCGACTGCACAGTCTGGGGCGACATCATGACCCAGTACGCCGGCACACGACAGATTGCCGGTACCGTCATCGACGGTGTTTGCCGAGACGTGAACAAGGCGCTGGGGGACGGCTATCCGATCTTCAGCAAGGGCCGCTTCATGCGCACCGGCAAGGACCGCGTACAGGTCCAGTCGACCCGCCAGCCGGTGTCCATCGGCACGGCGCGGGTTTGCGACCGCGACATCGTGGTCGCCGATGCCAACGGCGTGGTGATCGTGCCCCGTGCCCGTGCCGCCGAAGTGGCAGCCTGTGCCCGCCAGATCGAAACGGTCGAAGCCGGGATTCGCGCCCTGATCAGCCAAGGCAAAACCCTGAAAGAAGCCAGGGCCGCACTCGGTTATCACAACCTGCAGAGGAAGGTATGAGCATCGATATTCAACGGCTGAACCAACGCCTGGCCAGCGCGCAACCTTCGGCGACCTACCGGATCATGGACCGGGTGGCGGAACGGCGGGCACAAGGCGCAACGATCATTTCACTCTGCGCGGGCGAACCGGACTTCGATACGCCCGAGCATGTGCGTGCTGCGGCCATTGATGCCATCGAGCACGGCCACACCCGCTACACCCAGGTCGCCGGTGTCCGTTCGCTGCGTGAAGCGGTGGCGGCCAAGTTCCGGCGAGAGAACGGCCTGGACGTCACCTGGCAGGACACCCTGGTCTGCAACGGCGGCAAACAGGTGATCTACAACGCCCTGGCGGCCACGCTGAACGAGGGCGATCAAGTCATAGTGCCCGCGCCCTACTGGGTCAGTTACCCGGAGATGGTCCAGCTGTGCGGCGGTGAAGCGCGGATCGTTGTCTGCGATGCCGATACCGGCTTCAAGTTGACCGCCTCGGCACTGAATGACGCGATCACGCCGCAGACCCGCTGGCTGATCCTCAATTCGCCGTCCAATCCCACCGGTGCGGTGTACAGCCGGGAGGAGCTCCAGGCGCTGGCCGCTGTGTTGCTGGCCCATCCCCAGGTACTGATCCTGGCCGATGATATCTATGAACACCTGATCTTCGACGATCAGGCGTTCCATACCCTGGCCCAGGTGGAGCCAAGGCTGGCACCGCGGACCCTGACCATGAACGGTGTATCCAAGGCCTATGCCATGACCGGCTGGCGCATCGGCTTTGCCACGGGGCCACGCTGGTTGCTGGCGGCCATGGAAAAACTGCAAGGGCAGCAGACCTCGGGAGCGAGTTCGGTTTCACAGCAGGCGGCACTCGCGGCGCTGGAAGGCCCCAAGGATTTCATCCACGAAAGCCGGGCAGTTTTCCAGCGCCGTCGCGACTGGATGGTGGCGTTGCTGAATGACATACCGGGACTGGCATGCGAGAGTCCGGCGGGTGCGTTCTATGCCTTTGCCTCTTGCGCCGGCCTGATGGGTCGCACCTCACCCGCAGGGCGAGTACTGCACAGCGATGAAGAGGTCGCCCATGCCCTGCTGGATGAAGCGGATGTCGCCGTTGTGCAGGGCAGCGCGTTCGGGCTCGGCCCCTACATCCGCATCGCCTATGCGCTGGATGACGCCTCCTTGCGCCAGGCTTGCGAAGCCATTCAGCGGTTTTGCAGCGCCTTGCGCTGATCCAGCATGTCCAGCGACGCCAGTGTCATTGGCACTGGCGTCCACGTTCATACGATGCTCAGCAAGCCTCCCAGCAAGCCACATCCCAGCACCACCAACCAGGGCGGAACCTTCCAGAACATCAAGGCGACCAGGGCCAGCAACGCCAGCCCGAAATCCTCGGGCTTGAAGATTGCGCTGGTCCAGACCGGGTTGTACAAGGCCGCCAGGAGCAACCCGACCACCCCCGCGTTAACCCCCGCAAGCGCCGCCCGGGTGCGCACGCTGTGGCGCAGTGGCTCCCAGAATGGCAGCACACCGATCACCAGCAGGAACGAAGGCACGAAAATAGCGATGAGGCACAGCGTAGCGCCCGCCCAACCGGAAGGCTGGACGCTCATGGAGGCGCCGAGAAAAGCCGAAAAGGTCAGGAGTGGGCCCGGCACCGCCTGCGCCAGGCCATAGCCGGCGAGAAACGTGTCATTGGCGACCCAACCATTGGGCACCGTGGCCGCCTGAAGCAACGGCAGCACCACATGCCCACCACCAAATACCAGCGAACCGGCACGGTAGAAGGCGTTCACCATGGCAAGCGCGGATGAAGGCCAGACCTCGATCGCCAACGGCAGGCCAACCAGCAGGCTGAAGAACAGCACCAGCGAGATCACCCCGACTGTCCGGCTGACCGAGATCGGCAAAGACTCCGCCGCTTGACCCTGAGCGGGTTTGAACAGCAGCAAACCGATGACGGCGGTACAGGCGATCACCCCGATCTGTCCCCAGGCGTTGGGCCACAGCAAGGCGGCGCAGGCCGCGAGCGCAGCAATGGTCACCCGGGGCACATCGGTGCAAAGAGTGCGCGCCATGCCCCAGACGGCTTGAGCCACCACGGCCACCGCGACGATCTTGAGACCGTGCGGCAGGCCACTGGGCAATGCACTTCCCCAAGTGGACATCCCCTGGGCAAACAGGACCAGGACGATAGCCGAGGGCAAGGTAAACCCTGCCCATGCCGCGAAAGCCCCGCCCAATCCTGCACGCGACAGCCCTACCCCGATGCCGACCTGGCTGCTGGCAGGTCCTGGAAGAAACTGACACAGGGCGACCAGATCGACATAACTCTGCTCGCTGAGCCATTGGCGCCGAGCCACGAACTCCTCGCGAAAGTAACCCAGATGCGCGATCGGCCCGCCGAAAGAGCTCAGCCCCAGGCGCAGGAACACCAGAAACACTGTCCATGCAGAGTCGGGTCTGCCCCCCTTGGTGCTACTGGCTGCTGACAATGTGCAGGCTCCCCGAAGTCGCGGCTGTCGTTTGCTCGCTGATCTCATTCAGGCGCAACTTTACTATCGGGGACTGCTCATCGAACACCTCTTATCCACCCATGACCTGCACCTGCGCCAGGGCTTCCATCAGTTGCGACTGGCTGTAGGGCTTGAGGATCCGCGGTAGCCTGGCGGCCAGACCGTCCAGATGCTGGGCATACCCGGTGGCCAGAATGATCGGCAGTTCGGGGTAGAGTTTTCGCACGACCTCGGCCAACTCGGCCCCATTCATCTGCGGCATGGCCACGTCGGTGATCATCAGGTCGATGCCGGGGTATTGCCCGAAGCATTGCAGGGCCTGCAGACCGGAAGCCGCACCAATCACCTGATGCCCCAGGTCCTCGAGCAACAACATGGTGCTGTTGAGCACCAGGCTGTCATCGTCGACCACCAGGACCGTCATGGGTTTGAACAGCGACCTGTGCCTGTCCTCTGTTGGCAACGGCAGTCTCGGAGCGGCCCCGGTGTCCACCGGCAACCAGAGTTCGGCCGTGGTGCCCTGGCCCTTGCTGCTTTTCAGCACCAGTCGACCGCCCAACTGTTCCGCCAACCCATGGACCATCGACAGCCCAAGTCCGGTGCCCTTGCCCACCCCCTTGGTGGTGAAGAAGGGATCTGCTGCGTAGGCCAGGGTCTGTTCATCCATACCTTCGCCATCGTCGACAACCGACAGGCACACGTACTGATCGTGCACCAGCGTAGCGAGCTTGTCGCGGACCTCGGCTTTGATCGAAATAGTGCCGCCAGCCGGCATCGCATCGCGGGCGTTGCTCACCAGATTGAGCAAGGCCAGCTCCAACTGGTTGATGTCGACATGCACCGCTGGCAATCCTTCCGTCAGCTCAGTCCGAACCGTCACCTGGTCCCCCACCGAACTGCAGAGCAGGTCGAAAAGATTGTCCACCAACCGAGGCAGTTGCACCGCCTCGGTCTTGAGTTCCTGGCGCCGGGCGAAGGCCAGCATCCGCTGGGTCAGCGATACACCACGTTCGGTCCCGAGCAGCGCGTTATCCACCAGCCGCGAGAGCTTCGGGTCGCCATCGACGCGTTTGCGCAGCAATTCGAGGTTACCCTGGATAACGGTCAGCAGATTGTTGAAATCATGGGCGACACCGCCACTGAGTTGACCGACGGCCTGGAGCTTTTGCGACTGGAACAACGCCTCACGCGCCAATTTCAAGTCCTTTTGTGCTTCGGCCGTGTCACTGATATCGCGGGTGATCTTGGCGAAACCGAGCAGGTTGCCCTCTGGATCGCGAATCGGATCGATGACCACATGACACCAGAAGCGTGTGCCATCCTTGCGCACCCGCCAGCCCTCGCCCTCGAACCGCCCCTCGACGATGGCGGTATTCAAGGCCCGTTCGGGCAATCCGGCCTGGCGGTCTTCGGGGGTGTAGAAACAGGAAAAGTGTGCACCGAGGATTTCCGCTTCCAGATACCCCTTGAATCGCCTGGCTCCGGTGTTCCAACTGACGATAGTGCCCTGGGGGTCAATCATGTAGATCGCATAGTCGATCACGGCATCGACCAACAAACGAAAACGATTGTCATCGAACAGGCTTCGAAGTGCGGGCTGGTCAGGCATAACGGCCTCCGATATTGTTTTTCTACTGCCTTGGATCGGCTCCGTTAGTATGACCTAAACCACCCCCTGCACCACGTACATCGACCTCCCTTCCCGCGACCCACTCAATTGGCCTTACTGTTTGACCTCCAGCATGTCAAAACCCTTGAGGCGGTAGAGCAATACCGAGAGCGCCCAACTGGCGACAAAGATGCCGATGATGATGTAGCCCAGGGTACCGAAGTGATCGTTGAGATTGCCGATGGCATCCCACAGCGGCCCCTTGAGCGCGAGCTGGTCCGAGAGCAGACCCAGAGCCTCAATAGTGCCGATGACCACGGCGACCACCACCGATACCAGGGTAATCGTCATGTTGTAGTAGATCTTGCGAATGGGCTTCATGTAGGCCCAGCCGTAGGCGCCCAGCATCAGATGGCCGTCCAGGGTAAGAAAAGGGAACAAGCCTACAGGTGACGCTTACAAGGACCTGTCACGCCGGGCATCGACCCGCTGCAGGGTCATGCTCGGCGTTTCATCGAACAGCTTGCGGTATTCGCAGGAAAACCGCCCCAGGTGGCTGAAGCCCCAGCCCATCGCGATCAGCGAGATATTGCGGGCCGAACGATCTTCAAGGATTTCCTGGCGGACACCCATCAGGCGGTACTTTTTCAGGTAAGCCATGGGCGACATCTCGAAGTACTTCCTGAAGTCTTCGAACAACTTGAAACGCGACACCCCGGCGGCGGCCTCGATATCGTCGAGGTTCAGCACATCACGGGCATGGGCATGAATGAAGTCCTTGGCACGAACCAGGTAGTGCGGCAGTTTCACCCCCAGGCGCTCGCGCAGTTCAGCGGAATAGTTATGCGGTTGGGACAGGATCAGTCCCTTGAGCAAGGCACTCTCCAGATCACGATTGAACAGCAACTGGCCGTACAGCTCACTGCGCTCCATCTCTTCGATAAAGTGCCTGACCGTGCGCCACCACGAAGCAACGGACCCGCTCACCGCATCCATTTCGGGCTCAAAACGCAGGGCGCTGTCCAGGGGATGCTGCAACATGTCTTCCAGGGTCTTGCGCATCGCGCTGCGGGTGATCACCACCTGCAGCTTGCGACAGTCGCCGGTGATGCTCAGTTGCTGGCTCTCGTTGGGCGAAACGATGACACCCTGGTCACGATCAGAGCGCAGCAACACCCCGCCCCTGCTCAGTTCCTGCTCACCACTCAACGGCAGGCTCAGGCTGTAGCTGTTGAAGCTGTCGAGGTCGGTGACCCCCACCGTGACATCGGTGCCGTATTCGATGATGCCCAGGGTGGTCGACATCGATTTGAGCACGTTGCCACTGTGGTGGAACTGAATGCTGTCGGGTTTGCTCGCATAGAGCAAATGGGGGCCACAGATAGTCGACATCCACGAATGCGCCCCTGCCAGATCGAAGTGATCGGCATGGATGTCTCGAAAATGATGTTCGGGCTTGCTACTCATCGGCGTTACTCAACAAGGCTTTTATCGGTACGCGCTCTGACGGCACGTTCGCGGGTAAAGAAGCAATCCCCGCGCCAAGTCATCCTTGCACAATAGCCGGGCTGCGGGTGTCATCCCGTGAGCAGGCGGCCTTGTTTCCGACATTTAGTGGGCGATTACCGGCCACAAAATTTCCGGACTGTCTTCGCCAACTATGCGGATAGACCGACAGGTCGACGTCCACTTTTAATGCAGGTACCGATTCGCCCGATGAAACAGGTACCGACTCATGCATTATTCGAAAAGCGTCGCCCAATGGCAGACCTTCATCCAGGGTTGCCTGGACTTCCGTCCGGTGGAGGGCATCTACCGGATCGCCCGGGAAATGTTCACCGAACCTGAACTGTTCGATCTCGAGATGGAGCTGATCTTCGAGAAAAACTGGATCTACGCCTGTCACGAAAGCGAGATCGCCCACAAGCATGACTTCATGACGATGCGGGCCGGTCGCCAGCCACTGATCATCACCCGCGACGGCGAAGGCCGCCTCAACGCCCTGATCAATGCCTGCCAGCATCGTGGCACCACCCTGACCCGCGTCGGCAAGGGCAACCAGTCGAC
This sequence comes from Pseudomonas sp. QS1027, assembly GCF_002814235.1. Classification (GTDB taxonomy): domain Bacteria; phylum Pseudomonadota; class Gammaproteobacteria; order Pseudomonadales; family Pseudomonadaceae; genus Aquipseudomonas. The sequence goes on along the minus strand of NZ_PHSU01000004.1, from coordinate 328,709 downwards.
CTTCACCTGCCCTTTCCACGCCTGGTGCTACAAGAGCGATGGCCGCCTGGTCAAGGTCAAGGCGCCGGGTGAATACCCCGAGGGCTTCGACAAGGCCACTCGCGGCCTGAAAAAAGCCCGTATCGAAAGCTACAAGGGGTTTGTATTCGTCAGCCTTGATGTCGACGGCAGCGACAGCCTGCAAGACTACCTGGGCGACGCCAAGGTGTTCTTCGACATGATGGTGGCGCAGTCGGCCACTGGCGAGCTGGAAGTGCTGCCCGGCAAATCGTCCTATACCTATGACGGCAACTGGAAGCTGCAGAACGAAAACGGCCTGGACGGTTATCACGTCAGCACCGTGCACTACAACTACGTCGCCACGGTGCAGCATCGCCAGCAGGTCAACGCCGAGAAAGGCGCCGCCTCGGGCGACACCCTGGACTACAGCAAGCTGGGCGCCGGGGACTCCGAGACCGACGACGGCTGGTTCTCCTTCAACAACGGCCACAGCCTGCTGTTCAGCGACATGCCCAATCCGGCGGTGCGCCCCGGTTACGCCAGCATCATGCCGCGCCTGGTCGAAGAATATGGCCAGGACAAGGCCGAGTGGATGATGCATCGCCTGCGCAACCTGAACGTCTACCCGAGCATGTTCTTCCTCGACCAGATCAGCTCGCAGCTACGGATCATTCGTCCCCTGGCCTGGAACAAGACCGAGATCCACAGCTTCTGCCTGGGGGTCAAGGACGAGTCCGATGCCGATCGCGAAAACCGTATTCGCCAGTTCGAAGACTTCTTCAATGTCTCCGGCCTCGGCACCCCCGACGATCTGGTGGAATTCCGTGAAGCCCAGCGCGGCTTCCAGGCTCGCCTGGAGCGCTGGAGCGATATCTCCCGCGGCCATGACAAATGGGTCACCGGACCGACCCGCAACAGCGAAACCCTCGGTATCCAACCGGCCCTGACCGGTACCGAGTTCACCCATGAAGGCCTCTACGTCAACCAGCACGGCAACTGGCAGCGCTTCCTGCTCGAAGGCCTGGCGCGCAAGGCCGCCGAAGAGCAACCCCTGCAACTGCGCGAGGTGCAGGCATGAATTCGCAACTGCAATACCGTGTTGAACAGTTTTTCTATCGCAAGGCCGAACTGTGCGATGCCCAGGACTGGGACGCCTACCTCGACCTGTTCAGCGAGGACAGCGAATTCCACCTGCCGCAATGGGATTCGGAACACGTCTACACCACCGACCCGAAGAAAGGCATGTCGCTGATCTACTATGCCAACCGCGGTGGCCTGGAAGACCGGGTATTCCGCTTGCGCACCGGCAAGGCCGCTTCGACCATCCCGATGCCACGCACCTTGCACATGCTCAACAACATCCGTATCGCGGCGCTGGAAAACGATGAGCTGGAGGTCAAGCTCAACTGGCAGACGCTGTACTACCGCATGGCCACTTCCGAGCAATTCTACGGCCGCGCCACCTACCGCCTGCGGCCCGACGGCGAGAGCTGGAAGATTGCCCGCAAGCATGTGCTGCTGCTCAACGACACGATCAATTCGGTGCTCGATTTCTACCATCTGTAAGCCACGGAGTACGGGCTGATGAACCACAAAGTGGCTTTCAATTTTGCCGATGGCAAGACCTCGTTTTTCGAGGTCAAGGCCAACGAGTTGCTGCTCGATGCCGCGCTGCGCAACGGCGTGAAGATCCCCCTGGACTGTCGTGAAGGTGTCTGTGGCACGTGCCAGGGGCGCTGCGAATCCGGCCAGTACACGCAGGACTATGTCGACGACGAAGTGTTCAGCGACACCGACCTGGCGCAAGGCAAGATGCTCTCGTGCCAGACCCGCGTGCAATCCGCGGCGTCCTTTTACTTCGACTTCGATTCAAGCCTGTGCAATGCCGGCGCCACCCAGCACCTACAGGCCGTTATCGCCAAGGTCGAGCAGGTTTCCAGCAGCACGGCGATCCTGCATGTCGACGCCAGTTCCAGCGAGCGTCTGCTGGACTTCCTGCCCGGCCAATACGCGCGCCTGAAGGTACCCGGCACCGATGCCTGGCGCTCCTATTCGTTCGCCAATCGGCCCAACCCGGGCAATCAGCTGCAATTCCTTATTCGGCTGCTACCGGATGGCATGATGAGCAACTTTATCCGCGAGCGTTGCGAGCCCGGGCAAGCGCTGGAGTTGGAGGCCCCGCTGGGCAGTTTCTATCTGCGCCAGGTCAACAAGCCGCTGGTGATGGTGGCCGGCGGCACGGGGCTCTCGGCGTTTCTCGGGATGCTCGACGAGATTGCCGACAGGAACGGATGCCAGCAGCCCATCAAGCTGTTCTATGGCGTCAATCAGCACACTGATTTGTGCGAACTGAGTCGCCTGGCGGATTATCGAGCCCGTATCGAAGGTTTCGAGTATCACCTGGTGGTCAGCCAGCCGTCGCCGGAATGGCCAGGCAAGACCGGGCGGATTCCCGAACACTTCGATCCCCAGGCCATGAACGCCAACCCGTTCGACCTCTACTTGTGCGGCCCGCCGCCGATGATAGAAGCGGTCAAGACGTGGTTGACCGAACAGCGTGTCGACGGCTTCCATCTGTATTACGAGAAGTTTGTCGACAGCAACTCGGGGACCTGACAACAAGCGCACAACGGGGCATCGGACTGACGTTCCCCTGTGTGGCGGCGCCCCTGATCCGAAATGTGTTCGGGGTGTAGGCCCACCAGGATAGCCTCAACCCTTGAAGGGGTCAGCATGACCAGTGACTGCCCTACCGAGTCCGACCTGCTCGAGGTAGGCCTCCAGCCTCGCCACTTCCCCGGCCGCGACAATGGCCCCCATATAGCCGTCCGGACGCACCAGCAACCAATCGCCCACCGCTGGGGTGTAGCCGTCGTAAAAGTGGCCTCCCGCATCGATCAGGTCGCCGTGGAGGCCGAAGACATGGATATGCAGGCCCGGGCGGGGTTGCACCGAAGCACGCTCGACCTGATAGCCGAGCAATGTCCAGTGCCCGCCTCGGAACAGCTCGAACAGTCGGCTCGATTGACCGGCGGCACCCCGGACCGGGGCATCCGGGGCACGGTCGCCGGCGACCACACCGCTGGCAGCATCGGCCTTTCCCAGCGCTAGCGAGGATTCGGGATAACCGATATCAAGCTGGTGCACTTCCCGGCCGCGGCGCATCTCGCCTCGGGTCTGGGCATCGAGAAGCCTTGCCGCCAGCCCGAGCATCGCTGCCGCCACCGGTCGACGTTCTTCCTCATAGGTATCGAGCAAGGTATCGGGCGCCCCTTGCGCCACTGCCGCCAGCTTCCAGCCAAGATTGTAGGCGTCCTGCACGCTGGTATTGAGGCCCTGGCCACCGGTTGGCGGATGGATATGAGCGGCATCCCCGACGAGGAACACACGACCGACGCGGTAGTGATCGGCCAGCCGTGCGTTCATGTTGTAGGCCGATGCCCAGGACACGGACTGGATCTGAATATCGCTACGTCCTGTACGCTCGGCCACCATGGCTGTCAGCCCTTGAACGCCAAGGTCGACGTCGATATCCAGTGGAATTGGCCCCTGTATCTGGAACATCGCGGTCCCGGCGAGCGGGCAAAGAAAAATCTGCCGCTGCATGTCACCATCGTTGAAGCAATGCCAGACATCACGCGCAAGCCCCGTCAGCAGCACATCGGCGACGACGGCGCGAACCCCCAGGGTCTTGCCCGGAAAACCGACGCCAAGCGCAGTGCGCACAAAACTGCGACCGCCATCGGCCCCCACCAGCCAGCGCACACGCAGGCTCTGTTCGCCGGCGGGGCCTGAAAGACGCGCTGTCACGCCGTCCGCATCCTGCTCGAAACCGACCAGTTCACAGCCGAACTCAGGTAGCTGTCCCAGTTCGAGCAGACGTTCGCGCATCACCCCTTCAGTGAGGAATTGCGGCACCATCAGCGGCAACTGATGAGGCTCGCCCGGCGTCGGGTCATTGTGTTCCATAAGATCAGAATCGGTATAACCGCCATCGTCACGGTAATGCCGCTGCAGTGGGTATCCCCCGCCCGCCGCGACGAGCCGGTCGAGGATGCCGAGATCCTCGAACACTTCCTGGGTCCTGGGCTGGATGCCCTTGCCGCGGGAGCCGCCGAATGGACCCTTCATTTTCTCGATCAGGCGAAAGGAAATACCCCTGCGCGCCAGATCGATCGCCAACGTCAAACCGGCCGCCCCCGCACCGCAGATCAGTACATCGACTTCACATTGCCCTTTCATCTCGACCTCGATATGTGTAGTTTGCACATATAAGTGTTAGCCCCGAGGGAAAATAGTGTCAACAACAAATGTGCAAAATACACATATTAATGCTCGAATTCGCGAGCTTCATGGGGCACTGATTGAGATTGTGGGCGTCATGAACCGCCCTCAGCGCGACGAAGCAATGGTCCGAGAAGCGGGTATCTCCCTCGAAGGCGCGCTGTTTTCGCTGCTGGTTCTGGTTGAGCGCCTGGGCCCTATCGGCGTGGTCGAGTTGGCTGATCGCGTAGGACGCGACTACACCACGGTCAGCCGGCAAGTGGCGAAGCTGGAAAGCCTCGCCCTGGTCGACCGCCAGGCGAACGCGAACGATCGCCGCATCCGTGAATCGGTCATCACCGAGAAAGGCAAGGTGATGACCGATCGGATCGATGAAGCCCGTGAAAGGCTTGGGCAGTCCATTTTCGCAACCTGGGACAACCAGGATGTGGATGACCTGGTGCGCCTGATGCGCAGGTTTGCCGACGACCTCAAGGGTGACGGCTCGGCTGATCAGGTGGGCGCCAACTGATCGAGTCCGATCAGAACGGCACATCCCCCAGAATGGTTGCCCGATGCATCACCCGCCGCTGCGGACGATAGTCATCGACGGCGTAATGCTGGGTGATGCGGTTATCCCAGAAGGCAATATCGCCGGTTTGCCAACGCCAGCGCACGGTGAACTCAGGGCGACTGATATGGCCGAACAGGAAGGCCAGCAAGGCCTGGCTTTCCGCCGGTTCCAGTTCGTTGATACGCGTGGTGAAACCGTCATTGACGAACAGTGCCTTGCGCCCACTGCGCGGATGCGTACGCACCACCGGGTGTGAAAGCGGTGGGTGATCCTTGCGCGCCTGTTCGTAGCGCGCCAGGCTGCCATAGCGTTCGAGGGAAAACGACTTGCTGAAGTCATGGGTTGCGGTAAGACCGTCCAGCAGCGTCTGCAACGGTGCCGACAACCCTTCGAACGCCGCGATTCCACTGGCCCACAACGTGTCCCCGCCATAGGCGGGCAGTTGCTTGGCACTCAGCACGGACCCCATGGCCGGCGCCGCCAGAAAAGTCACGTCGGTGTGCCAGACAGCGTTGTCCCCCAGGTCGGTCACGGCGGTATCGAGCAACAGGATTTCCGGGTGTGATTCCACGTCCGGGTAAAGCGGATGCACATGCAAGTCACCGAAGCGGGCAGCGAACTGCTTCTGCTGCGCCGGCGTGATCGGCTGGTTGCGAAAGAACAAGACCTGATGCTCGAGCAACGCCTGCTCGATGGCGTCGCGGTTCGCGTCATCGAGTGGCTGGCTCAAGTCCAGCCCATCGACTTGAGCACCCAATGCCGGGCTGATCGGGAGGATGGTCAATGACATGCTGATTATTCCGAGATGTACTTGTCGCTGACATAGGGCGAGTAGTCGGGCAGCACGCTCTCGATCTTGCCCTCCTCCTTCAGGAACTCAGCGGTTTGCGCCACGGCCTTAACCGTGCCACCGCCCAACAACTCCGGGGACTTCTGCTCGGCAGCGTCCGGGAAATGCGAGCCTTCCAGCAGTTCCGGGATATCGGCCGGGTTGGCACCGGTAAAGCGCGCGATGGTCTTGACCTGTTCGGAATCGGCGGTCCACTGCGCTTTATGGGCGTTGTAGTCGGCAATCGCGGCCAGGCTGACCTGGGTGAACTTTTTCAGGACTTCCGGGTGCTTCTCGGCAAAATCCTTGCGCGCAACCCAGACTTCGAAGGTCGGCGAACCCCATTTCGAGACTTCACCGGCATCGGTGAGGATAGTCCCGGTTTTACGGATTTCGCCCAAAGCCGGCGACCAGGTAAAGGCGCCGTCGATATCGCCACGTTTCCAGGCAGCGGTAATTTCCGCGGGAGACAGATTGACCACCTTCACTTTGCTCGGGTCCAGGTTCCAGTGCTTGAGGGCACCCAGCAGACTGTAGTGGGAGGTCGAAACGAACGGTGTGGCGATGGTCTTGCCGATCAGATCCCGAGGGCCGTTGATGCCGCTGCCGTTGCGCACCACCAGGGCCTCGGAGCCTTTGATCTGCGAGGTGACGATAAACGCCACCAGCGGGAGTTTGCGCGAGGCCGCAGCGGCCAATGGGCTTGAGCCGAGGTTGCCGATTTGCAGGTCACCAGACGCCAGCGCCGCAATCACCGCCGGCCCGGCATCGAAGCGCCGCCAGCTGATTTTTTCACCGATGGCCTTATCGAACGTGCCCTCGGCGATGGGCAGTTTGGTCGGGTCGATGCCGGTGATGTAGCCGATGGTCAAGTCAGCCGCGTGGGCACTCAGGGAAATACCGACAACCCCCAACAGGGTGATCAATTTGCGGCTAAACGATAGGGCATTCATAAGGTGATGGACCTGCGAATTGAAAAGGGGGACTCCACTTTTCACTCGTGGGCTACGGAGCAAACGCAGGTGCTGAGCGTTTAACCGTAACCACGGGGTGGCGTGGTGTAACTAGGCTAAACGTTCTAAAGGATATATTTTAAATACCGTTTTAGAATTAGCTTAGAGAAGTCGCCTTCGGCTTTTCCCCACCCTTCCTGCACTGGGTGCCCGCCGGCTCACAGGTCGAGGCGACGGGCATTGTGCCGGGGCTGGAGGCTGTCATTCCACACCTGACGTATCTGCTCCTTGAGCATCAGTGCCTCGTCCCAACGGTTGCTGATCTCCCGGCCATCGGCGCCGGTAATGGCGTACGGCGGTGGCCCCAGCTCACAGGTGAACGACAGGCTGGCCGGGGTATTCGGACGCTTCAGCCAATCTTCGATCCCATAACGCCACCAACCCAGGAAGCGCTCCAACCCGGCTTGATGCTGAGCAAAACTCAGGGGCACCTGGACCTGCTCACAACTGGCCACGCGACCATGGAAGCCCCAGCTATGGCGCAGGATCGTCCGGATCTGCTCGTCATCCTCGGCAGCGGGCGGCTCCGGCAGCTCGCGGCCAACGACATAGTGGGACAGGTCAGCCAGCAACTGGAGGTCAGGCATCTCGGCGAGCAGATCAAGGGTGAACAGCAGGTCACTGGTCAGCCGGTAACGATGGGTTTCCAGGAGAATCGGAAAATCCACCTGCTCGGCCAGCCGCTGCCAGCCCTCGACCAACCGAACAGCCTCGGCCAGGGTTCGCGGACGCACATCCGCCTGCAAGGTGAGGTGATGGCAGCCATGGCGACACGCCACATCGAGCACCGCCGCCAGGTCATCCACCGTGCGCGGAAAGGCCTGGCCTTCGATCTGCAAACCAAGCCCCCGGGCCGCGGCGCTCAGGCGTGCCGCGTGGGGCCCGACCCAGAAATGGTCGGTGACCCCATCGAAGCCGGCGGCGACAATCCGCTCCAGTTGCGCCTCCAGGGGCTGGTCACATTGACCCCGATGATCGAGCATGGCCCACAAGGACTGAAACACCAGAAATTCACGCATATCAACTCCACAACAAGGGTTTGAGAGGCTCGCCGGCATCGGCCAGGAGATGCACATCCAGGGAGATTCGACTGGCAATCAGGCGCTCGCACAGCTTGATGTCCTTGGCGACGCTGTTGCCCGGCCCCCAGGCGCAGGCCCCCTGTAGACGCCGTTTGGCATCGAGGTAGAACAACAGGAAAGCGCCCCCTGGAAGTAACCGGCTGACACTCGGTTCGCTGCCGGCAATCACCCCGACGGTCTGCAGTCCCCAGTCATACTGATCGGACCAGAAACCGGGAATCATCTCGAAGGGCTGCTCGGCGCCCAAGAGGTTGAGCGCGGCATGACGGCCCTGGGCCTCGGCGTTGCGCCAGGTCTCCTGGCGCTGAAAAGCCCCTTGCGGATGCAGGCGGAACTCGCAGACGTCCCCGGCGGCAAAGACATCCGGCGCGCTGCTGCGCAGTTGCGCATCGACACGGATCCCCTGCCCCACCTCGAGTCCCGCGGCCCTGGCCAGTTCAATATTGGGTTGCATGCCGATCCCCACCAGCAGCAGATCACAGGGCAAGCGCTGACCATCCACCAGACGCACCGCCTCAGCCTGTTCGACGCCCTCCACGGACTCGATCACCACACCCAGGCGAACATCCACGCCCTGGCCCCGATGCAAGGCCAGCAATGCCTCGGACAAACGCTGCGGAAGCACCCGCCCGGCCAGTCTTGGACCGGCTTCAAGCAAGGTCACGTGGCAACCGAGAGCCCGGGCGCTGGCCGCGACTTCGAGCCCGATAAATCCGCCGCCGACAATCACCAGTCGCGTCTGCGGGCCCAAGCCATTACGCAAGGCCATGGCTTCGTCGTGGGTCCTCAGGTAAAGCACATTGCGCCAGTGCTCGGGAACATTGGGCAAGCGCCGCGCCCGACCGCCAGTGGCCAGCAGCAGGCGGCGATAGGACAACCAGCCCGTGTCAGCCAGTTGCAGGCGATGCCCCTGGGTATCCAGGCGTTGTACCTGAATGCCCGGCAAGTGCTCGATCTCCAGCCCGGCCAATTGCGAACTGTCGCTCAAGCTGTAGTCGCCCAGGGCCTGGGCTCCCAGCAGCAGGCCCTTGGACAGCGGCGGACGCTCGTAGGGCGGATGGGCTTCATCGCCGATCAGGACCAGGCGTCCGGAGTAACCTTCGCTGCGCAGGGTCAAGGCCGCCCGGCCACCCGCGTGTCCGGCGCCGACGATGACCAGTGGATCATTGCCAATATTCATGACAGAGCCTCCGTCCGGTCAGTGCGCAATGGCCAACAGCACCCGGCCCGCCTCGACCCGCACCGGGTAGGTCCTGAGGTTGACGCACACCGGCGCCCCCAGCGCCTTGCCGGAACGGTAATCGAAGCGCCCGTTGTGCTTGGGACACTCGATGACATGCTCCATCACCAGGCCGTCGGCCAGGTGAATGGACTCGTGGGTGCACAGCCCGTCGGTGGCGAAAAATTCGCTGTCGGCCGAGCGATAGACCGCATAACTGTGCTGGGCATGGTCGAAGCGGATGACATCTTCTTCGTCGATATCGTCCACGGCGCATACGTCGATCCATTGATCTGTCATGACCATCTCTCTTGTTGTTCTGAATGAAGGAAGGTGCCGGTATCAGCTGGTGACCAGGGCCCGGTCTGGAACCTGTGCAGGGTGCGGGACAGGCCGCTGAACGAAATAACCCGGGTCCTTGCGCTGGCGCCAGATCGTCGGGAGGATCTCCCTGAACGCCGCGAGCAGGCTGGTGTAAGGCGGCGGGCAATCGTTGCGGATCGCCTCGTGCAACTGTGGCAGGGCGTGGTACGGCACCATCGGGTACATGTGGTGCTCGAGGTGGTAGTTCATGTTCAGGTAGATAAAACGCAGCAGCGGATTCATGTGGATCGTGCGGCAATTGCTGCGATGATCCAGGGTGTCCTCGGCCAACCCAACGTGTTGCGAGAGGCCGAACAGGTAGGACAACCAGCCGCCGTACAAGGTTGGCAAGCCGATGAACATCAGGGGCAGCACACTCTGCAGGTACAGCGCAGCCGCCACGGTCAGGCCATAGATGACCAGCCAGATACGTGCACAGGCGATCACCTTGGGCCACTCGGATTCGGGAATGAAGGTCTTCTCCTCAGGGTCCATCCCTCCCAGGGCATGCCGTACCACCGAGCACCACGTCTTGTAGGCATGAGGCAGGGCAAACAGGCTGAGGAACATCTTCGGCAGGCTGGGCGGCCGTGGTTCGACGATCTCCGGATCACGGCCGACGACGATGGTATCGGTGTGGTGCCGGGCATGGCTCCAGCGCCATACATGGGGCTCGAACATGGTCATGAAACTCGCCAGTTGATAGACCGCATCGTTCATCCAGCGGGTCTTGAAGGCGGTACCGTGACCGGCTTCGTGCCAACGGGCATTGGCGGCCGTACCGTAGAGCACGCCATAGGCAAGGAAGAACGGAATGCACAGGTAGGAACCCCAGAACCAGTAGCCGCCCCAGCCCGTCGCCGCCAGTGCCAGCAACCAGATCGCGGTGTCGCGCAAGGCCGGGCCGTCGCGACGTTGCATCAGTTCCTTGAGATGTTTACGCGGTATCGGCGATTGATGCCATTGGCCCGAGGCCAGGCCCTTTTCCACCGCGCGGGCGGCTTCGGGGCCGGTCAGACGATAGTCACGGGGGGAAGGTCGGGAGGCATGGGCAAAGGTCGCGCTGGGTTCGGGCATCTTCTTATTCTCCACAAGCTGGGTGATTTCAGGCGCTTGCCTGGATGTGGGATCACATCGCTGGGGAAAATATAGGCAGCCGGGAAATCCCTCTCAATCCCTTGCACTCATTCCCTATCAAGCTATCATCCGCTCCCAGTAGCGCTTGATAGTTTTCTATCAAGGCCCGCCTGAGGCCCGCCATGAATTCGCGTGTACGCCCTACCATCGCCACCGTCGCCGAGCAGGCCGGCCTGAGTGTCGCGACCGTCGACCGGGTGCTCAATGCCCGCGCGCCGGTCAATCCGCAAACCGCCGAGCGGGTGTTCCAGGCGGCCGAGGCCGTCGGTTATTTCGCCGCCCGGTTGATCGGCCAACGCATCCGCGAACGGCGTCCCAGCTACCGCTTCGGCATTCTCCTGCTCGGCACCGCCCAGGCCTTCTACGGCAACCTGGCAACGGCGATCAATGCGGCGGCGCAACACCAGTCCGACGCCAACCTGAGTTGCCAGTTCGACTACGTCTTCGATCGCAGCCCCGCTGCCATCGTGGCCCAGATCGAACAACTCGCGGTGCAATGCGACGGGCTGGCGGTGGTCAGCTTCGCCCACCCGCTGATCAACGCGTGCATCGCCCAGATCCGCGCCGCCGGCGTGCCCGTGGTCGCGCTGCTCTCGGATATCGACGAAGCCGCCCAGGAGCCCTATGTCGGCCAGGACAATCACGAAGTCGGACGCACCATGGGCTGGCTGGTGGCGCACACCTGCGGCGCGCGCCGGGGAAGCGTTGCCGCGCTGCTCGGTGGGCACCGGTTTCTCGGGCACCAGGCCCGTATCGACGGGCTGCGCAGCTATCTGGCACAGCACGCGCCGGGGCTGAAAATGCTCGAGGCGGTGATCAACCTGGACAATAACGATCTCACCGAGGAAGTCACCCTCGACCTGCTGGCGCGCCATGACGATCTGCGCGGCCTGTGCGTGGTCGGCGGCGGTGGCGACGGGATCATCAGTGCATTGGCGCAACAACCCCGTCCACCGACTTTGTGCAGCATCCTGCCGGAGTCCACCGAACGTTCGCGACAAGCCCTGGAGCAAGGCCTGATCAGCCTGGTGATCGACTCCCAGCCACCGCTGCTGGCACAGGCACTGGTCGAACTGATGGTGGAGCTGCAAACCCGGCCGGACTTCGACCCGCTTCGCCAACGCATCCATGTGCCCCTGCAGATCATGACCTCGGAGAACGCCCGAAGCTGATCGGCCTTTTTCCAGTCCCACGGCATCCCCCCGACCGGCCCGAAGGCCGGTCAGGGTCTCGCCCCGCCATCAAGGTTTCATGACAGCGTCCGCGCGAGCCCCACCTCCTGCCCGTCGTACCACCAGGCGGCCAGACTGTAGACGTCGGGTGCCTTGAGGATGCTGAAGTGGTTCCCCGGCCCGTCCCACAGCACCAGCTGTGGCAACAGCTGCTGCCAGCCCGCCGCCATGGCCGCGTGCTCACGCTGGTTGGCGACGCCATCCAGGCTCGGGTCAGCCACCCGCACCAGGCTTGCCGGGCCGGTGTAACCCGGTCCTGGTCGGTACGGGGTGCGCAAGGCACTGCCGAACGTGCGGACAATCCCTTGCAGTGCCTGTGGCGCCAAGCGGGGTGGCAACAGACCGACCCGGACCATGGCCGCCTGCAACAGATGCAGTTGGCTGGCGTGATCGGACTCGGCGAAAGCCTGGGGTTCGAGATCGAAGGATTTGCCGCTGGACAGTTGCAACGCCTCGATCAGTCGCTCCAGAACCGCCGTGCTGGTGTAGGGCTGACCGCACAATGCATCGCCACCCGGCGCTTCGCTGTCGATCAAGGTCAGAGAAGCGACCTCTCGCCCTCGTGCCTCGAATATCACCGCCATGGCATGGGCAGCCCAGCCACCGAAGGAATGCCCGACCAGGTGCAACGGGCCTTGCGGATACAGCGCCTCAATGGCCTGCACATGACAGTGGGCCGCCGCTTCCACCCGACTGTGGGGAGCGCCGCGACCGTCCAGCCCGCGCGGCTGCAAGCCGTACACCGGCCAGCCCGGGCCCAGCGCATCGGCCAGGCCGATAAAGCTGGTGACGCTGTCGCCGGCACCCGGCACACAGAACAGCGGTGCATGGCCACCCTGCCCGCTCTGGATCGCCAGCAGCAGCTGGTAGCCGGGCGCCGGGTCGAGCGGGTTGCCGTCGAGGGTCAGCGCCTGGCTGATGGCCTGGCCCAGGACCTGAACATGGGGCGCCTGCATCATGCTCTGGTGATCGCCCGGCACGCTGATGCACTGCACCTGCCCAGGCAACAACGCCTCGGCCCAGCCCAACGTCGGGCTGGTGCCGGCCGGCGCCGGTTCGCGCTGCTGCGCGCAGAACAGGTGCACCGGCAGGTTGAGCGGTTCGACCCGGTAGTGAGCCAGGGCATGCCCGTGCGCCACCTCCCGTTCGAGGTAGTGCCGCAGTTGCGAGTCGCTCGCCTGGGCCAGTTCCGGATACAGCAACTGCTCGTCCCGGCACAGTCGCAGGAGTGCCTCGAAGTCCGGCAGGACGGGTTGCCCGAGTATCGACGCCAGACGTGCCAACGGAGTGATGCCTGCTTCGCCCTGGATTTTCCAGTGCGCGCTACAGTGCGCCAGCAATTGCCGTTCAAGCAGGTCCGGCCCTTGCCAACGCCCCTTGCCCTGGTCGACCAGTCGCGGCACATAGGTGTCTATCAGGCCAAGGAAGCTGACCGGCTCGTCCATGCCCAGCAGCTGTGTCGCCACCTCGTAGGCCAATACCCCACCGAATGACCAACCCGCCAGGCGGTAGGGGCCGTGGGGTTGCACGGCACGGATACGCTCGACCAGGCGTGCCGCCAGGCATTGCATCGTGCGCAGTTGCGGCTGGCCCGGGCCGGTGCCGGGCAGGCCATGGATCGGGAAGTCGCCTTCCAGATGCATGCCCAGTACCGGGAAATAACTGTCCAGGCCCGTGAAGTCATGGACCAGGAACAACGGCGGCTCGCTACCGCCCGCGCGCACCGTGACCACTTCCCGCCCGGCGGCCGGTAGCAACGAACCTTGTTCGAGCCGATCGGCCAGCGCCGCGACACTCGGGTGCTGGAACAGCTCGGCCAAGGTCAATGCCAACCCGGCCTGCTGCATCAGACTGACCAGGCGGATCGCCGACAGGGAATGGCCGCCCAGCTCGAAGAAGCTGTCGTGGCGACCGACCCGCTCGACCTCCAGCACCGTGGCCCAAAGTGCAGCCACCTGCTCTTCCAGCACCGTGGCCGGCGCCTGGTAGGTGGCAACGGCCATGGCTTCCAGGCTCGGCACCGGCAGCGCGCGGCGGTCGACCTTGCCGTTCTGGGTCAGTGGCAGCGCGTCGAGGCCGACATAGGCGCTCGGCACCATGTATTCCGGCAAGCGTGCCAGCAGTTGCGCGCGCAAGCCGGCGCCGTCGAGCGAGAGATCCTGAAGCGTGAAGTACGCCACCAGACGTAGCGCGCCCTGCTCGAGACTCTGGGCGACGACCACCACCTCGCCCACACCCGGGCACAGGGACAACTGCCGCTCGATCTCACCCAACTCAACGCGCATGCCGCGAATCTTCACCTGATCGTCGTTGCGCCCCAGGTACTCCAGGGTGCCGTCGGCCAGCCAGCGCACCCGATCGCCGGTGCGATACATCCGCGCACCAGATGGCCCGGCAAACGGATCGTCGAGGAAGCGCTCGGCAGTCAATTCCGGACGGTTCAGGTAACCACGAGCCACACCGCTGCCACCGACATACAACTCGCCGGGCACGCCCAGGGGCACCGGCTCGCGACGCTCATCCAGCACGTAGAGCCGGGCATGACTCACTGGCTTGCCGATATGCAACACCCCGCCCACCGCCATCAACCCGGAGCTGGCCACCACCGTGGTTTCCGTGGGGCCGTAGTTGTTGACCACGGCAAAGCCCGGGTCGCGATTGAACTGGCGCAGACGGTCGCCACCGATCAGCAAGGTGCGCAGCGTCGGATGCTGCCGGTCGCGACTGAAGGCGTACTCGGCCACCGGCGTCGGCAGGAACGCCACCTCCAGCGGTTGAGCCAGCCACCAGTCGAGCAGCGCATCGAGCTGTTCGTTGCCGATCTCGGCCGGCGGCAAGTGCAGCACGGCCCCGGCACACAGCGCCGGCCAGACCTCCCAGGCCATGGCGTCGAAACCAAAACCGGCGACGCTGGCGGTGTGAGTGCCGGCGTGCAGGTCGAAAGCCTGGCAGTGCCAGTCCACCAGATTGCCGAGGGTCCGGTGCTCGACCATCACGCCTTTGGGCTGGCCCGTGGAGCCCGAGGTGTAGATGACGTAAGCCAGGTGTCCAGGTGTCAGCCCGGGCACCTGCGGATTGTCCCCATGCTCCGGCCAGTGCGGGCGATCCAGGGCGATCAGCGGCACACTCAACTCGGGCAGACGTCCCAACAACGCGTGCTGGGTCAGCACCGCCACGGGCGCGCTGTCGTCCAGCAGATAGCCGACGCGCTCGTCCGGGTGCGCCGGATCGACCGGCACATAAGCGGCACCGGCCTTGAGAATCGCCAACAACCCCACCAGGGTATCCAGGCTACGCCGGGCCAGGATCGCCACGCGATCGTCGGGACACACGCCGAGGCCGATCAAGTGGTGAGCCAGGGCATTGGCGCGACGGTTCAGTTCGCCGTAGCTCAGACGGCCCTCTCCCACTTGTGCGGCCACGGCATCAGGACGCTCAAGCGCCTGTTGTTCGATGCGCTGGTGGAGCGTCAGCCGCGACTCGCTATCAGCCCGTTGCGCATTGAAATGCTCCAGCAGTTCACTCCGTTCCGCGCGAGGCAGAACGTCCAACTGATCGACCGGGGTTTGTGGTGCCTGTTCCAGTGCGTCCAACAAGCTTTCCATCGCGCACGCCAGGTAGGCGCAGACGCGCCGTGCATCGACACCCGCTGCACTGAGCGCGCTCAGGTCGAAGGCCTCGCCCAGATCGTCGACGCTCAGGGTCAGCGAGTAATTGCTGCGCTCCTTGGCCTGCAACAGTTCGATGCCCTGCCAGGCCACGCTGGCGGCTTTATCGCCACCTTGAGGCGCGGCGCCATGGCGGTAGTTGAACAGCGCGCTGAACAACGGCGCACCTGCCGGCAAGGCGCTGCATCGCTGGGCCAGGGCCAGCGGCGCCTGCTCGTGGGCGAGCAGGCCGGTGAGCCGACGATGGGTCTCCAATACGGCGTCGCGAACCGTCTGGCCGCCCAGGTCGATACGCAGCGGCAACGTATTGATAAACACCCCCAGGGCCCGTTCCGCCCCTTCGCTGCCCTGCAACCTGCCGAGGAGTACGGTGCCGAACACCACACTGTCGCGCCCGGATAACTGCCCCAATACCTGGGCCCAGGCCAGGTGCATCAGGCTCGCGGCGCTGACGCCCAGGCTACGGGCTTGCTCGCGAACACGCCGGCACAGGATAGCGTCCAGTCGCTGCCGGGCCTCGCCGGGTACGTCAGCGCCCGGCAGCGAAGCCGGGCCATACGGCAAGGTCGGTTCGTCGATACCCGCCAGCTGTTCGCGGAAAAACGCTTCATGGGCCCCGTCGCCCGGTCCCAGCAAGGCTTGGGCAATGTAGTTACGGTATGGCACCGGGGCCGGCAGTTGCGCCTCCTGGTCGAGCAGCATCGCTTGCAGTTCGTGGCTCAGCAGCTCGAGGGCCACATGGTCCATGATCAGATGGTGGAACAGCAGCACACCGACGATCCGTCGATTGGCCGGGTCATCGGCATGGACCAGACGCAGCAGCGGCGCCTGGGTCAAATCCAAGGGTTCAGGGTCGTCCAGTGCCGCCAGCGCCACCTCGACGACAGGCAGTCGAGCCTGACGCCAGACCACCTGCACCGGCGTTTCCAGACCTTCCCGGCACAGCGCGGTACGCAACACATCGTGGCGCGCGATCACCCGCTGCAACGCCTGGCAGAAGGCGTCCAGGCGGGCGCGGTCGGCAAAGGCGAAACGCGCCTGCAGGCGGTAGGGATCGCCGTCGCCGGACGCCAGGTAGTGGTAAAAGATACCGGCCTGCAGCGGCCCCAGCGGGTAGATATCCTGAACGTTGGCCACACCGCCCGGCACGCTGGCGACGATCCGGTCGATCGCCCCCTGGTCCAGCGCCACCAGGGGCAACAGGTCCGGGGTGATGCGTGAACAATCCAGGCCGATCCGATTGGCCGGTACCTGCACTTTCGGGCCACGGCCCACGGCAGCGGCCAGGGCGGCGAGTGTCGGCTGGGCGAACAGCACGCGGATATCGGCCTCCAGCCCGAGGCGACGCATGCGTGCCACCAGGGTTACGGCCAACAGGGAATGCCCACCCAATTCGAAGAAGTGGTCATGGCGCCCTACCCGTTCGACCTGCAGCAGTTCACTCCAGATCTCCGCCAGGGCGACTTCCAGTTCGCCTTGCGGCGCCTGATATTCACCCGTGAGCAGCGCCTCCCGGTCCGGTATCGGCAAGGCACGACGGTCGACTTTGCCGTTGGCGGTCAGCGGCCAGGCATCGAGCCGAACCAGGGCGCCGGGGACCATGTAGCCCGGCAGTCGGGCCTGCAACGCGGCGCGCAACTCACTCAATGCCAGCGGCGCGACGTCGGCCCGCTCGGTGAAATAGCCCACCAGCCGTGGCTGGCCCGGCTCGTCCTCGCGGGCCACGACCAGCGCTTCCTCGATGCTCGACAACTGACCGAGTTGGCTCTCGATCTCACCCAGCTCAATGCGCACGCCACGAATCTTCACCTGATCGTCATTGCGGCCCAGGTAGTCCAGCGTGCCGTCAGCGTTCCAGCGCGCCAGATCGCCGGTGCGGTACATCCGTGCCTGCGGATCGGCATTGAACGGATCGCGCAGGAAGCGCTCGGCGGTCAGGTCCGCACGGTTCAGGTAGCCACGGGCCACGCCCGCACCCGCCACATACAGTTCACCCGCAACGCCAAATGGCACCAGTTGCAGTTGCTCGTCCAGCAAATAAACCCGGGTATTGGCGATCGGCTTGCCGATATCCAGTCCGCCACCCGGCAACAGCCGGCCCGAGGTGGCAACCACCGTGGCCTCGGTCGGGCCGTAGTTGTTGATCACCGCAAAGCCGGGATCCCGAGGGAACTGACGCAGGCGGTCGC
The DNA here is from genome assembly GCF_002814235.1 of Pseudomonas sp. QS1027. Taxonomy (GTDB): domain Bacteria; phylum Pseudomonadota; class Gammaproteobacteria; order Pseudomonadales; family Pseudomonadaceae; genus Aquipseudomonas. The sequence goes on along the minus strand of NZ_PHSU01000004.1, from coordinate 311,140 downwards.
CGCCGATCAGCAGGGTACGCAGCGTCGGGTGACGCAGGTCGCGGCTGAAGGCGTACTCGGCCACGGGCGTCGGCAGGAACGCCACCGCCAACGGCTGGGCCAGCCACCAGTCGAGCAGTGCATCGAGCTGTTCGTTGCCGATCTCGGCCGGGGGCAAGTGCAGCACGGCCCCGGCACACAGCGCCGGCCAGACCTCCCAGGCCATGGCGTCGAAACCAAAGCCGGCGACGCTGGCGGTGTGGCTGCCGGCGTGCAAGTCGAAGGCCTGGCAATGCCAGTGCACCAGATTGTTGAGGGTGCGGTGCTCAACCATCACCCCTTTGGGCTGCCCGGTGGAGCCGGAGGTGTAGATCACGTAGGCCAGGTTTTCAGGTGTCAGCCCCGGCACCTGCGGATTGCCGGACTGTTCCGGCCAATCAGGGCGATCCAGGGCAATCATCGGCACGGCCAGCTCTGGCAGGCGGGCAAACAACGTCTGCTGGGTCAGTACCGCCACGGGCGCGCTGTCGTCCAGCAGGTAGCCGACGCGCTCATCCGGGTGCGCTGGATCGACCGGCACATAAGCGGCACCGGCCTTGAGGATTGCCAGCAGGCCGACCAGGGTATCCAGCCCGCGACGGGCGAGGATCGCCACACGGTCGTCGGGACGCACGCCGAGGCCGATCAGATGATGAGCCAGGGCATTGGCCCGACGGTTCAGTTCGCCATAACTCAGACGGTCCTCGCCGACCTGGGCGGCCAGGGCCTGCGGTGCCCGCAACGCCTGGGCCTCGATCAAGGCATGAATGCTCTGCCCCGCCGGGACATCCAGGCCGGTGGCATTGAGCGTCTCAAGCAGATATCGACGCTCCACGTCGCCCACCAGCGGCAACTGCTCGAGCACGACCTGGTCGTCGGTCACCAGGGCCTGCAACAGTTGCTCGAAGTATCCGGCATAACGACGCACGGTCGCCTCGTCGAACAGGGCGGTGGCGTATTCCAGCGACCCCACCAACGCCTCGCCCTGCTCGCCAAGGTTGAGCGACAGGTCGAATTTGGACACCTGACTGGTCTGCTCCACCGGCGCGATGACCAACCCGTCCAGGGGCGGCAGCGTGCTTTCACCGGCCAGCCAGTTCAGGGTGGTCTGGAACAACGGCGCATGGGCCAGGCTGCGCGTCGGCCGCACGATCTCCACCACCTGCTCGAACGGCAGATCCTGATGATCCTGGGCCTCCAGCACACAGGTCTTGACCCGTTCCAGCAGCGCCGCACCGGTCAGCTTGCCGGCCGTGTCGATACGCACCGCCAGGGTGTTGACGAACAAACCGACCAGACCCTCCAACTCGGCGCGGCCACGGCCCGCCACGGGGCTGCCGATGACCACCTGCGCCTGGCCTGACAACCGCGCCAGCAGCGCCGCCCAGGCGCCCATCAGCACCATGTACAAGGTAACGCCACGACGCTGCGCCAGGGCCCGCAGGCCTGCATTCAACTGCGCGCCCAGACGGATCGCCAGACTGGCACCGGCGAAGTCCTGCTGGGCCGGCCGCGGTCGATCGATGGGCAACATCAGTACTGTCGGTGCATCGGCCAGGGTCTCACGCCAATAGGCGACCTGACGTTGCAGCCGCTCACCGGCCAGCCAGCGCCGCTGCCACGCGGCGTAATCGCCATACTGGATCGCCAGCGCCGGCAGTGGATCGTCCTGGCCCTGACGCAAGGCCGGGTACAGCGCCATGAGCTCACGAATCAGCACGCCCATCGACCAGCCGTCGGCGACGATATGGTGGACGGTCAGCGACAGCACATGCTGGTCCTCATCCAGTTGCAACAGTCGTGCACGGACCAGCGGCCCCTGGACCAGATCGAACGCCTCAGCGGCTTCCTCCCGCAGGCGCGAGGCCAAGGCGTCGGGCTGCCGGCGAAGATCCTCGCGCTGTAGCAAGGTCTCGGCTGACAAGGCCGCAATCACGACCTGCGCACCCTCGTCACGGGGGACGAAAGCGCTGCGCAAGGCCTCATGACGCTCGACGATGCGCTCCAGCGCCCGCCCCAGCGCGCCGACATCCAGGCTACCGCGCAGGCTCAAGGCCAGGGGAATGTTGTAGGCCTGGTTGCCACCCTCCATTTGCGCCAGAAACCACAGCCGCTGTTGAGCGAACGACAACTGCAACGGCTGATCCCGCGGGGCCGGCTGGATAGGCGGCAATTCGCTGCGTCCGGCAGCGGACAGAACGGCGGCCACAGCGGCCAGCTCGCCGAGGGCAAACAGTTCACCCAGAGGCAACTCCACCCCCAACTGCTGACGCACCTGGGAGACCATGCGCATGGCCAGCAGTGAATGCCCGCCCAGGTCGAAGAAGTGATCGTGGCGACCGACCCGCTCCACCTGCAACACCTCGCCCCAGATCTTCGCCAGGGCCGGTTCAAACTCACCTTCGGGCGCTTCGTAGGCCAGGCCGAACAGCGCCGAGCGCTCCGGTTTCGGCAGCGCCCGGCGGTCGAGCTTGCCGTTGGCCGTCAAGGGCAATGCCGCCAACTCGACGAACGCCGCCGGCACCATGTACTCCGGCAGATGGGCCTGCAACGCCACACGCATCTGCGCCGGTGCCAGCACCTCGACGTCCGGATGGCAGGTGAAATAGGCGACCAGGCGTACCCCGCCCGGCTCGTCCTCGCGGGCCATGACCACGGCTTCGGCAATCCCCGGCAGTTCATGCAGGCGACTGACAATCTCGCCCAACTCAATACGGAAACCACGGATTTTCACCTGGTCGTCATTACGCCCCAGGCATTCCAGCTGGCCATCCTCCAGCCAGCGACCGAGATCGCCGGTGCGGTACATCCTGGCCCCCGGCTGCTCGCTGAACGGGTCGTCCAGGAACTTCTCGGCCGTCAGCTCAGGCCGGTTGAGGTAACCGCTGGCCACCCCGTCGCCGCCGATATACAGCTCACCGACCACGCCCAAAGGGGCCAGGCGCCGATGGGCATCCAGCACATAGACGCGGGTATTGCCGATGGGACGACCGATCGGGATCGTCTCCGCGCCGTCGGCCACTGTCCGCACTTCGCAGGAGGTCGCAAAGGTGGTGGTCTCGGTGGGACCGTAGACGTTGATCAGACGCAGGCCTTGCGCCGGCCCCAGCAACCGGCGGAAAGCCGTCGGGTCCGCGCGCTCGCCGCCGGAGAGAAGCAGGCGCAGGCCTTGCAGCGCCTCGGGGATCAGTTGCACATACTGGTTGAACAGGGCCGTGGTGAGGAACAGGACGCTGATGCCCTCCTCGGCCAAGGCCACACGCAGGCGGGTCGGATCCACCAGGGTCGAGTGATCGATCACCCGTACCTGCCCGCCATTGAGCAAGGCGCCCCAGATCTCCATCGTGCTGGCGTCAAACGCGGGGTTGGAAGCAAAGGCCATGCGGTCGCGTTCATTGAAGTCGGCATAACCGTTGTTCAACACCAGCCGGGCGATACCGCGATGGGATACACGGACGCCCTTTGGCGCCCCCGTGGAACCGGAGGTGTACATGACATAGGCGACGCTGTCGGACCTTTGCGTCAGGTCCGGGTCTTGAGTCGGCTGGTCGTCCAGGGCCACGCGGTCCAGGTCGATGCGCCGGATGGCGAAGTCGAGCGGCATCCCGCTGTGGGCCAGCACGCTGACCGCCTGGCAGTCCTGGAGCATGTAGCCCAGACGCTCGGTCGGCGCATTGACGTCCAGTGGCACATAGGTCGCCGCGCATTTGCCGATGGCCAGTTGGCCGATCAGCAAGTCCAGGGAGCGCGGCAACAGGATCGCCACATGCTCGTCCGGCCTGACCCCTTGCGCCATCAGGTAGTGGGCCAGGCGGTTGGCGCGAGTGTTCAGTTCGCCGTAGGTCAGCGCGTGCTTGCCGTGCACGGCGGCCAACGCATGGGGATGACGGGCCGCACGCTGTTCGAACAGGCGGTGTACCGGTTGCTCGCGCGGGTAGTCGAGACCGGTGTCATTGAAGTCGACCAGCAGGCGCCGACGCTCGCCCGTCGACAACACGGACAGTTGTTCCAGGCCCTTTCCGGGGTCCTGCTCCAAGGCCTGCACCAGGGCGGCCACGGCCTGGTGCAGGTAAACGCAGATTCGCTGCGGATCGATGCTCCATGCCGTCTGGGCGGTCAGGCTGAAGCCATCGCCCAGATCATCGACGCTCAGGGCCAGCGGGTAGTTGCTGCGCTCTTCGGCGTGCAGCAGGTCAATGCCATTCCAGGCCGAGCGAGTCGCCTCATCCACAGCCGGGGCCGTTGTGCCGTGGCGATAGTTGAAGAGCGTGCTGAACAAGGGCGCACCGGCTGGCAAGGCACTGCAACGCTGGGCCAGGGCCAGTTGCGCGTGTTCGTGGGCGAGCAGGCCGTTGAGCCGGCGGTGGGTGTCCAGCACGGCCTCATGCACGGACTGCACGCCCAGATCGATGCGCAGCGGCAAGGTGTTGATGAAGACACCCAGGGCCCGCTCCACCCCCTCGCTACCCTGCAGGCGCCCGAGCAGCACGGTGCCGAACACCACGCTGTCGCGGCCGGACAACTGCCCCAGCACTTGCGCCCAGGCCAGGTGCATCAGGCTCGCGGCGCTGACGCCCAACTGCCGGGCCTGATCGCGTACCTGACGACCCAAGGCCTTGTCCAGGGACAGCCGGGCCTCGCGCGGCGTTTCCTCTTCGGCGGCCGGCAGCAGGCCGTAAGGCAAGGTCGGCTCGTCGATATCGCCCAATTGTTCGCGGAAGAAGGCTTCATGGGCCCCATCGCCAGGCCCTTGCTGTACTTGGGCCACATAGTTGCGGTACGGCACTGGAGCCGCCAGTTGTTGCTCCTGGTCAAGCAGCACGGCCTGCAACTCGTGGCTCAGGACGTCGAGGGCGACATGGTCCATGACCACATGGTGGAAGCGCAGCACGGCGAGGATCCGCCCGTGACCCGGGTCAGGGGCGTACACCAGGCGCAACAGTGGCGCCTGGGTCAGGGCCATGGGGGCTGCGTTGTTCATGTCGTGCAGCGCGATCTCGTCGACCTGCAAACGGGCTTCACGCCAGACCACTTGTACCGGCGCCGGCAATCCTTCCCAAAACAGCGAGCTGCGCAGGATATCGTTGCGCTCGATGACACGCTGGAGGGCGTTACAGAACGCGTCCAGACGTGCGTAATTGGCAAAGGCAAAACGTGTCTGCTGCAAATAAGGGTCGTTTTCGCCCGCTGCCAGGTGATGGTAAAGAATACCCGCCTGCAACGGCCCCAATGGGTAGATGTCCTGCACGTTGGCGCCGCCACCGGGGACCTTCGCGACGATACGGTCGATCTGCGTCTGGTCCAGTGTCACCAGAGGCAAAAGGTCCGGTGAGATATGTTCGCAGGCGTCAGGGATCAAGTTCGCTGGCACCAGGATTTCCGTGCTGCCGCCGACTGTCGCTGCCAGCGCCGACAGGCTCGGCTGAGCGAACAACACGCGGATATCCGCGCTCAAGCCCAACTGGCGCATGCGAGCGAGCAACGTGACGGCCAATAGCGAGTGACCACCGAGTTCGAAGAAGTTGTCGTGCCGGCCCACGCGCTCGACCTTGAGCAATTCCGCCCAGAGTTGCGCCAGTACGGTTTCGGCTTCCCCTTGTGGAGCCTCGTATTCACGGCTGATCAATGCGCCACCATCTGGCGCCGGCAACGCCTTGCGATTCAGCTTGCCGTTAGGGGTCAATGGCAGTGCATCAAGTTGCACGTAGGCTGCCGGAACCATGTATTCCGGCAGTGCGCCTTGTAGATGAGCGCGCAGGCTTTCGATCTCCAGCAGCGTTTCAGGCTGCTGCGCCGTGACATAAGCCACCAGGCGTTTTTCGCCAGGGTTGTCTTCCCGTGCCAGGACTACGCTTTCCTTGACGCCAGGATAAGCGGCCAGACGCGCTTCGATTTCGCCCAGTTCGATACGGAAACCACGGATCTTCACCTGGTCATCGTTACGGCCCAGGTATTCCACCGTGCCGTCCGGCAGATAGCGGCCCAAGTCGCCTGTGCGGTACATACGCCCGGCGGTGAACGGATCATCGAGGAAGCGTTCGGCGCTCAGTTCTGGACGGTTCAGGTAACCGCGGGCTACTTGCACGCCACCGATATACAGCTCGCCTGCCACACCCAACGGTACTGGCTGACGGCTGGAGTCCAGCAGATAGATCCGCGTGTTCGCCACCGGTTTGCCGATAGGCGTGTTGTCCGGCGTTTCGCCCAGAGGACCGGCGCAATCCCAGGCCGTGACGTCCACGGCAGCTTCGGTCGGACCATACAGGTTGAACAGCCCAACTTCCGGCAACTGCTGCTTGAAGCGTCGCACCAGATGCCCTGGCAAAGCCTCACCGCTGCACATCACCCGCAGCAGACCACTGTCTCCGGCCTCACCATGGGCTAGGAACAGATCCAGCATCGACGGCACGAAGTGCAAGGTGGTGATGTTCTGCTCGCGAATCACTTCACGCAGGTAGCCCGGGTCACGATGACCGCCTGGACGCGCCATCACCAGCCGCGCGCCGTTGAACAGAGGCCAGAAGAACTCCCAGACCGAGACGTCGAAGCTGAACGGGGTTTTCTGCAACACGCTATCCGAAGCATCCAGGCCGTATTCGTCCTGCATCCACAGCAAGCGGTTGACCACGCCACGGTGTTCGTTCATCACGCCTTTCGGCTGACCAGTAGAACCGGAGGTGTAGATCACATAGGCCAGATGCTCTGGGCGGACTTCAGCCCGCAGCGGATTGCTATCCGATTGTGCGAGGAAACCTTCACGCTCGGCATGCTCAGGATCGAGCAACAGTACCGGTACGCTGCTTGCTGGAAGCACCGCACGCAAAGCCTCTTGGGTGAGGACTACAGCAGGAGCACAGTTCTCCAGCATGTAGGTCAGGCGATCAATCGGATAATCCGGGTCCAGCGGCACATACGCAGCGCCGGCTTTGAGAATCCCCATCAACCCTGCAACCATTTCCAGGCTGCGGTCGACACAGATTGCCACCCGATCATCCGGACCAATGCCCAGGCCGATCAGACGATGGGCGATACGGTTGGCCTGACGGTTGAGTGCGTCGTAAGTCAGGCTGCCCTTCTCGTCGACGACCGCTACCGAGTCACCACAACTGGCAACCCGCGCCTCGAACAGGCCATGCAAGGTCAAATCCTGCGGATAGTCGACCGCGGTGGCATTGAAGCCCTCCAACAAGTGCTGGCGCTGTTCATCGTCGAGCAATGGAATCTCTGCCACCAACGCCCGCTCATCGGCCGCCATCCCACGCAACATGGCTTCCAGGTAACCCAGGCAACGCTGCATGGTCGACTCGTCGAACAACGCCGTGGCGTATTCCAGATTGCCGAACAGGCAATCCCCCTCCTCGGCCATGTCCAGCAGCACGTCGAATTTGGCCGTGTGACCGCTGTTCTCCAGGCCCTGCAGGGTCAGATCGCCGAGTGCCAGATCGACGTTCTCGTTGTTCTGCCAGGACAGCATCGCCTGGAAAATCGGGCTATGGGACAGGCTGCGTTGCGGACGGACCAGCTCGACCACCTGCTCGAACGGCAGGTCCTGATTGGTCTGAGCGGCCAGGGTCTGGCGCTTGACCTGTTGCAGCAGGGCTTCGACGCTCAAGGTTGCCGAGAGATCGACACGCACCGCCAGGGTGTTGACGAAGCAGCCGATCAAGCCCTCCACCTCGGCGCGCAGGCGGTTGGCCGCCGGCGTGCCGATCACCACGTCATCCTGCCCGGACAGCCGGCTCAGCACCGCAGCCCAGGCGGCCATGACCGTCATGAACAAGGTGGTGCCCTGCCGTTGACTCAGGGCCTTGAGACCACGAGTCAGGTCAGCATCGAGGACCAGGCCGAGCCTATGCCCGCTGTAATCCTGCTGTGCCGGACGCGGTCGATCACTCGGCAAGGTCAACAAAACCGGTGCACCGGCCAGGGCCTGTTGCCAGTATTGTCCTTGTTGTTGCAGCACTTCGCCTGTCAGCCAGTTGCGCTGCCAAGCCGCATAGTCGGCGTACTGCACCGGCAACGCCGGCAGCGGATCCTCCTCTGCCTGGCGGAAGGCTTCGTAGAGCACGCCCAGCTCGCGGGTCAGGACCCCGGCGGACCAGCCATCGGCGATGATGTGGTGCAGGGTCACCAGCAGCACATGATCGTCATCGGCCATGCGCACCAGACGCCCACGCACCAGCGGCCCACGCAGAAGGTCAAAACGCTCGCGAACCTCTTCGGCGGCGATGGACAACAGCTCTTCTTCCGCCTCTGCCTGCCCGGCCAGCACATGCAATTGCAGGCTGAAGCCGATATCAGCCGGGGCGATGCGTTGCTCCACTTCCTGGCCCTGCCACTGGACAAAGGTGGTGCGCAGCGATTCGTGACGGGCAACGATGCGATCCAGTGCCTGCTTGAGGGCAATGCGATCCAGACTGCCACGCAGACGCAGCCCGGCGGGGATGTGATAAGCCGAACTGCCACCATCCAGTTGCGCCAGGAACCACAGGCGCTGCTGGGCAAACGACAACGGCAAGGCCTGGTCGCGGGACACCGGCACGATCGGCGGCTGACGGCTGACGGCTGCCTGGGCCAGCACCTGGGCCAATGCCGCCAGTTCCGGCTGGGCGAAGATATCTGCCAGGCTCAACTCGACGCCCAGGCGCTGACGCACCTGGGAAACCAGGCGCATCGCCAACAAGGAATGACCGCCCAGCTCAAAGAAGCGGTCGTGACGCCCTACCCGCTCGACCTGCAACAGCTCGCTCCAGATCTCGGCCAGGGCCATTTCCGTTTCGCCCTGCGGCGCCTGGTACTCCCCCGTATGCAGCGCCTCGCGGTCCGGCGCCGGCAAGGCACGGCGGTCGACTTTTCCATTGGCGGTCAGCGGCCAGCTGTCCAGTCGGACCAGTGCGCTGGGCACCATGTAGCCAGGCAGCCGGGCCAACAGCGCGGCGCGTAATTCACCCAACGTCAGCGGCGTGACATCGTCCCGTTCGGTGAAATAACCCACCAACCGAGGCTGACCGGGTTCGTCCTCACGGGCCACGACCAGCGCTTCCTCGATACCCGACAACTGGCCGAGCTGGCTCTCGATCTCGCCCAGTTCGATGCGTACCCCACGAATCTTCACCTGATCGTCATTGCGGCCCAGGTAATCCAGAGTGCCGTCGGCATTCCAGCATGCCAGGTCACCGGTGCGGTACATCCGTGCGCCGGGTTGCTCGGCAAAGGGGTCATCGAGGAAGCGCTCGGCAGTCAACTCCGGGCGATTCAGGTAGCCGCGAGCCACACCGGCACCAGCCACATAGAGTTCACCCGCGACGCCAAATGGCACCAGTTGCTGTTGCTCATCGAGCAGATAAACCCGGGTATTGGCAATCGGCTTGCCGATATCCAGCCCGCCACCCGGCAACAACCGGCCCGAGGTGGCAACCACCGTGGCCTCGGTCGGGCCGTAGTTGTTGATCACGGCAAAGCCCGGGTCCGAATGGAACTGACGCAGGCGGTCGCCGCCGATCAGCAGGGTACGCAGCGTCGGGTGACGCAAGTCGCGACTGAAGGCGTACTCCGCCACCGGCGTCGACAGGAACGCCACCTCCAACGGCTGGGCCAGCCACCAGTCGAGCAACGCGTCGAGCTGCTCGTTACTGATATCGGCTGGCGGAAGATGCAGAACAGCCCCCGCACACAGGGCTGGCCAGACTTCCCAGGCCATGGCATCGAAACCAAAACCGGCGACACTTGCGGTATGACTACCGGCGTGCAAGTCGAAGACCTGGCAATGCCAATCCACCAGGTTATTGAGAGTCCGGTGCTCGACCATCACACCCTTGGGCTGCCCGGTGGAGCCGGAGGTGTAGATCACATAGGCCAGGTTTGCAGATGTCAGCCCCGGCACATGAGGATTGCCGGCCTGCTCCGGCCAGTCAGGGCGATCGAGGGCGATCACCGGCACAGCCAACGCCGGCAGACGCCCGAGCAATGCGTGCTGGGTCAGCACCGCCACGGGCGCACTGTCGTCCAGCAGGTAACCCACTCGCTCGTCCGGATGTGCCGGATCGACCGGCACATAACCGGCACCGGCCTTGAGAATCGCCAACAGACCGACCAGGGTATCCAGGCTGCGCCGGGCGAGGATCGCCACGCGATCATCAGGGCGCACGCCGAGGCTGATCAGGTGACCGGCCAGGGCATTGGCGCGACGATTCAGTTCACCATAGCTCAGACGCCGCCCACCTACTTGCGCCGCCACCGCATCGGGTTGTTCAAGTGCCTGCTGTTCGATGCGCTGGTGCAACGTCAGGTGGGTTTCATAAGCTGTCCGATGGGGATTGAAGCCTTCCAGCAATTCGCTGCGCTCGGCACCGGGAAGCATGCCCAACTGCTCGACCGGGGTCTGCGGTGCGCGTTCCAGCCTGTCCAGCAGGTTTTCCATCGCACACGCCAGATAGGCGCAAATGCGCCGCCCATCGATGCCGCGTGATGTCTGCGCGGTAAGGCTGAAGGCCTCACCCAGATCGTCGACACTCAGGACCAGCGGGTAGTTGCTACGCTCCTGCGCATGCAGCACTTCAATGCCCTGCCAGGTCTCGCCGCCTGCCTGGGGCGGCGCGCTGTGGCGATAATTGAGCAAGGCGTTGAACAGCGGTGTCGGCGCGGCCACGCCACTGCAACGCTGGGCCAGGGCCAGCGGCGCATGCTCGTGGCGCATCAGCGCGGTCAGGCGCTGATGGGTGGCCATGACGGCGGCCTGCACGGTCTGTTCGCCCAGGTCCAGGCGCAGCGGCAAGGTGTTGATGAAGATGCCCAGGGCCCGCTCGGTGGCCTCGGCGCCGAGCATGCGCCCCATCAGCACGGTGCCGAAGACCACCCGTTGATGCCCGGTCAGCCCCGACAGCACCCGCGCCCAGCCCAGGTGGAACAGGCTGGCAACACTGACGCCGAGGCTGCGGGCCCGGGTGCGCAGACGCTGGCACAGCGCGAGGTCCAGGCCCAGGCTGTGTTCTTCAATGTCAGCGCCATCACCGCTGAGGTCCTGCAGGTCGTAGGCCAGGGTCGGCTGGTCGAGGTCGCCGAGCATGTCGCGGAAAAACCCTTCGTGCTCCTGCTCGCTGACACCGAGCAGTGCCTGGGCCACGTAGTTGCGAAACGGCACCGGCGCACCCAACTGGTCGGCCTGGCCGAGCAGGCAGGCCTGGATTTCCTGACGCACCACCTCAAGGGCACTGTGGTCCATGGCGATGTGGTGGAACAACAGGGTCGCCTGCACACCGCGGTCCTGTGCGTACTCGCGACAGGCCAACCGAATCAGCGGCGCCTGGCCAAGATCCAGGGTGGTATCCGCACCAGCCAGCAACGTATCGACCTGCAGTTCGGCGTGACGCCAGACGATCTGCACCGGTGTTTCCAGCCCCTGCCAGTGCACCGACGTGCGCAGGATATCGTGCCGCGCGATCACCTGGCGCAGCGCCTCGACAAAGGCCAGCAGACGTTCGCGGTCGGCAAAGGCGAAGTCCACGTGCATCACGTAGGGGTCGCCCTGGGTGGCGCTGACGTGGTGGTAGAGGATGCCTTGTTGCAAAGGCGCCAGCGGGTAGATGTCCTGAATATTGGCCGTCCCACCCGGCACGGCCTCGACCAGTTGATCGATAGCGGTCTGGTCGAGGGCGACCAGGGTCAGCATGTCGGGCGTGATGCGCGTGCAACCGGGCGGAATGCCGTTAGCCGGAAATGCCGAGGCATCGCGCTTGCTCATCAGGGACGGGTCCTGCTCAAGCAGCGCGATCAGTGCCGGCTTGTGCTCGCGCAGCTTTTCCACCAGACCGTTGGCACTCAGTGCCAGACGGTTGCCCTTCACCACCAGTTGGCCGTCCTTGACCGTCAGGTGGACATCGTTGGCCTTCAGTGTCGCCAAGAGTTCATTGATGCTCACAGGATAATCTCCATGCTCTCTGTGATAGCTGCGTAGCCTGCCAGCGTCGGTTGTTCGAACAGCGCCCGGACATTGGCCTCCAGGCCCTCCTGGCGTAGTCGCGCGGTAAGACTGACCGCCAGCAGCGAATGGCCGCCCAGTTCGAAAAAGTTGTCGTGTCGCCCCACCCGCTCGAGACCGAGCATCTCGGCCCAGAGTTGCGCCAGGAGGATTTCCATCTCGCCCTCCGGCGCCGCGTAGGGCCGCGCCAGCACGGCATCGGCATCCGGTGCCGGCAAGGCCTTGCGATCCAGCTTGCCGTTGGGACTCAAGGGCAACGCCTCGAGGTGCACATACAGCGCCGGAACCATGTAGTCCGGCAGTTGCGCCCGCAGCGCGTCACGCAAAGCCTCGACCGGCAGCAGCCTGCCCGTGTAGTAGGCCACCAGCCGCTGGCCACCGGGTTGATCGTCGCGGACCAGCACCACGGCCTGCTGGATATCCGGCTGGCGCGTCAGGCACGCCTCGATCTCGCCCGGTTCGATACGCAATCCATGGAGCTTAAACTGATCGTCGTTACGCCCCAGAAACTCCAGGTTGCCGTCCGCCCGCTGGCGCACCAGATCGCCGCTGCGGTACAAGCGGTCGCCGGCGACGAAGGGACTGGCGATAAAACGCTCGGCCTGCAGTTCAGGCAGGTTCAGGTAGCCACGGGTCACCCCGGCACCACCGATATGCAACTGACCGCTCACACCCAGCGGCACTGGCTGGTCGCAGGCGTCCAGCACATACAGGCGGGTGTTGCTGATCGGCAGGCCGATGGGCAATGCCGTGTGCGGTACCGGCTCGTGGGGCTCCAGGGTCCAGGCGCTGCAGTCCACCGTGGTCTCGGTCGGCCCATAGACATTGTGCAGGCGCACCGAGGGCAGACGCTTGCGCACCTGCTCGGCCAGCGCCACGCTCAACTCGCCACCGCCGCAGACGATATCGCTCAAGCCGTCACAGCCAGCACTTTCCTCCAGGTTGAGGAAGGCCTGGAGCAAGGCCGGCACGAACTGCACCACGCTGACCTGCTGCTCGCGAATCAGCCGCACCAGATAAGCCGGATCGAGCTGGCCATCCGGACGGCTCAACACCAGCGGCACGCCGGCGCACAGTGGCCAGAACAGTTCCCAGACCGAAGCGTCAAAGCTGATCGGGGTCTTGTGCAGCAACGCGCCACCCCGCGTGGGCGGGCACAACCGCGAAGTCCAGTGCACCAGGTTGACCACTCCACGGTGCTCGACCATCACGCCCTTGGGCATGCCGGTGGAACCGGAGGTGTAAATCACATACGCCAGGTGACGCGGGGTCAGCTCGGCGATACGCGGATTGTCGATGTGCTGCGGGCTCCAGGCGGCACTCTCAAGATTGACCTGTAGCGCACGCTCCTCACCCAGCAGCTCACGGGTCGCGGCCTGCATCAGTACCACCACCGGCGCGCTGTCCTCGAGCATGTAGTGGATACGCTCGCGCGGATAGCCCGGGTCCAACGGCACATAGGCACCACCGGCCTTGAGGATGGCCAGCAGCCCGACCACCATGGACACGCCGCGCTCGACGCAGATCGCCACCCGGTCGCCGGGCTGAACCCCCAGGCCGATCAGATGATGGGCCAGGCCGTTGGCCTGTTCGTTGAGTTGTTGATAGCTCAGTTGCGCACCTTCGGCCCGCAGCGCCACAGCCTGCGGCGTACGTGCAACCTGGGTCTCGAAAAGACCGTGGAGAGTGTGCTCCAGATCGTGTTCGACCGTGGTGGCGTTGAACCCCACCAGCACCCGCTGACGCTCCTCGGCGTCCAGCACCGGCAACCGCTGCAGCGGCAAGTCGGGACGCTTTTCAAGGGCCTCGACCAGGCCAACCAGCACCTGCTGCACATAACCACAGACACGCCGGGCACCGACCTGGGGCGGGGCCATGACGGTCAGGCGGAATTTATCGCCAAAGTCATCGACGTTGAGGCCAAGCGGATAGTTGGTGTGCTTTTCACTGGCCAGGATTTCCAGGCCGCGCCAGGCTTCACGCTGCGCATCCTGCCTGGCCTGCCCCGCGCTGTGCCGATAGTTGAGCATGGCGCTGAACAGCGGCAACGGCGCGGCCACGCCGCTCCAACGCTGGGCCAGGGCCAGGGAGGCATGCTCATGGCCGAGCAGCGCCGCGAGACGGGCGTGGGTAGCACGTGCCCCTTCGCGTACACCGGTAGTGCCCAGGTCGACCCGCAGCGGCAGGGTATTGATAAACATACCCATGCCACGATCGGCACCAGCCCCCCCTTGCAGGCGACCGAGCAGCACCGTGCCGAACACCACGCGGTCATTACCGGTGGCGGCTGACAGCACACGGGCCCAGGCCAGGTGAAACAGGCTGGCGACACTGACACCCAGTTGCCGCGCCTGACTGCCCAAGCGCTGCATCAAATCGTCAGACAGTGCCTGCTGGGCCTCTTCGATAAAGCGCCCATCGCCCTGGACATCGCGCAGGCCAAACGGCAGGGTCGGCTCGTCGATATCGCCCAGTTGCTCGCGGAAGAACGCTTCGTGCTCCGCCTCGCTGACACCCAGGCGCGCCTGGGCCACATAGTTGCGGTAAGGCACGGCGGGCCGGGTAGGAGCGGGCTCGCCTCGCAGGTCGGCAAGCATCTCCTCGCGCATCACTTCCAGGGCCGTGGCATCGACGACGATATGGTGGAACTGCAGCGCAGCCGAAAGACGCGCGCTGCCAGGGTCGTGGCTGTAAACCAGACGGATCAACGGTGCCCGGCTGAGGTCCATGCGGGCCGAGTCGGCTTCGGCGTCGATCTGCGCGAGAGGGACCTCGTCGACAAGCAGTTCGGCCTCGCGCCAGACCACCTGCTGCGGGTTTTCCAGGCCATCCCAGAGTACGGCGGTACGCAGGCTGTCATGGCGCGCGACCACCTTGCGCAAAGCCTCGGCCAACGTCTGCAGACGCTCCAGGCTGTCGAAGGTCATGCGCAACTGCAGCAGGTATGGATCGCCCTGCTCGGCCGTCAGGTGGTGATAGAGAATGCCTTCCTGCAACGGCGCCAGCGGGTAGATATCCTGCACATTCGCGGCACCACCCGGCACTGTGGCCACAATACGGTCGATGGCCGCCTGGTCGAGACGGGACAGGCTCAACAGGTCGGGGGTGATCCGCGTGCAGCCGCTCGGTATCCGGTTGGGCGGCACCACGACCTCGCGGCCCTTGCCGACGGAAGCCGCCAAAGCGGCCACGGTCGACTGGCCCAGCAGCACCCGGACGTCCACATTCAAACCGGCGTTGCGCAGTCGCTCGGCCAGGCTGACCGCCAGCAACGAATGGCCGCCCAGCTCGAAGAAGTTATCGTGTCGCCCTACCCGCTCCACGCCCAGCACCTGCGCCCAGAGCCCGGCCATAAGGACCTCCACCTCACCTTGCGGGGCCTCGTAGACGTGCCCGGCCAGAGCGGCGGGATCCGGGTCCGGCAAGGCTCGACGGTCGAGCTTGCCGTGGCTGGTCAGGGGCAAAGTCTCCAAGCGCGTGAAGGCCAGCGGCACCATATAACCTGGCAAACGGGTCCGCAGGGCCTGGCGCAGCGTGTCAGGGTCCACGGCAAAGGTTTCCGTGAACCAGGCCAGCAAGCGCTCACCACGCACCAGCACCACCGCGTCCTTCACCCCAGGCTGGCTGGCAAGGACCGCCTCGATCTCGCCCAATTCGATGCGCATGCCACGAATCTTCACCTGGTCGTCGTTGCGCCCCAGGTAATCCAGGGTGCCGTCGGCGTTCCAGCGCACCAGGTCGCCGCTGCGATACATCCGCGCCTGCGGTTCGCTGCTGAACGGATCGCTGACAAAGCTCTCCCCGGTCAGTTGCGGCCGATTCAGGTAACCACGGGCGACACCCGCGCCGCCGATATACAGCTCGCCGATCACGCCCACCGGCACGGGCTGGCGTTGCTCGTCCAGCACATAGTTGCAGGTGTTGGCGATCGGCGCGCCGATAGGCAGCGAGCCCCCCACGCGCACCCGTCCAGAGGTGGCAACCACCGTGGTCTCGGTGGGGCCATAGTTGTTGATCACGGCAAAACCCGGCTCGCGATCGAACTGGCGCAGACGGTCGCCGCCAATCAGCAGGGTTCGCAGGGTCGGGTGCTGGTGCGTTCGCCTGAAGGCCTGCTCGGCCACCGGGGTGGGCAGGAAACTGACCTGCAGCGGCTGCGCCAGCCACCAGTCGAGCAACGCATCGATCTGATCGTTGCCGACCTCGACCGGCGGCAGATGCAGCACGGCCCCGGCACAGAGGGCCGGCCAGACCTCCCAGGCCATGGCGTCGAAACCGAAGCCGGCGATGCTGGAAGTGTGGCTGCCGGCGCGCAAGTCGAACGCCTGGGCGTGCCAGTGCACCAGGTTGTTGAGGGTACGATGCTCGACCATCACGCCCTTGGGCTGGCCGGTGGACCCGGAGGTGTAGATGACATAGGCCAGATGGCCGTCGTGCAGACCGGGTACCTCTGGGTTGCTGTCCGACTCGTGATGCCAGGCATCCTGGTCCAGGTCCACCCGAGGAACATCACCGACCAGATCGAGGGTCGCGCCCTCGGCCAGTACCACCCGTGGCGCGCTGTCCTGTAGCAGATAGGCGATGCGCTCGGCCGGATAGGCCGGGTCCACCGGCACATAGGCGGCACCGGCCTTGAGCACCGCCAACAGACCGACCAGGCGCTCCATCCCCCGGTGCAGACACAAGGCGACTCGCTCGTCCGGCTTCACGCCGAGACCGATCAGGTGATGCGCCAGGCGGTTGGCGCGCTGGTTGAGCTCGGCGCAGGTCAGGACTTGCCCGCCCTGGACCACCGCAGGTGCCTGCGGCGAACGGGCGGCCCGGGCCTCGACCAGGGCATGCACGGTCTGGCCCCGGGGGAAGGCTTGCGCCGTGGCATTGAAGTCCACCAGCACCTGTCGGCGCTCCTCCGCGCCCAGAATCGACAGCGTATCCAGCGCTACCGGCGACGCCCGTTCCAGGGCCTGGACCATCTGCGCCAGCGTGTTGTGCATCCAGCCGGCGACGCGCTCGGCACCGATGCCTTCCAAGGCCAGCACCTGCAGATCGAAATCTTCGCCCAGGTCGTCGACGCTCAGCGTCAGCGGATAGTTGCTGCGCACCTCGCCGCCGAGCACCCGCACGCCCTGCCACAGGCCTTGACCATCACGCGGCTTTACGGCGGCGCTGTGACGATAATTGAGCAAGGCGCTGAACAGCGGCGACGCCGCCAACACGCCACTGCAACGTTGGGCCAGCGCCAGCGAGGCATGCTCATGGGCAAGCAAGGCCGACAGCCGCCCATGCACAGCCTTCAGCGCCTCGCGCACGCCTGTGGCGGTATCGACCCGCAACGGCAAGGTATTGATAAACACGCCAAGGGCTCGATCAGCGCCCTCGCCGCTTTGCATGCGTCCCAACAGGACCGTGCCGAACACCACATCCTGGCGGTTGGCGAGCACGCCCAGCACCCGCGCCCACGCCAGGTGCATCAGGCTGGCGGCGCTGACGCCCAGGTGACGCGCCTGTTCCCGCACGCGCAGGGCGAGGTCGCTATCGAGCAGGCGACGGGCCTCTTCAATATCGCGACCATCGCCGCGCACATCCTGTACGCCGAGGGGCAAGGTCGGCTCGTCGACATCGCCAAGCATTTCGCTGAAAAACCCTTCATGGCTGGCCCCGTCGTTGCCGAGCAGTACCTGGGCCACATAGTTGCGGTAAGGCACCGGCGCGCCCAGGTCCGCCTGCTGGTCGAACAGCAAGGCTTGCATCTCACGGCTGACCACCTCCATCGCGGTGTTATCCAGCACCAGGTGATGGAACAACAGGAAGGCGATCACCTGGCGATTGATCGGGTCGTGGGCATACACCAGGCGCATCAGCGGCGCCTGGGACAGGTCGAGACGATACTGGCGGGCGTCGAAGCGCTGGCGCAGACGCTCAACGACGCTGACGGACCCATCGCCAGCGTCGAAGCTGATGGCCTGCACCGCCAGCTCGGCCTTGCGCCAGACCACCTGCTGCGGTTTTTCCAGCCCCTCCCAGACCACGCTGGTACGCAGGATGTCGTGGCGATCGATCACCTGCTGCAGAGCACCGGCCCAGGCTTGCAGACGCTCCACGCTGTCGAACGCCAGACGCCACTGCAACAGGTACGGGTCGCCCTGCCCGGCACTCAGGTGATGATAGAGAATCCCTTCCTGCAGCGGCGCCAGCGGGTAGATTTCCTGCACATTGGCGACGCCACCGGGCACGCTGGCGACAATACGGTCGATGGCGGCCTGATCGAGCTGGACCAGGCTCAACAGGTCTGGCGTGATCCGTGTGCAATCGGCCGCTATCCGGTTGGCCGGCACCGCCACCTCCTGGCCATTGTCCCCGCATGCCGCCAGGGCCGCCAAGGTCGGTTGGCCGAGCAGCACATGTACATCGGCCTTGAGCCCAGCCTCGCGCAGACGCGCCACCAGGTTCACCGCCAATAACGAATGACCGCCAAGCTCGAAGAAGTTGTCATGCCGCCCGACCCGCGCCACACCCAGCACCTGCGCCCAGATGGCGGCCATGGCGATTTCCACCTCGCCTTGCGGCGCCTCGTAGACGCGCCCCAGCAGCGCAGCGGGATCCGGGTCCGGCAACGCACGACGGTCAAGCTTGCCATGACTGGTCAGCGGCAAAGCGGCCAGGCGCGTGAACGCCCGCGGCACCATGTAGCCTGGCAGACGGGCCCGCAGGGCCTGGCGCAGCACCTCCGGGTCCAGCGCAGAGGCTTCGGTGAACCAGGCCAGCAGGTATTCATCCCGCACCAGCACCACCGCGTCCTTCACCCCGGGCTGGTCGGCGAGGACCGCTTCGATCTCGCCCAACTCGATGCGCACGCCACGGATTTTCACCTGGTCGTCGTTGCGCCCCAGGTAGTCCAGGGTGCCGTCGGCATTCCAGCGCACCAGGTCGCCGCTGCGATACATCCGCGCCTGCGGTTCGCGACTGAAGGGGTCGGCGACGAAGCGTTCCTCGGTCAGTTGCGGCCGGTTCAGGTAGCCACGGGCGACACCCGCGCCGCCGATATACAACTCGCCGATCACTCCCACCGGCACCGGCTGTAGCTGCTCGTCGAGCACATGAACCTGGGTATTGGCGATCGGCCCGCCGATATGCAAAACCCCATCGGCCAGCACCTGTCCCGAGGTAGCGACCACGGTACTTTCGGTCGGGCCGTAATTGTTCACCACCCCATAGCGGCGGTTGCGAGCGAACTGGCGCAGGCGATCACCGCCGATCAGCAAGGTGCGCAGGGTCGGGTGTTCCTCGGCCTGGCTGAAGG
Organism: Pseudomonas sp. QS1027; assembly: GCF_002814235.1. GTDB lineage: Bacteria > Pseudomonadota > Gammaproteobacteria > Pseudomonadales > Pseudomonadaceae > Aquipseudomonas. Next base: position 291,845 of record NZ_PHSU01000004.1, on the reverse strand, counting down.
CGTATTCGGCCACGGGAGTGGGCAGGAAGCTGACGTCCAGCGGCTGCGCACGCCACCAGCGCAGCAAGGCATCGATATCTTCGCCGCTGTCCTGGGTCGGTGCCAGGTGCAGGGTCGCACCGGCGCACAAGGTCGGCCAGACTTCCCAGGCCATGGCGTCGAAACCGAATCCGGCCAGGCAGGAGGCGTGTCCGCCCTCGCCTAGCGCGAAGGCATCGCAATGCCAGTCGACCAGATTGGCGAGCATGCGGTGCTCCACCATCACGCCCTTCGGCTGCCCCGTGGAACCCGAGGTGTAGATCACGTACGCGAGGTTGTGGCTAGCCAGGCCCGCGACCTGGGGATTGCCCTTGGGCGCGTGGCCCCAGTCGCAACGATCCAGTTCAATCAGCGGCACGACAACAGGTGGCAGGCGATCAACCAGGGCCGCCTGGGTCAGCAGCACGGCGGGTGCGCTGTCGTCCAGCAGATAGGCCAGGCGCTCGCGCGGATGAGCCGGGTCGATGGGCACATAGGCTGCACCGGCCTTGAGAATCGCCAGCAGACCCACCAGGGTCTCCAGGCCGCGACGGGCCACGATGGCGACACGGTCTTCAGGGCGCACACCCAGTTCGATCAGGCATTGCGCCAAGCCATTGGCTCGACGATTGAGTTCCCCGTAGGTCAGGCTTCTTCCCTGGTGCATCGCCGCCACGGCGTCCGGGCGTGTTCGGGCCTGGGCCTCGATGCGCGGGTGGATCATCTGCGCACCGGCAAAGGCCACGCCGGTGTCGTTCCAGCGGTTCATCTGCCGGCGTTCGACAGGCGTGAGCAGGTCGAATTCCTTCACCCGCAGGCCCGGGTTTTCGAGGCCTTGCTCCAGTACTTGCAGCACCCGCCCGGCCAGGGCCTCGACCTCGGCCGTATCGAACCAGGCGCGATGATGGACCAGGTGCAACCAGGCCTTGTCGTTGTAGCGGTTGCTGCGCAAATGCACGGCAAGGGGCGTGGCCTCATAACCATTGGAGACCTTCACCGCATGCGCCCGGGCCTCGCCGTAGCGGTAGTCATGGTCATCCTGTTCATAGGACACCGACACTTCGAACAGCTGCGCGCGCGCCTCACGGGACAGCTCCAGGCTACGATTCAGCTCGTTCAAGGGAAAACGCTGGTGACGGAAATCGCGCTTGAGGGTGTCGCGTACCTCGGCGACCAGCGCCTCGAACGTCAGCCCCTCGGCGAACGCCATGCGCACCGCGCTGACCTGGGCGAAGTGGCCCAGGGTCGCCTTGAAACGTGCGCCGCCACGGTTGAGCAACGGCAGGCCGACAACCCAGTCGTCGCGCTGCGCGGTGCGGGTGAAGTAGACGTGCAAGGCCACCAGCAGCACATGAAATGCCGAGCCGCCGCAGCGTTCGGCGAACTGCTGCATGCGGGTGTGCAGCGCGGCTGGAAAGGCCTGTACCCAGGTGTGGGACGGTGCCGGGTCGGTCACGCGGCGGTTGTGGTAACGCGGCGCCAACAGCGGCTCCGGCAGATGGCGGTACTTGTCCAGCCAGTAGGCCTGGTCCCGGGCATAGCGGGTGGAGGCCTGGTAGCGTGCGTCGTCCTCGATGAACTCGGCGTAGGACGAGCCCTTGATCTCGACAGCATCACCCTCGGCCAATGCCGTGTAATGCTCACCCAGTGCCTTGAGCAGTTGCCCGAAGCCCCAGCCGTCGAGACTCAGATGATGGGCGTGAATGGCCAGCCAGTGCTGGTCCGGGGCAAGGCAGAACAACGAGAAGCTCACCAGCGGGCTTCCATCCAGGGCAAAGGGGCGTTGCATCTGCTCGCGAATCAGCATCAGGGCGGTGTTGAGCGGTTCGGGGTGATCCCGCAGATCGTGCACCGGAAAGGGCACCGGCAAGGTGGCCGCGAAGGTCTGGAGCGGCAAGCCGTCCGCCCCGGCCCCCGGCAGCAACACGGTGCGCAACCCATCATGGGCGGCCACCAACTGCTCCACGGCTCGCTGCAGCAGCGTCCGATTCACGGGCCCGGCGAGTTCCGCGTAGCCGCCAATGTTGTAGAGCGGCGAGTCGCCTCGGCTGATCTGGTCCAACCAGATGTCACGTTGAGCGGCGGACAGGGGAAATACGTCGGCAGCAGTCATGGCACAAGATCCTTCTTGTAGGCTGATGAACAGCATATTAAGCAGCAGCCTGCCGACCCTGTCTGTCCCTCAAAACCCCGACAACGACCGTCGACGCTGCCCTGCCAGCCCTTGCGCAGAAGGCTCGGACAGCCATGAAGGCCAATGGCCATAGGGGTTTGCCAGCGTTTGCACTCGACCGAAAAGCCTGCAATTGGCGTCCCTATTTCCCAGTACAGACGTAGGATAAAACCTTAAGATTGAATGTCGGATATCATCAACTGACAAGGGCGACACCCGATATGGAGCCACCCTTCGAACGATCGCCATCAAGGAAGATACCAGCATGAAGCTGACGCACGACCTCACCCACGGACACGATCCGTACCTTTACCTGCGCTTGGGCGAACTGGTTTCCAGCGCCGCCGAGGAGGCCTTTGCCGAGCACATGCTGACGTTCGTCAACAGCCTGGTGCCGATCCACGGCCTGGACCTCAGCGAATGGACCCTGGATGCGGACCGGAGCAGTATCGGCCCGAGCAAATGCCTGGGCAGCGCCGGACAGCCCCACGACCTTTGCGCACCGGACAGCCTCCCCCATCCGCTGCTGCAAAGTGTCATGGAGATGGAGGCGCCGCTGCTGATCCAGCTCAAGACACCGCCCAGCCTGCAACACCCACAGCGCAGCGTTCACCAGTGCAATCTGGTCTCGGGCAGTGGCGATCTGCGCTGGGTCATCTGCTGCCATCGCCTGGCGAGCTTGCGGGCGTTCTCCGTGGCCGAACTGACGCTGCTCAAGAGCCTGTCCGACACCTTGCTACCACTCGTGGCACACCGTGCACAGCTGCTTGCCCAGCCCGGAACACGATGGACCGGCACCACACAGGCCGACTCCGAACTTGAGTCCTTGCATCAGGCTTTCAGCGGACGCCTGGCGCAGGATGCGGTCAACCTGTCGGCGCGCGAGCAGGAGGTCTGCCTGGGCTTGCTGACCGGTATCACCGTGTCGGAAATGGCCCAGCGCCTGAACGTCAAGAACAGCTCGGTGGAAACCTACCTCAAGCGCGCCACCACCAAACTGGGGGTCAGTGGCCGGCATGGCTTGACGCGCTGGATGGCGTTTGTGCCCAGCCGGGCGAAACATGTACCGGCTGTTGCAGCGGAGATGCCTGCCGCACCGGCAGGCAAGACCGGTCCACGAAAGGACCACTATGGATAAGCGCGGGGCCGGTCAAGACTGATGCGCGAGCCACTCACGACCTTGACACGAGTCCCGACAAATCCGCCGCCAGAGTCTCCAGAGTGGGCCTTGTGAGCCCAGGTGCTCGAGCCCGACCCGACAAAGGCGACCCTTTTCGAGATGAGCACAGCTTCGGGATGGGGACGCGTTGCGGGCAATGCCGAACACGGCCTATTGTTAGTCAGCATCCAGCTCCAGAAGCCAGTGCCCAACCTCTGGCAGACGCGGGCCATATGGCCCGCAGCCTGGGTGAGATCAATGCAAAAGAATCACGACCCACGGCTGCGGACTGGAAAAGGGCGACAGATTGATTTTCCTGGTCTGAATATTCGCTAACCGAGTCATCCCCGCTCATCGCTCACCCCCATCTCGAACGTCTGCTTCATTGCGTCGACGATGAAGTCGATAACCCCCCGAATCATCGGCGAATTGCGCAGGTCAGCATGCACGACCAGCCATATGTCGCGATGGAAAGCCTCCCCCTCGAACGGCAATCGTTGCAGGCCAGGCTCTTCCTCGCCCATGAAAAGCGGCAAGCCAGCCACACCGATCCCCGTGAGCGCCGCCACTTTCTGCGTGCTGAGGTCGCTGACTTCACAGACGATCGGTCGATTGGCGGCGACCGTCAGCATCCATTTCTGATGGGGCATATCCGCATACTGTGCGTCATAAATAATGAATCCCCAGTCATCCGGTCGCTGCGCCTGCGGGTAGTCGCGGCTGGCGTATAGACCGAAAGGCATTCGGCCCAACCTTCGCGTGACGTTGCGGGGTTCGCTCGGCCGGAACAGTCGTACGGCAATGTCCGCCTCGCGCCGTCCCAGCGAGACGCTCTGCACCTGGCTGGCAATGGACAACTGGATGCCCGGGTACTGCTGACGAAATACCCCCAAGTGCCGGGCGAAGAAATTGCTGGCGAGGACCGGGGGAACACTCAGGGTCACCCTCCCCGTCATGGAAGGCTGCTCGGCGCGCGTTACGCGCTCCACGGCGAAGGCAGTCGTCTCCATCTGCGCGGCCAACTCGAGCACCTGCCGGCCCAAGGCCGTGAGCTGGCAGGCACGCGGCAGGCGGTCGACCAGACGTACCTGCAGCTCGGCTTCCAGCGCACCCAGACGACGACCGACCGTGGCGTGGTCGACCTTCAGTTGCCGTGCCGCCGCGGAAAGGCTCCCGGTCTGGGCCACGGCGACGAAATAACGCAGGTTTTCCCAGTCAAACATCGGTGCATTTTCTCCGGTTAACTGTGCAGGTTTATGGAGTATTCGAACAGAAGGCCCCTCCGTACGCTACTGGTTTTCCATGTGAAGGAACCTCCCATGCCCAGCCCGATCCGCTCGCATCCCCGCCTGACCCAGGTAGCCACCTGCCTCGGCTTCGTCGTCGTGCTTATCGATGTCAGTGTGGTCAATGTCGCACTCGATGCGCTGCGCTCGGCATTCGGCGCCGACGTCCTGGACCTGCAGTGGGTGGTCAATGCCTACGGCTTGGTCTTCGCCTCTTCACTGCTGCTGGCCGGGGCATTGGGTGATCGGTTTGGCGCCAAGCGCGTATTCATGGCGGGATTCGCCCTGTTCAGCCTGGCCTCCGTCGGCTGCGGCCTGGCGACCTCCCTGGCCGCCCTGATCGGTTGGCGAGTGGCCCAGGGATTGGGAGCCGCGTTGCTGGTACCCACTTCGCTGTCATTGCTGCGCCAGGTGTTCGAAGATCCCGCTGCACGCAGCCGGGCCATCGGCTGGTGGGGAGCCGGTGGTGGTATTGCCTTGGCCGCCGGGCCGGTAATCGGCGGCGTGCTGATAGAGAGCTTGGGATGGCGCAGCATTTTCCTGGTCAACCTGCCCATCGGCGTGATCGGGCTCTGGCTGACCGCGCGTCATGCCCCGGCCTCGGTAGCACAGCGCGGACGAAGCCTCGATCTACCCGGACAGGTCACCGGTGTACTTGCATTGGGGACGCTGACCCTGGCCCTTACCGAAGCCACTGATCTGGGCTGGACCAGCCCCGCTGTCTTGGGCGTACTGGGGCTGTGCGGCGTCTTCAGCGGCGCCTTTCTCTGGCTGGAGGCGCGCAACCCCGAGGCCATGCTGCCGCTGGAATTGTTCCGGGATTGGACGGTCGGCAGCGCGACCGTCATTGGCTTGATCATCAACCTGGTGTTCTACGGAATGGTCTTTACCTTCAGCCTCTTCTTCCAGTCGATCTGGCAATTGAGCCCACAACGTACCGGCCTGGCCTTCCTGCCAATGATGGCGGTGCTGATGCTGATGAACATCCTCGCCGGGCGGCTCATGGGGCGTCTGAGCGAGCAGGCCCTGGTGGTGGCGGGCCTGACGGTTTCTGCCTGCGGTTACGCCCTGATGCTGCCCGCCTTGGCGACGCAGTCCTACACGCTTCTGGTCCTGCCGATGCTCCTTGCCGGCAGTGGCATTGCCCTGGTGATTCCCACTATCACCCAGGCGGTACTGACGGCCGTTCCTGCAAACCGCGCGGGAGTCGCTTCCGGCCTGCTGAATGCGGCACGACAAGTCGGGGGCGTCATGGGGGTGGCGCTCTTCGGCGGCCTGGTCCGGCACGCGCAGCCAGCGCTGTTTATGCTCGGTATGGAGCAGGCGCTGATTGCCTGCGTGGCGCTACTGGCGGTGAGTATTGTGACGGGATTCTTTGGCTTGAGGCATCACCGCGCTCAACGCCTTGCCAACCGTCGTGCCTGCACCTGAGGGTGTTCTCCCTTTCGGGCTTAATTTAGATATAGACGACTGGTCTATTTATTTATATAGTCCGTTTCACGAACACACTCATGACCCTCGTCATACGCCAGCACATCCATGCCACGGCCCCGTTCGAAATCGTTGAAAAGGGGTTCACGGCTGCTGGCCTATCGAGATCCCGCAGTGTGGTCGATGTTTTTTATCCATTTAATAGACGACCGGTCTATTAATACGAATAACGCAACGACCCATTTCGACAGCTACACTCCTCACCTCAACCGACAGGTAGATACCATGAAGATCCTCGTAGTCCTGACTTCCCATGACACCCTTGGCGACACCGGCAAGAAGACTGGCTTCTGGCTCGAAGAGTTGGCCGCCCCCTATTACGCCTTTACCGACGCTGGCGCCGAACTGACCCTGGCGTCGCCCAAAGGTGGCCAGCCGCCGCTTGACCCCAAGAGCAACGAGCCCGACTTCCAGACCGAAGCCACTCACCGTTTCGAAGCCGACGCGGTCGCTGTTCAAGCCTTGGCCAATACCCGTAAGCTGGCTGAGGTCTCCATCGCCGACTTCGACGCCGTGTTCTATCCCGGTGGCCATGGCCCGCTGTGGGATCTGGCGGAAGACAACCATTCCATCGCCCTGATCGAAGCCTCCATCCAAGCGGGCAAACCCGTCGCGGTGGTCTGCCATGCACCGGCGGTACTGCGCCACGTCAAGGGTAGCGATGGCCATCCGCTGGTGGCGGGCAAGGTGGTCACCGGCTTCAGCAACAGCGAGGAAGCCGCCGTGGGTCTGACCGAGGTCGTGCCCTTCCTCGTGGAAGACATGCTCAAGGCCAATGGCGGGCGCTACACCAAGGGTGCCGACTGGCAGTCCCACGTCGAAGTCGACGGGCTGCTCGTCACCGGCCAGAATCCGGCCTCCTCCGAAGCCACAGCCCATGCGTTGCTCAAACTGCTGGCCTGAGAAGGTGTCTGTAGCCTTGCACCACAATGATCGAAATTAGACCAGTCAATTAATACTCGATCAAAAAAATACCCGCCCCCAGAGGCGGGTATTGCATTCCAGGAGAAGTCAGATCCCCAGCATGGCCTTGGTCGTGGCCATGGCATTTTCCAGGGGGCGGCCATTGCGATGCAGCTTGCTCATCAGGCTCGCGCCAAGCCACAGCTGATACAGCGCCGTAGCCGTGCGATGGGCGTTGCCTGACGACAGGGACGCGTCGCGCAGCCCCTGTTCGATACAGTCAGTGATGTGTTCGATGATCCGGTCGGCGCCATCACGCAGGGTGATGCGCATGGGCTCAGAGAGGTCCGCCACTTCGGCGCTCAACTTCACGACCAGACACTTCTGCCCGTCGCAGGGCTCGCCATGGCTGTCCAGCCAATTCTGCCAATAGCCCATGAGGCGTTCGCAGCCACTCTGCCCTGGCGCGGCGAAGCGCTGCTCCATGTCGGCCAGGTAGTGGCGGAAGTAGTCTTCCAGCAGCGACTGGCCGTACTGCTCCTTGGACTTGAAGTAGTGGTAGAACGACCCCTTGGGCACGCCCGCCGTCTGCAGGATTTCGTTGAGGCCGACACCGGTGAAACCTTTGACCGACATCATCCGGTGGCCGGTATCGAGCAGGTGTTGGCGAGTGTCATCATAGCTGGGTTTCATGGTGCGCAGGATATCCAGAACTAGACCAGTCGTCTATATGGCAATTCAGTGACCTCATTATAAGCGTGATCTGCGCAATCGCGCTGAATCAGGAGAGGGGAGCACGAGTCACTCCCCTTCAGGTGAACTTCAGCCCTGGGTCTTGGCGGCCGCCAGGTAGGGTGCCAAGCGCCGTCCCATTTCCTCTCCGAGTGCCTGCAGCGCACTCATGGGGCGGACCATGACTTCGAACTCGATAATCTTGCCAGTCTCGTCGAAACGTATCATGTCGATGCCCTTGAGCTGTCGCCCCGCCACCTCGGCGCTGAACTCCAACACCACACTGAAGCCGTCGGCGGTGACCAGTTCACGATGGTAGGTGAAGTTTTCGAAGACCTTGATGACCGTGCCGAGGATGGTCGAGACCACCAGCACCCCGGGGTATGGGGTATGAGCCATGGGAGAGCGGAACACCACATCTGCCGCCAACAGTTCGGGCAGAGCGGCCAGGTCGCCGTGCGCAACCATGTCATGCCAGTGTTGCAGGGAGGCAGCGGCTTGCGGGTGAAGCTTGAGTTCGGACATCTTGCGTTCCTCGGTATCGTTATTGTTCTGGAGTACGTTCAACGTTCAGCAGCCAGCCCTGACGGTATTGCGGGTTGGCGGAGGGACCTCAGCCTGCATTGAACTGTGCAGTGCAGCCTTATACCCTAGCCGATCAGAGCTTATGCCAAGGATAGTCATGCGCGTCATCGTAATCGGCGGTTTGGGCAACTTCGGAGCGCGTATCTGCCAGCGCCTCGCGCAGGAGCCGGGCTTGACGGTGATAGCTGCCAGTCGCAGCACTGGCGGGAGCGTCCATACCTTCAGCTCCGGTCGGACCGTTGCCACCCTCCCCCTTGATATCAATTCCCCCGACTTCGAAGCCCGTCTCGCCGAAGCTGCACCGGGCCTGGTCATCCACTGTGCCGGGCCATTTCAGGGCCAGGACTATGGCGTCGCGAAGGCAGCTTGTGCTGTCGGCGCACACTACCTTGACCTCGCGGACGGTCGAGACTTTGTCGAGCACTTCTCAGCCAATGTAGACGCTCAGGCCAAATCCGCGGGCGTGTTGGTTATGCCGGGTTGGCCTTTGCACGCTGGAATGACGGCGCATGGCGTAAACAGTTCGGTTGGCAGGACATCCGGCGCTTCAGCTTCGTCGGCTTGTCCCCACGCCTGGGAGCGGCGTGTGATGTGCCAGACCTCGCCCTGTTTCCTGCCCGATACCCGGGTGTCCGCGATGTCGAATTCCATGCGGCGCTGGAACTGCGGATTCAGCATATCTGCCTCTGGTTGGCAGCCGCCTTGCGTCGGCTTGGCTTGCCATTGCCGATCGATCGATGGGCGGCTCGGCTGGATGCACTGTCCGCGCGGGTGCTTGATCCTCTGGGCAGTGACATGGGCGCCATGAAGGTTCAAGTGCGAGGGGTGCTTGAGGGTGGCAAACAAGGTTGTTTGACTTGGCAGTTAACCGCACCGGGCGGGAACGGGCCGGAGATTCCCTGTATGGCGGCGGTGTTGCTCGCCTGCAAATTGGCGAAGAACGAGCTTCACCTGACGGGAGCGTTCCCGTGTATTGGGTTACTGGAACTGGAGGAGTTCGAGGTTGAATTCCAACGCTGGAAATTCACCTCTGCCATTGCCGAGGAAACGCAATGAAGCAACGTCGAATCAGCCTGATCATGCCCTCCTCGGCCGCCGATGCTTTTGAAGCGTTTCACAACCATAGCCTGCGTCGGCAGTGGGATACGTTGCTGTCCCATGCGGCGGTCGAGGGCGGGGGCGATCACCCTTACATCGGCGCAATCACGATCAACCAGGGGCGCGGGTGGAAACGTCTGTTTGCGTTGCGTACGCGTTTCGTTAACTACCGGCCTGCCCAAGTGGCGGCTGCGGTAATAGTGGAGCCGGCGGGATGCTTTCAGTGGTGGGCCGCTTCAATGCGGCATCGTGACCTTGATGATGCCACCTCGGAGCTGATTTATACGTTCAGCGTCCGACTGCGACCGAGGTGGTTGGGGTGGGTGCTGGATCCGCTGGTCAACCGGGTGTTCGAATGGGAAACCCGGCAGCGTTTTGCGGCGATGGCGGCGTACCTGGGTGCTGTTACCAAGGAGCCCGGGGTATGAAAGTCGGATTTCGATAATCCGCCGAAGACTTTCCACCTGTATGAGCGGCTGATGCCTGGCTCCGGGCTATTCTGCAAGACGCCTTGCTGGTTAGGGAATTGAGGAAGCGATGACTGACCGCGAACAACTCCATCGAGATGGCTATGTACTGCTTCGTCGAGCGATCCCGGCCGAGTGGCTGGGTGAGCTTCGCGCCGTGTTCGATGCGGGTGTGAAACCCTCGGACCAATGGCCAGTGCCGCGTAGCGCGGACTGTCGCCATTCGCTGTTGGACGTTGATTCGAAGGTTCAGGCCGTGTGCCGTCTACCGGCGGTGCTGGCGGCGGTGGGTGAGTTGATTGGAGAACGGTTCTTCCTCTCGCAGGTGGAGGGTCGCGAGCCCCTTGCCGGTGGCGGTCATCAGCAGCTGCACCGCGATTTGTCGGCCCAACGGCCCGGCGACATGGTGGGAGTCCTGGCTTATTTCGACGATTTTGGCCCCGAGAACGGCGCAACACGTATCGTCCCCGGCAGCCATCGCCCTGAGCCGGGAGAGCCGCCATTCAACTTCAATGACGAGTCCCGGTCCGTGCAGCTTTCAGGCTCCGCGGGTGATATCCTGGTATTTGATGTCGATCTGGTGCATGCGGGCAGTCTGAACGCCATCGGCGCACGCCGTCGCTCCATCCTGATCAGCTATTTTGCGGAACCTCTATACGCCTCACACCTGGAAACAGTGAGCCTGCGAAATATCCGGATGGACACAACCGAACGGTTCGATCCCGTGGGTTCTGGACAAGAGGTTCAGCGTTGATGCATTGGCTTGCGCTATTACTGATGCGTCCTGGCGCTCAAAGAGAGAACGTCAGCTCCTGATTGAAGTAACTCACTGACAGGACGTGACCGGCACCTTTGATGTCGATGGGTGCACACATGGCGCCAGTAGAAACCAAGTCACCCGCACGCAGTGTCACGCCCCGCTCGGCCGCATGCTGGTACAGGGCCGCCAGTGAACTCAGAGGGTCTGTGGCGCTGTCACCAAACAGCCCCTTTGCCTTGGGTAGGCCGTCCAGATTAACGACGGCAGTTTCGGCCAGTTCACGCATCATCTGCAGGTCAAGACCTTCGCAAATCGGCTTGCCCACGACCAGCGCTTCAAAACCTACGTTATCCGCGGCATAACTTGGCCACCCGACTGTCTTACGGTCCGTGAAGCGTGAGCGCAGCACCTCGAAGGTCACACAGGTGGAGCGAATGTCTTCAGGATCCACCGTTCGGCCAGCCAGCGGAGGAAGGTCTCGATCCAGAACGAAAGCAATTTCGCATTCGACAGTCACCGAGGCATCAGCAGGCAGTTGCAGGTGTATGCCACTCCCATGCAAACGGGCTTTTTCCAACTGCCCTACCAGCGGCCGTGACAATTTTGCCGCGCGCATCGCGCCTGGGCTACCCACGCCCAGCTTCCAGCCAGCCCGAACACCGTCGGCGGCTTTAAAAAGCTCGTCCTGCGCGTCATAGCCCTGTTCAAGGGTTTCCGGTTTTACTTCAGTTGGGAGCATGTTCAGCAGCTCGCCGCTGCGCCACACCTTCAACAAAACCGATGCGGTAGCGACTGGATCAAAACGAGTAGTTTGCATGTGGAGCTCCTTATTATTCGGCACGCAGTCGCCATGGCGGAGGATAACATCGGTAGCGGCATACCCATCTTCGCGCTCAGTCCTGCTCCACTGACAAAGTCCTTGTAGGCATGCTTGAGTGGATAGCCATTGCTGAACCGTCCAGCAAGAATATGCGGCACAAAGAACTCCGAGGCATAACTATGACCTGTGCCACTGTTCACGACCGCCGCGACTTTCTCTGCGTTCAGACCCAGCTTGACGGCCATCGGCAGGATTTCAGCAATAGCCGTGCAGTTGATATCGAGCAGCAATTGATTGATGAGTTTCGTCAGTTGACCGGTACCTGCCGCGCCCATGTGGAGAACGGTTGAGGCCATTGTTCTCAAGTAAGGGGCGACCTCATTGAATACCGGCTCGCCACCACCACACATGGCGGTCAGTGTGCCGTCGGCAGCGCGGGAGGCCATTCCGGAAACCGGTGCATCCAGGAGGTGACTGCCCAGCGCGGCCAATTTCATTTCGATGCTCAGGGTTTGCGCATAACCAATAGTGCTGGTATCGACGACAGTGCTGCCGGGGCGCATCCATTACGCGATGCCTTCGGCACCAAACAGGAAGTTGTCGACCACCTCATCGTCGGGCAGTGACAGAAACACCAGATCGCATTCGGCCAAGGCGCGGCGATCCCCCGGTCGCCAGCATTTGAAATACACGGCGTTGCTCGATAGAGTCGCGCCCCGATCCGGCCAAAGGTGCAGGATGCTCGTGGTGAAAAGGGGTTGCCGTTGAACGAACAGACATTGTCCATGCGCCTGGAGCGCGTGGCGGCGCATGTACCCGCAGGTGCGCGCCTGGCCGATATCGGCTCGGATCACGGCTACCTGCCGGTGGCGTTGATGCGCCGTGGCGCCATTGCGGCGGCGGTGGCTGGCGAGGTGGCATTGACGCCGTTCCACGCGGCCGAACGCACCGTGCGCGAGAACGACCTGGAGCAGCAAATCACCGTGCGCCTGGCCAATGGCCTGGCGGCGATCGAGCCGGGAGACGGGATCACGGCGATCAGTATCTGCGGCATGGGCGGCGAGACCATCCGTGACATCCTCGACAGCGGAAAAGCACACCTGAGCGGCCAGGAGCGCCTGATCCTGCAGCCCAACGGCGGCGAGCAACCACTGCGCCAATGGCTGATGGAAAACGACTACAGCATCCTCTGCGAGGAACTGCTGCGGGAAAACCGCTTCGACTACGAAATCATCGTCGCCGAGCGCGCCGGGCCGGTGATGTATAGCGCCGAGGAGCTGTATTTCGGCCCGCTGCAGATGCAGGCACGCAGCCCGGTGTTCCTGGCCAAGTGGCAGCGTGTGCTGCGTGAGAAGCAGAAGACCCTGACCAATTTCGCCCGGGCGCGGCAGGCTGTTCCTGAGGAGAAGGTGCAGGAGGTTGCCCGGCAAGCCCGATGGATTACTGAGCTGCTGGCTTGAGGGACTTTGCCTTGCGCTATGACTGATGTGTCCTGAAGCTCAAAGGGAGAACGTCAGCTCGTTATTGAAGTAACTCACTGACACGACGTGGCCGGCACCCTCCTCGGCATTTTGTTGGTGTCGTTGTTTTTCAGCGTGGTGACCGAGTGGATCGGGTTGTACTTCTTCTGGCCGGAGGAAGGCTGGCATCACTCGCGCGACATGCTGAACAGCGAGCTGGAGTGGTTGTCGGCAGCCTTTGCCCAGAGCCTGATGGCCGAGCAGCCCGGGCAAACCGCTCGTTGGATCGTCGGCCTGGCGTATGAATGGGATTTCGAGAAAGCCGGTTTGATCCAGTGGACCACCCAATCAGCCGAGCAGGCCCGATTGAACAGTAACCGGGATACAGGGTTTCAGTGCTACCTGGGGCTGGCCTATGTGCACTTGGAAAACTACGGGCTGGCGGCGGACTATGCGGCGCTGACCTTTCTGGCGCGAATTTTGATACTGACGCTGCCGTTGTTCCTGATGGCGCCCCTCATAACGGTGAAGCACTCCGATTAGCTGTGCTTCCGGGAGCCCAGCCTGTGCTACTGACCTCAACCGATGCCAGCAAGGACGTTGAAAACCGCTGCGAGCGTAACTAATCTCGCAGCGTATAACCGGCAATCAATCCATCACTTCCAACTGGCTGCCAATACTGGTGCCAACCCAGCATATGCGTTATCAGAGAGAGTGGTTTGAAAGTACGTCGGCGGAGAGAAAGATGCCATCGCATTCACAAGATTTTGAACCTGAGAATCCAAGAGAACCTTACCATCAGAAGCCACAAACTTCTCTACATGGTTTGCACTGCCCGAGAACCAATCCTTTACAACGAATGCATCCGTCGTCCCCATCACGCTGACTTCAAGATCATTGGTGCTGCTCAGCTGACGAAACCAAAGCTGATCACTCGTGATGTTGTAAGAAAACAGCGCCTGATCCTGATTTCCGACTGTCGCATCCGTGTCAATAATCGTATCTCGGCCAAACCCACGCGCCATTACATATGTGTCATTACCCGTACCACCAATGAGCGTATCAGCGCCGCCTCGTCCCTCTAGACGATCATTTCCAGCGCCACCGGTGAGGATATTGGATGATGAATTTCCGATCATTATATTATCAAGGACGTTACCGGTGCCATTAATCGCAGCACCGTCCGCCAGCGTCAGATTCTCGACATTGCTCCCTAACGTGTAACTAATCGAGGACTCCACACTGTCAACCCCTTCATTAGCATTTTCTACAACCACATCGCCAACGTTATCGACATAGTAAGTATCATCTCCAAGACCGCCAACCATTCTATCTGCACCGGCGCGCCCATCCAAAGAGTCATTGCCCGCCCCACCAGTCAAAGTATTCGCAGCACTGTTGCCTACAATCGTGTTATCCAGAGCATTACCTGTGCCATTGATAGCCGCCTTACCGGTGAGATAAAGGTTTTCAACGTTGGCGGACAACGTCCAAGTAACACTAGACTCTACGGTATCAATCCCTTCGTTAGGTAGCTCGATCGTCACATCACTGACAGAGTCGACAATATAGACATCATCGCCTGTACCGCCAGTCATTGTGTCATTACCAGCCCCACCATTTAGCAGATCGTTGCCCGCATTCCCGATTAACGTATCATTTCCAGCATTACCATTCAGAGTGTCGTCACCCGCACCGCCGACCAATTTATCCGCACCACTGGTCCCGTTTAACGTTTTTCCTGGCACTTGTATAGCGACATTAAAAGCACTGCTAACAGATCCTCCAAATGGATCACTTGCAGTAACCACGATATTCAAGGGTGCTACAGCGCCAACAGGAACAGTGCCACTAAACTGACCTGTCGCAGAGTTAATTTTCAACCAGACGGGCAGCACTGCCCCATTTGAAAGTTTTGCGCTATAGCTTAAAACATCATTATCAGGGTCAGAAAATACAGAGGCCAATGAATATATAAACGACTGACCTTCGACAAAAAACTGATCGTCTTGTGGTGCACGCACAACGGGAGCTCTGTTGGGGTTACCTACAGTGAAATCCAGCACCGTACCAGATTTTGCTTCATAACTATCCTTGGCCCAAAGAACCATCCGCGGTTTCCCAATATCAGCAGCCGTTGGGGTCCCCGATAAAGTCCGAGTAACCGGGTCAAATTTCAACCACCCTGGAAGACGGTCTTGTTCAAAGTAAGCAGTAACGTCATAAAAAACCTTATCCCCCTTATCAGAATCCGTCGCAAAATTCTCGGGAACTACATAGCTGAAAAACTCACCCACCGATGCTCTCAAGATGGGAGCAGCCCCTACGACAACGGGCCTATTGTTTACTGCATTATTTTTAATTTCCTCAAAATCTGAGGCACCCCACACCTTGCCATCAGAAAACTCGACTCTGTCAATTTTATTATTGTAAATGACACCACCACGGACCTCATCCGCCACATAGTATCCGGTCACCACGAGTTTATCTGTAGTGCCCTTAACCCGAAAGACAAGGTCAACGTTATTTTGCGTATAAATAATCAACTCATCACTTTTAACATCCGTAAATCTGATCGTATTGACAGCAGAAACCACATCACTGTCATTGATCGTATCGGCACCATCCCCCTTGCTGAAAACATAAGTATCGTTACCCATACCCCCTACTAAACTATCGTCACCTTGCCCGCCGACTAAAACATCATCCCCAGCCCTGCCGTCTAATACGTCATTTCCGGAGCCGCCACGAATGACATCATCACGGTCGAATCCGTAAAGATGATCATCTCCAGAACCGCCTTGAAGAACCATTGAATTAAGAGCAAACTCATCATATTTCAGAGAACCAGAAAAGCTATCACTGAACTGGATGCCCTGGCGAGCACCAATCGTGTCGTAAAAAAGCCCATCAATGGTAAGCGTCGAGCCTCCAGGAATTCCAACAATCAAATACCTATAATCAAAAGTAATGCTGATATCTTGAACACGCACACCATCAAGGAAAATATTTATTTTTTCTGGCAGGCTCGCAATTCGGTCATGCCCGCCGCCCGACCTCATAATGTAAGTATCTGATCCAGCCTTATCGCTTTCATAGATATCGTTCCCGCTCCCCCCGTCCAATACATTATTGCCGGCTCCAGAATAAAGAATATCGTTACCTGAACCGCCATAAAGCTGATCATCTCCTTCACCGCCATAAAGCTGATCATCTCCGTCACCGCCGAGCAACGTGTCGTTACCCTCAAAAGCCCAAAGGACATCGTTACCTGCGCCGCCGTCAAGTACCCCGCCGTTTCGAAAGGAGTAGAGAACATCATCGCCATCAGTGCCAATTGTCATTCGTTTTTCAAGAGCAGATTGATCCCATGCGCTCACACTGGAGAACTCAATAAGGTCAAGTTTATACTCATCGCTTTTGAAATACTGAGATACGCTTACCGAGCGTTGAATACCATAAGCACTAATAATCAGGTCATATCCCGACCTCGAAAAAATCGTATTACTTACCAGGAAGCCCTGCCCTAAGCGCAATGTATCGAGCCGCCCCGCACCGACATCAAAGTTATCTATCGTCGTATTGCCCGGACCGTCACCAACAACATACACATCGTTTCCATCCCCGCCTGCCAAATGATCGCTATCACCGGCAGATATCAATATGTCATTACCATCCTCGCCTGAGAGCACGTTCCTACCTGCCCCCCCATCTAAAACATCATCGCCTTCATCGCCAACCAATATATCGTCGCCGCCTCCACCCAATATTAAATCATTGCCTTTACCGCCAAAAATTCGATCATTTCCAGCCCCACCATCAAGTGTATCATTTCCATCCAAGCCATAAATCGTGTCGTCTCCTAGACCGCCGAACAATGTATCATCAGTACGATAACCCCATAAAATATCGTCCCCATCGGTTGGCCGTACAACCATTTCCTTTATGGTATCAATAGTCCACAGAGTACCGTCCTGGAACACTATTTCGTCAATTGCACTACTATAATTATCGAACACGCCCTCATTAAAATAATTTTTAATCACTGCACCATCAGTTCCACCGGCAATTCGCAATATTAAATCACTCTCACTCCGCTTTGCGCTGACTTCTGAATTTTTTATACCCCCACCAAACACTAACCTGTCTGGGCTTGCCCCTTTTTCATCTTTATCAGTATTGACAATTGTGTCAAATCCATCCCCCTTATAAAACAGGTAGGTATCCCCTCCATCCCCGCCAACAAGATAATCATCCCCGGCCCCGCCATAAATCAAGTCACTGCGTTCAGTACCAACGATATAGTCTTGCCCAGTCGTCCCTGTGAAAAACCCACTGACACCACTTAAAGTACTTACTAGCCCCTTGGCTCCACCCGACTCAAAAGAAGACAACCACTGTGAAAGCACCGTATTAAAGCTACGATCTTTGGAAATCGGCTCCAGAGCAGATCTCAGTTCAAAAGCATCAACGATACCCTCTACCTGATTAACCTCAAGTGCCGCCGAAAGCTTCTCCAAGACATGGGTATAATCATACTCCACCCCTTCGGAGGTAACCTTTAAAGAAATAGCATCAACATAAGGCTTGAGTCGAGTTTTCAGCAGCAACGACTCGTAAATAGAGTTCAGTAACTGATCATAAGCTTTGGTTAAAATAATGGCCTGCTGTG
The DNA here is from genome assembly GCF_002814235.1 of Pseudomonas sp. QS1027. Lineage (GTDB taxonomy): Bacteria > Pseudomonadota > Gammaproteobacteria > Pseudomonadales > Pseudomonadaceae > Aquipseudomonas. Next base: position 274,221 of record NZ_PHSU01000004.1, on the reverse strand, counting down.
CGCTAACACTTAGGTCTTTCTCAGTCAACACATAGCCACTGCCAGCACCTGAATGGCCCACTTTAACTACAGTACTACTCGCCCCTGCACCTATAGAAATAAAAACATCATCACCTTGCACTTTTTGCTGGGTGAAGTTTAAAAAAGCTTGCCCATTAAATATCTCCAGGATAGAAATCTTTTCTAACAACGCTTTTTTTGACAGTTGTTCGTTCGTTGGAGATACACCTGCATTGCTTTGCGTCTCCCAAGAATATTCAAACCGGACATGCTCCCCTCCCTCTAGAGCGGCGTCTATTCTTTTCGGGAATTTATCAAAATTAGCCGTTGCCGCCCACTCTGCGACAAGTGTTCCTAGTAGCGCTTGTTGGTCAGCTCTCGTTTTTGCCTGCGAATATTGCTGAAGAACAAGAGCTAGAGGTAAGTTACCACTTGCAGCTTCAAGCAGATCACGGGCCGCACCTGATCCACGCATATTGGGTAATCGGGCAACCTCGGCATCAATTTCTACCTTATCTGTAAATTCTCGATAAAAAGGGTTGGACGCAAGATCCAAGTTCGCCGCCAAGCTTTGATTGCCGTTGACAGCGCCTGCGTGACCATCATCGTAGACAAAACTACCGACAGCACTTACAACATTATCACCAGAATTTTGACTCGAACCATTCGACACCAAACCTATACTTTTAATGTGCAAATCAGCTAGGCTTTTTAATTCGTCCGCCTGAGACACTCCGTCCTGATTTTTATCTTGCCAAACACGTACATCGCCAAATCTTGAATCTTGGGCATCAAATACACCATCCCCGTTAGAATCCAAATCTTTAAGTGCATCAAAACCGTTGCTAGCTTTTGTCCCGTCCCGCTTAATTGTATCAACACCAAATAACTCACGGCCGCTGTCAACTTTGCCATTACCATTAAGGTCCAGTACCAAAAAACCATCATCCCCTTTAACCCATCCAGTACCTGTTTTAACTCCGTCACCATCAAAATCGAAGGTGATACCGGCGTTTGAGGACACCGTTTCGATACCATCCCCATCCAAATCCAGCGTCAGGGGATCAACTCTAAATACAAAATTACTGGCCTCAAGAAAAGACTCATTAACACTTTTATCTATTTTTCCGCCCCCGCCTAGATCACTAGCACTCGAAGAGAAAACGGATGAAATTTCTTCAGACAACCAGTGATAGGCTCCATTGAAAGCATCCTCAATGGCCGCATCAACATCCGCCCCAGAAAACGCAAGGGTATCCAATATTTTATCTATATCCAGACCTGGGAACTGCTCAAGCAGCTCACCCTTGACCCGAGATAAATTCTCGGGATCGGAATACCAATCAGCAGTTTTTTTCAACTCAGCTGCCAACCAATCACTTGAAAGCCCGACACCAATAACGGCGCTCGCGATGGCGACAAGAGGCGAGGCACCAACCAGCAGTCCCACTGCGGCTATCGTACCGACAACAGCTGCTGTGGTACCAAGTATTTCTTTGCTCGATAATTTCCCTTCACTTTCAGCTTTAATTACAGTGCCGCCTTGCCACATCAAGTTCCCTAATTGGGCACCCGGGCTTTTACCAAAAAATGCCGCAACGACACCATATGTGTTTGTTATGGCGTCATATACGCCAGTCGAACTAGCCAGATCCTTAACAGACTTACCCTTTGACCAGACATCAAGGACCGTATTGAGAAATTTAGTATTCATTTCGCCCTCTCAAACAAAAAATGTGTTTTTCAAAAAAAACAAAAAAGCAAAAAACAGTATAATAAAAACAACATCTCTAAATGCTTTAAAAAAAGAACGACCTACTTCCTTTCGAGAAAGTGAAGATAAAACACCCCCTACTCCTTCCTCATCCCCTTCGACCTCTCTTTTGAGGAGCAGCTCTTTGGTATAACCATAAAAAAAGCCTGCCCCCCCTAACAACGCCACCAACACACATCTCAATTGATCGCCCACACTGAGCGCCCCCTCAGAATAGGAATAGAAATAGAAAATCATACTTAAACAGCAGAGCGCAGCTCCGAAGGCAGGAAGAATCCCACCTTTACCGCCACGACCTTTCATATTTCTAAAGAAGCTGAATGGACTGAACTTTTTTTCCGCCTTTAACCGCTCCTCAATACCAAAGCAGTAATACGGCAGAAACAAAATCATCCCCAGAAAAAACGTGATAAATGTCATATCCACCTCAATTATTTTAACGTCATCAATGCAATCGCTACTGCCCGTCAACGTTCCCTTAAACTTTCACCAACATGTTGCTGCAATGGACTAAGAAAATACTCAATCACTCTACGCCGATCCGTTTTCACCTCGGCCGTCACTGACATACCTGGAGAAAGTGAAACGTTTTGACCATGGACAGCGACTGCATCTTTGAGCAACCGAATCCTTGCGCTATAAATAGACCCGCGTTTTTCATCCTCAATCGCATCATCCGAAACTGTAACAACCTCACCCTCAACGGTGCCGTACTTAGTAAAGGTGAAAGTCTCAATTTTTACTGTGACAGGCTGTCCCGGCCGAATGAAGCCAATGTCCTTGTTCTCAAACATCGCCTCGACCTCAACCGGCTGATCACTCGGCGCGATGACCATCAAGGGTTGTGCTGCAGTGACCACCCCACCGACGGTATGCACATCCAGTTGCTGAACCGTCCCATCCACGGGTGCCGTCAAACTCATCAGGTGATCACGCTGCTCCGCCTTACTCAGTTCCTGCACCAGCGAGGCTGCTTTCTGCTCAGACTGTTGCTGTAGGTCCAGCATCGTTCGGCGGGTTTGGGCGAGCAGGACTTGCCTTCTGCGCTCGGCCTCTTTTTTCGAAGCACTGACTTCAGCCAATCGGGACTGCTGCACGGCCATATCCCGCTCCTGGTCCAACAGCGCCTGTTGCTTTTCAAGATAGGCATGGCGAGGGACGTACTGCTGCTCAAGTAACTGCTGATAGTCCTCGGCCAGGCGGCGAGCGATAGGGAGTGTTTTCTGCAAGGACGCCAGCGTTGCCCTGGTGGACTGAATCTCGGCAGAGCGTTGTTCAACTTCGGCATCGATTTGCTCCAGGGAACTGCGCAGTTCCTGATACTGGCCTTGCAACCAGCGCTGCGCCGCCATCTCCTGCTCGGGAGCCGCTTGAGGGATGTGCCCAGCCAAAGAACCGGGCTCTTTGCCCGTCCGAATGGATTCAATCAAGGCCGTTGCCCGCGCGCTGTCAACCTCAGCGGCCAGCAGATCGCTCTTCAAACGCTTGATGTCTGCACCGGTCATGCTGGTGTCCAGTTCCACCAGGACATCGCCCGCCTTGACCAGTTGTCCATCGTGGACTCGAATCGATTTGACCACCGCCACCTCACTGGGCTGGATGGTTTTACTCTTACCACTGGCAACAACCTTGCCGGTGGCCGTCGCCACCACATCGATTTCCCCGAGGATGGCCCAGAGCAACGCCAACACGGCGAACAACATGATGGTCCACTGTATGTAACGTGGTGCGGGGTGAACCGGTTGGTCCTGCAAGGCCAATGCAGCCGGTAAAAACTGCACCTCATGGGAAAGGCGCGCGGGTGCGTCCAACAACTTGCGCTGCCCCCACGCCTGCTTCCAGACATGGCGATAACGTCGAAACAGCTCTCGACCTGCCGAAGGTTGGCTCATGACAACTTATCCTTGTTGTAAGCGGTGCAGTCGCGAGTAATGGCCGGCCTGGTGGGCCAGCAGTTCAGCGTGAGTACCCTGCTCGACGATCTGACCACGGTCCATCACGATGATCCGGTTCGCATCGCGCACGGCGGACAACCGGTGAGCAATGATGATCACTGTCCGGCCCTTGCAGATCGCCTGCATGTTTTGCTGAATGATCCGTTCCGACTCATAGTCCAGCGCACTGGTCGCTTCGTCGAAAATCAGGATTCGGGGATTGCCGATCAGGGCTCGGGCGATGGCCACGCGCTGACGCTGGCCGCCGGACAGCGAAGCCCCATGCTCCCCGACTACCGTGTCGTAGCCTTCAGGCAGTTCAAGAATGAACTCGTGGGCACCGGCCATCTTCGCCGCCTGCATGACAGCCTCCAGAGGGGCCCCAGGATCGGTCAGTACGATGTTTTCGCGGATGCTGCGGGCGAACAGCATGTTGTCTTGCAAAACAACACCGATCTGGCGACGTAACGAGGAAACATCGGCCAGCGCCAGGTCCATGCCATCGACCAGCACCCGTCCGCGCTCAGGTACGTAGAGGCGCTGGAGCAGACGGGTCAAGGTACTCTTGCCGGATCCCGAACGACCGACGACACCAATCACCTCCCCGGCCTCGATCACCAGGCTGACGCCTCGCAGCACTTCGGAACCATCTGGGCGATAGCGGAACTGAACCTGATCGAACTCCACGCGTCCCTTGAGCGTGGGCAACGCACTGCGCGTCGCCTGGGACAGTTCGGTTCGGCTATTGAGGATGTCGCCCAGGCGCTGCACCGAAACACCGGTTTGCTGGAAGTTGGTCCACAGCTGAGCCAAGCGCATGATCGGTTGTGCGACACGCCCGGCGAGCATATTGAACGCGACCAACTGGCCTACGGACAATTGCCCGTCGATCACCAGCCGCGCGCCCAGCCAGAGGGTCGCCACCGTGACCAGTTTGCCAATCAGCGAGACACTTTCATTGGCGATCGTCGACAGGGTTTGGGTTTTGAATCCAGCGGCCACATAGGCGGCCAACTGGTTGTCCCATTTGCGGGTGATCTGAGGCTCAACAGCCATCGATTTCAACGTGTCGATGCCATTGATCGTTTCGACCAGGAATGCCTGGTTCTCGGCACCGCGCGCAAAGCTCTCATTCAGCCTGGCCCTGAGCAGCGGCGTGATAAACACCGACACAATCACGTAAAGCGGCAGCGAGACCAACACGATCAAGGTCAACCAGCCGCTGTAAAAGAACATCACGGCAATAAAGACCACGGAGAACAATACGTCGAGCAACAGGGTGATGGCGTTGCCAGTCAGAAAGCTGCGAATATTTTCCAGCTCACGAACCCGGGCGACCGAGTCTCCCACCCGACGCGCCTGAAAGTAGGCCAGGGGCAAGGTGATCAGGTGACGGAACAGTCGTGAGCCCAGTTCGACATCGATCCGGCTCGCAGTATGAGCAAAAACGTAGCTGCGCAAGCCACTCAACGTCGACTCGAACAGCATGATCCCCAAGAGACCGACAGCCACAACATCGAGCGTCGTGAGTCCGTGATGAACCAGCACCTTGTCCATCACCACCTGGAAAAACAGGGGGGTGAGCAAGGAGAAAATCTGCAAGACAAAGGAAACGAGCATCACCTCGCCCAGCAGCTTTCGGTATTTCACGATGGCTGGGATAAACCAGGTGAAATCGAACCGGGAGACCTCTCCCGCTTGGGAGGTTTGCGATCGGATGAGGATCAACTCGCCGCTCCAACGAGCTTTCAACTCGTCAGCGGTAAGAACCTGAGGGCGCTGCGCCCGCGGGTCGTGAATCAGGATCTTGTCCTGATCGACCCGGGCAATGATGAAGTAGCTGCCATCGTCTGCACAGGCAATCGCTGGCAACGGTGTTTGCGGGAGACGATCAAATTTGCTACGAACTGATTTGGATTTCAGTTGAAGCTGACGGGAGGCCAGCAGTATCTCTGCCTTACCGAACTGCTGCCCTTGGGCCACATATTCGTGGGCCAATTGCTCTGCCGATGCGGCAACGCTGTGAAAGCGTGCCAGCATGACCAGACAGGCCAACCCCGTATCAAGCGTATCAGAAGGCTGAGCAGCCCCCTCGCCCTGTCCGTGCATACAACCGCATCCTTGCTGAATCGCTTTGAAACCTGATTTTTAAGCCATGAGGCCCAGGGTTGCTGATCATAGGCGGATTGGACCCAACAGAAAAAGGGCAATGCGACATCATATGTAACAAGCTGATACAAACAGACACATAAACAAACAATTGGCGAAAACGCTTATCTCATAGGCCTTTGACACCGCGATCGACCGAAGGCGGACGCTGCTGATCACCCCCCATGCTGGTCAGTTCTGGAGGCAGAAAATCGCGACGCGGGTCGTAGTCCGGTTTTAGGAACTGGGTAAGACTTTGCAGATCCGACGGGCTGAGGGTGCCCGCCGACTGCTTCAACCGCAGGTTATTGAGGATGTAATCGTAACGAGCGTTGTTGTAATCCCGCACCGAGGTGAAGAGCTGCCGTTGAGCGTTGAGCACATCCACGGTGTTACGGATTCCGATATCTGCCCCCACCTTGGTCGCCTTCAATGAGCCCTGGGCGGAAAGAATGGTCTTTTTACGGGCTCGGATCTGCTCGATGTCCGAGTTCACCGCACGGTAAAAGTTACGGGTATTGAGCACCACCTCCCGGCGTTGCCCTTCCCTCTGCTCCTCGCTCTGGCTCAGTCTCTTGTAAGCCTCCCGTGCCTGGGAGCTGACCCGGCCACCGCTGTACAGCGGGATACTCACTTCAACCGCGATAGAACTCTGGGCGACGTTGCCCCCGTAATCGTTTCGACCAATGTCGCTCGGGTTGCTGTAGCCAAAACTATCGTTGTCCCCCTTACGGTACGACGCCACGGCATCCACGGTCGGTGCATGCCCGGCTTGTCGCTGGTGGAGCGTTTCTTCCGCAGCTTGAACCGCCAGGTTGCTCGCCTGAAGCTTGAGGTTTTGCTTCACCGCGGTATCGACCCAAAGCTTGGCGTCCTCAGGAATAGGCGAAAGCACCGGCAGTTGGTGCCGTACACCTTCAATGCTCACGTATTCGTGATTGGTCAGGCGCACCAGTTGCTCAAACGCGTCATCGACCTTGCGTGCGGCGAGTTCGCGGTTGGCTTGAGCATTGTCATAGGCGGCCTCGGCATCAAGGACGTCGGTAATGCTCGACATCCCCCCTTTCAGGCGTCCACGTGCCTGGTCCATCTGCTGCTTGAGTGCGGCCTCCTCCGCTTCGGACGCTGCGTGGGTGTCGGTCGCCCGTAGCGTTTCGAAGTAGGTTTCCGCTGTTTTCAGGATCAGTTCCTGCTCCGTCGCCGAGAGTTCGGCAGCGGCCTGTGAGGTGCTCGCCTGGGCTGCTTTCAAGCCGAACCACGATTCCACATGAAACAAGGGCTGTTTCAGGTTGGCTTGGTAGGTGGTGCCGCTGCGCTCACGTGTCAGCTGTGGTGAATCACGATCCAGACGAGTCGACTCGATATTTGCGCTGGTGCTGATCGCCGGCAACAGATTGGCCCAAGCCTGGGGAACGGCTTCCGATTGTGCTTCAAATCCAGCGCGTGCCGCTGCCAGTTCGCTGTTGTGCGTCACGGCCTCTCGATAAACCGACAGCAGGTCAGCTCGATTCGAAGTGAATGAGGAGGTTTCCGAAGCCAGCAAGCTGGCAGGCAGTAGCCACGCCAGCAAGGCGACGCAATACGTGCGGCTCATGAACAAGTCCTTTTGCGAAGCCCGGATGAGAGAGATATGGAGGGGCAGTTACAGCGGGCGGGGAAGCTATGCCAGAGTCAGTCGCAGGTCAAGAATCATCGGATCAAACCATCAGCGGTGAAGCATCATTTCCGAAATGCCCATCCAGTTTTCAAAGCAATTGAGGCCGCCGACGGTAAAGGCATCGAGTGGATGAACCCGCAGACCGTGCCCATCGCCTGGCGACCACGTCAGGCGTTCTTCATAGGTTGGCATCAGCTTGCGATGCACAGAACCAATGACACCGTCCGGTCCGATATACACCCGTGAGCAATACACGCTGTAACCGCCGCGATCCGCCGGCCGTTCGATACAACCGAGCATGACGGCAATGTTGTATTGGGCGGCGGCGGCACAAACGGCATCCAGATGCCCAGCCTCGATCCGTTTTTATGGTGGTCGTGCGCAAGACACTTCAGTGCGCCGGGTTTCCTGATCACCGGTCGACGAACCTGCGTACGGCCGCCACCCCTTCGTTTAGTCGCGAATGTGGCGGCTCCCTCAACAGATCGGGTGTCATTCGCCAGGTTCTCGGTTGAGCTCGTGCTTCGTATCATAAGCCTGACGGCAGCCCTCTATATTGGGCCAATTCTCCCTGATCCATGAGGTAAAACCCTCCAGAGCAGGAAGCATGCTCGCCCCCATCTCCGTCAACTCATACTCAACGCGTGGAGGCACTTCTGGAAAGTAATGCCGCACCAAAAGTCCATCGCGCTCAAGGTTACGAACGGTTAGCGTCAGCATGCGCTGTGTGATTCCCACGATCCCGCTCTTGAGAGCTGAGAAACGAAGCCGGTAACCGGGCGCCACCGCCAAATGTGACAGGACAAGAATCGTCCACTTGTCACCGAGCCTCGCCAGCACACCGTTGGGAGCACACGGCTTGAAACGCGGGCCTTGTTCAGTTTCCTGATAAGGGCGGCCATTTATTAGCTTTTCCATGAGTATCATCCGTGTGCTTGAGGGTGAAAAATGTGCCGTCTTGTGGTGCCTTTTCATCAGTATATATTGGTAACCCTTGGATGTTCACGAGGGTCATTTCATGTCAGGCACTAAAGGTTCAATCCTGGTTTTCGGGGCAACGGGTCAGCAAGGAGGGTCAGTCGCCTGCGCGCTTCTCAAGGACGGTTGGCGGGTTCGCGCACTTGTCCGCGATCCTGCTTCCTCGAAGGCTGAGTCGCTTCAAGCATCCGGCGTTGAGCTGATTCAAGGCGACTTCAATGATAGGGAGTCGATCCGAAGGGCGATGCAGGGCATGCACGGTGTCTTCAGCGTTCAGCCCAGTTCACCGGGTGGGACTGTGAGCGACGAGGACGAGACCCGTTTTGGCCGTGTTGTCGCTGATCTGGCCGTTGAAAACGGCATCGACCATTTTGTTTATAGTTCGGGGGGAGCCGTAGGCGAAAAGCCAACGGGCATGGGCCATTTCGATAGCAAGGCTCATATCGAAGCACATATCCGCACACTGCCGATCACAGCGACCATTATTCGACCGGCGTGCTTCATGGAAATGCTGGTAATGCCTGGCTTTGGACTGGACGAAGGTCGCTTCAACTTCTTCATGAAGCCTGATCAGGCAATGCAACTCGTTGCAGTGGAAGACATCGGCAAGTTCGTGGCCGCAATCTTCGCGGATAAGCTGCAATTCAGTGGAAAGACGCTCGACATCGCGAGCGATACGGTAACGGGTAAAGACCTGGAAGCCACGTTTACACAGAGGGCGGGCTTTCCGATCAGCTATGCACGTTTTTCCGAGGAGGTCCTGGAGCAAAACCCCTTCCTGAGAAAGCTCGCCGAGCTGATGGACGACGGAACCCTCGAAGGCAAGGCCGATCTGGACAGTTGTTGGAAGATCATTCCCGACCTGCAACGCTTCGGCGACTGGCTTGCCAAAACTGGTCGCCCGGCCTTCGAGGCAGCGCTCGGGAAATCTGGCACGTGGGCCTACAACACTTGATTGGCTGATCAATGGCGGCCTAAGTCATACAAGGTGACTTAGGCGGACGCTTACGGTTAAGGCCTACTCCTGCGAGAGGTACATAAACTCTCCTACTTCTCTACTTTTCGGCCAGGTTTGGCTACTTTGGTTTGCCCACCTGTAGCAAGATCAAACTCGCCCAGATGTTTTCCCTGCCTGTCGTACATTTCGACCGTCCGCCTTTAAAAAATCAGCGTTCCCCCAAGCCAGCACACCAATGAACATCTTTAAATTTGTTGGCAGTGCCTGCCCGATAAGCTCAGATATTTTCGCTAGCTGCTCCTTATCCAGCAACCATTCTGCTGCAGACATTTCATTCAGGTTTTTATGGCCGAGAAGCTGCACGACTTGTTCGTTAAAACAGCTGTCCAAATCAAGCTCAAATTTGAGCGAATCATCATAGGTGCTTTCAGGTAAAAACCCACTGACACATAGGTACATGACGACCTTTCTCCGACTTCGGTGTGGGGAGCCTAATCTCTCACCACTCCAATAAATAGGTCCAAATCGCTGGGTAGCGGCTCTTTGATAACAGAAGCAATCTGCAAAATCTGATGATGGGTAAGCGGTAGTTCCCCATCACTTTCCTCCGCTAAGCTTTTCCAGCCCAACACATCCATGACTGCCTGTTCAAACTCGGGGGCGACATCGAGATCATATTTCAACGAATCATCTTCATGATCTTCCGACAAGAAACCAGTTATATATAGATGCATAAAACCCCCTACTTTTCTATTTTCCGACCAGGCTTGGCCGGTTTCGTTTGTTCACCTGTCTCTGGGTTGTACTCCCCAAGATGATTACCCTGCCTGTCATACATTTCGACCGCCCCGTGCTGGCTATCCCACTCGTAAATACGTCCCTTACGATCTTTCCAGCGAGTACGTTTTTTGCCTCCCCCCTGAACGCCACTTTTTACTCTGACCCTCGTAGCATCAGGGAAAGCCAGCAACCCCTTAGGCGCTTGATGATAAGAATGATCCCCCCCAAACGGATTCGAATACACCACATAAATCGACTTCAACCCGGAGTTGATCGGGAACGTAATGATCCGGTCGCCCAAGGTAATGTCGTCAGCAACGGGATAACCGTCAATCTGTGAATCCACCCCTTCCTCAATGGGATGCACAAGGATGCTGTCCATCGGCGCATCCGTATGTTCCGGGAAAGTCAGTTCGGGGGTGAGTAGCGGGCCACCGTTGGGCGTCCAGAGCAGAGTGATGCCATCACCCAGATGGGCTTCCAGCGTGCGGCCATCGGCCCGCCATTGGGCTTTGACAATGCGAACGCTGTCGTCCCCAGAAGCCCCGGTGTGAATACCGTAGAGCTGCAACACCCCCTCGGCATCATGACGAAACTGGAAGCGCACACGGGAAGCCGCCGCCGACATCTGGCGCAGTTCGTCGTCGCTGTACAGGGTGCCGTCCCCCATGCGAGCGGGGAGCATCCCGGCGATAAAGACCGTGGCACCACCACCGGCGACCATGGCGCTGCGCAACATCCAGCGAAAGCCCTCTTGGACGATACCGCCTCCGGCGATTCGACCCAGCGCCGCATCGGCTCCCAGCGTGGCGCCAAGTGCGGCAGCTCCCGCGGGAATCACCTTGGTCTTCGACACCATGACCTTGCCGAAATGGGAGGCCGGCTCGGTGACCGTGCCCGCCTCTGTACAGCACCAGTTTGCAGGCTCACAGGACTTGGCAAAGATTGCGCCTTGTGACGGTTTCGGTAGAGGCCAGGACTCTTTTTGCAGAGGGATTTCCGGAGGCGTCGGGGCGGGGTCGTTCTGTTGGACGCCACCGAAGCAACCCCAGCCTTCTGTCCGCCAGTCAGGCTCCTTACACCAGGAGCATGGCTGGCCGGGCCGACAGAAGAGGCAATCTTTTTTGTCGCGGCCGAAAAAATCGTTGCTCCATTTCAAACCCATGTTCCTTCGTACTGGTTTGCAGTACGAAGGAACATGCGGGAGGTTTTCACGGTGATAAAGCCCCTGAAGAGTGTTTACAAAATGCCCTTCAGTGTTTACAGATTGGTCCTACTTCAGGCCGCCGGTTGACGCTCGATTGCCCGTGAAGCTTTTAGCGTCCTCACCCAGCAGGCCCAGTGGATCACCGTGCTGCTGGCTGAGCACGGTCCAGGTTTCGTACGAACAGGATTACTATGAATGAGCGGAGCACATCTATCTGGCAGGCCGGTCAGAGGGGGCTCGCGACCTCTCACGAAGGTCAGTTATTTCAGGCTCTCGCAAGAGAACTCCCTTTCCATTGTGCACTACGGTCGAACAGGGTGACGCCTTGCGTGTGCTCCAATGTCCTGATCATTTGACTGATCGCCGACTGGACCCGCCCCAGACGTCGTGCGGCCGCTGAAAAGCTACCCGAGTCGGCAATGGCCACGAGCACTCTCAATTGATCCAATGTGAGCGAACCTATCAATCCATCACCTCAAATGATCAACATCATCACATTTTAATCACTTACACGAATATCCTACAGACTTTACGATCGGCGCCTCTTTATCTTTATTGGAGCCGAAAAATGACAAATCTTCTTATGATTGAGGCGAGCCCCCGCGGCAATATCTCTGTTTCACGTCACATGGCCGTTGAATACATCGATGAATGGCAACGCGCCAACCCCAATGGGAAGGTTATCCAGCGCGATCTTACGAACACGCCCTTGAAGTTCACGGACGCCCCTTGGCTCACCGCGTACTTCACACCGCCGGACAAACAATCCGCTGAGATGAAAGACGCACTGAAACTCTCGGACGAGCTCGTCGAAGAGCTTCTGGGGGCTGACGTTATCGTCATTGGCACGCCGGTCTACAACTACAACGTCCCGGCCGTTTTGAAGGCTTGGTTCGACCATATCGTACGCAAAGGCATGACCCTCGGTTTTTCAGGTGAAGGACTTTTAAAAGGCAAGCGTTGCACGGTCCTGCTGGCCTCGGGCGGTGTCTATACAGAGGGTTCGCCAATTCGAGACCGGGACATAGCCACGCAGTGGCTTCGCCTCATCTTGAATGTTCTCGGCATTGAGGACATCGAATTTATAGCGGCCGGTGGCACAAAGGTGATCGATCTGGGGGAACAGTCTCGGTCCGAATATATGGCACCGATAATCCCGTTGATCCGAGAGGCTGTGTATCCGTAAGGTGTCAATTTAATCCTGGAGCGTGCGGGCAGCGTTGATTGCGCGCGCTCATTGCCCAATGGGATGACTGTACCGATCCTGAATGCGCTGCAACTCGCCCGAGCGACGCAGTTGCTCCAGGGCACTGGCCCAGGCGGCTACCAGTTTGTCGTCACAGTCGCGGCTGAAGGCGATGTACAGCGATGAGCGATAGAGCTCGACGGGAATCTGCCGCAGCGTACCGGGGGCGATGTTCAGCTGGCGACTGTAGTAAGCCACCCCCGCAGCGGTGTCACCGACGATGATTTCAGTACGCCCGGCTATCAGCATGCGATAGAGCTGTCGGCTCTCGGTTGCAATTTTTTCCAGATTGTTGAAGCCCAGCGGCTGCAGAACCGCAGGTATCAGGCCCGCCTGTCTCGTCGTGATCCGTGGGGCGTGCAGTAGCTGCTCCAGGGAATTCAACGGCTGCTGTGTATTGGCCAACTGATAGGGGTAAATGGACTCTTCCACGATGGGGCCGACCCACTTGTATAAGGGTTCTCGCTCCGCTGTTCGGAACAGGGAATACATTATCGTCTTGGGCCGGGTATTCAATTCGCGGGAGCTTCGCATGCTGGGCAGCAGCACCACCTCAAAGTCATCCCCGGTCAACGCCATGATCCGCCGAACGATCTCCGTGGAGATGCCGGTGAGCTGATTGTTCTCCTGGTAGTTGTATGGCGCCCACTCTTCCTGCTCGGCCCTGACGGGAGTTCCGAGCAATAGACAGAACAGCGCTGCAACAAGCGTCGAATATTTCACGTGTTCTGCCTGATTGACTGCGCGGTGATCAATGGCGGCACCGACTTAAAAGGGCAAAAGCAGTATAGACCCTGACATCCGTCTAACGTTTGATGCAGTCCCGTAAACCATCAACACGGGGATTGGAACCCGCCCGGAACATCAAGAACGCAGTCGCTTTTTCACTGAGGCATGGCCGCTCCTGTTGAGCCCAAGGTAATGCTCACGAATCACCTCGGCCATATCCAGAGCCGCCGGATGCGCGTCTTCCGCCACCCTCAGCTGGATTGCAAAGTCCGGCAACAGGGGCAGGCCGGATTCGCTGCCAAGCTCGCGCAAATCATCAGGTACCAGCGAGCGCAACCACGGCGTCAGTGCCAGCTCGCTACGCACGGTTGAAAGCGTAGCCTCCGCCGAGGCGTTTTCGAAAACGACTCTCCAGCGGATATCCGCTTCGCTCAACAATGAAAATGCCGTGCTGCGGAATGTGCAGGTGGGGGTGACAAAACACAGCGGCAAAGGCCGCTGGCGGAAAAGCTCGCCGGAACGACCGACCCACACCAGAGCCTCCACTGCCAAAGGCTCACCCTCGGCTTCACTCATTGGGCACTGGTTGATCGTCAGATCAACCAGACCTTTGCCGTAATCCTGCATCAGGTCCACCGACGAGCCCGTCACAAGGCTCACCTCTACCTCGGGATGGCGTTGCGCGTAGGTCTTGAGAATCGGCGCGAAATGCGCGCCGGCCATGTCATAAGGCACACCCAAGCGAACTGTTTTCGGAGTCGTCGCGCCGAACATTTCCTCGCATAAATGATCGTTGAGAGCGAGCAGACGCCGAGCATGGGGTAACAACCCCGTCCCCCGCTCAGTCAAGCGACTGCCACGGACATCACGCGCCACCAACACGCAATCGAAAAAGGCTTCCAGGCGCTTGATCTGCTGGCTGATGCCACCTTGGGTGACATGCAGGCGCCGAGCAGCAGCGCTGATGCTGCCCGCTTCCGCCACCCCGACAAAGGTCCGCAGCAGAGTGAGATCGATAGTGCGATTTCTGGACATTGTCGAGCCATTACGAATGCTAATGCCGGCATTATAGACATTCGATATTCCCCGTCACACGGCCGATGTACCTTGCCCTGCCTACCCTGACGGAGCCCGGACAATGATCAACGCCAACAGCACCATCAACTTCGAAGCGGCCTTGGAGAACGTGACCCAATACTGGTCGCCTCAAGTCATCGGCCGCGTCAATGACCAGTACATCAAGGTGGCCAAACTCAAAGGTGAGCTGCTCTGGCATGCCCATGCCGACGAGGATGAAATGTTCCTGGTGGTCTATGGAACCTTGAAGATTCAGTTGGAGCAGCGGGATGTGATTCTCAAGACCGGCGAGTTTTTTGTCATACCCAAGGGGGTCAGGCATAACCCGGTGGCTGAGGAGGAATGTGGCATCGTGCTGATTGAAACGGTCACGACGCTGCATACCGGCGATGAGATCACTTCCAGAAGCGTTCCTATCGAGGCGCAGCTCGCACGGTAATGCTCTCTCCCACCGCCCTCAGACTCGACGCCTGATGACGGCGCAAGGCCGAACATGTAACCCCCTCCCCTGACCGACCGCAGGCTTTCCCTTTTGCTGGGAGCGGTCGCTTGACAGAAAACCAACCTACTAGTAGGTTTATCCCATCTGACAGCCTATTGGCTGACTCACCCCATCTCCTGGGGCCGAGCACATCCAGCGTTGCGCGGTAACTTTATGGAATTGTCTATGACCACAGAACTGTCTCCGAAGGCGACCGAGATTGCCGAGTACGCCCAGTCATTGCTGACAATCGGGGGCTACAACAGCTTCAGTTATGCTGATATTGCTGAGCGGGTAAGTATCACCAAGGCGACCATTCATCACCACTTTCCCAGCAAAGCAGCGTTGGTCCGGGTCGTGGTCGCCCGGTATCGCGAGCAAGCGCGGGAAGGCCTGGCGGCGCTCGGCCGACAGATTGCCGATCCATTGGCACAGCTCAATACCTACGTCGATTACTGGTCCACCTGTATCCGTAGTGGTAGCTCGCCGTTCTGTATTTGCGCGATGCTGGCCGTCGAACTGCCGACGATCCCAGAAGAAGTCGCGGCCGAAGTTCGCGGGCATTTTCAGGACCTGACTGACTGGCTCACATCGGTCCTCGAAAAGGGCGCCGCCACGGGGCAGTTTCAATTGCAAGACAGCTCGACGATCGAGGCAAAGGCTTTCATGGCTAGCGTGCATGGAGCCATGCTGGCCGCACGAGGGTTCGGCGATCCCGGCACCTTCCAGGCGCTTGTTCAGTTGTCCATCAGCAGGCTGACTTCGGCTCGCTGATCCGTATTGAGAAGACCGGTGCAGGCCGGTCTTTTTTTCACCCTTACACCCAACCAACTAGTAGAGAGACACCCCATGACTCACCCTATATCGCCTTTAGGCGCCATCCATACCGTTATCAGCCTGATCCCCGTGATTGCCGGCGCCTACAGCTTTATCCGCTATCACAAGATCGACCCGAAGACGCGCGCCGGCAGTCTCTACCTCATCAGTTTGACGCTCACGGTCGCCACGTCCTTCGGGGTCTCCAGCACCGGAGGTCTAAATGCCGGGCATGCGTTTGGCATCATTGTGCTGCTTGCCGCCTATGCCGGTGCGTGGGCGCCAAGGATGAGTTTCCTGGGGCGAGCCCGGCCGTATTTGAGCGCATTTGGGCTGTCGTTCAGTTTCCTGCTGTCATTCGTGCCTGCCACCAATGAAACCCTGACCCGACTACCCGTCTCGCATCCGCTGGCCGATCATCCGATGGCGCCGGTGGTGCTGAGCACGCTCGTGGTGTGGCTAGGCTTCTTCATCGTCGGGTTTGCTGCGCAATGCCGGCAGATTTATTCGCGGAACAAGGCCTTGGTACAAACATAAAGCGGGATCATCAGACGGTTACGCGGCTCAAGCACGGTATTCCCTCGGCATCAGTGCCAACAGCAATCCCAACGAGCCGCATACCAGCAAAGTCAGGCCCAACGCCTGGGACCACGCCGCCAGCAGCATCCCCACGCCAATCAGCAAGTAATACAACAAGCCGAACAACGCACCGGCGGTACCCAATCGATCACCATAGTTCGACAGGGCCGAGCCGAGGACATTGGGGATCGCCATGCCAAACGCCAGCACCACCAGCAGCATCGCCAACACAAACAGCACACTGTCCTGCAGAAGCCACACGCCAACACCGCCGGACAATCCCGACAGCGCAGCCACACGGATCAACCGGGCACTGGTCAATCCACGGCGTAGCAAACGCTTGTTGACCCAGGCGCCAAGGCCCGACCCCAAGGCCAGGATCACGCCGCTGTAACCGAACATCCGGCCACTCAACCCCAGCCTTTCAAACATGAACGGTGCAAGGCTGTAGTAACTGAACAGGGCAATGTTGAACACCGCCACCAATAGCGCCGAACGCCAGAGGTCCAGGTCCCGCAGCATACGCCACAGCGTTTCGAACAGACCGGCAGTGGCCAGATGCAGCGGCCGGGTTTCCGGCAACGCTCGCCAGGACCACAGGGCCAACCCCAGGGACAACAGCAACAGGCAGCCCAGCACGCCTCGATAACCGAAGGACTGCACCAGGCTCGCCCCGCCGAACAGCCCAATCGCCGGGCTGGCAGCCAAGGCAATGCCCACCAGCGAAAACACCTGCGCCAGTTCCGCACCGCTGAAGCGATCGCGCAGCAGGGTCTGCGTGACGACCGAGCCCACTGCCGCACCAAAGGCTGCCAGCACCTGGGCGACCAACAAGGCCTCAAAGGTACGCGCAGTCAGCGCCAGTACCGACGCAGCGGCATACAACAACAGCCCCGACAGCATGGCCGGCCGCCGTCCGATCCGATCACACAGCCGCCCCCACACCACCACGCCAAAAGCAAACGACAGGAAGTACACCGACAGGGTTTGCGCCGCCTGCTGCGGCCCCACGGCAAAGGCCCGGCTGATATCCGCCAGCGCAGGGCTGTAAAGGGTTTGCGCGATTTGCGGGAACATCAACAGGGTAATCGCCAGCCCCAACCACTTTGTAGACTTCATCACGGCTTCACTCGCCAGAAAAACAGGCGGCAAGTTTGAAGCGTGCCAGATGTCGTATTATCAAGACTCAGACAACTAATCATTGAAATCGGACAATCGATGGCCTGGCTCGACACCCATGACGCTTTCAACCCTGACCGATACCCCGCACCGGTCATTGGTATCGCGTCCACTCTCGGGGATCACGACTCCGGCCTCCATCAACATCAACGCGGTCAGTTGCTGTTTACCCATCAAGGCTGCACGCGCATCACACTGGCGCAGCACCTGTGCCTGCTGCCGCCCTCCCGCGCCGCCTGGATACCCGCCGGCGTGAATCACCGTGCGGTGATGCAGCAGACCGTGGACTATCGATCGATTTATCTGTCTGCCGAGTTGTGCGCCGAACTGCCGCAACAGGTCTGCGTGATCGAAGTCACGCCGTTGCTGCGCGCCGTCCTGGAACCCATCGCCACTGCCGACTTCGACACCGATTGGCAGCAGGGCAAATTCGTCCACTTGCTGGGGCTGTGCCTCAGCGAAATTCGTGACGCGGTACGCCAGCCCATGCTGCTGCCCTTGCCCCGGGACAGACGTTTGAAGCCACTGCTGGCCATGCCCGAACAACTGCCGCCGACCGTTCAGGCACTCGAGCAGCAAATCGGCGCCAGCAGCCGGACCATCGGCCGTATTTTCCAGCGCGAGACCGGCATGAGCTATCAGCAATGGCGCCAACAGTGGCGGCTGATGCGCGCCATCGAGCTGCTGTCCATCGGCCGCAGCCTCAGCTACAGCGCCTTCGAATTGGGCTTTTCCAGCGACAGCGCGTTTATCGCGTTCTTCAGGGACCTGACCGGCACGACACCGGGCGCCTGGCTCAAATGAGCCGCTTACGAGTCCAGACTCAGCTGACCAACGCCAAGGCGTCCGCTCCGGCAACAATACGAACCGGCGCTGATGGATCATTGGCAGCACGCCATACCGCTTCGGCCACATCACGCGCCAACGTGATCTCGGACGACTGGGCCCATTGTGCAAAGACGCTCTTCGCCAGATCGGCATACGCCTCGGGGATCAGTATTCGATCCTGTGCGTTTTCACCGAAGCGCGTTTCAGGTGCCCGTCCCGGGAGTACCAGACTCACTCGGATATTGAACGGCTGAAGCTCCAGGGCCAGGGACTCGGTGAACGCATTGATCGCCGCCTTGCTCGCGGTGTACACGGAAAGCAGCGTAAGGGACTTCAAGGTCACGCTCGACGTGACGTTCACCACGGTGCCCGCCTTGCGCTGCCGGAACTGAGGCAGCAGCGCCTGGGTCAGGGCGATGGTGCCAAAGGTGTTGGTCTCGAAAATACCGCGAACGGCCTCCATCGGAGTGCCTTCAAGGGCGCCGAACATGCCAATCCCAGCATTGTTGACCAGCACATCGATGGGGCCCGCGGCCTCTACCACCTGCTGGATGCTCTGCGGATCGGTCACGTCGAGCGCCAGCACACGCAGATGCTCGGAGCGTGGGAATAGATCTTCGCGCGGCGTGCGCATGGTGGCGATGACCTTCCAATTGTGGTCGAGAAAGTATCGGGCGGTTTCAAGGCCGAAACCGGATGAGCAGCCTGTGATCAGAACGGTTTTCATCAGTGACTTCCTGTAGGTAATAGGCGGTACGGAAACGATACGGCCGCGCATCCGGACTTGCTACACTCCAAAGTCCATATTCCATTCGCAGGAGTCCTGCCGTGATTGATCCGTTATCGGAAGTCGTCAGCCTGCTCCAGCCGTGCACGCCATTCTCGAAGGTCGTCAGCGGTGCGGGTCGCTGGCGTGTTCGCCGATCGGAAGCCGGACAGCCTTTCTACTGCGTGATCCTCGAGGGTGCGTGCCGCCTTGCGGTTGAGGGACGCGAGCCGATCGACCTGCAGGCCGGCGACTTTGTCTTGATTCCTTCCTCGCCGGGGTTTGCGATGTCGAGCCTTGAGCCGCCGCCCGAGGACGTTGAGACCGCGCCCGTCGCGCAACTCCAGGGCGGGTTCCGGCTGGGTGTGCAAGGCGGGCCGCACGAAGTGCTGGTGCTGGTGGGCCACTGCCTCTTCGGCTCGCCGGACGCGGCCCTGCTGGTATCGCTCCTTCCGCAGTTGATCCATGTGCGCGGCGAAAAAAGACTCACCACCCTTGTTCAACTGGTGAGCGAAGAGTCTCGCGAGCGGCGGCCAGCACGGGAAGTGATTCTGGAACGCCTGCTGGAGGTGCTGCTTATCGAAGCCCTCCGCTCCACGGCGGGGCCCGCAACCTCGCCGGGACTCTTGCGCGGGCTTGCCGACGAGCGCCTCGCCGTGGCGATCCGACGAATGCATGAAAGCCCGACCCGATCCTGGACGATTGCGCAGTTGGCGAAAGAAGCCGCCCTCTCCCGCTCGGCCTTCTTCGAACGTTTCAACCGCGCACTGGGAACAGCACCGATGGCGTACCTGCTGACTTGGCGCATGGCCTTGGCCAAGAATCTGCTACGCCGCAAGGAAGGTGGCCTGGCGGAAATTGCGCAACGTGTGGGCTATAGCTCGGCGAGCGCGTTCAGCGTCGCCTTTACCCGCCATGTCGGGCTGCCACCCACGCGTTATGCGCAGAACGAGACGGATCCACTCATGGCAGGCTGAGGTCGTCAACGATCGCAGTCGCCATCACGCCCACCACCTCCCCACAGCACTCAGCCTCACTCGCCATGACCCATTGCGCGAACGCCTCGCTCGGCAGCGGGATCGAGAAGAAATAGCCTTGCCCGACCTCATAGCCCTGCGCCATGAGGATGTCGCGCTGGGCGACCTGCTCAATACCTTCAGCCACCACGTGCAAGCCCAGCCCCCTGCCGATACCAATGACGGACTCACTCAGGGCGCGGCAGGAGGCATCGCGCTCCAGGTCGTCGACGAAGCTCTTGTCCAGTTTCAACTCGCTGATCGGCAGGCGCCGCAAATACCCCAGGCTGGAGTAGCCGGTGCCAAAGTCATCAATCGCCAGGCGCACGCCCAAGGCATGCAAATCGCGGAGGGTCTGCTCGGTGCCTGCGCTATTGGACAGAAGGACGCCCTCGGTCACCTCCACACGCAGGTCGCCCGGCTGCAAGCCGCAATATCGCAATTGCCGGTCGATCAACTCGGCCAGATTGCGATTGTGGACGTTGATCGGCGACAGGTTGATCGACAAGGAGGGGATCCCCAAACCTTGCCGACGCCACTGCGCCATTTGCTCGCAAGCCTGCTGCAGCACCCACTGGCTCAGGATATTGATCAGCCCGCACTCCTCGGCCAGAGCAATGAAGCGGTCGGGCCCGATAGGACCCAGGGTTGGATGCGTCCAACGCGCCAACGCTTCGGCACCCACCACCCGTCCGCTGCGCAGCTCAATCTGCGGTTGATAAACCAGATGCAGCCCATCGCCGGCCAGGGCCTCGCGCAAGTCCGTCTCCAGCATCAGGCGCTCCTGGGCGGTCTTGTTCATCTCCTCGAGAAAGAAACTGAAGCTGCCGCGTTCGACGCGCTTGGCCTGGTACATGGCGATGTCAGCGCAGTGCAGCAGGCTTTCCATATCCTGCCCATCCCTCGGGAACAGGCTGATGCCGATGCTCGCCGACAACACCACGGACGTCCCCGCAACGGTGGCCGGGACACTGAGGGTCATCATCAGCCGCTCAAGAAAGAAGGTGACCTGGGTGGCGTCCATCCGTGGCAGCACCAGCACGAACTCATCCCCGGACAAACGCCCGACGATGTCCGACTCCCGCAGCACACTGCGCAGCCGTTGCGCCATGACTTGCAGCAGCTCGTCCCCCGAGGCGTGCCCCAGGGCGTCGTTGATCTGCTTGAAACGGTCCAGGTCGACAAACAGGACCGCCAGTTCGGTCTGTTCTTCAGCGGCTTCAAGCAGGGTTCGCTCGGCCTGGGCCAACAGGAAATTGCGATTGGGCAGACCGGTCAGGGCATCATAAAAGGCCAGCCGCTGAATGGACTGCCGGGCCTCCTCCCGTTCCAGGGCCAACAGGCACAGGTGGATGCCCGCCGTCACCAGATGCGTATGCAGCGGATCAGGTCCACGAGGTTCCCTGAAATATAGCGCAAAGGTCGCCGCGACCCGTCCCGCGGCGTTGCGGATCGGAACCGACCAGCACGCCTGAAAAGCCAACTGTTGTGCCAGGACCTTGTAGTCGGCCCAGAGCGGATCGTTCTGAATGTCCGTCACCAGAACCGGCTCGCCCCGGTAGGCCGCCGTGCCGCAGGAGCCATTGGCCGGGCCTGCTGACAGGCCCTCGATCGCCCGGGAGTAGTCCGGCGGCAAGCCCGGGCTGGCCAAGGGGTGGAGCATTCCGTCCTTGTCCACACTGAGGATCGAGACCGCGACCTCAGGGGCGATGTGTTCAATCTCCTGGCACAGCAAGGTCAACACGCTTTCAAGAGACGCTTCTTTCAACAGCGCGCCAATGATCCTGTCCTGCAACACCTCATGCAGCTTTGTCCGGGTAATGTCGGTCAACACAATCACAATGTTTTCGACCGTGCCCCGAACATCGAATACCGGCGTCGAGGAAACATGCAGCCACAGCCGCTGGCCATTGCGCTTGCTGATCAACGCGCTGGTTTCATTGGATTGACCGCCGAGGAGTCTTTCCAGCACCTGCTGC
This sequence comes from Pseudomonas sp. QS1027, assembly GCF_002814235.1. Classification (GTDB taxonomy): domain Bacteria; phylum Pseudomonadota; class Gammaproteobacteria; order Pseudomonadales; family Pseudomonadaceae; genus Aquipseudomonas. The sequence goes on along the minus strand of NZ_PHSU01000004.1, from coordinate 252,089 downwards.
GCATTCGCCTTGGCTCGGGTACCCGGGGTGAAGAATATCAGCGGTGACTGACCGATCACCTCTTCGCGGGAATAGCCCAGCAAGCGAACGAACCCGTCATTGACATAGATGAGCTGCCCATCGGCGTCGGCGATACAGGTGGCCGAGCGGGTGGCATTGACTGATATCGAGAGCAAGCGGTGCTCGATGTCCTTCAGGCGCGCCTGGGTGATGTCCTTGAGAAAGGCGGCGTGGAGAATACGGCCCTGCAAGGTGATTTTCGAGATGGACATCGAGCCCCAGCGCTCTTCGCCATCCTTGCGCACAATTCGCAGATCCCGGCTGGTGCCCACAAGCTTGTTGACCGCGGTCTCGCGGTTGGCACTGATAAAGCCGTCATGCTGGGCGTAGGCAGCCTGAGGCACCAACGTCTTGATGTCGTGGCCAAGCACCTCATGGCGCAAGCACCCCCAGAGCTGCTCGGCCGCCCCATTGAAGAACACCACGGCGTTGTGATCATCAATGACCACCACGGCATCAATAGCCTGCTCCAGTGTCTGCACGAAAAAGGGCTCCGCTTCTTCGCCACTGATCAACCCGACGCTAGAGTCCATTTTTTTACCACTGTATGCCTGCCATCACCGCCCTACGCCCTTGTCAGCACGTGAGGTACCAGAAGCGTGACCCTGTCTTTACAACCGAGTGTATGGCTCTCTCACTCAAAGCACCTGGTGTCAGGCACTGCGATGAAAACAAGCTAAACGGTCATAATCCGTTCTTGGGATGTCAGTTTAATGGCTCTGTGTGTTTACGCTGTAAAACGCCCGGGCTTTTTTGTAAAAAAAGCCTAATGACTTCCAGGACGCGTTTCTGGCACCGCAACAGCTTTTATTGGATCAATCCGAGGCCGGGCTCTGCGCTGAGGGTTCCTGCTTCGGCTTGCTCTTGCTGAGAACGAACCACACAGCTAGACAAATAAGGCCGCCGCCGTACAAATGTGCGGTCGAAAGATGCTCACCCAGGAACATCACACCCCACAGCACGCCGAAGGGAGGGACAAGGAAGGTCACCGTCAGCGAACGCACCGGCCCGATATCTGCGATCAAGCGGAAATACAGAATGTACGCACACGCAGTACAGATGAACCCCACCGCAACCAGTGCGATCCACACCTGCGGGTTACCCCAGGTCGCCGGTGGACTTATTGCGGCTGAGATTCCGAAGAACGGCGCGAGAAACAGCGTCGCGCCCATCTGACTGCCAAAAGCGACGAGTTTCGCGTCCAGCCCACCCTTGTCAGCGACCCATCGTTTAGTCAGAAATCCTGCTGCGCCGTAGCAACTGGTGGCGACCAGACACGCCAACGCGCCCATGACCACGCCCATTGAAAGTGTGACGGGGCCGGTGCTGGTCAGCCATGTAATGCCCATCAAACCGATCAGCACGCCGGCGGCCTTTTTCAGGGTCAACGAATCGCTGAAACACATCCAACCGATCATCACCCCCATCAGCGGTGTGGTCGCATTGAAAATGGCCGAATAACCGGCAGGTAACAACAGTGCCGCCACGCTATACATTAAAAACGGGATGCCGGAATTGATAACGCCCAACACCATGATCGCCTTCAGCTTGCCGTTGAAGTCGACTTTGGTTTTTAAAATGGCAAGGATGACGGCCAAGCCAATGGCGCCCAGCAACACGCGAAAAAATGCCGTCGGCAATGCGCCCAGAACAGGAGCCGAGATGCGCATGAAGAGAAAACTGGCGCCCCAGATCGCCGCCAGAACCAGTAGTCGAACATAATCGGATAATTTCATGGGTTGCCTGCGGCGCTGTTCGTTAACTAAAAAATGACTCGATAATTGCACCACTGATACGGGGCAATCCAAAAAGTGGTTGGAATGGTCAAGGGGGAAAGGCCAGATATACGGCAGCCATGATGGACTCCTCTAGGTTTGGAGCCTCAAAGTAAGGATGCTCGCAATGTGCTCGCACTCCGATTCTTGCTGCCGAAAATGGGGGTGCGCTCGGGCATCGTTTTTCTGGCGATCAACAAGCCGTTTTGAGGGTGGGTCATATCGCTGAGGCCGGCGCCTGATCAGTGATTGAATCCGCCCTTTTCAAAGATATTGAACAGGCATTCCGCAAAAAAACGCACCCGTCCTGGCTGGGTACGCGCAGGTGGAAACAGCATCTGGAGGGGGATCGGTGGCGATGCATATTCCGGCAGCAATTCAATAAGACGACCGGCCCGGATATCGGGTCCGACATCCAGCTCCGATTTCAGAATGATCCCTCGCCCCTCCTGACACCACTGACGAACGAGTGCGCCGTCATTCGCAATCCGGTCGCCCCTGACAGTGATATTTTGCTTGGCTGAGCCTTTCCCAAAATGCCAAAGATTGTCCAGATTCTGGCCGAAACGCATTACCAGACAATTATGGTTTTTCAAATCCTCGGGTACTTTCGGTGCGCCATGAACATCGATATAGCGGGGTGCGGCACAGAGTATCCGTCTTTTGGGCCCCAGGCTTTTCACCCTTAGCGTGCTGTCCATCATCACGCCAAAGCGCAAGGCAATGTCGATGCCCTCACCCACGATATCGACATAACCGTCAGATAAAAGCAGCTCGACCCTTACCCCTGGATGTTCGGCAAGAAAGTGATTGATGACGTCTGAAACCACGGTTCTGCCGATATCGCTGGGCGCACTGACCCTGATAAGACCGGCCAGGGTCTGGGCCCCCAAGCGGATACGTGCTTCAAGATCCCCTACCCCATCGAGGATCTCCCTGGCGTCTTCGACGAGCATTCGCCCCTCGTCGGTCAAGCTCATGGCCCGTGTGGTGCGGTTCAAGAGACTGACACCAAAATGGGCTTCCAGCGCCGCGAGCCGCTCCGATACGGTGGTCGATGACAGACCCGCCTCGCGCCCCGCTGCCGCCAGGCTGCCTTTCTCGACTATTTGCATGAACAGCGCGATGTTATCGAGCAGCATTAAACGGATTCTCCGGATTATCTTTCCGTAGATAGCCCGTTTTTCCGTAAAAGACAAACACCTAACCTGATCTCGCCTTCAATACGCGAGAGACGTTCAAATGACAGCGCACATCCGCATCGGCCATATCGGTCTGTCCTTTCATGAGGCAAGCGCCCTGGAAGTGGGTCGTGTCCTTATCGAACAGGGTCACACGGTGAGTTATGCCTCGGCCGCTCACGAGGCTGCATTCGAGAGGTTGGGACGTGGCGAAGTCGACCTGCTTGCGTCCGCCTGGCTGCCGTCCAGTCACGAGAAGTACCTTGATCCACTGCTCGATCAGGTCGAGAAAGTCAGCGTGCTCTATGAGCCCTATTGCATCTGGGGCGTGCCGGACTACGTGCCAGTGGCGGATGTGGAAAGCATTGAGGATCTGCTGCGAGAACCCGCTTCAAGCCGGATGGAGCGTTTGATCCAGGGCATCAATCCGGGTGCCGGCATCAGCCGGTTTTCGGCTGAAATGATCGGCGCCTATGGGCTGGGAAACGCCGGCTACGCATTTCGCTCCGGCAGCGAGGCGGATTGCTTTGACCGTTACGAGGCTGCGGTTGCCGAGGAACGTTGGCTCGTGATTCCGCTGTGGCACCCTCATTTCCTGCATAACCGATACAGCATACGGGCCCTGCAAGATCCCAAAGGTTTCTTGGGCGGCCAGGATCAAGCAACGCTGATCGTGCGCAAGGATGCCCGCGAACGGATCGGTGCGCGCGCGATGGAAGCGCTGGCGCGACTCTACATCGGCAACTCGAAGTTGAGCGCCCTTGAGGATGCTTTACGCAAGCAAGTGCCCGCGTAAGCTGGGCCAGCGGTCGCCCCAATCGAGTGCGAGTCGCCCCAACCCGGAGCGTATCCCAGAGGCGGGCGGTGGAAAGCAGCCGGATCCGGCTCCGGTAAACCCGCTGCATCTCACCGCTGCCCGGACTTCAGTTGGGCGTTGGAAAAAAAGACCATGATCTGGCACGCCTCTCGCAAGGAGCTGGGTGTGCAGGAGTAGCGCGAGCTAGACGCACCACAATTTGCAAATAGTTGGCTAGGGTTCCGGCTTGCTGAAAAGCGAGTGACTGGTCCGAGAGCTAACGACCTCCAGTTGAGGTTACACGGCGGGATAAAAGCCCGGGAGACAGACCACCTATTCATACAGGTGTCGCGCTGCTCCTTGTCCGCCCACCCTCAACTGGAGTCTTACCATGCGAAAACCTCTTCTATCCGCCTTTCTCGCCGCAAGCATTGCCCTATTGGTCAGCCTGCCTTCCAACGCCGCGGCCAAGACTGATTTCAACGTCTGCTGGACGATCTATGCAGGCTGGATGCCTTGGGAGTATGCGCAAGCCCAAGGCATTGTCGACAAGTGGGCCAAGAAGTACGGCATCCACATCAAGGTCACCCAGCTCAACGATTATGTCGAGTCGATCAACCAGTACACCGCCGGCCAGTTCGATGGCTGCACCATGACCAACATGGATGCCCTGACCATCCCCGCCGCCGGTGGCGTGGACAGCACTGCCCTGCTGGTCAGCGACTTCTCCAACGGCAACGACGGCATCGTCATCAAGGGCAACGGCAAGACCGTCGCCGACCTCAAGGGCATGAACGTCAACCTGGTCGAGCTTTCGGTCTCCCACTACCTGCTGGCTCGGGCACTGGATAGTGTCGATCTGCAGGAAAAGGACCTGAAAGTCATCAACACCTCCGACGCTGACATTTCCGCCGCCTTCAACACCGACGCCGTCCAGGCGGTCACGACCTGGAACCCCATGCTCGCCGACATCAAGGCCAAGCCGGGAGTCACCGAGGTGTTCGACTCCAGCAAGATCCCTGGCGAGATCATCGACATGATGGTGGTCAATACCCAGACGCTCAAAGACAACCCCGCGCTGGGTAAAGCCCTGACCGGCGCCTGGTTCGAAGTCGTGGCCTTGATGGGCAACCCGTCCGCTTCCGGCGAAGCAGCCCTGGAACACATGGCCAAGGCCTCCGGCACCGATCTCGCCGGTTTCAAGGCGCAATTGGCGACGACCCAACTGTTCCATACACCGCAGCAGATGCTGGACTTCGTCAACAGCCCCGAACTGCCAAAAACCATGGACAAGGTCTCTGGTTTCTCCTTTGAACACGGCCTGCTTGGCCAAGCGGCCAAGGACAGCAGCGCGGTCGGCATGAGCTTCGCCCATGAGATCACCCGCGGAGACAAGGGCAATCTCAAACTGCGCTTTGACCCCGGCTACGTGCAGATGGCTGTCGACGGCAAGCTGTAAGCGGAGAACGCACCATGCGTCTGATCAACCGTCATCCCGATCGTCCAACACGGTTGTTGCTGGTGATCCTGCCGTTCGCCCTGTTGCTGTGCGCCTACTTTCTGGGCTCTGCGCAGCGGCTGACGGAAAACCCCAACGACAAGCTGCTGCCCAGTGCCGCGCAGATGAGCGATGCGGTGAAACGCATGGCCTTCAGTGAGGACAAGCGCAGCGGCGGCTATGTGCTCTGGCAGGACAGCGCGTCCAGTCTGCGGCGCCTGGCCATCGGCCTGGGTATCAGCGCCCTGATCGGTCTGTGCCTGGGCATCGCCGCGGGCACGCTGCCGCTGTTCGGCGCGCCGCTGTCGCCGTTGCTGGTGGTGCTGTCCATGGTGCCGCCGCTGGCGATCCTGCCGATTCTGTTTATCGTCTTCGGCCTGGGTGAACTGTCCAAGGTGATGCTGATCGTCATCGGCATCACGCCGATACTGGCCCGCGACCTGGAACAACGGGCTCGGGAAATCCCCGTCGAGTTGCTGATCAAGGCCCAGACCCTGGGAGCCTCGACCTGGACCCTGATCCTGCGCGTGGTCCTGCCGCAACTGCTGCCACGGCTGCTGATTTCGCTGCGGCTGGTGCTGGGATCGGCGTGGCTGTTCCTGATCGCGGCCGAGGCCATCGCTTCCGAAGATGGCCTTGGCTATCGGATCTTCCTGGTACGCCGCTACCTGGCCATGGACGTTATTTTGCCCTACGTGGTGTGGATCACCCTGTTGGCCTGGCTGATGGACTGGGGTTTGAAGCAGCTCACCCGACGTGCCTTTCCCTGGTATGAAGGAGCCCGCTCATGAGCTTTATCCAAGTCAACAACGTGTGGCAGCAGTATGGCGACCATGTGGTGCTGGAGGGCCTGAACCTGAGCATCGCCGAAGGTGAATTCTGCACCCTGGTCGGCACGTCCGGCTGCGGAAAATCAACCTTCCTGCGGCTGCTGCTGGGCCAGGAACGCGCGAGCCGTGGCCAGATCCTGCTCGACGGCCAACCGCTCGCCGCGGAACCGGACCCGAGCCGTGGCGTGGTGTTCCAACGCTATTCGGTGTTCCCCCACTTGAGTGCGCTGGACAACGTCGCCCTCGGCCTGGAGCTGCCCCGGGCGCCACTGCTGGGCCGGTTGTTGGGCCAGCGCAAACGCGTTGCCCGCGAACAGGCGGCGGCGCTGCTCCACAAGGTCGGCCTCGGCCATGCCCTGGACAAATACCCGGCGCAGCTCTCGGGTGGCATGCAGCAACGCCTGGCCATCGCCCAGGCCTTGATCATGAAGCCACGAATGCTGTTGCTTGACGAGCCCTTCGGCGCCCTCGACCCCGGCATCCGCAAGGACATGCACACCCTGCTGCTGGATCTGTGGCGCGAAACCCGGCTGACCGTATTCATGGTCACCCACGACCTCAGCGAAGGCTTCAGCCTGGGTACCCGGCTGATGGTCTTCGACAAGGTTCGCGTCGATCCCCATGCGCCCTATGCCTATGGCGCGCGCATCACTTACGACCTGCCGCTCAACAGCAAGCGCAGCGAGGCCCAGGCGGTCCTCGCGAACTCGCTGACGAGCGCTCTTCAACCGATCCTGGGACTTACCCATGAATGACACGACTGTTTTTGCCGATGAACGCCTACCCGGCGGTGGCCACCTTTCCTTTGTTCTCAAGCGCGGGCAGCTGCTGCGTCTGACCGACCTTCAAGGCGGTGCCAATGTCAGCCTGATGCTGTTCAACGCGCACGAAAAAACCGAGCGCCTGAACCTGCCTGACAGCCTCAAATGCCAGCACACCGCCAAGCTGACAGCTGGCCATTGCCTGTACTCGGACATGGGTCGGGTGCTGGCCGCAATCACACGTGACACCTGCGGTTGGAGCGACAGCCTCGGGGGCGTGCTCTGCGCCGACGAGGTCGAGCAGAAATATGGCCGAGGCCGCTATCAGGAACTGCGCAACGGTTTTTACCGCAATGGCACGGACAACTTGCTCGTGGAGATGGGCAAGTGGGGATTGGGACTCTCCGACCTGTCCATGACCCTCAATCTGTTCAGTCGAATCGATGTCGACGCCAACGGTGCGTTGCACTTTGTCGAGGGCCATTCCAAAACGGGCGATTGCATTGAGCTCTACGCACCGATGGACACCCTGTTCATGATCACGGCCCTGCAACACCCCATGGACCCCGCACCTGAATACGCGCCCAAACCAGTGCAACTGACCTTTATGAGCGCCGACGCCAGCGTCGCCGAACACTGCCGGACTTCGCGCCCCGAAAACCTGCGCGGCTTCATCAACACCGACCGCCTGTTCGCTTGAGGACGATCACATGACCACGCACCTGCATCCCGAATCGGCCATCTACCGGGCCACCGTCCCGGCGGGCGAGCCCTGGCTCACCGAAGTGAAGGCCGGCCAGACCCTGCGCATCCTCGACCTCGAGGGCAACCAGGCCGTTGACACGCTGTTCTACAGCGCGGCCAACCCGCGCGAGCGTTACGACGTCCAACGCACCCTGCGACGCCAGAACAACGTCTACCTGAGCACCGGCAGCGTGCTCTACTCCAATCTTGGCCGGCCCTTGCTGACCATCATCGAAGATAACTGCGGCCGCCACGACACCCTCGGCGGTGCCTGCGCCCAGGAGAGCAACACCGTGCGCTATGCCCTGGACAAGCGCCATATGCACAGCTGCCGCGACAACTACCTGCGCGCCTGCTCCCACGATGGCCGACTGGGCAAACGGGACATCAGCCCGAACATCAACTTCTTCATGAACGTGCCGGTGACGCCCGAAGGCGCCCTGACCTTCGAGGACGGTATCTCCGCCCCCGGGAAGTACGTGCAGTTGCGGGCCGAGATGGACGTGATCGTGTTGATTTCCAACTGTCCGCAGCTGAACAACCCGTGCAACGGCTATAACCCCACCCCTGCGGAGCTGCTGATATGGGACTGAAACCCTGGCTCAAGCCCCTGCGGTTGTGGCTGTTCACGATTTGCCAGAGTCGCTCGGGCCAGACACAGCCTCGCAAGCGGCCTTGATCGCTGTCCGGGGACGACCCCGAGACCCTCTCGAAAAACTGCGGGACGACCCGCACCCCAGCCGAGGCGGCTCCGTGCCGCCTCCAGGGAAATCGTCATGTTTGACACACTGTTGATTGCCAACCGCGGTGCCATCGCCTGCCGCCTCCTGCGCACCTTGCGCGAACTCGATGTCAAAGGCGTCGCGGTCTATTCCGAAGCGGATATCACCAGCCGCCACATCCTTGAAGCCGACCAGGCCTTGAGCCTGGGTGAAGGGGCCGCGGCCGACACCTACCTGGTGGTGGACAAGATCCTCGCAGCAGCCAAGACCTGCGGCGCCCAGGCCATTCACCCCGGTTATGGCTTCCTTTCGGAAAACGCCGCCTTTGCCGAGGCCTGCGAAGCGGCCGGGATCGCCTTCGTCGGCCCGACGCCTGAGCAACTGCGGCTGTTCGGCCTCAAGCACACCGCTCGCGCCCTCGCCCGCCAGCAGGGCATCCCGTTGCTCGAAGGCACCGATCTGCTCGACAGCCTCGACGACGCCCTGCGGGCCGCGACGCAGGTGGGCTACCCGATCATGCTCAAGAGCACCGCGGGCGGAGGTGGCATCGGCATGCGCGTATGCCGCTGCGCCCAGGAGCTGCAAGAAGCCTTTGAGACCGTCAAACGCCTGGGCCAAAACAACTTCAGCAACGCCGGTGTGTTTATCGAGAAATACATCCAGCGCGCCCGCCATCTGGAAGTCCAGGTGTTCGGTGACGGCGCCGGTGAGGTCCTGGCCCTGGGCGTACGCGATTGCTCGGTGCAACGACGCAACCAGAAGGTGCTGGAAGAAACCCCCGCGCCAAACCTGCCTGACGGCATGGCCGAAGCCCTCTGCAGCGCCGCCGTGCGGTTGGCCAAGGCGGTCAACTACCGCAGCGCCGGTACCGTCGAATTTGTCTTCGACAGCGACGATCAACACTTTTACTTCCTGGAAGTGAACACCCGCCTGCAGGTCGAGCACGGTGTTACCGAACAGGTCTGGGGCGTCGACCTCGTGCGCTGGATGGTGCAACTGGCCGCGGGTGACTTGCCACCGCTCGGCGAGCTGGGCGCCCGCCTGCAACCTCGCGGCCACGCGGTGCAAGCACGTTTGTACGCAGAAGATCCAGGCAAGGACTTCCAGCCAAGTCCCGGTCTGTTGACAGCAGTGAAATTCCCGTCAGCCGATGGCCAGAGGTTGCGCATCGATACCTGGGTCGAGGCTGGCTGTGAGATCCCCCCCTACTTCGACCCGATGATTGCCAAAGTCATCACCTGGGCCGAGGACCGCGAGCAGGCGCGCCAGCATCTGTACCAGGCGCTTGGCGACAGCCAGCTTTACGGCGTCGAGACCAACCGTGACTACCTTCGTCAAATCCTGCTCGATATGCCGTTCGCCAGCGGCCAGCCCTGGACCCGCTGCCTGGAAGGCCTGGCCTATCGCGCACAAACCTTCGAAGTACTCAGTGGCGGCACCCAGACCAGCGTGCAGGATTACCCGGGGCGCCAGGGCTACTGGGCGGTAGGCGTGCCGCCTTCGGGTCCCATGGACAGCCGTGCGCTGCGCCTGGGTAATCTGTTGCTGGGCAACCCCGAGGGTTGCGCCGGTCTCGAGATCACCATGAGCGGGCCGAGCCTGCGCTTCAATACTGACGCCGTGCTGGCGGTAACCGGCGCGGTGTTGCCGGTATCGCTCGATGGCGCAGCAGTGGCAATGAATACCGCGCTGCGGGTCAAGGCAGGTTCGGTATTGAGCCTGGGCAGCATCACCGGAGCCGGCGCACGCAGTTATCTATGCCTGCGCGGTGGCGTGCAGGTGCCGGATTACCTGGGCAGCAAAAGCACCTTCACCCTCGGCCAGTTCGGTGGCCATGGTGGACGGGCGCTGCGCGCCGGCGATGTGCTGCACCTGGCCCCGCTGACCGACGCAACGGCCGGCGCGGTGCTTGCCGGGCAGGAGCCGCTGGCGGCGCTGCGCTCCATCCGCGTGATCTATGGCCCCCATGGCGCACCGGAATACTTTACCGAAGACTACATCCACACGTTCTTCAGCACCGACTGGGAAGTGCATTTCAACTCCAGCCGAACCGGCGTGCGCCTGATAGGTCCCAAACCCGAGTGGGTTCGGGCCGACGGTGGAGAGGCCGGGCTCCATCCGTCCAATATCCACGACAACCCCTATGCCATCGGCGCGGTGGATTTCACCGGGGATATGCCGGTGATTCTCGGCCCCGACGGCCCCAGCCTGGGTGGCTTCGTGTGTCCGGTGACCGTGATCGAGGCCGACCTCTGGCAATTGGGGCAACTCAAGGCCGGGGACAAGGTGCGGTTCATCCCGACCAATCTCGCCCAGGCACGCCAACTCGCCAGCGCGGCGCTGACCGCCGAGCCCCCCAGGGACGCCGCCGTGATCGGGCTGCAATCCCCCATTGTGCTGGACCTGGGCCAGGATGATACCCGCCTGGTGGCGCGCCTGGCCGGTGATACCCACCTGCTGCTGGAGATCGGCGCCGCCGAGCTCGACCTGGTGTTGCGCTTCCGGGGCCACGCCTTGATGCAGGCGCTCGAAGCCAAGGCGTTGCCGGGGGTCATCGACCTCACGCCCGGTATCCGCTCGCTGCAGGTCCACTACCAACCCGAACAACTCCCCCTGGCCCACTTGCTGGAGATCGTGGCTGGCGAATGGGACGCGGTCTGTGCTGCCCGCGACTTGCAGGTCCCCTCTCGCATCGTGCATTTACCGCTGTCGTGGGATGACCCGGCTTGCCAGCTGGCCATTGAAAAATACATGACCACCGTTCGCAAGGATGCGCCGTGGTGTCCCAGCAACCTGGAGTTCATTCGCCGCATCAATGACCTGCCCGACCTGGATGAAGTACAGCGCACGGTGTTCGAGGCCAGCTATCTGGTCATGGGCCTGGGCGATGTCTATCTCGGGGCACCGGTAGCGACGCCGCTGGATCCCCGGCATCGCCTGGTGACCACCAAGTACAACCCGGCGCGGACCTGGACCGCCGAGAACTCGGTGGGTATCGGCGGGGCCTACCTGTGCGTTTATGGCATGGAAGGCCCCGGCGGCTACCAGTTCGTCGGGCGTACGCTGCAGATGTGGAACCGTTACCGTGAAGTGGCGGCGTTCTCCGGCAAACCCTGGCTGTTGCGCTTCTTCGATCAGATCCGATTCTACCCGGTCAGCGCGCAGGAGTTGCTGCGCATCCGTCGCGATTTCCCCCTCGGTCGCTTCGACTTGAACATCGAGCACAGCCAATTGCGCCTGGCCGACTACCAGGACTTCCTCGCCAGTGAAGCGAGCAGCATCCAAGCGTTCCGAGACCGGCAACAGAGCGCTTTTTCCGCCGAAAGACGGCGCTGGATCGACAGCGGCCAAGCGCACTTCGAAAGCAGCGAAGCGCTTGTCGAGGCACCCGAAGAGGCGCTCTTGCCGGCTCATCAAACCAGCGTGGAAAGCCCCATTGCGGGCAACCTCTGGCAGGTTCAGGTCGCTATCGGCGAGCGGGTCGCCGCAGGCGTGGCGTTGGTGGTGCTGGAGTCGATGAAGATGGAAATTCCGGTGCTTGCGCCCTGTGCCGGCATTGTTCGAGAAGTGCTCGTGCAACCCGGCTCGGCGGTGCGCGCCGGGCAACGGGTGGTCGTGATTGAGCCCGTCCCCCCTACAGGAGAAAAGCCATGAAAACCGATCTGCAACTGGACGTGCTGCGGGCACGCTACGCCAGCGGCGAATGCTCGCCACGTCGCCTGATCCTCGCCCTACGTGAACAGGCCGAGGCGTTGAATCCCGACTTCAATCTGTTCATCCACCTGCTCAGTGCCCAGGAGCTGGAGCCTTACCTGGTCGCCCTTGAATCCAGCACGATGGAAAGCCTGCCGTTGTACGGCGTGCCCTTTGCCATCAAGGACAACATCGATCTGGCGGGTATCCCCACCACGGCGGCGTGCCCGGCGTTCGCCTATACCCCGCAGCGTTCGGCGACCGTTGTCCAGCAGTTGATCGACCTGGGGGCGGTGCCGTTGGGTAAAACCAACCTCGACCAGTTTGCCACCGGCCTCAACGGCACCCGCTCACCCTACGGCCCCTGCCGTAACAGCGTGCTCGCTGAATACCCGTCGGGGGGCTCCAGCGCGGGCTCGCCCTTGACGGTGGCACTGGGTTTGACCAGCTTTGCACTGGGCACCGATACCGCAGGCTCGGGCCGGGTACCGGCGGCGCTCAACAACCTGGTGGGGCTCAAGGCGACCAAGGGACTGCTGTCCACGGCCGGGGTGGTGCCGGCCTGTCGCACCCTCGACTGCGTAACGACCTTCACCGCCAGTGCCGCCGAGGCGAGCCGCCTGTTGGCGCTGATCGCGCAGCAGGATCCTGAAGATGAATACAGCCGCGCCAATCCCGCCTGGAACGATGGTACGGCGTTCGGCACTGTGCGGCCGTTTCGATTTGGCGTGCCACGGGCCCAGGACCTGGAGTTTTTCGGCTGCACTGAAGGACCGGGGCTGTTTGCCGCCGCGATCGAGCGCTTGCAGGCATTGGGCGGCGAAGTGGTCAGTCTCGACCTGTCGCCGTTTCTTGAGGCCGCACGGCTACTCTATGAAGGTCCATGGGTGGCCGAGCGCTATAGCGTCGTCGGCGAGCTGGCGCAGGCTCAGCCAGATGCGGTACTGCCCGTGATCCATGCGGTGCTGGCGAAAGCCCCCCAGGTGAGCGGCGTGCAAACCTTCCGCGCGCAGTATCGCCTGCAGGCACTCAAGGCGCAGTGCGACCGCCTGATGGCCGGGCTGGATTGTGTACTGACGCCCACCATCGGTCGCCCGGTGACCTTGGCCGAGCTTGCCGAAGAGCCGATCCTGCGCAACGCCGAGCTGGGTTACTACACCAACTTCATGAACCTGCTGGACTATGCCGCCGTGGCCGTACCGAGCGGCTTCATGGCCAACGGCTTGCCCTGGGGGGTGACCTTGTTGGGTCGGGCCTTCACCGATCAATACCTGCTGAGCCTCGCCCATGCGTATCAGGGCGGCAAAAAGCCTGCCCATGAGGCTCGCCATGATCAGGCCCGCCTGGTGGTCTGCGGCGCGCACCTTGACGGCCTGGCGCTTAACGGGCAACTCAAGCAACGCGGCGCGCGCCTGCTCGAAACAACCCGGAGTTCACCGGATTACCGGCTGTACGCACTGGCCGGCGGCCCGCTGAAGCGTCCGGGGATGGTCCGGGTCGCTGAAGGTGGTGTGGCCATCGCCGTGGAGGTCTGGCAATTGCCCAGCAGCGAGTTGGGCTCGTTCCTGACGGGGATCCCGGCCCCGCTGGGGTTGGGTAAGGTGCAGTTGGACGATGGTCGTTGGGAGACCGGGTTCATTTGCGAGGCGCATGGCCTGGAGGGCGCTACAGATATCAGCGCTTGGGGCGGGTGGCGAGCCTGGTTGTCCGCGCAGTCCTGAGTCCATCGCCTGAACAAGCGCCCCGGCATCAGACGACACTGATCCTGGGGCGCCCAAACCTGGCGAACGTCAACGCGGTGGAATTAAGCATCCGAGTACCTCCTCATCCGCCACCTGCTTGCTCTAACATAGCGCCTCCCGTCTCCCTCAAGACCCACCCAACGACCAGGAACCGCAATGTCCACCCTCAGCTTTCGCAATGCCGTGCCGTCAGACGCTTCGCGCTGCTATCAAATCGAGTCTTGCGCCTACGAAGGCGATGAAGCCGCGACCCTGGAGAAGATTGCAACGCGCATCGCCCAGTATCCGCAGGGTTTTCTGATTCTGGAGGATGGCGGCGAGGTCATCGGTTTCATCAACAGTGGCTGCGCCCACGAGGTGGTGATGTCCGATGAAGCCTTCAAGGAACTGGTGGGGCATTCGGCCGAGGCGCCGAACGTCGTGATCATGTCCGTGGTGCTGGATCCCGCGCAGCAGGGTAAAGGCCACTCCACACGGATGATGGACGAGTTCGTCCGGCGCATGAAGGCACTGGACAAGAAAACCATCCACTTGATGTGCAAGGAGCAGCACGTGGCGCTGTATCAGCGCATGGGCTATCGCTACGTGCAGCCCTCGCCTTCCGACCACGGTGGCATGGCCTGGCATGAGATGGTCATGGACCTCTAACGCCTGCTCGCCACCGCCTGAAGTTGCCTTGCCCGAAAATCAAAACCGCGGCTTGAGCGCCTTCCAGTCCGGCTTGTAACGCTGCATCTGCCTCACGTCATCGCGCTGGCGGATACCGCAGGTCAGGTACTGGTCATGCAGCTTGCCCAACTGGTCGTGATCCAGCTCAAGACCCAAGCCGGGGGCGCGGGTGATTTTCACGCAGCCGTCGACAATCGGCAGCTTGCCGCCCTTGATCACCTCTTCATCCGGCTCCTGCCAGGGGTAATGGGTGTCGCAGGCGTAATCGAGGTTGGGCACCGAGGCCGCGACATGGGCCATGGCCATCAGGCTGATCCCCAGGTGCGAGTTGGAATGCATGGACACCCCCAGGCCAAAGGTCTGGCACATCTTGGCCAGTACCTGTGTGTCACGCAGGCCGCCCCAGTAATGGTGGTCGGCGAGCACGATCTGCACGCTGTTCAAGGCCACGCTGCGGCGAAACTCATCAAAGTCGGTGACCACCATATTGGTCGCCAGCGGCAGCCCCGTGCGTTTGTGCAGTTCGGACATACCCTCCAGGCCCGGTGTCGGGTCTTCGTAATATTGCAGGTCATCGCCCAGCAGCTCGGCCATGCGAATCGAGGTTTCCAGGGACCAGTTGCCGTTCGGGTCGATCCGTAGCGGGTAACCCGGGAAGGCCTTTTTCAGCGCCTTGATACACGCGACCTCATGTTCCGGCTCCAGCGTACCGGCCTTGAGCTTGATGCTCTTGAAACCATAGGTCTCGATCATGCGCCGCGCCTGGGCCACGATCTGTTCTTCGTTCAGCGCCTCTCCCCAACTGTCCGGTTTGTAGGGCGAGTCGATATGCTGGGCGTATTTGAAAAACAGATAGGCGCTGAACGGGATCTCGTCGCGGATCGCACCGCCCAGCAAATCCACCAGCGGCACATTCAGTGAGTGCGCCTGCAAATCCAGGAAGGCCACTTCGAACGCCGAATAGGCGTTGCTCACCGCTTTGCTGGCATGGGAACCCGGCGCCAGTTCCGCACCGGCGAGGCTGGTGGTCTTGTTCGCCGCCACCGTGGCCTGCACGATGGAGCGCAGTTGATTGAGATTGAACGGGTCGAGGCCGATCAACAGGTCTTGCAGTTGCTGCTGGATCGCCAGTGCCGGGGCATCGCCGTAGCTTTCGCCCAGGCCGATATAGCCGTTGTCGCTCTCGATCTCGATGATCGAACGCAGCGCAAAGGGCTCGTGAATACCACTGGCGTTGAGCAGTGGCGGATCGCGAAAGGCGATGGGGGTGACGGTGACACGTTTGATTTTCAAGAGGCTGCTCCCTGTGGGCCTAGGCTCAAGGCTTGATGACTGATAGAGGTTTTGCGCGCCAGGGGCTCGACGGGTTTACCGGGTTGTGTGCGAGAGGTATCGCCACGCGGTGCAGTCCGGGCGAAGAAGATCACCACGGCCGCCACCAGCGAGGTGGCGGCCAGGCCATAAAGCCCGCCTTCGATGGAGCCGGTGGTCTGCTCCAGGAAGCCAAATGCGGTCGGCGCGACAAAACCACCGAGGTTGCCGATGGAGTTGATCAGGGCGATCACCGCGGCGGCGATGCGGGCGTCCAGATAACCTTGCGGAATCGGCCAGAACAACGCTGAGGCGGCCTTGAACCCGATCGCGGCAAAGCAGATGGCAACGAAGGCGAAGATCGGCCCGCCGGTGGTGGACATGAACATGCCGAACGCGGCAATCACCAGGGTCAATGCCACCCAGGCCTGCGGGTGTTTCCATTTGCTGGCCATGGCGGCAAAGCCATACATCGCGATGATCGAAATGAGCCACGGAATCGAGTTGAAGAGACCGACGTGGAAATCGCCGATATTGCCCATTTTCTTGATCATGCTCGGCAACCAGAACGTGGCGCCGTAAATGGTCAGGGCAATGGAAAAGTAGATGAAGCAGAACAAGGCGATCTGCCTGTCCGCCAGCAGTTTGAACATCGACGGTTTGACCGTCAGCGCCGCTTCGCGTGCCTGCTGTTCCAGTGCGATAGCGCCGATCAGCGCGGCCTTTTCTTCCGCACTCAGCCATTTCGCCTGACGCGGATGGGACTGCAACCAGAACCAGACAAAACCGCAGAGCACGATGGAGGCAAAACCTTCAATCAGGAACATCCACTGCCAGCCATGCAGGCTGAAACCGTTGACGTTCAGCAGCGCGCCGGACACCGGGCCGGAAATCACCGACGCAATGGCCGAGCCGCTGAGGAAGATCGCCATGGCCTTGCCCCGCTCGGTCGACGGTAGCCATTGGGTGAAGTAGTAGATGATGCCCGGAAAAAAGCCCGCTTCGGCCGCACCGAGAACAAAACGCAGCACATAGAAGCTGGTTTCACCGCGCACAAAGGCCATGGCCATGGCCGCCGCGCCCCAGGTGAACATGATCCGCGTCAGCCAGGCCCGCGCACCGTAGCGTTGCAGCAACATATTGGAGGGGACTTCGAATATCGCGTAACCGATGAAAAACAGCCCGGCCCCCAGGCCATAGGCCGCGGCGCCAATGCCCAGGTCGGTTTCCATATGGCTGCGCACAAAGCCGATGTTGACCCGGTCGATGTAGTTGACGATGAACATCACCACGAACAGCGGCAGTACGTGGCGCTTTACCTTGGCCGCAGCGCGGGCCAGCAGATTCGGGTCCGGCGGACTCTGGAGGGTATTCAAGGGCGACTCCCGATCATTGTTTTTTTAGGGACCCGCCGATCATGGACGCACTCATTGATCTCGTCTAATCTAACCTGGTATTCGATTGATACCTGGATTAGATCAATGTTCGAGCTCACACAACTGCGTTGCTTCACCACCGTGGCGACCGAACTCAACTTCCGTCGTGCCGCCGAACGGCTGAACATGACGCAACCGCCCCTCAGCCGGCAGATTCAACTGCTGGAGCACCACCTGGGCGTCGAGTTGTTCACCCGCACGACCCGCAGCGTCGCCCTGACCGCCGCTGGCCGGGCCTTCTTCATCGAGGCCCAGAACCTGCTGGAGCGCGCCCAGCAAGCCGCCGCGAGCGCCCGACGCTTCGCCGAAGGAGACATCGGCTCGGTCAATATCAGCTTCGTCGGCAGTGCGGTGTACGAGTTCCTGCCCAAGGTCATCGCCGAAGCACGGCTCAAACAGCCCCATGTCAAAATCGAGCTGTCGGAGATGAACACCTACCAACAGCACGAAGCCCTGCGTGCTCGCCGTATTGACCTGGGCATCGTCCGCGCACCTTTACTGGAGCCGGGCTATGCCACCGAATGCCTGGTGCGTGAGCCGTTCGTGTTGGCCGTGCCCAGCAGTCACCCGCTGGCCAGTGCTGAAACCGTGTCCGTCCAGGACCTCGATGGGCAACCCTTTCTCATGTACTCCCACGCGGCCTACCCGCCTTTCAATGAATTGCTCACCGGCATGCTCCGCTCCGCCCGCGTCGCCCCGCAGTACGTGCAATGGCTCGGTTCCTCGCTGACCATCCTGGCGCTGGTCAACGCCGGCATGGGCCTGGCCCTGGTGCCTCGTTGTGCCACCAGCGTGGTGTTCAAGAACGTGGTGTTTCGCAGCATCGATCTGGGCGAAGGCGTGCAGAGCGAGCTGCATCTGATCTGGCGCGAGAACAATGACAACCCGGCCTTTGCGATGCTGTTGGAGGGGATTCGAAAAGCCGTGCGTGATGGATGGGGAGTCTGAAATCTGGCTGAACCCCGTATCAAACCGTTCGATCAATAAATCGCTGCGTTGACGCCCTGCTGATACTCCCGTGGCGTACAGCCGAACTCACGGCGGAACACCGTGTGCAGGTATTGCGCCGATTTGAAGCCGCAATTTTGCGCGATATCGGCAATCGCCGAATCCGTGTTTTCCAGTCCGTTGGCCGCCGCCGCCAGTTTGAAGCGCAGGATCTCGTCGTGCACGCTGCAGCCGCGCACCTTGCGGAAGTGCGACTCCAGCGATGAGCGCGATACACCCACGTACGCCGCCACCTGCGCGGTCTTGATGCCCTGGCAGGCGTATTGGCGGATAAAGAGCAGCGCCTGCATGACGTAGGGATCGCCCAACGGTTGATGCAGACTCGAGGCCTGCACATTGATCGCATCCGGGGGGATCAGTATCTGCGTGCCCGTGGACGGCATGCCGTGCAGCATCTGATGGAGCAGGTGCGCGGCGGTCCAGCCCATGGTTTCGGTGCCTTGAACCACTGAACTCAGCGGCACCCGGGTCAGGGTCCGGGTCAGCGGATCGTTGTCGATGCCGATCAACGCCACCTGCTCCGGCACGGCGATCCCGGCGGTCAGGCAGGCTTGCAGCAGTTGCCGGGCACGGGCGTCACTGACGGCGATGATGCCGATGGGTTTGGGCAGGCTTTGCAGCCAGGCGATCTGCTGTTCGACGGCACTGTCCCAGAGCGGCGCGCTGGTGCCCATGCCGCGATAGACCTCAGCCGGCAGGCCATCGCGCTTCAGCAGTCGGCGAAAGGCTTTTTCCCGCTCCTGCGCCCAGCGATTGGCTTGCGCTTCCGGCAGGCTGAAGCAGGCAAAGCGGGTCAAGCCGGCCTCGATCAGATGCTCGTAGGCCAACTTCATCAGCGCGTCATTGTCGGTGGCGACATAGGGAATGCCTTTCGGATAGGCGCGCGCATCCTGATAGGAGCCGCCTACCGCCACGACGGGCAACTTGATCCCGGCCAGCGCCTCGCCGATCAGCGGGTCGTCGAAGTCGGCAATGATCCCATCGCCCTGCCAACGCTCGATCCCTTTCAACCGACAGAGGAAATCCTCCTCAAGGAACAGGTCCCAGGACGCGCGGGTGCTGCTCAGGTAGTTGCCGATGCCGCTGATGATGCCGCGATCGTAGATCTTGCTGCCGTTGAACAACAGCGCAATGCGGTGGACGGGCGGGACGGTTTTCATTGTTTTTATCCTGGGCCGATCCACACAGACTAGGCGCGCAAACGATGAATCTCAATACTCAAAATCGCACTGCGTCTTGGTGATTTTCATAATTTGCAGCCACTGGGCCGTTGCTAGTATCGAGGTACAGCCAAGAACAACAAGGACATTCCAATGCCGTTCTTCCCCGTTGTCGACAAGATTCGCTACGAAGGTCCCAGCAGCGACTCACCCCTTGCCTTCCGCCACTACGACGCCAACAAGCTGGTCCTCGGCAAACCCATGCGCGAGCATCTGCGCATGGCGGCCTGCTACTGGCACACCTTCGTCTGGCCCGGGGTGGATATGTTCGGTGCCGGCGCGTTCAAGCGCCCGTGGCAGCATGCCGGGGATCCGATGGAACTGGCCATCGGCAAGGCCGAAGCGGCGTTCGAGTTCTTCTCCAAGCTGGGCATCGACTACTACAGCTTCCACGACACCGATGTCGCCCCGGAAGGCAACTCGCTGAAGGAATACCGCAACCACTTCGCGCAGATGATCGACCACCTGGAGCGCCATCAGGAACAAACCGGGATCAAGCTGCTGTGGGGAACCGCCAACTGCTTCAGCCACCCGCGCTTTGCCGCGGGCGCCGCCAGCAACCCCGACCCGGAGGTGTTCGCCTGCGCCGCCGCCCAGGTCTTCAGCGCCATGAACGCCACCCAACGGCTCAAAGGCGCCAACTACGTGCTGTGGGGCGGTCGTGAAGGTTACGAAACCCTGCTCAATACCGATCTGAAACGCGAACGCGAACAATTGGGCCGCTTCATGCGCATGGTGGTCGAGCACAAGCACAAGATCGGTTTCAAAGGCGACCTGCTGATCGAACCCAAGCCCCAGGAGCCGACCAAGCACCAATACGATTACGACAGCGCCACGGTCTTCGGTTTCCTGCACCAGTACGGCCTGGAAAACGAGATCAAGGTCAATATCGAGGCCAACCACGCGACCCTGGCCGGGCACAGCTTCCATCACGAGATCGCCACGGCCGTCTCCTTGGGGATCTTCGGCAGCATCGACGCCAACCGCGGCGACCCGCAGAACGGCTGGGACACCGACCAGTTCCCCAACAGCGTCGAGGAGATGACCCTGGCCACCTACGAAATCCTCAAGGCCGGCGGTTTCACCCATGGCGGGTTCAACTTCGACGCCAAGGTCCGTCGCCAGAGCGTGGACGAGGTCGATCTGTTCCACGGCCACGTTGCGGCAATGGACGTCCTCGCCCTGGCCCTGGAGCGCGCGGCGGCCATGGTGCAGAACGATCGACTCCAGCAATTCAAGGATCAACGCTACGCCGGCTGGCAGCAGCCGCTCGGCCAGGCGGTGCTGGCGGGTGAGTTCAGCCTCGGCTCACTGGCCGAACATGCCTTCAGCCACGAGTTGAATCCGCAGGCCGTCAGCGGCCGGCAGGAGATGCTCGAAGGCGTGGTGAACCGGTTTATCTACCCCTGACGGCAGGCAAACCCTGGCGTCGCGGTGACATTCTCACGACAAATCCATGCTCGCCGAATCCTGCGACGCTCTACAGTTCCACCGGCAGCTTATTCATCGCCAGGCAGTGTCTTTCAAACAACAATAAAAGGACGCACCATCATGAACCTACTAAAACGCACTCTGCTCGCCAGCGCTCTGGCCCTGCTCTCGCTACCGGTCATGGCCGATGCCGCCCACCCGAAGATCGGTTTCTCCATCGATGACCTGCGCCTGGAGCGCTGGTCACGAGACCGTGACTACTTCGTCGCGGCGGCGGAAAAAATGGACGCCAAAGTCTTCGTACAGTCAGCCGATGCCAATGAGCAGAAGCAGATTTCGCAGATTGAAAACCTCATTTCCCGTGGTGTCGATGTGATCGTCATCGTGCCGTTCAACGCCACCGTGCTGACCAACGCCGTCGCCGAAGCCAAGAAGGCCGGGATCAAGGTGGTGTCCTATGACCGGCTGATCCTCAACGCCGATATAGACGCCTACATCTCCTTCGATAACGAAAAGGTCGGCGAGATGCAGGCCAGCGGCGTGCTGAAAGCGGCCCCCAAGGGCAACTACTTCCTGCTCGGTGGCGCGCCCACGGACAACAACGCCAAGGTCCTGCGCGAAGGTCAGATGAAAGTGCTGCAACCGGCCATCGACAAGGGTGATATCAAGATTGTCGGCCAGCAGTGGGTGAAGGAATGGAATCCCACCGAAGCCCTGAGCATTGTGGAAAATGCCCTGACCCGGAACAACAACAAGATCGATGGCATCGTCGCCTCCAACGACGCCACCGCCGGGGGTGCCATCCAGGCACTGGCCGCGCAGCAAATGGCCGGGAAGGTGCCGATCTCGGGCCAGGACGCAGACCTGGCGGCGGTCAAGCGGGTGATCGATGGCACCCAGACAATGACCGTCTACAAGCCGCTGAAACTGATCGCCTCGCAAGCGGCCAAGCTCTCGGTGCAACTGGCGCGTAACGAGAAACCCACCTACAGCTCGCAATCCGACAATGGCAGCAAGAAGGTCGACACCATCCTGCTGACCCCGATCCCGTTGACCAAGGACAATATCGACCTGCTGGAAAAAGACGGGTTTTATACCAAGGCGCAGATTGCCGGACAGTGACCCACCGAGCTGTACCCTGTGAGCACCTCGCCATGTCCGACTACCTGTTGCAAATGAACGGCATCGTCAAAACCTTTGGCGGTGTCAAAGCCCTGAATGGCATCGATATCAAGGTCAAGCCGGGTGAATGCGTGGGTCTGTGCGGCGAGAATGGCGCCGGCAAATCCACGCTGATGAAAGTCCTGTCCGCGGTCTATCCCCATGGCACCTGGGAAGGTGAAATCCTCTGGGACGGGCAGCCGCTCAAGGCGCAATCCATCAGCGACACCGAAGCCGCCGGGATCGTCATCATTCACCAGGAACTGACCCTGGTCCCCGACCTGTCGGTGGCCGAAAACATCTTCATGGGGCACGAGCTGACGCTGCCCGGCGGGCGCATGAACTACCCGGCGATGATCCACCGTGCCGAAGCCCTGATGCGCGAGCTCAAGGTGCCGGACATGAATGTCTCGCTACCGGTTTCACAGTACGGCGGTGGTTATCAGCAACTGGTGGAAATCGCCAAGGCGCTGAACAAGCAGGCGCGCCTGCTGATCCTCGATGAGCCTTCATCGGCCCTGACCCGGTCGGAAATCGAGGTGCTGCTGGATATCATCCGTGACCTCAAGGCCAAGGGCGTGGCGTGCGTCTATATCTCCCACAAGCTGGATGAAGTGGCCGCCGTGTGCGACACCATTTCGGTGATCCGCGATGGCAAGCACATCGCCACGACCTCCATGGCGGACCTGGACATCCCGAAGATCATCACCCAGATGGTCGGACGGGAAATGAGCACGCTCTACCCCACCGAACCCCATGCTATCGGCGAGGTGATTTTCGAGGCACGCCACGTCACCTGCTACGACGTCGACAACCCCAGGCGCAAACGGGTCGACGATATCTCGTTCGTCCTCAAGCGCGGGGAAATCCTCGGCATCGCCGGGCTGGTCGGCGCCGGTCGCACGGAACTGGTGTCGGCGCTGTTCGGCGCCTACCCCGGCCGCTATCAAGCTGAAGTCTGGCTGGACGGCCGGCCGATCGACACACGCACGCCACTCAAATCAATCCGCGCCGGCCTGTGCATGGTCCCTGAAGACCGCAAGCGCCAGGGGATCATTCCTGACCTGGGAGTCGGCCAGAACATCACCCTGGCCGTCCTGGGCAACTACTCGAAAATGACCCGCATCGACGCCGAAGCCGAACTGGGCTGCATCGACAGGGAAATCTCGCGCCTGCACCTCAAGACCGCGAGTCCGTTCCTGCCGATCACCAGCCTCTCCGGCGGCAATCAGCAAAAAGCCGTGCTGGCGAAGATGCTCCTGACCAAACCCCGCGTGCTGATTCTCGATGAGCCCACCCGCGGGGTGGATGTCGGTGCCAAGTATGAGATCTACAAGCTGATGGGGGCGCTGGC
Organism: Pseudomonas sp. QS1027; assembly: GCF_002814235.1. Lineage (GTDB taxonomy): Bacteria > Pseudomonadota > Gammaproteobacteria > Pseudomonadales > Pseudomonadaceae > Aquipseudomonas. The sequence goes on along the minus strand of NZ_PHSU01000004.1, from coordinate 228,697 downwards.
GGCCGAAGGCGTGTCGATCATCATGGTGTCCTCGGAACTGGCCGAAGTGCTGGGTGTTTCCGACCGCGTCCTGGTGATCGGCGAAGGCCAGCTGCGCGGCGATTTCATCAACCACGAACTCACCCAGGAACAGCTGCTCACCGCCGCCCTCAGCCCTCCCGATGACCATAACAATAATGATCGGAAAACCGCTTAGATGAATCAGGTCAAACAACTCTTCACCCGCTACAAAATGCTCGCGCTGGTGATCGCCGTAGCGATTATCTGGCTGTTCTTCAGTTGGCAAACCGACGGCGGTTTCCTGACCCCGCGCAACCTCTCCAACCTGCTGCGGCAGATGTCCATCACCGGGATTCTCGCCTGCGGCATGGTGCTGGTGATCATCAGCGGCGAGATCGATTTGTCGGTGGGCTCATTGCTTGGCCTGCTGGGTGGCCTGGCGGCGATTCTCGACGTGATCTATCACGTACCGCTGTTGGCGAATCTGGGCATTGTCGCCCTGTGCGGATGGATGATTGGCCTGGCAAACGGCTTTATGACCGCCTACCTGCGCATCCCGTCTTTCATCGTGGGCCTGGGCGGTATGCTGGCGTTTCGCGGCATTCTGCTGGGGATTACCGGCGGCACCACCATCGCCCCGGTGTCACCGTCGCTGGTCTACGTCGGCCAGGGTTATTTGCCACACACGGTAGGGGCCGGCCTCGGCATCCTGCTGTTGGCCCTGACACTTTTCCTGACCTGGAAACAACGCCGCAATCGCGCCCTCCATGGCCTCGCGGCACACTCATTGGTGCGTGACGTCTTGCGCGTGGTATTGATCGGCGCGGTGCTGGCCGGCTTCGTCTATACCCTGAACAGCTACGACGGGATCCCGGTGCCGGTGCTGCTTCTGCTGATTCTGCTGGGTGTGTTCAGCTACATCACCAGCCAGACCGTGTTCGGACGACGCATCTACTCGGTGGGCAGCAACATGGAAGCCACGCGCCTGTCCGGCATCAACGTGCAGGCCGTCAAGCTGTGGATCTTCGGCATCATGGGCCTGATGTGTGCCCTCGCCGGGGTGGTCAATACCGCGCGCCTGGCGGCGGGTTCACCTTCGGCCGGGAACATGGGCGAACTCGACGCCATCGCCGCCTGCTTCATCGGCGGCACCTCCATGCGCGGTGGCTCGGGCACCGTGTACGGCGCCCTCCTCGGCGCGCTGGTCATCACCAGCCTGGACAACGGCATGTCCATGCTCGACGTCGACAGCTACTGGCAGATGATTGTCAAAGGCAGCATCCTGGTGCTGGCCGTGTGGGTGGATGTGAGCACCCGGACCGGGCGACGCTGATCAGACAGCGCAGCGAGGGCCTCCAAACAGGGGGTAGAGATTGCTGTGCAAAGGGGTTCGTCCACATCCGCTGCCGACCGATAGACAAACGCCCATTGTTCATCACTGAACAACGGGCGTTTGTGGTCAAGCGCAATGTAGCGGATCAGAAGTTCCAGCGCGCCTGCACGTCACCGGTATTGGCGGTATAACCGTTCGCCGCTTCCAGGGTGTATTTCGCCCCCACGCTGAAGTTTTCACTGTGCAGCAGGGTCACGCCCAACGCCAGCACGCCGGTGTCGGCAATCGCTTTCGCGCCCGGACTGCTGAAGCTGGTGGCGCCTGAGGTATCGGCGGCAAAGTTGGCAACCGATTGCAGACCGTTGTCGTGGTACTCATGCCGCCAGGTCAGTTGCACCGAAGGCACTACGCTGCCGTAGGACGTGGCAAAGGAGCGTTCCAGCTTGGCGCCCAGGTCGCTCTTGAGCGAAGTGCTGTTGCTGGAGTCCAGGTGCAGCGCCGCGCCATTGCCGCCACTCTCGGTGTAGCTGTCCTGGCGCAAGGTGCTGTAGGTCAGGCCGGCAATCGGCGTGAGGATGGTGTGGGCGAGCTCCGGGCCGAGGTCGATCGGGTAACCGGCCACCGCGGAAGCGATGTACTGCATGCCGTCGTGCTGACCTTTGGCCGCGCCGTTGAAACCGCTGAAGTTGATTTCACGCTGGGTGTCGTATTGATGCTGGATGGCACCGAGCGAGAGGTCCAGGTACCACGGATTAGCCTGGTAACTGGCATAACCGAACAGGCCATAGGACTTCACGTCGGCGGAACTGCCGGCGTTGTCACCGTCGTTGTTGACCGTGGTCTTGGTGTAGCTGAACAGGCCGCCGGCACGCCAGCTGTCGTTGAGTGCGGCATCGGCGCCCAGCAGGAAGCCGCTGTAGCGGGCGTGGTAACCGGCGATATCGTCGCGCTCATCCAGGTGAGAACTGCCGCCGAAGGCCTGGCCCCAGAGCCCGGTGTTACGGGCGCTTTCACCGGTGGCCACACCGCTGCCGGTGCTGTCGTTCTGTGCGGTGCGCAACCCATCGAGGTGCGCCGCGGCGACATTGAGGACTTGCACGGTAGACGCGGTAGACGCCTGGGTGGCGGCACTGGCGTTCGCGGTCGGGCTCAACTGCGCCCCGGCGTGGTTGCCGGCGGCCGAAGAATCAAGGGCCGCGGCGGCGTTGAACAGGTTCATCAGGCCGGCATTCAGACCGCCGTAGTTGAACAGCCCGGCGAGGCTGGCGCTGCCATTGGCGCTGGTGGCCTGATTGAGCGGCGTGGACCCTGACGTCGACGTCCCCAGCGTCACCAGCAAGTCACTGTTGGCGCCATCAGCCACGCTGGTACCCGCCGCGTTGTAACCCGCAACGCTGTAGTGAAGGGTGCCGGCGTTGTAGTTCGTCCCGCTGGCATTGGCCTGGATCACCACATAGCGTTGGCCTTGGGCAAAGCCATAGCTGCCCAGCTTCTGCAGACCAATCGTGGACCCCGAAGCGATGTTCGCGCTACCGGATACCACCAGGCGCCCGTAACCGCTGTCGGTGGCAACATTACCGGTGGTCACGGCATTGTCGGCCACGCCGAGGATCAGGCTGGCATTGGCGCCCTGATTATAATTGCCGGTGATATCGATCGTATTGTTGACCTGCAGCGTGCCGGTCGAGTCATTGGTGACGGTGTGGGTGCCGACGTTGACATGATCATTGAGCAACTGGTTGCCAAGCCCGAACACCAGGTTCGAGTTGGTGTTGGTGATCTGCCCGATGTCTCCCGCGCCAATGCCCGCGCTGACGCCGGTCAGGACGCCGAACACCGGGCCGGTGCCGCCATTGATGGCCAGGTCTTGCACCGCGTCATTGCGGATCGTGCCGGCGATGGTGCCGGAGTTGGTAACGGTACCCAGGGTCCCCGTTGAAATGTTGTAAAGGGCGTATTGGTTACCCGTGACGATACCGCTGTTGTTCAATGTCCCGATGCTGCCGGCGTTGTAAATACCCGTATTGCCGCCAGAGATAGTGCCGCCAGTCTCATTGTTCAGCGAAGTGAGGGTAGCGCCGTTGTAAATACCCGCGAGCCCGCCAGAGATAGTGCCACCCGCCTCATTGTTCAGCGAGGTGAGGGTTGCGAAGGTGCCAACACCATTGGAGTCGCTGGAGATAATGCCGCTGTTGTTCAGTGTCCCGATGGTGCCGTAATTGTAAACGCCAGAGGAACCACCACCGTGAATGGTGCCGCTGTTGCTCAACGTCCCTATGGTGCCGCCGTTGCTGATACCCGTGTTGCCGCCAGTGACAGTACCGCCAGTCTCATTGCTCAGCGAAGTGATGGTACCGGTACCGCTGTTGTAAATGCCACCGTTGCCGCCAGAGACCGTGCCGCTGTTGCTCAGCGTCCCGATAGTGGAGGAGTTGACAATCCCGGTAACGCCGCCATTGATGGTGGTCCCCAGCGGATTGTTCAGCGAGGGGATCGGGGTGCTGTTGTTAAGACCAATATTGCCAGGGGTGGCACTGGCCTGGCCTGCGCCCAACGCCGAAGCAATGGCGATGGCCAGGACCGTCAATCGGCCTGGTGTACGTGATGATGGATGTCTGGACGAGTGCATGCGGTGTTTCCCCAACGGTAATGAAAGGGTCGTTGTGATTTTCGGGATTGACCATGCGCAGCAGCACGTCCTCCTGAACCACGACCTGATTGGCAGCTTTTTAGGCTCCAGGTTTTTTGGGTGGCATTTTGCCAGACTTCCCGAAAAGCACTTGACCGTGCGTATCAGTTTTTGAACTTTTTTTGAACCTGAGCACCGCATTGCGCTAACGTGTGGCGACTGGCGTCTTGGCGGAAACGATTGGATGCAAGCGCCACAATCAAAAAGTCTTATGGTGGTCCATTGTCCGCTCTCGAACTCAAGCACAATCACTTCAACGTCAGCGCTGAATCAGTACCTCGGCAGTTGCTGGCCTGGCGGGAGCGGGTCGGTCATGTCATCGATGTAATGCCTTTATTGACGCAAGTCGAAGCCCCTTTCCATGGGGTCATCGACCGATACGATCTTGGCACTGGACGCTTCACCGTTTGCCTCAGCGACGCCATGGCGCTCAATCGTTCAGTGGCACGTATCTCCACCGATACCCAGCGCGATTATGTCTTTCAGGTATTCATGGCGGGCGGGATCGAGTCCGTTGGGAGTGGCGGTCTGTCACTCCGTCGAGGGCATTCGACCGCCAGTATTTTCGCCACCGATCTGAATCAGCCGATACGCATGCAACGTAGCGCTTGCCAGGTGCTGACATTTTTCGTACCCCGGCCAGTGGTGGACGCAGCCTTTCCCCATGCAGAAGCTATCCACGGCAGAGTGTTTGAAAACGCCTCTCCCCTGATGCAATTGTTCATTGAGCAGGTGCTGGCGTTTTCCAGGAACCTTCCCGGGCTGAATGCACATGAAGCGGACAGCGCCTTCAATGTGAGTGTGCAACTGCTGCTCGCCGCGCTTGGCAAACAGACCAAACTCAGCGGCAACGCACGTGCTGCGGTACGCGCGGCCATGTTCGACAAAGCCCGACGTTATATTCAGGCCAACCTCCATCAAACCTCACTGTCCCCCGAAAGCTTGTTGGACGCTCTGCAATTACCCCGTCTTACGCTCTATCGCCTGTTCGAGCATGAGGGGGGGCTCGGCGCCTATATTCGCAATCGCCGGCTGCGCGAGGCCGCTGATGAACTGGTCAAATCCCCGAACCTGCCGGTGCTGGATATCGCTTATGGGCTGGGTTTCAAAAGCGCTTCGGACTTTAGCCGAGCCTTTCGTCGGACCTACGAAATGGCACCAAAAGATCTGCGATTCATCGCCTCGCAGCACCTGCTCAATACTCCATGACCACACGTCAGGACACGGTGATATGGCGATGAGAAAGAAAAACGCCCATTGTTCATGACTGAACAATGGGCGTTATCAGGTCAGTTGAATCTAACCGGTCAGAACTGCCAGCGCACCTGCACATCACCGGTATTGGCGGTGTAACCGTTCGCCGCTTCCAGGGTGTACTTCGCTCCCACACTGAGGTTTTCGCTGCGCAGCAGGGTCACGCCCAACGCCAGCACGCCGGTGTCGGCAATCGCTTTCGCGCCCGGACTGCTGAAGCTGGTGGCACCCGAGGTATCGGCGGCGAAGTTGGCAACCGATTGCAGACCGTTGTCGTGGTACTCATGCCGCCAGGTCAGTTGCGCCGAAGGCACTACGCTGCCGTAGGAGGTGGCGAAGGAACGCTCCAGCTTGGCGCCCAGGTCGCTCTTGAGCGAAGTGCTGTTGCTGGAGTCCAGGTGCAGCGCCGCGCCATTGCCTCCGCTCTCGGTGTAGCTGTCCTGGCGCAAGGTGCTGTAGGTCAAACCGGCAATCGGTGTGAGGATGGTGTGGGCCAGCCCCGGGCCGAGGTCAATCGGGTAACCGGCCACCGCGGAAGCGATGTACTGCATGCCGTCGTGCTGACCTTTGGCCGAACCGTTAAAGCCGCTGAAGTCGACTTCACGCTGGGTGTCGTATTGGTGCTGAACGGCACCGAGCGACAGGTCCAGGTACCACGGATTAGCCTGGTAACTGGCATAACCGAACAGGCCATAGGACTTCACGTCGGCGGAACTTCCGGTGTTGTCGCCGTCGTTGTTCACCGTGGTCTTGGTGTAGCTGAACAGGCCGCCGGCACGCCAGCTGTCGTTGAGTGCGGCATCGGCGCCCAGCAGGAAGCCGCTGTAGCGGGCGTGGTAACCGGCGATATCGTCGCGCTCATCCAGGTGAGAACTGCCGCCGAAGGCCTGGCCCCAGAGCCCGGTGTTACGGGCGCTTTCACCGGTGGCCACACCGCTGCCGGTGCTGTCGTTCTGTGCGGTGCGCAACCCATCGAGGTGTGCTGCGGCGACATTGAGGACTTGCACGGTGGAGGCGGTAGACGCCTGGGTGGCGGCACTGGCGTTCGCGGTCGGGCTCAACTGCGCTCCGGCGTGGTTGCCGGCGGCCGAAGAGTCGAGGGCCGCCGAGGCGTTGAACAGGTTCATCAAGCCGGCATTCAGACCGTCGTAATGGAACAGCCCGGCCAGGCTGGCGTTGCTGTTGGTGCTGGTGGCCTGATTGATCGGCGTAGCCCCTGCCGCCGCCGTCCCCAGCGTCACCAGCAAGTCGCTATTGGAGCCATCGGCCACGCTGGTTCCCGCCGCGTTGTAACCCGCAACGCTGTAGTGAAGGGTGTCGGCGTTGTAGTTCGTCCCCTCGGCATTGGCTTGAATCACCACGTAGCGTTGGCCTTGGGCAAAACCATAGCTGCCCAGCTTCTGCAGACCGATCGTGGAGCCCGAAGCGACGTTCGCACTGCCGGACACCACCAGGCGCCCGTAGCCTGAGTCGGTGTTGATATTACCGGTGGTCACGGCATTGTTGGCCACGCCGAGGATCAGGCTGGCGCCGCTGCCCTGGGTGTAATTGCCGTTGATATGGATCGTGTTATTGACCTGCAGCGTGGCCGCCAGGTTGGACACCGTATGGACAGGGTCACCCGAAACGTTGATGTTGTCATTGAGCAACAGGTTGCCAGAGCCGAATACCAGGTTCGAGAAACTATTGGTGATCTGACCGATGTTGCTGGCGCTCACACTACCAGCGCCTGCGCCGGTCAGGATGCCGAACACCGAGCCGGTGCCGCCATTGATCGTCAGGTTCTGAGAAGCACGATTCTCGATATTGCCGGCAATGGTTCCGGAGTTGGTGATAGTGCTCAGGGTCGCGCCGGGATTGTTAAAAAGGGCGAATGCATTACCCGTGATGAGGCCACTGTTGCTCAGCGTCCCGATGCTGCCGGTGTTGTAAATGCTCGTGACGCCACTGATGGTACCGCTATTGCTCAGCGTGCCGATGCTGCCGGAGTTGTTTATACCAGCCGAGCTAGCGCCGCTGATGGTGCCGCGATTGATCAGTGTCCCGATGCTGCCGGAGTTGCTAATCCCGGTGTTACCGCCACTGATGGTGCCGCCTGTGTCATTGTTCAGCGAGGTGATGGTGCCGGAGTTGCCAATCCCGACGCTGCCGCCGCTGATGGCGCCGCTGTTGCTCAGTGTCCCGATGCTGGAGCTGCTGCCGTTGTAAATACCCGTGCCGTTACTGTTGATACTGCTACCAGTCTGATTGTTCAGCGAGGTGATAGTACCGGTGTTGTAAATACCAGTGCTGCCACTGATGGTGCCGCCAACGTTATTGTTCAGCGAGGTAATACTGCCGGTGTTTTGAATACCGTTGATGGTGCCGCTGTTGCTCAGCGTCTCGATGCTGCCCAAGCTGTCGTTGAAAATGCCGGGGCCGCCGCCGCTGATGGTGCCTCCCGTGGTGTTGCTCAACGAGGTAATGGTGCCATTGTTGTGAATGCCGATGTAGCCGCCGCTGATGACGCCGATGGCACCGCTGTTGCTCAGTGTCCCGATGCTGGCGCCGTTGTTGTTGACAATGCCCGTGCCGTTACCGTTGATACTGCCGCCAGTCTGATTGTTCAATGAGGTGATGGTGCCGGTGTTGTGAACCCCAATGACGCCAATGATGGTGCCACTGCTGCTCAACGTCCCGATACTGCCAGAGTTGAGAATCCCGGCAACGCTGCCCTGCAAGGTGTTTCCCTGGGGGTTATCCAGTGTAGGGATCGTGCCGCTGTTGTTATCACCATAGCTAGGGCCTGCGGCACTGACCTGACCTGCGGTCAACGCCGACGCAATGGCGATGGCCAGGATCGTCAAGCGGCCTGGTGTACATGACGGTTGGAATTTGAACGAGTCCATGTGAAGTTTTCCCGAATGTAATGAAAGGGTCGTTGCGATTTTCGGGATAAACCATGCGCAACAGCACGTCCTCCTGAATCACGATCTGACTGGCAGTTTTTTATTTTCTGCGTTATTTGATAGCATTTTGCCAGATCTTGCGGGAAGCACTTGACCGTGCGTATCAGTTTCTGAACTTTTTTGAACCTGAGTGCCACCTTGCGCTGACGTGTGGCGACCAACATCTTGGCGGAAGCGATTGGGCGGTACGCGGGCCATGTTCGACAAAACCCGGCGTTATGTTCAGGCCAACCTCCATCGGGCCTCGCTCTCCCCCGAAAGCGTGTTGGAGGCCTTGCAGCTACCCCGCCCTAGGCTCTATCGCCTGTTCGAGCATGAAGGAGGACTCGGCGCCAATATCCGCAATCGCCGGCTGCGCGAGGCCGCCGATGAGCTGGTCAAATACCCCAACCTGCCGGTGCTGGATATCGCTTATGGGCTGGGTTTCAAAAGCGCTTCGGACTTTAGCCGAGCCTTTCGTCGGACCTACGACATGGCACCACAAGATCTGCGGTTCATCGCGTCGCAGCGTCTGCGCAATAGTTCGCGGACCTGATCGAACGTAACCGTTGAAGACTGTCTGGAAACAGCATCAGTGCAAACAGGCTGATACACATGACCGCCAACAGATACCAGGCAGGCGCCATTGGATTGCCGGTCACGCCGATCATCCAGGCCACGATAAAGGGGCAAAAGCCGCCAAAAATCAGTGTCCCCAGGCTGTAGATCGTCGCAATGGCAGTCGCCCGATAATAACGCGCAAAGGCTTCCAACATCATCACCGTGGTGGCGGCGTTGCTACACAGCAACAGCAGCGAATACCCACCGATGACCAGCAATGAGAGTGGCTCGCCAATCCCTGTCGTCAATAGCAGGAAAACCGGGTAAACCAGCACGATGCTGCTGATCATCGTCCAATACTGGATCGGCTTGCGCAGGCGTTGCCTGTCGGCGATGCGGGCCAGCAGTGGCACGCCGATGAAAATCAGAATGCTCGACAGGCAGGCGGACAGCAGGCTGACGGTCGCCGGCATATGCAGCGTGCCAACCAGATAAATGGGCATGTAAAACACCAGTATATAAATGCCCGCTGTCGGTGTTGCCATCAACAGTATGCCTAGCCAGAACGGCCGTGAGTGCTGCGCCAGGAGTGTCCTCATAGCCGGGCGACGGGACTTCTTCATCGCAACGTCAGGCATTTGCCGACGCAGGTACCAGCCGACCGGGCCGATCAGCAGCCCGATAACAAACGGAATGCGCCAGCCCCACTGGAGCAATGCCTCAGGGCTCAGCAGCATCGTGGTAAAGGCACCGACCAGAGCCCCTGCCAGCGCAGCGGCGGCCTGGCTCGCCGCGCGCCAGCTGACCCCGTAACAACGGTTCTTCCGGGCGGTCAGCTCCATCAGCACCACCGAGGAAACGCCAATCTCGCCGCCCACCGCGAACCCCTGCATCAGCCGCGCGACGACGATCAGTAGCGTGGCCCCTGGTCCCATGACGCTATAAGGCGGCGCAAATACCATCAACGCGGTGCCCAGCGTCATCAACGCAATAGAGCAGGTCAGGCCTGCCTTTCGTCCTTTGTGATCGGCCAGATGACCAATGAAAAAAGCGCCGATCGGACGCATCGCGAACCCGGCGCCAAAGGTGAGCAATGACAACAACAGCGATGCAAACGCGCTGCCGGAAGGAAAGAACAACTTGCCGATCGCCACCGCCGAAAAGCTGTAGACCGTGAAGTCATAAGTGGCCAGGCCATTACCGATAGCGGCAGCCAGAACCAGGCGCCTTTTTTTCGCGTGTGCCCGCGCTGACAACTCGAACAGGGACACTGGAGCCGATGGAGAGACGGTGGGGTTCTGCATTCATCCTGCTCTTGGACAACACTGAAAATCAGGACATGCTCCGGTAAACACCTTGATCGGGGGCCACCGGAATCCTGTTGCTGAATCTCAAGCATGATGGCATATAGCCTTATTCGACTATAAGCGATTTACAGCAACAAACCCGATACATACCACTAAAGCGATTCCGCTCGATCAGACAGTGGCGTTTGGGCAAGCGGAATCAGCCCCCTCTCCCATCGCGCGATCACAATCGGGGCCAACGCGTTCCCGAGCACGTTCAGGGTGGTAGTGCCCATATCCATGATTCGGTAGACACCGGCGATGAACGCAATGCCCTCCAGCGGCAGCCCCGCGCTGGCCAGGGTTGCGGAGAGGATCACGAACATGAAACCCGGCACGCCCGCCGCGCCCTTGGAGGTCAGGACCATGGTGATCACCAATACGGCTTGCTGCGACAGACTCAGTTCTATCCCATAGAGCTGGGCGACAAACAGCGTGCCTATGCCAAGGAATAGAGACGCCCCATCGAGATTGAACGAGTAGCCGACCGGGACGACGAAGGAGACCACCTCCCGTGGCACGCCAAACTTCTCCAGTTTGACCATGAGCTGTGGCATCACGGCTGCGGAGCTGGCACTGGAGAACGCCAGGACCAGTTCGTCCTTGATGTGCCGGATCAAGCCGAAAATCGAGATGCCCGCCATCCGCGCAATGCTTCCCAACACCAGCACGGCAAACAGCACCAGCGCGATATAGGTGACCACAATCAACTTTGCCAACGGCAGGAGGGAGGCGAAACCGAAGTTGGCGACGGTCACGGCAATCATGCCAAACACGCCAATGGGGGAATAAGCCATCACCATTGACGTCACCCGGAACATGGCATCGCTCAGGCCTTTGAAAACCGCCAGTACCGGCTCTTTACGCTCATCGGACAGGCCGGAGAGCCCCAGGCCGAACATGACCGCGAAGAACAGCACCGGCAGCAGATTACCCTTGGCCATCGCGTCCACGATGTTATCCGGGACAATGCCCAGCAAAAGGGCCACTGCGCCCTGATGCCCGTTACCGGAAGGCAGGCTGATGTTGGCCACTTTGAGGCTGTGCAGATCCGTGCCCGCTCCCGGTTGCAGCAGATTGCCGATCACCAGCCCGACAATGATCGCGGTGGTGGTCACGGCAAAGAAATACAGCAGGGTTTTTACCCCCATGCGGCCGAGCGCCTTGCGATCACCGTGACCGGCGACGCCCACCACCATGCAACAGAACACGATCGGTATGACGATCATCTTCATCAGCTTGATGAACAGATCTCCAGCGGGTTGCAGCAGGTTTTCCGTGAGCCAGGGGCGCGCTTCGGGCGCATGGTTGAGAACGACGCCGACAACGATGCCGACGACCAGGCCGATCAGGATCTGAACGACCAGAGGAATACGAGGTTTATGCATGTCCGTCTCACAGGTGATGTCAGTGGCAGGATCTTGTTTTCAAAGGGGAGGCAGTGCCCTCCCCCGACAGCTGTCGGCTCGAATCGACCGATCAGCGCAATGCTTCGCAGGCTTTGCGGATACGGGCACAACCTTCCCGGATCAATGTTTCGCCGCTTGCAAATGAGAGACGGACGTAGGGGCTGAGGCCGTATGCGTCGCCGACCACCGTGGCAACGCCGGCGTCTTCAAGCCAGTAGCGAACCACGTCGGCATCCGTCTGCAGCACATAGCCTTGAGGGACTTGGCGACCGAGCAACCCTTGCACATTGGCAAATACGTAGAACGCACCGTCCGGGGTCACGCATGTCAGGCCGGGTGTACCGGACAACAGGTCCAGCATCAGGTCGCGGCGTTTGCGGTAGAGGCTTGCCATGGCGCGAACAGGCGCCTGGTCGCCGACAAAGGCCGCCACGGCAGCGGCCTGGCTGATCGAGCTGGGGCACGTGGTGGTTTGCGAGAGCAGCTTGCCGATGGCCGCGATCAGCCACGCCGGGCCTGCGCCAAAGCCCAATCGCCAGCCGGTCATGGCATAGCCCTTCGAAGCCCCGTTCACGATCAGCGTCCGCTCTTTCAGATCGGGTGCTGCCTTGGGAAAGGAGACATGTCCGCCCTCGGTGTAGACGAAGTGTTCGTAGATCTCATCGGCCATGACCAGCACATGGGGATGACGGCGAAGCACTTGGGCCAGGGCTTGCAACTCTTCCAGGGTGTAGACGGCCCCACTTGGGTTATTCGGGGAATTGAGGACCAGCCATTTCGTGCGCGGGGTAATGGCTGCGTCCAGCTGCGCCGGTGTCAGCTTGAATCCGTTGTTTTCACTGCCGACGATAACAACGGGAGCCCCCTCGTTCAGCTTGGCGATGTCCGGATAAGAGACCCAATAAGGGGTATGAACAATCACCTCGTCATCGGGGTTGAGGGTGGCCGCCAGCGCTTCGAAGATGATCTGTTTGCCACCGGCTGCCGCCACCACCTGATCGAGGCTGTATTCAAGACCGTTGTCACGTTGCAGCTTGGTCACGATCGCCTTGCGTAATGCCGGCGTGCCGAGCGTGTTGGTGTAGTGGGTTTCACCCGCCAGCATCGCCGCTTTGGCGGCCTCCAGGATATGGGCCGGGGTATCGAGGTCGGGTTCACCGATGGTGAAGTTCACGATGTCGCGACCTTGCGCCCTTAACGTTGCGACCAAGGCATTGGCCGCAACGCTGGGCGAAGGGGCAATGCTCAAGACCCGCTGGGAAAGCAGTGCTGTGCTCATGGTTTCCTCACATCAGGCCGGCTTTGACGAGGGCGTTGGTGATCCACGATTGTTCGATCACCTGGGTCGCGATCTCTGCCTTCACACGTTCTTCGTGTGCTTCGTGTTCACGGGCTTTCGCCAACACGCCCTCGGCGTCCTCTTGGGAGAAAGCCACCAACCCATCTTCGTCACCGACAACGATGTCCCCCGGGTTGATGATCATCCCGCCGATGGACACTGGTACGTTGATCTCGCCCGGCCCCGTCTTGTAAGGTCCGCAGTGCACGACGGCCCTGGCGTAGCACGGGGTATTCTCGAAACACGCCACATCACGAATGGCGCCGTCGATGACAAAGCCGACGCAACCCCGTTGCAGGGCATACAACTTGATCAACTCGCCGATCACGGCGTTGTTGGTATCGCCTTGCCCATCCACCACCAGCACGTGGCCGGGCTTCAACATCATCAGCGCTTTGTAGATGTAGAGGTTGTCGCCTGGACGGGTCTTGACCGTCAGCGCGGTACCGACGAGCTTGCCTGTGCGGTTGTAGCGCGTCAGGCCACGGGCACCGATATGGCGCCCCATGTTGTCGCTGATATGAGGTGTCACGACAGAGGCGAATGCTTTGATCAAGGCATCAGAAGCAGGCGCAGGCGATGGTTCGATACGGGTGCCTGGAAGTAACATGATATCTCCCGGTTTTATCAGGTGTGCTTTCACGAAAACCTGATCTTAGGGAGAATCAAAAAATACTTTTAGCGATATTTATCTATGTTTTAGCATCTCTTTTAGTGATCTTATTAAAGCCGTATCGCTGCCCACGCCTCCAGGATGAGCCTTATGCCCTCCCCCTTGCACCGCTGTCTTTCACTCCAGGATTTCGAGCCTCTGGCCCGACGCCTGTTGCCCCGCCCCCTCTTCGCTTATGTATCGGGCGCTGTCGAAGACGAGCTATCGGCCATCGCAAACCGGGCGTCATTCCTGGACTACAGCTTCCTGCCAAACGTGCTGGTGGACGTCGCTCACGTCGATACGTCAGTGAGACTGCTTGGCCAAACCTACTCGTCCCCGATCGGCATTGCGCCCATGGGGATTGCCGCGCTGACCAGCTACCGCGGCGATATCGTGCTCGCCCGCGCGGCGGCTCAGGCGAAGGCACCGTGCATCATGAGTGGCTCTTCATTGATCCACCTGGAAGAGGTGATGGAGCAAGCCCCTGGTACATGGTTTCAGGCCTATCTCCCGGGAGAGGGGAAACAGATCAATGCGCTGATCGATCGGGTCGCCGCTGCCGGTGTTGAAACCCTGGTGCTGACGGTCGATACGCCGGTAGCCGCCAACCGCGAAAACAACGTCAGGGCCGGCTTTTCGACGCCGCTGCGTCCGAGCCTGAGATTGGCCGCTCAAGGGCTTCTGCACCCCAGGTGGTTGCTCGGAACATTTTTGCGGACCTTGATCGTTCACGGGATGCCGCATTTCGAGAACAATTACGCGACTCGCGGCGCGCCTATCCTCTCAAGAAATGTACTGCGGGATTTTTCGGACCGAGGTCATCTCACCTGGGAGCATGTCATCGACATTCGTCGCCGCTGGAAGGGCAAGTTGATCATCAAGGGCATCCTGAACCCACGGGATGCGGTGAAGGCCCAGCACATCGGCGCCGAGGCAGTGATTGTGTCAAATCACGGCGGACGGCAACTGGATGGGAGCGTGGCCCCCCTGAAAATCCTGCCGCGCATCGTGGATGCGGTACCGGATATGACGGTGATGCTCGACAGCGGCGTGCGCCGGGGCACCGATGCCATGAAAGCCATGGCGCTGGGGGCCAAGGCGGTCTTTATCGGGCGGCCGTTCAACTACGCCGCGACCGTGGCCGGCGAAGAAGGCGTGCGGCATGCACTCAAGCTCATCGGCGCAGAACTCAAGCGCGACCTGGGTCTGCTCGGTGTCGCCAGGCCCGAAGACCTGGGTGTCGAGAACCTGTTTTCCTCAATCGAGCCTGAGCAATGATCACGTTCAAGCAACTGGAAGCGATCTACTGGATTGTGGAACTGGGTAGCTTCGAATCCGCAGCCATGAAACTGAACATGTCCCAGTCAGCCGTCTCCAAGCGTATCCAGGAACTGGAAGACGCCTTTGACATGCCCATTTTCGATCGATCCAAACGCAGCGCGCGCCTTACGGAAAAAGGCACGGAGCTGTTCGAGCAGGCCTCGGAGATCTTGCGCCAACGCGATTACCTGCTCGAGCGCATCAGCTCCAAGGAGGTACTGGTCAGGCGCTTTCGCATCGGCGTCACCGAACTGACCGCGATGACTTGGCTACCGGCGCTGATCGAGGGCATACGCAGCGCTTATCCCAAAGTGGTACTCGAACCTTCAATCGAGATCAGCACCGATCTGGTGGCGAAACTGGAGAGCGATCAGCTCGACCTGATCATCGTGCCCGACATTTTTGCCGATGCGCGTTTTGTCAGTACCCCACTGAGCTCAGTAGAGAACGCCTGGATGTGCGCGCCTTCATTGCACCAGGGTAACGGGATAATGAACATGCAGGCCATTTCCTCGTACACCGTACTGACTCAGGGAGGCGGCTCCGGCACCGGGTTGATCTATGAGCGCTGGCTCGCCCAGAACGATGTCCGGGTCAACCGCACGATCAAAAGCAACTACCTGATCGCCCAACTGGGGCTGACGCTCTCCGGCATCGGCATCAGCTACCTGCCTCGCCAGTGCCTCTCGCCGCTGGTGGAACAGGGCCGGTTGCAGATCATCGAAACCGAGCCCGCATTGCCTCCCATCCACTACATCGCCGCACACCGTGCCGATCGACTTCAGGGCCTGAGTGTCGAAGTGGCGCGCCTGGCGGCGCAGTGCTGTGACTTCAGCCGCATGGTGTTGTAGCTCATCACCCCACGATATAGCCCAATCCAAGCCAAGTATTCATTTTAAGTATTACAAATCAATTTTATAGTGCGTTTAAATCTATTCAGTCTTTTTAAACAACTGCCTGAGTAATCGCCTTTGAAAAAAACAGTCCTTCTACCGCTGGGTCTCGCTCTGCTTGCGACCTGTTCCGTAGCACTCGCCGGCTCCACCCTTGATCGAGTGACAAAGAAAGGCGAGCTCGTCGGTGTCTTGATGGAAAGCTACCCGCCCTTCTCCTTTCTCAACGATCAAAACCAACTGGATGGTTTTGACGTCGATGTCGCCAAGGCCGTGGCACAGCGTCTTGGGGTGAAGCTGCATCTGGAAACGCCGTCATGGGATGTGATCGCGGCAGGCCACTGGAGCGGACGCTATGACATATGCGTCTGCTCGATGACCCCGAGCAAGGCGCGCGCTGAAGTGTTTGATTTCCCGGTGGAGTATTACCAGTCGCCAGCGGTCATTGTGGTGAACGCCAAGAACAATGACATCGCCTCGGGCAAGGACCTGTCAGGCAAGAAAGTCGGTGTCATCAGCGCCTCCACTTACGAGGCCTACCTGAACAAGGATCTGGTGATCGAGGGTGCCGAGGACAAACCCCTGAAGTATCCATTCGATCAGGTCCAGGTGGCGCCTTACGACAATGAAACGGTGGCCTTCCAGGACCTCGCCCTGGGAACCGGCGTGCGTCTTGACGCCATGGTCACCAACCTCATCACCGCTCGCGAACGGATTGCCCAGGACCCTCGTTTCAAGATTGCCGGTGACCCCTTGTATGCGGAACCCAACGTCGTGGCCGTCGAAAAAGGCGATGCGCAATGGAATGCCAAGGTCACCCAGGTCATCAGCCAACTCAAGGCAGACGGTACGTTGAGCAAGATTTCACAGAAGTGGATCGGTGCCGATATCAGCCAATGACAGCCTTTGAGCCAAACTCCACCCCCGTGACTTCGACAACCGACAGCAAGCCGCGCCGCTGGCGCCCTCTATTGAGTTTCCGGGCCCGGCTGTATCTGACCTGGGCGGTCATGCTCGGACTGTGCGTCCTGTTCTTCATGAGCTTCGATCTGAAGTTCTCGATCATCCTGGATAAATGGCCGAACCTGGTGGGCCTGCGCCTGGGACCGAACGGCTTTCTGCAGGGCGCCGCACTGACGTTGTTCCTGTGTTTCTGTTCGATCTGGCTGTCGCTGCTGCTTGGCTTCGTGACGGCTTTGGCACGGTTGTCATCCAGCGCGGTAGCCTTCGGTGTCGCCAGCTTCTACGCCTCGTTCTTTCGAGGCACGCCACTGCTGATCCAGATACTGCTGATCTACCTGGGCCTGCCGCAGCTGGGTATGGTGCCCGGGGCGATCAGCGCGGGCATCATTGCGCTTTCGCTGAACTACGGCGCCTACCTCAGCGAGATCTTTCGCGCGGGCATCATGGCCGTGGCACCCGGTCAGCGGGAAGCGGCAGCCGCCCTGGGCCTGCGTCCCACAGCGACCTTTGTGCACATCGTCTTGCCGCAAGCGATGCGCACGATCATTCCGCCAACAACCAGCCAGTTCATTTCCATGCTCAAGGACTCCTCGCTGATCTCGGTCATGGGTGTCTGGGAAGTGATGTTCCTCGCGCAGTCGTATGGCCGCTCCTCCTATCGCTATATCGAAATGCTCACCACCGCCGCCGTCATTTATTGGCTGCTCTCCATCGGCCTGGAGCTGATACAGGTACGCCTTGAGCGGTATTACGGCAAAGGGTTCAAGAACCAGCGGTGAGTCCCCCTTTCAACGACTTTTTCAGGAACGAAGATGTCCGATCCAAAACCTCTATTGTTTGCCCTCTACGAACAAGCCAGTGTCGGCTGCGGCGGTGCGCCGAGCCTCTGGACGCACCCGGCCGACGAACGCCTGGCCATCAACTCCCTGGGCTATTGGACAAACCTGGCGCGCATTGCCGACCAGGCCAACCTCGACATGCTGTTCTTCGGCGATGTGCTGGGTTTCTACGACGTCTTTGGCGGCAATGCCGATGCCGCGATGCAATGGGCCGTGGAGGCGCCGGCCAACGATCCGCTGATGATCATTCCCGCCCTGGCGGCGGTCACCGAGCATCTTGCCTTCGGGGTCACGGTCACCACCAGCTACGAACACCCCTTCACCCATGCCCGCCGTTTCAGCACCCTGGATCACCTGACCAATGGCCGCGTGGGCTGGAACATCGTGACCTCCTATCTGTCCAGCGCCGCCCGTAATTTCGGCCTGGAACAGATGATCAAACACGATGACCGCTATGAACGCGCCGAAGAGTTTCTCGATGTAGCGTACAAACTCTGGGAAGGCAGCTGGGCCGACGACGCCGTGGTGGCCGACAAGGCTCGCCAATTGTATGCCCGGGGTGATCGGGTACGACCGATCAATCACGTGGGCGAGCATTATCGAGTGGCCGGACCGCACCTGACCTCCCCGTCGCCACAGCGCACCCCGCTGCTGATCCAGGCCGGCTGGTCGGGTCGTGGTCGCGAATTCGCAGCCAAGCACGCCGAGCTGATTTTCATCGCAAAATCCAACCCCCACGAGATTCGTCAGGGGCTGGAAGACATCTGGGCCAAGGCCCAGGCACGCGGCCGTCAACGTGAGGATGTGAAATCCCTGACCGTGCTGCGGATTGTCACCGCCAAAACCGAGATTGAAGCCCAGCGCAAATATGACGTGTTGCAAAGCAACTACCATCTTCAGGCGCAACTGGTCAGTTATGCCGGCGACACCGGCATCGATATCAGCCGCTATGCCGACAGTGACGCGCTATCGACTCATACCGAAGGGTTGACGTCCTATGTCATGCACCCCGATGGCAGTGGCAAACCTTTGACGGCAGGCGACGTCAAACAGCGCTTTGCCAAGGTCACCCGTGGCAGCGACCTGATCCTGGTCGGCACCCCGCAACAGGTCGTCGATCGGATCGAGGAACATGCACGTATCTCCGGTACCAGCGGCTACATGATCAATCCGTTGATCAGTCCCGGCTCGCTTGAAGACTTCGTGGAGTTGATCATTCCTGAATTGCAAAAGCGTGGCCTCTACAAGACTCAGCCCCACAGCGGAACCTTCCGGTCCAGGCTGAGGGAAGATGGCAGCAATCATTTACCCGACTCGGCCTACGGAGCATCATTGCGTTTCGGCAGGAAGCGCTAGGGCACAGGAAGGTACGACTCATGGCTCGCGACCCCGGACTCGAAGAACTGATGCGTGACCAACTTTCCATCGTGGAAGGATTGTCGGAAAAAGCCATGTTCGGGGGGCTGGCCTGGTTGATGAACGGCCATTTGTTGTGCGCCGCGCGCGATGACGGCGCGCTGATCCGGCTGGGCAAGGACTACGACCGAGAGGTACTGGCTATCAGCGGCATCACCCCGATGATCTCAAGAGGCCGCATCATGGAAGGCTGGCTACGCATTGAAGCCGAAACCTTCGCTGACGATTTACTGGCACAGAAGCTTTTGGCAGAGGCTGTCGTGTTTGTCCGAGCCCTTCCTCGGAAGAAATAAGCGTCCCGACCCACCACGCAAAGCAAGGACGGCTAAATTCGATCGATGCCCCATGCTCCTGCGCAGCGCGCTTGCGCAGTACCAGGCGCATCGGCATAAGAAGGCAGTAACCGGCCTCCCAAAGTAAGCTATCGCTTGACCTCGATCATGTCGTAACCCTTGAGGCGGTAAAGCAACACCGAAAGCGCCCAACTGACGACAAAGATGCCGATGATGATGTAACCCAGGGTGCCGAAGTGATCGTTGAGATTGCCGATGACATCCCACAGTGGCCCCTTGAGCGCGAGCTGGTCCGAGAGCAGACCCAGAGCCTCGATAGTGCCGATGACCACGGCGACCACCACCGATACCAGGGTAATCGTCATGTTGTAGTAGATCTTGCGAATGGGCTTCATGTAGGCCCAGCCGTAGGCGCCCAGCATCAGATGGCCGTCCAGGGTATCGACCAGCGACATACCTGCACTGAACAGCAGCGGAAACACCATGATCGACCAGGGCGACAACCCCTGGGACGCCTGGGTCGCCGAAATGCCCAGCAGGGCCACTTCGGTGGAGGTGTCAAACCCCAGCCCGAACAGGAAACCCAGGGGGAACATGTGCCAGCTGCGCGTTACCAGGCGGAACAACGGGCGGAAAATCCGAGCCAGGAAACCACGGTTGGCCAACAGCAGGTCGAAGTCGTCATCAACATAGGCACCGCCTTGTCGAACATGGCGCCAGGACTTGTAGATCGAGCGCAGGATCACCAGGTTCATCAGCGCAATAATCAGCAAGAACAGCGCGGACACCGAGGTGCCGATCAATCCGCCCACGGCCTTGAACCCTTCCATGCGGTCCTGCATGGCCGAGGTCGCCAGGGCCACGCCTAGAGACGCCAGCACCACTACGGAAGAGTGCCCAAGGGAAAAGAAAAAACCGACGGAGACCGGGCGTTTCTTTTCCTGCATCAGTTTACGGGTGACGTTGTCGATGGCCGCGATATGGTCGGCGTCCACCGCATGGCGCAATCCAAAGCTATAAGCCAACAGGGCCGTGCCGAGCAGAACGGGGTGGTCATGAAAGGCCAGCAGGGCCCAGACCCAGGCAATCACGTTGATGCCGATCAGCACCCCGTAGATGCCAAAGAGCCGGGCCCGTATCTGGGTATTGGAGTCGCTGAAAACTCGTGCGAGTTGACGGATCATAAAACGGCACCTTATGGGAACACGCGTCCCGACCAGGAAGAGGAATGACGTTGCAAGACGAGGTCTGACTCCCGAACACCCGGGCTGCTACCTGGGTATGCGGATACAGTGGCGCGACCGTGCCGGGCTTGAACCGGCTTCTCGCCTGAAACATAAAGATACAACTACTGAACCAGTCTACACTTCGCAACTATGGGTTTCATGAATAAATAGGCAGCCGTTCTGCCACGCTCATCAGCGCTCGATCATCTCCCGCACAGCTTCTGGAGCCCTTTGCCTTCGGCAATTACTACGTGCCTGCAAGCCTGATGATGACACCAACATCTTCTGATGCTCAGGTCTATCCGGCGCTGACATCTCAACAGGTGTGTGCACGGCCTGCACCACGGGCCTGGTAGCGGAAACCCAGCAACACACCAATGGCTTATCCGGTGGATCCAGATACAACCCAATAACATCCTAGAATTTCTCTTCGAAGTTTGGATCTTTGGACGGTTTGAAGGTGCGTGTCAGGTGCGGCTTTAGTCGGTGGCGACCCAAATGCGCTGGACGCTGGCCGGTGAAATACCAGCGACTCGAGCCATGCTTCGACAGCTCCAGCGAGGCTGACCGATACGCGGCCGACTGACCTACTCAAGGGTTCGTTTCAACGCTTCGGCCGGCAGTGCGACCTCGTCCGGGCAAATCCACTAGGTCCTGTAGACACAGCTCTTGAATCGCTTGCACCAGCGGGTGACTGAAACAACGGAGACCGGTCAACTGCGTAATCTCGTTACGAGAACAACCTTGAGCGGTTAGCAAAATCATCCGCGCCCGACGAACGTCGCGCGGACTGATCTTATGCGCCGACTCAGTTCAATTTGTTCGTCTTCCCTGAGCACGATGCCCTGAGAGCTCATGTAATCACTAGTCATCCCAACATAGAAAAAGCGACTAATAGTATTTTCTTTACAATTTGTGGATCCTCACCACGAGAGATCTGTGACGAAGCATTACTTAACTGTGCATCGATATAAGCAGATGCAAACTCTGATGACATGTCTGCAGAAAACTCACATTTGGCCTTTGAACGTTCCACCCATTTCCAGTAAGCAGTTAATGCTTGCGCCTGAATGAAATCAATTTGTGCTCGTGCGGCTTCACCCAAGTGCGTGCGTGATTCGCGCATTTTTATCAAAAGACATCCCTTTGGGACCTCTTGACTATCACTAACTGAGGTGGCAAATGACACTAAGTTGTCAAGCGCCTCTCGAAACGGAATTTCTGTATTTAACATCTGCCGCACAGGATCTAGCACCTGCTCCTGATATTTAAGAATAACAGCTTTCATCAAGCCATCTTCATTCCAAAATTCACGATAAAGACCTGGCTTCGATATATCACATCTTCTGCAAATTTCATTAAGGGATAAATTGCGTATGCCCTCTTTCCAATAGGCATCCATTGCCACATCCAAAACGTGATCACGGTCTAGGGTCTTAGGTCGTCCCCTTGAAGGCTTTGTTGGATTTGAGCTCATTTCGTACCACCTGGTATTTTAACTTGACACGCGATGCCCCACCACATTATTGTACCAGTCAGTATTTAATTGACAAGCCATCAGGAAAGAAAATATGAGTGAAGCACAAAAAAACGTAATCATCACAGGTAGCAGCAGTGGATTTGGCCTAAAAGCAGTGAAAGATTTTGCAGATAAGGGCTACCGAGTGTTCGCCACCATGCGTGGCACAGAAGGCAAGAACGCCGCAGTCAAGACCGAGCTGGAAGCGTATAGCAAGCTCATCCATGTTGTAGATATGGATGTCACCAGCGACGAATCCGTCAAAACAGCCATTGAAAGTTTGCTGGCTAAAGCGGGCAAGATTGATATTTTGATTAACAATGCAGGCGTAATGTACCTTGGCATTACGGAGGCATTTAGCATTGCCCAAGCCAGGGAACAGATGGAAACCAACTACTATGGCACTATGCGCATTATACAGGCTGTCTTGCCCGCTATGCGGGAAGCCAAGTCCGGTCTGATCATTAACACCTCATCAATGGTCGGCCAGATTTCGGCGCCGTATTTCTCTACATACGCCGCCACCAAGCATGCCTTGGAAGGCTACGTCCAAGGCTTACGTTACGAAGTGGCGCCCTTCGGCATTGATGTTGCCATCGTGCAACCAGGCCCGTTCCCTACAGGTCTAAGTGCAGGAGGGCAAGAGCCTTCCCGTATTGACGTGCTGGACAGCTATGGTGAATTAGCAAAGATACCCGCCGCTATGTTCGCAGAGTTCGCGAAATTTATGCAGTCTGACCAAGCACCAGATCCACAGTTGGTCGTAGATACTTATTTAGCGCTAGCAGATATGCCTGCTGGCAAACGCCCTACACGCACGGCGGTCGGCATGGTTTGGGGTGTTGATGAAATTAACGCTGCCAAGCAACCCATTCAAGACCGTGTTTTAAAAGAAATGCAACTAGAAAATATTTTAGGCGGTGCTGACGTGTAATCTCCAGTATCAGGGCAAGCTGTTTCTTGCCCTGTGTCAGCCATATCACAATCGCATTCTTCCTCGGGAGGCGTCCAGTAGCAGTTCTTTAGTTCCGATTAACGCAGCTCAATTGAAAGAGCGAAGATCTAACACCACGCGGACTGCATAACGCTTCGAAGCCAGCGACCTGAGCCACTAGCTAAGCCCCTCCTGAGGCAAGGAGCATATAATAAAAATTACACTTATCTATAGCGGCCTACTTGCAACTTTATTCGTTGCACCAAGTGCCCGAGTAATTATTGGAAGAGTAGGCCTTGGCAGTCCTAGAATTCCAGATGCGAGACCTGCGCGCAAAAGCGGGTACCGACAAGGCAGAGTCCAGCGGAGATATCATGCAGGCCCGCCACTATGCAGCTGTACGAGCCTTGCGAAAGGCTTCGTGAAGCTCATTCGGGCCAGATAGACCTTCGCCCGGACTGTGATGGCCCGGAAAACAAAACTGACCAAATCCTGTTTTCTTGATGTCACCCTCCCCGCTTTTTGACACGCTCGTTGGGCCTTCTCGGGTGAGCTGACGGTTTCTCGTTGCCACCTGCTGTAAATCCGAGGTGCCGGATTCAATGGTCATGCGAACGCCGCATTGATCGCCACTCACGTGGATATCTTGAATGCATGAGTACAACGCTAGGCATCTGACGGCACCGCGGACTTGCTCTGAAACCAGGATATCTTCAATGCCACGCTTCCTAAAAAAATCACGTACCTATGCGTTTTACCGCCAGGAGGGCCGATGCTTCTACTGCGACTACCCCATGTGCATCACCTCTCCTCAGGAATATGCGCAGCTTTGTGGCTGCTCACTCAGGCAGGCAAAACAGATGCAATACACAGCCGAGCACCTGCTGGCCAGATGCGGGGGTGGCTCAAACCAAGCCTCAAACATCGCCGCAGTTTGCAAGTTGTGCAACTTGCGCCGGTATCAAGGCAAGATGACTCGACAATGGCACACCTATAGAGAACTCGTAAAGAGCAAGGTTGTACAAGGTCGCTGGCATCCATTTCGCCTTATGGGATCAGCCGTTCAGCCATAAGACAGACCTAGAAACGAGTCCGTGGTCAAACCCGCGGCCACAGACTCGTTGTCAGATTGCGAAAGCTATGGGGCAGCGTCGTCGGGAAGTAACAGCCGTCCCCCTCCGTCAGCACGCTGATCTGCCCGTCCACCGTCAGCTCAATGGCGCCGCGTGTGAGCAACCCGCACTTTTCGCCGACCGCATGCACGATCGGCTCCGCCCCGGAGCCGGCCCCAGGGGCGTACTGCTCGCGCAACATGCGATATCTTGTAACTTTCTCGTACAAGCTTGAGTCATGAACCCGTATCCATGACAGCCCTATTTAGAACCTGAGGATGGCGAGGGATGGCGTGCAGGAAGCGTACGAAAATATTTCCGCCCCCCCCAAAAAATGTGTCGCCTGATTAGATCATGTTTGCAGGCGCAGACGTCACAACCCGGCGTCTTCGTCAGGATTATTGGGGTTTGCTATCTTCCAGCCACAATAAGTCGGTGTCTTTGAACCTATAGCGCTGGACAGGCACACGCGCACAGATCCGATCCTTCTGCAACGGATCACTCAGGTCCAAGAGCGTTGGTGTTATATGGACATTCAAGACCGGCACATAGAACAACTTCACCTTGGGGGTCAAGAGTGAATGACTGTTCTGTTCAACAACAACGCCAATGCGGCCACTTTTCAGTTGAACAAGCGACCCCACAGGATAAATACCCACGCACTTCAAGAAAGCTCGAAATACTTCATCGTCAAAGTGCCCCTCCCACGATGACATTTTCTGGACCGCGACGGCTGGATCCCAGCCCTCGTTATAAACACGATCGGAGGTGATTGCGTCGTAGACATCACAAACAGCGGCCATCCGGGAAAAGAGGCTGATCTGCTCGCCAGCCAATTGATGCGGGTAACCCTGGCCATCGACCCTTTCGTGATGGTGCAGGCATACGTCCACAATCATTTCGCACACCTGCGAGGTGGCCGACAGTGTTTTTTCTCCTTCCAGAGGGTGGGTACGAACCAACTGCAATTCCTCGTCGGTCAATCGCCCGGGTTTGTTGAGGACGGCGCCAGGGATGGCCATTTTTCCGATATCGTGCAACAGGCCGGCGAGCCCCACTCTGCGGATCAATGCTTCAGGCAGTCCCAGTTGATTGCCCAAGGCAATCATCAGGGCGCAGACGGCAACCGAATGCATATAGGTGTAATCGTCGAGACTTTTCAGACGAGCCAAGCTGATAAACGCGTCGGGGTGGCGTGAAATCGAACTGGAAATGTCATCGACAAGTGCACTGACGTTTTCCAGTTCCAGGGCACGGCCCATCCGCGCGTGCCTGAACATCTCAACCACGGCGGCGCGGGATTTTGCGCAGAGGTCCCTGGCAGCAACCAGCTCGTCGTTCATCGCTATTCGCGGGGGCTGCGGGGAGCTGGAGGCGTCATGGGGAGAGGCTGATAAAACGCTGCTGTCTGGCGTTTCACTGGCGCAACCCATCACGCAACGAACATCCAACTCGGAGTGAGTGGGTCGATCCCTCCAAAAGGGCCTTGCCTCGCTGTCGGGGGCCTCCTGACAGAACTCATGACATTTCAACATGACCTGCCCTCGTTGAATTTTATTCTATGGCACTTCTAACCGTGTCAAAGCCGGGGGTAGGTAATGCCTGTTCGCCCACCGCCGCTCTCTCGGTCGAGGCGCCTCCTTGTCGGCGTACCGACGTGTCGACTGCCTGGAAAAGATACTGGCCCAACAATGGCATCCTCACTATCGGTGAATCCCTATTCTGGGATAGGAACATCGGAAACAGAGTAGGAAAATCCCTACGCTTCTGTAAATCAGCCTTGAGTTCAACCACTTTCTCTGCGCTCGCCGCGAGATCATCAGTCAGAACACTGGCGGTTTTCTTCACGGCGACTTTGCTCATCACCGATATGTCGTCCAACAAGGTGGCGATGTCATCGAACAACGCGAAAAAACTGCTACCTGCCTTGGTTTCAACTCCTGAACCTAACCTGCCTGGACGGCGGGCCAAGTATAAAGTTCAGGGGCGTGATCAAGCGCTCTTTCTTCAATACCGCTACAAGAAACGGAATCCGACTACCGAGCCTTGATCGACGCTCCAGGCAATCAATGGGTTAGACGCACAATGGCTGGCAGGGTAGCGCCTAACAAGACAAGCGCCATGACGATATTGAAGGCCAACGCCACATTCGCTCGCATCAGGAAACGTCGAAATACCACCCCGCCGACCGCCCAGATCCCGACACAGGGAGTAGACACGACCGCCAGCAGCGCAGCGGTCATGAACACGTTCACAAGATGGTTCTCGAGGGGAATATAGGTGGCTGCCGCGCTGATCGACATGGCCCACGCCTTGGGATTGATCCACTGAAAAACCACCCCGCCGAAAAAACCCATGGGCGAGCGTTCCTCGTCGCCGATCACCAACGGACCGCTGGAGGCAATCTTCCACGCGAGCCATAAGATGTAGGCCGCCCCCACGATGCTCAACGCGGTGTGAAACCCCGGAATGACCTCGAACACCGCTCCCAGGCCCAGGCCCAATATCACCAACTGGAGCGCCACACCTGCCGCGATGCCCCACACGAGGGGCATCGTGCGCCAGACCCCTACCCGGGCACCCGATACGAGGACCATCGCATTATTCGGGCCCGGCGTGCCTGTCATAACGATGGCGAAAAGCAGAAAGGGAAAAAGAAACGCCATATCGCTCATATATTCATCTGTTGTATCACGCCCATGAAGCGGAATATTCTATTGCTTAAATCAAAGAATTTTCTTGCGAACTCACGAGCAAAAATCAGATCCATGCAACAAACAACAGCTTTAGATCGAATTGACGAAAGAATATTGTCCGAGCTTGCAAAGGACGCGCGCCAAACCAATGTGAAACTGGCTGAACGGGTCGGTCTGTCCCCCTCTGCTTGCTTGAGGCGGGTACAGGACCTGGAATCTGCCGGTATCATCACCGGATACAGGGCCGTTATCGATAGATCCCGCCTGGGGGCTGGCTTTGTGGTTTACATCACCGTAGGCCTTTCCAATCACACCAAGGAAAGCCTTCAGGCCTTCGAGCGCGCCATCGCTGGCGCTCCGGAAGTCGTGGAATGCCACACCATCACGGGCGCCATCGAGTACCTGTTGCGCGTAGAGGTTGCGGATATCAAGGCGTACAAGACGTTTCATACCGACGTTCTCGGTACCTTGCCTCATGTATCGTCGATCACCAGCTACATCGTCATGGACTCGTCGAAGGACGAGCGCGCTTAACCCTGGGTAAAATGGGCGAACGGATAAGCTGACTATGAGCTTCGGTCTTCGTAATGCCCGGATCGACCTGATCCGGGGCGTCTCGATTTTTCTCGTACTGTTTCATCACTTCAACATCGCGTACCACCTGAACGACACGACCCTGGCCAGTGTATTGGGATGGGATGCCGTCCGCGCTGTCGCACGTAACGGCAACTATGGCGTGACTATGTTCTTCGTCATCTCGGGTTATTTGATTACCTCGAATGCCAATCGTCGCTGGCCCGGGCTCGTCGGCATGAGTGCGTGGGCGTTCTACGGGTTGCGTATCGCACGTATAGTCCCATGCCTTCTGTTGCTGATCCTCACCATCAATGTGCTTGCGCTAGCAGGTGTGACGATCTTCCAGAACACTCCGTCGACCGCAACGCCCGTCTCGTTCTGGACCGTGAATCTAGCGTCCCTGACCTTCTGGATGAATGTGCTGATCAGCGCCCGAGGATGGGTCAATTATCCTCTCGGTGTGTTGTGGTCCTTGTCGGTCGAGGAAGTGTTCTATCTCTCGTTCCCGATGCTCTGCCTTGCCCTGCGGCGGGAGTCGCTGCTGCTTGCCTTCTGGGGCGTGATCATTATCGTTGGGCCCTTTTACCGCTTCGCTCATCAGGGCGATGAGGAAGGCTTTCTCTATGATTATTTCGCTTGCTTCGACGGCATCGCCATCGGCTGTTGCACGGCACTGCTTGCCAAGCGAATGCCTATGCGCGGTCTTGTAGCGAAGGGCCTGCAGGCGCTCACCCTCGCCGCGATGACATTCCTCTACCTGTATTGGCCGATCGGGCAAGCCAACGTGCTTGGCGTGACAGCGATGGCCCTTGGCACCGCGGTGCTGTTGTTGGGTGCGCACCATCGGCCCTCCGACCTCGTCCGCCAACGCACCCGCCTCCTGGTCGGTCTCGGATGGTTTGGAAGGCTCAGCTACGAGCTCTACCTGTTTCACCTCATCGTGCTCGGCGCAATGAGAACGATCTTCCCGCCTTCCGTCGTTGTGGGGAATGAGAAAATTCTGCTCCTGGCTGTGTTCTTCCTACTGTCCGCCGCACTGAGTGCAGCGGTCGGGCGATTCTATGCAGAACCCTTGAACCGCAGCATCAGGCGATTCGTTGCTCGGCGGACGGTCAACGTCACCGTCTGAAAACGGGCAGTCCGGCTTTTCCGCGCGGCTATCGCAACAGCCTGTAAGCTGCACAGCGCCGCCGATATCACAGTGATCTATGGCACGATCCCGGGAGTCATGAAGACGCCCTGGCCAATGTCTACTCGATTCTGCAATCCGCAGCGGCCACGGCCTATGAGCACGCCGACAACCAGACCGGTTCGAACCGCAAGGTCGCGATGGGCGTGGTGCATCTGATTGAGTTGGCACAGCTGAAGATGGACTCGGTGCTGGATGAACAAGTGGTCAGCTTCAGCGGCTGACAGTGCTCTGAGGATGAGCGGAAAGCCTGGCTTCCGCTCATTTGAGTCTGAAGTTCAACAGCCAGTCAGCCCTCCCCTGGCGATTGACTGATACCTGTTCGGACAGGGATAGGAAACCCAAGACAAGGTCCGGTTTAGTTGAACCGCAACATTCCTTGAGTACCCGAGACAGAGACACCTCGGAACGGGCCCGCATCGCCACTGACGGAGATGGCGGAACCCGACGATGACGTCTATTTATTGCTCTTGCGGCGCAGCAGAACAAACAAACCGATCAGTTGCATCCCCACCACGACCATGACCACGCTCTTCCCTCCGATGCCGAGGCCAACCACCCAGTCGATAACCAGCAGCAAGAGCGCTACGCACACGGGAAGCATACAAAGGATGTACAACACTCTGATCAGCTTTCGATGACGTCGCCCCCATGTGGACGGCCCGTCGGTTTGAGCCATAGAGTCCAGAGGGTCCAGGAACTCCAGAAGAGCAATGAAAAAATCGATCATGATGTGTTCTAGCGCAATGGTTTCGAGAGGAGGTGTGGATTCAATTGAAACGCGCCTTTGTAACGGCTGCGTTTGGATTTTCTGCATTCCAACCCTCATTACTGCCAATGCCCACCCTGGTTCGAAAGCAGCTCTCCATCACCGGGCCCTTTCAACCGGTAGGATCGAACACAAGGACAGTGGCGCTCGCAGCCTCTCACAGCAGTCGGCCATTTCATCCCCGCACGGGAGCCCCGCCAAATCCAAACTTACCGGGGTTCTCACTTATTTCGCGGAGACCGCTCATGGACAACTTGGATTTGCTCGGCCTGGATAGTGGAAAAAGTACCTTTCATCTCATAGGGCACGACGGCAAAAGTAAGGAATTACTGCGCAAGAAAGCGGCGAGTCTAATTCCTGCTGCAATAGTGAGCCTCCAGCGTAAGTGGATGCCAGACTTGGAAGGCAGAAATATGGTGAATATAGATACCCGCATCAAGTTTCGCCATTTCTGCTGAATCAACTACACAGAACGTCCCCCTTTTCCGGTGCAGATTTATCCCCTCTGCAAACGCTTAATAACATCAAGCGGCTCGTTTTCAGTTATGGCTGCGCCTGCGCTTTGGAGTCCACTGACTTCATTACACGCCTCTGGAACACCATCGCCGGTACTTTACGCGAATGATATCGGCTGCTGAAGCAAGCGCGAAACCATAATGCCATCACGGTCGGTTCGCTGTAATTACCGAACAAACAGACCGTCAATTGCACATACCGCCCCCCCCTATTTCCTGGCTTTTCACGGCCGATCCACTGGCTGTTGACGAGCCTAAGTGACTTGAATACAGGCGCCAACATGACCTCCGCTGACTTGCCAATGCTCGACAATGAAAGTCCAGACTTTGAACTCACTTCCCCTCAGCAAGGCATCTGGTTTGACCAGATCGCGAACCCCGAACTGCCCTACTACAACATCGGCATGGTCTTTGAGATCAAGGGTGAACTGGATCTTCCACTGTTCGAGAAAGCGTTCCAACTGGTCGTGGATCGCCATGAGTCCTTGCGCCTGGTTCTCAGCGTGCAAGGCGCAACTGTACGTCAGCGCGTAGTGCCTTACGTCAAGGCGAAGCTGAGCGTTGTCGAATTTTCTGGCGAACAGGCTTGCGAGGAACAGGTAAAGGCTTACCTGCAAGACGCTTTTCGTCAGCCGTTCAACCTGCTGGGCGAGGTGCTTTGGGAAGCCAGGCTCGTGCGCTGCGGGCCGGGCCGGTATTACTGCCAGCATCGCTACCACCACCTGATAGGTGATGGCGTCACGGTCTATTTGCTCGTTCACGCTGTCGCAGATGCTTATAACGGCCTGTTGCGTGATGATCACAATCCACCTCAAGGGAACTCTTATCTCTCGTTTCTCGCAGAGGATCGAGCCTATGTGGAATCGACCCGCTTCGAACGTGACAAGGCTTTCTGGAAAGAGCTGTATGCCGAGCTGCCGCCGCCCTTGCTGCAACCGCGTGTTGCAGTTGCCGACAACCGCATAGCGCCCAGCGCGCTGAGCCAGATGATGATTCCCCGGGTTCTGTTCAATGAACTTGCGCGGTTTGCAAGCGGCAAGGGCCTGTCACTCCCCCATATATTCATGAGCATCATCGGCACTTACTTCTGCCGTACCACTGGCGTCGACTCCATCGTGATCGGCATGCCGGTCCACAACCGGACAACGGCTTACCAGAAGAACACGGCGGGCATGTTTTCTTCCCTGAATCCCATCCGTCTCGAAGTGGACCCCCAGGCCTCGTTTCTGGAACTGATGCAGACGACTTCCGCCAAGTTGCGCCGCAGCTACCGGCATCAACGCTTTCCGATAGCAGAACTTAACCGGATTTTGAAGCTGGGCCAGGCGGGCCGTCGGCAACTGTTTGACCTGTCACTGTCGTTTGAGAGTCTCGACGGAGATGTGGTATTCGGGGACAGCCCGATCAGAGTATTACCCCAATACAGCGGGTATGAGCGCCTGCCGCTGGCGATTTTCGTGTGTGACTATAATCCGAGCGAAGACGTTTATCTGGACTTCAACTTCAATACGGCGTTTTTCACGCTGGAAGAAGTGCAGCAGATTCAAACGCGCATTCTTTCAATGCTCGCCCACGTGGTCGAACGGCAAGACACACCGGTTTCACACTTTCCGATCATGCCGATGGCCGAACAGCAACAGGTGCTGCAGACATTCAACGCCACTGAACACCTGTACTCTCAAGACGGACTCATTCACACCCGCTTCGAGCAACAAGCAGAACGCCAGCCAGACGCCTGCGCCGTCAACGACCACAACGGCAAGGCGCTGACTTACTCCGAACTGAACCGTGAAGCCAACCAACTGGCGCATCATTTGATCAAACTGGGCATCGGCCCGGATGATCGGGTCGCCATCTGCGTCGAACGTGGGCCACAGATGATTATCGGCCTGTTGGGGATTCTCAAGGCGGGCGCAGGTTATGTGCCGCTGGACCCTGCCTACCCCGCCGAACGTCTGGCCTATCTGCTGCAAAACAGCTCACCGGCCGCGGTGCTGGTACAAGCCGCGACAGCGGACCTGCTGTCGCTCGGCTCACTGCCCGTCATCCATCTGGACGATGCCGCTTTGCAGGCGCAATCCGTCCAGAATCCGCACGTGCCGGGACTGGGCTCTTCGCATCTGGCCTATGTGATCTACACCTCAGGCTCCACCGGCTTGCCAAAAGGCGTGCAGGTCGAGCATCGCAACGTGGCCCGCCTGTTCTCGGCCACCGACGCGTGGTTTGGCTTCAGCGCAGATGACGTCTGGGCACTGTTCCACTCGTTTGCTTTCGACTTCTCGGTCTGGGAAATCTGGGGCGCACTGGTTCACGGCGGGCAACTGCTGATCGTCCCGCAAATGGTCAGCCGCTCACCACAGGAATGCTATGCGCTGATCTGCGACGCCGGGATCACGGTGCTCAACCAGACCCCTTCCGCCTTCCGCCAACTGATCGCCGCACAGGCTGACAGCCAGCAGGCGCACTCGTTGCGTCAAGTGATCTTTGGCGGCGAAGCGCTGGACAGCGCAATCCTCGAGCCCTGGTACGCAAGGTCAGCCAACGCCGGGACGCAACTGGTGAACATGTACGGCATCACCGAAACCACGGTGCATGTGACGTATTACCCCTTGCAGGCCGCCGATGCCGAGCGAACAGGCGTCAGCCCGATTGGCCAACGAATCCCGGATTTGCAGCTTTATGTGCTCGACGCCCGCCGCGAGCCCGTGCCTCTGGGCGTGGTCGGTGAGTTGTATGTCGGTGGCGCCGGGGTGGCGCGTGGCTACCTGAATCGTCCCGAGCTGAATGAAGAACGCTTTCTCGCCAACCCGTTCAGCGAACAGCCCGGTGCCCGGCTGTACCGCACTGGCGATCTGGTGCGCTGGTCTGCTGACGGCAGCCTCGAGTACCTGGGGCGCAATGACGATCAGGTCAAGATCCGTGGTTTCCGTATCGAACTGGGTGAAATCGAAGCCCGTCTGGCCGCACACGAGTCGGTAAAAGAAGCCGTGATCATGGCCCGTGAAGACGTGCCGGGAGACCAGCGTCTGGTGGCCTACTTCACCGCTGATGCTGAAGTGAGCCCCGACGTACTGCGTGGGCATTTGCAGGCGCAACTGCCGGACTACATGGTGCCCGCTGCCTATGTGCGCCTTGAATCCCTGCCGCTGACTGCAAACGGCAAGCTGGATCGCAACGCCCTGCCCGCTCCCGGTCAGTCATCGCTGGTCAGCCGCGAATACGAGGCCCCCATTGGCGACACCGAAACCGCCATCGCCGATATCTGGCAAGAACTGCTGGGCATCGATCAGGTGGGTCGCCATGACCACTTCTTCGAGCTGGGCGGGCATTCATTGCTGGCCGTCAAGCTGATAGAGCATATGCGCCAGATCGGCCTGAGCGCTGATGTTCGCGTGCTGTTCAGCCAGCCGACCCTCGCCGTCCTGGCCGCTGCCGTGGGCGGCGGCACGGAAATAGTGGTACCTGCCAATCTGATCCCTGGGGACTGCGAACGCATTACCCCGCAGATGCTGCCACTGGCGGACCTCACCCAGGACGCTATCGATCGCATCGTGGCCACGGTGCCCGGGGGCGTGGCCAACGTGCAGGACATCTATGCCCTGGCACCGCTGCAGGAAGGTATTCTTTATCACCACCTCTCCGCCGAGCGCGGCGATCCCTATGTCCTGAAATCCGTCTTTGCCTTCCAGGATCAAGCCTGTCTGGACGCATTCAGTCAGGCCCTGCAACAGCTGATCCAGCGCCACGATATCCTTCGCACCTCCCTGCACTGGGAAGGACTGGATAAATCGGTGCAAGTGGTGTGGCGTCAGGCCCCCCTGGCCATGGAAACCCTTGACCTCGATCCGACTCAAGGCGATATCGCCACGCAACTGCAGCGCCGCTATGACCCGCGGCACTATCGCCTGGATCTGCGACAGGCACCGTTGATGCGGCTGGTGAGTGCCTACGATGCCCCCCAGCAACGCATCGTCTCGCTGCTGCTGTGCCACCACCTGGTGCTCGACCACACCGCCCTGGAAGTGATGCGTGACGAAATACAGGCCCTGATGCAGGGTCAAGGCGATGACCTGCCTGCCTCGGTGCCGTACCGCAACTACGTGGCCCAGGCCCGCCTGGGCGTCAGCCTCGAAGCCCATGAAGCCTTCTTCCGCGACATGCTCGGCGACATCGACGAGCCGACCCTGCCGTTCGACCTGCACGATGTGCAAGGCGACGGGAGCGGAATCGAAGAAGTCCATCACCGTATTGATAACACCTTGAGCCAACGCCTGCGCAAGCAGGCCCGGCTGTCCGGAGTAAGTGCAGCCAGCCTGCTGCACCTGGCCTGGGCCCAGGTCGTCGGACGCTTTTCAGGACGCGATGTCGTCGTCTTCGGTACCGTCCTGATAGGTCGCATGAGCGGCTCGGCGGGCACAGACCGGGCGCTGGGCATGTTCATCAACACCTTGCCGATGCGCATCGACGTGGGTCACCAGGGGGCTCAGGCCAGCGTTCAAGCCACTCATGCACAGCTGTCCGCACTGCTCGGACATGAGCATGCCTCGCTGGCACTGGCGCAGCGCTGCAGCGGTGTGCCGGGCGATCTGCCCCTGTTCAGCGCCCTGCTCAACTACCGACACACTGACGGCGAAGCCTTGAGCAAGGAAGCCGGCGCAGTATGGGCCGGCATTCAAGTATTGAACGTCGAGGAACGCAGTAACTACCTGTTGACGTTGAACGTGGATGACCTGGGGGAGGACTTCATACTCAACGCCCAGACCGTTGTCGAGATCGGTGCGCAGCGTGTCTGCAATTACCTGCAGGCCGCACTGGAAAGCCTGGTCGAAGCGCTTGAACAGGCACCTCAGGCGCCCTTGCACAGCCTCTCGATCCTGCCGGAGCAGGAGCGCCATCAACTGATGGTCGACTTCAACGCCACTGAATTCGATTACCCATTGGAGCAGACACTCCACGGGTTGTTCGAAGCCCAGGTCGAGCGCACGCCGCAAGCGATCGCCGTGGTGCATGGCGATATCCGCCTGAGTTATCGCGAGCTGAATAACCGGGCCAACCAACTGGCGCATCACTTGCTCGATCTCGGGGTAAAACCGGATAGCCGTGTGGCGATCTGCGCCGAGCGTAGCGAGTTGATGGTCATTGGTTTACTGGCGGTCCTGAAAGCAGGCGGCGGTTATGTGCCGCTGGATCCGACTTATCCTGCGGACCGGATTGCCTACATGCTGCAGGACAGTGCTCCCGCTGCAGTCCTGGCTCAAAGCGCGACAGTGAGTCTACTGTCGAGCGTTTCGGTGCCGGTGATTGATCTGGACTGTCAGTCATTGCGCGGTCAATCGGTTGCCAATCCACACGTGCCGGGCCTGACCTCGGCTCATCTGGCCTACGTGCTGTACACCTCCGGCTCCACCGGCACGCCCAAGGGCGTGATGAACGAGCACCGTGGCGTGGTCAATCGCCTGCTTTGGGCGCAAGACCACTACACGGTGAATGAAACCGACCGCATCCTGCAAAAGACCCCCTTCGGCTTCGACGTATCGGTCTGGGAATTCTTCCTGCCCTTGCTGGCCGGTGCCCAGTTGCACATGGCACGGCCAGGCGGTCATCAGGATCCGGCCTATATCGCTCACGTAATCCGTGAACACGGCATTACCCTGATGCACTTTGTGCCTTCGATGCTCGATGTCTTTCTGGAGCATGGCGACAGCCAGGGCTTCAGTGACCTGCGGCGCGTGCTGTGCAGCGGTGAAGCGTTGCCCGGGCATCTGGTTCGCCGCTTCAAGACGCAACTGCCGGACATCGCGCTGCACAACCTGTACGGCCCGACCGAAGCGGCCATCGACGTCACCGCGTGGGACTGCTCGGGCCCCGACACGCCCGACAGTACGCCGATCGGCAAACCGGTTGCCAACACCCGTATTTACCTGCTTGATGCCTATCGGCAGCCCGTCCCCCTGGGGGTCGCGGGAGAGATTTACATCGGTGGGGTTCAAGTCGCACGCGGTTATCTGAACCGGGCACAACTGACGGCTGAGCGTTTCCTGACCGACCCGTTCAGCGACGACCCGAATGCCCGTCTCTACAGGACCGGCGACCTGGGCCGTTGGTTGGCCGACGGCACTGTCGAGTACCTGGGGCGCAATGACTTCCAGGTGAAGATCCGCGGCCTGCGCATCGAGCTGGGTGAGATCGAAGCTCATCTGCTGGCCTGCGAAGGTGTCAGGGATGTGGTGGTGATCGCTCGCCAGGAAACCGAAGGTGATACCTATCTGATCGGCTACATGGTCAGCGCCAGCGGAAACGAGCTTCCAGCCCACGCGCTGCAGGAGCAACTGCGCCAGCACGTCCCCGACTACATGGTGCCGAGGTATCTTGTTCAGCTGGAGCACTTCCCGCTCAATGCAAACGGCAAACTGGACCGCAAGGCCTTGCCCGAACCCGCACAGACCCTGGGCAGCACCGACGCGACAGCACCGCGCACGGCACTGGAACGGGCTCTGGCGCAGCTCTGGAAAGACAACCTGAAACGCGATGTACTGGGCGTCCATGATAACTATTTCATGCTCGGCGGCGATTCCCTGAAGGTCATCCATCTACAGATCAAGGCGCGTGAGCAAGGCATGGCGTTCACGCTGACGCAGATTTACCAGAACCCGACCATCGCTCAATTGGCTCGGCTTGTGAACGCGCAGCAGGCATCCCCATCGCAATTGCAGCCCGTAGAACATGTGAAGCCTTTTGCCCAGGTATCAGAAGACATCCGCCTGGCCAGCGAGGGCGTGTTCGATGAGGTGTTCGCGGCTTCGCAGCTCCAGGTCGGCATGATCTATCACTCGATGATGCACCCGGACTCGGCGATCTATCACGACATCTTTCGCTACCGGCTACGCCTGCGCTGGGATGCCGCGTCATGGAACCGGGCGTGCAACGCGTTGATCCAGCGTCATCCGGCCTTGCGCATGTCCTTTGATCTAAGCCACAGCGCAACGCCCCTGGCTCGTGTGCATGCCACGGTCGTGTCGCCGGTGCACGTCATTGACGTCACCTCTCTGAGCCCCGCCGAGCGGACACAGGCGATTTCCACTTACGTCGAAGAGCGCAAGCGTCACCGTCAGGATTGGCATCAGGCGCCGTTGTATCAGTTCGGCGTATTCGTCGCGGCGGACGACATTGACCTGGTTTTCAGCTTTCACCACGCCATTCTCGACGGCTGGAGCGTCGCCACCCTGATGCGTGACCTGATCACACTCTACACCTCGGCACCGGGGGCAGACGCTTTGCCCGCCCTGACCACCACGCCAGCCGACTTCATCGCCCTGGAGCAGGAGGCTGTGGTGACGGCTGAGCATCGTCTGTTCTGGAACGAATACCTGCGCGAGGCGCCCGCCGCGTCGATGACCAGTTGGGTCCATGCGGTCGCCCCGGACCCTATACCGCACCGCTCGGCCTATCGTGAAATGCCGGCGGCTGACCTGGCCCGGCTCGAGGCGTTCTGCCGAGCGCAGGATCTGCCGTTGCGCTCGGTCTTGCTGACGGCTCACGGCTTTGCACAAGCCATCATGTCCAACCAGAAAGAAGTGCTGTGCGGCATCATCAGCCACGGTCGGCCAGAGTTTGAGGATGCCGCCTCGATTCTGGGCCTGTTTCTCAACACCCTGCCCGTGCGTTTCAACACGCTGGGCCAGAGCTGGCTTGAGCTGGTCCGCCAATCGATTGCCCAGGAACAACAGGTGTTCAGTCATCGGCGCTATCCGTTCGCGCTGATCCACCGCGAAACCGACGTGACCTTGAACGTGGTGTTCAACTATGTCGATTTTTATGTGCTCAACGACATGCTGGCCCAGGACGATGGAATCCTCATTGACTGGGAAACGACCGAAGCCAGCAACTATGACCTGCTGACCACCATGGGTCGTCATCCGGGCAATGGTTCGTTGATTTTGAAGATGGACTACCGCACTGCCCGCGTCGCCGAAAGCCAGGTCCAGGCTTATACCGAATACCTGTTGCGCACACTGGCATTGATCATGGACGCGCCAGAGGCCAGCCCCTGCATACCGGCATGGTCACCTGTTCTCGAGCAGACCACGCCAGCCCCGGCCGCCACATTGGCTCATGACAATCTGGCAAGTCTGTTGCTGGACAGCTTTGCCCGCCATGAACAACAAACCGCCGTGAGCTTCGGCGGGACCCGGCTATCGTACCGCCAACTGAGAGACGCCAGTGCGCAGATGACGAGCTGGCTGCACCGGCACAAAATAGGCCAGGGAGACCGGGTTGCGCTCATGATGCCCCGCTCGCCTGATCTGATCGTGGCCTTGCTCGGTGTCATACAGTCTGGCGCCGCGTATGTACCGATTGATCTGAACTTCCCGGATGATCGCATCCGGCTGATTCTCGAAGATTCGCAGCCAAGCCTGGTGCTGTTCGCCGACGCGTCCGAAAAGCGGCTGGTATCACTGGCGGAGCACGTACACAAGCGGCACTGGGACAGCGTGGTCGCAGGGTTCGACAACGATCCGGGGCGCAGCCATGAGCGGGTTGCCCTGCTCGCTGCGGGCATAGAGGCCGACGACAATGCTTACGTACTGTATACGTCGGGTTCGACAGGCCGTCCCAAAGGTGTGGCCATGCCGCACCGCGCCTTGACCAATCTGATCCTCTGGCAGAACCGCGAGCAGGCGCAGGGTATCGACCCGGTCGTCTCGTTGAAAACACTGCAATATTCATCCATCTCGTTCGACGTATCGTTCCAGGAAATCCTCTCGACCCTGTCCTGCGGCGCTGAACTGGTGATGATCGAAGAAGCACTGCGCTATGACTTCATCAAATTGTTGAAGTTGATCCGCGCGCAGCAGATCAACCGTCTGTTCCTGCCCTACGTCGCCTTTCAGGGACTGGCCGAAGTGGCCATGCAATTGGGGATTCGCCCGGTATCGCTGCGCCGGATCAACGTGGCCGGTGAGCAGTTGAAGATCACCAGTGAGATCCGCGACCTGCTTGATGGCCTCGAAGAGTGTCAGGTGGAAAACCAGTACGGGCCAACCGAGTCGCATGTGGTCACGCGCCTCAAGCTTGAAGGTGCCAGCGAAACCTGGCCGAGCATGCCGCCGATCGGTACGCCTGTAGACGGGGTACGCCTGCATGTCCTGGATGCAGCAGGTAACGCCTGCCAGGTCGGCGTCATAGGCGGACTGTTTATCGAAGGTCCTTGCCTGGCAAACGGCTACTGGGATCGATCCGATCTGACCGACGAACGCTTTGTCTATCGGCAACTGGAGGGCCAGACCCGCAGGCTATATGAAACCGGGGACATCGGGTTTTACCTGCCTTGGGGTGATCTGGTCTATCAAGGCCGTGGTGATGCCCAGGTCAAGATTCGCGGCTACCGCGTCGAGCTGGGCGAGATCGAGGTGGCCATGCTGGGCTCCGCCCGATTCGGCGCCGACATTCGGCAAGTCGCCGTTATCGACAAGCCTGCAAACGATGGCAGCCGTTATCTGGTGGGCTTTATCCAGACGATGCCGGGGCGCCTGCTGGATCTGGATCAACTCAAGGCGGAGATGCGCCTTGCATTGCCCGATTACATGGTGCCAAACACGCTGATGAGCATTGAGCAACTGCCACTGGGCCCCACCGGCAAGATCGACCGTCGGCAGCTGCAAAAGGTAGAGATTCAAAACACCCTGCTGCGGCCCTTCACCGGGCCCCGAAATGCCACTGAAGACTTGTTGCAGGCTTATTGGCAGGAAGCCTTGGGCCTGGAAGAGATCAGTGTCCATGACAACTTCTTCGAGGTGGGCGGCAACTCGCTCAAAGCGGTGCAACTGGTAGCGAAGCTGGTCATGCATCAAGGTCTGGAGCCATCACTGTCCGACTTCATCCAGGCCCCGACCATCGCCGAATTCGCCCAGGTGCTGCAAAGGAGCGAAACCGGAGACTCGGCTACTGGCGCGCTGGTGGACTTCAAGAACGCCCCTGGCAAGCCACCGGTGTTTCTGGTCCACCCCATAGGCGGCCACGTGCTGTGCTATGCCGCCCTGGCGCGCGTCCTCAAGGATCAGGTCAATCTTCTTGCACTGCAGGCACCGGGAACCTGGGACGACCGTGAGCCGATCCAATCGGTACTCGGCCAGGCGGTGTATTATGCAGATGCCATCGAGCAGGTCGTACCGCACGGCGCGCTGAATATCGGTGGCTGGTCGTATGGCGGCGTCGTGGCGTATGAGCTGGCGAGCGAGTTGCAGCGTCGCGGACGGCTGGTGCATAACGTGTTCCTGCTCGACACCATCGTGCGTATCAATCAAGGCCGGGTGCAGGTCGAACGCTCCGAGTTCCTCAACTGGTTCATGTGGGAATTGCTCAGCGGCGACGGTCAGAAGGAATACGACTATCAGGCTCTGGACTTTTCCTCGATGAGCGATTCGCAAGCCTTCGCGACGATCCGACAGCACGGCATCGACCAGGGCATTTTCGACGACACCATTACCGTGGCGACACTGGACCAGCTGTTCCGGGTATTCCATGCCAACTGGCAAGGGATGCTGGACTACCGTTTCCCGCCACGGGACTTGCCCGTGACGCTCTTCGCGGCGGATGCAGCGCTGCCCGAGGTACTGCAAGGCCCCCACGAACTGGTAGGCACCGCCTTTAGCGATCCGTACCGCGGATGGCGCTCTGTTTCTCCTCAGGTACAGCGCATTGGCGTGGAAGGCGACCACCTGACGATGATGCGCGATCCCCATATCCAACGGGTTGGCAAATTCATCAAGTTACACATGGACGCGGCCCTGACAGGAAACGCGGGCAACAGAGCCGGCTTGACAGCCCCGTCAGACTTGAATGACTCGCTACAGGTGAAAACAGCATGACAGAACCCAGGAAAGCCATCGTGGCAGGCGCCGGTGTCGGCGGCCTGACTGCGGGCATCGCACTGCAACGCGCGGGATGGCAGGTCACGGTCTTCGAAGCGGCTCAAACCCTGCGCACCGGCGGCACCGGCTTGTCCATCATGGCCAATGCCATGGCGGCGCTGAATTCGATCGGTGCCCATGCTCCGGTCGAACAGGCTGGCCAGGAGATCCGCCAGTTCTTTTTCAAGAAACCGGGTGGCGCGCCCATCACCAGCATCCCCATTCATGAGATAGGCGAGCAACTGGGCTACCCCAGTATCAGTATCCAGCGGCCCTTGCTGCTGCGTGCGCTGGCGCAGCAGCTCGCACCCGACACGCTGATAACCGGTGTGCGCTGCGCAGGTTATACCAACCACGCCAATGGCGTGACGGTGCGCTTCGAAGACGGCAGCACCCAGGAGGCTGACCTGCTGATCGGCGCCGACGGTCTCAACTCGGTTATCCGCCGACAGATGCTGGGCGAGACGCCCATACGATCCTCAGGTTATGTCGCCTGGCTGGCGGTCACCCCACTCAGCCACCCGGTCATGACCGAGGGTTATGTGGCGCACTACTGGGGACGCGGCAAGCGCTTCGGGCTCTGCGATGTCGGCGACGGCCAGGCGTACTGGTGGGGAACCTGCAACCACGACAATGCCGCGGATGCCGCCTTGAGCATCAGCAAGCAGGAGGTGCTCAGTGCCTACGCCGGTTGGTCAGCGGAAGTCATCGCGGCCATCGAGGCCACGCCCGAGAGTGCCATCTTGAAAATGCATGCCCGGGATCGCGAGCCGGTGGAGCAATTCTTCGATGGGCATGTGGTGCTGCTGGGCGATGCGGCTCATCCGATGTTGCCGAGCCTGGGGCAAGGTGCCGCGCAGGCGATTGAGGATGCCGTGGTGCTGGCCGAGCACCTGGCGCGAACGCCGGACCTGCGCAACGCGCTGGCGCAGTATCAGGCGCGTCGACACCCGCGGGTCAATGGGATCGTCAATGCCGCGCGCTTTATGAGCGGCATTGAACAGGCCGAGTCGAAATTCCTCTGCTGGCTGCGCGAATGGTATTTCCGCCTGACCCCGCAGAGCAGTTTCCGCAAGAAGAACGTCGACATCCTGTCGTTCAAACCCACCGCCTGAGCAGGCGGTGGTTCAGAGGCCTCACTGGGCGTGTCTGAGCGCTCGCTCGGCGATCAAAAGTTCGCCGGCGTGTTGGCGCTGATGATCTCCGCTTCATCCTGGCCGATGTTGCGAAAGCTATGGGGTAGCGTCGTCGGGAAATAATAGCCGTCCCCGGCCGTCAGCACGCTGATCTTTCCGTCCACCGTCAGCTCGATAGTGCCACGCGTGACCAACCCGCACTCCTCGCCGATGGCATGCACGATCGGCTCCGCCCCTGAGCCTGCCCCGGGGGCGTACTGCTCGCGCAGCATGCGCATTTGCCGGCCAGGCACCTGGGCGCCGACCAGCAGCAGCCTGAGGCCATCACGGCCCAGGTCAGGTTGTTCATTGGCGCGGAAGATATAGCGCGGCTCCTCCACCGGTTGGTCGAAAGAGAAGAAATCCGCCAAGGTCATGGGGAACCCTTCGAGGAGCTTTTTCAGCGAACTGACCGACGGGCTGACACGATTCAATTCGATCAACGAAATCGTTCCATTGGCCAGACCGCTGCGTCTGGCCAGCTCCCGCTGGGATATCTTGTAACTTTCTCGCACAAGCTTGAGTCGTGAACCGGTATCCATGACAGCCCTATTCAGAACCTGAGGGTTGCGAGGGGCGGCCTGCTGGTGTCGTACGAAAAGACTTCCGCGCCCCCAAATTGTTGCCTGATTAGATCATGTTTGCAGGCACGGCACCTAGGGCCTAGCCAGATACGCGCTGGGTCAGCTGCTTTGCGGTCCAGGCCACGGCGACTGCAACGCCCCCTGCGATCAGTCCAACGACGGCTTGCATCAGATAGTTCTCCAGCCAATGCTTGATCGCAGGCGTGACGATCCATTCAGGACCGCCGTGGATCGCCTCCGCAATAAACGCTCCGCCGACAAAAAACATGGCGATGATGCCCACCCACGATAATAGTTTCATCAGCTTGGGCGCGGCTGATATCAGCCATCCGCCAATCCGCCGAAGCGTTTCCGCGAAATGGCCAGGGTTGGTGATCTTGCGCAGCCGCAGCCCGAGGTCATCAATGCGGACGATGCCAGCCACCAGGCCGTACACGCCAAACGTGACCAGCAACGAAATCAGCACCAGCGTTATCAGTTGCTGCACGAAGGGCGCCTCGGCCACAACATTGAGGGTGATCACCACGATCTCGGCGCTGAGGACAAAGTCGGTGACGATGGCGCCTTTCACCTTCTTCGCCTCGTAGACCTTCGCCTCGGCTTCACTGAGCCTCTTCAGCTTTCGTGCGCCATCCTGGTCGCCATGGGGTGTCAGCTTCTCGATAAGCGACTCGATGCCCTCATAACAGAGGTAGATCCCGCCAATCACCAGCAGCCAATGGACCAGCGAAGGGGCCAGGTAATTGAGCCCCAGCGCCAGCGGAACAAGAATGGTCTTGTTGACCAGGGAGCCCTTGCACACGGCCCACACCACCGGCAACTCACGATCCGCCTTGAGCTCAACCACCTTCTCCGCGTTCACCGCGAGATCATCGGTTAGAACACTGGCGGTTTTCTTCACGGCGACCTTGCTCATCACCGATATGTCGTCCAACAAGGTGGCGATGTCATCGAACAACGCGAAAAAACTGCTACCTGCCATGGTTTCAACTCCTGAACCTAACCTGTCTAGACGGCGGGCCAAGTATAAGGTTCAGGTGCGTGATGAAGCGCTTTTTCTTCAATGGCGCTATAGAACGTCCACAGCAATCAAGATCGGCCGGGGTGCACAGTAAAACTCTCCAGCAGCCTGGAGGTTGCTGGAGTGAAGTCCGCCGAATTCCCGTATTGATCCCAGGCGGTGAAATACACCCCGGCCTTGCCGGCGTTGGTGGCTGCCGCCACAGCGTTGACCGGTGAGCCTGGATAGCCAAATCCCTGGCCCGCCACCTGGGTGGAGTCATATTCGGCTACGGTGAAGTAGAGGGAGTGGCGGTCCTGATTGACGCTGACCGGCCACCAGTGCTGCGCCTCGCCCGACTGCTCCCGCATGCCGAATACCTGCG
Organism: Pseudomonas sp. QS1027; assembly: GCF_002814235.1. Taxonomy (GTDB): domain Bacteria; phylum Pseudomonadota; class Gammaproteobacteria; order Pseudomonadales; family Pseudomonadaceae; genus Aquipseudomonas. Next base: position 184,870 of record NZ_PHSU01000004.1, on the reverse strand, counting down.
CCTGCGCGGGACTGGACTGGCTCCACGCATAGGCGATGTTGAACTTCCTGTAGCGTCTGAACGACTCGCCAGGGTTCTGAAAGGCCGTTGTTTCCTCGAAGACATGCCAATACTCGCCGATGCTGGCGGCAGCGATATCGAATCTCGTGAATTGGTGGCCTGGTTCCCGACAGGCAAACGCATAGTTGTGCGCCAGCATTTTTCGGCTCGCACTGTTGCCCTGATCCTGATAGGCCAGGAGGGACGTCAAGGCCGTGTTGGCCTCGGTATAGCGGACCGGCGCAAGGGCCGCGATACTGACCGTTGCTTTCGGCAAGTCACCCGGCTGTACGTGGCGCGTGGTCACCGAGTGGCTGCCGTTCCCGTTTGCATTGGGCACATCGATCTGCGCGGCGATCGCGATGGAAGCCAGAGGCTCCGCGGGCGGGCACATCACATAAAAAAGGAACTTCAGCGGACCATCGTCCCCGTCGTCGGGCTGGCCGCTGGAGAACGCCGCGTTCATCGAGCTGCCGGTGCTGAACTCGTTGCAACTGCTGGTATAACACCAGCGTGAGCCTATGCCGGCGGACGGCACGAACTCGAGCCGGTGGGCGTCCGCATCGTTCACCAGGCCCAAGGCGGAGCGCACCCGCCTGGTAATGCCCGGGTAACTCATTTCGGTGAGAAGATTGCCGCTGGCGTCCGTCGGCTTGACCGTCAGCAGCACTGCGATCTGCTGGAGGCCATTCTTGTATATTCTGCCGCTGGCTGGATTGCCCTCGTCCGCAAACTCGATTTTCAACTCATCAAGTGCGGTCCATGGCCCGGCTTCGGCCTTGACACCCAGCGATACCCCTGCATCCTTCATGGCAACTCCTTTGCATTCTTGTGTGTGAGTGAGTTTCAGATCCCGCCCCGCACTGTACATCAGCCCATGCGCGAAACGTGCCTTTGCTCAACCACACCCGACGCCAAAGGGGACAGCGGCCACTGTCTGAGTGGAGCTAGTGGGCCTGCCGGATCATGTCCGCGGCTTTTTCGCCAATCATGATGCACACCGAGTTGGGGTTGCCGGAGATCAACGTCGGCATGATCGACGCGTCGGCCACCCTTAGCCCGTCAATGCCATGGACCTTGAGATCCGGTCCCACCACCGCGTATTCATCCACGCCCATGCGACAGGTACCCGAAGGGTGCAGCGCGGCATGCGCCTCTTCGTGACAGAACTTCTTCATGGCCTCTCGCGAACGCACGCTCGCGTCGGGTACATGACGCCGCGCGACATAAGGCTTGAAGGCCGCCTGGGCCATGATCGCTTCCCCCACCAGGCAACCGTCCACCAGGCTTTCAATGTCGTAGGGATCGGAGAAATAGTTGGGCACGATGCGCGGTGGCGACATCGGATCGGCTGAATGAAGCTCGACATAACCTCGGGACCTGGGGCGTATCTGCCCCAGGTTCAAGGTGCAGCCGTTGCCACCCGGAACCGAATCGACCCCCTCCTCGATGCCGGCGCCTACCACCATGAAATACTGGATGTCCGGATGTCTGGCCGCCTTGTCGCCCCACCAGAAGGCGCCGCCTTCAATCAGGTTGGAGGCCGCCGGGCCTTGCCTGAACAGCGCGTACTGCAACCCCGCCATTATTTTCCACAGCGGTTTTTTGTACTTGTCATAGCTGTGTGGCCCGGTCAATTCATACACCAGGGACACTTCGATATGGTCCTGGAGGTTCTGCCCTACCCCGGGCAAATCCTTGACCACTTCGATGCCGTGCTTTTCAAGCTGGGCGGCCGGCCCGATGCCGGACACCATCAACAAGCGCGGTGAGTTGATGGCACCGGAAGACAGCACGATTTCCTTGTCGGCGTGCATCACACGGCGCACACCCTTCTCGAGGTACTCCACGCCGACGGCCTTGTTGCCCTTCAGCAAAATACGCAGCACCCGACAACCCGTCTTGACCGTCAGATTCTTGCGGCGTCTGGCAGGTGCCAGGTAGGCCACTGCCGCGCTGCTGCGAAAACCATTTTTCGCGGTGATCTGGTACAGCCCGCACCCTTCGGGTTTGCCCGAGTTGAAGTCTTCGTTGTACGGCAGGCCGTACTGCTGGCAAGCCCGCAGCCAGACCTTGGTCAGGGGATGGATGTTGATCGGATCGGACACACCCAGCGGCCCACCGACGCCATGGACGTCGTTGCAGAAGCGCTCGTTGTCTTCCGCCTTCTTGAAGTAGGGCAATACCTCGTTGTACGACCAGCCGGCGGCGCCCTGCTCGACCCAACCCTCATAGTCGGCGGGCACGCCGCGTATGTAGATCATCGCATTGACCGAACTGCCCCCGCCGAGCACGCTGGCCTGAACCATGGTCGGCGCCTCAGTGCGACGCTGGTCCTCGGTCGGCTCCCAGGCATAACGCTTGAGCAGCGGGCCCTGGGCGGTTTTGTAGTAGGCACCGGGGATATGGATGTAAGGGCTGCGATCGCGCGGCCCTTCTTCAAAAAGAACAACGGATGCAGAAGAGTCTTCGCTCAGACGCGAGGCGACCGTACAACCGGTCGAACCGCCTCCGATCACGATGAAATCCACCATGACGACCTCAGTTATTTTTAGTATTCAGTGGGTATTGAAAAGGGTTTGATCAACCAACCAACCGGGTCAGAAGCGCCTTCAGCTCCCTGGCAACTGCGTAGCTGTTTTGCTGCTGCTGTTTTTTGCAGAACAACTCGCAACTCCACCAGCCGACGTAACCGGTGGCTTTTACCGCCGCGGTCCACTCGGCAAGATCCAGCACGCCGCTACCCGTGGGCACGTCCCTGAGGACTTCTTCATTGGGAATACCGCCCTCGAAGGCGAGGGAGTCACAGACATGCACGCCGTAGATGGCGTCCTTGTTCATCCCCGCAATGTCCTGCGGGGTGACGCCGGAGGTAAAGCAATGCCAGTAATCGATGACCATCCTGACGTTATCGCGCTCGGTGCGATCGATCAGCTGCAGCTGGTGCTCCAGGCTGTTCAAGGGCGTCCAGGACAGGGCTTCAAGGTAAAGCAGCAGGTCGTACTGCCTGGCCAGGTCGGCCAGCGTTGCAAGATTTCTTGCGGTCAAGGCGTACTGCTCGGCTTGATCGCGGCCCAGTAAACCGGAGTAGTGCTCACTCTTGGCGCCGCGCTGAAAATCCAGCACGGCCTGTACGTTGATCGGCCCGGTGAGGACTTGCACGCCTTTGGCGCCGGCCAGATTGGCCAGTTGAAAAAGCCGCTCCGCTTCCTGCAGCAGGTCATCGCGTTCGGCGCCCTGGCGTTCGATATCCCTCAGGTAACCGATGCCCGGGACGTGGACGTCCTTGAGCAGGTTGCGAAGCTCCAGCTCGGAATAACCGGCCTGCAGATACGCTTCCAGTTTGGCGCTGTTGATCTCCAGCGCATCGAAACCCACGGCCTGTGCGATGTCGATATCCATCGCCAGGGTCGAATGTTTGGCGACTGTGGAATGCAGGACCAGGATGTCCGTTTGGGTTGCCATATGACTCTCCTACCGTTGTCATTGATTGTAGAGAGATGGGGTCCGACAAGAGATTTCGCACTTGGCGTAAATTCGCCGCAACCTGACGCAGTGGCTGCGTCAGGTTGGATCATTGGCGCCCCGTCAGACGCTCAGCCAGGCGGGTAACCGCCAGCGCGGCGGCATCCAGGCGTTCCTGGGGCAAGGTACCCAGGGCAACGGCGGTGACGATTGCCCGAACCATCTGCGCCATCTCCGGCATCGCCTTGGCGGAAATCAGCAGCAGGTCCGCACCGGCATTCAATGCCGCCACCGCGACCTCGCCGAGGGACAACTGCCCCAGGGTGGAGCGATGGTCCAGGTCGATGGTCATGACCAAACCCTTGAACCCCAGTTCCTGGCGCAGCACGCCGATCAGCTCGGGCGAAAGGGATCCGGCAACGGGCGGCGTGCAGGCGTTGAAAATCGCCGGCCCCATCATCACCGCGTCCGCCCCGGCGTCGACCCCGGCCTGAAACGCGGGCCAGTAGCGACGCAGTTGCTCCATGGATTCGCCGACCACCGCCTCTTCAGTCGACGGCTGGCGCAACAGCACCGGATGCCCGGGAAAGTGCTTCAACGTGCTGGCCAACCCGGCCCGGCGCACGCCACGGACATAGGCACCGACCATCGCCGCGGCCTGCTCGATATCATCGGACAGCGTGCGTCCCGCCAGCCAGACATTGGTGCCGCCGACCACATCGGCCGTTGGCGACAGCAGCAGGTTCACCCCGGCGTTGCGCACCGCGGTTGCCACCTGAAAACAGGCCTCTTCCAACTCGACACTGCCCATGGACCTGGCGAGATCCGGCTGCGGCAAAGCCGGGGTGACCCCCTGCAAGCGGTGGACGGCGGAAATATCAGCATCCGCCGCCAGCAGCAGCGGCCCGCCCAACTCGGTGGCCGTGCCGGTGAAGCGTTGCCACTTCTCCAGGGTTTCCGATTGCAGGCGAGTCGCGCTCATTTTTCCGCTGACGTACTCCTCCGCCGTCTCGCCAAACAACAGGCTGCGCCCGCCATTGCCGAGAAACCGACGCACGTCATCACTCAGGTCCAGCTCGAGCAATACCGGAAACAGGACGCTGTAGGCCTTGCGTTCATTTGTGCTCATGATCAACCCCGTGGGTGGCCACTGCGAGCTGGCGAACCTTGGCGGCGGCGTCCAACAGCACCTGGCGCGCCAGGGTGCCCTCCTCCACGGCCACCACAATCGCATCGGCGATGGCATCCAGGCCGGACTCACTGGAGACCAGCAGCAGATGCGCCCCGGCCACCAGTGAAGCGACGGCGGTGTCGGTGATGGCGTTGCCCCGCAGAATGGACACCGCGTCGAGGTCATCGGAAATGATCAGGCCCCCGAAGCCGAGGGTGTCACGCAGCACCCCGATCACCTTGGACGATGTGGAGGCCGAGTGGTCAGGGTCGATGGCGGGGAAAACCGCTGGCCCTGGCATCACGGCTTTCACACCGGTGGCGATGACTTCCTTGAAGACTTCGAGATTGTCATGGAGCAATTCCAGCGGCCCTGGCACCGTGGCTTCAGCAATCGCCGGATCATGCTCAGTCACGTAGTGCCCGGGAAAGTGCTTGGCGGTGGCGATGACACCCGCGCGTTGCACCCCACGGATAAAGGCGCAGGACACCCGGCTGACCTCAACCGGGTCGGCGCCCAGGTGTCGATTGAGCAACCACGGATTGGCACCGGTGACCACATCGACAATCGGCGCCAGGAACAGATTGACGCCCAGGCCACGGGCCACGGTGGCCATCTCGAAGCAGCGTTGCTCGATGTCCTCGGCACTGAGGCCCTGAAGCTGTGCCCTGGAGGCCACGGCCGGCACCAACTGGTGCAGACGCTCGATCCCGCCAAGTTCCTGATCCACCGCGATCAGCACCGGCCCGGCGGCCAATGCCGAGGCCTCGCGAACAATCCGGATAAAATCGGCCTTTGATTCGGTCACCTTGCGCGCCGGGCTCATGTCTCGGCCGACGTATTCATCCCGGGTTTCCCCCAGCAACAGGGAGACACCACCACGGCTCAGGTAACGGCGCACAGTGTCGTCCAGTTGCAAATCCCCGAACGCGGGCAGCAGTACCGAATACGCAGCGCGATGCAGTTCACTTGACATTACTTTTCCTCAACAGCGTTAGGGTGAGCAGAACGCTCGACTTCGTGGATACGCGGCCGTGCCACGCATGAGATCAATCTGGAAAAGGCACCCAGGCGCGCCGCCGATGGGATTCGACACAGGCCTGGGACAACAGCACGCCGCGCACGCCTTCCTGAATATCCGGCAACGGCACGCTGGTCACGCGGCGCCAGCCCTTCCCGGCCTCCAGGGCCTGGGCAAAATCAGCGTAGAGAACGGCCAGCGCTTCCAGGTAGCCTTCGCTGTTACCTGCCGGCAAGCTGGTGAAGGTCAACGTCTGCGCCACGTTGTCACTCTGGCCACGCCGGTAGACACGGTCGGCACCATCGGTGGGGGTGAACAGCAGGGTTTCCGGTGATTCCTGGCACCACTCGAGCGAGGCCTTGCTGCCAATGATCTTGAAACGCAGGCCGTTACGATGACCGGGTGCCGCAAAGCTGGCCCATAACAAGCCATCCACGCCGCCTTCGAATTCCAGTTGCACCACGCAGGTATCGTCCAGCCCCCAATCGGGCACCACGCTGGTCAACTTGGCATTCAGTTGCGTGCAGCGCCGTCCGGACAGGAACTCCAGCATGTTGAAGGCGTGGGTCCCGACATCGCCCAGGGCCCCGGTGGGGCCGGCCTTCTGCGGGTCACCGCGCCAGGCCAGGCTCTTGCTCAAGCCCTTCACACCCGACGCCAACCACTCCAGCAGGTATTCGACATACAGGAAGCGCACCTCCCCCAACTCGCCGGCCTGGATACGACTGCGGGCATCGCGGACCATGGGGTAGCCCTGGTAGGTATAGGTCAGCGCAAAAAACGTGTCGTGGCGCGCGGCAATGCTGGCCAGCTCCCGGGCTTCTTCTGGATGGTTGACCAGGGGCTTGTCGCAGATCACCGGGATCCCCGCCTCCAGGAATAGCCGGCACGGCTCGAAATGCAGGTGATTGGGCGTGACGATGACCACCGCCTCAATGGGGTCGGGCCGGCGCGACTCGGCAGCCGCCATGGCCTCGAAGGACAGGTAGATGCGGTCTGCCTCAAGGTTGAGCGCAGCCCCCGCCGCCCGGCATTTGTCGGCGTCCGCAGAGAAGGCGCCGGCGACGATATCGAAGCGATTACACAGGCGCATGGCAGCGCGGTGGTAACTGGCAAAATAAGCGCCTTGCCCGCCGCCGACCATGCCGACCTTGAATCGCCTTTTTCCGGGAATATCACCGGTCAACCTTGCCATAGCTGAAAACTCCATCAGAGAGCACGGAGTCGAGTATCAAGGCGGATGTTTTCTTTCTCCATTTCGCACACGGTCGATACCTGACGCGAACTGAAGCACCCCGCCAGGACGCGCCGTGTTACCCGCGAAAAATCAATCTGTTACTGACTGGGGTCGCGAGTAACCGGGAAAATCCCGGCGAATGGATGTTGCCCTGAAAAACAGCAGCTTCTTGCGCATCAGCATTGCCTGATAATGGGCAAAACCGCTTACAATCTGACGCATACGCGGGTCGATGAAAGTGACCGCTGCCCACTATAAACCGGCATGAAACATGCTTTATCCAGTACCAGGACGCTCAAGTATTTGAGGAGGTTATGACGGTTAAGCAAAAGGTTATTCGATAACCGCGCTATAACTTGAATAACTGGCGACTTAACCCAGCCCATCGAGAGAACAATGCCCAGTCGCGCAGACTTACCCACCCTGTCGTTAGCCGCCGCCACTTCGCATCCGGAGCGACAGCAGGTACGCAGTGACTTGCAAGCCAATGTGCAGAAGAACCTGAGTACCCTGGTGGAGTCCTGTCGATCCGTGGCCGACATGTGCCGCAAAGTTGATGTCAATCGCCAGCAGTTCAACAAGTACCTGGTGGGCCAGCACGTCCCTTCACAGAAAATCCTTCAGAAAATCGGCCGCTATTTCATGATGGAAGCGGAAGATCTTTTCCGCCCACCCGCCGAGTTCAAGAAGTTCTATGAAGGTTATGAAAACGAGTTGCCGACGGACCTGCGCGCCTCGGAGCAATTCAATCATTTCCTGCCGTTGGCCAAACAGTCGGTCGACTTGCTCGAAGACTATCTGGGCGTCTATTACCGCTACCACAACTCATCGATCTACAAGGGCCGGATCCTGCGCTCGGTCACCTGCCTGTATCGCGCCGATTCGATGGTGCAGTACGTCACCGTGGAACGCTTTCCCTTGCGCGATGGCAGCGGCAAGATTGGCTATTCATTCACCTATCACGGGTTTTGCCTGCTGCTGGGCGACCGGCTGTTCATGGTCGATTTTGAAGGCAAGCAACGTAACGAGATGACGTTTTCGATCCTGACGCCACAACATCGTCGCCCGATCCGCTTCCTCTATGGACTGGTGACGGGGGTGGCCTCGTCCTCGTTCCGCCAACCCTTCTCCACCCGCATGGCCCTCGGGCTCGTGGACAAGGGCAAGATCCGCAAGCATCACCTGCGCAACGCCACCGCCGTGCTACCCAGTGATCAGTCCATTCCCCTGGAAGTGCGGGAATACATGACCGGCGACAACGCCACCATTGTCTGGGGCGGTCAGGACTGAGGCGCTTGCAGGGCCGCTTCATGGCCCTGCCGCGCGGCCATCACCTCGACCAGTGACGGTCCCTTGCTGTTCAGCGCCTTGATCAGCGTGGGATTGAGTTGCGAAGCGTACTCGACCCGCCAGGCCTCAAGGCCAAAGTTGCGGGCAATCCCGGCAAAATCCGGGGAGTAAGGCTTGCCGTCGGGCAAATTGAACTCACCGGCCCGATGCGGCGCCATGGGCAGCGCTTGCCCATCGCTTACGCCCCCATCGCCACTGCTGTTGAACACCAGGAACACCACCGGAATGCTGTGCATCATGCACACCGCCATCTCCTGCATTGACTGCAGGAAATCCCCGCTGCCCACGGCGCACACCACCTGGCGCGCCGGCATCGCGAGCTTCGCCCCGATGGCCGCGGGAACCGCCCACCCCAGGGTCTCGGGATTCCCCGCGCTGAGATGCCGGCCCGGGTAATGGAGGGGGAACATCTCGCGGACCATGGCCTGGATGCGCCTGTCTCCGACCACCAGCAGCGCATCCCCTTCCAGCACCGAGCGCGACCCGCGACCTTCGCGCAATACGGCTATTTTTCGCCGGATGGCCTGGGGTTCCGCCCGCAAGATCGCGGGCGGCAGGCGGGCGTCAATGGAGGCGTGCTGAACCGCCACGTCAATCGCCAGGCTGACCGGACCGACGCGCTCACTCAGCATCGTATCGAACGCCTGGCGCAGGGCCTGGGGCAGTTGCTCGATCACCGACACCAGCGCCTGCTCTTTCGGGTCAGCGGCAGCCGCCTCGACCCGGGCATCGCTGATAAGCAGCAGCGCCGAGGCGTCCTCCCGGGCAACCGCCAGGGCTCCCAACGCTTTGGCAATGCCCGTCGGCCCCGTCAGCACGACGGCCATGGGACGGCCGCAGGCACGGAAGTAGCCATCGGCAAGATGAACGGCGCTGTGCCCCTGCATGACGTGGATAAACGGAATATCGGTCCCCGGCGCCAACAGCGCCTCCAACAGCGCCCACGAGCCGTCACCCGGCATCCCGGCCACATAATCGACACCGTTCGCTTTCAGCGCTTTCGCAACAATCTGGCCACCAGTGAGTTTCACGCAACACTCCCGTCAAACAGGCGCAGGCCTCGGCGCGAATGCACCGCGCCTCGTCCAAGAATCGCCTCGGGAGTATTGGCCTGGAACAGGCCTGGCTCAATTTCGCACCCCTGGCAAAAGAGACGCAGGTTGACGCAACCGCCCACCCTTCCCTGCCGCCCGGGGAGAACCATCGCCAGCAGGCGCCGGCTGCGCCGATTAGGTCACTTTGATGCGTCAGAGTGCGTCGCTTTTAAAAGGCCTGCGAAATTGAGTGCCCTGCCTGCCCAGCGAATACTCAATCCATGAAAACAACAAGCCGAGCCTATCAAGCGCTGGGCGCGCCGCTTCAAGCCTTGATCTCCTGACCCGAGAAAAAGCCCCGCGTCGCCCAGTCGAGGAAGAGTCAATCGGATCAGTGGAGGCCTTACCCGCCTCCCCAGCTGCATGGATCAATGCTGGCCATAACACTGCCGATCTACACCACCGCATACAACAATTTGCACCCACCCCCTAGGCAGGAACTCGAAATGAAAAAAGAAAATGAGACGGGTTATGGTTTGACCGGCATTGACCTGGAGTCCCTCAGTTTGAAACGGCGCACGTTCTTGCTCGGCGCCGCCGCCTCTGCTGCCGGGTTGTATATCGGTTCGTTCGCCCCCAGCGTGTTTGCCGCCACCGGTGGCCACCTGGAAATTCTCGGCTGGGAAGGTGAAACCGGTGAGGCCGAGTTGGCCGACTGGCGCAAGCAGCGCGGTATCACCGTGCACTCCAGTTATGCCAGCAACCAGGACGACATTACCGCCCGCTTGGCCGGCACCGATCCTGTACAGCTTGACCTGACCATGTACGCCCTGGGCTACGAGAAGATCTACAAGGAGATGGGCCTTCTCAAGGCCATCGACACCTCGAAGATCCCCAACTACTCGGCCGACAACACCCTGCCGCTGTTCTACAAAGGCAGTCGCTGGTACTGGGACGGCAAGCAATGGGGCATTCCGCTGCTGTGGGGCATGAACACCATCGTCTACAACCCCAAGAAGGTCAGCAAACCCACTGAGTACAAGGATCTGCTGGACCCGAAACTCAAGGGCCGGCTGACCTTTGTCGATGACGGCACCTCGAACTGGTCACTGATCGCGACCATTGGCGGCTACGGCGACAAATACCCGAACCTGACCCATGCCGAGTTCAAGGACTGCTTCGAGAAACTCAAGCCGTACCGTGATCAGTGCCGCGTATTTGCCGCCTCTTCGGGCGATGCGGTTTCCCTGCTGGTATCGGGCGAAGTGGATGCGGTGTTCTCGGCGTCCGCCAATACCCCGAGCGAAACCACCAAGCGCGGCGTAACGACCGCCCTCTCCGTGCCCCAGGAAGGCGCTGCCCTCTGGTGCGATGCCTTGTTCATTCCGAAAACGGCCAAGGACATCCCCCTCGCCCTGGATTTCATCAACAAGACACTGGAAGCCGAAACCCAGGCCAAGATGGCAACCACCATGTTCTCCGCCGTCGTCAATCCCAAGGCCATCCCCCTGCTCTCCGCCGAGCTGAGAAACACCTTCGACTATGAGCACCTGGACAGCTTCTTCGAGAAATCCAAACTCTATGGCCAGCCGCCCCTGAGCTCTGACAGCTATGTCACCTATGCGGAATGGATCGATCAGTGGGCGAACTTCAAAGGCTCGTTCTAGAGCTGTCGAGAGAACCGTAGAGTGCGTGTTTTCGAACACGCCCTGCTCACGCCAAAGCGCCCTCGTTATCGAAAAAAAGCACAGGCAACCTCACCATGACCGTACTCAACAACAGCGAACCCATCACCCTTGAAGGCAAGGATTCGAAGGCCGCCAACCCCAGCAAAATCGATAAAAAAACCCTCAGCGGATACTGGCTGGCATCGCCCCCGCTGTTCTTCCTGCTGGTGTTCTTCCTGGTGCCCTCAGTGCTGCTGCTGGTCGCCAGTTTCTGGACCGCCAAGACCTTCAGCATGGAGCCCGCCGCGACGCTGGCCAACTATGCCAGGGCCCTGAGCGCCAGCGGTTTCTATGAATCGCTGTGGATCGCCCTGCAAAACGGTTTCTGGACCGCCTTGCTCTCCACCGTCATCAGTGCCCCGGTGGCCTACTACATCGTTTATCGAACACGCTCCAATGCCGTGTTGTACCTGGCCCTGATCTCGTGGTTTTCCAGCTACCTGGTACGGGTCTATGCGTGGCGCTCGATCCTGGGCACCAACGGGGTGATCAACTCGACGTTGCAGCACTTCGGCCTGATCGACCAACCGCTGGAATGGCTGGTGTTCAGCAAGTTCTCGGTGGTGCTGACCCTGGTCCACATCATGCTGCCTTTCACCCTGTTGCTGCTGGTGTCGGGCCTGCGGGATATCAAGCGCGATTACCTGGAGGCGGCTGCCGACCTGGGCGCCGGCGGCGCTACCATCCTCTGGCGGGTGATCATGCCGATGGCGCACAAAAGCATTGTCAGCTCGTTCATGTTCACCTTCGTCCTCGCCGCCAGTGACTACGTCACGCCGCAAATGCTCGGCGGCAGGGATGCGATGACCACCGGCCTGGTGATCGCCAACCAGTTTCGCTCGGTCGGCAACTGGCCGCTGGGGGCGGCGATGGCCTACCTGCTGCTGATTGTATTCATGCTGGTGTACGCGCTGCTGCTGGGGGTCTTGCGGGCTGCAAACCTCGCCCCCGGCAAGCGTTACCACGACTGAATGCCGCCCACCAAAAGGTAACTCGCCATGATTCGGTTATTCACTTACGTGTACATGCTGTTCCTCTATGCACCCATCGCGATTATCGCGCTGTTCAGCTTTCACTCATCGGCCTCGTTGTCGTTCCCGTTCGAAGGTTTCTCGACCCAATGGTATGAGGCGCTGTTCAAGAGCTCGGACTTCATGACGGCACTGACCAACAGTGCCATCGTCGCCGTCAGTTCGGCCATTCTCACCACGCTGCTGGGCACGTTCTCGGCACTGGCGCTGATGCGCATGAAAGGTCGCGTGAAGGCCGTGTTCGCCTTTATGAACTTCGCCCCCATCACCTTGCCCGGGTTGTTCCTGGGGATCGCCCTGGTGATTTTCTTCTCGTTGATCGGCCTGCCCCGCTCGCTGCTGACGGTGATCATCGGGCATACGCTGTTCACCTTTCCGTTTTTCGTCGAGTCGGTGCGTTCACGGCTGGAGTACTTCGATCTGTCGTTCGAAGAAGCCGCCCGTGACCTGGGTGCCTCGCCGCTCAAGGCATTCTGGCTGGTGACGCTGCCGATCATCGGCCCGACCATCGCCGGTGCCGCGATCCTGGCGGTGGCGCTGTCCATGGACGAATTCCTGATCACCGTATTCGTCACCGGTAGCGATACCACCTTGCCCCTGATGATTCTTTCGATGATGCGCCGCGCCGTCAGCCCCACCATCAATGCCGCCTCGGTATTCATGCTGGTGGTGACCATCGCCATTATCGCCATTGCCGGCCTGGTCATGACCTTGCGCCGTCGTCGTCTCGAACTTGAACGTGCTGAAACCGTAGAGTAATCACCATGACCAATAGCATTGAACTGACCGGCATTTCCAAAAGCTACGGCAACCTGACCGCCCTGGGCAAAGTCGACCTGACGGTCAAGCGCAACGAGATCCTGACCCTGCTCGGCCCCAGCGGCTGCGGCAAGACCACCCTGATGCGCATCATCGCCGGCTTCGAGGAGCCCAGCACCGGCAAGGTGGTGATCGACGGCAAGGACTCCACGTCCCTGGCGCCCGAACACCGCCCGGTCAATATGGTGTTCCAGAAATACGCCCTGTTCCCTCACCTGGATGTGTTCGACAACGTGGCCTTCGGCCTGCGCCTGAAGAAGAAACCCAAGGATGAGATCAAGCGTGAAGTGAGCAAGGCGCTGGAGCTGGTGCAACTGGAAAGCTTCAAGAACCGCTGGATCTCCGAGCTCAGCGGCGGCCAGGCACAGCGTGTGGCCCTGGCCCGGGCGCTGGTGAACCGGCCCGCCGTGCTGCTGCTGGATGAACCGCTGGCGGCCCTGGACTTGAAGATTCGCCACCATATGCTCAACGAGATCAAACGCATCCACGAAGAGACCTCGACCACCTTCGTCTATGTCACCCACGACCAGGACGAAGCGATGATCCTCTCGGACCGCGTCGTGCTGCTGAACAAGGGCGGCATCGAGCAGATCGGCGGGCCACAGGAGATGTATTGGTCGCCCCGCACCTTGTTCGCCGCGAAATTCTTCGGCGACACCAATATCGTCAACGGCACCTACGGGCTGGGTGATACCCGTGACGGCTATGTGCAGCTGCCGTTCGGGCGCTACGCCCACAACGCCAAAGCCAGCCTGGGAGCCGGGCCGGTCAATGTGTCGATCCGCCCCGAGACCATCGGTCTTGAGCCGGTGCTCGGCACCACGCTGGCCGACGGCGCCTTTGTCGGGAAAGTCAAAGACACCTCATTCATCGGCAACCGGGTGATTTACCGAGTGGTGGTTGCCGGTGGCAGCCTCGACCTCAAATGCCAGCAACTGCCCACCCCCGGCAGTCACGCGCTGCCGCCAGGCACCGATGTGGCGCTTACCTGCAAACCCGAGAGTTTCGTGGTGCTGCCGGCCTGAATGACAAGGGTTTGAACCTGACCTGACACCCACCTCGACGCTGGATCATGACCTCTTTAATGAGGGAGTGATCCAGCGTTTTTTTGTCGGGCTACATTATTCCGCATGTTCCATGGGGCAAAAAAAAAGCTCCCCGGGTGGGGAGCCTGGAGTGGCTGGGCGATTGCCCTCAAGCGGGCTTCTTGTAGCGACGAATACGGATATCCGCCTGCTCCTTGTGCCCGGCGAAGCCTTCCATGCCGCACAAGCGCGAGCAGTATTCGCCCACCAGCACGGACGCTTCATCCGTCAGTACCCGCTGGTAGGTGCAGGTCTTGATGAACTTGCCGACCCACAGGCCGCCGGTGTAACGCGCGGTACCGGTGGTGGGCAAGGTGTGGTTGGTGCCGATGACCTTGTCGCCGTAGGAGACGTTGGTGCGCTCACCGAGGAACAGCGCGCCGTAGTTGGTCATGTGTTCGAGGAAATACAGCGGATCGCGGGTCATCACCTGCACGTGCTCGGAGGCAATGCGGTCGGCTTCCTGCACCAGCTCGTCGACGGTGTCGCACAAGATGATCTCGCCATAGTCACGCCAGGCGACTGAAGCCACAGGCGCGGTCGACAGGAGGGTCAACTGACGTTCTATTTCCGCCGGCAGGGTTTCAGCCAACACCGCGCTATTGGTCAGAAACACCGCGGGCGAGTTGATGCCATGCTCGGCCTGGCCAAGCAAATCGGCGGCGATGATTTCGACATCGCTGCTGTCATCGGCAATCACCAGGGTTTCGGTGGGGCCGGCGATCAGGTCGATACCGATCTTGCCGAACAATTGGCGCTTGGCTTCGGCGACATAGGCGTTGCCGGGGCCGACGATCATGTCCACCGCTTTGAAGGTGTCGGTGCCCAGGGCAAAGGCGGCAATCGCCTGCACCCCACCGACGCAATAGATTTCATCGGCACCGGCCAGGTACATGGCGGTCACGATGGCGGGATGGGGCTTGCCATCAAACGGCGGGGCCGCGGCGATCACACGTTTCACCCCCGCCACTTTGGCGGTCAGCACACTCATATGGGCCGAGGCCAGCAACGGGTATTTCCCCCCCGGGATATAACAAGCCACCGAGTTCACCGGGATATTGCGGTGCCCGAGGATCACCCCCGGCAGGGTTTCGACTTCGACATCGTGCATGGAAGCTTTTTGCACTTCGGCAAAACGGCGAACCTGGGCCTGGGCGAACCTTATATCGCCGATTTCCTGCTCCGAAAGACTCTCGACGCACGCGGCAATTTCCTCGTCGGTCAACCGGAAGGAGACCGGCGACCAGTGATCGAACTTCTTCGAGTATTCACGCACGGCGGCGTCGCCGTTGCTGGCGACGTCGGCAATGATTTGCTCAACAGTGGCGCGGACTTGGGCAGCAATCTCGGCTTGGGCTTCAACCGGTTTACTGGTTTTCAGATATCGAATCATCAATGGGCTCCAGGTGGTTCTTGAGTGCACGCAGCATGCACCCAGCATTGCCAACCATCTTTTCCCAGCCCCCTGCTCCGGGCAATTTCGCAGCCTCCTCATTGATGACGCAACCTGACGCAGCACAGACGCAATGTTGAAGCAGGCTAACGAGACAGTAATGTTATTCGTATAACCTTTCACTATTAAAACCCGATAACCCGTACTCCCTTCGAATGATTCATTCGCCCTCCGCCTGGCTCAAAGCGGCTTGAAACCGCCTATCCAAGGGGCAAAAAGCACTCATCGACGAAAAACACGACAGACCCATTGACTTAGGGATTCGGAGTGATAGTTTAAATAAGCGGTTATACGTATAACCTAATAATCACACCCAACCCAAAGAGGTGACCAACCGTGAGTCGAGTCTTGTATCTGTTCGGTGGCTGGCCCGGCCATTACCCCTACGAAATCGCGGCATGGGCGCGGACCGTTTTCCAGGAGCTGGACTTCGATGTCGAAGAGTCGACCGACATCTTCACACTGGACAGGGACTTGACCGGTTATGACCTGATCGTGATCGGCTGGAACAACGCCGTCACCACCGAGACCCTGACCGCTTCCCAGGAAAACCGCCTGCTCGAAGCGATCGAAAGCGGCACCGGCCTGGTGGGCTGGCACGGCGCTGGCGCGGCCTTTCGCGCCAGCCTCAAGTACCACTGGGTACTGGGCGGCTCCTTTCTTGAGCATCCGATGGGCGAAGGATTCCCCCACCCCTATCAGGTCAATGTGATCGATCACAGCCACGAGGTGACCCAGGGCGTCGAGGATTTCGAAGTCCGCTCCGAGCAGTACTACATGCAGGTCGACCCGAACATCCAGGTACTGGCCGAAACCACCTTCGACGGCAACCCGTTCCCCTGGCTCGAGGGCCATCGCAGCCCGGTGGCCTGGGTGCGCCAGTGGGGCCTGGGGCGGGTGTTCTATCACTCCATCGGGCACGACACCAGCAACCTGGCCGACCCGAATATCCGCCGCCTGACCAAACAGGGCCTGAACTGGGCGACCCGCGGGCGCGCGGCAAGCACCGAACACACCGACGCAACCACCCCCGCTTCATCCAACCAAGGAGTCCTGTCATGACTAAATTGACCGGCAGCCAGATCGTGGCGCAAACCCTGAAAAACTATGGCGTCGAGTACGTCGCCGGTATCCCTGGCCATGGCATATGGACGCTCACCGACGCCTTCCTCGAGGAAGACTCGAAACTCAAGTTCATCCAGGTCTTCCACGAGCAGAGCGCGGTGCACCTCGCCGATGGCTACTACCGGGTAAGCGGCAAGCCGATGGCGGCCGTCACGTCCATCGGTGCCGGCGCGGCCAATACCGTGATTGGCATGGCCACCGCCTTCACCGACTCCACCAGCCTGATGCTGATCACCGGCGGGCCACCCACCCACATGCGCGGCCACGGTTTGTTGCAGGAGCTGGAACGCTACACCGACAACGATTTCCCGAAAATCGCCGAAGCCGTCACCAAGCGCCATTGGGTCGCCACCCGCGTCGAAGAGCTGCCGTTCATGATGCACCGCGCCTGGAGTGCGATGGTCACCGGGCGGCCTGGTCCGGTGCACCTGGAAATCCCGATGGATGTACAGGCCGAAGCGGCTGAAGTGACCCTGCATGCCCTGGAAGAACGCACCCCTATCGGCAAAAGTTTCCCGGACCCTGCCGCCACGGCGCGGGCGGTGGAAGAACTGAAAGCCTCCAAACGCCCGGTGCTGGTCATCGGCGGCGGGGTGATTACCGGTGAGGCCAGCGCGGAAATATTTGCCCTCGCCGAAGCCTGGAAGATCCCGGTGGTGACCACCTGGAACGGCAAGAGCGGTTTCCCGGAGGATCACCCGTTGTTCGCCGGCAGCGTCGGCCAGACCGGCACCCTGTGCGGCAACAAGGTCGCCTCCACCGCCGATGTGATCATCGCCGTGGGTTGCCGCTTCACCGACTGGTCGTCGTCCAGCTATGCCAAGGGCGTGACCTTTGCCATTCCGCCTTCGAAGTTGATCCATATCGACATCGATCCCCACGAGATCGGCAAGAACTACCCGGTGACCGTGGGCATTTGTGCCGACGCGAAACACGCACTGGCGGCTATCGTCGAAAGCTTGAAAGGCCAGACGGTTGATCGCGAAGAGTACCTGAACGACCTGCGCGGCTATCAGGACGAATGGGAAACCAAGCTCGCGGGCCGTCGTGACTCCGACCGCTTCCCGTTTACCTCGCAACGCCCGCTGGGTGCACTGCGCAAGATCTTCCCGCGCGACACCATCGTGGTCGTCGGCTCCGGCAACACCCAGGGCGCGGTCAAGCAGACCTTCCCGGTGTATACCCCGCGCACGCACCTGACCTCCGGCGGTTTCTCGTCCATGGGCTGGGCCGTGCCCGCGGCGATCGGCGCCAAGCTGGCCGCGCCGAACCAACCGGTGGTATGCATCCTCGGGGATGGCGACTTCCTGATGACCTCCCAGGAAATTGCCATCTGCGTGACCAACAACATTCCCGTGGTGTTCCTGATCCAGAACAACGCCGGCTACATGTCGATTCGTGGCGGCCAGCGCAAACAGACCAGCCGCCATATCGGTACCGAGTTCAACCACCCGGACGGCACGCCCTACAGCCCGGACTTCAAGGCGGTCGGCGAAGCCTTCGGCCTGAAATCCTATCGCGTCGAGCGCCCGGAAGACCTGGAGCCGATCCTCCAGGAAGCCCTGGACCTGAACGTGCCGGTGCTGATTGAAGTACCCACCGACCGCGACGCCGCGGGCCCGTGGGTACCCGGCTGGTGGGACTTCCCGATTCCGGAATACATCACCGACGAACGCCAGGATGAATACTGGCAAATCCGTAACTCCGAACAACACCTGTAAGCGCTGGAGCAGCTCAATATGAGTGATGCATTGATTTCGCATCATGCAGAGCTGAAGCCACAACCGAGGGTGCCTCGCACCCTCGACGTGGTGACGCCCGATGCAGATGGCACTATCAACTGTGATGTGGTGATTATCGGCTCGGGCATGGGCGGTTCGACCTTCGCCCATGCCTTGCGCGATAGCGGGCTGGATATCGTGATCGTCGAACGCGGTGATTTCCTGCCCCGCGAGATCCAGAACTGGAGCGCCGAAGCGGTGTTCGGCCAAGGCCGTTACCGCAACGCCGAATCCTGGCTGGACCAGGCCAACCAGGCGTTTTCCCCCGGGGTGTTTTATTACGTCGGCGGCAACACCAAATTCTACGGCGCCATGCTCCCCCGGTTTCGCGAGGCGGACTTCGGCGAAATCCAGCATGCCGAAGGCCTGTCGCCGGCATGGCCCATCAGTTATGCCGAGTTCGAACCCTGGTACGCCGAAGCGGAGAAACTCTATCGGGTCCATGGCCAGGCCGGCATCGACCCCAGCGAACCCTGGCGCTCCGGTCCCTATCCGCAACCGGCCCTCGCCCATGACGCGGCCCTGGTTCCCCTGGCGCAACGTCTGCGGCTGTCCGGGCTCACCCCGTTCGTGATGCCGGCGGCGGTGGACTATGGCGACGGCGGTGACTGCGTGTTGTGTTCAACCTGCGACGGCTACCCCTGCCTGGTCGATGCCAAGGCCGACGCCGAAGTCTCGGCGTTGAGGCCGGCCATGCGCGCCGGCAACGTCCGGCTGTTGACCCGTACCACCATAAAACGCCTGAGTACCGCCGCCGATGGCCGCAGCGTCAGCGAGGCCCACGGCCAACTCGACGGGCGCGACGTGACGCTGCGCGCCAAACGCTTCGTACTGGCCTGCGGTGCGGTGAACAGTGCCGCGTTGCTGTTCAAGTCGGCCAACCCCCAGCACCCGGAAGGCCTGGGCAACAGCTCGGGGCAACTGGGCCGCAACTACATGGTGCACAACAGCACCTTCATGCTGGCCGTGGACCCTCGACGCAAGAACCAGGTCACCTTCCAGAAGACCCTGGCCGTCAACGACTGGTACAGCGCCGGCCCGCACAATGCGTTCCCCCTGGGTAACGTGCAGATGCTCGGTAAAATCCGCGAGCCGATGATCAGCGCCATGCGCCCCTGGTTGCCCAGGTTTGCCTCGCGCTACATCACCGACCACAGCGTCGACCTGTACCTGACCTCCGAGGACCTGCCGACCCAGGACAACCGCGTCACCTATGACAAGCAACGCGGCGCGATCAAGGTCCACTGGACGCCTAACAACCTCACGGCCCATGAAGGCCTGGTGAGCAAGACCAGCGATGTACTGCGCAAGGCCGGCTATCCGCTGATCCTGAAGGCGCGCATGGGCATCGCCACCAACTCCCACCAGTGTGGCACCGCCGTGATGGGCAAGGACCCGACTAGCAGCGTGCTGGACCTGAACTGCAAGCTGCATGACCTGGATAACGTCTGGGTGGTGGACAGCTCGTTCTTCCCGTCGTCGGCCGCGGTCAACCCGGCGCTGACCATCGCCGCCAATGCGCTGAGGGTCGCGGCGCACTTCAGGACTGCCCAATAAAAAAGGCGGCGGTGTGAGGTTCACACCGCCGCCTTTGAGGGGCTTACGCGTCGGAGGGCTGTACCTTGAGGGTCGAGGTACGCACCACCAGTTTGGTGGCGAAAATTTTCTGCTGGGGTTCCAGCGGAGTGTCGGCCGGCGCGTTCAGTTGCTCGGTCAACAGCCGCGCGGCGTAGACGCCCTTCTCCACCATGGGCTGGGCGATGGTGGTCAAGCCAAGCTGCACCGCTTCGGGAATGTCGTCGAAGCCGATCACCGAAAGCGTCTCCGGGACTTTGCGATTGAGCGCATGGGCGGTTTTCATGCAGGCGATCGCCATGACATCCGAACAGGCCACGACCGCTGTGACCTCATTGGACGTCAGCAGCGTGAACGCCGCCGTCTGCCCCGACGTCGAATCCAGCCCGCCGGCCTCAATGACACTCAGGTCCTCGAAGGCCAGGCCGGCCGCATTGGCGGCTTCCACATAACCGGTGAGACGCTCGCGAACAATGCGCTCACTGGCGCTTTTGAAGCGTTGCTGATCGATGGGGCCGCGATAACCGTCAGGGTTGAGGCGATCGATGATCACGCCGATCTTGCGATGGCCCAGGTCCAGCATGTGCTGCATCTGCGCGCGGGCCGCGGCGCGATCGTCGATCCCGACAAAAAACGAGTTCTCCACCAGCGGCGAGTCGATCACCACAAAGGGAATGTTCTGTTTCACCACGGCCAACACCGCCGGGTGATCATCGGGCAGGGTCGAAATAATCAAGCCGTCCACCAGCCCGCGCAAGGCCAGGCTGCCGTGGCTGGCGGCCTGGGCACGTCCGACCAGGCGGTTGTTATTGAGGGGGAACAACGTCAGCGCGACGTTTTCCAGCTCGCCCACTTCGCTGATGCCACGCAACAAGGCAATGGTGCAGGGGTCGGCAAAGGCCAGGGACAACTTGTCCATCATCATCAGCCCGATGGCCCCGATCTTGCCGGAGCGCAGGCTCCGTCCCAGGACGTTGGGGCCCGGATAGCCCAAGGCAGCGGCCACCTCAAGGATATGCTCGCGCTGGGCCGAAGACAGTTTGGAGGGGCGATTGTAGGCGTAAGACACCGCAGGCTGGGACACGCCCGCCGCCAGTGCTACGTCTTTCATTGAAACGGCTGCCATCGCTTGCTTCCCAATCTCTTTGAATACCTCGGACGAGGCCCGTGAAAAAACTGCACTCAGTGTAACCGCTGCGGGGAAACCTTCGGAACCAATCGCGTGGCGCTGCCCATGATCGCGAGCATCAGCGAGGCCACTGCCAGTAGCGCCCAGGACAAGCTGGTCGCTTGGGCAAACGGCCCGATAACGGCCGGCCCCATGAGGATACCGAGGTAGCCGAGGCTGGTGGCCGCGGCAATCGCCAACTCTCCCGGCATGCTCTTTTGCGTGCCCGCCAGTGACAGGTAGACCGGGGCAATGTTCGCCAGGCCGATGCCGATCACCGCAAATCCCACCAGGTTCACCAGCCAGTTCGGCGCCAGCACGACCACCAGAAACCCCAGGATCACAATCAGGCCGCCACCGATCAGTACCACCCGGGAGCCGAGCCTGAGCAGGATCCGGTCACCACTCAGGCGTCCCAACGCCATCATCACCGCGAAGGCCGCGTAGCCCAGGCCGCCGATGGAATGCTCGACGCCGCGTACCTGGGTCAGAAACACCGCGCTCCAGTCAAGAATGGCGCCTTCGGCCATAAAGGCGAACAGGCACAACACCCCCAGCACCAGGACTTTTCCCGTGGGCCTGACAAAGGCCGGACTGCCTTCGTCACCACTGCGCCCGAGCATTTGCCGCCCGTAGGTCAGGACAAAGGCCGCCAGTGCCGCCATTACCGCCGCGCTGGCCTGCAACGGCGTGGCGCCGAGCCAGAGCAACGCGGTGATCCCCGCCGCACTGACAATCGTGCCCAGGCTGAACAGGCCATGAAAGCCGGACATGAGCGAGCGTCCCGTAGCCCGCTCAACCATCACCCCCTGAACATTCATCGTCACGTCGACCGAGCCGCACCCGGCGCCGAACACGGTCAGGGCGAACATCAAGCCGGCGAAGGAATCGGTCGTGGCCAGGATCGGCAAGGTCAGTAGCACCAGGGCGATACCGACGTGCATGGTAAAGCGGCAACCTTTCCTCGCGTTCAGGATGCCGGCGAGCGGCATCATCACCAGCGAACCGAGGCCCAGGCAAAGCAGCAACAGGCCCAGCGCCCCGTCATCGATCCCTGCGCGACTTCGCGCATAGGGCACCAACGGGGCCCAGGTGCCCATGCACAGGCCCGACATCAGAAACGTCAACCGGTAGGCCGACATGTGCGGCGTGGAGCACGGCACAACCCATTCTTGAGACGACACGCAAACTCCTTTGCTCGGACGGAATGAGTTATACGTATAACTCAAAAATTCACATTAGGCCACTCACCCGGTGCGGCATTGGATAGTGGTTATCTAAAATCGTTGACACCTTCATCCTCAAGTTTTACTTTTCGCCAGTTATTCGTATAACCCAAGCGATGAATATCCAATTGCATAACCACCCGACAAAAATAAAAGGGACCATGCAGCGTGACGAAGACTCTTCAGAAAACACCGATCCCGCCGCGCATTCGCAAGGCGCGTATCGCGACCTTCCTCGGCTTCATGATGATCGGCGCGATGATGTACATCTGGTCCACCGGCGTGAGCGTCTTCAGGGCACAGCTGGGTTTCAGCGGTGAACCGGGCGATAGCGATTTCGGCCTGATCGCCCTGGGAGTCGGCGTCGGTTCCGCAGCCGGTGCACTGCTGGTGGGCCGCCTGCTGGATAGCTTTGGCGCGAAGCCGATCATTACCCTGGGCGCCCTGGCCTATCCGCTTTCAATCATTCCGTTGGGGTATGTCGGCGGCTTCTGGTTCGCGCTGTGTTTCGGCACGCTGCTCGGGCTGCTGCGAGGCGCCCTGGATACCGCCCTGAATGCCCATGGCGTGCAAGTCGAGCGGTTTTACCAACGCTCGATCATGTCCGGCTTCCACGCGTTCTATTCCCTTGGCGGTTTCCTGCTGGGCATGGTCTGCAGTTGGCTGACCGGCTTCTACACCGACAGCGTGCAAGTCCCCTACACGGTGCTGGGCATCGCCATGTTGGTACTGGGCTGTGTCTTCAGCCGCTGGCTGCTGGGCAAGGATGATGTGCCCGACCCACAGACCGGCGAATGGCACACGACTGGGGCCGCGGATGAACGCGGCAAAGGGCCCTCGACCAAAACCCTGCTGGTGATGATTGCCCTCGGCACCCTCCTGCTGGGCAGCATGATGGGCGAGAACGCCATTGCCGACTGGGGCCAGGAATACATTCGCCGCGAGTTCTCCACCAGCACCTCCACGGCGGGCATGGCGGTCTCGATCTTCGTCGGTGCGGCCTTTGTCGGGCGTCTGTTCGGTGACCGCCTGGCGGCCGCTTTTGGTAATTCACGAGTGGTGTTCGGATGCGGCGCATTGTGCGTCTTCGGCATGACCGTCACCCTGGTCGGCGGCACTGCGCTGACGGGCATCCTCGGCTTCGCGCTATTCGGCCTCGGCCTCTCCTGCATCGCCCCGCTGATGATTTCCGCCGCAGGGCGCCGGGATCCAGTGCATGCCGGGCGCAATATCGGCATCGTCAACTGCATCGGCTTTTCCGGCATGCTGGTGGGCCCCGCCGTGATCACCGTGATCGTCAGTCAGTTCAGCCTGAACAAACTGATGTTTCTCCCGCTGATCCTGCTCGGCCTGCTGGCAACGTTCGGCCCCCTGCTGATGCGCACACCCAAGGCCGTGACAAACCCGGGGCAACAAAGTGCCCAGCGTGATCCGGCGCCCTAGATCGATGCAGCCCGGGCATCATAAAGTCAGGCCGGTCAGTTGGGATTCACCGATGCGGATATTGCGGGACTCAGGGCCACCGACTCGCTCGAAAACACCTGCGCGTCGGTGAATTTTTCCACGTCGACGCGATGGGGGAAGATCTTCTTCTCGACGAACAGATCATCCACCTGCTGCAACGCCTGCAGATCCCGTGCCTCCACCGGCAACAAAGACTCATCGCCCCAACTGCGCAGCAACTGTGAAACCTCAAGAGGAATATCGTTGACCTTGGCAAACACTTGCGCGTAGGCCTCCGGGTTCTTCTGCGCCCATTCAAAGGCCTTGGCGAAACGCTGCAACACATCGCTCAACGCCTTGCGCTTGAGCGGGTCGCCAAGCACTTCATCGGACGCCGTGATAAAGGTCAGCCCGGTATTGATCCCCTCCCCGCTGATCAACACCCTGGCGCCCTTCTGCTCGGCAAATGCCTGATACACGCCGAAGGTGGCCCAGGCTTCGATCTTTCCGGCATTGAAGGCTGGCAGCGCATCGGTGGGCAGGACAAAACCGACCTTGACGTCTTTTTCATCCACCCCGGCATTGGCCAGGGCACGAATCAGCAGGTACTGGGAAATGCTGCCGCGGGCGGACGACACCACCACGTTATGGCCTTTCAGGTCCGCGACGCTGTGAATCGGCGAATCGGGCGGCACCAGGATCGCAATGCCCCGGGATTGGCTGCGGCGTACGGCGACGATACGCAATGGCGCGCCACCCGTGGCCGCGGCCAGTACCGGCGTATCACCGGCCGGGCCCAGGTCCACCGCGCCGGCGCGCAAGGCTTCGAACAGCGGCGCGGCGCCCTGGAAGTTGGCCCATTCAACCTTGTAGTGGATGCCTTCCAGGGCGTTGGCCGCTTCTACCACTGTGCGCAAACCCTTGGCCTGATCGCCCAGGATCAAGGTCACGCCGGATAAATCAGAATCGGTTTTCGGGGCCTCGGCAGCTTTATCACACCCTCCCAGCAACAACGCGGCCGCCAACCACATCAACACCCTCAACTCAACCATGGGCAAATCGCCGTACGCCGCTGGCAACCGCTGGCGCCACTGCCGCCGGGACGTCCACTTCAACCCCCAGCAGACTCAGCAAGCGTGCCCGGATCGCCTGGAAGCCGTCCTGGCCCGTGTCCCGCGCCCGAGGCAGATCGATGGTCAACTGCTCGGCGATCTTGCCATGGGCCAGGACGATCACGCGGTCGGCCAGCAGAATCGCTTCGTCAACGTCGTGGGTGACCAGCAGCACGGCCGGCGTATGCTTGCGCCACAGTTCGATAATCAACCGATGCATCTTGATCCGGGTCAAGGCGTCCAGCGCGGCGAAAGGTTCGTCCAGCAGCAACAGCTTGGGTTCGCGCACCAGACCACGGGCCAACGCCACGCGCTGGGCCTCCCCACCGGAGAGTGTCGCCGGGTAGGCATCCAGCCGATGGGCCAACCCCACCTCCGTCAACGCCTGCACCGCGCGCTCCTTGGCATCAGGAACACGCAGTCCGAGGATCACGTTTTTCCAGGCGCGCTTCCAGGGCATCAGCCGCGGCTCCTGAAACACCGCCGCCCGGGCCTTGGGCACGCGCAACTGGCCGCTGTCGATGCTGTCCAGCCCGGCCAGGCTGCGCAGCAAAGTGGTTTTGCCGGAACCGCTGGCGCCCAGCAGGGCGACAAACTCGCCGGGAGCAATGTCCAGGTCCAGGCCGTCGATGACCCGTTGCTGACCGAACTGGCGCACCACGTTACGCAACTGTACCGGCGGCGCTAAAGATTCGATATTCGACATGTCAGTTCCTCACGAAAGATGGGCGCCAGGCCAGGGCGAAACGTTCCAGGGTGCGGATCAGGCCGTCGATCAGCAGGCCGAGGACGCTGTAGATCAACAGGCAAATCACAATCACGTCGGTGCGCATGAAATCCCGCGCATCGCTGGCCAGGAAACCGATACCGGCGGTGGTGTTGATTTGCTCGACGAACACCAGGGCCAGCCAGGAAATCCCCAGGGAATAGCGCAGGCCGACAAAAAAAGAAGGCAACGAGCCCGGCAGGATCACATGCCAGATCAATTCGCGACGGTTGAGCCCCAGGGTGTTGGCGGCCTCGATCAATTTGGGGTCGATGTTGCGGATACCGGCGAACAGGTTGAGGTAGACCGGGAAGATGGTGCCGGTGACGATCAGCGCGATCTTGGTGAACTCGCCAATGCCGAACCAGAGAATGAACAACGGCACCAGGGCCAGGGAAGGAATGGTGCGCAGCATCTGCATCGGCGAATCGAGGATCACCTCGCCGCGCTTGGACAGGCCGGTGACCAGCGCCGCCACCACGCCAATGCTGACGCCAATGCTCAGCCCCAGCAGCGCCCGTTGCAGGGAGACCAACAGGTGCTTGCCCAATTCGCCGGAAACGATCATCGCCCACAAGGTACCGCCGATCTGCGACGGCGCGGCGATGACCCGTTGCGGGATCAGCCCCAGCTCGGAGGCCAGCTCCCACGCCAGCAGCAACACGATCGGGCTGACCAGGCGCAACAGCACTTCAGGGGTGCGCCAGTTGCGCAGCCAAACGGGAATCAGCCGTGAGACGCCTTCAGGCTCGCCCTGCAAGCGAGCCACCTTGTCGACGGAAAACGAGCTGGCATTCAGGGACTTTTCAGTCATCAGGCTTCCTTCCTCACAAAGAACACGGCCGGGAGCGCCGCTTCGGTTTCATGCTAGTCGCATAAAAAACCTCAGTGAAATTCTTTTTGGGAATAACCTAATATGATTAAAAATCAGACAGCAATTCCAGAAAATAAATTATTTGCATAATAAAGCTTCCAGGCCCCGGCCCTCGCCGCTCACGCTCTCCTTGCCGATATAAAATGCATATTACTGATAAATAGCATTAATCAAGATTCTACAAATTAATAATTAACTTAGAACAAAACGGCATTTTACAGCCCAGTCCCCGCCCCCTACTTTCGACCCCTACAGAGCGCCCACCCACATAAGGAACTGACCATGAGCATTGAATTTATCGGCTATATCGGCGGCCATCACGCGTCCGAGATCCATCCCCGCAGTGGTCCGACCCTGCAACCCGACTATGTGGAAACCGTCGCTCGCGCCCACGAGGCCGCCGGCTTCGACCGTGCCCTGGTCGCCTTCCACTCCAACAGTCCGGACAGCACGCTTATCGCCTCCCACGCCGCCAGCGTGACCAAAAAACTGCAGTTCCTGATTGCCCATCGGCCCGGTTTTGCCCAGCCGACCCTGGCCGCTCGACAGTTCGCCACCCTGGACGTGTTCAACGGCGGGCGCACCGCCGTGCATATCATCACCGGCGGCGACGATCGCGAGCTGCGGGCCGACGGCAGCCATATCGACAAGGACGAACGCTATACCCGCACGGATGAGTACCTGAGCGTGGTGCGCCAGGAATGGACCAGTGACAAGCCCTTTGCCCATGAAGGCACCTATTACCAGGTCGAGGGCGCGTATTCGACGGTGAAGTCGCCGCAACAGCCGCATATCCCGCTGTATTTTGGCGGATCTTCAGCGGCGGCGATCGCCGTGGCCGGCAAGCATGCGGACGTGTATGCGCTGTGGGGTGAAACCTACGAGCAAGTGCGGGAAGTGGTGACCCGGGTACGCGCTGAAGCCGCCAAACATGGGCGGACGATTCGCTTCAGCCTGTCGTTGCGACCGATCCTGGCCGAAACCGAGGAGCTGGCGTGGGAACGTGCGGAGCAAATCCTGCAACAGGCTACCGCCCTCGCCGAGCAGAACGGTTTTGTAAGGCGCGAACCACCGAACGAAGGGTCTCGTCGCCTGCTGGCGGCTGCGGCCCAGGGTTCGAGGTTGGATAAACGCTTGTGGACCGGGATCGCCGGGCTGCTGGGGGCGCAGGGCAATTCGACGTCACTGGTGGGCACGGCTGAACAAGTGGCGGAGGCCCTGCTCGACTATTACGACTTGGGCATTACCACCTTCCTGATTCGCGGTTTCGATCCCCTCAATGACGCCATCGACTATGGCAAGCGCCTGATCCCCCTGACCCGCCAGTTGGTGGCGGAACGCGAGCGGCAAGCAGCTGAAAAGGTCGCCTAGAGCGGCTTTTTGCAAGCGCTGGGTTCGGCCTTTTGTACTTGGGTCGAACTCCCGGCAAAAGCCACCTCTCCCTCTCGGGAGAGAGGTGGACTTCAACTCGGCCGTGACTTGTCAGGCCCGCCTTAATTCTTGTAGTCGGTATCGGTACGTTCCAACTGTCGAATCAACGCATTCCAATGCCGCGCCACTCCAGGTCCATCCCCACTCTTGAACACCTCGGCCTGCTTCTCAACCTTGGCCACCACCTCGGCCGGCGGAAAGATCAACTCGGCATTGCCCCCCGCCTGTGCCGCGATCTGGATATTGCACGCCCGCTCCAACCCCTGCAGTTGCTGGAATGCATGCTCGACGCTGATCCCGGCCGTCAACAAGCCATGGTTGCGCAGGATCATCACACTCTTGTCCCCCAGGTCAGCCACCAGCCGCTCGCGCTCATCCAGGTCCAGGGCCACGCCCTCATACCCGTGGTAAGCCACCCGCCCGGAAAAACCAATGGAGTGTTGGGAAATCGGCAACAACCCATCCTTCTGCGCCGACACCGCAATACCGTCCCGGGTATGGGTGTGCAGCACCGCTTGCAGGTCAGGACGGGCAGCATGGATGGCGCTGTGGATCACATAACCGGCGTAGTTGATGCCCAACCCGGTCGGGTCGTCGACGAGGGTGCCATCGATGTCCACCTTGACCAGGTTGGAGGCGCTGATTTCATCGAACAGCAAGCCGAAGGCATTGATCAGGAAATGTTCCTCGGGCCCCGGCACCCGGGCGGAGAAATGGGTGTAGATGTGATCGGTCCACTTGTACAAGGCCGCCAACCGATAGGCAGCGGCCAGCTTGACGCGGACCTCCCACTCTTCAGGAGTGACCCGCAGTCGGACATTGTTCGAAACGCTGGATAACGGACTGACGTTGCTCATGGCAAAACTTCCTGGATGGCCTTAAGGACTTCCAGGCAAGCCTATGGGATGGGAAAAAATAATAAAAAGCACATTTTAATCTAAGCTAATTATTATTTTTTTTCATATCACGCCGCAGAATCATGCGGCGTTTCTGACCTTGTGCAACGACGCCGCCACCAGCTTGCCAAAGGCATCCACCGGCCCTTGCAGGTTGCCGAGGAAGTGCGGGTAGATCAGCCACAGGTCCATCACCGGCTTGAAATCCTTGAGGGGCATGACCGCCAGTTGCTCGCGATGGACGCTGCGCTCCAGCAACGGCCGCGGCACCAGGCCCAGCCCCAGGCCGTCAGCCACCAGCCCCAACTGCAACTCGGTACCAAAGGTTTCCAGGTTGACCCGCAAGGCCAGGCCCTGATCCGACAGGGTGCGTTGCAGCCCGGCCCGGAAGCCGCAGCCATCGGGGTTGAGAATCCAGCCGCTCTGGTAGACATCCGCCAGCTTGCACGGGCGCTTGGGTAGCTGGGCCTTGGCGCACACCACCACCAGTTCCATCTTGCCGATGGATTCGCCGACGATATTGTCCGGGAAGATCTTGCCCGCCGGAAACAGCGCCGCCGCCGCGTCCAGCTCACCGCGCTCGATCTTGCCGACCAACTGGCTACCCCAGCCCGTGGCCACCTGGGCGCGCAGGTCGGGGTATTCGGTGCGCAGGTGCTTGAGAGCGTCGAGCAGCACCACATCGCCGATGGTTTGCGGCACGCCCAGGCGCAACAGCCCGGTGGGGGGTGCATCGGTGGCCACCAACTCGCGCAGCGCATCCATCTCCCGCAGGATCAGACGGCACTGTTCATAAACCCGGGTTCCGATCAAGGTAGGCTTGAGCGGCTTGGTGTTACGGTCGAACAACTCCACTCCCAGCGCCTGCTCGAAGTTCTGCACGCGGCGGGTGATCGCCGGCTGGGTCAGTTGCAACGACTCGGCGGCATGGCTGATGGACTGGCAACGAATCACTTCGACAAAGGCATCGATATCGTCAATTTTCATTTGGGCCGCACATAGAGAACAGTCATTAAGATGTGTGAAAAGCATAGTGAGATAAACGGCGCCTGGATAGCCCGCTCACCTATCGATAACGCCTAACGCTATTCAAACCGGTTCTAAATTACTTTCAGCTATAACCTAATCATTAAAAAATAGCATATTAAACATAAACATTATGCTTAGATAACCCCACTACAACGAATCACCCACGATGGAACTGCCATGACCCAGGCCCGACACCCGGAGAGACTCAGAGCATTCATAGGCGCCCTGGCGGAATTGATCGACGGCAACCCTCGCGAAGGCGATCTGCTGCACCGCGGCGGCAAGCTGTTGGCGCAACTGGTCAGCCATGATGACTGGCTGCCGGACGAGTTTGCCCAGCCCGACCCCGAGCGCTATCAGCAATTTCTGCTGCATGCCGATTCGCGCCAGCGTTTCAGCATCGTCAGCTTCGTGTGGGGGCCGGGGCAAAGCACGCCGATTCATGATCATCGGGTGTGGGGGCTGATCGGCATGCTGCGCGGTTCCGAGTATTCCCAAGGGTTCGAGCGCGGCACCGACGGCGCCTTGATCGCCGCGGGCAAGCGGATCCAGCTGGAGCCGGGCCAGGTCGAGGCGGTCTCGCCGAAGATCGGTGACATCCACCAAGTCAGCAATGCCTTTGCTGACCGGGTGTCCATCAGCATTCATGTCTACGGCGCCAATATCGGTGCCGTGCGCCGCGCGGTGTATCAGCCCGACGGCAGCGAGAAACTGTTTATCTCCGGTTATTCCAACGCCTTTCTCCCGAACATCTGGGATTTGTCCAAAGAGAGCCCTGCCCAATGAGTACTGTATCGAACCGCACCTTCGCCCAGATTCGCCAGGCACTCTTGGACCATGAAGAAGTCGCCCTCGTCGATGTGCGCGAAGAAGCGCCTTTCGCCGAATCCCACCCGCTGTTCGCCGCCAATATCCCGCTGTCCAAACTGGAGCTGGAGGTTTACTCGCGCATCCCCCGCCGTGATACCGAGGTGACGGTCTACGACAACGGCGAAGGCCTGGCGAACATCGCCGCCGAGCGTTTGCAGGCGCTCGGCTATACCCGGGTCAGCCTGTTGGCGGGCGGTCTTGACGGTTGGCGCCGCGCCGGTGGCGAGCTGTTTATCGACGTCAACGTGCCGAGCAAGGCCTTCGGCGAGCTGGTGGAAAGTCGGCGCCACACCCCGTCCCTGGCGGCGGAAGAGGTCCAGGCGCTGCTCGACAGCGAGGCCGATGTGGTGGTGCTCGACGCCCGGCGCTTCGATGAGTACCAGACCATGAGTATTCCCACCGGCATCAGCGTCCCCGGCGCCGAACTGGTGCTACGCGCCCGCGAGCTGGCGCCAGATCCGTCCACCCATATAATCGTCAACTGCGCCGGGCGCACCCGCAGCATCATCGGCACCCAGTCGCTGATCAATGCCGGTGTTGCCAATCGGGTATTCGCCCTGCGCAACGGCACCATCGGCTGGACCCTGGCCGGCCAGACGCTGCAACACGGTCAGTCGCGACGCTTCGCCTCCACTTCGGAAGAACATCGCCAGATCGCCGCCCAGAAGGCTCGCAGTGTTGCCGACAAAGCCCGCGTGGGCCGCGCCACCCTGGCCGACCTGCAAGGCTGGCAGCAGCAAGCGGCGCGCACCACCTACCTGTTCGACGTACGCACCCCGGAAGAATACGAAGCAGGTCACCTGCCGGGCGCCCGCTCGACACCGGGCGGCCAGCTGGTGCAGGAAACCGATCATGTCGCCAGCGTACGCGGCGCGCGCCTGGTGCTGGCCGATGACGACGGTGTACGGGCCAATATGTCCGCTTCCTGGCTTGCCCAGCTAGGTTGGGAAGTGCATGTGCTGGACGACCTGCAACCGGCGCATTTCAGCGAGCACGGCCCGTGGCAGGCACCGGTCCCGGCGCCTCGGCAGGCCGAAGTCATCAGCCCGCAGACCCTGGCCGAATGGCTGACCCACGGCGACACCGCCGTACTGGACTTCACCAGCAGCGCCAACTACGTCAAACGCCATATTCCCGGTGCCTGGTGGGCGCTGCGCGGGCAATTGCCGCAAGCCCTGGCCAAGGTGCCGGCGACGCAACGCTATGTGCTGACCTGCGGCAGCAGCCAGCTGGCGCGCCTGGCGGTGGCCGAAGTCGAAGCACTGACCGGCAAGCAGGTGTTCCTGCTACAGGACGGCACCGCCAGTTGGATTGCCGCACAACTGCCCTTGGAGGAAGGCGAGAGCCACCTCGCCTCACCGCGCATCGACCGCTATCGCCGCCCCTACGAAGGCACCGACAACCCACGGGAAGCCATGCAGGCCTACCTGGACTGGGAATTCGGCCTGGTGGAACAACTGGCCCGCGACGGCACCCATGGCTTTTTCGTGATCTGAGCCCTCCAGGCTTCTGCACCGCATGCCGGGCAGCGCCGTTTGATCTGCCACACATTGAATTCAGCCCGACCCCTTTCTCCAGGCGGAGGTGACACGAAACATCAAGCTTCGCCTGGAGCACGCTGTCATGCGCTTTACCCAACCGTTCAAACACCTGCTGCTCGCCAGCGCCCTCACGTTCGGCGCGGCCAGCCACGCCGCCGACCTGCAACCGCTGTTGGTGGCCAATCAAAAGTCGACGATCAAAGTGCTGCTGGAGGTCTCCGGCGAACTTGCCGACGTGCCCTACGAGATCCAGTTTTCCGAGTTCCCCGCCGCAGCCCCACTGGGTGAAGCGCTGAATGCCGGGGCCGTGGATATCGGCGCCTTGGGGGATGCGCCCTATGTCTTCGCCCTCGGTGCCGGCGCGCCGCTGAAGGTGGTGAGCATCATCCACGCCGAGGGGCGCTACACCACGGCCATACTCGCGCCGAAGGATTCGCCGCTGACCACTGCCGCCGACCTCAAGGGCAAGCGCATCGTCACCACCCGCGGCTCCATCGGCCACTTCCTGGCGATCAAGGCGCTGCGCAGCGTCGGCCTGACCACCCAGGACGTGCAATTCATTTACCTGCTGCCCAGCGAGTCGCGCCTGCTGCTGGACAACGGCAGCGCCGACGCCTGGGCGACCTGGGATCCCTACACCACCATCGCCACCACCCAAAGCCAGGCCAAGGTCCTGGTCAGTGGTGACAGCCTGCTGACCAACCACTTGTACCTCGCGGCCACCAGCCAGGCCATCGCCGGCAAGCGCCAGCAACTGGACGACTTCGTCGCCCGGGTCGACCGGGCCTATCGCTGGAGCAATGCCCATCCCGACGCGTATGCCGCCGCCCTGGCCAAGGTCACCGGCCTGCCCCTGGCCGTGCATATCGCCGTGGCCAAGGCCACCCATATG
Source organism: Pseudomonas sp. QS1027 (assembly GCF_002814235.1). Classification (GTDB taxonomy): domain Bacteria; phylum Pseudomonadota; class Gammaproteobacteria; order Pseudomonadales; family Pseudomonadaceae; genus Aquipseudomonas. Next base: position 151,709 of record NZ_PHSU01000004.1, on the reverse strand, counting down.
CAACCGGTGGCGATCGATGACGCAGTGATCAGCGGCCTGCAAACCACCGCCGACATCTACCAGGAAGAGGGACTGCTCACCCGACATATCGACGTATCCCAAGGCTTCGACAAGAGCTTCAACGCCAAGCGTGCCCCACTGACCCAGGCTTCCCGATAGACAGCCGTCCCGATAAAAGGAGTGAGAACATGAGCAAACGCCAACTGAAACTCGGTGCGATGGTCCATGGCGTCGGCCATGGCTGGGGCGAATGGCGCCATCCACAGGCCCAACCCAACGCCAGCGTCAACTTCGGTTTCTACAAACAGCAGACACAACTCGCGGAAGGCGCGAAGTTCGATTTCGTGTTCATCGCCGACAGCCTGCATATCCATGAGAAATCCAGCCCCCATTACCTCAACCGCTTCGAACCGCTGACCATCCTTTCCGCCCTGGCGGCGCTGACGTCGCACATCGGCCTGGTGGCGACCGTGACCGTCAGCTACACCGAACCCTTCCAGGTGGCGCGCCAGTTTGCCTCCCTGGACCATATCAGTGGCGGCCGCGCGGGCTGGAACGTAGTGACCTCCTGGCTCAGCGGCACCGCCGACAACTTCGGCAAGGCCGAGCACCCGCCCCATGCCGTGCGCTATCGCATCGCCAAGGAGCACGTGGAAGTGGTCAAGGGCCTGTGGGACTCCTGGGAGGACGACGCCTTCGCCTATAACAAGCAGAGCGGCGAATTCTTCACCCCGGGCAAGCTGCATGCCCTGGAACACAAGGGTGAGTTTTTCTCGGTCAAGGGCCCGCTGAACATCGCCCGTTCCCGCCAGGGCCAACCGGTGATTTTCCAGGCCGGCACCTCCGAGGCCGGACGTAACTTTGCCGCCGAGAATGCCGATGCTATTTTTGTCCACGCCGAGAGCCTCGACGAAGCCCGTGTCTATGCCCAGGACCTGAAAAAGCGCGCCCGTGGTTTTGGCCGCGATGCCGATCAGCTGTCGATCCTGCCGGGCATCCGGCCGATTGTCGGGCGCGATGAAGCCGAAGTGGAAAGCCGCTATCGACAAGCCGTGGAACTGGTGACCGTCGAGGACGCCATCGTCGCCCTGGGCCGCCCCTTCAACGACCATGATTTCAGCCAATATCCGCTGGACGCGCCGTTCCCCGAATTGGGCGACCTGGGCTCCAACAGCCAGAAAGGCGGCTCTGACCGCATCAAACAGCTGGCCCGGAACGAAGGCCTGACCTTGCGGGAAGTGGCGCTGCGCTTTTCGCGCCCCAAACGTGATTTCGTCGGCACCCCGGAGCAGGTCGCCGACGCGATCCAGACCTGGTTCGAAGCGGGCGCGGCCGACGGTTTCATTATCAACTCGCTACTGCCGGATGGCTTGCAGTCCTTCACCGAACAGGTCGTGCCCGTGTTGCAGCAACGTGGTCTGTTTCGCAGCGAATACAGCGGCGTCACCCTGCGCGACAACCTCGGCCTGGATGTTCCGGCCAATCGCCATAGCCTCGCCCTTGAATCCGAAGCGCAACAGGAGGCACTGGCCTGACCATGATGAACACGATCATCCAGGGACAGCTCAATCGTCGCGGTTTCCTGACCGCCAGCTCCGTAGCCTTGGCCGCACTGGGGTTGTCGACCCTGGTGCCACGGGCGCTGGGGGCCACGGCAAAACTCTCGGAGCTGACCCTCGCCGTCGCCACCTACCGTGGCCAGGACTCCTACTTCACCGACGATGCCGGCACCGCCAATACCCCCTACAAAGTCGACTATTCCGAATTTGCCGGCGGCAACCTGATCGTCGAGGCCTTGGCCTCGGGCAGCCTGGACATTGGTGGCATGAGTGAAATCCCGCCGATTTTCTCGATCCAGAGCCATCGCGAACCCAAGCTGATCGCCGTCCTTCAAGGTGATGTGAACAACCAGGTGATCCTGATCCCCAAGGATTCGAAGCTGGAATCCGTCGAGCAACTGAAGGGCAAGCGGGTCGGCTATGTGCGCTCCACCACGTCCCACTACTTTTTGATCAAGGCCCTGAAGGAACAAGGGCTGACCTTGAACGACATCACCGCCGTGGCGCTCACCCCGCAAGATGGTTTCAGCGCGTTCCAGAGTGGCCAGCTGGATGCCTGGGTGATCTACGGCGTGTTTATCCAATTGGCGAAATTTCGCAGTGGCGCCCGGGTGCTGAAAACCGCCCTGGGCTACCTCTCGGGCAACTACTTGATCGCTGCCCGCCCCGCCGCCCTGGAAGACCCGCTGCGCAAACAGGCGATCCAGGATTACCTGCAGCGCGAGGCGCGCACCCTGGAGTGGATGAACAACAACCCCGAGCCCTGGGCCGCAAAATCGGCGCAGTTGCTGGGGGTGGATAAAGCGGTGTTCCTCGACATGTACAACAGCCGCAGCCAGCCCTACAAGCTGATCGAAGTGAATGAACCCGCCATCGCTTCGCAACAGGAAGTGGCTGATCTGTTTTTCAACGCCGGGGTCTTGAGTGAGCGGTTGGACGTCAGCCCGCTGTGGGATCGGCAGTTCAAGTTGCTGCCGATATAAACACTATTTTGATCGAGTGCACCGACCATGAGTCTTTCTTCTCAACAACCGGCGCTGTTGCGCTCGGTGGCAACGGCCAATTTCGAAGCGCTGCTGGAACGCATCAGCAGCCAGCTGGCCGCCACCGCGCATCTTTACGACGAAAGCGGCGCCTTCCCCCACGACAATTTCAAACTGCTGCACGAGCACGGCCTGGTGGCCCTGACCGTGCCCAAGGCCCTGGGCGGTGGCGGCGCCAACCTGGCCCAGGCGCGCAAAGCCATCAGCGCCATCGCCAAGGGCGAACCTTCCACCGCCCTGATCCTGGTGATGCAGTACCTGCAACACACCCGTTTGCAGGACAGCAAAACCTGGCCCCCGGCCTTGCGTGTGCAAGTGGCCGAGGACGCGGTGAACCACGGAGCCCTGATCAACGCCTTGCGTGTCGAACCCGACCTCGGCACACCGGCCCGCGGCGGCCTGCCGGCGACCATCGCGCGCCGCACTTCCACCGGCTGGCGGATCAGCGGGCGCAAGATCTACTCCACCGGCAGTCATGGCCTGACCTGGTTCAGCGTCTGGGCCCGCAGCACCGATGAAGACCCGCTGGTCGGTGCCTGGCTGGTGCACAAGGACACGCCCGGCATCAGCATCATCGAGGATTGGGACCATCTGGGCATGCGCGCCACCTGCAGCCACGAGGTGGTCTTTGACAATGTCCTGGTGCCGCTGGATCACGCCGTCAGCGTCAGCCCGTGGAGCGCACCGCAAGTCGAGCTGGATGGCGACGGCTTCCTGTGGATGTCGGTTTTGCTTTCGTCGGTCTACGATGCCGTTGCCCAAGCGGCTCGGGACTGGCTGGTGGACTGGCTGGAACAACGCAAGCCCGCCAACCTTGGCGCGGCACTTTCAACCCTGCCGCGCTTCCAGGAAACCGTCGGGCATATCGACACCTTGCTGTTCGCCAACCGCAGCCTGCTCGATGCCGCGGCGGAGGGACACACGCCCGTGAGTAACGCCGCGCAACTGAAATTCCTGGTCACCGGCAATGCCATCCGCGCCGTCGAACTGGCCATCGAGGCCTCCGGCAATCCCGGCCTGTCACGCCACAACCCCTTGCAACGGCATTACCGCGATGTGCTGTGCAGTCGCGTTCACACACCGCAGAACGACGCCGTGTTGCAAGGCGTCGGCAAAGCGGTCTTCGCCCAGCGCCAGCAAAAGGAGCGCCCATGAGCCAGCTTGTGATTGCCAGCCAACTGGATGAAGACTTCAACGAGGTGATCCGCCAGCGCCTTGCGCAAACGCACCCCGGGGCCCGCGTCATCGGCGTCCCCACCGGAGTGCCCAGCGACCTGGCGCCTGAGGTCAGTATCCTGCTGGCGCGGCCGATCAATGTGCGCGGCTACCTGGCGCCGGACATCCCGCCGCCGGGCTGGCCCTATGGCTTGAAATGGATTCAGGTGGTGTCTTCCGGTATCGACTTCTACCCCCAGTGGTTGTTCAACGGTCCGCCGGTGAGCACTTCGCGGGGCAGTGCCGCCGAGAATATCGCCGAGTTCGCCCTGGCCGCGATCTTCGCCGCCGCCAAGCGTTTGCCGGACATCTGGGTGCATGACTCACAATGGAATTTCAGGGCCCTGACACCGCTCAAAGGGACCACCCTGGGAATCCTCGGCTTTGGTGCCATCGGCCGCAGCCTGGCGGCCAAGGCCCACGCCCTGGGCATCAATGTGCTGGCGTTGCGTCAGAGCCAGACGCCGTTCGAGGTTGCAGGCGTCGAGGCCGCACGGGATATCCATGACCTGTTTGCCCGCACCGATCACCTGGTGCTGGCGGCCCCGTTGACCAGCGCAACCCGGCATATCGTCAATAGTGCCGTGCTCGCCGGCGCCAAGCCCGGCCTGCATCTGATCAACATCGCCCGCGGTGGCCTGCTCGACCATGGGGCGTTGCTTGAAGCCCTGGAGAGCGGAACGATCGGCCTCGCCTCGCTGGACGTCACCGAGCCCGAACCGCTGCCGGACGGGCACCCGCTTTATTCCCATCCACGGGTTCGTTTGTCACCCCATACCTCGGCGATTTCCAGCAACAGTCGCCATGAAATTGCCGACAGCTTCCTGGCCAATCTCGAACGTTTCCTCAACGGTTTGGCTCCGGAGAATCTGGCGAACGTACAACGCGGGTATTAGGGACTACCGATCGATTGCCATCGCGGGCAAGCCACCCTCCCACAGGCCAAGGAGCACTTGTGGGAGCGCGGCTTGCCCGCGATTACGTTTTTCTCCCCTCAAAACAACATCAAAATTACGCATCAAAAATTAATATTTAATGTTTATTTTTTATAATTAACTTATAGCTAATCGGACTTTTACAGCCACGACTTATACAAATATTGTTACAACCATCACCGACCCCGACCAGGTGGAGGCCCACGGAACTGCACGTTTTTCCGGCCGACACCACTCCACGGTCAACTGCCACAGCCAAACCTGAAACCGACTCGAACCACCGCCGCCATGGCTTTCGGAGCATGGCCCCGGCAACGCTTTGCCCAAAAAAACATAACGACACCGACACTGTTTTCTACATACCTGGGGTTCACCATGCACAACACCTTCAATTCAAACCGTCTGGCGCTGGCCGTATCCTTGGCCCTGTTCGGATTGTCGGCCCATGCCGACGAAGACACCAAGGAGGGTGCCCTCCCCGTTGTCACGGTCACGGCCGAACACCACGCCGAGGACTTGCAAAAGACCCCGCTGGCGATCTCCGCGTTCGACGAAAAGGCCCTTGAAGACAAGCAGATCAAAAGTGTCCGCGACCTTTCCGGGCAAGTGCCGAACCTGAGCCTGAGCCGCCAGTCGATCTCCTACAGTGCGCAGACCTACGGCATTCGCGGCATCGGCGAGACCGACCCGATCCAGGAGTCCGCCGTCGCGGTCTACGCCGATGACCTGTATATCCCGCGGGCGATTTCCTCGATGCTCGACTTCAACGACGTCGAGCGCGTCGAAGTGCTGCGCGGCCCCCAGGGCACGCTCTATGGCCGTAACAGCAGCGCGGGGGCGATCCGCGTGATCACCCGCGATCCGACCCAGGAAACCCGGGGATTCTTCGAGCTCGGCGCCGGCAACTACGACGCGCAGAACGCACGCCTGCTGATCAGCGGCCCGCTGGTGGACAACGCCTTGTTCGGGAGTTTTTCGGCGATTCGCCTGACCCGGGACGGCACCGTCTCCGACCCGACCCGCGGCAAGGACGTGAACGACATCGATATCCAGTCCTACCGCGGCAAGCTGCGCTTCAATCCCATCGATTCGCCGTGGGATGTGCAACTGACCCTGGCCGGTACCTTCGACCGTGGCGACACCACCAGCTACACCCCCTTTGATGCCAACGGCCACTTCGACAAATTCACCAGCTACAGCAGCCTCGACCCGAAGAACCGTCTCGATCAGGGCAGTTCGGTACTGCGCGCCATCTATACGATCGACGACCACTTGAACTTCAAATCGGTGACCGCCTATTCCGCGTTCAACCAGCCCGTGGACTATGACAACTCGGGACAGGCCGCGCTGATTCAGGAAAACCTGATCACCTACAATCAGAACTATGGCACCCAGGAATTCCAGCTCAACGGCGACTACGACGATTTCAGCTTCAGCACCGGTCTGTACCTGTACCGTGAAAAGTTCGAAGCCGACCGCGACAGCCTGACCTACTCGATTGCGCGCAACCAGGTGATCGGCCAGGGCCAATACAGCACAACCGACACCGAAAGCTACGCCTTGTATGGCCAGGGCAGCTACAAGATCACGCCCCGACTGTCGTTGATCGCCGGGCTGCGATCTACCCATGAGCACAAGAACTTCGACTACACCAACTACGCCATCAATACCAACCGGCAGATCACCGGCACCAACTTCACCGCCAATGTGAGCCAGTCCTGGCAATCCACCAGCCCGAAACTCGGCTTCGAATACGCCTGGACAGCGCATCTGAATCAGTACGCCTACGTCGCCAAAGGCTTCAAGGCCGGCGGCTACGACAACCGCGCACCAACCCTGGCCGCCGCCGAACAGGCCTTCTCACCGGAGGACGTCACCACCTGGGAAACCGGCTTCAAAGGCGACTTCTTCGACCAACGCCTGCGGGCCAACGTCGCCCTGTTCTACAACGACTACAAGGACCTGCAGACCAACGCCTACGACCCGGCGCTGGGCGTGAGCCTGCGGACCAACGTCGGTCGGGCCCACACCTACGGCGTCGAGCTGGAAACCCTGACCGCGCTGAGCAGCGACCTGCAACTGACCGCCAACCTCGGCTACCTGCAAAGCAAGTACGACGACTTCGAAAATGCCGGCGGCGCCGGCGTCGATGCCAACGGCAAGCAACTGGTGTATTCGCCACGCTGGAACGCCAGCGTCGGTCTCAACTACACCATCCCGATCGGCCTGCCCGGCACCTTGCAGGCCGGCACCGACGCGCAGTTCCAGACCAAGTCCTACGCCAACGCGCTGAACGACGACATCCAGGAAATCCCGACCCAAACCTTCTGGAACGCCCACACCAGCTACGTCACCGGCGACGGTCACTGGACCACCACGCTGTCGGTGAAGAACCTGCTGGACCGGGCCTATCCGCAATCGGTCGGGTATGTGCCGTCCAGTGGCGCCCGCTACTACTCGATCAACGATCCGCGAACCGTGTTGCTGTCGGTGCGCTACGATCTCTGACCGCTGATCACGCTCCAGTGATCAGCGCTTTCAACCGGATGACAGGACGAGCGATCAGGCCGTCCTGGCTGCTATCGCCTCGACTTCCACCAGGGCGCCGGGCAATGGCAGGGCCACCACTTGCAAGGCCGTACGCGCCGGCTTGTTGGGCTGCTCGGCCGTACCGAAAAACTGCGTATACCCGGCCTGCAGCCCGGTAAAGTCGAGCTTGCCGCCCGTCTCCTCGGCGCCTACCAGGAACACCCGCAACTGCACGATATCCCCCAGGTCCAGATCTTGTTGCTGGAGGATCCTGCGCAGCTTGTTGAACACGGAAACGGTCTGCACTTCGGTATTGCCATAGGCCGCCGGAGTACCCGCCGGGGCTTGCGGGTCAGCGAGATCCGGCAAGGTGCCACTGACGAACACCAGGCTGGCGGAGGCCGGCACGGTCACGGTTTGCGAGATGGGGAAATCGCCGACGCTGGTACGTTGAATGTTGTTGCTCATCTTGTTGCTCCTTCGATGAATGCTTATGACGCGGCCAGGGCCGCTGTCTGTCGCTGCTGGATAATTCGCTCGGCCAACTGCCCGACCACATGGCGCGCCGAATTGGCGGCCGACTCCTGCCAGATGCCGACACCGCTTTGCACCAGACCGTCGCCGGCGAAATACACCCGGCCATGGGGTTCTTCCAGCAGGGCGCTGGCCTCGGCGGGAAAGTGTTCGCGTTGCAGCCAAGGACCTTCGCTGTAGGGGATCTGCTCCCAGGACACCGCCAGCGGGTGACGCAGTTGCCGGGAGTACCCCGGATGCAGCAGCTCAACCGCCTCCCTGGAGGTCGCGTACTGCACATCGAAGGGTTGCTTGCCGAAGGCATCGGCACCAGGACCAGTGACATAGCCGGCCACCAACAGTCCCTCGCGGGTGTTCAGGTCGTTGCTGGGGTACCACAGCACGCGCGCCGGGTGTTCGATCCAGGACAATCCGCCGTAGGTGCGGTAATCGGTTTCCCAGAAGCGCGGGGATTGCCAGGCCACCTTGGTCGCCTGGTCGCTGCGGGTGCTGAGCAGCGCAGCCTTCACCGGATCGCTGAAGTCGGTGTCCAGCCTGGCCAGCAGCGGCAGCGGCAAGGTCGAGACCAGATAGTCGGCACGCACCACCTGTTCGCGGCCACTGTGCTGATCGTGATAGGTCACCGCCACACCGTCCGCAAGCTGACGAATACGGCGCACCCGGGCACCCAGTTGCACCTGTTCGCTCAGGCGCTGGTAGAAGGCATCGGTAATGCGATCCATCCCGCCCACCGGCTGGAACATGGTGGCCGAGAACTCGGGAAACTCGGTGTGCAGCAACGCCCCCCAGAGTTCCGGATGCAGCAGCCGCTCCAGGGCCACCGGGGTCGGGCGAGCGGGCAATGCCCCGGGATGCCGGGGCGATTCGAGGTGACCGGAGCGAATGCTGCCTTCGAAAGCCAGCTCCTGTGACAAATCGCCATAGACCTGCAGGAACGCCAGCAAGCGGCTACGCTCCTCGGCGCTCAACACATCGTCCAGGGCATCGCGGCGCACCGCCGTGGCCAACAACCCCGACAGATGCCCACGGGCATCGTTGACCGCCTGGCCGACGCTGAACGCCGGCTGTTGCAGGTCCGGGCGCACCTGAGCACCATGGCTGCTGTTGACCAATACCTCCAGTGGTACGCCCAGTTCACTGCAGTAATCGAGCAAGGTCCGATGTTGACTGGGGATTCGCGCGGGACCTGCGTTGAAATACAGGCCCGGGTCAAAGGCCACGGTCTGCGTGCGTCCATCCTTGTAGTCGACCCGATCACCGTTGCGCAGGGTCCAGGTACGGCCACCCACACGGTCACGGGCTTCCAGCACTTGCACCTTGAACCCGGCCCGGGTCAGCTCCAGGGCGGTCACCAGCCCGGCAATCCCGGCGCCGAGCACCAGTACACGGGCGCCCTGCCCCAGATCCTTTTGCAGTTTCAAGGGTTGCGGCTGCCGGTGCGAAGACGGCCCCAACCCCAATACGGCGAGCGCATCCCTGACCGCTTTCTCGCCCCCCACGGCAGCGATGCTGGAAAGCGCTTCACGTCGAGTCAGTCCCATGTTCGTTACTCCCTTGAAGACTTCAATCCGGCAAACCGGGTGGGTTGATCAGTGATTTGTCGATGCGCTCCACATCCAGGCCCCAACGCTGGAGCACCTGTTCGTATTGGCCCCCGGCAATCGCCCCTTCAAGGGCGGTATGGATCGGTTGGACCAGCCCGTTGTCCTTGCGGGTGGTCACGGCGATATCGGCCCGCAGTGGCCAGCCACCGTTGACGATGCCCACCAACTTGATGCCGCCGGTGATTGCAGCCGAATAGGCAAACACTGAATTGGGGCCAAACAGGGCGTCGCTGCGTCCCGACTGCACCGCCAGTTGCGCCGCGGCCTGATCATCGAAGTACTGCAACAGCGCCGGTGCAATACCGGCTTTTTCGTTGGCCTCGTTCCAGGCCAGCAGGACTTTTTCCTGATTGGTGCCGGAGCCGACGATGATCTTCAGCCCGGCGATGTCCCGGGCTTCCTTGAGGGAGGTGATCTTGCTGGTGGTCTTGACGTAGAAGCCCAGGACATCCTGGCGATAGGTCGCGAAGTCGAAGCGCTTCTTACGGGCCTCGGTCACGGTCACGTTGCTGATCACCGCGTCGTATTTGCCCGAACTGACGCCCAGGGGCCAATCCTCCCAACTGGTCTGCACCACGTTCAATTGCAGGCCCAGGCTGTCGGCCACCAACTGCGCGGTATCGGCTTCGCTGCCGATGGTGGTTTTATCGTCATTGGCCAGCAGCGCCAGGGGCGGCCCGGCCACCCCCGACACGGCCACGGTGAACTTGCCGGGCTGGGCGAACTTGAAGCCCGGGGGGATTTGCGCGATGGCCGCCTCGTTACGCGGGGCGCGGATGCGCTGGCGGTCGGGGCTCAGATCAACCTTTTGCACGGCCGCTACACCGCTGCTTTCAGCAGCCAGTACCGGCAGGCCGAGGCTGACGGCAAGCGCCAGCAAGGTCACACGGGCAGTCTTTATCAACATGGGCAGTGACTCCTTTAACAAGGGAAAATTCACAGCACCTTGCCGAGGAAGGCGACGGTGCGTGGATGACGGGGCTGGCGAAAAATCTGTTCTGGAGGTCCTTGTTCGATCAATTGGCCATCGCAGAGAAACACCACGTGATCCGCCACTTCCCGGGCAAATCCAATCTCGTGGGTGACGATGACCAGGGTGACGCCCAGTCGGGTCAGCCCCTTGATCACGTCCAGCACCTCACCCACCAGTTCCGGGTCGAGGGCTGAGGTCGGTTCATCGAACAGCAGGACCTTGGGATCCAGGGCCAGGGCCCGGGCGATGGCGACCCGCTGTTGCTGGCCGCCGGAAAGCTGGCGCGGATAGGCATCGGCTTTATCCGCCAGGCCAACCCTGGCCAGCAGTTCCCCGGCCTTGGCCCGGGCCTGGGCCTTGCTCCAGCGTTTGTGGGCCAGCGGTGCTTCGGCGATGTTTTCCCAGGCCGTGAGATGCGGGAACAGGTTGAAGTTCTGGAACACGAAGCCAACCTCGACCCGACGCTTGAGAACCTCCCGCTCCTTGAGTTCGTAGAGCAGGTCGCCCTTGCGCCGATAGCCGACGTACTCACCGTCGATGGTGATGTGGCCGCTGTCGATTTTCTCCAGGTGGTTGATGGTCCGCAGCAGCGTTGATTTGCCGGAGCCGGAAGGCCCCAGGATCACCGTGACCTGGCCCGGCTCGATGCTCAGGTCAATGTCCTTGAGCACCTGCTGATTACCGAAGCGCTTGCCTACGCCCTGGATCTGGATGCGCCCGGCGGGCGCCTGGATGGCGGCCTCAGCCATGGGATTTCTCCTTGAGCCAGTGGCGCACCCGCTGCAACGGCGTCGGTGGCAAGACCCGCGCCGTGCCACGGGCAAAGTGCCGCTCGACGTAGTACTGGGCACTGGTGAGTACGGTGGTGATGATCAGGTACCAGACCGTGGCGACGATCAACAACGGGATCACCGCCTGGGTGCGGTTGTAGATCACCTGCACGGTGTAGAACAGCTCCGGCAGGGCCAGCACGTAAACGATGGAGGTGCCCTTGACCAGGCCGATGATTTCGTTGAAACCCGAAGGCAGGATCGAACGCAGCGCCTGGGGCAGGATGATCCGGAAGATCCGTCGTGACGCCGGCAATCCCAACGCCGCGGCGGCTTCATGCTGGCCGGCGTCCACACCGATCAGGCCGCCGCGGATGATCTCCGCCGCATAGGCGCCCTGCATCAGGCTCAAGCCCAGTACCGCCACGGTGAATTGGCTGAGCACATCGACCGTCGACCACTGGGCAAACACCAGATCGGTGAAAGGCACACCCAGCACGATGTGGTCGTACAGATAGGCGAAGTTGTACAGGATGATCAGCACCAGCAACGCCGGCATCGAGCGGAAAAACCAGATATACCCCCAGGCCAGCGCCGCCAGCAGCGGCGAACCGGACAACCGTGCCAACGCCAGCGCGGTGCCGAGGAGGATGCTGAACACAGTGCTCAACAGGGTCAGCAACAACGTCTGCGCCAGGCCACGCAGCACCGATGCCGAGAAGAACCACTGGCCAAACACCCCCCACTCCCAGCGTGGATTGGTGGCCAGGGAGTGCCCGATGGCAAACAGCACCAGCACGGCGAACACCGATCCGGCCCAGCGCCAGGGATGACGGGACGGCACCACCCGCAAGGCCTTGATCGCAGTCGGTGCGCGGCTCCTGCGAACCGGGTAGGCATTCACCTCATCGATGAGGTCAAAGGGTTTGGCAACAATGGGCATGATCTATTCCTCGCACGCAATAACACATCAGGGTGTTTTTCCAGGGGGACCGAACAGAGTCGGCGGCGGCCGCCTTAAAAGGCGTAGGTCAGGCGGGTGTAGTAGTAGCCGCCGGTAAAACCGAAGGGTGAGTAAGTGCCATAGCTGCTGACCATGGTGCTGCTGGGCACCCCCTGTTTCTTGGGGTAGGTGTCAAACAGGTTCTTGGCCCCGATGGCGATGTTCAGGTCGTGGGTGAGGTTGTAGCCGAGGTCCAGATCGGCAATCCATTTGGCGCCATACACCCGATCCAGAGAGCGGTCGTTGGCGTCATTGACCTCCTTGTAGGCGCCATAACGGGTCAGGGCCAGATTGAGGTTGAAGCGGTCGATGCTCCAGTCGCCCCCCAGGATGAGTTTGGTCTTGGGCTGGATGTCGGTGATCAGGTTGCGCGCCTGGCGATCCATCAGTTCATAGGGCGTGCCGAGGATCGAGGTGGAGGCTTTGTAGTCGAGGATCTGGGTCTGGTTCCAGTTGAACGCCGCGGTCCACTTCAGGGAACCGAACCGGGCCAGGTCCTGGCTGTAATTGCCGACCAGGTCCACGCCCTTGGTGCGGGTGTCGGCACCATTGATGAAGTACTGGCCGCCGGAGGTCGAGTTGATGCCGTTGTTGAGCAGCACCTGGGTGACTTCACTGCCGAGCAAGGTATTGGTCAAGGTGATGCGGTCGCGCAGGTTGATCACATAGGCATCGGCCGTCAGGCTCAGGCGCTCGGAGGGTGTCAGGGTGAACCCGAGACTGAAGTTGGTGGACCGCTCGGGCTTGAGGTTCTCGGCACCCAAGGCCCGGGCGGCGGCCGAGCCCACCGGCAGCACGCCGTAATTGATCGACTGATAGACGCCATCCACCACACCGTAGGTGGTCGAGCGGGCACTGAACAGGCTGTTGGCCAGGGACGGTGCACGGAAGCCATTGCTCACGGTCGCGCGCACGGCGAACTGCGGGGTGAAATCATAACGCGTGGTCAGCTTGCCGCTGCGGGTCGCGCCCACCCCTTCGTTGTAATGCTCATAGCGCAGTGCCGTGCCCACGTACCAATCCGGAACCGGGTTGAAGCCCACATCGACGTAGCTGGCGAGGCTGTTGCGCGAGGCACTGCTGGCTTCGTCCGGGGAGATGCCGTTGGTGACCTGGGCCCCGGAAGAGGCGCAGTTGCCAGGGGCAACGCAGTAACCACCGTCGGCATAGGAAGCCCAGTCCCCCGCCTTCACTTCGTAGCCGTCGCGTCGATGCTCAAAGCCGTAGGACAGGTCCAGCGGCTTTTGCAGGCCGATATCGAAGCCGCGCTTGAAATCCAGGTTGGTGGTCAGCTCGGTGGAAATCCAGGTGCCGGACTTGAAGCTGTTGGGTGTCGCCTCACCCAGGGACGGGTTCTGGTTGTCCCAGGTCCCCTGCTCCGCCGCGTTGCGCCCATAGGTGGTGGACAGGTCCCAGTCCCACCGGCCGACCTTGCCCTTGCCGCCGAACGCCGCCTGGAAATCGTCTTCATCGATATACCAGGTCGGCACATACCCCGCCGGATAACCATTGGGGCCGGTGGTGATCGTGTTGGTGATGGTCGGCAGGCGAAAGTTCTGCCCCTGTTCGGCCTTGCGGTGCGAATAGGTGGTGAAGGAGTAAAGGCTGAACCGGTCGTCAATCGGCAACTCGGCGTTGTAACCCAAGGTCTGCAGATTGATCTTCGGTGTGCCGTACCCACCATAGGTGGACTTGCCCGCCAGACCGTAGGCCTGCTCGTAGGTATAGCCATTGGCACTGGCCTTGTTGTCATCGTTCTGGCTGCGTACGTCCAGGGCCAGTTGCAGGATGCCGCCGTCACCTATCTCGAAGCCCTTGTTGAGGCTTTGCTGGACGGTCTGCTTCTTGCCGTCGTAGCCGATGCCGGCATTGGTCACCGAGGTGCCGCTGGTGTCGGCCTTGAGGATGACGTTGATGACCCCGGCAATGGCGTCGGAGCCGTACTGGGCGGCGGCACCATCGCGCAGCACTTCGACATGATCGATGGCACTGATGGGGATGAAATCCAGGTCCGCCGGCGCCGCACCGGTGTTGATACCGTTGATGTTCAGGGTCGCGCTGGTGTGGCGGCGCTTGCCGTTGACCAGTACCAACACTTCAGCGGCGCTCAAGCCCCGCAAGTTGGGCGCACGGGCCATGCCGCTGGCGTCCCAGCCGGTTTTTTCCGGCAGGGTCAACGAGGGAATCAGCGCACTCAAGGCTTCCATCAAGCCGGGCTTGCCGGTGCTCTGCAATTGCTTGGCGCTGACCACGTCGATCGGCACCGGACTGCTGGTCACCGTGCGCTGTTCGCCCCCGCGGTTACCGGTGACCACCACGGTGGACAAGGTCAGATCGTCCTGGTTCGAGGCTTCCTGGGCCTGGATTCCTCCTGACAGCAACATGCTCCCCATGGCCACGACTGCCGGACTGAGCCGCAAGGCTGAAGTCGACTCCCAGGCATGTTGTATGACTCGTTTCATATCCACTCCAACTGGCCGCCATCATTGGCGATGCATCCAAATCGCGAAGTCGGGCATTCACGCCGTCGTCCGGACAGCGCGGCATGCGCGTTTTTTCCGATGGGTGCCGAGCCCCATTGCAAGCGCAGGAAAACCAGCGCGATGGGGCGTGGCACTCAGGAGATCAGGCTATGTGCAGGGAGGAAAACCAGGAGGGGGTCGCGGTGTTGTGTAGCGTCTGCCAGGGACAAGACCGGAGGAGAAAATCACATCACAGGATTGAATGAGCAACATACGTCGAATTCCCTTCCAACGACTCTGCTCCAGGGATCAGTGGTAGATCACCCTGTCATGCCACACAGGTCCGGAGGTAGGTCCGACCTGTGCTCTGCGGCATGGTACGCAGAATCTCGATCACGATTGGTACCATCCGAGGTTAGGGGTAGGCTGTATGGGCCAAACATAACGAAATCAATATCAAAAATATAATTCTATTTAGCTATAAACTAATATTATTATTTTTAATAATTAACAAAAAACTTAATTCTTAAAAGTGATATTTTGGCAGCATAAGAACCAGCCATGAAAACGCCGGTCATTGGCTGATGAACGACCGTTGTCGCTCGACCTGCCCTACGCTCACGCTGACATCGGGATTGCCGTAATGCCTGGTCAGGTAACTGGCCAGCGTCGCGATCTGCGGGTCAGTCAAGGTCCTGGCGAAACCGGGCATCCTGACGTCCGAACCGTCGCTTTTGCGACGAATCCCCTCGAGGATGACCATCACCAGGTTTTGGGTATTGCTGCGCCCGACCGTCGTGTTATGCGACAAGGAAGGCAAGCCGCCGTCGAAACTGCCCTGGGCCTGGGCCTGGTGGCAAGAAGCGCAATAGCCATCGTAGATTTGTGCACCCGTCATCTTGTTCGGCTCAGCCGGCAAGGCAACGCCACGCAGGCTGCTCAATTCATCGGTTTTCTGACCCAGGGCATAGACCGGCTTGCTGTCCGCCACCTCACGTTGCGCAGGAACACCCTTGATGTAGACCGCGATCGCTTTCAGATCGGAGTCGGTGAGGTACTGCAGGCTATTGTCGACCGCTTCGGCCATCGGCCCGGCCGCCTGGCCCTTGCCCGGGCTCTCGCCGGTCTTCAGGTATCTGACCAGCTCATCGGTATCCCAGCCACCCACGCCACTGTTGGGATCGGAGGTAATGTTCGGCGCGTGCCACGCCCCGACGTCACCGCCGGCCAGCTCCTTCGAGGCAACCTCGGCCATCATCAGGTTGCGTGGCGAATGGCAGGCGCTGCAGTGGCCCAGGCCTTGGGTCAGGTAGGCGCCCCGATTCCATTCAGGGCTTTGCGCAGGGTCGGCCTTGTACGGCTGGCTATCGAGGAACAGCAGATTCCAGCCCGCCATCGACAAGCGGATGTTGAACGGAAAGGGTAACTGGGTCGGCCTGGGCACAGTGTCCACGGCAACGATATCGTTCATGAAATAGGCGTACAGCGCCTTTACATCGTCATCGCTGATCTTGGCGTAGGAGGTATAAGGCATGGCCGGATACAGGTGCTTGCCATCGGCGCGAATGCCCTTGCGCAATGCATCACTGAACTGCTCCAGGCTGTAGTTGCCGATCCCGGCGGTCCTTGACGGGGTGATGTTGGTGGCGATGATCTCGCCGATGGGCGTTGGCAAACCCAATCCACCGGCAAATGGCTTGCCTCCAGGCGCGCTGTGGCAGGCGACACAATCGCCGGCGATGGAAAGGTACTTGCCGCGCTGTATCAGTTCGTCAGCGCTGGCGTGCAGGGTAACGAGGCTGGTGGCCAGGATAACCAGGGGGCCGACAAGGCGTTTTTTCCAGTTCATTGAAGGTCAGCCTCGCACTTGCTCGATCGATGAGCCCAGGGGCGATACGCGAGTAATGATGCGATCGGGCAGTATGTGATGCGCGGTACGTAGTGCCAGGGCGACACCCGTCAATGTCGAGTTCATGGTCGCCGCCGTCGGCATGACGCCGGTGCTGCAAATGAACAGGTTTTCATGATCGTGGGTCCGGCCGAAGCTATCGCACACGGACGTTTTCGGGTCGGCACCCATGCGCAGGGTGCCGGTGATGTGCTGGTTATTGGCGAAATTACCCTCTGCGCTGTAGCGCACATTGGTACCGCCCATGAGTTCGACGATGCGCGCAAAATCCTTGTGCGAGGCCTGCGCGCCACGCCGGGTGTAATCGTCGATGGCGTAATGCGCCTGCGGTTTTGGAATGCCCAACGCATCTTTCTGAGAACTGAGGGTGATGCGATTTTCCGGGTTGGGCAACACTTCCAGAACGTCCTTGAGGCTCATTTCGAACGCGGCCCGGTGACGCAGTTGCTTCTCGAACTCGGGACCATAAACGCCGCTGGCGAGCAACGCGTCGGTTGCGCCATTGACCCGCGAAATATTGGTGAAGTCCAGCCGGTAAGGTGCGTGTTCCTTACGGAAGGCGCCGTCGCGCATGGTGTTGATCGAGCTGGGGCTTTGTGGCCCGCGACCCAGCCACAACGCTTCATCGGCGTCAAAGGTGACCGAGGTGCTGGGGTGGTCCATCAGGTGGCGACCGACCATGCCGGAACTGTTGGCCAGGCCATTGGGGTATTTGTCACTGGCGGACAGCAGCAAAAGCTTGGGACTCTCGATGCCATTGGCGGCGAGGATGAAGGTCTTTCCGGTGACCCGATGGGACTGTTTATCCGGGTCGAAATAATGAACCGCGACAATGCGTCCCTTATCGTCGTGCTCGATACGGTAGACCACCGCATTGATCTGCAATCTGGCCCCCGCCTCCACCGCCGATTGAATCGCGATGCCGCCATGGTATTGCGCATCAATCGGGCAAATCGGCTGGCAACTGTTATTGCCACAACAGGCAGGTCGCCCGGCGTAACTGCGGCTGTTGCGTGCGGTGGTATTGCCCACCACCGCGTAAGTCGGGGCAAGCCGCTCACGAATGCGGCGCATGGCATAGGGCTCGGTGACGGGCTCCATTGGAAATGGCTTGCTGCGCGGCGAGCCGGTATTTTCCGCACCCGAAACGCCCCAGATTTCTTCCGCTTCCTGATAGAAAGGGTCGAGTTCCTCATACGTCAGCGGCCAGTCGACCCCCACGCCATACAAGCTGTGGATGCGCATATCGCCCGGCACCAGACGCCAGGCCTGGGCCGCCCAGTGCCAGGTGGTGCCACCGACACCACGAATGTATTCCGCCGGATAGGGATAGGGCCCGGCCTGCACCAGATAGCCGTTGTCGACAGGTTTGTAGACCGGATGTGGCGCCCATTCCGAGCAGGTATAAGGTGACATCCAATCGCTCTTGCGCGTGGAATTGCGGAACGCCGCGACAATCCGTCCACGTTCGATCGAGCCCCCCGCTTCGAGAATCAGAACAGATACGCCCTGCTTCACCAGTTTCAACGCCGCCAGCGATCCACAGATCCCCGAGCCGATAACGACAATATCCGCCGACAGCTGATCAGCCATTTGGCACCTCTTCATTGGGATTTCTTGCCCAACTGCCATAAGGACCATAGGCATAGGTCGGTGGCTTGAGCACATCAGCGACCATCATGGCGTTCAGGGCATTTTCGTAGGCAAGGCAGCGCGCATGCTCACCATCGCCCACGACACCCATGAACCAGGCAGTGGCGATTTTTCTCGGAACAGGCGCCAATGGCGACTTTTCGTCATCAAGGTTTTTTTGCAATTTCAGGGGGTCGATCTTGCGCTCGTTGACCAGCGCCAGCAGGTCTTTGACAGCACTGGCGAAGCTTGGATCGTCGGCCAGCAGTGCCCGGTACAGGTTTTTCGCCAGCTCACTGTCGAGGGCCTGGCGCCCGGCAATGATCGCCGACATGGCGACAAACGCACCTTGGTCGGTGTTGTCTACGGATTCGGCCAACGCCCACGGAATCAACGAAGCGGTGTAGGCAGTCACCAGGCCCTTGAGCAATGTGCGCCGGGTGGGCTTCATCGCATTGGAGCGCTTGGGCGTGTTCAGGCTATTCATGTCTCTATCCTGCGATAACAGCTCATTGACGGGGCACAAGCCCCCAACTCGGTTAGGCAGGGTGAGCATAGTCGATCAGTTTGATGGGCTGATCATGCAGGCGTTGGTTCTTTGTCAGACAGTCGTGGAGCAGGGTTTACAAGGATGTGTCCATCTGGGCCATATCAGCCATCAGTAAGGGGTATCCCCCCGAATTCTGTTTGCCCATGTATTTCATGGATTCGCGCAGCCCTGTATTGCTTTCGACCCGACCGCCCCTGGTGTGATCTTTCATCGACTGCCCGTAAGACTTGTCGTGGGATAACGCAATCAGCCCGTTGACCACGATATCGTCATCACTGTGCGAGTGCTTTGACGTCTCTTTACTGGGGTAGGGAAAATGCCAATAGACCGGTGTGTTATCCAATAGCACGTCATTCAGAAAAGGGCTGCAAGTGCCGCAAGGCTGCCGCTCGGTATACACCGCCAGAATCGCTGTGCCATCGAGTAGCTGAGCCGCAGCGGGGGTTAGTCGCGGCAAGCCTCCTGCCGCCCCCTCTCCGACTCGCCAATTGGGAATATTAAGCCGGTTGAGCGACGGGTTCCCGCGTATCGCCAGCCACACTTCTTTTTCCGAGTGGTAGTTATTGCTGGGTTGAGTCGTGATGTGACCGATCAGACCTGGGGCTACCGGATTGGGTACTTGAAAGAAGAAAGTCGCATAATTGACCAGGGTGAAATCGTGATTCGCCCCGCGCATGTTGCGGGCGGCGAGTGACCACGGGCTGTTCAGGTAGGCTTGTACCAAGCTTGGATGACCATCGTAACCGAGCCAAATCGAATTGAAGGCCAAGGTGAACTCCTTTTCCCAGACAGATGACATGGCATCGCCACGACTATCCAAACAAACTAAGTGGAAGGTCCTTGCCCTGTCAATCAGCACCAGACTCTCGCCTCGGATCGACAGCGAGGCACGTGAGCCACGCCGTTGCCTGACGCAGAATGACTGGATCTGTTCGGTTTCTGATTGGCTGGGTCGATGGCCAAGCCGACTTTCACTCTAGAATCAAGCCGGCAGTCGCTCCTTCGTGACTGACTGATAAATGACCCGCTCCCGAGCACCGCCCTCGATGACTCAGGTGTCCGATATCTCATCGCTTATTCAGGCCCGACCATGAAACTGAGCAGTAACGCATTCACCGATAACGCCGCCATCCCCGGGGAGTACGCCTTTGCTATCCCGGACGCGGCCAGCCGCTACGCATTGTCGAGCAACCGCAACCCACATCTGGCCTGGACAGAAGTCCCGGAACAGACTCAGTCATTTGTCCTGATATGCCACGACCCGGATGTCCCGAGTGTGGGTGACGATGTCAATCAGGAAGGTAAATCCATTGCAGTGTCATTGCCTCGTGTGGATTTTTACCACTGGCTATTGATCGATATCCCCGCCAATCAGCGGGAAATTACCGAGGGAAGCCATAGCGACAGCATTACCCCCAGAGGCAAATCCGGCCCTCAAACAGCCGACGGACAACGACACGGCATCAATGACTACACAGGCTGGTTTGCATCGGACCCACAAATGTCCGGCGAATACTATGGGTACGATGGCCCATGCCCACCGTGGAATGATGAGCGGCTCCACCGCTACGTTTTCACTGTCTACGCTTTGGATGTGCCTGGCCTCGCGATACACGGCCCGGTTAACGGCCCGAGCATCCTTGATGCGCTGCAAGGACACGTACTCGCCAAGGCCAGCCTTACGGGTACCTACACCCTCAATATGAACCTGTGATGTGCGGCCAACTTCAGGAACGACACACTTTCCATGGACCTGCCTGATCCTTTGACGGCTGCACAAACGGACGACGCCCGCTGGCTGCTGCCATCGGGCGCGCCCGTGAAAGCACAGTCGTTGTGCACGTTGTCCAGGCCACGCCTGATGCGCGCTCAACATGCGACTGACTTCCGCTTTTTTGAGGCAACGCTTCTGCTCGTCACGTCGGGCCATTTAACACTGGAAAGTGCTGAAAGCACCTGGGAGTTGGCAAACCCGCACACCTTGCTGGCGGTGGCGAAAAACACCCTCGCTGACATTCAAAAAACACCCGACAACAACACCTCGGTGTTTACCTCTGTTTTCTTGACGTTCTCACCTCGCCTCATCACCGAGTTTCATCAGCGCTACGGGCACACGATCACACACTCATCCACCGTCACGGAATGCAAAACGACCGAACTGGCAGAGGATCTGAATGATGCGCTGCAATTCTGTATTCGAGGAATCGACTCGCGGCCCCTTTCAGAGGCGCAACAGGCAAATCGCTTAATGGGGCTTCTGTTGGCACTGCAGGAAGAGGGTATTGTCTTTCTCCGTCCTTCAGCCGCCGGGCTGGCTGAACGGCTGACTCAGTTACTGGCCAAGGCTCCGGAAAAACACTGGACGGCCGCACAAGCGGGTCGCGAGCTGGCCGTGAGCGAAGCCACCTTGAGGCGACGCCTTGCCGAAGAAGGGGTCAATTTCAGCACAATGCTGACCGAAATCAGAATGCATCACGCGATGATGCTGTTACAAACGACGCACTTCAGTGTTTCGCAAATAGCTGACGCTTGCGGCTATCGCGCCATCTCAAGGTTTTCCATGCGTTTTAAAAGTCGCTTTGGTTTCTCTCCAGGGCGATAAGCAAGAGACGCGGAGGTCCATCACCCGCCAATAAAGACTAAAAACGCTGGGCCCGTGTGCGTACCGCCCCCCACCCATTGACCTACCACATAATCGCCTTCAGCGACCAAGTCAGCCGCGCCTGCAAACGACAAATCCGGGAAAGCTGCACGAAAATCCGCCATAAAAACCAGGGCGCATTGCAGGAACGCAATCAAATAGCTTCTGCCCACCCGAGTCGGGTGCGAGCCTCTGCCAGGTCCGCCTGCATGTCGTGGTTCCACAGCCAATCGAAACGACTGGCCAGGGTTGTCGACAGAAGGGGTTCTTGATCTTCGACCTGACGACCTCGAAACTCGTAGAGTTCGCCGGCTTCCCAGGACGTTCGCTGCACACGACAGGCGCGAGGTCTGCGGATAGCGTCGTACACCTCGAGCACGCTTTGGGCATCACTTTGAAGCACCCGTGGGTCCCCCAACAGGTGCGCGAGCAGCCAGGCATCCTCCAGCCCCTGCCCCGCCCCGGCACCTTGATGGGGGAGCATGGCGTGGGCAGCGTCACCGATCAGCCCTACGCGACCATGGGTATAGCCTGCAAGCTCCTCCAGTTCGTGAAGTGCCCAGAGGGAGGGCTCGGGAATGCATTCGAGCAGCACGCGAACGGCATCTCCCCACTCTGAGAAAGCTTCCAGCATCTGGGCCTGACTGGTGCTTTTGACCCAAGGCGTGTCTTGCGGCCACACCGGGTTGGGTTCAGTGCGATCAGAAACGAATGCGACCACGTTGATCAATCGGCCCTGTTTGATCGGGAAAGTGAGGATGTGGGCATCGAGTCCCAGGTACATTTGCGGGACGTTGATCAAGTGTTCGTCAACACCCGCAGCGCGATAGGCGACGCGCAGCCGCTCACTGTCGATCATTCCACGGTAGGCACAGGTCCCGCTGAATCGAGGCGCGACCAACGGTTGACCCAGCCCCTGGAGTACATAGTCGCGAATCGAGGACTTGATACCGTCCGCGGCAATCAAAAGGTCGCACTGATAGTCGGTGCCATCGGTGAACCGAACACTGACCCTGCCCCCCACCTCATGAACGCCAACCGCACGCTTGTCGAAGCAGGCGATACCCTCCGGCAATTGCCTGGCCAAGGTATCGAGAAAATCGGCACGGTGAACGGAAGACTGACCGACGCCCTGGGCGACGCTCGCCCCCAGGTAACCGGCGTCGACACCTCGACGCCATTCAAACCAGATGTCTTGCCAGGGTTGCGGGGTCCGGTCAGCGATGAGTTGGTAGGGTTTACCGATACCCAGCCCTTCGATGGCGCGGACGGCGTTCGCACCAAAGGACACGCCCGCACCGACCTCGCCGAAGGCGGGAGCCGCTTCAAATAATTTCACGTCCAGATGCTGATGACGGCACAGATCCAGTGCCAGGGCGACGCCAGCGATGCCACCGCCAACGATGCCCACTTGCAAGACAGAATGAGGGCTACTCATGGGGAAAAACCTTATGGTCGTTTTTGAATAGCCCGATCATGACTATTCACAAACCGTTGATAAATACCCTGATCCCCATACAAACTATCACCAACCTGAATACACATTCCCCTTCAGAAACCGACTCAAAGCCGAGAAATGTCGCGATGAACCTGCGTGAACTGGATCTGAATCTGCTGGTGATCTTTCACCAACTGCTGATGGATAGAAGTGTTTCAGCTGCGGCCGAGAGCCTTGGGCTGACCCAGCCCGCCGTCAGCAATGCGCTCAAGCGTTTGCGGACCACGTTCAACGACGAGCTGTTTGTGCGCACCCATCAGGGGATGCAACCGACGCCCTATGCCGCTCAACTGGCCGAACCGGTCTCTCAGGCGATCGGCTTGCTACACAGCGCGATCAATCGCCATGACGAGTTCGATCCGGCAACCAGCCGGAAGCGCTTTGTCGTGGCGATGACCGATATCGGGGAGATTTACTTCATGCCACGGTTGATCGATGCCCTGCTCAAACAGGCCCCCGGAATATCGGTCAGCACATTGCGCAGCAATGCCGAGCTTTCCGAGAATCTTGCCAATGGCAAGGTGGATCTGGCCGTTGGATTGCTGCCGGATCTGCAAGCGGGCTTCTATCAGAGGCGCCTATTCCACCATCGCTACGTGTGCCTGTGCCGCAAGGGCCACCCGCTCACTGAACAGCCCATGACGCGGGAGCGCTTTTGCGAGTTCGGGCATGTCAGGATCATCGCCGCCAGCACGGGACATGGAGAGATCGATACACATATGCAGCGGGCCGGTCTGCAACGCGACATTCGACTGGAGGTCCCACACTTTGTCGCCGTCGGCCATATCCTGCAGAACACAGACCTGATCGCCACGGTGCCCGAGCGTTTCGCCAACAGTTGCACCGGGCCCTTCGGATTGACGAGCCTGCCCTTGCCTCTGCCGCTTCCCGAGATCGCCATCAACTTGTTCTGGCACGGCAAATACAATCGGGACCCGGCCAACAAATGGTTCCGGCAACTGATGTTTGATCTGTTCAGCGATTGAACGATGCCAGATGGCATGCACATCGATTCAACAGTCGATGGAAAGCGAATTGTCTGATGATCGCTTCCAGGAAAAGAGATAACAGACTAAAAAACGCACAAACAAAAACGCCACTCTATTGAGTGGCGTTTTTGTGTATTTGGAGCGGGAAACGAGACTCGAACTCGCGACCCCGACCTTGGCAAGGTCGTGCTCTACCAACTGAGCTATTCCCGCGTCTTGGTGATGCGCATTCTATAGAATCTACGCACCCCGTCAACCCCTTGATTCAAAATAGTTTTATTTCTTTTCAGGATTTTCCGAATTGAACTTCAAATGCGGCCACGCCGCCCGCAAATACTGCAGCATCGACCACAAGGTCAGCACCGCCGCCGCCATCAGCAAGGTATAGCCCACCAGCACCCAGAAGCTGAAGTCCGAAGGATTGGCCAGCAGGATCACCAACGCCAGCATCTGCGCCGCGGTCTTCCACTTGCCCATGTTGGAAACGGCGACTTGCGCCCGCTCCCCGATTTCAGCCATCCACTCGCGCAGGGCCGAGACCACGATCTCACGACCGATGATCACCGCCGCCGGCAAGGTCAACCACAGGTTGCCATGCTCCTGCACCAGCAAGACCAGCGCCACGGCCACCATCAGCTTGTCCGCCACCGGATCGAGAAACGCGCCGAACGGCGTGCTCTGCTCCAGGCGACGGGCCAGGTAACCGTCCAGCCAATCCGTCGCCGCCGCAAAGGCAAACACCGAACTGGCCGCCATGTAACTCCACTGGTAAGGCAGGTAAAACAGCAAAATGAAAATCGGAATGAGTACGACGCGTAGAACGGTGATCAGATTAGGGATATTCATCGGCACAACTGGCTACGAGGTTGAAAGGCATTCTACTCGCTGTGCAGGCTTGCATAAATCGACTCAGCGAGCTTTTTACTGATCCCAGGTGCTTTGGCGATCTCGTCGATGCTGGCACGGGACAGCTCCTGCAATCCACCAAAATGTTTCAATAGTTCACGGCGACGCTTCGGCCCCACCCCCGCCACCCCTTCCAGGGTTGAGGTTCGACGGGTCTTGCCACGCCGCGCACGGTGTCCGGTAATGGCAAAACGGTGGGCTTCGTCGCGGATCTGCTGGATCAAATGCAGGGCCGGCGAATCACCTTTCAAGGTGAACTCATGGGCCGCGTCGTTGAGGTACAAGGTCTCGAAACCAGCCTTGCGCGTCGCCCCCTTGGCCACGCCGAGCAGGATCAGGTCCGGCACCGCCAGCTCATTGAGCACATCGCGGGCCATGGACAACTGGCCCTTGCCACCGTCCACCAGCAGGATGTCCGGCAACTTGCCCTCGCCATCCTTGATCTTGCTGAAACGTCGGGTCAGCGCCTGGTGCATCGCCGCATAGTCGTCGCCGGCCGTAACGCCTTCGATATTGTAACGGCGATAATCGGACTTGATCGGGCCTTCCGGGCCGAATACCACGCAGGACGCGACCGTCGCCTCACCGCTGGAGTGACTGATGTCGTAACACTCCAGGCGCAGTGGCGGCTCGTCCAGGCTCAGCACTTCGGCCAGGGCTTCGAAACGTGCGGCCATATGCTGACGATCGGCCAAGCGTGCGCCCAGGGCCTGTTCGGCATTGGTCACCGCCAATTGTTGCCAGCGCGCCCGCGTACCGCGCACCCGATGGCTGATGGCCAATTCGCGACCGCGCAGCCCATCGATGGCGGCGATCAGGGTCGGGAAGTCTTCGTGGACCACGTTGACGATCAGCTCACTCGGCAGGTCGCGCTCGGGACTGCCGATAAAGTACTGGCCGAGAAACGCCATCAGCACTTCGGAGACGTCCTCCTCGATACCGACCTGCGGGAAGAAATTCTTGCTGCCCAACACCCGTCCGCCGCGCACGCTGATCAGGTGCACACAAGCGCCGCCCGGGTTGATGAAGGCCGCGACCACGTCGACATCGCCGGTGCCTCCTTCCATGCTCTGCTGATCCTGGACCCGGCGCAGCAGCGAGATCTGGTCACGCAGCTCCGCCGCCCGCTCGAAATCGAGAGTGCTGGCCGCCTGTTCCATGCCGGCGTTCAATTCGTCGGTCAGGGCATTGCTGCGCCCTTCGAGGAACATCACCGAGTGGCGCACATCCTCGGCATACACCTGGGGCTCCACAAACCCGACACACGGCGCCTTGCAGCGCTTGATCTGGTATTGCAGGCAGGGTCGGGTGCGGTTCTTGTAGTAGCTGTCCTCGCACTGGCGGACCAGGAAGGTCTTTTGCAGCAGGCTCAGGCTTTCACGAATCGCCCCGGCACTCGGATAAGGCCCGAAATACTTGCCCTTGGCTTTCTTGGCCCCACGGTGAATGCTCAGCCGCGGGTAGTCGCCGTCCGAGAGAAAGACGTAGGGATAGGATTTATCGTCGCGCAGCAGGATGTTGTAGGGCGGCCGCCATTCCTTGATCAGCGTCTGCTCCAGCAGCAGCGCCTCGGTTTCATTGGCGGTGATGGTGGTTTCCACCTGGGCGATACGCCCCACCAATGCCGCCGTCTTCGGCGCCAGGCCGGTCTTGCGAAAGTAACTGGCCAGGCGCTTCTTCAGGTTCTTGGCTTTGCCGACATAAAGCAGGCGTGCGTCGCCATCGAACATGCGGTAGACGCCGGGGCGGCCACTGCAGGTCGACAGGAAGGCACTGGAATCGAACAGGTCAGTCATTGTCAGCCGGCATCGACCATGCCGTGGCGAACCGCCAGGAGCGTCAATTCGACATCACTGCTGACCGACAGCTTCTCGAAAATCCGATAGCGGTAGGTATTCACGGTTTTCGGCGACAGGCAGAGCTTGTCGGAGATGATCTGGACTTTCTGGCAGCCGACTATCATCAGCGCAATCTGGATTTCGCGCTCGGACAAGGCGTCGAACGGCGAGTCACTGGCCGGCTGGAACGACTTGAGCGCCAGTTGCTGGGCAATCTGCGGGCTGATGTAGCGTTGCCCGGAAAACACTAGGCGAATCGCCTGGACCATTTCCGCCAGGCCCGCGCCCTTGGTCAGGTAACCGGCCGCCCCGGCTTGCAGCAAGCGGGTCGGGAACGGGTCTTCTTCACAGACGGTCACCGCCACCACCTTGATGTCCGGATGACTGCGCAGCAATTTGCGCGTGGCCTCCAGGCCACCGATGCCAGGCATCTTGACGTCCATCAGCACTACATCGGGTTTGAGTTCCCGCGTCTTGAGCAAGGCTTCCTCTCCCGATTCAGCCTGCCCCACGACCTGCAGACCGTCGATGTCCGCCAACATCCGCGTAATGCCTGTACGCACAAGATCATGGTCATCGACTACTAGCACCCTAATCAAGCAGACACCTCACGAATTTGGTCTTATCAGGTTATTGACCACCTTAGCAAAAAACCACGGGTCTGACCTAGCTGCAAGCGTCACATAAGAGTATCAATACGCTATAAGCGCTTGCCGGACGGCAAGCGGTTTTCGTCAGAAATGATGTGACTCAGGAGTCACGAGAGCCGGCCCGGCCGTTTGGCCCATAAGGCCCGGCGGTTTCAGCCAGGGTGGTGGTCAGTCGATGAATCGCGTCCTGATCTTCCTTTTGCAGTACCCGATAGTTGCCCAAGACTTTCTCTTCCACCTGGCTGAGGTTATCCAGTTGCATCGGCGTCGCCTGCCCGGTCAGCACATAAAGCACATCGACGCCCCGTGCAGCCACACGGGACAAATAGTCGGCTTTCGGTGCGCGATCACCGCTTTCATATTTGCCCTGTGCGTTGGCCTCAACGCCTCCGATTTCACCAAAAGCTTTCTGCGACAAACCCAGCCGCTCTCTCTCTTGTCGCAATCGCGAACCAATTCCACTCATTTGGATGTAAGATCCCATTTTAAACACCCTTCGGGGTGATATACTCAACAAGCATTAAACACATTTGAACGGTTTTGAACTATGCCCGGTATCCGCACTGCTGCACAAGCCAAGGCTTGGCTGGAACACCAAGGAAAATCGGTTCAGGAGTTTGCGCGCGAGCATGGCGTCGACCCGGCAACCACCTATCAAGTGCTCGCTGGGCGAAAAAAGGGACGGCGTGGGGAAGCCCATAAGGTGGCGGTCCTACTGGGCATGAAGGATGGAATCATCCCGTCCGACACCGACAATTCGAGTGAGTAATTCCCGAATTGTCAGGTTCAGTATGCGCTTCATTCAGCGGAGCGTAGGACTATTCCCAAAGTATCGTCAGTAATTGCAATATGCAGTTTTCAAGCCGTCAGACTCATGCGCAAAAAGCACTCGTCCTCGCCGACGACGGTCAAGCCCTGACGCAGGTACAGCCGCTGGGCCGGGTTGCTCTTGAACACCGTCAGGCGTAACTCACGACGCCCCTCTCTGAAGGCAATTTCCCTTGCCTGCCCGATCAGCCAACTGCCCAGGCCATGACCTCGCCCCGCCTCGACCAGCTGCAACTCGCGAATGTACAACGCCTTGGCATCGCGACTGAAACTGACAAAACCCAGCACCTGCTCGCCGTCACACAACAGCTCGTTCTGCCGCCCGGCCCAAGCCTGGTCAAAGGCCTCATCCAGCCAGAGCAGATCGTACTCACAGTAGTAAGCCATCATGTTCTGGCGCGTGAGTTCCCGAGCGAATGCCAGGTCCGCGCCCAGGGCCGGACGAAAACGCCAGCCCCCGTTCACAGGCCCGTCACCGACATCACCTCCCCGGACCATTGGCCGGCGACACGACGTCCGATCACCAGCACATCCCCTTCCCCCTCAGCCACCACCACCCGCTGCCCGCCAGCCGCCCAGAGCGCGCTACGCCCCGCCGACTGCCAGCCTCCCGTCATACCGCCATGGTTGGCCATCAGCACCGCCATGCCGTGGTCCCGAGCATAGCCCTGCAACAAGGCAGTATCGGGTCCATAACCGTTCTCAGTGATCAACACACTGGCTGCGTAAAGGTTAGCCTCAGATTGCGCGGCCCGTAGCGGATGACTTGCGTGGGAAAAGTCAGCACAAACCGCCAGAGCAATGCGCTCATCGGCAATTGTCAACGGCTCACCGCCGTGTCCAGGGGTGAACGCGACCTCTTCACCGTCGTGCAGGTGCTGCTTGCTGTAGACCTGCAAGGAACCGTCGGCGCCGAATGTCAGTGCCCCGATCAGCACCGGGCCCTCGGCGGACAGGCGTATCGGCATGCCCACCACGGTCACCAGTTTCAGCTCACGGGCCAGCTCGCGCAACGGCGCCAGTACCGGGTCGCCCGGCGTAATCGCCAAGCCGGCCGCCAGGCTGCGCTCATAGCCGGTCAACGACAATTCGGGGAACAGCAGGAACTCCACGCCCCGCTCCGCGGCCTGGCGCATGAACGCCAGGTGTCGGGCGATATTGGCTGGCAGGTCCCCGGCAATCGAGACGGCTTGGGCAGCGGCAAGGGTAAACACGCTCATGATTCAGTCCTGACAATCAGATCGGAAATATCTGTCGAGTGTGTCATAAAGACTTGGCGCATTTAAGCGATAGAGCCTACTCGCGGGTTCTCATAGAATTTTCTGATTGAACAGGGCGATAGCGCTCTAGTAAGCTCGGCGACATTCACACGGAGTTACACCATGCACCTGACTCAATCCCAGCTTCGCCATACCGCCAGCGCCTCGCGCTCGGTCGCGGCTGCCCGGATGAGCACGGTCGGCACCCGCGTGAGCTTTTATTTTGGGTATTGGTTTAGCCACTGGCGCGCCTGATACCCAACCGGCGCCCACTGAATACAGGGGTCGCCTACCAGAGAATTCTCAACCCCCGGTCGGCCTCCCGACCGGGGGTTTTGTTTTTTCAGGCTCCAAATTTTGCAACCGACTTTTTAAATCAAGGAATACCGACATGAACTACTCCACCTATTACCGCTACGACATCACCGGCGCCTGGCGATTTAGCAACCTCCGCTCGGGACAGCACGCCGCCTCCGAACGGTCACGCACAGGTGGCACGCACACACTCACAGCCAGTCCGGCTGATTGTCGAACACCCCAGTAGGGCCGCGCGCGGGAAACACCCGCCGCCAGCCCAGGAAGCCCGAACATGAATTCTTCTCTCTGCGCCCTGCCGTCCTCCGTCCTGCCATCGGCCAACGAGCCGTTGACCCAGCGCCTGCCCAGCACGCTGCAGCTCAAGCAGCACCTACCCCTCAATGCCAGCCTTGGCGAACAGGTCGAGCGCCACCGCCGCGCCGTGCGCGCCATCCTCAACGGTGAAGACCCGCGCCTGCTGGTGATCGTCGGCCCCTGCTCGATCCATGACCCGCAATCAGCCCTGGAATACGCCGGCCGGCTGGCTGACCTCACCAGCGATGTGAGCGACCAGATGCTGCTGGTGATGCGCGCCTACATCGAGAAACCCCGGACCACGGTGGGCTGGAAAGGCCTGGCCTACGACCCGCAC
Organism: Pseudomonas sp. QS1027; assembly: GCF_002814235.1. GTDB lineage: Bacteria > Pseudomonadota > Gammaproteobacteria > Pseudomonadales > Pseudomonadaceae > Aquipseudomonas. The sequence continues at coordinate 121,433 of NZ_PHSU01000004.1, read as the reverse complement.
CTGGATGGCAGCGATGACATGGCCGGCGGCCTGGCCCTGTCCCGTGAACTGATGCGCGAGATGCTGCGCCTGGGGCTGCCGATTGCCACCGAGCTGTTGCAACCCATGGCCGCCGGTTATGTCGATGACCTGCTGAGCTGGGTCGCCATTGGCGCGCGGACCACGGAATCGCAGATCCACCGGGAAATGGCCAGCGGCCTGGCGATGCCGGTGGGGTTCAAGAATGGCACCGACGGCAGTGTCGGTATCGCGGCGGATGCGATGCGTTCGGCGGCCCATGCCCATCGGCATTTCGGCGTCGACAGCCAGGGCCACCCGGCGATCATCCAGACGGCGGGCAACCCGGACACCCATCTGGTGCTGCGCGGCGGCCATCGCGGGCCGAACTACGACGCCCACAGCGTGGCCCAGGTGCGGGCCGGCCTGGCCAAACAGTCGATTGCACCGCGGATCATGGTCGATTGCAGCCACGCCAACAGCGGCAAGGACCCGCTGCGCCAGCCGGCGGTGTTCGCCGATGTGCTGGAGCAGCGTTTGCGGGGCGATCGCTCGTTGGTCGGAATGATGCTTGAGAGTCACTTGTTCGAAGGTTGCCAGGCGCTGAGCCCGAACCTGCGCTACGGCGTTTCGATCACCGATGGCTGCCTGGGCTGGGACGCGACCGAAGAATTACTGCGTGGGGCGGCCGAACAGCTGCGTGAGCAGCGCACTGACGACGTTATTGTCGCCTGAACCTTTGTGGCGAGCGGGCTTGCCCGCGTTGGGGCGCGAAGCGGCCCTGAAACCTGCGAACCCGGTGCATCAGGTAAACCGAGATTACCGGTTTTACGACTGCTGCGTAGCCGAACGCGGGCAAGCCCGCTCGCCACAGGTCCGACACACCGCGCAGCCGGGAACTTTTGCCGGGAAAATCCAGCCTGAATCCGGTAATCTCGACACTTTCTTGAAAGGAGTATCACCCCATGGCCAAAGCCACTGCCCGTCACATCCTGGTTGCCAGCGAAGCCAAGTGCAACGAACTCAAGGCCCAGATCGAAGGCGGCGCCGATTTCGCCGAGATCGCCAAAGCCAACTCCACCTGCCCGTCCAGCCGCGACGGCGGCAACCTGGGCTCGTTCGGCCCGGGCCAGATGGTCAAGGAGTTCGACACCGTGGTCTTCAGCGCCCCGGTCAATACCGTACAAGGCCCGGTGAAAACCCAGTTCGGCTACCATCTGCTGGAAGTGACCAGTCGCCAGGACTGATCCTGCCCGCCTCCGTGGCGAAGGGCCTGCCCCTCGCCACGGTGCATGTTCTTGCTGATACTCCGAACCGGCTTCTAAGGCTGAAGATGCGACTGGCCCTATCCCTGCTACTCACCGCCCTGACCCTGTTTCCCGGCGTGTCCGCCAACGCCGCCCCCGCGCAGCACGCGTTGACCGTCTATGGCGAACCGGCCAAATACCCCGCCGGCTTCAGTCATTTCAACTACGCCAACCCGCGCGCCCCGAAAGGCGGCAGCCTGCGCCGCTCGGCCATCGAGATCGGCCAGTACGACCATATCCTGCCCTATGTCGACAAAGGCACCGGCGTCACCCAGGTCGACGGCTGGATCTACTCCCCATTGGCCGTGCGCTCCCTCGACGAGCCCTACACCGTCTATGGCCTGGTGGCGGAAAAAATGCAGCGCAGCGATGACGGCCTGTCCCTGCGGTTCTACCTGAACCCCAAGGCCCGCTTCGCCGACGGCACGCCGATCAGCGCCGAAGACGTGCGCTACACCTACAACCTGCTGATGACCCAGGGCAGCCTCAGCTATCGCATGCAGTTCGAAGCGGTGAAAGACGTCGAGGTCGAGTCGCCGACCCAGGTCCGCTTCGACTTCAAGAACAACGACAACCGCTCATTGCCGCTGGATATCGCCAGCCTGCCGGTGCTGCCGGAACATTGGTGGAAAACCCGTGATTTCGCCGACGGCGGCGGCTACGAAGCCCCGCTGGGCAGCGGCCCCTACAAGGTGAGCAAGATCGACTCCGGGCGCAGCATCACCTTCGAGCGCAATGCCGACTGGTGGGGCAAGGACCTGCCGGTCAGCCGCGGCCTCTACAACTTCGACCGTTTCACCCTCGAATATTTCGGCGACACCGATGTCGCCCGCCAGGTCCTGCGCGGCGGCGCCTATGACTACAACCGCGAGTTTTCCGCCACCGGCTACTCCATCGGCTACGACAGCCCGGCCCTCACCGATGGCCGCCTGCAAAAGGCCCATCTGGCCCAGGAAGCGCCGCAATCCGCGCAAGGCTATCTGTTCAACCTGCAAAAGCCGATGTTCCAGGACCGCCGCGTGCGCGAGGCCCTGGCCATGCTCTGGGACTTCGAATGGAGCAACCGGCAGATGATGCGTAACATGTACATTCGCCAGCAGAGCTTCTTCTCCAACACTGCCTTGGCCGCCCGGCAGTTGCCCGACAAGACGGAACTGGCGATCCTCGAACCGCTACGCGGGCAGATCCCCGACGAAGTCTTCACTCAAGTCTTCGAAGCGCCGAAAACCGACGCCAGCGGCAACCTGCGGGACAAGCAGCTGCAGGCCCTGGCCCTGCTGGAACAGGCTGGCTGGAAACCCGATGGCGACCGCCTGGTCAACGCCCAGGGCGAACCGCTGAACTTCACCTTCCTCAATGCCCAGAACGGCATGGAGCGGCTGCTGCTGCCCTATAAACGCAACCTGGCGCAGATCGGCATCCGCATGGACATTCGCCGTATCGATGCCTCGCAGTACGTCAACCGCCTCAAGGCCCGCGACTACGACATGATCGTCAGCGGCTACCCGGTCACCACCTCGCCGGGCATCGAGCTGTACAACTACTTCGGTTCCGCGGCGGCCAACGACCCCGGCTCGAGCAACTTCATGGCCCTGAAAAACCCGGCCGTGGACACCCTGATCAACGGCCTGATCAAGGCCGATACCCAGGCGCAGATGCTCAGTTACGCCCATGCCCTGGACCGGGTGCTGCAATGGAACTACTACTGGATTCCCAACTATTACCCGCCGGGCACCTCGACGGTCTGGTGGAACCGCTTCGGCTACCCCAGGGAGCAGGCCAGCAATGACCCCGCCGTGGAAACCTGGTGGGAAGTCAGCCCGACCCCGCTGACCAACGAACAGATGACCGCCGAGCTGATCAAGCGCGGCAGTTCCGGAGGACAGCACTGATGCTGGCGTACACCCTGCGGCGCTTGCTGCTGATCATTCCGACGCTGATGATGATCCTGCTGGTCAATTTCGTTATCGTCCAGGCCGCCCCCGGCGGCCCGGTGGAACAGGCCATTGCCCGCTTGCAGGGGATCGGCGGCGCGGGTGGCGGCGCCCTCGGCGGTGGCGGCGACTCAGTGCAAAGCGCCTCACGGGCCAGCCGCGGCCTGGACCCCAAGCTGATCGCCGACATCGAGCGCCAGTACGGCTTCGACAAACCGGCCCCCGAGCGCTTCTGGCTGATGCTCAAGCACTACGCCAGCCTGGATTTCGGCAAGAGCTTCTTTCGCGGCGCCCAGGTCACCGACCTGATCCTGGAGAAAATGCCGGTGACCATTTCCCTCGGGCTCTGGGCCACGCTGATCACCTACCTGGTGTCGATTCCCCTGGGCATCCGCAAGGCGACCCGCCACGGCAGCCGTTTCGACGTCTGGAGCAGCACCGCCATCGTCATCGGCTACGCCATGCCGGCGTTCCTGTTCGCCATGCTGCTGATCGTCGCCTTCGCCGGCGGCACTTCGCTGAACTGGTTCCCGGTGCGCGGGCTGGTGTCGGATAACTTCGACCAGCTCTCGACCCTGGGCAAGATCGCCGACTACTTCTGGCACCTGGTGTTGCCGGTCACCTCGCTGGTGATCGGCGGTTTCGCCACCCTGACCATCCTGACCAAGAACTCCTTTCTCAATGAGATCACCCGCCAGTACGTGGTCACGGCCCGGGCCAAGGGCCTGAGCGAACGCCGGGTGCTCTACGGCCATGTGTTCCGCAACGCCATGCTGCTGGTGGTGTCGGGCATTCCCCAGGCCTTTATCAGCGTGTTCTTCGCCGGCTCGCTGTTGATCGAAGTGATTTTCTCCCTCGACGGCCTCGGCCGCATGAGCTACGAAGCGGCGGTGTCGCGGGACTATCCGGTGGTGTTCGGCTCACTGTTTATCTTCACCCTGTTCGGCCTGCTGATAAAACTCGTCGGCGACCTCTGCTACACCCTGGTCGACCCGCGTATCGACTTTGCCGCGAGGAACGCCTGATGTTCAGACTCTCGCCCGTGAGCCGGCGTCGGCTCGACCGTTTCAAGGCCAACCGCCGTGGCTGGTGGTCACTGTGGCTGTTCGCCGCGCTGTTCGTGCTGAGCCTTGGCGGCGAGTTGATCGCCAACGACAAACCGCTGGTGCTCAACTACCAGGGCTCGCTGTATTTTCCGGTGTTCAAGCGCTACACCGAACAGGAATTCGGCGGCCAGCTACCCTTCCAGGCCGACTACCGTAGCGACTATGTGCGCCAGTTGATCACCAAGGACGGCGGCTGGATGCTGTTCCCGCCGATCCCGTTCGGTGCCGATACGCCCAACTACGACCTCAACAAGCCGGCCCCCAGTCCGCCCACCACGGTGAACTGGCTGGGCACCGATGACCAGGCCCGGGACGTGCTCGCACGGGTGATCTTCGGCGCCCGGGTGTCGATTCTCTTCGCCCTCGCCCTGACCGCCATCAGCGCCCTGATCGGTATTGCCGCCGGCGCCCTGCAGGGCTACTACGGTGGCTGGATCGACCTGCTCGGCCAGCGCCTGCTGGAAGTCTGGTCCGGCCTGCCGGTGCTGTACCTGCTGATCATCCTGTCCGGCTTCGTCGAACCGAATTTCTGGTGGTTGCTCGGCATCATGGCGCTGTTTTCCTGGCTGGCCCTGGTGGATGTGGTGCGCGCCGAGTTCCTCCGTGGGCGCAACCTGGAATACGTCAAGGCCGCCCGGGCCCTGGGCCTGACCGATCGCAAGATCATCCTGCGGCATATCCTGCCCAATGCCATGAACGCCACCCTGAGCTACCTGCCGTTTATTCTCACCGGGGCGATTTCGACCCTGACGGCCCTGGACTTCCTCGGCTTCGGCATGCCCGCCGGCAGCGCGTCCCTGGGCGAGTTGATCGGCCAGGGCAAACAGAACCTGCAAGCACCCTGGCTCGGTTTCACCGCCTTCTTCACCCTGGCGCTGATCCTCTCGCTGCTGGTGTTTATCGGCGAGGCGCTACGCGATGCCTTCGACCCCCGCTCATGAACCAGGCGCCCGCGATGACCGACAACCTGATTGAAATCCGCCAGCTCAACGTCGCCTTCAACGGCCATCCGGCGGTGCGCAACCTGTGCCTGGATATCCGCGCCGGCGAATGCCTGGCCCTGGTGGGCGAGTCCGGCTCGGGCAAATCGGTCACCGCGCACTCGATCCTGCAACTGCTCCCGCGCAGCGGCTGCCAGGCCGACGGCAGCGTGCGTTATCGCGGCCAGGAACTGCTGGGGGCCGACGACGGTACCTTGCGCAGCATCCGTGGCGACCGCATCGCGATGATCTTCCAGGAGCCGATGACCTCCCTCAACCCGCTGCACAGCGTGGAAAAGCAGATCGGCGAAACCCTGCTGCTGCACAAGGGCATGGGCGGCAAGGCGGCCCAGGCACGGATTCTCGAATTGCTGGAACTGGTGGGCATCCAGAAACCGCGGGAGCGTCTCAAGGCCTATCCCCATCAACTGTCCGGCGGGCAACGCCAGCGAGTGATGATCGCCATGGCCCTGGCCTGCGAGCCGGAGTTGCTGATCGCCGACGAACCGACCACCGCCCTCGATGTGACGGTGCAGCGCAAGATCCTGCTACTGCTCAAGTCCCTGCAACAGCGCCTGGGCATGTCGCTGCTGCTGATCAGCCACGACCTCAACCTGGTGCGCAGCATCGCCCAGCGGGTCTGCGTGATGAAGGCCGGGGAAATTGTCGAGCAGGCGGACTGCGAAACCCTGTTCAACCACCCCGCGCATCCCTACAGCCGCGTGCTGCTGGACGCCGAGCCGGCGGGCCAGCCACTGCCGCTGGACGACAACGAGGTAGTCTTGCAGGCCGAGGATATGCGTGTGCGCTTCCAGGTCGGTGGCGGGCTGTTCCAGCGCAAGGAATACCTGCAGGCGGTGGACGGCATCAGCCTCAGCGTGCAGCGCGGCAAGACCCTGGGGATTGTCGGCGAGTCCGGTTCCGGCAAGTCGACCCTCGGCCAGGCGATCCTGCGTCTGCTCGATTCCAAGGGCAGCATCCGTTTCCAGGGCACGGCCCTCGACGGCCTGAACCAGAAACAGCTGCGGCCCTGGCGCAAACAGATGCAGGTGGTCTTCCAGGACCCGTTCGGCAGCCTCAGCCCGCGCATGTCGGTGGCGCAGATCATCAGCGAAGGCCTGGAGGTGCACTGCGCCAACACCCCCGCCGAATGCGACGCCCTGGTGATCCGCGCGCTGGAGGAAGTCGGTCTCGATCCGCAAAGCCGCCACCGCTATCCCCACGAGTTTTCCGGTGGCCAGCGCCAGCGCATCGCCATTGCCCGCGCCCTGGTGCTCAAGCCGGCGCTGATCCTGCTGGACGAACCGACCTCGGCGCTGGACCGCACGGTACAGAAACAGGTGGTCGCCCTGCTCCGCGATCTCCAGGAAAAACACGGCCTGACCTACCTGTTCATCAGCCATGACCTGTCGGTGGTACGCGCCCTGGCCCATGACCTGATCGTGATCAAGGACGGCCAGGTGGTCGAGCGCGGCGCTACCTGCGCGGTGTTCGATGCGCCGCAGCATCCCTATACTCGGGAACTGCTCGCCGCTACCCTGCTGACCCCGACCTGATCGATCGCCGCCTTGCCGGCAATGGACGAACCTGCCATGACCGACACTGAAAGCCTCAAGGACTACCAGCAGGTTCGCCTGCTGGCGATTCGTTCGCTGTTCGAAATCATCGAGCAATCCAGCGAAGGCACAGTGATCGTCGACCGTGATGCCAATATCGTCTGGATGAACGAGCGTTATGCCCGCCGTTTCGGCCTGGCCAATGCCAGCGAAGCCATCGGCCGCCCTTGCGAGAGCGTGATTCCGAGCAGCCTGCTGCGCGAGGTGGTACGCACCGGCCAGCCGATCCTGCTGGATTTGCAGGACACGCCCAAGGAACCCCTGGTGGTCATGCGCCTGCCGATCCACGACGCCGCCGGGACGGTGATCGGCGCCATCGGCTTCGCCCTGTTCGACGAGTTGCATAGCCTGTCGCCCGTGCTCAAGCGCTACCAGGGCATGCAGGCCGAGCTGGCCTCGACCCGTTCGCTGCTGCGCTCGCGGCAGACCAAATACAACTTCGCCCATTTTATCGGCACCAGCGCCGCCAGCCTGGAGGTCAAGCGCCGGGCCCGGCGTGGCGCCAGCAGCGACTCACCGGTCCTGCTGCTGGGGGAAACCGGCACCGGCAAGGAACTGCTCGCCCAGGCCATCCACAGTGCTTCGCCTCGGGCGCACAAGGCCTTTGTCAGCATCAACAGCGCGGCGATTCCGGAGACTTTGCTGGAGGCCGAGTTCTTTGGCACCGCGCCTGGGGCTTTCACTGGCGCCGATCGCAAGGGTCGGCCCGGCAAGTTGCAGATCGCCCAGGGCGGCACGCTGTTTCTCGATGAGATCGGCGATATGCCGCTGCCGCTGCAAAGCAAGTTGTTGCGGGTGTTGCAGGAGAAGGAGTTCGAGCCGGTGGGCTCCAACGAGGTGCTGCGCAGCGATGTGCGGGTGATCGCCGCTACGTCCACCGATCTGGAGGCGGCTATCCAGCGCGGCGAGTTTCGCGCGGATCTGTATTACCGGCTCAATGTCTTGCCGATTCAGGTACCGCCTTTGCGTGAGCGTCTGGAAGATTTGCCGGCGTTGAGCGAAGCGATTCTCGAAGAGCTGCGCAGTCATCATGAGCTGGCAGCCGAGGCCCTGGAGTTGCTGGGCCGGCACGCCTGGCCGGGGAATGTCCGCGAGTTGCGCAATGTGCTGGAGCGGGCGGCGCTGTTGAGTGACGCGCAGGTGTTGAGTGCGGCCGATATTGGTGGGGCGATTGGCACGTTCAAGGCGTTGGAGCGGCCGCCGGTACGGGCCATGGAACCGCTGGGCAACGAGACGTTCAGCGCGGCCCGTGAGCGTTTTGATCGGCAATTGATTGAAGCGACGTTGGCGCAATGTGCCGGAAAAGTAGAAGACGCCGCGAGCAGGCTGGGCCTGGGAAGATCGACCCTGTACAAGAAAATGCTTGCCTTGGGTCTCTCGCATTCTCAATAGCGAGACACAATTCCCAATATGGAGACACTCTCCTGTGGGAGCGGAGCTTGCCCGCGAAGAACGATAACGCGGTCTCCCTGAAAGACCGCGTCGCCTGCATTCGCGGGCAAGCTCCGCTCCCACAGGAAATCAGCGACCCTGATCATGGGGAACACTCTCATGATCGATTCGAGAGGCAGATCGTCTCACTTCAGAGACAGGCTCATGAAATACCTTTATAAAAAACAATAAATCCCTTTTATTTCAACGACTTAAATAAATGGCACAAAACTCGCAAACCCCACAGGAGATTCAGACCTAACCTACAAAAATAACAATTGGAGACACACCATGAGTGTGATCATCGCCCTCGCGGCGCTGGCATTACTGATGCTGGCTGCCTACCGTGGCTACAGCGTCATCCTGTTTGCCCCCATCGCCGCCCTCGGCGCCGTCCTGCTCACCGACCCTTCCGCCGTCGCCCCCGCCTTCACTGGGGTGTTCATGGAAAAAATGGTCGGCTTCGTCAAACTCTACTTCCCGGTCTTCCTGCTCGGCGCCGTGTTCGGCAAGCTGATCGAGCTGTCCGGTTTCTCGCGCTCCATCGTCGCCGCTGCCATTCACCTGTTCGGCACCCGCCAGGCAATGCTGGTGATCGTGCTGGTCTGCGCCCTGCTCACCTACGGCGGCGTCTCGCTGTTCGTGGTGGTGTTCGCGGTCTATCCCTTCGCCGCCGAGATGTTCCGCCAGAGCAATATCCCCAAGCGCCTGATGCCGGCGACCATTGCCCTCGGCGCGTTCTCCTTCACCATGGACGCCCTGCCCGGCACGCCGCAGATCCAGAACATCATTCCCAGCACCTTCTTCAATACCACTGCCTGGGCCGCGCCCTGGCTGGGACTGATCGGTACGATCTTCGTGTTCTGCGCCGGCATGCTGTTCCTCCAACGCCAGCGCAACAAGGCCCAGCACGCCGGCGAAGGCTATGGCACCGAACTGCGCAACGAACCGGAAACCGCCGAAGACATCCGCCTGCCCAACCCCTGGATCGCCCTCTCGCCGCTGTTGCTGGTAGGCATCATGAACCTGCTGTTCACCCAGTGGATTCCGCTCTGGTACGGCAAGACCCACACCCTCAGCCTGGCGGGCATGGCCACGCCGGTCCAGACCGATATCGCCAAGATCACCGCCATCTGGGCGGTGCAGGCCGCTCTGTTGGTGGGCATCATCATGGTGCTGATCTTCGGCTTCCGGACCCTTCGCGGCAAGCTGGCCGAAGGCAGTAAAAGCGCGGTGAGCGGTGCCCTGCTGGCAGCGATGAACACGGCCTCGGAATACGGCTTCGGCGCGGTCATCGCCTCGCTGCCGGGCTTCCTGGTGCTGGCCGACTGGCTCAAGAGCATTCCCAATCCGCTGGTCAACGAGGCCATCACCGTCACCCTGCTGGCGGGGATCACCGGTTCCGCTTCCGGCGGCATGAGCATCGCCCTGGCGGCGATGTCCGACAGCTTCATCAGCGCCGCCCACGCCGCGAATATCCCGCTGGAAGTCCTGCACCGGGTCGCGGCCATGGCCAGCGGCGGCATGGACACCCTGCCCCACAACGGCGCGGTGATCACCCTGCTGGCCGTCACCGGGCTGACCCACCGGGAAGCCTATAAAGATATTTTCTGCATTACCCTGATCAAGACCGCAGCGGTCTTCGTGGTGATCGCAACCTTCTATGCCACCGGCATCGTGTGAGGAATCGACTATGAGTCTCAAAGGTAAAACCGCCCTGGTCACCGGCTCCACCAGCGGCATCGGCCTGGGTATCGCCCTGGGTCTGGCCCGGGCCGGGGCCAACGTGGTACTCAACGGTTTCGGCGACGCCAATGCGGTGATCGCCGAGGTCGAGCAGTTTGGCGGTCGGGTCGGCCATCACCCGGCCGATGTCAGCGACCCGGCGCAGATCGCCGAGATGTTCGCCTACGCCGAGCGCGAGTTCGGCGGGGTGGATATCCTGGTCAACAATGCCGGTATCCAGCATGTCGCCACGGTGGAGGAGTTCCCGGTGGAGCGTTGGGATGCGATTATCGCCATCAACCTGTCGTCGGTGTTCCACAGCACGCGCCTGGCGCTGCCGGGAATGCGCGCCAAGGGCTGGGGGCGGATCGTCAATATCGCCTCGGTGCATGGCCAGGTCGGTTCCGTGGGCAAGTCGGCCTATGTCGCGGCCAAGCACGGGGTGATCGGCCTGACCAAGGTGGTGGGCCTGGAAACCGCCACCAGCAATGTCACCTGCAATGCCATCTGCCCGGGTTGGGTGCTCACCCCGCTGGTGCAGAAACAGATCGACGACCGCGCCGCCGGCGGGGTCGATCCGCAACAGGCGCAACACGATCTGTTGGCGGAGAAACAGCCGTCGCTGGAGTTTGTCACCCCGGCGCACCTGGGCGAGTTGGTGCTGTTCCTGTGCAGCGAGGCCGGTAGTCAGGTGCGCGGCGCAGCATGGAATATCGACGGGGGCTGGTTGGCACAATAGTTGATTGCCTGACATGAGCTCCTGAGAGCACCACCCCACCTGTAGGAGCTGGCTTGCTGGCGATGGCGTCCGTGAATTCAACGCTGGATTCACTGGCCTCATCGCCAGCAAGCCGGCTCCTACAGGGCTGCGGGTGTCAATAAAGGTTGTGTGCAGAAAAACAACAAAGGAAAGACCATGGCCGAAGTCCTCTGGCGCCCCGACGCCGAGCGTGTCAGCAAGACCCGGATCGAAGCGTTCCGGCGCTTCGTCAATCATCGCCACGACCTGCAACTGGACGACTACCCCACCCTGCACCGCTTCAGCATCGAGCGCCGGGAGGATTTCTGGCAGGCCATCGTCGATTTCTTCGACGTCGAATTCCACAGCCCGGCCAGCGCGGTATTGCGCGAAGGCCCGCAGATGCCCAGTGCCGAGTGGTTCCCGGGCGCCACCCTGAACTTCGCCGAACACCTGCTGCGCCGCCGTGACGAGCACCTGGCCGTAGTCGCGGTCAGCGAAGACGGACGCCGGGAAACCCTGACCCACGGCGAACTCGCGGCCCAGGTCGCGGGCTTGCAAAAAAGCCTGCGGGCCGCCGGCGTCGGTATTGGCGACCGGGTCGCGGCCTGCATGCCCAACACCTGGCAAACCCTGGTGGGCATGCTCGCCACCACCAGCCTCGGTGCGATCTGGTCCTGCTCCTCACCGGACTTCGGCACCCAGGGCGTGATCGACCGCTTCGGCCAGATCGAACCCAAGGTGTTGATCACCTGCGCCGGCTATCGTTATGCCGGCAAACTGATCGACCAGACCGCCAAGCTCAACGAAATCCTCGAACGCCTGCCCGGCTTGCAACAACTGGTGATCGTCCCTTACGCCCGTCCCGAAGCGCGCGTCGAAGACTTCCGTACCCAGGCCAACGTGGCGCTATGGAACAACTTCTACCAGGCCGGCGGCGATCCCGAATTCACCCCGGTGCCGTTCGCTCATCCGCTCTACATCCTCTATTCCAGCGGCACCACCGGGGTGCCCAAGTGCATCGTCCACAGCACCGGCGGGGTCTTGCTGCAACACCTCAAGGAACACGGTCTGCATGTCGATCTCGGGCGCGACGACTGCCTGTTCTACTACACCACCTGCGGCTGGATGATGTGGAACTGGCTGGTCTCGGGCCTCGCGGTCGGCGCCACCCTGGTGCTCTACGACGGCTCGCCGTTTCACCCCGGCCCGCAACGCCTGCTGGACCTGATCGACAGCGAAGGCATCAGCGCCTTCGGCACCAGCCCCAAGTACCTCGCCGCCCTGGAGGACGCCGGGCTCGCCCCACGCCAGAGCCATCGCCTGGACAGCCTGAAAACCCTGCTGTGCACCGGCTCGCCGTTGTCGCTGCGCAGCTACGACTACGTCTATCGGCAGATCAAGGAGGAACTCTGCCTGTCCTCCATGTCCGGCGGCACCGATATCGTTTCCTGCTTCGTCAGCGGCAACCCGACACTGCCCGTGGTGCGCGGGCGGATGCAGAGCAAGAGCCTGGGCATGGCGGTGGAGGTCTGGGACGATAACGGCCAGCCGGTGCTCGATGCCAAAGGCGAGCTGGTCTGTACCCGGCACTTTCCGGCCATACCGGTGGGTTTGTGGAACGACCCCCGGGGCGAGAAGCTCAAGGCCTCCTACTTCAGCCAGTTTCCCGGAGTCTGGGCCCAGGGCGACTATGCCGAGGAATTCGCCGACGGCGGGATGGTGATCCACGGCCGTTCCGACGCTGTGCTCAACCCCGGCGGCGTGCGTATCGGCACGGCGGAAATCTATCGGCAGGTGGAAAAGGTTGAACAGGTGCTGGAGAGCATCGCCATCGGCCAGCAATGGCAGAGCGATGTGCGGGTGGTGCTGTTCGTCCGCCTGCGCGATGGCGTCGAACTGGACGAGGCCCTGGAGCAACAGATCCGCCAGGTGATCCGCGCCAACACCACGCCTCGGCATGTACCGGCGAAGATCCTCGCGGTCACGGACATCCCGCGGACCCTCAGCGGCAAGATCGTGGAACTGGCGGTGCGTAACGTGGTGCACGGGCAGGCGGTGAAAAACACCGATGCCCTGGCCAATCCCGAGGCACTGGAACAGTTCAGGGACCGGCCGCAGTTGCGTGACTGATGCCTCCTGTAGGAGCGAGCAAGCTCGCTCCTACAGAAAAGCTCACAGTGTTTGCAGCGAGATATTACCGATCGTCGGCGCCGACCCAGGGTTGGGATCGCCCACCGGCACCAACGTGACCGCAGGCGCATCGGTGAGGGTGCCGACCTTGAGCAGTTTCTGCATCTGTTCGCTGACCAGGAAGGCCACGTCTTTCGACCCGGCATGATGACCACCATGCATCGCCTGGTTACCCACTCCGAACATGCTGATGGAACCCACCCGGTACTCAGGATCCGGCGCGGCACCTGCCGGCAGTCCCAGATACACGTCATAGCTGTTGCCAGGTTCGCTGTCGGCCGCAATCGCCTCGAACGACAAGGCATATTCACGGATCGCCGGCTGGGCCTTCAATTGCAAGGCAAAGGTGCGGGCCGCCGGTTGCGCGGCGTTGGTGCTGGTACTGAGCGAGTGGGTCACCAGGGCCACCGTCGTCGCCTTGCCACCCAGACTGATGGCATTCGCTGTGGCGGACGGTGCGGCGGCCACCAGGCTTTGCGCCTGCAACTGGAATTTCTTCTGCGTCGTGGTGAACTGCAGGCTTGCCTTGGGTCGCTGCGGATATTCCGAATAGATGTAGGGGTACGGGCAGGTTGTCGTATCGAGCACCTGGCTGACCTTGGTGGTCACGGCCTTGCCCGCCTTGTCGGCAAACACCCAGGACTCACTGAGGAACTTGCTATCGCTCGGATTTTTCCCGCCGCTTCGGTTCCAGCCGGCCCAGATGCGATCGATATTGGCGTGGTGAACCCAGAAGACCGGGTCGTAGGCCGCCCATGGAACCGCGCCCATCCCCAGGCTGTTGCCCACGTCACCGTGAAGGCTGCCGTGTGGGTTGTTGTCGATGTTGTTGCAGAAACCGAACTTTCCGCTGTAGTCCGACCACTTCATGCAAGACAGATCGAGCGGCGAACCATTGTTGACCACCGGCTTGCCGGCATTCGAATTGGGGTTGCGGTCCGGGCGATAGAGCGAACCGAACACCGGGTCATCCTTGAGCAGGAACTGCTTGGGCATCACGCTGTAATTGTTGCCGGCGGCACTGTAAGGCCCGGTGTAGTCCCAGAACGGAAGGGTAAATTTCGGCTCTCCCGACACTTCACGAATGATCTGCTCGAAATACAGGACATACATCCGGTGCCAGGGCAGGAAAGCGTCGTTGTTGCCACTGGAGTGGGGCTCGCAGGTCCACCACATGGACTGGGCCAAGGCTTTCTGAGGGCTGCTGCCACTGCCGAAGACCTCGGTGATGGTCTGTGCTTTCGGATACTTGGAGGGCATTGCGTGGGTGTACCACTGAAACGTCCAGGACAACGGATCAGTAGTCGGCTTGGCCATCATCTTCTTCACAGCGGCGGCGTAGATCCTTAACATCTTGTCCCCTTCCGGGGAGAGCACGTTATAACGCACCAGAGCCTGGGTTGAACCCGCCCAGGCTTTTTGCATCAAGCCCAGCGGCAACATTGCCATCCCACCGCCCAACGCACCCGCTTGCAGCAATTTCCTTCGACTGATAGTCATACTTCGCTCCTTGACAGTACTAATTGATTTCCCAAATCAACAGCAAGGTCAGACTAGCAGCGAGTGAAGATTCCTCAACGAAAGATGGAACTTTTACATCAGTGCGGAGTCTCGACGATCGACACTGCCTCGATCCTCGGCTTGCGGCCTTGCTCCTCGATGGCCACGGGGATCAGTGTCAGGGTGGGCAGCGCCGCCAACCGTCCGGCTTTGCGCAGACGCGCAAGGGTTTCGTCGAGCAGGAAAGCCACCTCTTTGGGGCGCTGGGTATCGAAGTGGTCGGGGGCCCCATAGAAGCTCACATCACCGAGATACCCCGGGTCCGAGTCATCGGGTTGCACGCTTGGCGGCAGATTCAGGTAAAGCCGGTAACCGGCCGCCGGTGCTTCGAGCGCCCAGATCCCGGACAGCGCCAGCGCCAGTGGCCGCGCCCCTTTCCAGGCAAGCAAACCGCCCTTCCCCGCGCCGCTACTAGAACGCAACGCCACCTCGGTTCGCGCCGCCCCCAACTCGACAGGCTGTTGCGTACGATAGAGCACGTTTTCCGCCCAACTGTTGGAAGACAGCAACAACAGCACGCCGGCCAGCGCCTTGAGTCGCCACATGATTCGTTCTCCGCAACCGATCCCTCTTCACTATGGCACCGCCACAGCGTCAGCAGGACATTGCAGCCCAACGGTCAGCCCCGGTAGCGCACCACCACCGCCCTGAAACCACCGAACAACGAATGGCCGGCCACCAGGATCCGCCCATCGTCTTGCACGGCCAGGCTGGTGACCGTATCCAGGCTGTGACCCAGGCTCGTGCGCACCCAGCCGCGCCCGGCGGCGAAGTCCCGATCCAGTTGCCCATCGGCCAGGTAACGCGCCAACACAAAGTCCGAGCCAAAACCCATTACCGTCGAGCCCGCCACCAGAATCGAACCGTCGGGCTGGACCACGAGATCGGCCCAAAGGCTGCCCGGGGTATCAAGCTCAAGCAGGGCCGCATCCGCATCGTTAAAACCGAAGTCCGTGCCGCCATGGGCGCTGAACCCCTGCAAGGCACCGCGCATGGGGCTGAAACGGTTGCCGACACAGAGCAGTCGCCCGTCGTTGCCAGCAGCCAATTTCGTCACCAGGGAACTGGCCCCGGCAAAACCGAACGAGAGAAATCCCAGGTCGCCAAAGCCATGATCGAGACGCCCGTCGGCCTCGTAGCGCACCATCAGTCCCAGTTGGGGAAAGTCCACCGAGCCGCCCACCAGGATCTTGCCGTCGGCCTGGACCCGGACGCAGCTCAGCCAGGAGTTCATCAACAAATGCCGCACCACGACAAAACCACGCCCGTTGAACGTCGGGTCCAGGGTGCCGTCGGGCTGAAGACGGATCAATAGTCCGACATAGTCGGCGAAGGTGTAGGTGTGATTGGCGATCAGCAGGATCTTGCCGTCCTCCTGCACCGCGCCCGCGCAGGCCTCGACGCCCGGCAGCCCTGGCGGCAACCAACCGTCCCGCGGGCCTTCGGCGAGGCCGCCGGGCAAACGCAACACCTTCACGCCCTGGTCGCCGAAGGTCGGGTCCAGGCGCCCATTGGCGTCGAACCGCGCCACGCCCGGCAAGGAATGCTCGTGGTCCAGGTAGTGCAGGCCGAACAGCAGGATGCGTCCATCGGCGAGCAACTGCACACTGCTGGCCATGGCCTCGACACCGGCCTGGAAGCAGCCGGAGACAAAACCACCGTGACCGAAGGAGGCGTCTGGCGCGCCGTCCTCATGCAGTCGTGCCAGGCCAAAACGACAACCGTCGGCAAAACCTACCTTGAGCGCCACCAGGACCTTGCCATCGGCACAGGCCACCACGTCATTGGCCAGGCTCGACAGACACCCGGGGAACTGCAACCTGACCATACCCGACTGCCCAAACGTCGAATCCGCTTCGCCCGCCGGGCCAAGTCGATAGCCTCGCAGCTCCTCCAGTATCATGAGCGGGTCCTCCCTGGGATTGGCGCCCTTTCATGCCGCGCCGGCAGGCAGGGCTGCCGGGTATTCAATCGCTCATCCCCGCGTTCCACAACTGTCAGAAATGACAGTTCTACCGTTTTTTCGAGCCAGAACACTGACTTTGCGATCCTTTTTCACTCCCCCGGGCATTCGAAGCGTTTTCAGGGCAGGAACCGGTCAAGCGGCAGCCTGTTGCACGCGGCGCGCCGACAGGGTCACGGCGCGCACCGAAGCCCCCGCCTCCAGCCCAAGCGCCTTGGCGGTCCGGGCCTCGACCACCAGGGTTCCCGCGGCGACCCGGGCCGGCGCCGCCGCAATCCGACACTCGGCGAACTGGCGATTGTGGATCAGGTAGGGCTCCGCCTGCTCACCGGGCGTACCGATACTCAGCACCAGCACCTGGCTGTCGCGCACGGCGCGAATCTCATCGGTGGCACACTCGATCAACGGCCCGCCGTCGAAGATGTCGACGTAGTCCTTGAAGCCGAACCCTTCGGCCTTGAGCATGCCCAGCGCCGGTTCGGTATTGGGGTGGACCCGGCCGATCACCGCCTGCGCGGTTTTCGGCAGCAGGCAGGTGGGCAGCGGGAACTTGGGCATCAGTTCAGCGATAAAGGTCTTGTTGCCCTGGCCGGTGAGGAAGTCGGCGTCGGCAAAGTCCATCTTGAAGAAGTGTCGCCCCAGGCCTTCCCAGAACGGCGAGATGCCCTGCTCGTCGGAGTAGCCGCGCATCTCGGCGATCACCTTGTCGCCGAAGCATTCGCGGAATTCGGCGAGGAACAAAAAGCGCGCCTTGGACAGCAGTCGGCCGTTCAGGCCCTCACGGTGCCTGGCACCGAGAAACAGCGAGCACAGTTCGGAATGACCGGTCATGTCGTTGCCCAGGAACAGGGTCGGCAGATGCCGGTTGATCGACAGGTTCTTCGACGCAGCGACCAGCAAACCGACCCGGTAGTTGTACCAGGGTTCGCGCAGGCCGACCGCGCCGGCCAGGGCGCAGATACCCACGACTTCGCCTTCGGCGGCTTCAAGGACGAACAGGTAGTCGGCATCGCCCCGCTCGGCGATGCCGGCGAAGGTTTTCTGCGCCCATTCCAGGCGATGTTGCAGGCGCTGCGGGTCGGCGGGCAATGTGGTCAGGCCGGCGCCGGCGCTTTGTGCCAGGGACAACAAGGCCGGGAGGTCGGACAGGCGGGCAGGACGGACAATCATCGGGCGCACTCCACGGTGGTGGGATGTCTGGGCAGGAACACTTCGGCCAACATGCAGCGGGCACTGCCGCCGCCAATCCGTTCGATGGTGTCGATCTTGACCGGCAAGGGCGTGGCATGGCGTTCGATTTGTCGTCGCTGCCCGGCATCGAGCGCCACCCAGGCCGTGCGCGACATCACCAGCAGCGGCTCGCCCCGGCGGTTGTGCACTTCCAGCATATTGCCGGCGAAAGACTCCAACTGGTTCCAGTCCAGGGCCAGGACTTCCTTGCCGCTGGACTCCAGGCGCTGCTGCAGGCCAACACGCTCGGCCTGATCGCTGACGGCCTGCAGGCAGGCCACGGCCAGATGTCGGCCGACGCTCATCATCACGTTGGTGTGGTAGATCGGCACCCCGGCCCGGTCCACGGCATTGAACGCGCACAGTTCGTAGCCCAGGTGATCGAGCACCGGCTGCAAGGCCGCGGCATGGGTGCGGGTGGAATAGCCGGCGTAGCAGATCCGTTGTTCGCGGTCGAAGACCATGCTGCCGGTGCCTTCGAGAAACAGGCCCTGGGCTTCCAGGCCGGAAAAATCCGCGCACTGCAGCACCTGATGCTGCTCACGCAGCCAGTCGAGCACGCCCTTGTTGCGCTCCAGGCGGCGGTTATGTCCTTGCATCGGATAGATCACCAGGGTGCCGTCGGGGTGGCTGCTCCAGCAGTTGTTGGGAAAGATCGAATCCGGGGTATGGGGCAAGGCGCGGTCGTGGTGTACCAGGACCTCGACATTGTGCGCACGCAAGGCCGCGACATACTGGTCGAATTCCTCGAGCGCCTGCTGCTGGACGTTTTCGTCGGGCAGGGCCTGCTGCTGGAAGCGGTTGTTGGCGGCGGTATCGGGATTGAAGGCGAAGCTCGCCGGACGAACCATCAAGACGGTGTGGGTGGTTTGCATGGGCACGAATTCAATGAGGGGTTGAGGTGCTCATTGTCTGTTCGAGACGGGAGAAAACCCGGTTGATAAGGTGGGGGCGAAGGCTGGAAACGGCTGAAAGATTTGCGTGGTGCAGCAGAATCGGCGAGCGGATGAAACACCTCACAAGAGTGACATTCAGCGCCGTTCTTTAGGGCCTCTTCGCGGGCAAGCTCCGCTCCCACAGGATCTCGGTTGTACGCCGACTTTGAGCATGACACCGACATTGTGGGAGCGGAGCTTGTCGGAACGCCGCACCGCCGCGAAGGACTATAACGCGGTCCCCCGCCAGGCACCATTCGCTATTCCATCGAGGTCTTGACCATGGCCAACTCAGGGTGGCTGACCAGCTTGTCGATATGCAGCTCCGGGTCTTCCAGCCAGGTTTCCGTCAGGACCCGGTAATGCTCCATGTCACGGCAACGCATGCGCAGGCTGTAGTCGAACGCACCGCTGATCAAGCGACACTCCAGCACCTGCGGGCAGGCCCGGGTCTTGGCCTCGAAAGCCTTCTGCGCCGCCCGCCCGCTCTGGTTCGACAACGCCACCAGCACCAGCAGCGACAAGCCCGCCGAGAGTTTCTTCTCGTCGATAATCGCCCCGTAGCCGCGGATCACACCCAACTGCTCCAGCTTGCGCACCCGTTCCAGGCAAGGCCGGGGGGTCAGGTGCACACGCTCGGAGAGCTTCTGATAAGTGATACGCCCATCGTGGCGCAGCACCTCGATAATTGCCTGGTCGATGCGATCCAGGACGATCGACAGGTCACGAACATCCGCCATAAATGGCTTGCCTCACTTCAAACGGCCAGAAAGAAACTGTTGTAGACGCTCGCTTTGCGGATCGTCGAGCATCTGGGCACTGCCCTGCTCTTCGACCCGGCCTTGATGGAGGAACAGCACCTGGCTGGAGACCTGCCGGGCAAAGCCCATCTCGTGCGTCACCATGAGCATTGTACGACCTTCCTCGGCCAACGCCTGAATCACTTTCAAGACCTCGCCCACCAGTTCCGGGTCCAGCGCCGAGGTCGGCTCGTCGAACAGCAGGATCTGCGGCTCCATGGCCAGGGCCCGGGCAATCGCCACCCGCTGCTGCTGACCGCCGGAGAGAAACGCCGGATGCTGTCCGGCCACCCGCTGGGGCAAGCCGACCTTGTCGAGATAGGCCCGGGCCCGCTCCTCGGCGTCCTTGCGCGCCACGCCCAGCACCCGGCATGGCGCCAGGACAATGTTCTCCAGTACCGTCAGGTGGCTCCACAGGTTGAAATGCTGGAACACCATGGCCAGGCGGGTATGCAGGCGCTGCAACTGCGCCGGGCTGGTGACCTTCATGCCGCCCGGCGCCGGATGGGTGGCGATCAACTCGCCGTCCAGCTCGATGCGACCTTCGTCGGCGCGTTCGAGGAAGTTGATGCAACGCAACATGGTGCTTTTGCCCGAGCCGCTGGCGCCGATCATGCTCACCACATCGCCGGAGCGGGCCTGGAGCGATACGCCCTTGAGGACTTCGTTATCGCCGAAGCGTTTGTAGAGGTTTTCGATATTCAATTTGTACATGGAGTACTCCCGGGCCACGACCCTGGAAAAATGGGAGAAACACGGTCCCTGTAGGAGCCGGCTTGCTGGCGATGGCGTCCTCGAATTCAACGCTGGACTCACTGGCCTCATCGCCAGCAAGCCGGCTCCTACGGGTTGTGCGGTGTGTGCAGTCAATGCGCCGGGCCGAGGAAACCCAGCCAGCGCCGTTCCGCCAGCCGGAACAGACCCACCAGGCCGAAGGACAAGCCCAGGTAGAGCAGCCCGGCAATCCCGAAAGCCTGGAAGGTCATGAACGTGGCGGAGTTGGCGTCCCGGGCGACCTTGAGGATGTCCGGGATGGTCGCGGTGAACGCCACCGACGTCGCATGCAACATCAGGATCACTTCATTGCCGTAGTACGGCAGCGCCCGACGCAACGCCGACGGCAGGATCAAACGCACGGCCAGGCGCCAGCCGCTCAGGCCATAGGCGTGGGCCGCCTCGATCTCACCATAGGGAATGCTGCGAATCGCCCCGGCGAAAATCTCCACGGTGTAGGCACAGGTGTTGAGCACGAACGCCAGCAAGGTGCAATTCATAGCATCACGGAAAAAAGCTTCCAGCAAGGGCTGCTCACGAACCACCGCCATGCCGTAGACCCCGCTGTAGCAGATCAACAGCTGGATATAGAGCGGCGTACCGCGAAAGACATAGGTGAAGACCTGCACCGGCCAGCGCAGCAACGGGTTGCGCGACACCCGCAGCAACGCCAACGGCAACGACAGCACAAACCCGATGGCGATGCTCGCGCACAACAACCAAAGGGTCATGGCCAGGCCCGTCAGGCCCTCGCCGTCGGTGAACAGGAAGGGTTGCCAGTATTCCCGGAACAACTCGATCATCGCGCCGACTCCCGCACACCGAGGTTGAAACGCCGCTCCAGGCAACGCAGCACGTAGTTCGAGGCGCTGGTGATCAGCAGGTAGAGCAGCGCCGCCAGCACCAGGAAATACATCATGTTGAAGGTGCTTTTACCGGCGTCCTGGGCGACCTTGACCAGATCGGCGAGGCCGATGATCGACACCAGTGCCGTGGCCTTGAGCAAAACCAGCCAGTTATTGCCCAGGCTCGGCAAGGCGAAACGCATCATCTGCGGGAAGACCACACAGCGAAACCGCTGCCAGGCGCTGAGCCCATAAGCCGTCGCGGCCTCGGTCTGGCCCTGGGGAACACTCAGGATCGCGCCACGAAAGGTCTCGGTGAAATACGCGCCGTAAATAAAGCCCAGCGTCACGACACCCGCCACGAAGGGATCGATTTCCAGGTAGGGCCAGCCCATGGCCTCGGTCAGATGACTGAGCCAGCCCTGCAGGCTGTAGAAAATCAGCAGCATCAGCACCAGGTCCGGAACACCGCGCACCAGCGTGGTGTAGAGGGTCGCCGGCAGATTGAGCAGCCGCAGCGGCGACAACCTGGCCGTGGCACCGAGCAAGCCCAGGATCATGCTCACCAGCAGCGACAGCGCCGAGAGCTGGGCGGTGACCCACACGCCATGCAGCAGCAGCGGGCCATAGCCTTGCAGGCCGGAAGCATCCAGGCCTAAGAATTCGAGAAAGGTCGTCACATCGATCACCCGTCTTCCAGCGCCACGACCCCGCGCCGCACGGCCAGCAGCCGTACGGGGGGCATGGTCGTTGGGATCAGTTGTTGTAGAGGTCCAGGTCGCCGAAGTATTTCTTCTGCAGTTGGGCGTAGATGCCCTTCTCATGCAGCGCCTTGATCGCGCCGTTGAGCATGCCTTCAAGCTCGTCGTTGCCTTGGCGCACACCGATGGCGATGTCCGTCGGAATCATCGGATCGCTGATCCCCACGCTGTTCTGGAAGGCCGCGCCCTGGGGCGACTTGAGGAAGCTCATCTCGGCTTGCAGCTTGTCCTGGATCGAACCGTCGAGACGGCCGTAGACCAGATCGGCATAGACCTGATCCTGATTCTGGTAGGCACGGATCCTCACTCCACCCGGCGCCAGGCGCGCCTTGGCGTAGGCTTCCTGGATGGTCCCCTGCATATAGCCGATGGTCTTGCCCTTCAGGGATTCGGCGGTCGGTTGCAGCCCCGAATCCCTGCGGGTGACGATGGCGGTCGGGCCGGCGTAGAGCTTGTCGGTGAAGTCGATCTGCTTCTTGCGCGGTTCGGTGACGGTCATCGACGACTCGATGGCGTCGAACTTGCCGGCCTTGAGTGCCGGGATCAGGCCGTCGAAATCATTGCTGACCCAGACGCACTTGAGCTTCAGTTCAGCGCAGATGGCATTGCCCAGGTCGATACCGAAGCCCTGCACGCCACCGTCGGCGGTGCTCGATTCAAACGGCGGGTAAGACGGATTGGTGCCAAAGCGCAGCTCTTTCCATTCCTTGGCGCTTGCGCCGCCACAGCAAAGCGCCAACGCCAGTACAGGTAAGGTCAGCCATGTATGAGTCATCTTCAGAGTCCCGGATTATTTGGAGTTATTGCATGCAGGCGCGGGCCAGCACACTTTTGGACAGGGGCAGAGAATGGTCGCGGCCGAGGCCGCGCGATCGTTCTTGTTGTTATTGAATGAGCCCTGGCCTGCAAGGATCGGGGCTCGTCCTCTTGCGGCCGTTCGGCGAACGTCACCGCAAGGAGGCCAGAATGCCAACTCGAAGCACCGGGCGGGTGTCGTAAGACCACGCCGAAACAGCCGGAAAAAGCCCGTGACGGGACGGTCACAGCCGATCCTGTTGCGACGCGCTTCCCAGTGGCGGCGTTATTCGCGTTGAAGCCCAGGCACGGCTAAGGTCTAGAGACGGCATCCGCACACGGAATCGATCCAGGCAAAAATGCAGATTCGACCTGCGAATATTCGGGTTGTACACGGCAAATTTGCACTGTTACGATCGGGCATCGTTCGCCCGCCGAACACACCAAAAAAGACAATAAAAGCAGGGAGTTAGTAATGACTGCTCGGGTTTCATCCTCCGCCACCCCGGACCTCGACACCACCGGCGCCGACGTCCTGGCCGACGTGCGCAACCATATCGGTCACCTGACCCTCAACCGCCCCGCCGGCCTCAATGCCCTCACCCTGGACATGATCCGCGCCCTGCAGCAGCAGCTCGACGCCTGGGCCCATGATCCCGAGGTGAACGCGGTGGTGTTGCGCGGTGCCGGTGAGCGGGCCTTCTGTGCCGGCGGCGATATCCGCTCGTTGTATGACAGCTACCAGAGTGGCGGGCGCCTGCACGAAGACTTCTTCGTCGAGGAATACGCACTGGACCTGGCGATCCACCACTACCGCAAACCGGTGCTGGCGCTGATGGACGGCTTTGTCCTCGGCGGCGGCATGGGCCTGGTGCAAGGCGCCGACCTGCGGGTGGTCACCGAACGCAGTCGCCTGGCCATGCCGGAAGTCGCCATCGGTTATTTCCCGGATGTCGGCGGCAGTCATTTCCTGCCACGCATTCCCGGCGAACTGGGCATCTACCTGGGGGTCAGCGGCGTGCAGATCCGCGCCGCCGATGCCCTCTATTGCGGCCTGGCCGACTGGTACCTGACCAGCGACAAACTGGCCCAGCTGGACGAGCGCCTCGACCACTTGCAATGGCACGAAACGCCGCTCAAGGACCTCCAGGGCCTGATGGCGAAACTCGCCGTGCAAATCCTCCCCGATGCGCCGCTGGATGCATTGCGCCCAGCCATCGACCACTTCTTCGCCCTGCCGGATGTTCCGAGCATGGTCGAGCAACTGCGCGAAGTGACCGTTGCCGACAGCCATGAATGGGCCCGGGAAACCGCCGACCTGCTGGAGACCCGCTCGCCCCTGGCCATGGCCGTGACCCTGGAAATGCTTCGCCGTGGCCGCCACCTGAACCTGGAAGACTGCTTCGCCCTGGAACTGCATCTGGATCGCCAGTGGTTCGACCGTGGCGACCTGATGGAAGGCGTGCGCGCCCTGCTGATCGACAAGGACAAGTCCCCGCGCTGGAACCCACCGACCCTGCGCGAACTGGATGCCGAGCATGTCGCCAGCTTTTTCCATGGCCTCGAAGTGAGCGGAAACTGAACCATGCACGATATCGAACTGAGCGAAGAACAAGTGATGATCCGCGACATGGCCCGGGACTTCGCCCGTGGCGAGATCGCGCCCCATGCCCAGGCATGGGAAAAAGCCGGCTGGATCGATGACGGCCTGGTCGCCAAGATGGGCGAGTTGGGCCTGCTGGGCATGGTGGTGCCCGAAGAATGGGGCGGCACCTATGTCGACTACGTGGCCTACGCCCTGGCCGTGGAAGAGATTTCCGCCGGTGACGGCGCGACCGGCGCGCTGATGAGCATTCACAACTCGGTCGGCTGCGGCCCGGTCCTCAACTATGGCAGCCAGGCCCAGAAGGAAACCTGGCTGGAACGTCTCGCCACCGGCCAGGCGATCGGCTGCTTCTGCCTCACCGAACCCCAGGCCGGCTCCGAAGCCCACAACCTGCGGACCCGCGCCGAACTGAAGGACGGCGAGTGGGTGATCAATGGCGCCAAGCAGTTCGTCAGCAACGGCAAGCGTGCCGAACTGGCGATTGTGTTTGCCGTCACCGATCCCAATCTGGGCAAGAAAGGCCTCTCGGCATTCCTGGTGCCCACCAATACGCCAGGTTTTATTGTCGACCGTACCGAACACAAGATGGGCATCCGCGCCTCCGACACCTGCGCGGTGACCCTCAACCAATGCCGCGTGCCTGAAGCCAACCTGCTGGGTGAACGTGGCAAGGGCCTGTCCATTGCCCTGTCGAACCTGGAAGGCGGTCGTATCGGCATCGCCGCCCAGGCGCTGGGCATTGCCCGAGCCGCATTTGAAGCGGCGCTGGCCTATGCGCGGGAGCGGGTGCAGTTCGACAAGCCGATTATCGAGCACCAGAGCATCGCCAACCTGCTCGCCGACATGCACACCCGGATCAATGCCTCACGCCTGCTGATCCTGCATGCGGCACGCCTGCGCAGCGCCGGGCAGCCGTGTTTGTCGGAGGCTTCACAGGCCAAGCTGTTCGCCTCGGAAATGGCCGAGAAGGTCTGCTCCTCGGCCATGCAGATTCATGGTGGGTACGGCTACCTGGAAGATTACCCAGTGGAGCGCTATTACCGGGATGCGCGAATCACCCAGATCTATGAAGGGTCCAGTGAGATTCAACGGATGCTGATTGCCCGGGAACTGAAGCACTATCTGGTTTGACCAACGCCTGGCACTCCACCTCCACCCGCGCATCCATCAGTAGCTTGCCGGCCTGGAAGGTGGTCCGTGCCGGTCGACTGCCGGCCTTGAAGTGCTGCATGTACACGTCGTTCATCGCGGCAAAATCCTTGATATCGGCGAGGATCACCGTACACCTCGCGACGTTTTCCATGGACGAGCCGTTGCGCTCCAGCGTCCCGCGTATCCGCTTCAAGGTCTGCTCCATCTCCCCCCGAATACCGCCACTCACCAGCTTGCCGGCATCATCGCTACCCAGCACACCCGACAGATATAGCCACTCGCCGACACGGACCACTTCGGAAAACGGCAGACTCGGTTGTTCGCCCAGAAATTGCAGCTTGGGCCGCCGCGTGGCAGCAGACCACTCAGGCAGATAACGGGAAACAATGGCCGCGTACTGGCCTGAATCCTTGAGCGACTGCAACGCCCGGTTCAGTGCTTCGCGCAGCTCCCGGTCCTGCTGACGCACACCGATGGCAACCGCGCTGCCCAGGCGTTCATCGATCACCACGGGGCCGGTAAATTCGAAATCCTTGCCCTGCGGTGTTTTCAAAAAGGCTTCGGCGATTTCCAGGGTGTCCTGCAACGTGGCGTCGATTTCACCGGCCTGCAAGCTGCGAGCAAGTTCATCGTTCAAGGCGTAACTGCGAATGGCAATACCCTGCGCTCCCCACCGGGCTTTTGCGTAAGCCTCACGGTTGGTCCCCCTCAACACACCGATCGTCCTGCCCTTGAGCGAGGTGACATCCGGTAGCAGGCCGCTGCCCTTGCGCGCAACCAGGCGGCTGCTCAGCGAGTAGAGCGGATCGCTGAAGTCGATCTTCTGGCGGCGCTCGGGCGTCGGGGTCATGGGCATGATCGCATCGAATTTTCCGGCTTCGAGCCCCGGAATCATTCCCCCATAGTCCTGGTCGACCCAGACGCAACTGCGCTTGAGCTCGGAACAGAGGGCATTGCCCAGCTCGATGTTCAGGCCAACCAACTCGCCTTGTGCATTGCGACTTTCGAACGGAGGGACCAGGGCTTCGACACCAAAACGGATCTCGGCCCCCGGGCTTGTGGCGGCCACACAAACAGTGGAGGCGCTCAACAGGACAATCGCGATAAAACCGCCCCTGCAGAACATACGTGACCACTTGGCAAAAACATCCATAGCAACGTCCTTCAGATAGAGAGATCGAAGGGTGCCGATGACACCCGCCTGTAGTGAACAAGCGATCTTTCTACGAAGGCGTTACTGCCTCAACAGGACCTATCTTCAAAGATTGTGGGACAGGTCCGAGTTTACTCGCGTAAATCCAGACCCATCCCTGACGGGAACAGGACGCCTCAACGATCCTTGAACTGCGCCTCACGCTTGGCAACAAACGCCGCCATGCCTTCCTTCTGATCCTGGGTCGCGAACGCCGCGTGGAATACCCGGCGCTCGAAACGCACACCTTCCGACAGGCTGACTTCAAACGCGCGATTGACGCTTTCCTTGACCATCATGCTGATCGGCACCGACTTGCTGGCAATCAACGCCGCCACCTTCAGCGCCTCCTCCAGCAGCTCATCGGTCGGCACGATCCGCGCCACGATCCCGCAACGCTCGGCTTCCACGGCATCGATAAAGCGCCCGGTCAGGCACATTTCCATGGCCTTGGCCTTGCCCACCGCGCGGGTCAGGCGCTGGGTGCCGCCCATGCCCGGCAGCACGCCGAGGTTGATTTCCGGCTGGCCGAACTTGGCGTTGTCACCGGCCAGGATAAAGTCGCACATCAGCGCCAGTTCACAGCCGCCGCCCAGGGCAAAACCGGACACCGCGGCGATAATCGGCTTGCGTCGGTTGGCCACCCGGTCGCTGTCGCTGAACAGGTCGTCCAGGTAGATCTGCGGGTAGGTCAGCTCGGCCATTTCCTTGATATCGGCACCAGCCGCAAAGGCTTTTCTCGATCCGGTCAGGACGATGCAGCCGATGTTCGGATCGGCTTCGAGGGTGTCCAGCGCCTGGTTCAGTTCGCTGACGATCTGCGCATTCAGGGCGTTGAGCGCCTGCGGGCGGTTCAGGGTAATCAGGCCGACACGGTCCTTGATGTCCAACAGAATGGTTTCATAACTCATCGATAGATTCCTTGATCACAGGTTGCGCGAAATGACCATGCGCTGAATGTCACTGGTGCCTTCGTAAATCTGGCAGACCCGCACGTCGCGGTAGATCCGCTCCAACGGGAAGTCGCTCAAATAGCCATAGCCGCCCAGGGTTTGCAAGGCTTGGGAGCAGACCTTCTCGGCCATTTCCGAAGCGAACAGCTTGGCCATGGAGGCCTCCACCAGCGCCGGTTTGCCGCTGTCACGCAGGGCGGCGGCGTAATGCACCATCTGCCGGGCCACGGCGATCTGGGTGGCCATGTCCGCCAGGCGGAAGGCCACGGCCTGGTGCTCGATAATCGGCTTGCCGAAACTTTCCCGCTCTCGGGCATAGTCGCGGGCGGCCTCGAAAGCGGCCCGGGCCATGCCCACCGATTGCGCGGCGATACCGACCCGGCCACCTTCCAGATTGGCCAGGGCGATACGGTAACCCTCGCCCTCCTCGCCCAGGCGGTTGGCCACGGGCACCTTCACGTCTTCGAAGAGAATCTGGCAGGTGTCGGAGGCATGCTGGCCGAGCTTGTCCTCGACCCGGGCGACGATATAGCCCGACGAGTCGGTGGGTACGATAAAGGCGCTGATACCACGCTTGCCCGCGGCCGGATCGGTCACGGCGAAGACGATCACCACCCCGGCGTTCTGCCCGGAAGTGATGAACTGCTTGCAGCCGTTCAGCACATAGTGGTCGCCCTCAAGCCTGGCGCGGGTCTTCAGGCCGCTGGCATCGGAGCCGGCCTGGGGTTCGGTCAGGGCGAAGGCGCCGAGCATGGCGCCGCTGGCCAGTGGCGGCAGGAAACGGGCTTTCTGCTCCTCGGTACCGAACTTGAGGATCGGCACGCAGCCAACCGAATTGTGCACGCTCATGATGGTCGAGCAGGCACCGTCGCCGGCGGCGATCTCTTCCAGGGCCATGGCGTACGCCAGGTAGCCGGTGTCGCAGCCGCCCCACTGCTCCGGGACCAGCATGCCGAAAAAACCCAACCCGGCCATTTCGCCGATGGCCTCCTTCGGAAAGCGGTGCTCGCGGTCCCATTCGGCGGCGAAGGGTTTCAGGCGTTCCTGGGAAAAATCCCGGGCCGCTTCGGCGATCTGTTGTTGTTCATCGCTGGGTAACATGACAACTCCTAGTACAGGCACTCGACGGCCATGGCCGTGGCTTCACCGCCGCCGATGCAGATGGCCGCGACCCCACGCTTCAGGCCTTTCTGGCGCAGGGCCGAAAGCAGGCTTACCAG
Source organism: Pseudomonas sp. QS1027 (assembly GCF_002814235.1). Taxonomy (GTDB): domain Bacteria; phylum Pseudomonadota; class Gammaproteobacteria; order Pseudomonadales; family Pseudomonadaceae; genus Aquipseudomonas. The sequence goes on along the minus strand of NZ_PHSU01000004.1, from coordinate 92,619 downwards.
GATCCGCGCGCCGGACGCACCGATCGGATGGCCGAGGGCACAGGCGCCGCCGTGGACGTTGACCTTGTCGTGGTGCAGCTCGAGCTTCTGCATGGTCACCAGGGTGACCACGGCGAAGGCTTCGTTGATTTCAAAGCGATCGACCTGGTCCAGGGACCAGCCAGTCTTTTTCATCAACTTCTGGATCGCGCCCACTGGTGCCACCGGGAACAGGCCCGGGGTATCGGCGAACGCCGCATGCCCGCGAATCACCGCCAGGGGGGTGAGGCCACGTTTCTGCGCTTCGGACTGACGCATCAACACCAACGCCGCTGCGCCGTCGGAAATCGAACTGGAGTTCGCCGCCGTGACCGTGCCACCCGGGCGGAACGCCGGTTTCAGGCTGGCAATCTTGTCCAGCTTGGCCTTGGGTGGCTGTTCGTCGTCGCTGATCAGCCGCTGCTCCTTGCCCACGGTGACCGTCAGCGGCACGATTTCCGCACGGAAACGGCCCTCGCTGATTGCCTCTTGGGCACGGGTCAGGGAGGCCACGGCAAAAGCGTCCTGGGTTTCACGGCTGAAGCCGTGGCTTTCGGCGCAGTCCTCGGCGAAGGTGCCCATCAGGCGCCCCTTGTCGTAGGCGTCTTCCAGGCCGTCGAGGAACATATGGTCGAGCACCTGGCCGTGGCCCATGCGGTAGCCGCTGCGGGCGCGGTCCAGCAGGTACGGCGCGTTGGACATGCTTTCCATGCCCCCGGCCACCACCACATCGGCGCTGCCGGCCACCAGCATGTCATGGGCGAGAATGGTCGCCTCCATGCCGGAACCGCACATCTTGTTCAGGGTGGTGCAGCGGGTCGACTTGTCCAGCCCGGCGCCGAGGGCTGCCTGGCGGGCCGGGGCCTGGCCGAGGCCGGCGGACAGCACGCAGCCGAACAGCACGTGCTCGACTTCGTCCGGCGCCACTTCCGCGCGCTCGACGGCGGCACGGATCGCCGCGGCGCCCAGTTGCGGCGCTGTGAGGCTTTTCAGGTCGCCCTGGAAGCCGCCCATGGGGGTGCGCACGGCACTGACGATAACAATGGGATCGTGGGTAGTCATGATCGATTCTCCTATTTCGCGGCCATGCGCAAGGCACCGTCGAGACGGATCACCTCGCCATTGAGCATGCTGTTTTCAATGATGTGCCGCACCAGCGCGGCGTACTCGGCAGGCTTGCCCAGGCGTGGCGGGAATGGCACGCCGGCCGCGAGCGAGGCGCGGACTTCGGGGCTCATGCCGGCCATCATCGGGGTTTCGAAAATGCCCGGGGCGATGGTCATTACACGGATGCCGAAACGCGCCAGTTCACGGGCGGCCGGCAGGGTCAGGCTGACAATGGCGCCCTTGGACGCAGCGTAGGCGGCCTGGCCGATCTGCCCGTCATAGGCGGCGGCGGAAGCGGTATTGATGATCACTCCACGCTCGCCGTCGGCATTCGCCTCGGTCTCGGCGATGGCGGCAGCAGCCAGGCGCAACAGGTTGAAGCTGCCGATCAGGTTGACGTTGATCACCTGACTGAAGCTTTCCAGCAGGTGCGGGCCGTTCTTGCCGAGGATCTTTTCGCCGCGCACGATACCTGCGCAGTTGACCAGCCCGTGCAGGCCGCCGAAGGCCTCGACCGCGGCCTGGACCGCCGCCTGGGCCTGGGCTTCCTGAGTGATGTCCGCGACCACGCTGCGGGCTTGCGCGCCGAGCTTTTTCGCCTGGGCGGCGACAGCCTCGGCATTGAGGTCCACCAACATCACCTTGGCGCCGGCGGCTACCAGCATTTCGGCGGAGGCCGCACCGAGGCCGGAAGCCCCGCCACTGACCATGAAAGCCTTGTCTTTGATATCCATTGCATTGTCCTTCGTTAAAACCGTCAATAATTCTGATGACCGTGTATTCAGGTCCCGGCCTGGGCCTTGGCGATTTCCTGATTACGCAAGATAAAACGCTGCAACTTGCCGCTCGGGGTCTTGGGCAGTTCGTCGACGAATTCGATTTCCCGTGGGTAGGCATGGGCCGCCAGGCGCTTGCGCACATACAGGCGCAACTCCTCGGCCAACTGTGGCTCGGCACGGTAGCGCGCGTTGAGCACGACAAAGGCCTTCACCACCTCGGTGCGCTCCGGGCAAGGCTTACCGACCACCGCCGCCTCCACCACGGCCGGGTGCTCCACCAGGGCGCTTTCGACATCGAACGGGCCGACCCGATAGCCCGAGGTGGTAATCACATCATCGCTGCGCCCGACAAAGCTGATACTGCCGTCCGGATTCAGTTCCACGGTGTCACCGCTGAGGTAGTACTGGCCGACAAAAGCCTTGGTCTCGAAACCCTGGTAGCCGTTGAACCAGAACATCGGCGACCGGGAACGATCCAACGCGAGAATCCCCGGTTGCCCGATATCCAGCTCGCGCTGCTGTTCGTCCAGCACCACGATACGATGCCCAGGGGACGCGAACCCCGCGGAGCCGATATGCACCGGGTGCTCAAGGCCGTGGTGATTGCACAGCACCATGCCCATTTCGGTCTGGCCGTAATGGTCGAGAATGGTCACCCCCAGGTTTTCGGCGAACCAGCGGATCACCTCCGGGTTGAGCGGCTCGCCGGCACTGCTGACCACCCGCAGGCGGCCCTTGATCTTGCTGGAGAAGGCCTCGCCGGCGGCAATCAGCAGGCGGTAGGCGGTGGGCGACCCGGTGAGGTTGGTGATGCCGTATTTCTCGATGATCCGGCAGGTGCTTTCCACCGTGAACGGGCCATCGTAGAAGGTGATCGGGTGGCCCATACCCAGCGGCCCGGTGATGCCGAAGTAGAGGCCGTAGGCCCAACCCGGATCGGCGACATTCCAGAACGCGTCTTCAGGGCGCAGGTCGACCGCGTCGCGGGTGTAGTTCTGGAACGCGATGATCGCCTTGAGCGGTACTTCCAGGGGTTTCGCCGGGCCGGTGGTACCCGAGGTGAACATCAGCAGGAACGGGTCTTCGCCGGTGAGCAATACCGGCTCGCAGTAGGCCGGATGGTTATCCAGTTCGGCCCAGAAGCTGAAATCACCGCGCACGATGCCCTGCCCTTTGGGGCCGCCGACCGTGACGATGGCCGGGCAGTCGGCGACTTCGCTGAGCTTGTCGCGGTTGGCGGCATCGGTAACCACCAGCTTGGCCCCGGAGCTGCCCAGGCGGTGCTCGATGGACTTGGGGCCGAAAGCGGTAAACAGAGGCTGGTAGACGGCGCCGATGCGCCAGGTGGCGAACAGCGTGATCAAGAGTTCGACATTGCGCGGCAACAGCGCGGCGACCCTGTCGCCACGGCGCACGCCCTGGGTCAGCAGGAAGTTGGCGAAACGCGCGGCCTTGTCCTGCAATTCACTGAAAGTGTAGATCGCACTGCTGCCGTCGCGGCCTTCCCAGAACAGCGCAATATGCCCCGGCAAGGCATGCCGGTCGCAGCATTCGATACAGGCGTTGAGCGCCGTCAAAGTCCCTTTGAGGCCCGCTTGGGCCGCTTGCTGATAATCGAATTCCGCGGTAGCAGTCTGATAATCGCGCATATCCAGAATCTCTCGGTCTTGTTATTGGAAGGAACCGTAGAAAAATCCTGGAAATAGTCGCGCTGTCAGGGACTTGGGACAATGGTCAAAGCTTTCAACCTGATTGACTGGTTTGGCCAATAACGGCCTAGTGCGCCTCGTTGAGAATCAGGCTGCGGTAATGCCCCGGGTTGGAACCGGACCATTTGCGAAAGGCCTTGTAGAACGAACTGGCGTCGGCAAAGCCCAGCCGGGTGGCGATCTCGGCAAAGCTGATCGACGGCTCCGCCAGCCAGGCAATCGCCCACTCCTTGCGCACGTTGTCCTTGAGGCCCTGGTAGGTCTGCCCCTCTTCCGCCAGCCGCCGGCGCAAGGTCGAGGCCGACATGCACAATTGCACGGCCAGGCCTTCGGTTTCCGGCCAGTCTTCAGCCGGCAGCTGGCGCAGGTCCAGCTTGATCCGGCTGGCCAGGCTCTGGGCATCGCGGTACTTGACCAGGATATTGGCCGGCGCCAGCGCCAGGAAGCGTTGCAGTTCCTCGGCACTGCGCTTGATCGGCAGATCCAGGCAGTCGGCGGAAAAGATCATCCGCGTGCGCGGCCGGTCAAAACGCAGGTTCTCGGAAAACATCACCCGATAGTCCTCGCAGTAATCCGGCTCGGCGCAGTGCAGCTCGATGGCCAGGATCGGAATACGCCGCCCGGCCAGCCAGCAGGCCACGCCATGGACGATCATCCAGTAGGCGAAATAGGTAAACGGCCGTCGCCCCTCGCCTTCCGGCTCCAGCAGGACGATTTCCGCCAGGCTTTGCTGGCGCACCAGTTGCGCCGGCAGACGTTCAAGCATCAACGAGAGGAAATCCAGCACCGAGTCCAACCCGGCTGCCACCGTCGGCTGCGCCATCCCGGCGCGGCACAGGTAGGCGAAGCTGCCGGCGCGCAGCTTGCGCGGGTCCATGCCGAAGAATTCGTCATCGTTGCGCCGCGCCAACAGACGCCACAAGCGCGCATAGTCGCTGGCCGGCACCCGGGCATCAGGCTGTTCCAGCAGCGTCGAGTCGATCCCGACCTTGTCCAGCACCTGCACGGTGTCCGCACCGGGGGCGCAACTCTGCAACAGTGCCTCATGCACCAGATGGATGGAGATGGTGTCTTTTTCCGACATTGGCCGTCACTCGAGCCCTGTACTGATCCGTGTGCCGGCTATCTTAACAGTGCCGCGACCCAACACACTTCATGAACAAGCGCACCACGCTTTGCGCCTTGCCCCGTGCGCTGTGGGTCTTAGGATGTACACAACAATCATAAGGAGTCACTCCATGTTCGCCGGATTCCAGAAAGACCAGCGCCACGTCAACGGTGTGGACATTGCCTACCGCATCGGCGGCAACGGGCCGGGCCTGCTCCTGCTGCACGGCCACCCGCAGACGCATGTCATCTGGCACAAGATCGCAGGCGACTTGGCCAAGCACTTCACCGTGGTCGCCGCCGACCTGCGCGGCTATGGCGACAGCGCCCGGCCAGCGGCCGACGAGCAACACCTCAACTATTCCAAACGCGAGATGGGCCGCGACGGCGTGGCCCTGATGGACTCCCTGGGTTTCAGCGAATTCTCGGTCCTGGCCCACGACCGCGGCGCCCGCGTTGCCCATCGCCTGGCCCTCGACCACCCTCAGGCCGTGCAACGCATGGTGCTGCTGGATATCGCCCCGACCCTGTCGATGTACGCCCAGACCGACGAAGCCTTCGCCCGCGCCTACTGGCACTGGTTCTTCCTGATCCGCCCGGCACCGCTGCCGGAAACCCTGATCGAAGCCAATCCGGAACAGTACCTGCGCAGCGTGATGGGCAGCCGCAGTGCCGGCCTCAAGCCCTTTACCGACGAAGCCTTCAGCGAATACGTGCGCTGCATCAGCCTGCCCGGTAGCGCCCGGGGCATCTGCGAAGACTACCGCGCCAGCGCCACCGTCGACCTGGAACACGACCGCGCCGACATCGAGGCCGGACGCCAGTTGAATATGCCGCTGCTGGCGCTCTGGGGTGCCGAAGGCACTGTCGGCCGCTGCTTCAACCCGCTGCACGAATGGCAGCAGGTTGCTACCGATGTACGGGGCAAGGCCTTGCCCGGCGGTCACTACCTGGCCGAAGAAATCCCGGAACAGCTGCTCGGCGAAGTCCTGACCTTCCTGCGCTGAACAGCCTGACTCAAAGGACCTGATCCACCCCTTCCCCCTGGGCTGCCGCCAACGGCCCGGACGGGATTGGCTTGCCCGCTCTCCCCCCCGAAACCCGCGACGAGACAATAACAATGACAATCCGCAAACTGCTGGGAACCCTGTATATCCAGGTGGTCATCGCCATCGTGCTGGGGGTGCTGATCGGCCACCACTGGCCGCAGACCGGCATCGACCTCAAGCCCCTGGGCGACGGTTTCATCAAGTTGATCAAGATGATCATCGGCCCGATCATCTTCTGCACCGTGGTCTCCGGCATCACCAGCATGCACGACGTAAAACAGGTCGGGCGGGTCGGCGGCAAGGCCCTGCTGTACTTCGAGATCGTCTCCACCTTCGCCCTGGCGATCGGCCTCGTGGCCGCCCATGTCCTGCACCCCGGCTCGGGTTTCAACGTCGATGTGAAAACCCTCGACACCTCGGCCATCGCCAACTTTGTCGGCCAGGCCCAGCATGGCGAAGGCATCACCGGCTTCCTGCTGCATGTGATTCCCACCACCTTCTTCGACGCCTTCTCCCAGGGCGAGATCCTGCCGGTGCTGTTCGTCTCGATCCTGTTCGGCCTGGCGCTGGTGATGGTCGGTGAAAAAGCCCGTCCGCTGGTCGGCGTGATCCACCAGGCCAGCGAGGTGTTCTTCCGCATCGTCGGCATGATTGCCCGGGTGGCACCCATTGGTGCGTTCGGCGCAATGGCCTTCACCATCGGCAAATACGGCCTGGGCTCGCTGCTGCCGCTGATGAAGCTGGTCGGCACCTTCTATCTGACAGCCTTCATCTTCATCACCTGCGTACTGGGCAGCATCGCCCGCTATGCCGGTTTCAGCATCTTCCGCCTGCTGGGCTACATCAAGTCGGAACTGCTGATAGTGCTCGGCACCAGCTCGTCGGAGTCGGCCTTGCCGCAGCTTATCCAGAAGCTGGAAAGCCTGGGCTGTTCCAAGGGCGTGGTCGGCATCGTGGTGCCCACCGGCTACACCTTCAACCTCGACGGCACCAATATCTACATGACCCTGGCGGTGCTGTTCCTGGCCCAGGCGACCAATATCGACCTGACGCTGGAGCAGCAGCTGACCTTGCTGGCGGTGACCATGCTCACTTCCAAGGGCGCCGGTGCGGTGGTCGGTGCCGGGTTCGTCGCCCTGGCCGCGAGCCTGGCGGTGGTGCCGACCGTACCAGTGGCGGCGATGGTGCTGATCCTCGGGGTGGACCGATTCATGGCAGAATGTCGCTCCTTGACCAATATCATCGGCAACGCCGTCGCCTCGCTGGTGGTGGCTGCCTGGGAAGGCGAACTGGACCGCAGCAAGATGGCACCGATTGCCCTCAAGCGTGGGCGCAAGGCCCTCGAAGCCCAGGCGGCGGCCGATTCCGCCAAACAGAGTGCATAAACCTGCTGATACCGTCCACGGCTAACGCGGTCATTGCAGGAGCCGGCTTGCTGGCGATTCAGACGACACAGTTTGACAGGACACCGCGTCGATCCCATCGCCAGCAAGCCGGCTCCTACAGGGTTCGTGCCGCTCTCGAAATCTCGCTGGAGCGACGATCATCGGCCCAGCTCATCCAATGCTATTCTGGCGGCTCCTGCCGCCAGCGTTCGTTGCTTTTCCCATGAACCAAAAGAAAGACACCGTGCCCCTGCCCGAAGACCTGCGCGTATTCCTCACCGTTATCCGCAAGGCCGGTTTTGCCGCCGCGGCCGATGAGCTGGGACTGTCGCCCGCCTACGTCAGCAAACGTATCCAGATTCTCGAAACCACCCTCGCCACCCGCCTGCTGCACCGCACCAGCCGACGTATCGCCCTGACCGAAGACGGTGAACGAGTGCAACGCTGGGCCGTGCGCATTCTCGAAGATTTCCAGCAACTCAACGACGAACTGTCCGAGGCCCACGACAGCCCCAGTGGCCGCCTGCACCTGTGCAGCAGCTTCGGTTTCGGGCGCAATCACGTGGCCCCGGCGCTGTCACTGTTGGCCGAGCGTTACCCGGACCTGGAGATTCGCCTGGACCTGTTCGACCGCGTGGTGGACATCGTCAGCGAGGGTTTCGACCTGGAGATCCGCGTAGGCGACGACATTCCCGGCCAGCATATCGGCCGACGCCTGGTGAGCAATCGCCGGGTACTCTGCGCGGCACCGGCCTACCTGGAACGACGTGGCACACCGCAGCAACTGGGCGACCTGGAACAGCACGACTGCCTGGTGCTCAAGGAGCGCGACAACGCCTTCGGCATCTGGAACCTGGAGCGCGACGGCAGCCAGGACAGCGTGCGGGTGCGCGGGCCGTTGTCGTCCAACAGCGGTGAGATTGTCCTGCAATGGGCACTGGACGGGCGCGGCATCCTGCTGCGCTCGCTATGGGACGTCAAACCGCTGCTGGAACAGGGCCGACTGGTGCGGGTGCTGCATGACTACACCCAGAGCGCGAATGTGTGGGCGGTGTATCCGACGCGTCTGGCGTATTCGGGAAAATTGCGGGTGTGTGTGGAGTTTTTGCAAGAGCATTTTCGACAGTTGTCGATCTAACCGCCTTCGGGACTCGCCAAATAAACCCCATGTGGAGAGCGGACAATCTCTAATGCCGTTCAATTAAGGCAGTTTGAAGTCAAACGCGGACTTGTGGTGAGCGGGCTTGCCCGCGCTCGGCTGCGAAGCAGTCGCAAAACCTGTAACTACGTTCTATCTGATACACCGCGGTCATAGGTTTTAGGGCCGCTCCGCGCCCCAACGCGGGCAAGCCCGCTCGCCACAATGAATCGGTGGTCCCCTCCGAATCGGCGAGCCGGCCCAGGGTTCAGCTCAACCAGGGATTCGCCTGCAAATGCGCCCGCTCGAACGCCTTGATTTCCTCACTACGCTGCAAGGTGCTGCCAATGGCATCCAACCCCAGCATCAACGCCGTCTTGCGCAACGTATCGATCTGGAACTCGATGACACTGCCATCCTGCAAACGGATCTGCTGAGCCTCAAGATCAATGCTGATCTCGGCACCCTGCGGCTGGCTCACCACCTGCCCCAGACGCTGCGCAGTCGCTTCGTCCAACGTGATCAACAACACCCCGTTGCGCTGGCAGTTATCGTAGAAAATCCCGGCAAAACTGCTGCCGATCAACGCCCGAACCCCCATCTGCTTCAACCCCCACACCGCATGCTCACGACTGGAACCACAACCGAAGTTCGGTCCCACCACCATGAAGCTCGCGCCTTTCCAGGCCGGCTGATTCAGCACGAACTCGGGATTGAGTTCACCCGAAGGTAAAAACCGCAAATCGAAGAACAACCCACGATCCAGCCCGTTGCGATCGATCCCCTTGAGAAACTGCTTGGGCATGATCACATCGGTGTCGATATTGGCCGCCAGCATCGGCGCGGCCTTGCCGGTGACTTGGGAAAACGGCTGCATGCTCATGGCCTTGGCTCCAGGTGGCGAATATCGGTCAGGTGTCCGGCAATGGCTGCCGCGGCCACCATCGCCGGGCTCATCAAATGCGTGCGAGCCCCGGCGCCCTGGCGTCCTTCGAAATTGCGGTTGGTGCTGGAGGCGCAGCGGTCGCCGGGCTCCAACACGTCATCGTTCATCGCCAGGCACATCGAGCAACCCGATTGCCGCCACTCGAAACCGGCGTCGATAAACACCGCCGCCAAGCCTTCGGCCTCGGCCTGATCGCGTACCTGGGTCGACCCTGGCACGATCATCGCCCGCACATGCTTGGCCACGTGCTGGCCACGCACCACACGGGCCGCGTCACGCAGGTCCTCGATCCGCGCATTGGTGCAGGAACCGATAAACGCATGGCTGATCACGATCTCGTTCAGCGGCATGCCGGCTTCCAGCCCCATGTAGTTCAGGGCACGGCGCATGTCCTGGCGCAGGATCAGGTCGCTGATGTCCTGCGGGTCCGGCACGTTCGCCCCGATGGGTGCGGCCTGGTCCGGGCTGGTGCCCCAGGTGACCATGGGTTCCAACACGCCGGCATCGAGTTCGACTTCACGGTCGAACTGCGCACCGGCATCCGTGTGCAGCTCCCGCCAACGGGCCACCGCCTGCTCCCACAGCTCGCCCTTGGGCGCCCGGGGCTTGTCCTTGAGGTAGGTGAAGACTTTCTCGTCCGGCGCCATAAAGGCCCCGCGTGCCCCCGCCTCCACCGCCATATTGCAGATGGTCATGCGCGCCTCGACGCTCAGGGCATCGATGGTCGAACCGCAGAATTCAATGGCGTAACCGGTGGCCCCGGAAGCGCCGATCTTGCCGATCAGCGCCATGATCACGTCCTTGGACGTCAGCCCCGGTGCCAGCTCACCGCTGACCGTCACCCGCATCGTCTTCAGGCGCTTGTAGACCAGCGTCTGCGAGGCCAGCAGATGTTCGATTTCCGAAGTACCGATCCCGAAGCCAAATGCACCGAGAGCGCCATAGGTGGTGGTATGGCTGTCACCGGCGGCGACCACCATGCCTGGCAGGATAAAGCCCTGCTCCGGGGCGATCACATGCTCGATGCCCTGGCGTTTGTCGAGCACATCGAACAGTTCGATACCGAAGTCGGCGCAGTTCTCGGCCAGGTACGACACCTGCCGGGCACCACCGGCGTCCGGCATGGCGGCGACGCGCTTGGGCGCGGTGGGATTCACATGGTCGACCACCGCCAGCGCGGTTTCGGCGCGCCAGACACCCCGCTTGGCTTCGCGCAGGCCGCTGAAGGCTTGCGGGCTGGTGTATTCATTGATGACCTGACGGTCGATATACAGCAGGACATGGCCCTGGTCATCGAGGCGACACACCGTATGGGAATCGATGTGCTTGTCGTAGAGGGTTCTTGTTTGAGTCATGGTGGCGCTCGCAGAAATGAAAGTACGCGAGGCTGTCGGATCACGGCGGCAGGCCGACAGACGTCACAGTCATCATAGGCGGCGGGAACGGACCATCAATGGCGGGAGGGTGATGGCTGGGAACATGGATCGTGTTTGATCGGCGCTTGCGTTGCGCAAGCGCCTGGCCGACGAAGACGGCCATCAATACGGCAAGGGTTTCAGACCTTGGTATTGATCGACATGCTGGCGCCGGAACTGGCGAACTGCTGCAGGTTCAGCAGCACGTTAATCGCCTTCTTGTATTCCGGGATCATATGGTTGGAGAACTGATCGCTCGAACTGCCGCTTTGCAGTGTGCTGATCTGGCTGGCGAAATAGTCCAGCGCGTTGAATTTCTCGCCGGCCTTGCCTTTCGCCCCGGCGCTGGACAGCAGGCCGGCGGTGGTGGCGCTGATCAGGCCATTCTCCTGGAGGATAGTGCTGTACTTGGCCAACTGATCCGGGGTGACCGATTTCGGGTCGAAGCCCTGGAACTGCGACTGCAGCTTGTCCTTCTGCATCTTGGTGGTGTCGAGGGCGGTCGGATCCCTCGGGATGTTGTTGAGCACCTGCTTGTTCTTGATTTCCTGCATATTGGCGCTCTTCGCATCGGCGGCCTTGCGCTCAAAGACCCGTGTACTGAGCGCCGTGGCCCAGGCGACTACTGATCCGCCGCTCATGCCTGACCTCCGGCCATACGGCCGCGGGGGGTGTCACCGTGCTGCTGAGGTCCTTGCAAGGCGGGCATAAGCTGAGTCCTGTCAATGGTGGAAATAAGGGATGAGTAGGATCATGTAACGAAACTGTACCAGTGAATATACAATCTTTGTTACAGATCGCCCATCGAAAAGATGTATTGGAATTGTGGGGTGGTTTGGGAGCGCCAGCGGGCTCCTAAACAGGGGGTACTAGACCTTGGCGGACCCAGAATGTGCGATGCAGCGCAGACCTGTAGGAGCCCGGCCTGTCGGCGATGATGCTGACTCTGCCCCTATCTCCCTTCATTCTCAGTTAGCGTTTTCAACCGGAGGTGTCTTTCTGGCGTTGATCACCATGGTCATGGCAAGCATGTCGCCAAGGCGCCGTCGGAAGCCAAAAAACACGAAAACCGCATCCAGCATGCTGAATAGTACCTTCGGCACGTTGCGCAAGAACGACTGGAACACCGAGCATGGGGTATTAAACGGAAAGCCGACAACCGAAATATTCATCAGTCGTTTGCCCACCGTCTGCCCATTCGGCAACGCATCACCGAACAAAAAATAAACAAAGGCTGCAATTTGCAAAGCATTTCCCGTCCAATAAAACATAACCCCCACAAAAGTGTAATGGGGGAAAAAGAAAAGACCCAATACACGCTTCACAACGATAAGTAGAAAAACAATAAACAGGTCAATCATGCAAGCAAGCAATCTCTTCCCGGGACTGGCAAGATCATAGAAAAATGTTGAAGTATTAGTATCCGAGATACCCATCGCAGGTTTCCTTGGTTCAAATTTGTGGCTCAGCACCCTGCTATAAATCCTGGTGCGAAGCGAAGTGCGGGGGATAAAAGCACTATAAAGGGGGCAGATTGCGATCCGCCTCCCTTTTACTCTCGGCCTCAGTCCGTGCCGTACTTCGGCGAGCGTGGGCCATACAACAAACCTGCTGGATGCCCCGCGGACAACAGCCGCTGACTGGTGATCCCGGCAATGGGATGGCTCACGTCGTTGGCACTGTTGATGATCTGCTTGACCGCTGCGGTGATCAGCGCACCGACCAGACCGCCACCACTGTTGTTATTCCCCTCCTCGCTGGAAGCCGTGGCGCTGCCGGTCCAAAGCGCGGTCCCGGTCTTGAGGTCCACCAGCCTGGCACTGGCCGTCACAATGGTCGCGCTGCTGATCACCCGGTACTGCGTACCGTACTGGGTCACCGTGATGTACAAGGCCGCATCCGCGCCGAAGATTTCCTTCAGCTTTGCCGGCGAAGTGTTGTGGATGTCGGTTGGCGTGTTCAGGCCGTTCTGCTGGAAAGTTTCATCCACCAGCGCCACCGGCATGACGTAATAACCGGCTTCCGCCAGCGGGAATGTCACCTGGGACAACAGGCTGTAGGTGGCCTTGATATCCGGAGATTCGTTCAGGGGTGGCAATACCAGGATCGTCCTTGGGCGAGCCTGCTTGTAGGCCGAATAATCCACCGTCTTGGGGGCTGCGCAACCACCCAGCAGACTCACCAGCAGCAGAGCGGCCAATGCATTCAGAAAACGCGGATTCATTGCTTGATCCCCTTCTTGGCGTTGCTCAACAAAAAGTCCATGTAAGCCGTCGATTCTGGGAACAACGCTTTCTCGGTCTGGAACTGCTGCACCATCTGGTCGTCCTTGCCAAGGCTGCCGTAGAGCATGCCCAGGTGGGCGTGATAACCCGGTGGCGCGGCTCGATTGGTGGCCTTGATCTTCTGCAAGTCGGCTTCCAGGGCCTCGACTTGCGCCTCCTTGGCCTCACCGTTGAAGTACTGGTAAACCTGAGGCTGATAGCCTTCCCACTGATACAGCGTCTTGACCTGCGGAGCGCAGCCCGCCAACAAGGCGCCGCCTGCTGCTATTGCCACGATGTAACCTAGCAAACCGAACTTTTTACCCATGACGCGTGAAGCTCCCTGTCCTTGTTGTAGAAATACTTATGGCCGGCCCGGTTTCCAGGCACCACTGTCGATCGCCTGAACCATCTTGTTCACGGCTTCGCGCATGGCCAGGTCCAGGACCTTGCCATTGAGGGTCGAGTCGTAGCTGGCAGTCCCGCCGAAACCGATGACTTCGCGGTTGGACAGCGCGTACTCACCCGCGCCCTGGCTGGAATACACCACTTCCGAGGTGACGATATTGACGATATTCAGGGCGACCTTGGCGTAAGCCACCTGGGTCTTGCCGCGACCGAGAATGCCGAACAACTGGCGATCGCCGGTTTCCTTGCGGCCGAACTCGGTGACGTCGCCGGTGACCACAAAATCCGCGCCCTTGAGTTTCTGGGACTGGGACTTGATATTCGCTTCCTGCTGGATCTCCGCCAGGTTGTCGCGGTCCAGCACGCTGAAGCGGTTGGTCTGCTGCAAATGAGTGATCAGGATGGTCTTGGCCTGACCGCCGAGACGGTCGACACCATCGGAAAAGATCCCACGCATATAGCTGGAACGGTTATCGAACTTGCCGACGGCGATGGGGGTACGAACACCGGCGTAAGCCTGGTTGGCGGTTTCCACTTGCTGCACCGGCAACGCTCGTGAGCTCTCGGTGGCACAGCCGCCGATGGACGTCAGCGTGATCGCTGCCATCCCAAAAATGACGACCTGTGAGATTTTTTTCATGCAACACACTCCTGGGAAAAATCGGACCTGGGGATATTGGGAAACGGACGGATATTTCAGGCGAACAGCAAGGCTACGGCCTTCACCGTGGGCGAAGCCGGACCTGTGATCATCAAGGGGCTATCACCGGAGGCTGCTGAAAGCGCTCCAGGGTTTTGAACGGGGAGATTTCGAAGAAACGAAGAGGCTCGGGTAACGGCACGGCATGGCCGCGGGGGACCTCATCCCGAGGGTGGAAACACACATGTTCATTCCTTGAAACATTTGATATCAAATTAGTGGCCGCATCATAAGGTGGTGACAATATGGCGTCAAGAAATCAGAAGGCTGAATGCGGGCCAAGCGCACAAGCCACGCAAGGCCCTCTGCGCCAAATATCGACGATATATTCCGCAAGCTTTTTTATGTGGAGAGATAAGTGAGGTTGCAATCGGGTTATCCAACCAAGATAACTCTCTTTCCCTTGAGTGAAATTTCCTAGAAAATCCTGAGCGCTTGTTTGTGCCTGATCTCGCGGCTAGGCTTCATTTCGTCACTGCCAATTCAGTGATCGGGTTTAGCAGCCCAGTGAGATCAGGCGCACGGCGCCACCTTCTACGAGGCGCTTTTTTTCAGCCTCCGTTTTATGGTGGTCGTGCGCAGGGCACTTCGGTGCGCCGGGTTTCCTGATCACCGGTCTGCTAACCTGCGTACGGCTGCCACCCTCTCGTTTAGCAGCGATGGTGACGGCTCCCTCAACAGATCGGGAGTACTCACTCTATGTTCAAGGTCACCCCCAACCCACCTACTTTATCCAGTGCCGATGCCATCGATCCGCAAGCAGCTGAGCGTGCATTTGCCCATTACAACCTGACGCCCGGTGCAAGTCCGAACCCCACCCGTGCGACCTCCACACGGGATCTGTTACCTGAGGCGAAAAGCCAGGAAGAGGCCTTGGTCAATGCTTACTCCATCCTACAATCCGCTGCGGCCACGGCCTATGAAAACGCCGACAACCAGACCGGCGCCAATCGCAAGGTGGCAATGGGTGTGGTGCATTTGATTGAACTGGCGCAATTGTGGGTGGATTCGGTGCTGGATAAACGTATGACAGATGTCAGTGGCTGATACCACATCGGGTCCGGGACGGGGAGCAAGCCTCCCCGTTTCGTGAACACCACTCGACATTTCAGCTTATTGCTATAAAGAAACGTGGGTATGTTGGGCTCAGTTACCCCTTCTCTCGAAGACCGGTCTGCTTCACTTTCTGCTTTCGACTCAAGTACTTAGCTGTTAAGTAAGCGCCATCACCCACCTTCTCCTTTAATATTTAAAGTTAGTCACAACCTTTTCACCGCGCTTATAAGAAATCACAAACGAAGTCCAGTCCTCGCCGCGCTCCTTTGCACTGCTCTTTAGTTTTCTTACCAAGCCATATAAAACCGCGCCATTGAAATCGGTTTCGGCATTTGTCACCTCAACATCATTATTCTCAACGGTAAGCTCGGCGTCCATATAACCCTCACCAACTTCAATTTCATAACGAAAAGAGTCATAGCCATTCACAATCCCGCACTCAACCAAAGCAAAAATCTCTTTCACCAACTCAAGATCCTTACTAATCATTCAATACCCCCAGAAATTTTATTAGCCTCATTCTCAAAGAATAAAGTCTTAGTTTTTCCATCTATAGTATAAGTCAATTCCATGGTATCAGGTCTCGCCGAACCAGGATCTACCCGATTAAATTTTACGGTCGTCTGCCCCACAGTTTGATTAGGGAAAAAGGGACGGGAAAAAGCGGGAAAAAGGGGATGGGAAAAAAGGGGACAGATTTATTTTTCAGATTTTTTAGATACAACGGGCTGGCCTTCCTTGCCCACGCAGCTCTATCCGTAAGCCCATAGCCGCCTCAATTTCATCAATAAAACGAGTGCTCCCAGTCAGCTCCCCGCGCTGTAAAGCTTCTCGAATCAATCTCAACTCTCCAGATGAAACACCCTGACTCACAAAGTCCCAATATTTAAGTCTCCGTTCCTCCAAGGTATGAGCGAGAGCTTCAAAACAAGGATCCGTGTCAAGCCAATTATCGCGAGCCTGCTCACCAAAGTGTAACGAGTAACTTGACCAAACATAATCTTCGGGTTGAGAAACCATTCTAGCGCGAACTGGATTTAGCTCAATGTAACGACTGCATGCAAGCAGATAGCAATCTGATTACACAAGGCTTGATTTGTAACGACCTTCCCACAGCGTGCCGGAACGCCCTTCCAGCTTATTTCGATAGCGCGTCATTCGTGCAGCCAAAGCTTTCATCAACTGCCCTAGACCAGCAGTAGACTCATCGGGAGCCAGTAACAGATGTACATGATTAGTCATCAGACAGTACGCGTAGACCTTGACCCCGAATGCGTTCTTAAGCTCACGCAAATCGTACAGATAACGCTGAAAATCACCAGCCTCCGCAAACACAACCTGACGATTGTGCCCTCGCTGAACAATGTGATGAGGGTAGTTTGGTAAGACAACACGTCCCATTCTTGGCATAAAACCTCCTTCCGTGGAGGTATCAGCATAGCAAACGGAGGAGAAAATAAATCTGTCCCCTTTTCCTCTGTTCCTCTTTTCCTCTATCCGCCCACTACAACAAAACTCTCCAAATACCCCACACCCAAACCAGCATTTATAGAAGCCGCCACTTTTCTTAGCCGAACTAAAAAACCATCAAAGTCCACAGAAAATCTCAAACACTTATTTTCGAAATACATAGAGACCTCTCCACCTTGGGCACCAACCCCCAATAATACAGATGGAACATCTACACCTCGAAGTGCAAATCGAACGTCATGCCGAGTACGATACTCATACAACAAATCCTCTTCAACATCGGATAGTTCATTGTCCAATGCGCTACAAACTGACTCAACCAGAGCGCCCGCTTCAACAAAAGGAAACCTCTCAGACAAAATATCCTTTTCATTAAGAAGAAGCCAATCAATCAAGCCCCAAGCACCCCAATTTACATTAAAAATTATAAATTCGACTCCAGCACAATCTCGCACCTTCAATACAATCCGCGACAGTAACTCACCCTTTGCCGGAACGATATTTCTATCGCCGCTTTGAATCGGATAAAGCTCCAAAGTTAAATTACTCACATTTTCCCCTTCCGCAATCGGTTATACTCAGCCGAACCAAAAAAGAGACTGGGCGTGAACCATGAAGCCCGAGTGGCGTCCGGCTATCCCCGCCTGAGCGTGTTGTAACCTGGTCGTCTCCAAGTGAGCCCGCTGGGTCTGAACGTGCTTTGCCGAGCCACAGTTCTGTGACATGTTTTGAACATTGGCGGCATCAACGTTTCTCTGGGTAGTTACTGTCAGGGCGGCATATATTGTATCGCGGCCGTTTGATCCATATGGGCGTCAGGCACGACTCGTTCGTAGTCAGCAAGGAGGAAACAGGTTCAACGGTCAATTTGAGCTGAAGAGTAAACCCTGCAGTTAAAAAACCGCAGGGAATGGTTATTTTCAGACTTGACTCAAGACTGGCCAATGAGCGCCCCCCCTTTCGCTCTTAATTCCTGCGAATTATACATATCTCGTCTCGCAATTCACCAGCAGACATACCCCTCCATATTTTTTGACGAGACTTATAGGTTTTTTTGTCTCCCCGTCATCAACTGAAATTTCGACCAAGAGTTCCTGATCCTCGAACCCTTGAAGCTCCTTTATCAATTGTTTAACTGTCTTTCCCCTGACAATCCAATCCGGTTGCCCAGCATCATTTTTCATATTAATCACCTATACGGTTGAGATTGACATCAAAAGTTCCTGCCCGCGTTTCCTTACTCCCAAGAGCCTTAACCGAATCTGCCATTTTCCACGTTCCACCATTATGCCCATCAAGATCTCTAGTAATGTAATCTTTCCCGTTCTTAAATACAGCCTGGCCACCGTGAACAGTTTCATTAATCTTCTCAAAGCCTAAGCAGAAAAAGCAGAAACAGGGGACAGATTTATTTTTCAGATTTTTTAGATACGACGGGCAGGCCTTCCTTGCCCACGCAGCTCTATCCGTAAGCCCGTAGCCGCCTCAACTTCATCAACCGCCCTAGACCAGCAGTAGACTCATCGGGAGCCAGTAACAGATGTACATGATTAGTCATCAGACAGTACGCGTAGACCTTGACCCCGAATGCGTTCTTAAGCTCACGCAAATCGTACAAATAACGCTGAAAATCACCAGCCTCCGCAAACACAACCTGACGATTGTGCCCTCGCTGAACAATGTGATGAGGGTAGTTTGGTAAGACAACACGTCCCATTCTTGGCATAAAACCTCCTTCCGTGGAGATATCAGCATAGCAAACGGAGGAGAAAATAAATCTGTCCCCTTTTCCCGTCCCCTTTTCCGGATTGAAATGGCGCAACTGTGGGTGGATTCGGTGCCGGATAAACGTATGACAGATGTCAGTGGCTGATACCACATCGGGTCCGGGACGGGGAGCAAGCCTCCCCGTTTCGTGAACGCCATTCGACATTTCAACTTATTGCTATAAGAAAAAGTGGGTATGCTGGGCTCAGCGGCCCCTTCTATCGAAGACCTGTCTGCTTCACTTTCTGCTTTCGACTCAAGTACTTAGCCGTTAAGTAAGCGCCATTAAAATCCGCCCCCTTTTTCCAGTAACACTCTTCATATTAATCACCTATACGACACGCGATCTTGCTACACTGACCGGTTGAGCCTGACACTCGATCTCCTGCAACTCGGTCAGTTTTTAAATCCCACTACAACTTGCCTTTAAACCTATCGGGCAGATACTCCTGACGCACCATTTCCTTCAGAGTATCGGTCACTCCTGAAAGAAAATATGAAAGCTCCTCTTTGGACTCACAAACAGTTAAAGCAGCAATATCGGAGTCGCTAAACCTCTCCATGACAAGCCTCATACAATCGGCAAATACCATTAACTCGCCCTCTGAAACCTTAAGATCAAAAAGTGTCACGCTTGCTATGCACTCTTTACTTATAATTTCCATAATCACCACTTTACATAATCAGAAAATTGATTTTCAAATTTTTTCAACTCATCTTGAGAGGCCCGAGCCCACTCCCCCCTCTGAATCCGGCTGTTTGTATTAGCGTTAGGATTTGAAAACGAAGTCACCACCTCCCCATTTGGCTCTAAAATATGTATCCGACCATTACCACCCTTGATGACCCAACGCCCATCATCTTGAACGAGAATATCTGATGGGCGTGCCGTTTGAATATCATTGACGACCAATCCTACTGGACGCCCTTCAGCATTCCTAATTTTAGCATGCTCGCCGTATGTGATTTTGCTGCCATCGCTATTATACATAACGTCAGGCGAAGGAAGGTCCGTCACCGGATTGGTATAGCCAGTCCCTTTAGAGTCAACGATTTGACTGCCACCAGTATTCGTAGGCGAGGAAGGTTGAGCCCCCCCCAAAAATCCTCCACTCGCAGGGTTGGGGCCCTGAATATCGACAATCGGGTTGACCAGCTTTTGATTTTCATCATTAAGCAAGAAACCAGGGAAATGTGTACCAAATAGAAACTTCCAAAGTTCAATCGATATCCTGGCCTGCTCTGTCGCTGACTTTCCCACTTTAGAAGCAGCACTTGCAACAGCATTAGCGGCCTCTCTCATACGCTCTAAATTCTCAGGTGTTGCTGCAGCAGAAGCAAGCAACGCACCTAAAGCGGAAGCAGCACCAAGAGCAACAGGGACTAATGGACCAAAATACAAGACATCTAATTTTTCCTGCTTATTCAGTTCAGCCAGAAGCTGTATAGACTTCAAAGCACCGTTAAGATCCGTGCCAGACATGTCGGTAAGGCGCGCCAAAAGAGCTTCCGCATTTGCATCAAACTCCACATTTGCATTAACTAATAGAGCCCGCAGCACCTCAGCCCTTTTGACAGGATCACTGCTCATGAGTTTCTGACGATTCTCCCTTGCCTGCATGTAGAAAATGGTGCTCTTCATTTCCTTATCATTAATTGAATCATCTACTAGCAGCGGCATTACCATAAGCAAATCGATCAGACTAATCGCAGCGTTTTCGCTTTTCTCACCGTACGACGCGATATTTTTTTGCCACTGATTAAATGTTTCTTTCGGACTTAACACCGCTGCTACAGATGTGCCTGAAGCGTAGATATCAGTTCTCTTTTCTTTATCCCTAGTGACTTCATACGATTTATCTACATTTCGATTTAATCCTGCGACGGAGTTACTACCTGTCTCAGCATCTTTACGAACGGCAACTTCACCAGCACCCACAGTTGCTCGCACAATTTGTTGACGATCTTTTTCATAATTATAACCCTCAATACTCCACCCATTCTTACCCTCCGCCCCCTTACCGACCTGGCTACTATCTTGGACACCACCATCGCCGTTATTGTAAGAGCCGCCAATATTCAGGTAATAGCCGTGTTCTTTGTCCTTTCCGGCAATATCGCTGAAGCCTAAGGTGCGGGTATCCAGTTTAAGATTACCGCTATCAGAAGCAATGAGTGCGCCATCAATTTGGGTGTGGCTTTCTGTACGAACATCAACTTTATCTTTCGCAGTAATGCTTGTTTGCTGCTGGACCCAATTTGTTTTACCCGCTGTCTCACCGTAACCAACCGAACCGCTAGCACTCACTCCCAGCCCTACAGTGACGGTAGCGTTGATGTCAAACTCTTTGCCTTTGATCGTCCCCGTATCCACTGCCGAGGAAACATTGAGATCACCACCAACTCGGCCGACAACCTCATTGCCACGTAAGTTGGCACCTTTAATATTTGTGTCCTTCCCACTGGTAAAGCTGAGGCGATCTCCAGCATAAAGATAAGCCTCCTGCTGATGCTCTCCCTCTCGTTCAAGATTGCCCTTACCCAGACTGACACTGGCATATACACCCACCCCCTGAGAACCGACGGAAAAACCAACTTCTCCACCTCCGCTGCTCCTGTTGTTCTCGCTGGAACTACTGTTCTGAGCAGAACGAATATTCAGTTCATTTCCGGCATTGAGATCGATATCCCGACCGGTATTGACTTGGGTCCCGATAAGACTCAGGTCATTGCTGGCCTGCAGATTTACATCCCTTCCGGCACCAAGCTGGGTGACCGCTGATGAGCTTTGGCTGCTATCACCGCTCGCTACGCCATGGCTCCCGCCTATGCCGACTTTAAAGCCACCACTGGTCCCGCCATGGATCCCTCCCCAACTCTGACTTTCCTGGGTATCCTGACCGGTACTGCCTTTAGCAACATCAAGAGTAATATCACGCCCCTTGATGTTGATGTCGCGCCCAGTATCCAATTGGCCGCCGCGCATCAATACATCATTGTTTGCAGTGATATTAAGATCGTTACCTGCATTCAGCGTGGAAGAGCGGTTGGTTTGCTCAATGACCTGCTGGGTAGCACTTTGCTTGCTATTGCCGATCTTATCGTCAGCAGTTGGGCCTGCGAGAAACTGACTGACCGCATCTACAGCCTTAAGCGTGCTTGAGCCCTTGCTGACATCGTCCTCTCCCTTGCCAGCTCCGTTGACGGCGTCTTTAGTTTTACCGAAATTGTGGTTGATGGTCGCACTAACCCCGTTCCGTTCGACCTCGCGCTGTTGTTCTGTAAGCAGTGTTTCACGGGCTGCATCAATGTTGATGTTGCGTCCAGACGCCAGATTGATGTCATTGGCGGCTCTGAGATCAGAGCCAACCTGATTGATATCGCGCTTGGCGTTAACAGTCAGGTTCTCACCTGCATCGATCTGACTGGCGGCGGCAGTTTGTTGCTCTTTCCGATTTTTCTCGTTCTTGATCTCCGTCCCGACAAAAGCAGTGATGCCGTTATCGTCACCGGAAAACCCAATGCCAGACTGTTTTTTCTTTTCCCAGTCCTGCTGCGCAGTGCTGTTCTGTGCCGCAACGACATTCACATCGCGCCCAGCATCCAGACTGACGTTACGCCCTGCCTTGATACCGCTGCCACTCACGTTGATATCGCGCTCGGCCTGCAAGGTTGCGTCACGATCAGCAATGACATGACTGCCCACACTGGTACTGCTTTGAGCCTCACGACCGGCCTCTTTGGCCGAGGAGAAGGAAATGAAACCGCCCGAGACAGAAAGGCCGGTTTTCTTCTTGTATTCCTCAGTTTTGCTGTAGGCGGTGTCGTTGGCCGAAACCAGGTTGATGTCACCCGCCTTGTTAACGAGGCCTGCTCTCAACTCAACATCGTTACCAGCCGCCATCTGACTGGCGCGAAGACGGATATCGTTGCCAGATGCTACAACCACATCGTTGCCAGCATCCAGCTCGCTACCTACCTGAGAAGCCGTCGTTTGCAGTTGGCTCTTTCCGCTTTTGGAGAGCCCCAGGAACCCAGAGCTGGTTTTCTTGCTATAGGAACCGTGTTCTTCAACACCTGAAAGCACCGCCACATTATTGGTCGCAGCCAATATCAGGTCGTCACCCGCCTTGAGTTTACTACCAATGATGCTGAGGTCCCGGCCGCCGTTGATGCTGACGCTGCCGTTTGCTGCCTTGGTAGCGTTAACCGTCAGGTCGTGTCCAGCATCGATCACCGAAGCTACGTTGGTGCTGTCGTAGCTCTCAACCTGCTTACTGCTGCTTCGACCAAACGACCCACTGCTCTTTTTGTAATAGTAATAAGAGCTTTCGTTCTTGGCGGAAGCGATGGTCATGTCCTGGACCGCATCCAAGGCAATATCGCCACCTGCCTTTATACGACTGGCAATAATGTCGAGGTCTTTACCTGAGTCGACAGAAATATTGCCCCCCGCTTTGAGCTCGCTGGATTGCTGGCTGACACTGCGCGTTTCCAGTGTGCTTCTGCCCCGTGAGGCAAATTGACTTTCGTTTGCAGCAGACTCAATGCGGATGTCGCCATCGGAAGCTAACGCCATATCGCGCTTGCTTTCGATAGCACTGGCGATCGCACTGATATCACGCCCAGCACTCACTTGCAGGTCACGGCCAGCCGTCACGACCGCGCCATGCTGGGTGATCTGTTGATTCAGATAGAAGTCGCCTCGAGCGTCCATCGTGCGCTCTGCTACCGCGTTGACGTTCACGTCGCGACCAGCGCTGAGCTTCATGTCCGAGCCGCTGCTGAGCACGGATGCACTGTTGGAAATATCTCGACCGGCGCTGATGCTCAGATTGTTGGAAGCTTCAATGCGCGCAGAGCTGTCCAGGAGGTCGCGGTGCTCGCGGTCTTGTGCGAAACCTGAATCGAAGTGGCTGATATCGCGCTGGTTGAGCACATCTGCATGCGTTGCGGTAAGACTCACATCGCGCCCGGCAATGATGCCGCCTGACTTGTTGACGATGCTGTTGCCCGCCAACAGATCCAGGCGATTGGCCGATTCGATCAGACCGTTGTTGACCAGATCATTGTCCGCAGAGGCCTTGAGGTTGTTACTGGCACGCAAGGTCCCGCTGCTTTCCAGGTTCTCCCCGGCAATCAGGGTGACATCCGTACCCTGAATCAACGCTCCATTCGGCGCCAAGCGGTTGGTGGCTTGGGCCAGGTAGAGAACCGGCACCAGCACTTCCTCGCCGTTTACGACCTGCCTTTCCATCCAGACGATGTCGTGAGTCAGGGCCGCGACCTGCTGGGCCGTCAGGCTTACGCCGACCGACAGATCAAGCTGCTGCTTGCTACTGATGGCATTGTCCATCAGGTACTTGAACAGTTTTTCGTCCGAGGTTTGTCCGTCGATAAAACGTTGCCCGGTACGCGCAACCACCGCCTGCTGAATCAGTTTCTGCTCGTAGAAACCGTCCCCCAGGCGCTTGGCGCTTTCATCGGGTTTATAGCCCAATCCGGCTAACAGATAGTCCGAGCTCATGAACTGTTTGAGGTCGGTCAAAACCGGGTTGGTTTCAATCAGGTACTTTTGCGGATTGGACCTGCCTGAAGTGTCGGGCAATCCCTGAACACGGGTCAAATTTTGGCCGCCCACAGAAGCGACCACACCCTCTGCCCCCGATAGCTGGACGCCACGCACCTGCGCATTTGGCAAGCTTTGCTGACGTGCGACAGTACTGATCGTGTCGCCTATGTTCCAGTTTGGTAACCCGGCGTTAGTTTGGTCTCCCTGCTGACCCGACCCACTCTGACCACTTAGGCGAAACAACCCATTTGAACCGCTCGGGAGCGTAAAGCCAGGCAACGACAGTGGATTGACCTGTTGCTTAGCTAAATCAGGTGGCAGCTGTGAATTCAAGCTAGTGACAGTCGCACGGGTCGCTTTTTCTACGGCCGTATTTTGCGCGCCATTATCCTTCCCAACGAAGGCAGTACTATTATATAGAACCCCATTTTGAATAGTGTTTTTTGCATTAATTTCTACGGCCTGTCCCGCTTGAACAATCGAGGCCACATTTGCGCCACGCGTATATATTGTAGACATACTGTCTAGCCGGAAATTTGTAATAAATGCCGGGACCGGGACTTCTGGACCAACCCCAAACATTGGATTATAGCGCCCCGAATCAGCGTCCCGGCCATAATTAATTTGCTGAAAACAAGCGGCATCACCGCCTCCACAGTTTGGATCTTGATACCGGTACTCAGTCCTTGAATTTCTCTCCGCATAACGTGTCAACACTCCATATGATCCCGCATAGTCGGCGATAACAAGATTATAAAGAGCCCAAGGGTCCCCCGAACTCACATAGTTCCTAGTACGGGTAAAGTCTCCCGATTCTATCGATGTATTCTCAAAAGAATCAACGTTCAGTCTTATATTTTTACCCGCAGAAATAACAGAGCCAAAATTTGAGAAGACGGTTGCATCACCCAAAAAGTCTCCCCTAACCGAAACCGACGACACGTCCCCTACGGCCTTTGAGTCAGAGTGCCCAGCCTCAATCACTTCAAACACAAGTGGAGTGTCCCACATATTGCCGGGACCAGCCCCGAGAGACATCTTTATGTCACCCGATATGATTTTCTCCTGAGTTTCAAAAGACTTGACCCTATTATCAAACAGTTTTGTCGCCAGCAAAAAATCACCGTCAACACTAATGGTGGACGCGAGATTTTTTACACTATTAGCCCTACCACCGTCCGTCCCTGTCAGGTTTAAGTTTCCGAGGCTATACAGTGCAGCATTGTCGTTGGTGAAATCGTTCACCCTCACATCCATATCCGAGCCACTGAAAATCAACCCGTGATCATTCAGTAGTGCCGGTGTACTCAGCGAAAGTGTCTTTGAGCTGCCCAGCGTTCCGTAGTTATTGACTCCCCCTGCACTAACACTCATCCCAGCCGCAGAAGTGATCCGACCAGAGTTGTTCAATTGACTACCGACGTTGAGGGTCGTATCACCACCACCGGCGATGCTGCCGGTACTGCCCAGGCTCAGTTGCGCAGCACTCAGGCCCAAGGTGCCCAGACTGCTCAAACGGCCATTGCCGGTATAGCTGCCACCCAGGCTCAGGTTGACGTTGCCGTCACTGGCAATCAGACCATCGTTGTTCCAGTTGCCGCCGGTACCGGTCAGGCTGTTGGCCGCCAGCAACTGTCCGCTGCCAGTCTGGGTCAGGTTGTTGACGTTGAGCGTCAGGCGTCCGGCCTGAATCACGCTGCTGTTGGTCCAGCTGTCAGCCGTCAGGGTCAGGCCGCCACGTGTGATAAAGCTGCCACCGGCGTTGGTGATGTTGGCGGTGGCGGTATCAAAGGTGCCATTTCCCAGGTGCAACAGACTGCCACCCTGGTTCATGAAACTGCCAACGCCCAGGGTCAGATCGCTGTTGGCGGTTTCCAACTTGCCGTTGCTGTTGTCGAACAACCCGCCGATCTGGAATTCGGTCTTGCCGCTACCGCCCAGTGCACGCAACTGGCCCGTCTGGTTATCCAGGCTCGCGGCAGTGATCGAAAGGGTACTGTCACTCTCGATAATGCCCAGGCGGTTGTTCAGGGCGCCCACGAGGTTCAGGTTGATCTGGCGGCCGGAAATCTGACCGTCGTTATCACCGCTGTTATCGAAGTTGTTGCCCGAGACCTGGACCAGGCCTTGGGCATGGATCGCGCCATTGCGGTTGTCGAAGTCCCCTGCCCCGGTGTCGACCAGCGCATCACCCGTTTGCGCGGCAATGCGACCACCGTAGTTATCGAGTCCGCCCCAAGCTTGCAAATCCAGGCGCTGGGCCTGAATCAGGCCGCCCTGGCGGTTGTTGTTCAGGTCATAGCCGTTTTTCAGTACGCCGACGACACGGGTCGTCAACGCTCCACTGATGCTCGACAGCAGGCCACCACGGCTGTCGAGGTTGGTCGTCTTGATGAACAGGTCGCCGTCCTGGGCGATCACCTTGCCACTCTGGTTGTCGATATCACCGCTGACGTCGAGGCTGACCGCGCCCTTCCCTTGCAGCGAGCCTTTACCGTTGCCGAGGCTGGCGGCGCTCAGTTGCAGGTCGCCGTTACGGCTGGCGATCAGGCCGCCATTGCCGTTCTGTACCGCACCGGCTGAGGTGATCAGCAGCTTGTCATTGGCACTGACAAGGCCGCCATTGCTGCTGTCCAGGCCACCGGTGAGCAAGGTCAGCAGGCTTTGACTGGAGAGTTCCCCCCCCTGGTTGTTGATCTGGTTGCTGCGTTGCACCACCAGCGGACCGACGCCGGAGAGTTTGCCATGAGTGTTGGTCAGCGTACCGAGCAGATCGAGGGTGACCGCCGCACCGCTACTCAGGCTGCCGTTGCTGTTATCGAGGTCGGTACCGGTGAAACTCAACGCCTGTTGCGCCTGAACCGTGCCGTTATTGTTCAGGGCCATGGCGTTCAGCGTCAGCAGTGTTCCGGCGTCGATCAGGCCACCCTGACCGTTATTCAGCAGCCCCGTGATAGTCAGGCTTTGAGCGCCCGCACTGGAAAGCGTACCGGCGCTGTTATCGAGTCTGCCCGCCTTGATGGTCAAGGCTTGCTGGCTGGCCAGTGCACCGGCATTGCTGTTGAGCAGTGCGCCGCTGACGGTCACATCGACATTGCCGCTACGGCTGGAAACCGTGCCGCTGTTGCTGTTATCGAGCGAACCAGCCTTGATCGTCACACCTTGCCAACCCGACAGCAAACCAGCGTTCTGGTTGATCAGGTTGTCGGCAGTCAAGGTCAACTGGTTGTTGCTGATCAGCTTGCCGGAATTGCTGTTATCCAGCGTACGCCCGATCAGGTTGAGGCTTTGCGCACTAGTCAGCTCGCCGCCTTGGTTATTCAAGTCGCGCAGACGATTGATGCTCAACTGACCATCACTGGTGATATGGCCGGCAGCGTTGTTCAGGTCGCCGTTAGCCAGGTCGAGGCTAATCGCACTGCCTTGCAACCTGCCGCCCTGGTTGTTGAGTCCAGCACTGCTGATGGTCAGACCATTGGTGGCACTGATCAGCCCCAGGTTCTGGTTGATCAGTTGACCGTCGACAGTCAGTTCCAGCCCGGCACGGCTGCTCAGGGTGCCGGTTGTGTTATCCAGGCTGCCCGCACGCACATCAACGGCGGCAGCGGCGATCATGCCCTTGATATTGCTCAGGGCCTGGTCGATACGCAGGGTCAGGGGCTGGTTGCTCAGTAACTGGCCGTTATCGTTATTCAGACTAGCGGCGGCCAGCGTGAAATCCTGGGCGCTGGAGATTTCGCCGCCCTGGTTGTTCACCTCCTTGAGGTTGTTCAACACCAGCAACGGCGCTCGAATCACACCGCCCTGGTTGTTCAACTGGCCATGGTTGAGGTCCAGGGCAACAGAGGTGTCACTCTTGAGTTCGCCACCCTGCTGGTCCAGCCCGCTGACTTTGGCGGTCAGGGCTTTTGCGGCGCCAATACGGCCGCCATTCTGGTTGGTCAGTTGGGCGGTGGTCAGGTCCAGGTGGTCAGCACTGCTGAGGAAACCGCTGTGGCTGTTGTCGAAGTTGCCAGTGGTGATCGACACCGGGCCTTGGCCGCTGATCGTGCCTTGCTGACGGTTGTCGAGGCTGGCGCTGTGCAGGTCGATGCCGCCGTCGGTCACCAGTCGGCCACCCTGGTTGATCAAGACACCGGTGCTGGTGACGCCCAATTGACCGGCGCTGGAGAAACTGCCGCCCGAGTTATCCAGGCTGGCGGAATGAGCCGTCAGGGTGCCTTCGCTGCTGATCAAGCCGGAGAGCTGGTTGGTCAGGGCACCGTCGAGGGTGATCACCAGGCCCGACTGGGCGCTCAGTTTACCGCCGCTGTTATCCAGGCTGCTGCCGGTCAGCGTGGTGCTGCCCTGGCTGACCAACTGGCCCAGGCTCTGGTTGATCACTTGCGCGACCTTCAGGCCCAACGCGGTGTCGGAAAGGACCTTGCCGCCTTCGCTGTTATTTAGGAACTGACCGTTGAGGTTGACCGCCTGCACGCTGGAGATTTCCCCGGCGCGATTGTCGATATTGCCGACGTTCAGGGTCAGCAGCTTTTTAGCGGAGATCAGCGCCGCGTTGCGGTTGTCCAGGGTACTACCGGTCAGGGTCAGGTTACCGTCAGTGACCAGCGCGCCATCCTGCTGGTTGAAGGTGGTGACATTGGCAGTCAGGTCGCCCTGGCTGGAAATCCGGCCCGTGGCGTTGTCCACGGTGTCGGCGGTCAGGTTCAGCGGGCCATTGGTGATAACCGAGCCGCCGGTGTTATCAAGATGGGTCGCGGTCAGGTCGAGGCTTTGCTGCGCGGTGACGCGCCCCTTCTGGGTGTTGTCGAGAGACTGGCCCTTGAAGGTGAAGATATTGTTCGAACCCAGGCGACCGTTCTGGTTGTTCACTGCACCGCTGGCGGTAATGTCCAGAACGTTATTGGCCATGACCAGGCCGGTGAGGTTGTCCATCGAGCCGAGGATCAACGTGGTGTTGCCTTGGCTGGAGACTTCACCGGCGTTGTTGTTCAGATGACCGAGGGTGGCGATCAAGGCATTCTGGCCTTTGATCAAGCCGCCCTGGGCGTTGAGCACGGTGTCTGCGGTCAGATTCAGGGTGTCGGCGCTGATGACCCGGCCCTTGTTCTGGTTATCCAGGGTGGAAGCCACAACCGTGGTTTTCCGCTGACCACTCAGGGTCCCACCTTGGTTGCTCAGGGCTTGCGTGGCGCTGACATTCAGATCACGGCTGGCGATAACGCTCTGGCCGTTGTTGGTAACGTTCTGTGCAGTGATACTGACGTCAGCAAGCGCATTGCGGGTTTTGTCGGCGTTGACCCCGGCTTCGATAATGCCGTTGTTGGTCAGTTGGCCGCCGCTGGTGAGGCTGATGCGATCCTTGGCCACCAGATTGTTCTGACTGGTCAGATCGCCCTGGGTTTTCACATCCAGGGTCGTACCGGCGTACATCGGACCTTTGGCTTCAAGGCTCGCGGCGTTGACATTGATCGCCCCGCTCGCCCCCGTCTCGACCATGCTCAGATGACCATTGGCATCGAGCTGGATATCCCCACCACTGGCAACCATCTTGCCGTCAAGTTTTACCCCCACACCGGCCTCAGTACCGACCAGCCGGATAGCACCCGCATACATACCGCCCAATGCCGAAGAGTCGATCGCCAGTTGCGGCGCATCAGCCGGATTCGCCGCACGAGCCGTGGCCTTGAGCGTCTTGGCATCGACATCGTTGGCACCGGCAATGATCGCCAGCTTCTTCGCATTGATCTCGGCATTGAGCTTGGCCGAGCGGGTGATGATTTCGAACTGGTCGATATTGCTGGCGTTCAGGCCTGCACCGTCGATGGACACGCTACCCCGATCAACCTGATACCCCGTGAGCTGACCGTTGCTGATCACTGGCTTACCGGTGGTCAACGTCGCCTGCGGAGTGTTGATAAAGCCGCAACCGTTGCAACTGATCCCATACGGGTTGGCCACGATCACATGGGCCGACTGCCCCGCCACCTCGGTATAACCGCGCAACTGGCTCGGACTCGCGCCATTCACCTCGTTGAGGATGATATTGGCCGATCGGCCATTGAGGTTCTGGTTGCCGAGAATGATCCCGCCCAGTTGCGTCGACTGGGTCCGCCCCGTGGCGTTATTGAGGATGACCCCGTTGGCCCCGACGTTGTAATCGGTGAACTGGTTGTGGGACAGCCCCTGGGCATTCGGCGCGGCGATATTGACGATGGGGACGCCATTGCCCGCCTGGCCGAGCGTGGTGCCCGGCGCACTGACTACAATCCCATCCGCCTGCACCAGCAACGGCTGCCAGAACATCGCGTTCGCCAGAATGAATGCCAGCCCGCGCTTGGGCAGTCCCCAAAAGTGCTCACGGCTTTTCAGGGCAGCAGAAGGCTGACCCACGAGGAAGGCAAACTGGCGAACATCCATGTCGGAATCTCGATGCAACGAAGGCAATAAATTGAATTAAAAGAAGCACGGCGCTTCACGCCCGATGGCACCGCTCATTGAGCAGCGCTAAATCAGGGCATGGATCGATACAGGGCTTGAGCCGGCGCTCGCAAACGCGAGTCAGCAACGTGCAGGTCGATGGTCTTGATGGGGAAACGGCGTCGCGCCTGCCCCCACATCGCAAATCCTTTTGGATAGCCTTATGCCATCAACGGGGCGCGATCATAGGGTGGCCATTTAATGACGTCAACGAAATGTACCAATTTATTTCAACTAAGATATATACACCCTAAAAAGCGCTCAGAGTGCCCTGGAAATAGACGCGGATTGGTCAAGGTTCCAGCTGATAACAGCAGACCAGAGCTGATTGATATCGGCGAGCGATTATTTCAAAAAACATACATTCAACTCGCCGCTGTTGAGTTTGTTTCTCTCTAACCACCTTACCGGTGTTTTCTCGGCTTTCTTGCACGATCGTACCTAAAGCTCGATCAGCTCAAGCCGATAACCCAACGAAGCCCTGACTCGATCAGGCGACCGAACAATAAAAGCCGCTTTGCAAGGACAGGTCCCATGCCTATGTTCCGTACGATCCAAGCCCGCTACACGCTGTTTCTGGTCCTGTTCGTTCTGCTGCTGTTTGTCCTGACCGTGGTCGGGATCAGTCAGTTGGTCGCGCCCACGTTGCGCAAGACCGAGGAACAGGTCGTACTCAACCGCGTGGCCGAAGTGGCCGAGCAGATCAAGAACGAGTTGAACAAGGTCCAGGCCCAGCAGCGCAGCATCACCCAGACCATTCCCCTGCTCGACAGCGACACCATCGACAAGGTCCTGCCTGGCCTGGTGGATCAGTACGGCGAGCTGAAGGTCTTCGGCGGCGGCATCTGGCCCCTGCCCGGCCAGCGCACGCCAGGACGGAACAAGCACAGCACCTTCTGGCACCGCGATGCCAACGGCCAGTTGCAGGTCAACACTTTCTGGAACAGCGCCGAAGCGCCCAACTATTACGAACAACCCTGGTACAAGGGCGGCATGGCCACCCCACGCGGCCAGTGCGCCTGGGCGGCGGCCTACAAGGATGACGCCAGCCAGGAGCCACGCACCAACTGCGCCATGGCCATCCAGCGTGACGGCGTGCCCTACGGCGTCTCGACCATCGACGTGACCCTGGGTTTCTTCAACGACCTGGTGGCGCGCAAGGAAAAAGACATCGGCGGTGAAATGCTGATCGTCGAAGCCGACGGCAAGATCATCAGCAACAGCACCCATATCAACAGCCCGGTGGTGCTCAAGAACATCAGCGACCTGGCCGGCAGCTCGGCCTTCGCCGCGCAGGTCAAGACCGCCCTGCAAAACCGCGACGCCGCGTCCCACCGCGTGGAGTTCAACAACGACGGCGTGGCCAGCACCTTCTTCATGCGCCCCATCGAAGGCACCCCCTGGTTCCTCGCCACCGCCCTGCCGACCCAGTTGATCACCGCCCAGCGCGATGACGTGCTCAATACCCTGGCCCTGCTGCAGATCCCGATGATCGTGCTGCTGGTGCTGTTGCAGGTGTATGCCATCAGCAAGCTGATCAACCGGATGCGCGCGCTCAAGACCAATATCGACGCACTGTCCGCCGGCGATGCCGACCTGACCCGACGCATCACCATCCGCGCCGAAGATGAACTGGGGGCCATCGGCCACTCGGTGAACCGCTTTATCGTCTACCTGCAGAACATGATCGGCGAAGTCACCCAGGCCACCGGTGACATGGCCTCAAGCCTGGACAAGCTGCAGAAGACCTCGGCTCATACCAACCAGATCCTCACCCGCCACGCTTCGGAAACCGAGCAGACGGTCACCGCCATCACCGAGATGAGCGCCACCGCCGACACCGTGGCCGAGAACGCCGCCGAAACCGCCGCCTTCACCCAGCGCGCCAACGAACACGCCGACCGTTCGCGGGTGGTGGTGGGCGAGGCTTCCAGCAGCGTGGTCGCGCTGATCGACGAAGTTTCCAGCGCGACCCACAAGGTCGAGAGCATGCAGCAGGACGCCCAGCGCATCACCGAGATTCTCGGGGTGATCGGCGCCATTGCCGGGCAGACCAACCTGCTGGCCCTGAACGCCGCCATCGAAGCCGCCCGCGCCGGCGAGCAAGGTCGCGGCTTTGCGGTGGTGGCCGACGAGGTTCGCGCCCTCGCCGCCCGGACACAGGCCAGCACCTCGGAAATCAACGAGATGCTCACTCGCCTGACCCAGGGCGTCAGTTCGTCGGTAGCGGCCATGGAAAACACCCAGGCCAGCTGTCAGTCCGCGGCCGACGCCACGGCGCGGGTCAACGCCGGGCTCGATGAAATGGCCGGCTCCGTCAGCCATATCAACAGCCTCAGCACCCAGATCGCCACGGCCGCCGAACAGCAGAGTTCGGTCACCGAGGAGATCAACCGCAGCATGGTGCAGATCCGCCACATGGTCGAAGAACTGGTCCAGAGCGGCCACGCCACCGACGACAATACCCGCAGCCTGCTGGACGCCAACAACCGCGTCAGCGCGCTGATGGGCCGCTTCAAAGTCAAATAAAACACTGATGGTCGTGCCCCGCAGTCGGGGGCACGACCGCCGGTCTTGTACCGATTTTGTACATCACGAAATATTTTGTATCACCTATGCTCATCATTGTTTCCGCCCTTTAACAAGGAACGCAGTCGGAGCAGAGCCATGGAACAACCCTCTTTCCAGCCTTATGCCAAGACGCTCAGTAACGAAATCTACATAGAGGCCGCAATCGAGACGGTCTACGCCTACGTGACCCAGCCTGATCGCTGGCACGAATGGCACCCCACTTCCGTCAGCGCCGAGACCGGTATCCGTGGTCCCTTGCCCAAGGATCACCGCTTTACCGAGGTCATTGACCTGCTGGGTTTGCGAATCGAGATGAACTATCGGGTGGTCATCGCCAATGCCCCGGTCGAGTTCAAGATGGCCTTTACCTCCTCGGTGGTCGATGGCTGCATTTATTACAGCCTGCATCGTCACGGTTATGGCACGCAGTTCACCCGCACCCTGCAATACATCACCGAACTGAACCTCAGCGGTTTGCACGCACGCATGGTCGACCTCTCGACCCGGGCGATGGACAACCTCAAACACCTGATGGAAACGCCGAAGCGCTCCACCGCCTGACGCTCTCGGGCGCCTCCGTTAATCCAGGGTTAATCGCGGGTCACCAGCATCGGGACGATTCTTACGGAGATCCTGTATGTCGAATGCCCGCGCACTCATGCTCGGCGGCCTGTTCCTGGCCGCGTCCCTCCCTGTCCTGTCCCACGCAGCCGAAGGCCCGGCCTATGGCCCGGAACTGCAAGGTTTCGAATACCCTTACCCGGTTCAGCATTTCGCCTTCCAATCCCAGGGCAAATCCCTGCAGATGGGCTACATGGACGTCCCGCCCAGCGGCAAGGCCAACGGCCAGAACATCGTGCTGATGCACGGCAAGAACTTCTGCGGGGCTACCTGGGACTCGTCGATCAAGGCCCTGAGCGCCGCCGGCTACCGGGTGATCGCCCCGGACCAGATCGGCTTCTGCACCTCCAGCAAACCCGACAACTACCAGTACAGCTTCCAGCAACTGGCGAATAACACCCACGCCCTGCTGGAAAAACTCGGCATCGAGAAAACCCTGATCCTGGGCCACTCCACCGGCGGCATGCTCGCCACCCGCTATGCCCTGCTCTACCCGCAACAGGTCGAACGCCTGGCGCTGGTCAACCCCATCGGCCTGGAAGACTGGAAAGCCCTGGGCGTCCCCTATCGCAGCGTCGACCAATGGAACGAGCGCGAGCTGAAGCTCAACGCCGAGGGCATCCGCAATTACGAACGCAGCACTTATTACGCCGGCCACTGGAAACCCGAGTTCGACCGCTGGGTCGATATGCTCGCCGGCCTGAACAAAGGCCCCGGTCACGTCGCGGTCGCCTGGAACTCGGCGCTGATCTACGACATGATCTTCACCCAGCCGGTCTACTACGAGTTCAAGGACCTGAAGATGCCCACCCTGTTGCTGATCGGCACCGCCGACACCACGGCCATCGGCAGCGATATCGCGCCGCCCGAGGTCAAGGCCAAAATCGGTCACTACGACGTACTCGGCAAACAGGTGGCGAAACTGATCCCACGTTCGACCCTGGTGGAGTTCCCAGGCCTGGGTCACGCACCGCAGATGGAAGAACCGGCACGTTTCCACAAGGCCCTGCTCGACTGGCTGGCCAGCAAACAATAATGAGGAAAGAGTGAATGACCCTACAGATCGCGGTAATCGATGACTGGCAAGGCGTGGCCGCCGAGGCGGTGGACTGGAGTGCCTTGAACGCCGTGGGCCAGGTCAGTTTTCTCCACGACTACCCGGCCGATACCGCGACCATGGCCGAGCGCCTTGGCGGTTTCGAGGTGATCTGCGTGATGCGTGAGCGCAGCCCGTTCAACGAGGCCCTACTGCGCCAACTGCCCCGCCTGAAGCTGCTGGTGACCGGCGGCATGCGCAACGCCGCCCTCGATATCAAGGCCGCCAACGCCCTGGGCATCCAGGTCTGCGGCACCGATAGCTACAAGCAGGCCGCGCCGGAGCTGACCTGGGCGCTGATCATGGCCGCCAACCGCAATCTGCTCAAGGAGGCCAACTCCCTGCGCGCCGGACACTGGCAGCAAGGCCTGGGCGGCGACCTGTATGGCAAGACCCTGGGCATTCTCGGCCTGGGCAGCATCGGCCAGCGCATTGCCGGCTACGCCAAGGCCTTCGGCATGCGGGTCATCGCCTGGAGCGAGAACCTCACCGCCGAACGCGCCGCCGAATCCGGAGTGGAATACGTCAGCAAGGCCGAACTGTTCAAGCAGGCCGACCTGCTCTCCGTGCACCTGGTGCTCAGCGAGCGTTCCCGCGGCCTGGTGGACGCCGAGGCCCTGGGCTGGATGAAACCCACGGCCTACCTGATCAACACCGCGCGCGGGCCGATCGTCGACGAACAGGCGCTAATCGCCGCGCTTGAACAGGGCCAGCTGGCCGGTGCCGCCCTGGACGTCTTCGAACAGGAGCCGTTACCCGCCGACCATCCGTTCCGCACCCTGGACAATGTCCTGGCCACCCCCCATGTCGGCTATGTCAGCCAGAACAACTACCGGCTGTTCTACAGCCAGATGATCGAAGACATCCAGGCCTGGGCCGCCGGGCAGCCAATCCGCCTCCTGGGTTAAACACGCAACGACCGGGGTGAGGTAATGGACAAGCCCCTCCACCCCGGTCGCGCGGCCTCGTTTACTCGCGCCCAGCCACCCACGCACCATTCTTGAGCGGTTGGACTTCGAGCCTGCCTCAGCAAGGTGCGACCGTTCAGGGACGGTCGTTCCAGGTGTCCGTGCTATCGATTGAGCCTTAGGTCAAGCGCGCGGGATTTTTCCAATATTCGTCTAAACAACGCCCTTCACGGCGACGACATCTCTCCTACACTGATTTTCGGGCCTGCTGACCGCTCAGTCATTTCGTCGCAAAAAAGTCGAAACTTCTGATGCTGCGGTCGGTCAGGTTAAAGGTAGGGCCTCTAGTTCGGGTGTATTACGGACAGAGGCTTCCCCACTCTTTCTTGCCTCCGTGCGACGAGCATTCTTCGCCCAGTCGCCCGGAACCGGTGTGTCCGACCAAAGGAAGCGGTTTGGGCACGCTGTATGAAAGAAAGGAAGAACCAGATCAAATAAGACGGGAGAGACACATGATCAGCGCTGCGTTGGGAACTCAGGGAGAGCATTTGAATCAGGCCAGCGAAGCGGTCCCCGTGTCAGTCCCCTTGGCGGGAGGAAAGCCCGTGTTGGCGGCACCCGCTGTCAATCCCAACAAGAAAAAGGTGCTGTTCGTCACCTCCGAATTCGCCGACCTGGTCAAGACCGGCGGCCTGGGCGACGTCTCCGCGGCCCTGCCGCGGGCGATGCTCCACCTGCACGATGTGCGGGTGCTGATCCCCGGTTATCCGCAGGTGATGAACAGCGATAACCCGATCCATATCATCGGCGAGCTGGGGGGCCACGCCGCACTGCCACCGTGCAAGATCGGCCGCATGGACCTGCCCGACGGCCTGGTGATCTACGTGCTGATCTGCCCCGAGCTGTTTGAGCGGGAAGGCACGCCCTATGGCGCCAACAACGGGCGCGACTGGCCGGACAACCATATCCGCTTCGCCCGCCTGGGCCTGGCCGCCGCCGATATCGCCGCCAACCTGGCGCAGATCCACTGGACCCCGGACCTGGTCCACGCCCATGACTGGCCGGCCGGCCTGGCCC
Organism: Pseudomonas sp. QS1027; assembly: GCF_002814235.1. Classification (GTDB taxonomy): domain Bacteria; phylum Pseudomonadota; class Gammaproteobacteria; order Pseudomonadales; family Pseudomonadaceae; genus Aquipseudomonas. The sequence goes on along the minus strand of NZ_PHSU01000004.1, from coordinate 55,976 downwards.
CGGCCTATATGCACTGGCGCGGCCAGCGCACCCCGACCCTGTTCACCATTCACAACCTCGCCTATCAGGGCGTGGTCAGCCTGGCCTGCTGCCCGGAACTGGGGATCCCACCCCACGCCCTGCAACAGGAAGGCATGGAGTTCTACGGCAAGCTGTCGTTCCTCAAGGCCGGCATGGCCTACTCCAGTCATATCACCACGGTGAGTGCCACCTACGCCCAGGAAATCACCACGCCGCAATTCGGCTGTGGCCTGGACGGTTTCCTCGCCAGCAAGACCCACCAGGGCCTGCTCAGCGGCATTCCCAACGGCATTGACGAAAGCTGGGACGCCGCCACCGACAGCCATCTGGTCCACCCCTTCACTCCGGGTGACTGGGAAGGCAAGGCGGTCAACGCCGCCCATGTGCGCAACCTGTTCGGCCTCGATCCGTCGACCGGACCGCTGTTCGCGGTGGTTTCGCGGCTGGTCTACCAGAAAGGCCTGGACCTGACCGAAGCGGTCAGCGAAATGATCGTGGCCGAAGGCGGCCAGATCGCGATCATCGGCCGTGGCGAACCGGAAGAAGAACAGGCCATGCGCCAACTGGCCTTGCGTTTTCCAGGCCGGATCGGGGTGCGCATCGGCTTCAATGAAACCGACGCCCGACGCATGTTCGCCGGCAGCGACTTCCTGCTGATGCCTTCGCGCTATGAACCCTGCGGCCTGAGCCAGATGTACGCCCAGCGCTTCGGCTCGCTGCCGGTGGCACGCAATACCGGCGGGCTGGCCGACACCATCGATAACGGGGTCACCGGCTTCCTGTTCGACGAGTCCACGGTGGAAAGCTACACCGAGGCGCTGCGCCGTGCATTCAAGGTGTTCGCCTATCCGCCACTGCTCAACGCCATGCGCTGCCGGGCCATGGCCGCGCCGTTCAACTGGTGCAAGGCGGTGGAACCCTACGCCGAGCTGTACCAGAACCTGGTGACCAAATCCCGGAGCAGGTCGGGCCAGCACTGAGGAGGTCTTCATAGATGCCGTTACGGACTCTGGAAACCTGGCCTCATGGCGCGACCCTGCTGGACGCCGAGCACACCCGCTTTGCGCTGTGGGCACCGGACGCCTATTACGTCAGTGTCGAGCTGGACGATGGCCGTTCACTGGCCATGCTGCCGCAGCACGACGGCTGGTTTGTCCTCGAGGCCCGCTGCCCGGCCGGCAGCCAATATCGCTTCCATATCGACGGCGAGCAACTGGTGCCCGACCCGGCCTCGCGGCGCCAGGTCGGCGATGTGCACGGGCCGAGCCAGGTGGTCGACTCCCTGGCCTATCACTGGCAGCACAAGGACTGGCAGGGGCGGCCCTGGCACGAGGCGGTGATCTACGAGCTGCACGTCGGTGTCCTCGGTGGTTATCGCCAGGTCGAAAGCCAACTGGCACGCCTGGCCGAACTCGGAGTCACCGCCATTGAGCTGATGCCCCTGGCCCAGTTCCCCGGCGAACGCAACTGGGGCTACGACGGCGTGCTGCCCTATGCGCCGCATGCCGCCTATGGTTCGCCCGAAGACCTCAAGCACTTGATCGACACGGCCCACGGGCATGGCCTGATGGTGCTGCTGGACGTGGTCTACAACCACTTCGGCCCGGACGGCAATTACCTCGGCCAATACGCCAAGGACTTCTTTCGCGACGACCAGCAGACCCCCTGGGGCGCGGCGATCGATTTCCGCCGCCGCGAAGTCCGCGACTTCTTTATCGACAACGCCCTGATGTGGCTGCTGGAGTACCGTTTCGACGGCCTGCGCCTGGATGCCGTGCACGCGATCAATGACAGCACCCTGCTCCACGAGCTGGCCTACGCGGTACGCCACCAGGTGGACACGGCGCGGCACGTGTGGCTGACCCTGGAAAACGAACGCAACCAGGCCAGCCTGCTGGAGGAGTCCTTTGACGCCCAGTGGAACGATGACGGCCATAACGCCCTGCACGTCCTGCTGACCGGCGAGACCGACGCCTATTACGCCGACTATGCCCGGGAAACCACCACCAAACTGGCCCGCTGCCTGAGCCAGGGCTTCGTGTTCCAGGGCCATCCCGACCGCCACGGCCATAGTCGCGGCGAACCCAGCGCGCATCTGCCCCCCAGCGCCTTCGTGCTGTTCCTGCAGAACCATGACCAGATCGGCAACCGGGCCCTGGGCGAGCGCCTCAACCAACTCTGCCCGGCCCCGGCGCTGCGGGCGGCCACGGTGCTGCTGCTGTTGTCGCCGATGATCCCGTTGCTGTTCATGGGCGAGGAAACCGCGGCCCGCGAACCCTTCCTGTTTTTCACCGATCACCACGGTGAACTGGCCGACGCCGTGCGCGAAGGCCGGCGCGCGGAGTTCGCCGATTTCCCGGCCTTTGCCGACCCCGCGCGCCGGGCGCATATTCCCGACCCGAACGCCGCCGTCAGCTTCAACGACTCGCGCCCCGACCTGAACGACGCCAGCGACGACTTCAACCGCCAGGCCACGGTACGCCTCTACCGCCAGTTGCTGGAACTGCGCCACCGCGAAATCATCCCCCGACTCCCCGGCGCCCAGGCCCTGGGCACCGATGTCCTGGCCGACGGCGCCCTCAGCGCGCGCTGGCGCATGGGCGATGGCAGCCTGCTGCGCATCGACCTCAATCTCAGTGCCGAGTCCGTCGACCACAGCCCACCCACCGAGGCCCGTTTATTGTTCGAAAGCACTGCCGGCGCCAGTCGCCAACTGGAAGAAGGTCATCTGGCCCCCTACTGCGCGCTGGTTACCCTGACCCCCGGGGACGTCACGCAGTCACCCACCGGAGAGCACCCATGAGCGACGCGCAACTGGAAATACTCGCCAGCCGAGCCGGCCTGGCCGTCGATTGGATCGACGCCAATGGTCGGCCACAGAAAGTCCGGCCCGAGGTCTTGCGCAAGGTCCTGGCCGGGCTCGGCCATCCCGCCGACACTGACCAGGCCATCGAGAACAGCCTGCAGGAACTGCAACTCGCCCAGCAACAGAAACACCTGCCACCGCTGTTGACCGCGGACGCCGGCAAGGGCCTGGACCTGGCCCACTATTTCGCCGCCGATACTGCCTGCGAGGTGCACCTGGAAAACGGTACGGTCCTGCATTTGCACCTGGACCAGGACGCGGTGCTGCCGGGCAAGGTTCCGGTGGGCTACCAGACGGTGCATATCGCCGGCCAGCACTTCACCCTCGCCGTCGCCCCGGCGCAGTGCCACAGCGTCGCGGCGGCCACCGATAGCGCGACACCCCGCGCCTGGGGCCTGACGGTCCAGCTGTATGCCCTGCAACGCGCCGGCGACGGCGGTTTCGGCGACACCCTGGCCCTGGAGAGCCTGGTCCGCGCTGCCGGCGAACGCGGCGCCGACGCCCTGGCGATCAGCCCGCTGCACGCCATGTTCAGCTGCGACCCGCAACGCTACAGCCCCTATTCGCCGTCCAGCCGGCTGTTCCTCAACAGCCTTTATGCGGCGCCGGAGGCGATTCTCGGCGAACGGGCCCTGCGCCAGGCCATCGACATCACGGGACTGGCCGATGAACTGCAGCAGTTGGAAGCGCTGCCATTGATCGACTGGCCCCGCGCCGCCCGCGCCAAACAACGGCTGTTGCGCGCGTTGTACGACGGCTTTCGCCTCGGCACTCACGCGCTCGCCACGGACTTCGCGCGCTTTCGCCAGAGCGGCGGCGAAGCCCTGGAAAATCACTGTCGCTTCGAAGCCCTGCAAGCAACCTGTACCGCCCGCGGTGAAAGTACCGACTGGCGGCACTGGCCCGCGGCCTGGCACCATCCCGACAACCCGGCCCTCGTCACCTTCGCCGAGGAGCAGGCCGAGGAGATCGGCTTCTACGCCTTCAGCCAATGGCTGATCGCCCGGAGCCTTGAACGCGCGCAAAACGCCGCCCGGAACAGCGGCATGGGCATCGGCCTGATCGCCGACCTCGCCGTGGGTGCCGATGGCGGTGGCAGCCAGGCCTGGAGCCGGCAGGACGAGCTGCTGGCCGAACTCACCGTCGGCGCACCGCCGGATATCCTCAACCGCGCCGGGCAAAGCTGGGGCATTTCAGCCTTCGCCCCGGAGGGCCTGAAGCGCCATGGTTTCCGCGCCTTTATCGAAATGCTGCGGGCCAACTTCGCCCATGCCGGCGGCCTGCGCATCGACCATGTGATGGGCCTGCAACGGCTCTGGGTGATCCCCCTCGGTTCCCCGCCCAGCGACGGCGCCTACCTGTATTACCCGGTGGACGACCTGCTGCGCCTGCTGACCCTGGAGTCCGCGCGCCACCAGGCGGTGGTGCTCGGCGAAGACCTCGGCACGGTGCCCGAGGGCCTGCGGGAAAAACTCGGTGCCCGGGCGATCCTCGGCATGCGCGTGCTGTTGTTCGAGCAGGAATACGACCATCGTTTCCGGCCGATCCTCGACTGGCCGGACGACGCCCTGGCCATCACCAGCACCCACGACCTGCCCACCCTCAATGGCTGGTGGCATGCCCGGGATATCGACTGGAACACCCAGCTCGGGCTGATCGACAACAGCACCGCCGATCACTGGCGCGAAACCCGCGAACGCGAACGCGAGGGCTTGCGTCGCGCCTTGAGCAACGACCCGCAGAATTTCAGCGACGAATCCCACGAGACCGACCAGGTCCTCGATGCCAGCGTGCGTTTCCTCGGCCATACCCGCGCGCCCCTGGTGTTGCTGCCGCTGGAGGACGCCCTCGGTGTCGAAGAACAGGCCAACCTGCCCGGCACCCTCGACAGCCACCCCAACTGGCGGCGGCGCCTGCCCGGTGACAGCAGCCAGTTGCTCGACGATGTCGACGCCGCCCGCCGTCTCGAACTGCTGGCCTGTGCCCGACTCCAGGCTGCCGAGCGTGACCGATGAAACCACCCTTGCGTGCGACGGTACGCCTGCAGTTTCACAAAGGCTTCAGCCTGGATGACGCCGTAGTGCTGGTGCCCTACTTCGCCCAGCTGGGCATCAGTCATGTCTATGCCTCGCCGCTGCTCACCGCGCGCGACGGTTCCATGCACGGCTACGACGTGGTCGACCCGACCCGGGTCAATCCGCAACTGGGCGGCGAACCGGCGTTGCGGCGCCTGGTACAAGCCCTGCGCCAGCACGATATGGGCCTGATCCTCGACATCGTCTCCAACCACATGGCCGTCGGCGGCGCGGACAATCCCTGGTGGCTGGACCTGCTGGAGTGGGGCCGGTTGAGCCCCTACAGCGAGTTTTTCGATATCCAGTGGCACTCGCCCGATCCGTTGCTCGAAGGGCAATTGCTCATGCCCTTCCTCGGCAGCGACTACGGCGTGGCCTTGCAGGAAGGCAGCATTCCCTTGTGCTTCGATGCCGAGCACGGCGGCTTTCATATCGAGCACTACCAGCATCGTTTTCCCATCTGCCCCCGGGACTACGCGCAGATACTGGCCGACATCCCTGAACTGGAAACCCTCACCGGGCACTTCAAGGCCCTGAACAGCCTGCCTGACCCCTATGCCCAGGCCCAGCTCCTGCGCGCCGAACTGTCGCAACGCCACGAGCTGCATGACGCCATCGAGCAGAACCTTGCCCGTTATGACTCGCGCCAACCCGAAGGTTTCCAGCGCCTGCACCGGCTGCTGGAGCGCCAGCACTACCGCCTCGCCAGTTGGCGCACCGCCGCCGACGATATCAACTGGCGGCGCTTCTTTGATGTCAACGAACTGGGTGGCTTGCGGGTCGAGCGCCCGGCGGTGTTCGAGGCCACCCACCAGAAAATCTTCCAGCTGATCGAGGACGGCCTGGTGGACGGGCTGCGCATCGACCATATCGACGGGCTCGCCGACCCACGCGGTTACTGCCGCAAGCTGCGCCGACGGGTCGACAGCCTGGTCCCCGGGGAGCACCTGCCGATCTATGTGGAGAAGATCCTCGGCCAGGGCGAAAGCCTGCACCGCGACTGGCGGGTAGACGGCACCACCGGCTATGAATTCATGGACCAGCTGTCGCTGCTGCAACACGACCCGCGTGGCGAGCAGCCCCTGACCGAACTCTGGAGCCAACTGAGCGAGCGCCCCGGCGAGTTCGGCGAGGAAGCCCGACTGGCCCGCCAGCAGATCCTCGCAGGTGGACTCGCGGGCGACTGCGAAAGCGTGGCCCAGGCCCTGCTGCAAGTGGCCCGGGACGACGTGATGAGCCGTGACCTGACCCTCGGCGCGATACGCCGGGCCTTGCAGGCGCTGATCGTGCATTACCCGGTGTACCGCACCTATATCAACGCCGGTGGCCGCCCGGCCGAAGACGAAGTGTTTTTCCAGCAAGCCCTGGCCGGCGCCCGCACCACCCTCGGCGAGGCCGACTGGCCGGTGCTCGACTACCTGCAACAGTGGCTCGGCGGACAACCCTGGCGCGAGCGCCCACCGGGACGTCAGCGCAAACTGCTCAAGCATGCCTGCGTGCGCTTCCAGCAGCTGACCTCACCGACAGCCGCCAAAGCCGTGGAAGACACCGCGTTCTATCGCTCGGCGGTGCTGCTCTCGCGCAACGACGTGGGCTTTTCCACCGAACGCTTCAGCGCCCCCGTGGAAGACTTTCATGCGGCCAACCGAGCCCGCCTGGAACACTTCCCGGACAACCTGTTGACCAGCGCCACCCATGATCACAAACGCGGTGAAGACAGCCGCGCGCGCCTGGCGGTACTGAGCGAATGCGCCCCGTGGTACGTCGAACAGGTGCAAGGCTTTCGCGAGTTGGCCCAGGCGCTGCGTGACGATCCCCAGGCACCGTCGGCGGCGGACGAGCTGATTCTCTATCAGGCACTGCTGGGCAGTTGGCCGCTGGCCCTGTCGAGCGACGATTCGGCCGGCCTGCAGGATTACGCCGAGCGTCTCTGGCAATGGCAAAACAAGGCGCTGCGCGAAGCCAAGCTGCACAGCAGTTGGAGCGCCCCGAACGAGGCCTACGAACAGGCCTGCCGCAACTTTCTCGAAGCGCTGCTGACCCGCCCCGTCGGCCTGCCGCTGCGCCAGGCCCTGGTCGCGACGCTGGAAAAAATCGCACCGGCCGGGGCCCTCAACAGTCTGGCCCAGTGTTTGCTGCGCATGACCGTACCGGGTGTGCCGGACCTGTACCAGGGCAACGAGTTCTGGGACTTCAGCCTGGTGGACCCGGACAATCGCCGGCCGGTGGATTTCACGGCCCGGCAACAGGCGCTGCAACACTCGACATCGCCCAGGGCGCTGTTGACGGACTGGCGCAGCGGTCGGCTCAAACAGGCCTTGATCGCCCGTACGCTGGCGGTGCGGGCCGAATGTGGGAGGGTCTTCAGTCACGGCGATTATCAGCCGTTGGAGGTACTCGGCGAACAGGCCGAACACGTACTGGCCTTTATGCGCAGCACACCAACGCAGCGGGCCATTGTGATCGTACCCAGGCTGGCGGCCGGACTGCTGGCCAGCGATCAACTGCCGTGGGTACCGGCACCGGTTTGGGGCGATACGCGGGTCAAACTGCCGTTCGCCGCACCGGGTAGCAAATTAAAGGGATTATTTTCGATGTGCGCAGTCACAAACCATAGCGAGCTGATGGTCGGTGAGGCACTCGGAGATTTCCCGGTCAATCTCTTTACCCAAAATTGAGTTCAGGAGCATGGCGATGAGTACCGACGAAAAACGCATCCGTGAGTTTGCTTATCAGATCTGGGAATCGGAAGGCCGCCCCGAGGGTGAGGAAGCCCGGCATTGGGAGATGGCGCGCAAGCTGGCGGAAGCCGAGGCCCTGGCACCGAAAAAGCCGACAGCGGCCAAACCCGCCGCCAAGCCCAAGGTCGCCGCCAAGCCGGCGGCTGTGCCGAAACCCGCGACCAGCACCAAACCCGCCGCCGAAAAGAAACCGCGAGCACCGCGCAAGCCGTCAGCCAGCTGAGCCGTGTACGGTACTGAAGACCGCACGTACTAATGTGGGAGCGGAGCTTGCCCGCGAAGAGGCCCTGAAGATCGCCAAAAGCTTCGCGGGCAAGCTCCGCTCCCACAGGTATGTGCTGTTTTGCCAGATCGCATCGCCAGCATGACCCTTCGGTCCGTACACCGCCCCATCGAACACACCCGCAGGAGCGCCGATGACCAAGCCGAAAAAGCCCGCCCCCACCCCCGAAGCCCAGACCTCGCGAATCCGTGAAGGCCTGCCCTTCCCGCTTGGCGCCACCTGGGATGGCCTGGGGGTCAACTTCGCACTGTTTTCCGCCAACGCCACCAAGGTCGAACTGTGCGTGTTCGACGACAGTGGTGAAGTGGAACTCGAACGCATCGAACTGCCCGAGTACACCGACGAGATCTACCACGGCTACCTGCCCGACGCCCATCCCGGACTGATCTACGGCTACCGGGTCTACGGCCCCTACGACCCGCCGAACGGCCACCGCTTCAACCCCAACAAACTGCTGATCGACCCTTACGCCAAGCAGTTGGTCGGCCAGTTGAAATGGTCCGAGGCCCTGTTCGGCTACACCATCGGCCACCCCGACGCCGACCTCAGCTTCGACGAACGCGACAGTGCGCCCTTCGTGCCCAAGAGCAAGGTCATCGACCCCGCCCACACCTGGGGCCACGACCAGCGCGTCAGCGTGCCCTGGGAACGCACCCTGCTTTATGAAACCCACGTACGTGGTATCAGCATGCGCCACCCGGCGGTGCCGGACGCAGTGCGCGGGACCTTTGCCGGGCTGATGGTCGACGAGGTGCTGGAGCATATCCGCAAGCTCGGCGTGTCCTCGGTGGAGCTGCTGCCGATCCACGCCTTCGTCAACGACCAGCACCTGCTGCAAAAAGGCATGACCAACTACTGGGGCTACAACAGCATCGCCTTCTTCGCCCCCGACCCGCGCTACCTGGCCAGCGGCAAGATCGCCGAATTCAAGGAGATGGTCGCGCACCTGCACGAAGCCGGCCTGGAGCTGATCCTCGACGTGGTCTACAACCACACCGCCGAAGGCAACGAGCAAGGCCCGACGCTGTCCATGCGCGGCATCGACAACGCCTCCTACTACCGCCTGATGCCCGATGACAAGCGCTTCTACATCAACGACTCGGGCACCGGCAACACCCTGGACCTGAGCCATCCCTGCGTGCTGCAGATGGTCACCGACTCGCTGCGCTACTGGGCCACGGAAATGCACGTGGACGGTTTCCGCTTCGACCTGGCAACCATCCTCGGGCGCTATCACGACGGCTTCAACGAACGCCACAGCTTCCTCGTCGCCTGCCGCCAGGACCCGGTGCTGAGCCAGCTCAAGCTGATCGCCGAGCCCTGGGACTGCGGCCCCGGCGGCTATCAGGTCGGCGGTTTCCCGCCGGGCTGGGCCGAATGGAACGACCGTTTCCGCGACACCGTGCGCGCATTCTGGAAAGGCGACGACGGCCAGCTCGCCGACTTCGCCCGGCGCATGACCGCCTCCGGCGACCTGTTCGACCAACGCGGCCGACGCCCCTACACCTCGGTCAACTTCATCACCGCCCATGACGGCTTCACCCTGCACGACCTGGTGTCGTACAACGACAAGCACAACGAAGCCAACGATGAAAACAACCAGGACGGCAGCAACAACAACCTGTCCTGGAACCACGGCGTCGAGGGGCCCTCGGACGATCCGGCGATCAACGCCCTGCGCCTGCGGCAGATGCGCAACTTCTTCGCCACCCTGCTGCTGGCCCAGGGCACGCCGATGATCGTCGCCGGCGACGAGTTCGCCCGCACCCAGCACGGCAACAACAACGCCTATTGCCAGGACAGCGAAATCGGCTGGGTCAACTGGACCCTGGACGACGACGGCAAGTCGCTGCTCAAGTTCGTCAAGCGCCTGGTCAAGCTGCGCCTGGCCTACCCCATCCTGCGCCGCGGACGCTTTCTGGTCGGCGACTATAACGAGCAACTGGGGGTCAAGGACGTCACCTGGCTGACGCCGGACGGCCAGGAAATGACCACTGAGCACTGGCACGACGGCAACGGTCGCAGCCTGGGCATGTTGCTCGACGGCCGCGCCCAGGTCTCCGGCATTCCCCGCACCGGCGACGATGCGACCTTGCTGATTGCGGTCAACGCCCACCATGACGGGGTCAACTTCCGCCTGCCGGAGGTGCCGCAGGGCATCGACTGGACCTGCGTGCTCGATACCAACGACCCACAGGTCAAGGGCCAGGAGCATTTTGCCTTCAACCGCGAATACACCCTCACCGGACGTTCGCTTGTCCTGTTCGAACTGCAACGAGACGAAGAAACCTGACGTTTTTTCAGCAATAAAAGTCGCATTTCGGCCTATATGCGCGATACTCAGTCGCGCATTCCCGGGCCGCCTTGCGACACCGGACGCATCAGGGCTGATGGAGGATGCGTGCACGTTCACACAAGGAAGTGACAGACATCATGAGAATCCAAGCTGCACGCAACGAAGTTGCACCGCTGATCTGGAACTCGCGGCAGTTGGCCCGTGTCCCGACCATTGGCCTGCACCGTCTGATCCGGCCCGGTGCGCGGGTGGTGGTGATCGCCCCGCATCCCGGTGACGAAGTGCATTGTTGCGGCGGTCTGCTGCAACTGCTCGCCACCCTCGAACATCCGCTGCTGTTGATCTCGATTACCGACGGCAGCGCCCTCTACCCCGGCTCCACCCTGTGGCCTTCGAGCCGCCTGAGTGTGGTCTGCCCCCAGGAAAGTGCCGAGGCCCTGCGCCGCCTGGGCCTGGAACTGCACCGGCTGAAATGGATTCGCGGCGGCTTTCGCCATGGCGCACTGGAGCGACAGGAACAGCCGCTGAGTCAATTCCTGCGGCGCTACCTGCGCCAGGGCGACGTGGTGCTGACCACCTGGCGCGAAGACGGGATTGCCGATCATGACACCGTTGGTCGGGCCGCCGCCCAGGCCTGCGCCGCCAGCGGCGCAACACTCCTGGAGATACCGGTGCACTCCTGGTTCCGGCCCTTGCGCGACGAAGGCCTGATCCCCTGGCACCGGGCACGCAAGATCCGCCTCGACACCTGGGGCATCGCCCGCAAGCTGCATGCCGCCCATGCCTACCACAGCCACCTGCAAGGCGATCCGGAACTGGGGCTGCCACCGGTCCTGGTACCGGCCCTGCTCGAACGGGCACGGCAACCCTTCGAGATGGTGTTTATCTGAAAAACACGGAGAAAACCCTTTTTCCCGGGTTTGCTCAGAATCAGCCTGAATAGACCAAATAGCCGATTGATCAATGACTTGAAAAACCCGATCAAATGAATCTATTTATTCGCTACTTTCTTGACGTCGACCTGCACCTCTCCTTAGCTACAAGTGACTACCCCCGGTTTTAAAACCCAAGGGGCAAGCCTTCGGATACTCGCCAAAGCGGGTCGCCGGGGTTTGCCTCGATGATTTCGGCCGTCCCTCGTTCGGGGGCAGGAGAGACACCAATGCAGGTATTTATGCGACCGCAAGGAACACCCGATGAAAACGTCCATGACCCACCCCAGCCTGAGGACGGCGCTTTATACGATTTCGACCGCGCTTTTGCTGTGCTCCCCCCTTGAGCTCCGAGCAGCGCCTTTCGAAGAAGACCTTCAACCCTCATACCAGGGCGACACGCCCTTGCCACTGGGTCAATTACCCATACTGAGCAACAGCGGCACATTACCGGGTTGGCGGTTCGCCGGTATCGTCCCGAACATCGGTGATCCCGATCCGACGGTTCACTTCCTCGACCGTACCCTGGGCCAGGGCGAGGTCGGTAACCTCGACCCGCTGTTTGCCGGCGCCTTTGGCAACCTGCTGATTGTTCCCGGCCTCTACAGCAATCACAGCGGCGGCCAGACTTTGACGGCCGGGGTCTTTACCGGGAGCAGCGGCCCACTGGATCGGACTGACGCTTTTGTCACCGGGCCCCGCGACCCGCGCATGGACGGCCTGAGTCCCCAAGGGAACAATCTCGGGGCGTTCTGGAGCCTGACCGGGCAACAGGGCTGGCACGTCAACCTGACGGCCATGAACAACCAGACCACGGTCTATACCCGCTCCGACCAAGGCAACTTGCAAAGCCTGGCGGCGCGGCAAATGACGTTTTCGCTGGAGGGCGGGTTCCCGATCGGGCTGGGGCAACACTGGATCATCGAACCCCAGGCCCAGGTGGTGAACCAGCAAGGTAACGTGGACGCGCTCGGGCAGGCGAATATCTCCGACTCTCCGACCTGGAGCGGCCGGATCGGCGCCCGTCTCAATGGCAGCTATGAAGTCAGTGGCCTGCCGCTGGAACCCTATCTGCGGACCAACTTCTGGCATACGTTCGGCAGCGGCAGCCCGGTGAGCCTGGAGCCGGTCGACAAGATCGCCATCAGTCGCAACAGTTCCACCGTGGAACTGGGGCTGGGCCTGGTGGCCAAGGTGTCGCCGACGGTCAGCCTGTATGTCAGCGCGGACTACAGCGGCACCTCCGATGACACCGGCCTGAACGGCATCATCGGTAACGTCGGGGTGCGAATGCGCTGGTAGGTGCTAGCCCTCCGGCCGCAACATCAGCACCGCCAGTGGCGGCAGGTTCAGCACCAGCGACGCGGCCTGTCCATGGCTGGCGTGGTCTTCGGTGAAGGCCCCGCCGCCATTGCCATAGTTGGAGCCGGCATACATCGCCGCATCGCTGTTGATCACTTCCTTCCACTGCCCGGCGAAGGGCACACCGACCCGATAGGCCTCGCGCGGCACCGGGGTGAAGTTGGCGACCACCAGCAACGGCCGCCCTTCCCGACTCCAGCGCAGCCAGGCATAGACGCTGTTGGTCGCATCGTCACCGATCAACCACTGGAAGCCCTGGGGCACATCGTCCTGGTCATGCAGCGCCGGCTCCTCGCGGTACAGGTGGTTCAGGTCGCTCACCAGTTTCTGTACCCCAAGGTGCTCGGAATACTGCAACAGGTACCAATCCAGCTGCTGATCGTGATTCCACTCGCGCCACTGGCCGAACTCGCAGCCCATGAACAGCAGCTTCTTGCCCGGATGCCCCCACATGAAGCTCAGGTAGGCCCGCAGGTTGGCGAACTTCTGCCAGCGGTCGCCGGGCATCTTGTCGATCAGCGAATGTTTGCCGTGCACCACTTCATCATGGGAAATCGGCAGGATAAAACGCTCGGACCAGGCATACACCAGGCCGAAACTCAGTTCGTTGTGATGATGGGCACGGTACACCGGGTCCTGCTGGATGTAATGCAGCGAATCGTGCATCCAGCCCATGTTCCATTTGTAGGCGAACCCGAGACCGCCCTGCTGGGTGCCCTGGCTCACACCCGGCCACGCCGTGGATTCCTCGGCAATCACCAGGGCACCCGGTGCTTCGAGGGCGACCACGTCGTTGAGGTGACGCACGAAATCGATGGCCTCGAGGTTTTCCCGACCGCCGTTGCGGTTCGGCACCCACTCGCCGGCCTTGCGCGAATAGTCGCGGTAGAGCATCGACGCCACCGCATCCACCCGCAGGCCGTCGACGTGGAAGTGCTTGAGCCAGTGCAACGCCGAGGCCAGCATAAAGCCGTGCACCTCGGTGCGCCCGAGGTTGTAGATCAGGGTGTCCCAGTCCTGGTGGAAACCTTCCAGCGGGTTGCCGTACTCATACAATGCCGTGCCATCGAACTGTGCCAGGCCGTGGGTATCGGTGGGAAAATGCGCCGGCACCCAGTCGAGGATCACACCGATTTCAGCCCGGTGGCAGGCATCGACAAAGGCGGCGAAATCGTCCGGGCTGCCATAACGCGCACTCGGCGCGAACTGCGACAGCGGCTGATAACCCCAGGAACCGCCAAACGGATGCTCCATGATCGGCATCAGTTCGATATGGGTGAAGCCCAGTTGCTGGACATAGGGAATCAGCCGATCGGCCAGCTCGCTCCAGCTGTACTGGCGGGATACGTCGCCGACTTCATCGATCTCGCACTGCCAGGAGCCGGCATGCAACTCATAGATCGACAGTGGCGCATCGTGCCGATGCCGGGCGCCGCGCGATTCCATCCAGGCCTGGTCCTGCCAGTCGATGCGCAAGGGCGAAGCGACGCGCGAAGCGGTGTCCGGCGGCAGTTGGGTGGCCAGGGCCATGGGGTCGGCCTTGAGCGGCAGGATCGCATCCTTGCCGAGAATCTCGTATTTGTAGGCCTCGCCCGCCTGCAGGCGCGGCACAAAGATTTCCCAGACACCGCTGGGGTGGCGCAGGCGCATCGGATGCCGGCGCCCGTCCCAGACGTTGAAGTCACCAACCACCGAGACCCGCCGGGCATTCGGCGCCCAGACCGCAAAACGCACCCCGTCGATGCCGTCGACCTGGGTCACCTGGGCGCCGAGACAGCTGCTCAGGTCACGATGGTTGCCTTCGGCGAACAGGTAGAGATCCATCTCGCCGAGCAACGGCCCGAAGCTGTAGGGGTCCTCGCAGACCTGCTCCCCCGCCGCCCACTGGATACGCAACAGATAGGGCTGGCGTTGGGTGAAATGGCCGACAAACAACCCCGGCACATCAGTGCTGTCGAGACTGCCCAGGACCTCATCGCTGTCGCGGGCCAAGGCCTGGACACCCAGGGCACCCGGCAGGAAGGCACGGATATACTGCCCGCCGGTATCGTCGTCATGGGGCCCGAGGATGGCAAACGGGTCATGGTGTTCGGCCCGCACCAGAGCTTCGATATCCTTCTTCGCGGGCAATGCACGGTTCACAGGTTTACCTTGTTCCTTGCTTAAACTCATCACTGCTCTCCACCGGACAAGGTTTTCACTTCACTCAACAACCCGCTCAAACCGTTCAACGGCACGCCGAGCCAGGTCGGGCGATTTTCCGCCTCATAGACAATTTCATACGCGGCCTTCTCCAGGCTGAACAGGGTCAGGGCGGCTTCTTCGCCGGCCGGATCCTGCCATGTCTGAACAAGACTAGCCGTCGCGCGCCGATATGCCTGGATAAAGGCTTTACGCGCGTCTTTCAGATAACGCTGGGTGACCCGCCGGCTGGCCGGCCCGGCGCTGGACGGATCGAGGTGCGTGGCGCTGTTGCAGGCCATGGCCGCGGCGTAATCGAACGAACGCAGCACACCGCTGACGTCCTTGTAGGGACTGTGTTTGCCACGCCGCTCCTGCAACGAGCGGGCGGGCTCGCCCTCGAAGTCGATCAGGTAGGCATCGCCCTGCACCACCAGCACCTGGCCCAGGTGCAGGTCGCCATGGACCCGCAGGCGCAGGCCGCCGACCACCTGGCCGGCGAGCTTCTGGATATAGCCGAGAATGGCTTTTTTCTGTTCCAGCAGGCGACCCACCAGTTCCTGTTCCTCCGCCGGCAGCGCCTTTTGGTGCTGCTTGAGCAACTGCAGGGCATGCTCCATCTGCTGGCTGATGGTCTTGCTCCAGCGCTGGGCGTCCTTGTCCGTGCTCACCTGGGCACTGAAGGCCGGATCGACGGTGGGCGCCGCCAGCACCAGGTGCATCTCGCCCAGGCGTTGACCGAGCAAGGCGGCGAAA
Source organism: Pseudomonas sp. QS1027 (assembly GCF_002814235.1). Taxonomy (GTDB): domain Bacteria; phylum Pseudomonadota; class Gammaproteobacteria; order Pseudomonadales; family Pseudomonadaceae; genus Aquipseudomonas. The sequence goes on along the minus strand of NZ_PHSU01000004.1, from coordinate 40,463 downwards.
TCCGCCAGCTCGCCGAGGGCATTGAAATGCTGCTCATGGTCCGAGACCGCGTCAGCCAGTTCATCGCGGATCGCCCGTTCCAGGTTGTTCTGGGTCCAACTCCAGGCATCGCCCTGGTTGTTGAGCAGCCCCTGGGCAATCATCAGCAGGCTGTCTTCGCCCTTGGCATCGCGGTGCACCAGCGAGCCCAGCAACGGCGAAATATGCTGGAAACCGGCGGCGGTGAGGTAGGCGCTCATTTCCAGTTCCGGGTGCACGCCGGCACTGACCTTGCGGATCAGCTTGAGCATGATGCGCTCGGCCACCACCACAGAACTGTTGGACTGTTCGGATGACAGGTAACGCACACTCATGTCGGCGGGCAGTTCCAGGGTCTTGAGTTCGGGGGCGGCCTGGAAATGCAGCTCGCCACCGCCAGTGACCAATACCGTGTCGCCGCGCATGCCGTCGATCACCGCGCGGATAAACGGCTCAAGGCTGAACGCATCGGTGATCAGGCCGACCTGTCGACCGCGACGGACCCGGGCCATGGCCAATTGTTGCGGCAAGGCAGCGCTGGCCTGGTCCTCGGCGAGAAACCCGAACGGCAACTGGTAACGGCTGATCTGGCCGGCCGCCGTGACTTCGACTTCAGCAAGCAGCACCGGATGCTGCGGGTCACCGAAGCGCACACCATAGACCAGGCGCACCTGTTCGAGCGCCGTGTCCTTGCCGGCGAACCAGCGCCGCTTGGGCAGCCACTCCGGCAGAACCGTCTGCTCCAGGGTTGTGCGCGAAGGGCTTTCGAGCAGTTCTTCCATGCGTTTCTTCAGCACCAGGGTGGTGAAGTCCGGCAGGCTCTGCACCGGCTCCACGTGCCAGCTGGGCATCTGCGTTTCCGTGGCGAGCAGGAACCAGTAGAAACCGTAGGGCGCCAGGGTCAGCAGGAAGTTGAGCTGGCCGATGGGCGGGAACGCGTTGCCGCCGAGCATCTCCACCGGCACACGGCCGGCGAACGCGGACAGCTCCAGCTCCGCCGCCTGGGCGGTGCGGGAAACGTTGGCGACACAGAGGATGATCTCGGTCTTGCCGTCGGCATCGGTGTATTCGCGGGTGTAGGCGAGGATGCGGCGGTTGTTCGGCGAGAGCATTTTCAGGCTGCCGCGGCCGAAGGCTTTCTGCTGCTTGCGCACCGCCAGCAAGCGACGGGTCCAGTTCAACAGCGAATGGGGATCGCCGGCCTGGGTCTCGACGTTCACCGTCTGATAGCCGTAGAGCGGGTCCATGATCGGCGGCAGCACCAGGCTGGCCGGGTCGGCGCGGGAGAAGCCGCCGTTGCGGTCGATGGACCACTGCATCGGGGTGCGCACGCCATCGCGGTCGCCCAGGTAGATATTGTCGCCCATGCCGATTTCATCGCCGTAGTACAGGGTTGGCGTGCCCGGCATCGACAGCAGCAGGCTGTTGAGCAACTCGATGCGGCGACGGTCGCGCTCCATCAACGGTGCCAGGCGCCGGCGGATACCGAGGTTGATCCGTGCCCGGCGGTCGGCGGCGTAGTAGTTCCAGAGGTAGTCGCGCTCACGGTCGGTGACCATTTCCAGGGTCAGTTCATCGTGGTTGCGCAGGAAGATCGCCCACTGGCAATTGGCGGGGATTTCCGGGGTCTGGCGCAGGATGTCGGTGATCGGGAAGCGATCCTCCTGGGCCAGGGCCATGTACATGCGCGGCATCAGCGGAAAGTGGAAGGCCATATGGCATTCGTCACCGTCGTCGCCTCTTTTGTCGCCAAAGTACAGCTGGGTGTCTTCCGGCCACTGGTTGGCTTCGGCCAGCAGCATGCGGTCGGGATAGTGCGCATCGATTTCAGCGCGGATCTTCTTGAGCACCTGGTGGGTTTCGGGCAGGTTCTCGTTGTTGGTGCCGTCACGTTCGATCAGGTAGGGAATGGCGTCCAGGCGCAGGCCGTCGATGCCCAGGTCGAGCCAGTAGCGCATCACCGCCAGTACCGCTTGCAGCACCGGCGGATGGTCGAAATTCAGGTCCGGCTGGTGGGAATAGAAGCGGTGCCAGAAATACTGGCCGGCCACCGGGTCCCAGGTCCAGTTGGACTTCTCGGTATCGAGAAAGATGATCCGGGTATCGGTGTATTTGTCGTCGGTGTCGGACCAGACGTAGAAGTTGCGGGCGCTGGAACCGGGCTTGGCCAGGCGCGCGCGCTGGAACCAGGCGTGCTGGTCGGAGGTGTGGTTGATCACCAGTTCGGCGATCACCCGCAGGCCGCGCTTGTGGGCTTCGGCGATAAAACGCTTGGCATCGGCCATCGTCCCGTAGTCGCTGTGCACCCCACGGTATTCGGCGATGTCGTAGCCATCGTCGCGGCGTGGCGAGGGGTAGAACGGCAGCAGCCAGATGGTGTTCACGCCAAGGTCGGCGATGTAGTCGAGCTTGGCGATCAGGCCGGGGAAGTCGCCGATGCCATCGTTGTTCGAGTCGAAGAAGGATTTGACGTGAACCTGGTAGATCACCGCGTCCTTGTACCAGAGCGGGTCGTCGATAAAGCTGGCTGGGCGGGTTTTCTTCGCCATGGGTAACTCCTTGGAATTCAGTGTGGCGAGGGGCACATCATCAGATCCTGGTGATGCGCCAGATCCCGAACGGCTGGTGCCAGGGCTCGATACGCATCCACTGGGTCTTGCCGTACCAGGTCCAGGTGTGGCCATTCATCAGGTCTTCGCCATGGGTAGCGGCGTCATCCGGCAGGCCGAACTCCCACAAGGGCAATTCGAAGTGCGCTTCCTGGGCGTTATGCGGATCAAGACTGACCGCCACCAGGATGAAACTCTCCAGGTCCGCCGTGCGTTTGCCGAAATACAGGATGTTGTCGTTCCAGGCGTTGTAGACCTGCAACCCCAGGTGCGTCTGCAAGGCCGGGTGCTGACGGCGGATACGATTGAGCTGGGCGATCTCGGCAATGATGTTGCCCGGCGCATTGAAGTCCCGCGGACGGATCTCGTATTTCTCCGAATCCAGGTATTCCTCCTTGCCCGGCAACGCCGCCGATTCGCACAGCTCGAAGCCCGAGTACATGCCCCAGAGCCCCGAGCCCATGGTCGCCAGCGCCGCGCGGATCAGGAACCCGGCACGCCCGGAATGATGGAGAAAGGCCGGGTTGATATCCGGCGTATTGACGAAGAAATTCGGCCGGAAGCAATCGCGCCAGGGCGATTCGTTCAGCTCGGTGAAATAGGCGGTCAGTTCGGCCTTGGTGTTGCGCCAGGTGAAATAGGTGTAGCTCTGGGAATAACCGACCTTGCCCAGGCGCGCCATCATCGCCGGCGTGGTGAACGCCTCGGCGAGAAACATCACTTCGGGATGGGCACCGCGCACATCGGCGATCAACCATTGCCAGAACGGCAGCGGCTTGGTGTGGGGGTTGTCGACCCGAAAGATCTTCACCCCCTCCTCGACCCAGCCCAGGACGATATCCCGCAGCTCGACCCAGAGGCTGGGAATCGCCTCGGCGGCATAGAAATCGACGTTGACGATGTCCTGGTATTTTTTCGGCGGGTTCTCCGCGTATTTGATGCTGCCGTCCGACCGCCAGTTGAACCAGCCGGGATGCTCCTGCAACCAGGGGTGATCCTGGGAGCACTGGATGGCAAAATCCAGGGCGATTTCCAGGCCGTGCTCGGCCGCGGCACTGACCAGCCGGCGAAAATCCTCGCGGCTGCCCAGTTGTGAATGAATCGCCTCGTGCCCGCCCTCCTCGCTGCCGATCGCATAAGGGCTGCCCGGATCGTCGGGGCCGGCAATCAGGGCATTGTTCGGGCCCTTGCGGTAACTGCGGCCGATGGGATGGATCGGCGGGAAATACAGCACGTCGAAGCCCATGTCGCGAATCATCGGCAGGCGACCGTGCACATCATTGAAGGTGCCATGACGCAATGCCCGGTCGGTGACCGAACGGGGAAACAGTTCATACCAACTGGCGAACTGCGCCAGGCCGCGCTCCACCTCCAGCGGATAGTCGTAGCTGTGGCTCAGGTAGGCATGGTGGTCGGCCTTGCGCATCAACCGCGCCGTGGCGGGCTTGAGAAAGCGCTCGACCTGGCCATCGTTCGACAGGTGCAGCAATTCCTCGTGCAAGGCCGTCAGGCCCATGGCCACATCGTCCTGACTGCGTTCGATGGCGTGCAGCACTTGCGCCCGCCCTTCCTGCAATTCGAGATCGATGGTGACTCCGGCGACGAACTTTTTCTCCAGTTCGTAGCAGAAGCTGGCGAACTGGTCGATCCAGGCTTCGATCCGATAGACATAACGCCCCTGGTCACCGACCCGCAAGCGGCCCTGCCAGGCGTTGTTGCCTTTATCGGTCATGGCCGTGCGTTGCCAGTCGGCGTCGCCCAGGTTTTTCCAAGCCAACAGCACGGCCAACTTGTCGTGGCCGTCGGCAAACACCTTGGCGCTCACCACCAGTTCCTGCCCCGCCACGGCCTTGACCGCGAACTGCCCGCCATCGACGGTAGGCACCACGTCTTCAATGGCGATGCGTGGCAGCAGCAACGCCTGGGACAAAGGCAGGACTTCAGTGCCCTCCTCGTCCAACGGTTTATCGGCTGACATCGAGCATCACTCCTTACGCCCCATGGACGCTCTACTCTGCGTAATCTGCATGGCAACCGGCTTCATCCTGAAACAAGGTCACTTCAGTTCGGAGCCCGCTGCCGGAACAAAAGTTCAGACGGATTTGTCGGGAAACTCCACTCGTCATAAAGCGGGAGTCAAAAGCACCTGGGCAGGGTCCATCGTTATACGGGGTGCCCTGATCCATGACAGGGCGCCCATCTGAAGCACGCATAAAGGAGGCCAGCTTCATGAATATTCCGATTCCGGCAGAAACGCCTGATCCCAATATCGACAAACCCACCCTGCCACCGACGGAGCCACAGCCGATCCCCGAGCAGGAACCGCCGGGCAGCACACCGCCGCCCAGGATCGATCCGCCGACCACCATGCCACCGGTGATCGCCTGACGCGGCGCGCCTGAAGCATAGACGGGAATGTCGCCCCAGCCGCGCCGTCCCCTGAACATAAGGAGAGCACCATGCCCGTGCATATCGAACCCTCGAACCAGACCTGTGCCCTGGAGCAAGGCGATGTCCGCGTCCACGGACCGGCCAGTGCCGTGCGCATCAGTACCGACGACGGCAAAAGCATGTCCCGCGCCGAACTGGACGGTCGGTTTATCTGGATCACCGAAGCGGAAGCCGATGCCCTGACCGTCGCCGGCGCCTTCGACGGCCGTCATCATGTAAAGGTCGATGACGGTGATTCGGTGATTTGATTGACCTGTGTCAGCACCGGCGCCCGGCATTTACGCCCGGCGCCACAGGGCACGATGACAGGGAGCGGCACGGGGGTAGGACAAGCTGTCGCAGGCCCTCGCGCGCGGCCATCTGATCCGCTTTTTATTCAAATACCTGAGTCTGTTATGCAAACAGTTCGCTCGGCATAGTGCCCAGGCCTGATGGAGGCTGACGAGCGACAGACCATGAGCGAGAGAATCCCCGTCCAGAGTGTTGAAACCTTCGAGCCCTTGCGTCCAAGGATGAAGGCCAAGTCCACCGACCAACTGATCCATACCCGCAGCTTCAGCGGGCTGTTTCGTAACCTGCGCCTGGGTGGCGCGGGCTTTCTGTTCCTGCTGTTCTTCGGCACGGTATGGCTGAACTGGGGCGGCCGCCAGGCGGTGCTCTGGGACCTGGCTGAAAGCCGCTTCCATATCTTCGGCGCGACCTTCTGGCCCCAGGACTTCATCCTGCTCTCGGCCCTGCTGATCATCTGTGCCTTCGGCCTGTTCGCCATCACCGTGTTCGCCGGGCGGGTCTGGTGCGGCTATACCTGCCCGCAAAGCTCCTGGACCTGGCTGTTCATGTGGTGCGAGAAAGTCACCGAAGGCGAGCGCAACCAGCGCATCAAGCTGCAAGCCGCACCCTGGGGCCCGAACAAGCTGGCCCGGCGCGCGGCCAAACATACGTTATGGCTGGGCATCAGCCTGCTGACCGGGCTGACCTTTGTCGGTTATTTCACGCCGATCCGGCCCCTGGCCCAGGAACTGATGACCCTGCAGATCGGCGGTGTCAGCCTGTTCTGGGTGGTGTTCTTCACCGCTGCCACCTACATCAACGCCGGCTGGCTGCGGGAAGCGGTGTGCATGCATATGTGCCCCTATGCGCGGTTTCAGAGCGTGATGTTCGACAAAGATACCCTGACCATTTCCTACGACCCCACCCGAGGTGAAAGCCGCGGTCCGCGCAAACGTGATGTGGCGCCGGCCAGTGTCGGCCTGGGGGACTGCATCGACTGCCAGATGTGCGTGCAGGTCTGCCCCACCGGCATCGATATCCGCGACGGTTTGCAGATGGAATGCATCGGCTGCGCGGCATGCATCGACGCCTGTGACTCGATCATGGACAAGATGGGCTACGCCCGTGGACTGGTGAGCTACACCTCCGAGCACCAGTTGCAGGGTGGCAAGACCCATCTGCTGCGCCCACGGCTGATCGGCTACAGCGCCGTGCTGCTGATCATGATCGGTGCACTGGCCCTGGCCCTGGTGGAACGGCCCATGGTTTCGCTGGACGTGAGCAAGGACCGCGGGCTGTTCCGGGAAAACAGCCAGGGCCAGATCGAGAATATCTACAGCCTCAAGGTCATCAACAAGACCCAGCAGTCCCAGCGTTATCGCCTGGAACTGGTGGACAGCGAGGGCTTCCAGTTGCAGGGCAAGACCGAACTGAACCTGGCGGCGGGGGAAATCGCCGACCTGCCGGTATCGGTGGCGATGCTCGGCGACAAGCCGAAAAGCAGCTCGCAGGAGGTGAGTTTCAAGGTGGTCGACAGCGACGAGCCCGAGGTCTACAGCGTGGCGAAGAGCCGCTTTGTCGCCCCGCTGAACCGTTGATGCCTTAGAATCCCGATCAATCAACACCGAACCTTGTAGGAGCCGGCTTGCTGGCGATGAGGCCAGCAAGTCTTGCATTGCCTGATCGGCCGCTATCGCCAGCAAGCCAGCTCCTACAGGTTATGCGGTGCTTTCAACATCCAGAGTTGCCATGAAACGCTACGAAAAATTCGCCGACGACATCGCTGAACTGATCCGCACCGGCGTCCTCGGCCCCGGCCAGCGCGTGCCGTCGGTGCGCTATGCCAGCCAGACCTACGGGGTCAGCCCGTCCACCGTGTTCCAGGCCTACTACCTGCTGGAGCGCCGCGGCCTGATCCGCGCCCGACCGCGCTCCGGCTACTTCGTCAACGCCCACACCCCGAGCCCGTTCTCGGAGCCGGCAATCAGCAGCCAGGTCAACGAGTCCACCGAGGTCGATGTCAGCGAACTGGTGTTCTCGGTACTGGACTCCATCAAGGACCCCGCCACCGTGCCCTTCGGCTCGGCCTTCCCGAGCCCGACGCTGTTTCCCCTGCAACGCCTGTCCCGCTCCCTGGCCAGCTCCAGCCGCGAGATGGACCCGCGCATGGTGGTCACCGACCTGTCGCCGGGCAACCCGCAACTGCGCCGGCAGATCGCCCTGCGTTATATGGTCGGCGGACTGATGCTGCCCATGGAGGAACTGCTGATCACCAACGGCGCCCTGGAAGCGCTGAACCTGTGCCTGCAAGCCGTCACCGAGCCGGGCGACCTGGTGGCCATCGAGGCCCCGGCGTTCTATGCCTGCCTGCAAGTGCTGGAACGGCTCAAGCTCAAGGCGGTGGAGATCCCGGTGCATCCGCGTGACGGCATCGACCTCGGGGTGCTGGCCCAGACCCTGGAACGCCATCCGATCAAGGCCTGCTGGTGCATGACCAGCTTCCAGAACCCCCTGGGTGCGACCCTGCCCGAGGCGAAGAAGCAGGAGCTGGTGGAACTGTTGCGCCGGCATCAGGTGCCGCTGATCGAGGACGATGTCTACGCCGAACTCTATTACGGCCAGCAGGCACCGAAACCGGCCAAGGCCTTCGACACCGAGGGCCTGGTGATGCACTGCGGTTCCTTCTCCAAGAGCCTGGCGCCGGGTTATCGCATCGGCTGGGTGGCGGCGGGACGTTACGCGCAGAAGATCGAACGGCTCAAGCTGATGACCTCGCTGTGCGCGTCAATGCCGGCCCAGGCGGCCCTGGCCGACTATCTGCAAAACGGCGGCTACGACCGGCACCTGCGCAAGCTACGGTATGCCCTGGAGGAACAGCAGAGCGCCATGCTGTCGGCGATTGCCCGCTACTTCCCGGCACAGACCCGGGTCAGCCAGCCGAGCGGCGGTTACTTCCTGTGGCTGGAACTGCCGGAACAGATGGACTCGCTGAAGCTGTTCCAGATCGCCCTGGCCCAAGGCATCAGCATCGCCCCGGGACCGATCTTTTCGCCGACCCGGCGCTTTCGCAACTGCATCCGTTTGAATTACGGCAGCCCGTGGAACGAGGTCTCGGAACAGGCAATGGAGACCCTGGGACGGATTGTGCGGTCGCTGCTGGAGCAGTGAGCCGTCTTACTCCGCCAAGGGCCAGTGCATCAGATACGCCGCCCCAGTCACCCGGATCATCGGATGCGGCACGATCTGGCACTCACCGACAATCGTGAAACCATGACGCTGATAGAAGCGGCAGGCGCCGCTGTTCATCGCGTAATCGATCAGGCTCAAACCCTTGAGTTCAAGCGCCTGGCAGCGCTGACGGGCATATTCAAGAAAGCGTGGGCCCAGCCCCTGGTTACGCCAGCCCTCGTGCAAGGCCAGGCTGGAGATGTAGAGGGTGTCGGGAATCTCCAGATCGGCATAGGGCGCCAGCACCGGATCGGTACTCGGTGTTGCCTCCGGGTCTTCAAACATCGGATAGCTGTGCAACATGCCGATCACCTGGCCATCCGCCTCGGCCATCCAGCAGTTCTCATAGGAAAAATCCACACCCTCACGGGCATAACGCCGCTCGCCGACATCCAGCAAGGACTCATCGCCCTCAGCCAACTGGCTCCAGATATAGTCGGACGCCCCTTCCGAGGAAATCTGGAACAGGCGGGCAATCTCGCGGGCGTCCGAACGTAGCGCCGGACGAAAGATAACGGTCATTCGAGGGGTTCCCTGTAACGGTCGGTCAGAGCCAGGCAAGACCCTGGCTCCGGCGTTACAGTGTGGGGCGTATGACCGACGGGCCTATACGCCCGAACGACGTCCCTGGGGCAAAAACCGACTCAGCGTCCACCCGCCAGGTCGATAAAGGTCCCGGTGGCGTAGGAAGCCTTGTCCGAGAGCAGCCAGACAATTGCCTCGGCCACCTCTTCAGCGCGACCGCCACGGCCCATGGGAATGGCCGACTCCAGCTTGCTGACCCGGTCGGCGTCGCCGCTCAAGGCGTGGAACTCGGTATAGATATAGCCAGGACGCACGCCATTGACGCGAATGCCCTCGCCCGCCAGCTCCTTGGACAAACCGAGGGTGAAGGTGTCCACCGCGCCCTTGGAGGCAGCGTAATCCACGTATTCGTTGGGCGAGCCGAGACGGGCCGCCGCCGAGGACACATTGACGATATTGCCACCCTGGCCACCATGGCGTGGCGACATCCGCCGCACCGCATGCTTGGCGCAGAGGATCGGCCCCAGGACATTGACCTTCAGGGTTTGCAGGATACGGAATTCGGACATCTCATCGACCCGGGACTTGTGCCCGACGGTCCCGGCATTGTTGACCAGGGCGGTGACCGGCCCCAGCTCGGCGTCCACCCGATTGAACAGGCGGATCACCTCGTCCTCGATACTGACATCGGCGCGCACGGCAATGGCCACGGCGCCCAGCCCGCGCACCTGCTCCAGCACCCGCAGGGCCGACTCCTCATCCGCCAGGTAGTTGATACAGATACGATAACCCTGCTTCGCCGCGAGCAGCGCGGTGGCGGCGCCGATACCACGACTGCCGCCGGTGATGACAATGACTTTGTCCATGAACCCGTTCCCTCGATCAAGCATGTAACCATGCCGCAAAAGCATACCCGTAGGCGGCCTTGTTTGTGTAGTCGCCGAAGGTCGCAAGCGCTGTACTAAACGCTCACATAGACCCAGGCATCCAGACCGGAGGCCAGACGGACCGAAACGCGCTGGTAGTCGGAAACTTCATAGGCATCCGCCGCCACCAACTCTTCGGCGCTGATCTGGAAAACCATGCCGCTCACGCTGTCCTCGGGGTTGCTGCTGGGACGCACGATGGGATGGTGGGACTTGCCGCTGGTGGCGAGGACCTGGGGATCAGTGATCTCGACCCAGGATTGAGCATAGCCGAGCATGCGATCGGCGTTGCCCGCCAGTTCGCGCCCGAAGTTGGACAGTTGCACGGCCTTGTCCTGCAAGGTGCCGTAGGAAAACAGCAGTACCGGTGTTGCCGTGGAATCAGTCATGAAGGCCTCGTCTGTCAAAGAGGTGAGACAGTCTAAACGCTCCGCGCCCGGATGCCGAGTCGATCAGCCCAACTCCCGCAAATACGCCCAGGGATAGATCCCCTGCTGGTGCCCGTCATCGAACACCAGCTGGACGCCATAGCCCTGCGGGTTGACCTCCAGCAGGCGCACATCGGCCTGAACCAGGTCGATCCGCCCTTGCAAGCGGGCGGCCCGGCACTGCGCACAGGGACAGGCCGCCCGTAGCCGGGCATAAGCCAATAGCTGCGGGCCGTCGGCCCAGGTCAGCAGCAACAGCCCTTCGCTACGCCTATGGCGCACCGCCAGGGGCTGCATCAGGCGCCACCGACGCCAAGCTGGGCCAGGGCGATGCGCACCGATTTGCGCACTTCCGGATCACCGTCGTGCTGCGCCGCCTGCAACGGCGCAATCGCTTCCTGCAACCCCAACTCGCCCAACGCCAGGGCCGCTTCCTTGCGCAGATTGCTGATGCTGTGACCGAGCAGTTCGATCAAGGCCGCCAGGGCCCCGCTGTAACGCAAACGGCCCAGGGAGCGCGCGGCGCGCAAACGCACCTGCCAGTAATCGTCGCCCAGCGCCGCCTCCAGGGCCGGGCCGGCCTGGGCCAGACCGACCTTGCCCAGGGTCGTCGCGGCCTCTTCGCGAACCTGCCAGGCCGGGTCGAGCAAGGCCGACTGCAACGCCGGCAGCAGCGCAGGGTCGCTGGCAAGGCCCAGGGCCCCGGTCGCCACACGGCGCACTTCCGGTTCGGGATCGGTACTGGCCAGGCGCGCCAAGGCCGGCAAGGCATCGAGTTGCTTGAGCCAGCCGAGAATCCCCACCGCCTCACGGCGGACGCTGGCCTCGGGGTCCAACAGCGCTTGCAGGGCCACTGGCGCGCTCGCGGCCAGGCGCAACTCTCGCAAGGCCCGCAGGGCGCTGCTGCGGACAAACACATCGGGATGCGCGGCCCAGGGCAGGATCACCTGCCCGGCCTCTTCGGTCTTCAACAGGCTGAGACTCTGGGCCGCCACCACGCGAACCTTGTGGTCCCAGTCGAGCAAGGCCTTGCACAAGGCGCTGACCACCTGCGGTTCTTCCCAGGCCTCCAGCAGGCGCGCGGCTTCGGCGCGCACATCGCCCTCGGGGTCGGCCTCCAGCGCCTGGATCAGCCAGGGCAAGGCATCCGGGTCCTCCAGGTCGGCCAGTTCGATCAGGGCGATACGGCGCACACCGGCGTCTTCATGTTGCAGGCGCGGTTGCAGGTCGAGAATGTCGGGGTTGTCGCTGATCAGGTCGGTCATAGGGCAAATCGCGGTTGAGTGTTTTCAAGGGGCAGCCCGAGGGGAGTCAGGCGCGGTAGTTGGCGGCCATCCTGGTGCCGGAGCAATTCCAGGCAATGCCGCTTGAGACGGACGAACTCCGCGCTGGTGAGCAGTTCCGGCTGGCGTGGCCGGGGAAAATCCAGGCGCAGGTCTTCGATAAAACGTCCCGGACGCGGGCTCATCACCAGGATCCGGTCGGCCAGGAACAGGGCCTCGTCGATGTCATGGGTGACAAACACCACGGTGGTCTGGATCCGCCCCCAGATATCCAGCAGCAGCTCCTGCATCTGGCTGCGGGTCTGGGCGTCGAGGGCGCCGAAGGGCTCGTCCATCAGCAGCAGCTTCGGCCGGTTGATCAGCACCCGGGCAATCTCGACCCGCTGCTGCATGCCACCGGACAACTGGCTCGGCCAGTGCCCGGCAAAATCCTCCAGGCCGACCCAGCCGAGAAACTCCCAGGCCTGGCGCTGCCGCTCGGCCTTGCCGATGCCCTGCATCTTCAGGCCGAAGGCGACGTTGTCCAGCACCCGCCGCCAGGGCAACAGGGTGTGTTGCTGGAACACCATGCCGCGGCTCGGCGACGGACCCAGCACCGGCTGACCGTCAACCTGCAACGAACCGCTGCTGGGGGTGAGATGGCCGGCCAGGGCGCCGAGCAGGGTCGACTTGCCACAGCCGGACGGTCCGAGAATGCAGACGAACTCCCCGGGCGTCACATCGAAGCTCAGCGCCTGGACCGCCTCGAAGGCATCGGGGCCGCTGCCCAGGTGAATCGACAAGCCGTCGATGGCGATCCGCCCGGCTGCGGAAAAACGTTCGGCGACACTCATCCGTGTTTCTCCTGCGGGCGATACCAGGGTGTCAGTCGCGCCCCGAGGCGTTTGACCAGGCCGCTGCTGGCCATGCCAAGCACGCCGATCAGCAGCATGCCGACAATAATGTCCGCGTAGTTCTGCAAGGTGTAGGCCTCCCAGGTGTAGTAACCGATGCCCCATTGCCCGGAGATCATCTCGGCGGTCACCAGGCAGAACCACGACGTGCCCATGCCAATGGCCAGGCCCGTGACGATGCTCGGCGCAGCACCGGGAATCACGACTTCCCGCAGGATCGCCAGGCGCCCTGCCCCCAGGCTCCGGGCCGAGGCGATCAGCCGGCGGTCCACCGACTCGACGCCATGCACGGTATTGAGCAGGATCGGGAACAGCGCGCCGGTGAAGGTGATAAAGATCATCGACAGCTCCGAGGACGGGAACATCAGGATCGCCAGGGGAATCCAGGCCACCGCCGGAATCGGTCGCAGTACCTCCAGGGGTGGCAGCAGCAGGTCCTCGGCCCACTTCGAACGGCCGATCGCCAACCCCAGCGCAACCGCCACCAGCGCCGCCGCCAGGTAACCGCTGGCGACACGGCCCAGGCTGCTGAGCAAGTGTCGCGGCAAGGCGTGGGAGTTGAACAACGCCCAGGCCGCCTGCACCACCTCGACCGGCGACGGCACGTTGCGAAAGGTCACCAGTCCCAGGTCCAGGTGCATGCGAGCCGCTACTTGCCAGAATCCCAGGCAGAGCAACAAGGAAGCGAGGCGCAGACTCCAGCGGCGCCCGAGATCGACCGACAAGCGACTCATGCCATTCACCTCAACGCTGGGCCAGGACTTGGCGGCTGGCGTCGGTGAAATCCCGCACCTCGCCGCCATGGGCCTTGGCGAATTGCTCGGCCTGGTCCCGGAGCAGGAAAGCCTTCAACTGGCCCTTGGCATCGCTGACAAACCAGGCTTGCGGCGCGAGCAGCTTGATCCCGCTGTCACTGGCCTGGGCATAGACCGCGCGGACTTCCTTGCCGGCTTTTTTCAGGCTGGCCAGGTCGCTCAGTGCGGCCTGGGGCGAGGCATAACTGCGCACCTTCGGCTCGCCCTTGAGCCAGATCTGCGCGACTTGCCGTGGGTCCGCGATCGGCTTGCCGGTCACCGCGTCATTGGCGATCAACGGCTGCTGGGCGTAGTTGGCCAGTTGCTTGTCGTAGTCGAGACCGGACTCCTTGAAGGCCTCGCGGATAAAGTGATCATCGATAAAGGTGTCGGTGTTCAAGCCACGGTCTGCCTTCTTCAGCAACTTCAGCGTGTCGATGGCCGTGGCAACGGCCTGGCGGTATTCCGGCTTCCAGGTCAGGTCGCGGGTCTGCAGGCCCAACGGACCGTGGAACAGGTAATTGACCTCGGCCTCGACACCGGCGACCTTCTCGATCAGTTCGCTGTACTTCTCCGGCTCCGCCGCCAGCAACTGATTGGCCTCGATACTGGCGCGCAGGTAGGCGACGACGATTTCCGGATAACGCCTGGCGTAATCGCTGTCCACCAGGGCGCCATGGAAGGTCGGCGCCTTGGCCTGGGAACCGTCATAGATCTTGCGGGCGAAGCCACGGTTTTCGAACAGTTCGGCGAACGGCACGAAATCGGCGTGGGCGGCGATCTTGTTGGCTTGCAAGGCGGAACCGGCGACCTCCGGTGGCTGGGCGATCACCGTCACGTCCTTGTCCAGGTCCCAACCCTGGGCCGCAATGGCCCGCAGCAGCATGCCGTGGGCGGTCGAGGCGAAGGGTACGGAAATCGTCTGGCCCTTGAGTTCGCTGAACGACTGCACCGGCGAATCCTTGGGCACCACGATGCCGTTGCCGCTGCCCTCGATGCTGCCCGACAGCACGCTGATAAACAGGCTGTGCTTGCCCGCCGCCTCATGGGCCACACCATTGAGCGCGCCGGGGAAGTCGGCCATGGCGCCGAAGTCGAGTTTGCCGGCGACCATTTCATTGGTCAGTGGCGCACCGCTGGTGAAGTTCTTCCACTGGATATCGTAGTGGGCGTCCTTGTAGGCGCCGTCCTTGGGCAGGTACTTGTCGAGCAAGCCGAGCTCGCGGATCAACAGGCCGCCGGCGGCGCAATTGATGGTGCTGTCCTGGGTGCCGATGGCAATACGAATGGTCTCGGCCTGGACGCCAAAGGCGCTCAGGGCCAGGACCAGGCCGGCAAAAGTGATGCGTGCACGCATGGGTGTTTCCCCTCGAATCATGAAAGATGGAATCGTCTCCGCCGCCGAGAACCGGGGTGGGAAACGAGGGGTGCTGGATCAGGCGTCCGGTGGTGGGCCGGTGGCGGTCTTTTCTTATGGGTACGGCGTGGATCGGCTCAGCGCAGCAGGTAGGGAATCTCCACCTTCACCGCGCCGGTCGGGCAGTCCTTTTCACAGGGCATGCAGTACCAGCATTCGTCGAAAGCCATATAGGCCTTCTGGGTGGCCGGGTTGATCGCCAGCAGGTCCATGGGGCAGACATCGACACAGACGGTGCAGCCCTTGTGGGCGATGCACTTGTCTTCATCGACGGTGACCGGCGCGTTGCTGCGAAAGAATATTTCCTGGGGCTGGAAGGCCATGGCACGCTGTCCTCGGTAAAGTTCGCTCATCTAAAAACAATGCAGAACCTTGTAGGAGCCGGCTTGCTGGCGATCCAGGCGACTCGGTTTAACAGGTACTGCGCATCGATATCATCGCCAGCAAGCCGGCTCCTGCTCAGGCCGCTTCGGTGGCGACTCGCAAACGGTTGTAGGCTTGCTTCTCGTCGGCATCGAGGGCGATCAGGTAGGGTTCGACCGGCTTCTTGAAGCTGACCATCCCGCCGTTTTCGTCCTTCTTCAGGTGGCAATGGCAGAACCACTCGGCGTCATTGCGCAACGGATAGTCGACCCGGTGGTGATACAGGCCCCAGCGGCTTTCCTTGCGGAACAACGAGGCACGGGCGGCCATTTCGGCGCAGTCGCGGATCACCGAAACTTCCAGGGCACGCATCAATTCGTGGGGGTTGTTGGCCTTCATCTGCTCGAGGTCCGCCTCGATGGCGGCGAAACGCTCCAGGCCGATTTCCATCTTTTTCGTGACCTTGGGCGGTTGCAGGTAATCGTTGACGAAGCGCCGCAGCTTGTACTCGACCTGGGCCGGCGGCAGGCCGTGTTCGCGCTGCAACGGCGCATAGACCCGGGCTTTTTCCTTTTCGATCTGCTCGGCGTCCAGCGCGCTGAACTCCCGTCCGGCGACATAATCCGCGGCGTTGAAACCGGCGAACCAGCCGTAGGTGAACGCGCCGAGCATGTAGTTGTGCGGCACGGCGGCCATGTCACCGGCCGAGTACAGGCCCTTGACCGAGGTTTCCGCCCGTTCGTTGACCCACACCCCCGAAGCACTGTGACCGCTGCAAAAGCCGATCTCGGAGATATGCATCTCGACCATCTGCTGGCGGTAATCGGTGCCACGTCCGGCATGGAACTGGCCACGGCTGGGGCGTTCGTTGCTGTGCAGGATTTCCTCGATGTTCTGGATGGTTTCCTCGGCCAGGTGATCGAGCTTGAGAAACACCGGGCCGTTGCCGCCTTCGAGTTCCTGGTGGAACTCCCACATCATCTGGCCGCTCCAGTAGTCGCATTCGATAAAGCGCTCGCCCTTGTTGTTGGCGGTATAACCACCCAAAGGGCCGGTGACATAGGCGCAGGCCGGGCCGTTGTAGTCCTTGATCAGCGGGTTGATCTGGAAGCACTCCAGGTTCGCCAGCTCGGCCCCGGCGTGATAGGCCATGGCGTAACCGTCGCCGGCATTGGTCGGGTTCTCGTAGGTGCCCATCAGGTAACCCGAAGCCGGCAGCCCCAGGCGCCCGGCGGCGCCGCAGCAGAGAATCACCGCCTTGGCCTTGATCACATGGAAATCGGCGGTGCGGCAATCGAAGCCCATGACGCCGTTCACCGTGCCTTCGGCGTCGGTCAGCAGACGGGTTGAAATCAAGCGGTTGGTGATCTGCACCCGGGCCCGTTTGAGCTGGCGGTAGAGGACCTTCTTGATGTCGTGGCCCTCGGGCATCGGCAACACGTAGGCGCCCATGTGATGGACCTTTTTCACCGCATAGTCGCCGGTTTCATCCTTCTCGAACTTGACGCCCCAGCGGTCCAGTTGCTGGATGGTTTCGTAGCTGTATTCGGCGTAGGCCAGCACCGCTGCCTGGTTGACCACACCATCGTTGGCGACAGTGATTTCCTTGGTGTACTGCTCCGGCGTGGCGTGCCCGGGAATCACCGCATTGTTCAGGCCGTCCATGCCCATGCTGATGGCGCCGCTGCGCTTGACGTTGGCCTTGTCGATCAGCAACACGCGCAGGTCGCGGTTCTTTTCCTTGGCCTTGATCGCCGCCATGGGCCCGGCGGTACCGCCGCCGATGACGACAATGTCGTATTCCTGTTCGAGGGTGTTGATCGGGCTCATGGGCGTGGCTCCTTCTGACGGTCGATACGCAGGCGGTACTGGAAGGAATCGCCACGGTAGTAGAGGTATTCGAAGTCCAGCGGCGCGCCCTCGGCATCGTGGGTCAGGCGTTCGATGCGCATGATCGGCGCGCCCTCTTCCACGTCCAGGGCCTGGCTCAACTCAGCATCGGCGAGCACCGCGTCGACGGCCAGATCCGCGTGGCCCAGGGCGATGCCGCAGTCGTTTTCCAGGATCAGGAAGATGTCCCGGGTCGCCAGGTCGGCCTTTTCCAGTTTTTCGCCGACGCTGTGGGGCAGATAGGTGATTTCCAGCGACACCGGCTCACGGTTGATCAACCGCACGCGCTTGATTTCAGTGACCAGGCTGCCCTCGGACAGCGCCAGCCGTTCGGCGACCCGGGCCGAGGCCGGAACCTGCTTGAAACTGCGCACCCGGTTGAGCACCTCGTAGCCCATTTGCGTCACCGATTCGGCCAGGCCTTGCAGGGTGGAGACGTTCTGGAACGCCTTGGGCTTGGCGACAAAGGTGCCCTTGCCGTGGATCTTGAAAATCAGCCCTTCCTTCTGCAGATCCCCGAGAGCCTGGCGCACGGTGATGCGGCTGACCGCGAAGGACTGGCCCAGGTCGTTCTCCGAAGGCATGCGCGCCAGGGGCGGATAGGTGCCGTCAAGGATGCGTGTACGCAGCAATTCCTTGAGCTGGCTGTAGAGCGGGACGGGAGACAGTGGAAGCAATTGCGCCATGGGCTGGGTTCTCGACCTGACTTGTTATAACAAGATATGGCGTGAACGATATAGGAGATAACCTGCCCGGCTGAAATACCCAAAAGACATATGCATATGGAAAAACACGAAACCGTCGTGCCGGCTTAAACATATTCAAATACGTTATTTAAAAAATAAAAATCAAACCCATAAGCTCTAACGACCGGACCACCGGCCCCCGCCCTTCTCACTGCTGTCTTTGCGAGGTGTCCATGGTCGCCCTGGTTCCCGGCATTACCCGTTCCCGTTTATTGCTTTCAGCACTGGCCATTGCCTTGTCCCTGGCCGCCTCCACCGTCGACGCCAACGAAACCCTGCGCATCGGCTACCAGAAATCCTCGACCCTGATCACCTTGCTCAAGAACCAGGGCACCCTGGAGAAAGCCCTGGCCAGGGAGCATATCGACGTCAGCTGGCATGAGTTTCCCAGTGGCCTGCCCCTGCTCGAATCGTTGAACGTGGGCAATGTCGATATCAGTGCGGATGTCGCCGATACGGTGCCGGTCTTCGCCCAGGCGGCCCAGGCCAAGCTGACCTACTTCGCCCAGGAGGCCGCCTCCCCCGAAGCCCAGGCGATCGTGGTCAAGAGCGATTCACCGATCAAGACCCTGGCCGATCTCAAGGGCAAGAAAGTCGCGGTGACCAAGGCTGCCGGTAGCCACTACCTGCTGATCGCGGCACTGGCCAAGGCCGGGCTGAAGTTCAGCGATATCACGCCCGCCTACCTGACCCCCGCCGACGGGCGCGCCGCGTTCGAGAACGCCAAGGTCGATGCCTGGGTCGCCTGGGAACCCTTCCTCAGCGGCGTCCAACGGCAACTGCCGACCCGCACCCTGGCCGACGGCAAGGGCCTGGCAAACTACAAACGTTATTACCTGGCGAGCACGCCTTACGCCCAGTCCCATCCGCAAGTCTTGAAGCAGGTGTTCGCCGAACTGCAAAAGTCCGGGGCCTGGATCAGGACCCACCCCAAAGAGGCCGCCGAGATCCTCGGTCCGCTATGGGGCAACCTGGATGCGGCGACGGTCGAGGCCGCCAACCGCCATCGCAGCTATGACGTGCAGGCAGTCACGGCCGACCAGCTGGGCGAACAGCAACAGATCGCCGATGCGTTCCTCGCGGCCGGTCTGCTACCGCAGAAGATCAACACCCAGGACGTCGGTATCTGGCAGCCCTGATCCTCTAGCGCCGTGCCTGTTCGGGCAGCACCTGTTGCCAGCCGCCGCCAAGGGCACCGTACAGCCCGACCAGGGACAACGACACCGCCGCCGTGCTGTCGACCAACGCCTCTTCGTTGGCGAGCACGGCGCCTTGTACGGTCAGCACATTGAGAAAATCCACCGTGCCCTGGGCATATCGCTGGCGCACGCTGACCAGGGCCCGGCGGCTTTGCTCCACCGCCTGTTGCAGACTGTCGCGACGACGCTGCCGGGCCTGGTAGGCGCTCAGCGCATCGTCCACTTCATGCCAGGCGTCGAGCACGGTCTTCTGGAAACGTAGCGCAGCCTCCTGCTGACGACTTTCGCGCAGTTGCAACTGACCTTGCAGGCGCCCGCCCTCGAACAGCGGCACACTCAGGCTCGGCCCCACGGCAAAGGCCCGCGAGCCCCAGCTACCCAGGTCGGACAATTGCAGCGCCTGGAAACCCAGGTTTCCGGACAAGGTGATACGCGGGTAGAAATCCGCCTGGGCCATGCCGATGGCGGCCGTGGCGGCATGCAGGTCCGCTTCGGCGCGACGAATGTCCGGGCGCCGCCGGGCCAGTTCGCTGGGCAAGCCGACCGGCACGCTGGCCGGCGGCGCCGGAATGCTGCCGGCGACACTCAACTGCGCCTCCAGCGCCCGGGGCTCAAGGGCCATCAAGCGACTGAGGGCGTTGATCAGTTGTGCCTCGCGTTGCTGCAACGTGGGCAATTGCGCCTCGATCAGCGCAACCTGCGCCGTCGCCTGGGAAACCTCCAGCTCGGTGGCGACACCCTCATCGTATTGCAGATGGGTCAACGCCTGGGTGTGACGGGCAATCTCCAGGTTCTGTCGGGTCACCGCCTGCTCGTTCTGGGCGGCGCGCAGCTGAATGTAGTCACGGGCGGTTTCGGCCATGACCGCGATCAGTACTCCTCGGCGATCCTCCTCGGCCACCTGGACATTGGCATCCGCTGCTTCCACCGAACGTTTCACCCGCCCCCATAGATCGGCTTCCCAGCTGACCGCCAGACCGGCGTTCCAGAGGTTATAGGCGCTCTTGCCATTGAGGTTCGACGGATCGGCCAGGCCGTCCTGGCTGTTACGCGCACGACTGTAATCAGTACCGGCGGTTACCCCAGGCAGCGTGTCGGCGGCCACGCTGCGGCGCGCCGCACGGCTCTGCTCCAGGCGACTGGCCGCCAGTTGCAGATCAAGATTGCTCGCCTGAACCTGACGTATCAGCGCGGACAACTGTGGATCGGCGAAGCTGTCCCACCAACGGGTCTCCAGCGCGGCAGCAAGCGGCTGGCTATGTCCCGCCGGGCTCTGCGGGATCTGCCACTGGCTACCCAGCTTCGCCTGTGGCGGCTGGAAATCCGGTCCCAGCGTACAACCGTCCAGCCCCAGTGCCGCGATCAATATCGGTAGAAAATACCTGTTCATCGCGCGCTCACCTCAGGCACCGCACCCGAATCGGTATCGATCCGTGCTTCCACCGACATCCCCAGGCGCAGTTGCTTGACCAGCGGCTGCCCGGGATCCAGGAGGATCTTCACCGGGATGCGTTGCACCACCTTGGTGAAGTTGCCGCTGGCATTCTCCGGGGCAATGGCGGCAAAGGTCACGCCGGTCGCCGGGGCGATGCTGTCGACGGTCCCCATCAGGGTCGTGCCGGCAAAGGTATCGACGTTGATGCTCACCGACTGGCCGGGGCTGACGTGGGTCAGCTGGCTCTCGAGGAAATTGCCGATCACATACACCTCGCTGACCGGCACCACCGCCAGCAAGGTATCGCCCGGCTTGACGTACGCCCCTTGCCGTACACTGCGCCGTCCGGCGACGCCGTCGAACGGCGCCACCAGCACGGTGTGCGACAGGTCCAGTTCGGCCCGGGCCTGGAGCGCCTGGGCGTGTTGCAGCGCCGCCTGCGCGGTATCGCACTGGGCCTGCAACACGCGAGTCTGTTTGCGCGCCGCGTCCAGCGCGGCACGGTGTTCGGCCAATCGTGCAGCGGCAGTCCGGCGGCGGGTCTCGGCCTGCTGGGCATTCTGCAAGGTCCCGGCGCCCTGCCCGGCCAGATGCTGGTAACGCTGCCCTTCATGCTCGGCGAACTGCACCTCGGCCTGATCGGCGTCGACCACCGCCCGCGCCTGATCGATCAACGCCTGCTGACGCTCAAGGGTCGCCACGGCGTTGGCCAATTGCGCGCGAGCGCTCGAGGCACTGGCCTTGGCGGCGTCCAGGTCGGCCTGGTAGTCCTGGGCATCGATGCGCACCAGCGCCTGCCCGGCGTGGACCCATTGGTTGTCGCGCACCAGCACCTCGCCAATGAACCCCGCGACCTTCGGGGCGATCAGGGTGTAGTCGGCGCTGATATAGGCGTCGTTGGTGCTCTGTACCGGACCGCTGGCGAACAGCAGGCGCCAGAGCCCATAAAGCACGGCACCAAGCAGGACCGCGGCGAGGACCAGCCAGGGTTTACGTGAAGTTGAAGTGGTCATGTCTGGGTATCCGAAAGAGATCAGGAGGCCGCACGCGGCGGATAGATGCGCGTCGGCAGGATGGGAATCAGCAGGATCAGCGCCAACGCCAGGCCGGCCATGTACAGGTAGAGATCGGCAGCGGTCAGGGCCACGACCTGCTCGTGGAGACGCCGGGCCAGTTGCCCCAGGTCCGCGCCCTCGGCGAGCCACGGTGTATTGCCCAGGCGGTCCACCAGATGGCTGGAATGCAGATGCTCGCGATGGACCGTCAGCGTCTCCAGCACACTCCCCGCCAGCACGGCGGCAAAGCCCTTGACGGTGTTGAACCAGGCCGAGGCAAACGGGCCGTCGGCCGGGGTGATGCTGCCGGTGGAGAGCATCAGCAAGGGAATCACCGCCATGGGTTGGGCGAAGATCTGGATCCCTTGCAGCAGGTAGAAATTCTCGCGATTCCAGACCGTGGTGAGCTGGGAGCCCAGTACACAGGCCAGCGCCAGCAGGCCGAGGCCGGTCGCCAGGACCCAGCGGCAGTCCACCACCCGGTTGTTGCACAACGCGACCACCAGCGGCAGCGCCAGCAATTGCGGCAGCGCGACCCAGAGCATCACCGGGGCCGTCTGCAAGGGCCGATAGCCTTGGACCTGGGCCAGGTAGCTGGACGGAATCATGATCACCGCGAGCAACACGAACAGCACGCCGCCAAGGGTCACCAGGGCGTGGGTCAGGTTGCGGATCCTGAGCATCTGCAATTTGAAGAACGGCAGCGGATGCGACCACTCGTTGATAAAGAACAACACCAGCAGCAACAGGCCGCCGCCCACCAGGCCGCCTATCAACTGCGAGTCGAACCAGCCCAGGCGCTCGCCCTGCTCCAGTCCGAGCACCAGCATCACCAGGCCGGGAAAGCCCAGCAGCAGCCCGCGCCAGTCGAACTGACGAAAGCGCTCCAGGCGCAGCGGGTCCTGGGGCATGCCCCAGGCGACGCAGGCCATGGCCACCAGTCCCAGGGGAATGACTTGCCAGAACGCCCACTGCCAACCGGCATACTCGACCCACCAGGCAGCCAGCGGTGTGCCGAAGCTCGGGCCGAAGGTCGCGGTCAGGGCATAACCGCCCAACCCATAGAGCTTGATTCCGGGCGGCAGGAAACGCAGGGCCACGGACATCAGCATCGGCGGCAAGGCGCCACCGGCGAAGCCCTGGACCACCCGCATCAGCATCAGGGTCTCGGGGTTCGCGGCGAACGGACAGAGCCATGCAAGAAGCAGCAAGGTGCCGATGGCGCAGAGGGTGAAACGACGCAGGGAAAAGGTCGCCGCGCACCAGGGGGCGAAGGCCATGGCACTGACCGACATCGCCGCGTAGGCCGCAATCAGCCAGGTGCCCTGGTCGTAGCTCAGGCCCATGGCGCCACGAATGTCCGCCATCGCGACCTTGGTCACGTTCTCATTGAAGCCCGAGGCCAGCACGGCGAGCAGCACGCCGACCAGGCCGACACCGATGCGCAGGCCGAAAGGCGCGGCAACCGGCGCGGCCTTGGCTGCAATCAGGGTCGGCAGGCTGCTTTGCAAGGCGGTCATGTGCCTGCATCCCGGGCAGGCACGAAGACAGGGGGAACAAGCCAGTACATGGTGGGAAACTCCGGTTTCACTAGGAAACCCGAGTCTAAGCAGCGTCAACCGCTATAAAAATTGATAAATAGCTATCTCTGGAGTGCACCGGACGCAATCCTCAATCCGCGGAACTGCACATGTCCTTCAGGCTCCGCCGCAACCAGCGGTGCGCATGATCATTGTCCAGCCGCGGGTGCCAGGCCTGGACCATCACAATGGTTTCCACCGGCAGCGGCAACTCGAAAGTGCGCAGGCGCAAGCCCAGCCCGCTGAGGTTGCTGATCATGGGGCGTGGTATCGAGGGCAGGATCAGGTCGGAGCCGGCCACCGCGAACATCGCCGAATGGAAGGTCGGCAGCACCAGTGCTATCCGTCGTTGCAGGTTCAACTCGTCCAGCAGCGTATCGATCGGCCCCCGCGCCCGGCCCCGCCGCGAAACGCTGATATGGTCGTATTGGACGAAGCGCTCGACATCCAGCTCCTCGTCGAACAGCGGATGCCCCTCACGGGCGATGCCCACCAGCGAGCTGTTGAACAGCCGCTGCACCTTGATATCGGCGCCGAACTTGCGGGTGGCGCAGACCGCCAGGTCGATCCGCCCTTCGTTGAGTGCATCGTCGTCGGTATCACCCTCGGGGACCATGCGCAAAGTGGCATTGGGCATGTGCCGGGCCAGGTGCTTGAGCAACTGACCGCCGTAGGCACCGAAGAACATGTCGTTGGCCCGCACGCTGAAAGTGCGCTCCAGTGAACTCAAGTCGGTTTCCTGGCCGGGGCTGAACACCCCATGGGCCAGCTCCACCACGCCGCGCACCTGTTCACGCAACTCCAGGGCCCGGGGCGTCGGCACCAGGCCACGTCCGGAGCGCACCAGGATCGGGTCGTTGAGGACTTCACGGATGCGTGTCAGCGTACGGCTCATGGCCGGTGCGCTGAGGTTCATCCGCCGCGCGGCCCCCGTCACCGAGCCCTCTTCGAGCAGGATATTGAGGGCCACCAACAAGTTCAGATCGGGTATTTGCATGGCGCCCAGCATAGCGAGCGCCTGCGGTAATCGCCAGCGGTGATAGATGCGTCACACGCAATCAGCAGTTGAGCAATATCCTGCCGAGTCAATCCGTAGCCCTAGGCGGCAACACCCGGTTTGCTCGGAATGCGTTGCTGCGGATCATAGAAAAACTGCTCCTCGGCGATACGCTCGCCCTCCCAACGCTGGTGGGCGATTTCCTCCATGCGGGTGACGCTGCCGTCGGCCCACTCGAAGCGGAAAATCCAGCGGATGGCCACATGGTCGCCATCAAGAAAGGCCGGACGTACGCAGGTCGAGCTCATGGAGCGCACCCGCGACATCATCGCCCGCTCCTTGGCGATATGAAAATCACGCCCGACTCGCGGCGGTTCCTGGTTCTCTTGCAGGGAAGCATCGGCGGTATAGAAGGCTTCGACCGCTTCGGCATGGGCATTGGCCTCGACCTGGGCGATAAAGCGTTCGAGGGTTTCAAGGGTCGGCATGGTCAGCTCCTGGCTGGGGTGATCGGCATTCATCACCCCAGCGAGGCTAAGGTCAGCGACCGGCGATGGAAAGGTCCATTTCCGCCGATCTGTGCGGTACCAATCGGCTAACGCCGCCAAACCACGCAACTCATTGCACGCCCGGCAGCTTTAGCCGACCGCGCCGACATTCCAGCGCAGGGCCGCCGCCAGGGCACTGGCGTAGTCCGTGCGTGGATCGGCGATGGGCGCCTGGGTTGCACTGTCCGGGTAACCAAAGGCATCAATCAACACCGAGGTATGCTCGGCCAACTGGCTGCAGAGCTTGTCCTGGCTGGACTCAAGGCTGCGGTAGCACGCGTCGTCGAGCAGGCCTTCGCTCATGAACCAGGCCGCATGACGACTGATTCGCCCAAGGGCAAACAAGGCGCTGAGCAGGCCCAGCAAGGTTTTCGCCTGCGACGATTCGACGGCCTCGACGGCCCTTGCGGTACTTTCCATCATCACCCGCAACCCGTGGGCCTCACCCACCTCGCGAGCACTGACCAGCAATGGATTCCAGACATCCATGGGGTCGCTGTACAAGGCGCTGTTCGCCTCGACATGCTCGCGCAGGGACTCGACCAGCCGCTGTTCCCGAGCCCGGAAGAGGTACAGCCAGACCTGCGGATCCAGCAGGTCATCCATCCGCACAGGGCTGACCGGGGCCGACAAGGGCGAAGTCATCAGCCCTCGGGCGGTATCCAGGATAATCAGCAGGTTATTGCCGCCGGCGTCATTGAAGACATGCCCCAGGCCCTGGTATTCGAGAAAGCGATTCAAGGTCAGGTCACCGGCCACACCACAACGCAGCCGGCATTCGGCGGTCACCTCTTCCGCTGTCCAGGCGCTCAGGGCCTTGGTCAACGCCAGTGCGCGATTGGCCGAAGACCAGGGCGCCCACGTCAGCAAGCTGGTATCGGCATGTCCCGAAACATTGCGTTCATCGAGTTGGCGCATCCAGATCCGCGTCGAATCGTTGACCAGGCACGTCACGGCATAGGCACTGGCCAGACAGCCGAACAACGAGCGACGCTGTGTGTTGTAACGCAACAGGCTGGCTTCGGGGGCGATCCTGGCCATGGTCGAGCGACGCGTCGAATGGCTCAGCGCCAAGGCAACGCTGGCCCGGGTCGCGGCCGCCAAGGCAACGGACGCCATCACCCAGACATGGGCCGGCGCCACCAGCGTGCGAACCAGGCGCTTGTCATGATCGCCCAGCGGGTCGCTGAATACCCCGTGCTCGTCGATCCTGGCCTGATCGGACAGCCAGGCGAAAAACGGCAGCCGGACCTGATCGAACCCCGCCAGGCCATAGTCGAAGGGCACCAGCGCGATTTCCGTCGGCAAGGACATCCGCACCCCGGGCCGGGGTCCGTTGTGATCGCTGATATCCAGGACGAAGGGAAACACCCCACAGTCCTTATCACCCACCCGCAGACGCGCGCATACCACGCCGACCTTGACCTGGTCGCCGATCCCCACGTTGGTGAACTTCAGGGCTCCGTTGTCGGGCGTATGCAGGACAAATTCGCGGGTGACCGGGTCAAAGACCGCTTCGGTCCGGGTCGCTATCTGGCTATTGCCGCCACCGATCTCGGTGATCATGTAGGCGCTGACCTTTTCCCCCGACTCCAGTGCCTCGCGCATCTCGACCGCCAGCGGATTGCCCTGCTCGAACTCCCTGATAGTGCCGATGCACAGCCCGTATTGAATGGAGAAGGCAATGCACAGCGAGACATCGACCACCCCCGTCCACTCCGCCAGCGCCAGGAGCAGGCCGGGGTCGCTGAACAGGCCTTTCGGCAAGGCTGCGATCAGCAGGCGCAAACGTTCATAGCTGCCCCGGTGCAACGCCAGGGTGTCCTCGCCGATCCGGTGCCTGAAGGCATCGGCGGCCAATACAGAGGCCGCCAACTGACGTGACGACGCCGGGACCGGACCGAAAAGCGCGGTTTTCAGATGCTCGACCAACGCCTCGGTAGCAGGCGCTGACGCCGGCTTATCGCGGTCCTTGACCGGGGCGATATCGGCAAAAAGCGCCGTCAACTCTGCCGAGCTTTTCGCCAAGGGCGCCAGTGCGCGTCCCCCGGCCAAGGTACTGCCCACGCACCGGGCCAGGCTGTCGCCAATGCCCATGTCGACGAACAGGGTCCGCGCCGTCAGCGGCACGCTCAGCAGCGCATGGGGCAGGTCAGCCGGTTTGATCACGCAATCGGCCATGGCCTGCTGAAGGTCATCCGCGTCGGTGTAGATCCTGCGGCCAACGCTGGAATGAATCGCACCCCGCAGCGGCCGTTGCGGCAGGGCCCGGAGTTCATCGAGGAAACGCATGGCAACTGAAACCTGCGCCGGATGATGTGACGCGTAAGGGAGTGCCAGACGATGCAACCTGGGCTTGCCATCAACCGCTACCGCCTCGAACAGCGCCTCGATGGCCGGGTTGGGACCGCTGACCACGCACTGCCGCGCCGTATTGACGCACGCCAACACCAGGTCCGGGCGCCCCACGGCCTGCAGCAAGCGCTCTGTGTCCTCTGCTGAAGCACCGACCAGCACCATGGCGCCCTGGCCCTCATGGTCCAGATAGGCATTGTTCAATGCACAGACCGCATCGACACCATGGCCGATATCGAACACATCCGCACAGACCAGTGCGGCAATCTCACCCAGGCTCTGGGCCACGATGGCCCTGGGACGAATCCCCATGGCCAGGAGTACCTGCTGCAAAGCCACGGAGGCCGCATAACCGGCCATTTGTGGAAGGCCGACGGGGAGCTCCAGCGTTCTGTCCTCATTCAACAGGACAGCACGGACCTGTCCCTGTCTGATCGGCCTCAATTGCCGGGTATTACGCTCAAGTGCGGTGTCCACCTGGGCGAGGACATTCTCGATGATGTCGGCGATCCTTGGGCTGACCGCATAGAGCGCACACAGTCCACCGCGTGGGTCGGCCCCCTGCCCCGGAAACATGAAAACAAGATCGTCGCGCTGAAGTTCAACAGTAGCAGCGGTGGTCATGGCCAATCCCTCCACAGGATCAATCAATATCCATCTCGCCTCTCGTCGCACGGCAGAATCAACGGGGCAAGGGCTCGAACAGACAAGTACTCCTCACTCCTCAAACCTCCTGTCAACTCACCGTAAAACCGTAAAACCCAGAAAAAAAAATGACAACTGTCAATCTTGACAGTTGACTGGCGAACAAAAACAGGCATGTTCAGGCCACGAGAGCGAGCCCGAACTCAAGTCTTTGATTTGGAAAAACCGACGTTTTCAGGGGAAACGACAGGCGGCATGACTAACAGCTATTCCTATTTATGTTGTCAGTCCAAGTCCCACCGTTTATCACTTCATGCTGATCACCCAGAGATTATTTCTTCATATAAGAAATCACATTGGGTTTGCCTGAAATGCTCGCTGTTCAAATAACAAATTCGAATGGCGATATCACCACCAGCGCAGTACTTACCCTCATGCCGTGACCAAACCACTGTCACATCCCTAACGCCGCCAGACCACACAACCCAGCGCACTCAGTGCAATCGCCAGACCGGCCAGGGAATAGACCCAACTGGCCGAGGCCACCGGCAACAGCACACCCGCCAGCAAGGGTCCGACACCGGCACCGATATCGCGCCACACCGCATTCGAGGCCAGGGCCTGGACCCGTCCGGCCCCCGGATTGCGCTCGGCCACCAGGGTCACCACCAGCGGCAGTTGCAGTGCCCGCAGAATCAGCACCGCACCGGCACCGAAGATCAGCCAGTGGCTGCCGAAAGCGGCCAGGGCCAGGCCGCTGAGGATCGAGAACAGCAGCAACATGCGCACCACGCCATAACTGTCGGCCGCCCGACCGCCCAAGGGGCTGAGGAACATTTCCGAGGCATAACGCAGGGCCATCAAGAGCCCGGCAATGATCACCGCATTGCCGCCCAATACCGCGGAGGCCTGCACCGACAGGCCGAAGATAAACAGCCCGTCCAGCGCCACGCCCTCGACAAAGGACCACATTGCCACGCTGTCCGGCCGCTTGAAGCGCCGCCCGGAAGGCGCCGCCAGTTCATGCCCCACCGTCGGCAACCCGCGCGCCACCCACAGGCCAACCAGGGCCGAGCCACACAGCAGCAGGAAAATCAGCCGCGGCCCGAAGTGCAGGCTCAACCAGCCACCCACGGCCAGCGCGATCATCGGGCCGATGGCGATCACTCCCCGTGAACGCCCCGCCCGGCGTGCGGCACCGCTCGGCTCCAGGGTTGCCAGCACCTGGGTGGACAGGTTCATCGCGGCAAAGGCCAGGCCCCAGACCAGGCGCAGCAGCAATAACCAGCCAAAACCGGAGATCAGCGAGTTGCCCAGGGCGCAGAACGCGGCCGCCCCGGCCGCCAGCATCAGGGTCGAGCGGTCGCCGTGACGGGCGTAATAACGCAGCACATAGCTGTAGCCGAAAATCCGCACCAGTCGGTTGGCCGCCAGCAACACCCCGGCCTGGGCCAGGGTCACGCCGAAGGCCTGGGTGTTCATCGGCAGCAACAGGTAAAGCAGCACGTCGCTGGGCAGGCACAGGGCCAGGACGGTGGCGGAACGGCGGGAGGCGGAATCGGTCGGGTGAGCAGCCACGGCAGGCATCTGGGACGGGTCTCCGCAGGGGTAGGAAGCCCGCCAGCATGCCAACTAGAAACAATTTATGACAATATTTTTTTGTTCTCCATTGCCCATTCCAGGACAGCCAATGGCTCACGATAGCCAGGTAGCCACTTAAGCGGTTAGAGTCGGCAAAGTGCCATCTTTTTGCCATATCTCGCCAGGTTGATTCTCTTTGAATATGCCCACCACCGCTCTACCGGTGAACACACCCATTTCTTTCAAATACCAGGAACCCGGTTGGGTAGAAAAATTCAACTTGCGAGTACGCAAGACTCTCAGCATCGAATCCAACCAGATGATCCTCTGCCATCAAACAAAGATGACGTTCGACCTTTTCCGAGTGACCGGAATTTCCACCAGGTATCCAAGGTTACTTGGTTTGCTGGGACTCGGCTGTCTGCAGATCACCCGTGTCTCGAAGCCCAAAACGGCTCAAGACAAACCTGACATTAAAACCTTCACGCTCCTGGGATCTCGTCGATCCATAACCGACTTCCAGGAACGCTTGAAGCGCCATTACACAACACAGAGCTTAGGCTTACTGACGCTAATCAGTCAGGAACTCGCTGCCATAGAGATTGCCAACAAGGCTTTCACACCTCCCGACCGATACATCCGGGCAAGCCGCTACCGGCCCTTCCTGGCTGACTGCAAACGCTTCATTCAGCGCCACCATCAGGCGGTGTCACTCTTGAAATTGTCACCGGTCGTTGAGCGCCACCGCATAGAACAGCTACTCAAGCGTTGGGAGTCGCTGAACCGCCAGTTCACCAAAGATGACCAACACCGTGAGTCAATGAACAATCTGTGGATGCAGCGCGCCGCCCAGGCTCATGAAGACTACTTCAAGAACATAGAGTCCCAGGCCCTGACCAAGGAACAGGTCGAGGCGGCGTTGAGTTTCGATGACTCGAACCTGACGGTCGCTGCCGCCGGCTCGGGGAAAACCTCAGTCATCGTCGCCAAGGCCGGCTTTGCCTTGAAGGCCGGGTATTTCAAAGATGATGAGATGATCATCCTCGCCTTCAACAAAAATGCCGCAAACGAAATCCGCGAACGAATAAAAGATCGGGTAAACCGTGAACTGGGACGCACCGTCAAGATCAAGGCCAGAACCTTTCACTCCCTGGGTTTGCAACTCTGGCTGCACCAGCATGCCTTGAATCAACAAGGATCAGGACCGCGCCGACCGAAACTGGTCCAGTTCAATAAACACCCACATTTGCTCAAGCAACACCTGAGTGAATGCCTTGCATCCAACCCGCAATTTTCCGAAGACTTGTTTGAGTGGGCGACCTACTACCGTTATCCCTTTCCCGGCGATAACGATCCGGCACCCGATACCGCCATCCCGCTGTCAACGCTTGAAAAGCGTTACCACCAGCTCTGTCGTGACTACGTCAAGTCCAAGCAGCGCGAAGGACAATCATGGGATATCTCGGTTCCGACTCTGAAACCGGGTGTATTTGTCCGTTCTCACGAGGAGGCCAGAATCTACAACTGGTTGTACTTACGTGAGGTTGACTTCGCCTATGAAAAGAAGTGCCCGCCGACACTGGCCCTCAAGCTCGCCAGCAAGAAAGGCGCCGACTATGAAGTGGACTTCACCTATACCCCCAGTGATCCTCGGATGGAGCCGGTCTATCACGAGCACTTTGGCCTCGATGCCTCAGGCAAGGCCCCGAAATTCCTGGGGGGACAAAAATATGAACAGCGGGCACAGGTAAAACAGGACATTCTCCAGACACTGCCGGCTACCGAGCTCCAGCCGACAGGCAAGCGTTTCATACAAACCCGCAGTGCCGATATCCGCGACGGCAGCATTTTTCTGAAACTCGAAAAACAACTGAAGGCCTGTGGTATTGCAGTCCACCCCGAAAATCCGAAGCGAAAAAAAGAGGCTCTCCAAGCGTTCGTGCACGATTCGGACCTTCACGCCCTGCTGGCAGACTTCGTCAGCCAGCATCGCGATTCGGGGCTGACGTTCAATGAACTGCAAGATCGCTATGAACTGCTGGACCCGGCCAATAGAGAGCGCAGCCGCCGCTTTCTGAAGTGGATGCAGCCCTATTGCGAGTCCCTCGACCGGTTCATGGCCCAACAGAATCCCCCACTGCTGGATTTCGCCGCGATGATTCGCGATGGCACACAAATACTGAAGAACAACCCACCGGCGAACTTCTCGGTGAAATTCGTCATGGTGGATGAGTTCCAGGACATCTCCCGCGCCAGAGCCAATCTCGTCGCCGCCTTGCTCGATCATGCAAAGGGAGACGCCATGCTTTATTGCGTGGGCGATGACTGGCAAGCCATCAATCGCTTCGCGGGCTCCGACATCAGCGAGTTTCGCGCGTTGCATGACTTCAAGTATTCGCCCGACGCCCAGGCCGTGCCGTCCTCGCGTCTGGCATTGGGCTCCGTCGATGTGCGCAAGCTGTCAGCCACATTCCGCTGCGAGCAGCAAATTGCCAATGTCGCGCGCAGTTTTGTGATGTCACGTCAACAACCCAACAATCGCCACATTGACAAAAAGGTCGTATCGAACCGGCATATACCTGGCCCCACCCTCAGGATTGTGGAACATGCGGATTTGCCGCAGGCGCGTCTGGAGACCCTGCACAGTGAACTGGATGCACTGGCCAAACAACACGCGGGGCGTGAGCCTCTGCAAGTATTCGTCCTTACCCGTAACAAGCGTTCAGGTTTGCCCGATGGACTCACGGTCGATGAACTCAAGGCCCTGACTGCTCGATACACCCCGGCAGGACTGGATGTGCATTGGGACTCCATGCACGCCTCCAAGGGCCTGGGGCGCGATCATGTGATCCTCGTCGGCATGGACAGTGGAAAACGAGGTTTCCCCGCCGACCACGCGCCCATGGACAACCTGATCGAAGCCCTTCTGCCAGTGCAACCTGATCCCTGGGAGGAAGAACGTCGACTGTTTTATGTCGCACTGACGCGTGCAAAACGAGGGGTTTCCATTTTGTGCGCCGCCGAACGCCCAAGCATGTTTGTCAAGGAACTGCTGGAGTCCGAGCATCAAACATCAATCACTCACGCGGCCCTTGAACAGATCAAACGCGTGCTCTGTCCTGTTTGTAAAAAAGGTTGGATCCTGCGCCAGAACAAGTTTCTGAATTGCACCCGATACCCCTATTGCTCCAACACGCTCTTCGATAAAGCGAATGTCGGATAGCCCTTGCCATATCCGCTGTTGCTGGAGCAACAGCGTTTCAACAGAGTGTTCGTGGGACGACATTCGCCCGCCTCTCGCCAATCGACCGGCTGACCGCCTACCTGTAGGAGCCGGCTTGCTGGCGATGGGGCCAGTGAGTCGTGTGTCGATCTTGTGGACGCCATCGCCAGCAAGCCGGCGCCTGCAAGGTCCGTATTCCAGGCAGCTGGCACAGAGCCTGCATTATTCCTTTTAAGCAGCTCATCGGAGTCATGACTGCTTATTCCGAAATAAGCACCGCAGTCCCTCTCCCTGGAGCACCCGATGAAAGCCCTCAACCCGATCACCCAGGCCGCCCGCCTGCTGGCCGCCGCCACTGCTTTGGCGCTGGGCCTGCAACCGCTGGCCCAGGCCGCGGAAAGCGTCCCGGCCGAAGTCCATCTGGACTATGCCTATTACTCCCCCGTCAGCCTGGTGCTCAGGCATTTCGGCTGGCTGGAAAAAGCCCTGCCGCAGACCAAGGTCACCTGGGTCTTCAGCCAGGGCAGCAACCGTTCCCTGGAATACCTGAACAGCGGAGGCGTCGACTTCGCCTCCTCGGCCAGCCTGGCGGCGGTACTCAGCCGTGCCAACGGCAGCCCGATCAAATCGGTCTATGTCTACAGCCGCGCCGAATGGACCGCCCTGCTGGTGCGCAAGGACTCGCAGTACAAGACCCTCGCCGACCTCAAGGGCAAGAAGATCGCCGCCACCAAGGGCACCGACCCGTATCTATTCACCTTGCGCAGCCTGCAACAGGCCGGCCTGAGCAAAGACGATGTGGAACTGGTCCACCTGCAACACCCGGACGGGCGCACCGCCCTGGAAAAAGGCGACGTCGACGCCTGGGCCGGACTTGACCCGCACATGGCCGCCAGCCAGATCCAGGCCGGCTCCCGCCTGCTGTATCGCAATCCCGCCTTCAACAGCTACGGCGTGATCAGCGTCACCGAGACCTACGCCAAGGAACACCCGAAGGCCATTGAAACGGTGTTGGCCGCCTACGAAAAAGCCCGTGACTGGGCACTGCACAATCCCCAGGAGCTGGCCCAGTTGCTGGCCACCGAATCCGGCCTGCCGCTGGACGTCGCCCAGTTGCAACTGTCACGCACCGACCTGAGCAATGCCCGCCTCGGCCCGCCGGACCTGGCGTCGTCAAAAGCGGCGGCACCGATCCTGGTGTCCGAGGAACTGGTGCGCCGTGGCGTCAACGTCGATCAGGTGATCGACCAGTTGATCGACACCCGCTTCAACAACGCCGCCGTCGCCCAGCAGTGAGCCGAGTCGCCCAGGGCCCGCGCCAGGAGTGTCCATGACCAGCAAGAGCAAATCCCTCCCCGCGCTCCTCTCGACGTCCGCGCGCGGGCCCCTGCGCACCACCGGTTGGAAGCGCAATCTCAAGGGCCTGGCCCTGCCGGTGGCGATGATTGTCGTGCTGGAAGTGGTGGTGCGGGTCGGCTGGATACCGTCCTACCAGATGCCGGCGCCCAGCGAAATCGTCCTGACCCTGCGCGACCTGGCCGAAGGCGCCTTGTGGAAACATATCAGCGCCAGCCTGCTGCGGGTCTTGCTCGGCTTTGCCATCGGCACCAGCCTGGCCCTGGTGTTTGCCGCCTGGGTCGGCTTGAGCCGGGAAGCCGAAGCCTACCTGGAACCGACGTTCGCCGGCTTGCGCTCGATCCCGAGCCTGGCCTGGGTACCGCTGTTGCTGCTGTGGCTGGGGATCGACGAAACCTCGAAAATCGTGCTGATTGCCATCGGCGCGTTTTTCCCGGTGTACCTCAATGGCGTGGCGGCCATTCGCGATATCGACCGCAAGCTGGTGGAGGTCGGGCAAATGCTCGGCTTCAGTCGCTATCGCCTGGTCCGCCGGATCCTCCTGCCCGCCGCCCTGCCCGGCCTGTTCACCGGTTTGCGCAGCGGCATGAGCCTGGCCTGGATGTTTCTGGTGGCGGCCGAATTGATCGCCGCCACCAAGGGCCTCGGCTATCTGCTCAGCGACGGCCGGGAAACCTCGCGGCCGGACATCGTGCTGGCGGCCATCATTGTCCTGGCGGTGCTGGGGAAATTGAGCGACGGCGTGCTGGCGGGCCTGGAAAAACGCTTCCTGGCCTGGCGCGATACCTTCACCGGCGAAGACGCGGAGCGACGGACATGAACGAAACCTTGTTGCACATCCATGTCGAGCGCAAAGCATTCGACCGGCACACGGTTCTGGAACAACTGACCCTCGAGCTGGCGGCCCGGGAAACCGTGAGCCTGCTCGGGCCCAGCGGTTGTGGCAAAAGCACCTTGCTGCGGATCGTCGCCGGACTGGAGAAAGACTTTCAAGGCACGCTGCAACAGCACACCCAGGAGATCGCCTTCGTGTTCCAGGAACCACGGCTGATGCCCTGGCTGACGGTGGAGCAAAACATCGGTTTCAGCGAAGACGACCACTACGACCGGGCCTGGGTGACGCAACTGATCGAGGAAGTCGGACTCGGGGGTTTCGCCCAGGCGCTGCCCAAGGCGCTCTCCGGCGGCATGGCCCAGCGCGTGGCGATTGCCCGGGGCTTGTATTCCAAACCACGGATCCTGCTGCTCGACGAACCCTTCAGCGCGGTGGATGCCTTCACCCGGATGAAACTGCAGGATCTGTTGTTGCAACTGGCCGACCGGCACGCCATCGCCCTGCTGCTGGTGACCCACGATATCGACGAGGCGCTGTACCTGAGTGACCGGGTGCTGGTCATGGGCAACCGGCCCGGTTCGATTCGCCAGGAGCTGTCGGTGGAGCTGGTCCACCCCCGTGATCGACGGGCCCCACTGCTGGCGGAGCTCAAGGCTCGCGCCCTGACCGAGCTGCAGCAGGCCCATGTGATCTAGCCCAATGGCCCGGCAGCCGCTTATCAATGATCGAACCCCTGGTGCCAGGGAACGGCAAGTTATTGCCTTCACTGTCCGGCCTGAATATCCACTAGATATAAACCTCGCTCTTTTCAAACCGGTCATATTTGGCAGTAGACGGCCGACGGCCGTTTTGAAAGTGTCTATCGAGAGTTGAACCTCACGCCAAAAGGGCATTTCAGGATGACAAGAGATGATCAATAAGCGTGAATGGGCGAGTCAGTAAGCACCGTTGATCAGGCGGCCCCGGCCAAAAAAAGCGGGCTCGACTTACTCCCGGAATGGAGTGCCCGCCCTTTTGCTCCAGCCATTTGTATCGACCTACTTACAATCACCCAATCCCCGCTGGCTAAACAAGCGCCTTCTCTGGCACTTTCCGGCAAATCGACGGAAGATCGACTTCACCGATCCAGCCCCGTCACTCAAGCCTTTTGGCGGATCAACCGTCAATAAAGCCCCGAAAGCGGGCGCTTCTTGGTATCGTGTGCGCCGATTTAAATAGCCACCTATACATTTTCTTTCTTAGCAGCTCCGTTCATATTCAATTTTCTTTGCACAACACAGGTTCCTCATGACCGATCCCATTCATATCAAGGATCACGAGAACGAAAAGCGCCTGGTCAACAAGCGCCTGCTGGCCTGCGGCATCCTGGTGCTGGGGCTCGCCGGCAGCCTGGTCGCCCGCCTGTATTTCCTCCAGGTGACCGAGTTTTCCTATAACTCCACCGTCTCGGAAAACAACCGCGTCCACGTCCTGCCGATCCCGCCGGAACGCGGGATCATTCTCGACCGCAACGGCCAGGTGCTCGCCGACAACCAGCCCAGCTTCAACATGACCCTGACCCGTGAACGCGCCGGTGATGTCGGCCAGGTGCTGGACACGGTGATGAGCGTGCTCAATCTGCCGGAAGAAGACCGGTCGATGTTCACCAAGATCCTCAAGCAGTCGCGCCACCCGTTCGAACCGGTGACCCTGCTCTATGAACTGACCGAACAGCAGATCGCCCTGCTGGCGGTGAACGAGTTCAAGCTGCCCGGCGTCGAGGTCGAGCCGCAGTTCGTCCGGCACTACCCGTTGGGCGATCATTTCGCCCACTCGGTGGGTTATGTCGGACGGATCAACGAAAAGGAAAGCAAGCAACTGGACCCGGTGGAATACCGGGGCACCCAGTCCATCGGCAAGACCGGCATCGAGCGCTTCTATGAAGACGAACTGCACGGCCATGTCGGCTACGAGGAAGTCGAGACCAACGCCCAGGGCCGGGTGATGCGGGTGCTCAAGCACACCGATCCGATTCCCGGCAAGAACATTGTCCTGAGCCTCGATATCAATCTGCAGGAAGCCGCCGAGAAGGCCCTGGGCGACCGTCGCGGCGCGGTGATCGCCATCGATCCGAAGACCGGCGAAGTACTGGCGATGGTCAGCAAGCCGAGTTTCGATCCGAACCTGTTCGTCACCGGGATCCGCGCCAAGGACTATTCGGCCCTGCGCGACTCCCTCGACCGCCCGCTGTTCAACCGCGCCCTGCGCGGGCTCTACGCGCCGGGCTCGACCATCAAGCCGGAAGTGGCCATCGCCGGCCTGGACAGCGGGGTGATCTCCCCCAGCACCCGGGTGTTCGACCCCGGTTACTTCCAGTTGCCCAATGTCGAGCACAAATACCGTAACTGGAACCACAGCGGCGACGGCTGGGTCGACCTGAACGCGGCGATCATGCGTTCCAACGACACCTACTTCTATGACCTGGCGAGCAAGCTGGGCATCGATCGTCTACACGATTACCTGAACAAGTTCGGCGTCGGCCAGAAGGTCTCCCTGGACATGTTCGAGGAATCGCCGGGACTGATGCCGTCACGCGAGTGGAAACGCACGACCCGGCGCCAGGCCTGGTTCCCCGGCGAGACGGTAATCCTCGGCATCGGCCAGGGCTATATGCAGGTCACGCCGCTGCAACTGGCCCAGGCCACGACCCTGATCGCCAACAAGGGTGTGTGGAATCGCCCGCACCTGGCCAGGACCATCGGCCAGGTCGCGCCGGTGGACCAGAATCCGATTCCCAATATCGTGCTGCATGATCCCCGGCAGTGGGAGCAGGTCAACTACGCCATGCAGTTGGTGATGCACGACCCGCGCGGTATCGCCCGTGCGGCGGCGGTGGGTGCGCAGTACCGCATTGCCGGCAAGAGCGGCACGGCGCAGGTGGTGGCGATCAAGCAGGGTGAGCGTTATGACCGCTTGAAGACCTCGGAGCGTAATCGCGACAACGCCTTGTTCGTCGGTTTTGCCCCGGCGGAAGACCCGCAGATCGTGATTGCGGTGATGATCGAGAACGGCGAGGCCGGTGGCCGGGTCGCCGGGCCCGTGGTGCGGGAGATTCTCGATGCCTGGTTGCTGGACAAGGATGGGAAGCTCAAGCCGGAGTATGCGCGGCCACTCAAGCCGCATGAGGATCCGAAGGTTTAGCCAAGGCTACCGGCCTCCTCACCCTGTAGGAGCCGGCTTGCTGGCGATGGTAGCGACGCGGTGTCTTGCCTGACCGCGTCGCCTGGATCGCCAGCAAGCCGGCTCCTACAAGGCGGTGGCGCATTCAGGAGAGGCGGCATGTTAGCCGCATCAGGCCGCAGCACCCCGCCGATAAAACGCCAACACCCCACCCAAGGTCATCAGCAAACCACCCGTCACCCGGTTGAACGCCCGCAGATGCCCGCCCTGCAACCGGCTCAACAAGCGCGCCCCGCACAACGCGTAAAACAACATGATGCTGACATTGAGCAAGGTCAGCACCAGCGCCAGCAACGCATATTGCGGCAACTGCGGCTGTGTACTGTCGATGAATTGCGGCAGGAACGCCGACATGAACAACAGTGCCTTGGGATTGGTCAACGCCACCACGAAACAGCGCATGAACAAGCCCACGGAGCGATTCGAACCCTGCTCGACCGGCAGTTCGGCCAGGGTCCCGGTCGAACGAAACATCTTCCAGCCCAACCAGACCAGATACGCCGCCCCCAGCCACTTCACCGCCTGGAACAGCGTCTCGCTGGCCTGCAGCAGAATCCCCAGGCCACAGGCCACCGCCGTCACCAGCAGCGCATCGGCCAGCACCGCCCCGCCCATGCCCCAGGCGGCCGCCCGCACGCCGTGGTTGGAACCGTTGTGCAAAGCCAGCAGCACCGTCGGGCCGGGCATGGCAATGATCGCCGCCGAGCTGATCAGGAACAGGAGCAACGTTGCCAGCGTCATGAAGGTCGCCTTGAAAATGAAAAATGAACGTCATTCTGCGGCCAGCACCGCCGTGCTTCAACCGCCGGTACGCCAGCCCGTCGTTTGTGCTGGACGCGACTAAGCTGTTTCGTGATAAAACAGGCCTATTCACTGAAGCGTTTCAGCGTTCTTTCCATCAGACAGGGTGATCGCCCCATGACCGACCAGAAGCTGCTCGACTCACTGTTTCCCGCCGCCGCGGATATCCCGGAAAAGTACCGATTCGAAGGCCAGCTGGAACAACGCGAATACCTGGTCAACGGCACCTTGCGCAGCTGGGACGGCCCGCTGGCCCAGGTGCGTAGCCCGGTGTACCTCGCCACCGCCAACGGCGATGAGCAAGTGATCCTCGGCAGCACGCCGCTGCTGGATGCCGAGACCGCCCTCACCGCCCTCGACGCCGCGGTTCGCGCCTATGACCGCGGCCAGGGCGAATGGCCGACGATGCGCGTGGCTGATCGCATCCAGCACGTCGAAGCTTTCCTGCGGCGCATGCGCGAACAGCGCGAGGCAGTGGTCAAGCTGCTGATGTGGGAGATTGGCAAGAACCTCAAGGATTCCGAGAAGGAGTTCGACCGCACCTGCGACTACATCGTCGACACCATCAATGCCCTGAAGGAACTCGACCGCCGCTCCAGCCGCTTCGAGCTGGAACAGGACACCCTCGGCCAGATCCGCCGCGTGCCCATGGGCGTAGCCCTGTGCATGGGGCCCTACAACTACCCGCTGAACGAAACCTTCACCACCCTGATCCCGGCGCTGATCATGGGCAACACCGTGGTGTTCAAACCGGCCAAGCTCGGCGTGCTGCTGATCCGTCCGCTGCTGGAAGCCTTCCGCGACAGCTTCCCGGCCGGGGTGATCAACGTGATCTATGGCAGCGGCCGGGAAACCGTGAGCGCGCTGATGGCCAGCGGCAAGATCGACATCTTCGCCTTTATCGGCACCAACAAGGCCGCCAGCGACCTGAAGAAACTCCATCCCAAGCCTCACCGCCTGCGCGCGGCCCTGGGCCTGGATGCAAAGAACCCGGCCATCGTGCTGCCCGAGGTCGACCTGGACAACGCGGTCAACGAATGCGTCACCGGCTCCTTGTCGTTCAACGGCCAACGCTGCACCGCACTGAAGATCCTGTTCGTCCACGAAGACGTGGTCGAAGGTTTTATCGAGAAATTCAACCGCAAGGTGCAAAGCCTGGTGCCGGGCATGCCCTGGGACAACGGCGTGGCGCTGACGCCCTTGCCGGAAGCCGGCAAGATCGACTACCTCAAGGCCCTGGTCGCCGACGCCCAGGACAAGGGCGCCAGGGTGATCAACCCCAATGGCGGCCAGACCCGTGCCTCGTTCTTCTATCCGGCGGTGCTGTACCCGGTGAATGCCGGGATGCGCGTGTACCAGGAAGAACAGTTCGGCCCGGTGGTGCCCATCGTGCCCTACCGTGACCTGGAAACCGTGATCGACTATGTGCTGGAGTCGGATTTCGGCCAGCAGTTGAGCATTTTCGGCACCGATTCCGCCCAGGTCGGCCGACTGGTGGACACCTTCGCCAACCAGGTCGGGCGGATCAATATCAATGCCCAATGCCAGCGCGGCCCGGACACCTACCCGTTCAACGGACGCAAGAACTCCGCCGAAGGGACGCTCTCGGTCCACGATGCCCTGCGGGTGTTTTCGATCCGCACCCTGGTGGCGACCAAATTCCAGGACAGCAACAAGGCGCTGATCAGCGATATCATCCGTAACCGCGAGTCGAGCTTCCTGACTACCGATTACATCTTCTGACGCCACCCAAACGAGGGGGGAACAAACGAAACCTGCAGGAGCCGGCTTGC
>NZ_PHSU01000039.1 GCF_002814235.1 Pseudomonas sp. QS1027 | reverse complement strand
AGCAAGCCGGCTCCTACAGTAGGGTGTCGTACACGAAATTGGGGATCGACGAATAATTGCAGGGGCCTGGCTTGCCAGCGAAGAGGCCCGTAGAGACGACGTCTATACGGACCTTGCTCACTTACCGACGCTTACAGACTAGGGAACGCGAACTGCGACGCCTCATGGCTGGCACGTTGCGGCCAGCGCTGGGTGATCGCCTTGCGCCGGGTATAGAAACGCACGCCATCCGGACCGTAGGCATGCAGGTCGCCGAACAACGAACGTTTCCAACCGCCAAAGCTGTGATAGGCCACCGGCACCGGCAACGGTACGTTGACCCCGACCATCCCCACTTCGATCTCGTCGCAGAACAAACGCGCCGCTTCACCGTCACGGGTAAAGATGCAGGTGCCGTTACCGTATTCGTGGTCGTTGATCAGTTGCATGGCCGCTTCCAGGCTGTTCACCCGGACGATACACAGCACCGGCCCGAAGATCTCTTCCTTATAGATGCGCATCTCAGGCGTCACGCGATCAAACAGGCAACCGCCGAGGAAGAAGCCTTCCTCATGATCCTTGACGCTCAAGCCACGACCATCAACCACCAACTGCGCGCCCGACGCCACGCCATCGGCAATATAACCACTGACCTTGTCGCGATGCTGACCGGTGACCAACGGCCCCATATCCAGCCCGCACGAAGTCCCCGCACCGATCTTCAGCGCCTTGATCTGTGGCACCAGCTTGGCCACC
The DNA here is from genome assembly GCF_002814235.1 of Pseudomonas sp. QS1027. Classification (GTDB taxonomy): domain Bacteria; phylum Pseudomonadota; class Gammaproteobacteria; order Pseudomonadales; family Pseudomonadaceae; genus Aquipseudomonas. Next base: position 126,053 of record NZ_PHSU01000039.1, on the reverse strand, counting down.
AGCGCGTCCGCCACCTGGTCGCCCACGCAAACAGCCACGGAGATCGCCATGCAACGCTCGCCGCAGGAACCATAAGCCGCGCCCATCAAGGCACTGACCGCATTGTCCAGATCCGCATCGGGCATCAATACCGCATGGTTCTTCGCCCCGCCCAGGGCCTGGACGCGCTTGCCGCGCTTGGTGCCTTCGGCGTAGATGTACTCGGCAATCGGGGTCGAACCGACAAAACTCAGGGCCTTGACCTCAGGCGCCTCGATCAACGCATCCACCGCGGTCTTGTCACCATGCACCACGTTCAGCACCCCCTTGGGCAAACCGGCTTCCTGCAGCAATTGCGCAATCAGCAAGGTCGAACTCGGATCGCGCTCGGACGGCTTGAGGATAAAGCAGTTACCGCAGACGATCGCCAATGGGTACATCCACAGTGGCACCATCGCCGGGAAGTTGAATGGCGTGATACCCGCCACCACACCCAACGGCTGGAAGTCGGACCAGGCGTCGATGTTCGGACCGACGTTACGGCTGTATTCCCCTTTCAATACTTCCGGCGCGGCGCAGGCGTACTCGACGTTCTCGATACCACGCTTCAATTCACCGGCAGCGTCTTCCAGGGTCTTGCCGTGTTCTTCGCTGATCAGTTGGGCGATACGCGCCTCGTTCTGCTCCAGCAGTTGCTTGAAACGGAACATCACCTGGGCACGTTTGGCCGGAGGCGTGTTGCGCCAGGCCGGAAAGGCCGCCTTGGCCGAATCGATGGCCTGCTGGATGGTCTCGCGATCCGCCAGTGGCACCTGGTGGATAACCTGGCCGGTGGACGGGTTGTACACGGCGGCCGTGCGACCGGAATCGCTGACCAGTTGGCCGTCGATCAAATGTTGAATTGCGCTCATTGCGGGGCTCCAGAACATGGGCGTACAGAAGCGAGTCGCCTCGCTCCTGCCAGGAAATAGTGTTGGCCTTCTATATAGAAGGATCAGTCGAGCTTGTTCAGCACTTCGCCGACCGCATCGAACAGGCGATCCAGATCCTGCGGCTTACTGTTGAAGGTTGGCCCGAACTGCAGGGTGTCGCCGCCGAAACGCACGTAGAAACCGGCTTTCCACAAGGCCATGCCGGCTTCGAACGGACGCACGATGGCGTCGCCGTCACGGCCAGCGATCTGGATCGCCCCGGCCAGGCCGTAGTTGCGAATGTCGATAACGTTCTTGCTACCCTTCAAACCGTGCAAGGCATTTTCAAAGTGCGGCGCGACTTCGGCCACGCTCTGTACCAGGTTTTCCTTCTGCAGCAGGTCGAGTGCCGCCAGGCCCGCCGCGCACGCCACCGGGTGTGCCGAGTAGGTGTAGCCGTGGGGGAATTCCACCGCGTACTCAGGGGTCGGCTGGTTCATGAAGGTCTGGTAGATCTCGCTGCTGGCAATCACCGCGCCCATCGGAATGGCGCCGTTGGTGACTTGCTTGGCGATGCACATCAGGTCCGGGGTCACGCCAAAGCTGTCGGCACCGAACATCGCACCGGTACGCCCGAAGCCGGTGATCACTTCGTCGAACACCAGCAGGATATTGTGCTGGTCGCAGATTTCCCGCAGACGCTTGAGGTAACCCTGAGGCGGCACCAGTACACCAGCGGAACCGGCCATGGGCTCGACAAACACCGCGGCGATATTGGACGCATCATGCAGCTCGATCAGCTTGAGCAACTCATCGGCCAGGGCGATACCGCCCTGCTCCGGCATGCCGCGGGAAAACGCATTGCTCGCCAGCAGGGTGTGGGGCAGATGGTCGACATCCATCATCGCCTGGCCGAACAGTTTGCGGTTGCCGTTGACGCCCCCCAGGCTGGTCCCGGCGATGTTCACCCCGTGATAACCACGGGCCCGGCCGATCATCTTGGTCTTGGTCGCCTGGCCTTTCAGGCGCCAGTAGGCCCGCACCATCTTCACCGCGGTATCGGCGCACTCGGAGCCGGAGTCGGTGAAAAACACATGGTTCAGGTTGCCCGGCGTCAGCGCGGTGATTTTCTCCGCCAGTTGGAACGACAGCGGGTGACCGTATTGAAAGCCCGGCGAGTAATCGAGGGTGCCCAGCTGCTTGGCCACCGCTTCCTGGATTTCCTTGCGGGTGTGCCCGGCGCCGCAGGTCCACAGGCCGGACAGCGAGTCGTAGACCCGGCGGCCCTTGTCATCGATCAGCCAGCTGCCTTCGGCGGCAACGATCAGGCGTGGATCGCGCTGGAAGTTGCGGTTGGCCGTGTACGGCATCCAGTGGGCATCGAGTTTGAGCTGGCTGGCCAGGGAACCAGGGGCGTGTTCAGGCATGTTCATGGACGAAACCTCACAGGGCAATAAACGGCGCAGGAGTTGAAAGCGTTCTTGCAGCTAAATTGCCATGGCGATAAAGTCGGTGAAATCCAACTTTTCTAATGTTCAGTCAGCAGACCACTAAACAATATGATCAAGCCATGAGCAGCCGCCGCCCCGATCCCCTGGCGCAAGTCAGCGACTTTGATATCCGCTTGCTGCGCATCTTCCGCAGCGTGGTGGAATGCGGTGGCTTTTCCGCGGCGGAAAGCGTGCTCGGTATCGGTCGCTCGGCCATCAGCCAGCAGATGAGCGATCTGGAGCAGCGTCTCGGGCTGCGCCTGTGCCAGCGCGGACGGGCCGGTTTCTCCCTGACCGAGGAAGGCCGCGAGGTCTATCACTCGGCGTTGCAGCTATTGGGCGCACTGGAGAGTTTTCGCACCGAGGTCAACGGCCTGCACCAGCACCTGCGGGGCGAACTGACCATCGGCCTGACCGACAACCTGGTCACCCTGCCCCATATGCGCATCACCCATGCGCTGGCCCAGTTGAAGGAGCGCGGACCGGATGTGCAGATCCAGATCCGCATGATCGCGCCCAACGAAGTGGAACAAGGTGTGCTCGACGGTCGCCTGCATGTCGGGGTGGTTCCTCAAGCCAGCGCCCTGTCGGGCCTGGAGTACCAACCGCTGTACAGCGAACGCTCGCTGCTCTACTGCGCGGTGGGGCATCCGCTGTTTTATGTGGACGACAAGCAACTGGACGACGAGCGCCTCAATGCCCAGGACGCCATCGCCCCGACCTTCCGTCTGCCGGCCGAAATCCAGGCGCATTACCAGGCGCTCAATTGCACCGCGAGTGCTTCGGACCGTGAAGGCATGGCGTTCCTGATCCTGACCGGACGCTATATCGGCTACCTGCCCGATCACTACGCCAATCTCTGGGTCCAGCAAGGTCGGCTGCGCGCGCTCAAGGCCGGCAGCCGCTTCTATGATCTGAGCCTGGCTTCGGTGACACGCAAGGGACGGCGTCCACATCTGGTACTGGAAAGTTTCCTGGAGAGCCTGGCGGCGACCCGCTGAAGATATCCACAGACTTGCACAATCTTGAACCGGCTCAGGGGCACTTCGCCAACAAGCTGGCGCCAGCAAAATATCGCACTCAGCCCACTGCCGCGAATAGTTGCCCCGAAAGCGACAGAATCGTCCCGGATCCAGGCTTTATATGATGACAGGACTTGTCTGAACCCCCCGGGTACGCTATCTGTGCACGGGTTGCACCCACAGACCCGTTCGGAACTGCCTATGACCGTTGAAGCCCCTGCCCACGCCGGAAAGCCCGCCAGCCGAATTCGCCAGAAAAACCAGGAAGCGATCATCAAGGCCGCCGAAGACGAGTTCGCCCGCCATGGTTTCAAAGGCACCAGCATGAACACCATCGCCCAGAACGCCGGGCTGCCCAAAGCCAACCTGCATTATTACTTCACCCACAAGCTGGGCCTGTATATCGCGGTACTGAGCAATATCCTCGAACAGTGGGACGACACCTTCAACCACCTCAGTGCCGATGACGATCCGGCGCAGGCGCTGACCCGCTACATCCGCGCCAAGATGGAGTTCTCCCGACGCCAGCCGCAGGCCTCGCGAATCTTCGCCATGGAAATCATCAGCGGCGGCGAATGCCTGACCGAGCACTTCAACCAGGACTACCGCACCTGGTTCCAGGGCCGGGCGAACGTGTTCCAGGCCTGGATCGATGCCGGCAAGATGGACCCGATCGATCCGGTGCACCTGATCTTCCTGCTCTGGGGCAGTACCCAGCATTACGCCGACTTCGCCACCCAGATCTGCCGCGTGACCGGGCGCCCACGGCTGACCAAGCAGGACATGGAGGACGCCGGCAACAACCTGATCCGCATCATCCTCAAGGGCTGCGGTCTGACGCCGCCACTCTGATCCTCATGAACTGAAGCCGAATCCCGTATGCCTTTTACCCTTGCCGGCCTTTGCGAATACCGAGAGGAAATTCGCAAAAGCCGCTTCATCACCCTCGCCGCCCCGATCACCAGCGTCGCCGAAGCCCAGGCCTTTATCGAGCAACACAGCGACCTCGATGCCACCCACAACTGCTGGGCCTGGAAGCTCGCCGACCAGTACCGCAGCAGTGACGACGGCGAACCCGGCGGTACCGCGGGCCGGCCGATCCTGGCGGCCATCGAGGCCCAGGACTGCGACCAGGTCGCGGTACTGGTCATTCGCTGGTACGGCGGCATCCAACTGGGCACCGGCGGCCTGGCCCGTGCCTATGGCGGCGGCGCCAACAAGTGCCTGCAAAATGCCGAACGACTGCCGCTGATCAGCCGGGTCGCGCTGAGCTGTGCCTGCGGCTTCAGCGAACTGGCACTGGCCAAGCTGCGGGTGGCCGAACTCGGCGGCCTGATCGTGGAAGAGCAGTTCACCGCCAACGGCGTGGAACTGCAACTGGCGGTAGGTGAAGCGCAGATCGACACCCTGCAACGGCAACTGGCCGATCTCAGCCGCGGGCGCATTCTCTTGCAGCGAGAGGCGTAACCGGTTTCTGTTCACAGCCCCAGCGGTTGCCCACAGTCACTGTGCACCTGACTGTGGATAACCTGAGCACATCCGGCTGTAACCCTTCTGCAACGTGGCTTTGCGGCCGCTGATCAGTTTTTGTCCAATAACCCGCCAGCGGCGCAAAATCATCCTGTAAACAGCGAGTTACGGAGGTTTATCGCGTTTTGAAAATAGCCCGATGGCCTTTATACCCATGCCGCAAGCTTGCGCACAGATACTGTGGAGCAACCTGTGGATAAGCCGTGCAAGGGTGGCCGGGTAGCCGATCCAGCCAAGCCTGCGTGAAATTGATCATTTTTTGATCAGATCGCATTGACCAATATTGCGTCATCGGACGTTCTGCGCACTGGCAATAGCTGCGCGATTCCCCAGGCCAGTTCAAAGAACAGGAACACGGCGATGATCATGCTCGCTCCCTGACTCAGGGCATAGGCCTGCCAGGTCGCGAACAGCATCCGGCCCGCCGCGTCATAACGACCGAATGCCTGTTGCGGATCGCGAATACGCAATACCGCCCAGACGCAGACGATCGAACCCAACAGATTCGCCATCAACAGGTGCGCAGGCGCGAACGGCGGAAAACTTCCCGGCAGGTTCAGCGTGGCGGCCAGCGCCAGCAGGGCAGCGTGCAAGGCGAGAAAACTCCAGGGGGTGACAAAGGCCGCCGTCACGATCAAGTCATACCAACCGCTGGCCCGGACCAGTCGACGGTACTGTGCTGTGCTCCACATAGGACATCTCCATAGCGATTCAAGGAACACAGAGGCTAAAGCCTGGAGTATGCTCCAAGGTCAAGCCTTTCCAGAGAACAAACAGCATGCGTATCGGTGAACTGGCCCGGGCCTGTGCCGTCAGTTGCGACACCCTGCGTTTCTACGAGCAGCGCGGCTTGATCGTGGCCCAACGTAGCGCCAACGGTTATCGCGACTATCCTGCCGAGATGGTGCAACTGGTGCAGTACATCAAGACCGCCCAGCGCCTGGGCTTCAGCCTGGGGGAAATCGGCAGCAGCGTCGCCGGGGTGTGGAATGCGCCGGATGCCGACAGCGCCGTGACACAACTGCTGCAAGACAAGCTCGCACTGATCGAGGCGCGTATCGCCGACCTGGGCGAATTGCGTGTGGAATTGCAGCATCGCCTGCAACAAAGTTGTCCTCTGAGAACCGGACTTTCATCTGACAAGGAGTTTGCTCATGAGCAATAAAAACGCGTTGATTATCGGTGCCTCCCGTGGCCTTGGACTCGGGCTGGCCAAACAACTGCTGGCCGACGGCTGGGACGTGACCGCCACCGTGCGCGACGTCCACAAAGCCGATGCCCTGAAGGCCATCGGCCCGGTCCGTATCGAATCCCTGGACATGGACGATCACGCGGCAGTGGCCGCGCTGGCGCAACGCCTGGAAGGCCAGGTCTTTGACCTGCTGTTCGTCAATGCCGGCGTCAAGGGGCCTGACGACCAGCGCCCGGGCAATGCGACATTGGCGGAGATCGGCAAGCTGTTCATGACCAATGCCGTCGCCCCGGTGGCCCTGGCCCAGCGTTTTGTCGGCCAGATCCGCTCGGGCAACGGCGTGGTTGCCTTCATGAGTTCGGGCCTGGGCAGCGTGACCGTCCCGGATGCGCCGAACCTGGCTTTCTACAAGGCGAGCAAGGCCGCGCTGAATTCCATGGCCAGCACCTTCCTCAGCGAAATCGAGGCACCGACCTTTACCGTCCTGTCGATGCACCCGGGCTGGGTGAAAACCGACATGGGCGGCGAAGGCGCGGACATCGACGTGGCGACCAGCGTTCGTGGCCTGATCGACCAGGTCAATGCCTATTCCGGCCGGGGCGGGCATCACTTCATCAACTACAAGGGCGAGACCATTCCCTGGTAAGCAACAGCCCCTGCAGGAGCGCCGACCGGCGGCTCCTGCAGCGGATTTAGCCAGTGTTTCGACAGACATCTGTAGAATGTCCACCCACTGCACCTGATGAGAAAAAAGACCATGTACGACTGGCTCAATGCCCTGCCCAAGGCGGAACTGCACCTGCACCTGGAAGGCTCGCTGGAGCCGGAGCTGCTGTTCGCCCTGGCCGAGCGCAACAAGATCACCCTGCCATGGAACGATGTGGACACCTTGCGCAAGGCCTATGCCTTCAACAACCTGCAGGAATTCCTCGACCTCTACTACCAGGGCGCCGACGTGCTGCGCACCTCCCAGGACTTCTACGACCTGACCTGGGCCTACCTGCTGCGCTGCAAGGCGCAGAACGTGATCCACACCGAACCCTTCTTCGATCCGCAGACCCACACCGACCGGGGCATCCCCTTCGAAGTGGTGCTCAACGGGATTGCCGCGGCCCTCAAGGACGGCGAACAGCAACTGGGCATCAGTAGTGGCCTGATCCTCAGCTTCCTGCGTCACCTCAGTGAAGATGAAGCGCAGAAGACCCTGGACCAGGCGCTGCCATTCCGCGACGCGTTTGTCGCGGTCGGCCTCGACAGTTCGGAAATGGGTCACCCGCCGAGCAAGTTCCAACGGGTCTTCGATCGTGCCCGTGGCGAAGGTTTCCTGACCGTCGCCCACGCCGGCGAAGAAGGTCCGCCGGAGTACATCTGGGAAGCCCTCGATCTGCTGAAGATCCAGCGTATCGACCACGGTGTACGGGCCATCGAGGACGAGCGGCTGATGCAGCGGATCATCGACGAACAGATCCCGCTGACCGTCTGCCCGTTGTCGAACACCAAGCTCTGCGTGTTCGACCACATGTCGCAGCACAACATCCTCGACATGCTCGAACGCGGCGTGAAGGTCACGGTGAACTCCGATGACCCGGCCTACTTCGGCGGTTATGTGACCGAGAACTTCCACGCCCTGTACACCGACCTGGGCATGACCAAGGAGCAAGCCCAGCGCCTGGCGCAGAACAGCCTGGATGCGCGGTTGGTCAAACCCTGATCTACCCGGTTTGAGCAACAACACCGAACTGTAGGAGCCAGCTTGCTGGCGATGAGACCCTTGAGCCTTGCAGCGCCCATTCGGACGCCATCGCCAGCAAGCCGGCTCCTACAGGGGCGGTACTAAGTCTTATATTTCTGCCGCCTCGCTCAACTCCTCCAACGCCTTGCCCTTTGTTTCCATGCCAAAGCGCCAGACCAGCGCCGCCGCAATCGCAAAACACAGCGCCCCCAGGGCAAACACCCCGCCCTGCCCCGTCACCGGAAACACCAGCCCGGTCACCAATGGCCCGAGCAACGAGCCGATCCGCCCCACCGCCGAGGCAAAACCGGAACCCGTGGCCCGCGCCGACGTCGGGTACAACTCCGGCGTGTAGGTGTACAACACCGCCCACATGCCGAACAGGAAGAACTGCATCAACAACCCCGAGCCCACCAGCAAACCGACATTGCCGCCGAACACCGCGCTCTGCCCGTAGAAAAACGCCATGACCCCGCCGCCGAGCAGGGTGACGATGCACACCGGCTTGCGCCCCCAGCGTTCCACCAGCCAGGCCGCCATCAGGAACCCCGGAATCCCGCCCAGGGAAATCAGCACCGTGTAATACACCGACTGCGTCACCGCGAACCCCGACTGCTGCAGCAAGGCACTGAGCCAGGAGGTCAGGCCGTAGAAACCGAGCAGGGCAAAGAACCAGACGCTCCAGATCATCATCGTGCGCCGGCGGTACACCGGCGACCACAACTGCTGGAAGGCCGAAAAGAAGCTCGGCGCGCGGTCAACGCCACGGGGCAGACGCAGCGGAATCGGCAGCGACGAGCGCTTGAGCGAGGCCCGCACCCGTTCCTCGATATCCCCCAGCACCTTGTCCGCCGCCCCATGATGCCCGGCCTGTTCCAGCCAGCGCGGCGACTCGGGGATAAAAAAGCGGATCGCCAGGACAAACACCGCCGGTATCGCCAGCACCAGGAAGATGTCACGCCAGCCCACCAGCGGCAGGAGGAAATACGACAACACTCCCGCCGCGACAAAACCGAGGGGCCAGAAGCCGTCCATCAGCGCGATATAACGTCCGCGGTGCTTGGCCGGGATCAGTTCCGAGAGCATCGACTGGGCAATCGGAAACTCCATGCCCATGCCGAACCCCAGCAAGATGCGAAACAACGTCAGGGTCTCGACGGTCTGCGCGGTGGAACACAGGTAGCTGGCCAGGCCCCAGAGCACGATGCTCCACTGGAACACCGGTTTGCGTCCGAAACGGTCGGCGAGCATGCCCGACAATGAAGCCCCGACCACCATGCCGAAGAAACTCGAGCTGGCCAGCAGACCGGCCTGGGCGCTACTGAGGGCGAACTCGGCTTTGATCGAGCCGAGCAGGAAAGTCATCATCGCCAGGTCCATGGAGTCGAAGAAGAACGCCAGGGCAATGATGATGAAAATCAGCCGGTGATAGCCGCTGATGGGCAAGCGTTCCAGTCGTTCCGCCGCGCTGTAGCCTTGAGCTTCCATGGGATATCCCTCGATTCGAATCTTCGATCGAGTGTGCGGTATCGTCAGGAGGGCTTGTTTCTGGATGCGACCTGTTCGCAGTCTTGAGCGACGCCCGCCGCATCCGTGCGGCAGGCCACCGGGGCTCAGCCGGCCAATTCGAGCTCGATTTCACTGGCCAGCCTGTCGATCTGCCGCTGCCCGAGCACGGACACCTGCAAGGCCCGGGAGTCTTCCCGCGAGGCCAGCCAACCGGATTGCAGGAACAGTTGCAGCAGCCCGGCGCCCAGCGCGCCACCCAGGTGCGGGCGACGGTGCAGGTCGTGGCAGACACAGGCGATTTCACGCTGCCCATGGGCCAATGCCTGGATGTAGAGGCCGCGCTCGGCCAGGCGTGCCGCGCCCTTGCTGGTGACCCGCAAGCGTAGTTCCTGCTGTTCGACCCAACCCGCTCCCAGCAAGCGCTGGTACAGCTCGCAGGCCAACTCACCACCCAGATGATCGTGGCACACCCGGGCATGCCGCAAGGCATCGGCGTCGGGGGCCAGGGCCTTGACCGCATGCGCCATCGCCAGCGGTGCACTGGCCAATGAAGCACTCGCCAAGGCTTGCACCGCCGTGCCGACTTCCGGGGCGGCGAGGCGGAAGAAGCGCTTGCGCCCGCGCTCCTCGATACGGACCAGGCCGCCTGAACTCAGGCGCGCCAGATGGGCGCTGGCCGAGGACAGCGACAGGCCCGTGGATAAAGCCAACTCATCGGCAGCCCGGGCGCTGCCATCCAACAACGCCCACATCATTGCACTGCGCTTGGGGTCCGCAAGCAACGTGGCAATCTGACTGACGCAAGGTGCATATTCCATGTCTTCACTCCCTGTTGAAACACTGATCGAACGCACACGGGGCATACTGAGGAGTAATCCCGCCCAAGCCAAGACGCGAAAATGCCAAAAAGTGGGCGATTTTTTCGTCGTTTGGCAATCAACGGCGGCGAATGAAACAAAATGCGTCATCCGCCGAAAGGATATTGGATCCAATGTATTCAGCCTAAACCACAATGTGCGCGGAGCCGACCTTTATTCCTGAACGGGTTGTAACAGAACCTCTTCAGGATTTGCCTGTCTCATGACCGGGAAACCGGCGCCAGGCGCCCGAGCTGCGCGCAACGCCGGCTCAGCATCTCGCGCAACAGGTTCACCGGCTTACTCAATTGGGCGCGATGGGCGCACAACAAATTCAGCGGAGCGCGCTCACAGCGCAACTCCGGCAACAGCACTTGCAAGCGTCCAGCGAGAACATCAGCCGACACATCCAGCCAGGATTTGTAGGCGATACCGACCCCGGCCACGGCCCAGCGCCGGACCACATCGGCATCGTCGCTGAAGCGGTCGCCGCTGACGGTCAGGCCGACTTCGCGCTTGCCGTCGTGAAAACTCCAATGGTCATGCACCCGGCTGCTCAGCATGTAGAGCAGGCAGTTGTGCTGCGCCAGTTGCGCCAAGGTGCGGGGTTCGCCGTGCCGCGCCAGATAACCCGGTGCCGCGCACAGCACCCGGCGGTTGTCCGGGGCGACTGGCAGCGCCACCAGGCTGGAGTCCTCCGGCTCGCCATAACGCAAGGCAATGTCCACCGGCTGGCGGAACAGATCGGCGATGCGGTCGCCCAGCAGCAGGCGTACGGTCAGTTGCGGATGCTCGCGCTGGAACTCGTCCAGCCAGGGCAGCAGCAGGTTGCGCCCGAAGTCCGAGGGCGCGGACAACTGCAAGACGCCGCTGACCTGGTCCTGGCCGCGGGCCAGCAGCCGGCGCCCCTCATCGAGTTGGCTCAACGCGCCCCGGGCATATTCAAGAAAGCCCTCGCCTTCGGCCGTCAGCCTCAGGCTGCGGGTCGAGCGCGCCAGCAGGCGCGCGCCCAGTTGCTGCTCGATGCGCTTCAAGGCCGCGCTGGCCACCGCCGCCGACATGTCCATGACCCGCGCCGCCGCCGACAGGCTGCCCAGGTCAGCGGCACGGACAAACAACTGCAAGTCATCGAAACGCAGCATGGCAGCCTCGGCATTATCAAAAAAATATTGAAAGAGCCTGCTGTTTTAGCCGGTTTTATCTTCAAGTGAAATAGCCAATCATGACGCCATCGAAATCACTGCCCTCTGGAGTTTTCCCATGAAAGCCATTGCCTTCTACGCGTCCCTGCCCGTCACCGACCCGCTGTCCCTGCAAGACATCGAGCTGCCCGCCCCGGTCGCCGGCCCCCGTGACCTGCTGGTGGAGGTCAAGGCGATCTCCGTCAATCCGGTGGACACCAAGGTCCGTCAATTCATGCCGCCGGAAAACGGCGAGGCCAAGGTGCTCGGCTGGGATGTAGCCGGTGTGGTCAAGGCGGTGGGCAGCAACGTCAGCCTGTTCAAGGTCGGCGACCCGGTTTTCTATGCGGGCTCCCTGACCCGTCCCGGTGGCAACAGCGAGTTGCACGTAGTGGATGAGCGCATCGTCGGGCACAAGCCGAAAAGCCTGGGCTTTGCCGAAGCCGCCGCCTTGCCGCTGACCGCCATCACCGCCTGGGAGCTGTTGTTCGAGCGCCTGCAGATCGCCGAGAACAAGGCCGATCAGGGCCAGAGCCTGCTGATCGTCGGTGCGGCCGGTGGCGTCGGTTCGATCCTGACCCAGCTCGCCAGCCAATTGACCGGCCTGAAAGTCATCGGCACCGCTTCGCGAGCCGAAACCAAGGACTGGGTAACCGCGCTGGGCGCCGATCTGGTGATCGATCACAGCCGGCCGTTGAGCGAAGAACTCAAGGCCCATGGCCAGGCGCAGGTGACCCATGTCGCCAGCCTGACCCAGACCGACAGCCACCTCGATCAACTGGTCGAAGCCCTCAAGCCCCAGGGCAAGCTGGCGCTGATCGACGACCCGAAAGGCCTCGACATCAGCAAGCTCAAGCGCAAGAGCCTGTCGTTGCACTGGGAGTTCATGTACACCCGCTCGATGTTCGAGACCGACGACATGATCGAACAGCACAACCTGCTCAACCGCGTCGCCGAGCTGATCGATGCCGGTGTGTTGAAAACCACGGTGGGCGAGCACTTCGGCCCGATCAATGCCACCAACCTGCGCCGTGCCCATGAGTTTCTGGAAAGCGGCAAGGCCAAGGGCAAGATCGTGCTGGAAGGGTTCTGAGCAACCACCAGTCAGATGATTGAGCCTGGTCATCTGCAAGCAGGAAATCAGCGCTACAATCGTACCCTCACTGCTGTTTTGGTTTTATCGCAGTCATTTTCAAGAAACAGAGAATGAGCCGTTACCAACAGGAGGAAGTGCGCAATGAATATACTGCTCAAAGAACTGACCAGGCCCCACGGCAATCAATGGCAGGTCCGTCTGGACCAGCACGTGGTGACCTTCCGTAGCGAAGCTGAAGCCCGAGCCTTTGTCACCACCCTGCAAAGCAGGCTGCAGGCCCCCCACGCTTTCCCCGAACACCGGCAACGCGCCGTCGGCTAATCCCGCGTCGGGAACCTAGCCCTGGATGACTCGCGCGTTGTGTACGCGGCGAGTCGACGTGGCCAGCGTGACCACCAGCACACCGCACAAGCTGATGACCAGGGCCATCGGCACGGCGCTGCCATCGTGTAACACACCGACCAATGACGCCGCCGCTGCTGCCACGCCGAATTGCAGGCAACCCAGCGTCGCCGAGGCGCTGCCGGCGCGCGCGCCCTGGCCGCTCATGGCGCAGGCCGAGGCGTTGGGCAAAATGCAGCCCAGGCTGGAAATACAAATGAACAACGGCACCAGCATCGGCCACAGCTGTTGCGGGTGCAGGCTGCTGATCGCCAGCAGCGTCAGGCCGGCTGCCAGGTAGACCCACACCGCGCGTACCAGCAGAAAAGCCGGGCCGCGTTTGGCCAGCAGACGCGCGTTGACCTGTGCGGTCAGGATAAAACCCGCGGCGTTGGTGCCGAACAACCAGCCGTAGTGCTCGGCCGGCACACCATAAAGCTTGATGAACACGAACGGCGAGCCGGCGATATAGGCAAACATCCCGGCAATCGCGATGCCGCCGGTCAGGGCATGGCCGAGGAACAGGCGGTCGCCCAGCAAGCGGCCGTATTGGCGCAACGCACCCGACAACGGTGGACGCGGCTGATTGGCCGGCAGGCTCTCAGGCAGGCCAAGGATCACGGCGATGGCCGCCAGGGCACTGAAGATCGTCAGGGCGAGAAAGATCGAATGCCAGCCATAGAGGTTGACCAGCACGCCGCCGAGCATCGGCGCCAGGATCGGTGCCAGTCCCACCACCAGCATCAGCTGTGAGAAGACCTTGGCCGAACCCACCGCGTCGCATTTGTCGCTCACCACCGCCCGGGAAATCACCATCCCGGCACAGCCACCCAGGGCCTGGACGAAACGCGCGGCGATCAGCCAGTCCAGGCTCGGGGCGAAAGAGCAGGCCAGGGACGCGACGGTGAACAGCGCCACCCCCACCAGCAATGGCAGCCGCCGACCGAAGCGATCGGCTACCGGCCCATAGGCCAACTGGCCGATGGAGAGACCGAGGAAATACACCGCCAGGGTCAGCTGGATATGTTTTTCATCGGTGCCGAAGGCCGTGGCCATGGCCGGAAAGCCCGGCAGGTAGAAGTCGATCGCCAAGGGCGCAAAAGCGCTCAGGGCGCCAAGAATCAGGATGGTTCGCAGGTTCATCAGGTGTCCAGGGAGGATCGGCGCGGGTCGCTAGTCTAGCGGCGCGAGGAGGCCTTGGACAATCTGATAGGTCGCTAACTATTAAAAAACCTGGTGCGTCAGTTGGCCAGCTTCGCCTCATAACCCTCTTCGCCGATGGCGCTGAGCACGTCCTCCGCCGACAACCGACTGCTGCTGACGCCGACTTCCTTCGCCGCCAGGTCGACCCGCACATCGGCCGCCGGATCGCGGGCCTGGACCGCCTGGGTAATGGCCCGTACACAGTGACCGCAGGACATACCCTGGACATTGAAGACTTGCATGACACAGCTCCTTTCATGGGGGAATGCTTGCAGTCTCAAGCTTGCCACGGTGGCAAGGTCAAGTTCCTGATGACACTGCCGGGCTGGCATTTAACGCGAGCCTGCGCCAAGCTTCGGCATCGACGATCAAACCGTAGGAGATTCAGCCATGCGCTGGTCAGCATTCAGCCTGTTCGGCCTTCTCAGTATTTTCGGTGCGAGTCCTTTCGCCAGCGCAGCCGGAGAGAACTACGCCGTACTGATCATTTCTCGCGAGCGCCTGGAAGTCTCCACCTCTTGCGAGATCGGCATCTATCTCCAGGATCAGCTGTCCGCCCGGCTGTTCCAGGAACAGTCCACCTCCTTCAACCTGCCGCCAGGCAATGTCTCGATCCGCTTGAAATTCCTGCCCGGACAGACCCCAGGCTGCGAAGCCGGCATGCTGACCACCCCCGAACAGGTGATCAAGCTCAACGGCGGCGATGTGCGCAAATTCGCCATCGTCGGCGGCCCGGAAGGCCTGCGCCTGAAACAGGCGCCGCTGGGTTACGATTAAGGGCTTGACCTTGCCAAGGGGGCAAGGTTGATCCTTGGGGCAACTTCTCCAGGAGTATTGCCCATGCTCGCCTCCACCCTCTTCGACCTGCCGATCGCCGGCATGACCTGTGCCAGTTGCGCCGGCCGTGTCGAGCGCGCCCTGAGCAAGGTCGCCGGCGCCAGTGCCGTCAGCGTCAACCTCGCCACCGAACAGGCCCGCGTCCAGGCCCCGGCCGATAGCCTGCCGGCGCTGCTCAGTGCCATCGAACAGGCCGGCTACAGCGTCCCCACCCACAGCCTGGAACTGGAGATCGGCGGCATGACCTGCGCCTCCTGCGCCGGCCGGGTCGAACGCGCCTTGACCAAAGTGCCCGGCGTGCAGAACGTCAGCGTCAACCTGGCCAGCGAACGGGCCCATCTGGACCTGCTCGGCCAGGTCGATCCCGCCGTGCTGATCGCCGCGGTCAGCGACGCCGGCTACAGTGCCAGCCTGCGCCAAAGCGAAGCTGCTGTCGCCCAGGGTCAGCAACGCCGCCTGCACCGAGAACGCCTGTCCCTGCTGCTGGCGATCGCTTTAGCCCTGCCGCTGGTGGTGCCGATGCTGGCCCAGCCGCTGGGTTACCACTGGATGCTCCCGGCCTGGCTGCAATGGGCCCTGGCCACTCCGGTGCAGTTCATCTTCGGCGCACGCTTCTATGTCGCCGCCTGGAAAGCCGTCAAGGCCGGGGCCGGCAATATGGACCTGCTGGTCGCCCTTGGCACCAGCGCCGGTTATGGCCTGAGCCTGTATCAATGGGCCAACGCCGCCCCCGGCAGCATGCCCCATCTGTACTTCGAAGCCTCGGCGGTGGTAATCGCCCTGGTACTGCTGGGCAAATACCTGGAAAGCCGCGCCAAGCGCCAGACCGCCAGCGCCATCCGCGCCCTGGAAGCCTTGCGTCCGGAGCGGGCGATCCAGGTGGTCGATGGCCGTGAGCAGGACGTTGCCATCAGTGCCCTGCGCCTCGACGACCTGGTGCTGGTCAAACCCGGCGAACGCTTTCCGGTGGACGGCGAGGTGGTCGAAGGCCGCAGCCACGCCGATGAAGCGCTGATCAGCGGAGAAAGCCTGCCGGTGCCCAAGCAGCCCGGCGACCCGGTCACTGGCGGGGCCATCAACGGCGAAGGTCGGCTGCTGGTGAAAACCCGCGCGCTGGGCGCCGAAACCGTTCTGGCACGGATCATTCGCCTGGTGGAAGACGCCCAGGCCGGCAAGGCGCCGATCCAGAAACTGGTGGACAAGGTCAGCCAGGTGTTTGTCCCGACTGTCCTGCTGCTGGCCCTGGCGACGCTGATCGGCTGGTGGCTGCACGGCGCGCCGCTGGAGATCGCGCTGATCAATGCGGTGGCGGTGCTGGTGATTGCCTGTCCGTGTGCCCTGGGCCTGGCAACGCCGACGGCGATCATGGCCGGCACCGGCGTGGCCGCGCGCCACGGCATCCTGATCAAGGACGCCGAGGCACTGGAGCGCGCCCATGAAGTCAGCGCCGTGGTCTTCGACAAGACCGGCACCCTCACATCCGGCGCGCCGCGCATCGCCCACCTGATCACAGCGGAAGGTGACGACGACAGCGTGCTGCAACTGGCCGGTGCCCTCCAGCGTGGCAGCGAACACCCCCTGGCCAAGGCGGTGCTGGACGCCTGCACGGAACGTGGCCTGGCCCTGGAGAATGTCAGTGACAGCCGCGCGCTGAGTGGACGCGGCATTGCCGGGCGTCTCGGCGAACGCGCCCTGGCCCTGGGCAATCAGCGTCTGCTCGACGAAAGCGGCCTGAGTGCAGGCGCATTGGCCGAGTCGGCGAGTGCCTGGGAAACCGAAGGCCGGACCTTGTCCTGGTTGATCGAGCAAAGCCCGCAACCACGGGTGCTCGGCCTGTTCGCCTTCGGCGACACCCTCAAGCACGGCGCCCTGCAAGCCATCGAACAGCTCAAGGCCCGGCAGATCAGCAGCCACCTGCTGACCGGCGACAACCGTGGCAGCGCCAGGGTGGTCGCCGAGGCCCTGGGCATCGACGATGTTCACGCCCAGGTGCTGCCGGCGGACAAGGCCGCCATCATCGTCGAGTTGAAGCGCAACGGCGTGGTGGCGATGGTCGGCGATGGTATCAACGACGCCCCGGCGCTGGCCGCCGCCGATATCGGCATTGCCATGGGTGGCGGCACCGATGTCGCCATGCATGCGGCGGGCATCACCCTGATGCGTGGTGATCCGCGACTGGTGCCGGCGGCCCTGGAGATCAGCCGCAAGACCTACGCGAAGATCCGCCAGAATCTGTTCTGGGCCTTCGTCTATAACCTGATCGGCATTCCCCTGGCCGCCTTCGGCCTGCTCAACCCGGTACTGGCCGGTGCGGCCATGGCCTTGTCCAGTGTCAGCGTGGTAAGCAATGCGTTGCTGCTCAAGACCTGGAAACCCAAAGACCTCGACTGAAGGAGTTGTCATGAATATCGGCGAAGCAGCCCGCCAGAGTGGCCTGAGCGCGAAGATGATCCGTTACTACGAGTCCATCGGCCTGCTCAAGGCCGCCAACCGCACGGACAGCGGCTACCGTTTGTACAGTGCGCAGGACTTGCACACCCTGGCCTTTATCAAACGGTCCCGGGACCTGGGGTTCTCCCTGGAAGAGGTCGGCAAGCTGCTGACCCTCTGGCAGGACCGCCAGCGCGCCAGCGCCGACGTCAAGGCCCTGGCCCGCCAGCATATCGAGGAATTGAGCCGCAAGATCGAGGAACTGGCCAGCCTGCGCGACACCTTGCAGGACCTGGTGGAGCACTGCCACGGCGATCATCGACCCGACTGCCCGATCCTCAAGGACCTGGCATCGGGAGGCTGCTGCCCATAAAAAAATCCGGCCAAGGCCGGATTTTTTCTTTACACCCTTACTGCTGCATCCACGGCGGAGGCGGCTCTTCAGCCTTGCTCGGCGGCTTGTCATCCGCCGCGCGGATCGCCTGCCGGCGCTCCTCCTCGAAACGGGCCGCTTCGATCTCGCGCATCACGCTGCCGACATCCGCCAGTTCTTCCGGATCGTCGAACTCACCCGTCAGAATGCTGCCCGGATGCAAGGTGCCGGCTTCGAACAACGCCCACATTTCCTTGGCATAACGGGTGTCCCGGAGCTCCGGAGCGAAACGCCCGAAGTACGATGCCATGTTGCCGACGTCCCGCTCCAGCATGCTGAAGGCATGGTTGTTGCCCGCCGCATCCACCGCCTGGGGCAGGTCGATGATCACCGGACCCTGTGGCGTCAACAGCACGTTGAACTCCGACAGGTCACCGTGCACCAGACCGGTACACAACATCAGCACGATCTGGGAAATCAGGAACGCGTGATACTCGCGCGCCTGATCCGGCTCCAGCACCACATCGTTGAGCCGTGGCGCGGCATCGCCGTACTCGTCCGCCACCAACTCCATCAACAGCACGCCTTCCAGGAAGTCGAACGGCTTGGGCACCCGTACGCCAGCACTGGCCAGACGGAACAACGCCGCCACCTCCGCGTTCTGCCAGGCGTCCTCGGTCTCCTTGCGACCGAACTTGGACCCCTTGGCCATGGCGCGTGCCTGCCGGCTGTTACGCACCTTGCGGCCTTCCTGATACTCGGCCGCCTGACGAAAACTTCGTTTATTCGCCTCCTTGTAGACCTTGGCGCAACGTAGCTCGTTGCCACAGCGCACCACATAAACCGCTGCCTCTTTACCACTCATGAGTGGGCGCAGCACCTCGTCGACCAGACCGTCCTCGATCAGGGGTTCAATGCGTTTTGGAGTCTTCATCAGCTTTTATTGTGGGTCCTTTATTGCCAAACACGCGAATGTCACTCGTTATACGGCAATCCTCTCACAGCGGGGAGAGGATGCCGACCTCGAATACTCTCCAATGCACTCAATGTGCCAGATTATTCCGACGAATCCGCCAGATGAAAGCCGCGATTCCAAAGAATAGCTGACGATTATCAAGCTATTGTTCACGCAGCACCTTGTCGCTTCCGACCACGGCCGACAGCCTGATGCTCAGAAAAAATCAGAATATTCGTCCTGTACCTCAACTTTTTTCCGCACCAGCCGAAGCGCTCTAGGACAAAGGCGTTTTTGTCGGACAATCATTACGCCGCCAGCGAAACGGATTTTCAGCACCACTTTCACAGCTGCCCTATACCGACCACACGTGATCAGCACGTCTGGGGTCTACAAGAAAAATCTGGAGCGCGGATGAATATCAAGCAGAAATTGACCTGGGCGTTTGCAATCGTCGCCTGTTTGCCGGTGGTGCTGGTGGCCACCCTGGTGGTACTGAACCTGCGCAGTGAAGCCCGCAGTAACTTTGTCGATGGCAGTGGCCGGGAGATCCGCCAGGTCAGCAACGCCATGCAACTGTTTTTTGACGGCGTCAGCCAGAACGTCGAATACCTGACGAACCAGCCGCTGATAAAAAATTCCGATGGCGCGCTCAAGAGCTACGTGAGCGCCGATGCCGCGCAAACGCCCCTTAACGAGCAGGACAAACAGATCTACGACCTGCTTGAGGGCATGAGACTGGCCCATCCGGCTTATTCCTACGTGTCCTACGGCGTTGGCAACGGTGGCTACGTCTCCACGCCAGCCGACCCGAAACTGGCCAGCTACGACCCCCGTGTCCGTCCCTGGTACAAGACCGCGATCGCCAATCCCGGCAAGACCCTGCGGACCTCCGCCTACTACTGGGCCGCCGACGACGCCGTGATGATCGGCACCGTGCGCACCGTGGACAACAAGCTGGGCTCCCAGGGGGGTGTCGTCGGTGTCGACGTGACCCTCAAGCAACTGACCGAGATCGTCAAGCAGATCAAGCTCGGTGAAAGCGGCTACCTGATGTTGATGGAGAGCAGCGGCAACCTGCTGGTGGACCCCAAGCAGCCTGAGCACAACTTCAAGGCCCTGGGCAGTCTCGGTGGCGGTTACGCCGACCTGGCCAAAGCCGGCAAAGGCCTGGTGGAAGTCGATATCAACGGCGAACACTACATGGCCAATGTCTGGCCATCGGAGCAGTTGGGCTGGACCTTTATCGGCCTGATCAAGCAGAGCGAAGTGATGGCTTCGGCCAACCAGCTGACCTGGCTGGTGGCGATCATCGCCGCCGTGCTCGCAGTGATCTTCGCGATTGTCGGCGCCAGCTTCGCCAGCGTCATCGTCCGGCCGATCCGCAGCGTGGCCAGCGGCCTGGAAGGCATCGCCCAGGGCGAAGGCGACCTGACCCAGAACCTGCAGATCCGTGGCAGCGACGAAACCGCGCAACTGGCGAACTGGTTCAACCAGTTCCTCGGCGCGATCCGCAGCCTGATCCAGCACATCGGCCAGTCGGCCAACAAGATTCTCGACTCGTCGCGTAATTCCACCCGGGTCTCCGGGGACATGGCCGACGCCGCCGGGCGCCAGCGCGAAGCGGTGGACATGGTGTCGACGGCCTTCCACGAGATGGTTGCCACCGCCAACGAAGTCGCCCGCTCCTGCAGCCAGGCCGCCGAATCGGCCGACAGCGGCCAGCGCCAGGCCCGTGAAGGCCAGCAGCAGATCGATGCGGCGGTGAGCAGCGTCGACCAGTTGAGCCATGAAATTTCCCAGTCGGCCCAATCGATGCAGCAATTGGAAACCGACAGCAACAATATCCAGTCGATTCTCGGCACCATTCGCTCGATTGCCGAACAGACCAACCTGCTGGCGCTCAACGCCGCCATCGAAGCGGCCCGGGCCGGTGAGCAAGGCCGTGGTTTTGCGGTGGTCGCCGACGAAGTGCGGGCCCTGGCCAAGCGCACCGCCGACTCCACGGCGGAGATCGACGGCCTGCTGGGTAACCTGGCCAAGCGCACCAGCCAGGTCGCCCAACAGATGCATGCCAGCCTTGAGGTGTCGCAGGAGTCGGTGAACCGCATCGGCCTGGCGCGCACCAGTTTCGGGCAGATCCGCGAGTCGGTGGACGTGATCCGCGACATGAACACCCAGATCGCCACCGCGGCGGAAGAGCAGCACCATGTGGCCGAAGACATCAACCGGCACATCAGCCAGATCCATGGCGATGCGCAGTTGGTGGCGGAACTGGCGAACTCGGCGCGACTCGACTCCCAGGGGTTGGCGGGGCTGTCCAGCGAGCTGGATGCCTTGGTCAAGCGGTTCCGGACCTGATCAGATCTTGAGCATGCCGCATAGCCTGTAGGAGCCTGGCTTGCCAGCGAAGAGCCCCTTGAGGCCGCCAAAAGCTTCGCGGGCAAGCCCTGCTCCTACAGGTGGGTGGTGTTCTTGAGTCTGTTGCGGTACTCAGTGGCGAAACAGCTCCCCCGGCGTATAACCGAACAACCCCTTGAACGCGGCGATAAACGCCGACGTCGAGTCATAACCACAGGACAGCGCGGCCCGGGTCACGCTGTCACCCGCCTCCAGGGTCCCCAGCGACGAGAGCAATCGCGCACGCTGGCGCCAGCCCCGAAAACTCAATCCGGTCTCACGCTGAAACAGTCGCATCAAGGTTTTTTCCGACATGCCCAGGCGCTCGGCCCACTGCCCCAGGGTCACCCCCAGCTCCGGGTTTTCAATCAACTCGTTGCACAAGTCGAGCAACCGCGAATGGCGCGGCAGCGGTAGCGAGAACCCCACCTCCGGCAACCCCGCCAACTGATCCAGCAACACCTGCACCAGGCGTCCTTCGCTGCCCCCCTCCTCGGGATAATCGGCCGGCAACAGGCAGAAGCTCTTGATCAACTCCCGGGCCAGCGGCGTCACCTCCAGCACCCGGCAGCGCGCCGGCGCCCACTGGCAATCCTCGCGGCGCACATACAGGCTGCGCATTTCCGCACGCATCGAAGTCACCACCTCATGCTCCAGCCCCGCCGGAATCCACACACCCCATTGCGGCGGCGCAAAGAAGCTGCCCTCGGTGGTGTGCACCCCCAGCACTCCGCTGATGGCATAGGAAAACTGCACCCAGTCATGGCGATGACGCGGCGTCCAAGAGCCGGCGCTCAGGCTCTCGGCACGGGCGTACAGCGGGCGCGGCAGGGATGCCAGCGCGGGAATCTGTCGTTGGGGACCACGTTGTCCGTTAGTCGGCATGAATAGACCTTATGTCGCAAGACAGCTTTCAGACTGCGACCTTAGGCCAAGCCATCGTTTCTGACAATGCCAGCAGGCCATCAGCGCCCGACAGTGGTTCGCTCCTAGCACCAAAGCAACACGGAGCAACGAATAAGCCCTATCCTGTGCGAGATATAGCCTATAAACCTGAAAGTCTTTTCCCACAAACAAAGCGACTGCTCATGCCCGTGAACTGGCAATACCTGACCGCCGCGCCCAGCTTGCCCGCGCTTTACCTGCGCGCCGCGACACGACGCATCATCGCGGGCCAACACTTGCCGGACCAGGGGCTACGCAGTTGGGTGACCGTCGATGAGCGGCGCCTGGCCGCCTATCGTCGGGTCTGCGGCTTTGCCGAAGACAGCCCGATGCCGGCGACCTATCCCCATGTGCTGGCGTTGCCCCTGCAACTGCAGTTGCTGACAGCCAAGGAGTTCCCCTTTCCGCTGCCGGGCCTGGTGCACCTGAACAATCGTATCAGCCTGCTGCGCCCCTTGGGCGGCATGAGTCATCTACGGATCGGCGTGCAGGTGCGTAACCTGCAGCCCCATGTCCAGGGCGTGACCTTCGATCTGCTCACCGAGATCGACGATGCCCTCGGGCCGCTCTGGGAAGCCGAAAGCCGGCTGCTCTGCCGGGGCGTCAGCCTGGAGACCAGGCCCGCGCGGAAAACCAAGGCCTCAGCCCCGCCCTTGACCGAGCTGACGCACTGGCAGGTTCCGGTCGATATCGGTCGGCGCTACGCCAGGGTTTCCGGCGACTACAACCCGATCCACCTGACGGCCCTGAGCGCCCGCCTGTTCGGTTTCCCGCGGCCCATCGCCCATGGCTTGTGGAACAAGGCCCGGATCCTCGCGGCCCTGCACGAGCACCTGCCGAGCGCGAATATCGAGATCGAGGTGGCGTTCAGAAGACCGGTGCGCCTGCCCGGTGAAGTCGGCCTGTGGACCAGTGCGCCGGGCTCGAACGGCGCGTTCAAATTGTCCGGCGCCAAGGGACTGGAACATCTGAGCGGTCGTTGGCGACCTATCGCCTGACAGACCTCTCTCATCGGAACGTCGCATCCCCTACCCTCTATATTGCAGACGCTTTTTTTGTGCTCGCACATTCGTGTTATGGCGGCTGTGCGTGGGACACCTTCGGGTGTGCCGGGTCCTTTTCCCCGGTCGGCCAACCCGCGTACAGCTGCCACCCGTCTTCGCTTGGCCGCGAAAGGTGTCAGCTCCACCGAGAAGGAATTTCAGATGGGCTACATACCGCTAACTCCGACCTGCACTAACCGTCATATTCTCTTCATCAACACCCATGCTTCGATCGTGGATTTGCATTCCTATGGCAGCGAACGCATGCGCGCTGGAAAGGACATGATCGACAGGCCCATCCACTGCATCTGAAAATGAGATCGGTGATCAGGAATTCGGCTCTCCCAAAGAGGCCCTGCAACGTGGCCAACGGCTGTTAAATTTTTACGTTCTCACGAATATTCCAGCCGTACTTGATAGCGCCGCCGTCCTTGCCGCCATCGGCTTTTTGCGGCTGGTAGCTGACCTCGACCTTGGCGAAATTCAGCGATACATCCTCCTGCAGAATGTCGCTGTCTTGAGTCCCGTCGGTTCCATAGGACGCCACCATCACTTCCTTCAGGGTGATCACTAGGTATTCCACCGGACTGGTGCCGCCGGCCTTGCGTATCGTGAGTGTCGCCTCGGAATAATGCTTGCCGCTGGAGCAGGCCGCCATCAAGTTGGGCGATGACTTGTCCATGGACTTACCGAAGGACAGGTTGTTGATACTGACCTTGCCGGCCCCTCCGCCGCTGCCGGTATGCATAGAGCCGGATTGGCTCATGCCCCATTGAATCGATTTTATTTCGATTTCGTCCCGATGCTGCTGATCCTTGGACTCGCCCTTGATATCACCCAGCTTCAAAAACATATCGGTTGCCATACACGCTCCTTGTCGTTGATTCACGCCGGATTGGCGTCGGAAGGCACTTTCTTCGCGGAGGCTTGCCTGGATCAAGGCGTTGAACAGCAAAAGAGAATAGGCCTGCATTATTAACTCGCGAGTCCTACATTTTCAGTTGATAGGGCTGCCTATGCTCCAAGACCGTGATAACAGGTTAGGGAGTGACCGGGATGATTTCCGAGTTATTGAAAAGCGGCGTGCCCAGTGCGCACAACAATACTCGTCAACGTGTGGAGGGCAAGGTCGATCTACCGCGTCTGTTCCGTGCCATCGATGCGGATCCGGCGATAGCCGGTGCGGGGGTGGTTTATATCGAGAGTGACTTCACTGTGGTGACGCTGCGGGAGTTCCGGGTTATTTGTAGCATTGTGCCGAAAAAGGTCGTATTGCGTGAAGCGCCCAGGCACATGGCACCGTTGGAGTTTGTACGGATCTTGGAGACACAGCCGCGGGAATCGCGACTAGTCGCCGAGGCGGTGAGTGCGGGCTTGGCTTGTAGCAGCGCCATCTTGGGATGGATTACTGCATTCAGTGGGACGGTATTCGTCCCGTTCAGTGCTGGCACGAGCCTGATCGTCTCGAAAATTGGGCTAGCTGTTGTAGCGGCGAGTTCAGCGCAATGTATCGTGAGTGGCGTCAGGGCTTATAACGAAGCCAGCGATCCTGTTTTGAACGATGAGATGGATCGCGAGGACTGGTATCGATACATGATGCCCCTTCTGGACGCTATTTCGTTGCTCGGTGCAGGTATCTCGGGGGTAGCGACAGTCAGGTTGCTACAGGCTCGAAAAGCGGCGACGGGTAGAAATTGGTATGAGCTTTCGAGGGGGCTTTCCCGACAGCAGCAAAAGTCATTAACCCGCGAGCTACTGTCCATTCGGCATCCCAGTTTGACTGCAAAGCAGTTGAAACTTAAGCAACGGTTGATGGAGTTTCCAAAGCGCCATACCAATGATCAATTGCAACATGCGACGCTCACGCAAATAAAGGATGCTGTTGGCGCTGCTCTGAGTTTGGCTGGCAGTGCTCATTCGGGAAACATTAAAGCCATTGCAATGGGGTACTTTATGAATCCAATGATGGATCTTGATTTTGAGCGCAAGAAATTCAAAGCATTTATGGCGCGCTATTTCAAAATTTTTTTATGCTCATTTTTTCTTAGCGTGTTCTCGGCGGCATGCACTATATCCCTGATGGCGAGCACTTACTTTAGAGGTTATCCCGAGCGCGGCAGGTATACGATAATTGTGGCGATCTCTGCGTCGACGACACTGACGATACTCAATTATCTGGTGGTACGTGGGCGTCCCAGGGCAATATGGGGCATTGTCACGTTGAATGTGCTTTGCTTGTTTTTGGTACTATCGCTTACTGGCAATAAACCTCATTTCATTTCCTACATAACAGGGATAGTTTTTCCACTGCTGAGCTTGCTAGCCCTCAATAGCAAGCGCCACCGCGAAATGCGCAGTGTGCTCGTAACGATCCGTCAGCAACGAGAAGAACTTCATCGGCTCCACAAACGTCGTGGAAGGTGCCGCTGATCGCGGCTAAGCACCGCTCGCCTACCCGCCCTGACGAATATTTCATCTGCTCCAGGTGTTATCCCTACAGCAAGGCCCTTGCTTCCCGTTCTCATCCACCGGAAGCTAGACGCCTTGAAGGAGAACACCCGCATGAACCTCGACGAACTGACCCAACGCCTGCACGGCATCCGCGATCGCAACGACTGGAAAACCTTCCACAGCCCGAAAAACCTGGCCATGGCCGCCAGCGTGGAGATGGCCGAACTGGTGGAAATTTTCCAGTGGCTCAGCGAGGATCAATCGCGCCAACTGCCGCCGGAAAAGCTCGCCCATGCCGGGCAGGAAGTCGGCGATATCGTCCTTTACCTGCTCCTGCTGTGCAGCGAACTGGGCCTGGACATGAACGAAGTGGTTCGCGCCAAGCTGGCCGACAGCGAACGGCGTTTCGCCCAATGAGCGACCGTCATTTCGACCAACTGGCGACCCGCTTCGCCGAGAAGATCTACGGTGGGGCCAAGGGCGCGATCCGCCTCGCCGTGCTCCAGGCCGACCTGACCGAGAGCCTGCCGCAGCGCCCGTTGCGAGTGCTGGATATCGGCGCGGGCCTGGGTCATATGTCGTTGTGGCTGGCCGAACGCGGTCATCAGGTGACCCTCGCCGAACCCGCCGAACCGATGCTCGAGGGCGCACGCCAGCGCTTTGCCGACGCCGGGCAAAACGCGACCTTTATCCAGGCTCCGTGGCAGGAACTGCTCGGCCAGCTCACCGAGCCCTATGACCTGGTGCTCTGTCACGCCGTGCTCGAATGGCTCGCCGAGCCCCATGCGATCCTGCCGGTGCTGCACCAGCTGTGCAAGCCGGATGGCTGGCTGTCCCTGGCCTTCTACAACCGCGATGCGCTGATCTACCGCAACTTGCTCAAGGGCCATTTCCGCAAGATGCGCAAGAACGACATGGCCGGTGAAAAGCAGAGCCTGACCCCGCAGCAACCCCTTGATCCGCGCGAGTTGGCGGCGCAACTTGAAGGTCTGTGGCGGGTCGAAACCCAGAGTGGCGTGCGGGTTTTCCACGACTACATGCCGGTTGAATTCCAGGCCCGCGCCACCCTGGCGGACCTGCTGGAAATGGAACTGGCCCACCGTCGCCATCCCGGTTTTGCCGGACTGGGACGTTACCTGCACTGGATCTGCCGTCCGGTCTGAATACGGAGGATGCAATGAGTCGCCGTTTTTGTCTGCTAGCGCTGTGCCTGGGTGTGACCGCCTGCCAGAGCGACAACCCCTATACCGCCAATTCCATGCCTCTACCGCCCGCCCCGACGCAGGTTTCACGGGGCCCGGACCTGAGCGCCTACCCGGCGGCGCCACGGGACTATGCCCGCTACCGCACCTGGGCCTGGAGCAATGACCAACTACCCGCCGGCACCACGTGGGCCGATCCGGCGCAGTTGGCCGAAGTGGTCGGCAATGCCCTCGAACAGCAGGGCCTGCGTCCACGCCGCGATACGGCGCCGCCGGACCTGCGGGTCAGCGCCGACCTCCATGTGGAGAAACGCCTGCGCCAGGTCCAGGAAGACTACGGTTACGCCGGCGGCCCTTATGGCTACCGCTATGGCATGTACCCGAGCGCCCCGATCGTGCGCACCTACGAGGTGCAAGTGCTGGTGGTGCGTATCAGTCTGTTCGACGCCGGCACCGGCCAACCGATATGGAGCGCCAGCGCCGAGACCGGTACCCAGGGCAATGAGCTTGAGCGTACGGATGCCTTGCGCGACGCCGTAGGCAAAGCCCTGGCCAGTTATCCACCCAGCTAGACCACACCCGGAGAAAAATCATGTTCCGCCGTCTCGCTTTAATGGTTTTTGCCGTGCTGCTCAGCGCCTGCGAAACCACTCAGGTCAACCACGACTTCGACGCCAGCCGCGATTTCGCCGGTTACCGCAGCTGGAGCTGGAAAGAACCCGCGTTGCAGTACCGGCCGGACGATCCGCGGATCAAGAGCGATATCACCGAGCAGCGGATTCGCCAGGC
Organism: Pseudomonas sp. QS1027; assembly: GCF_002814235.1. Classification (GTDB taxonomy): domain Bacteria; phylum Pseudomonadota; class Gammaproteobacteria; order Pseudomonadales; family Pseudomonadaceae; genus Aquipseudomonas. Next base: position 98,545 of record NZ_PHSU01000039.1, on the reverse strand, counting down.
GGTCGGCGAGCAACTGGACCAGCGCGGCTTGCGCCCGGCCGTAGTCGGCGGCAAGGCCGATGTGAAGGTCCAGGCGTACCTGATCGTCGACAACCGCCAGCAGCAGGTCAGCACCAACTACGGCGGCGGTTGGGGTGGCCCTTGGCACGGCGGTTTCTGGGGCGGCCCGGGCTACACCGAAACCCGCAGCGTCGACTACCAGGTCGCGACGATCCAGGTCGACCTGCTGGATGGCAAGGACGGCAAGCTGGTCTGGCGCGGCAGTGCCGAACAGATGGTCAACGATGGTGCGACACCCGCCGAGCGGAGCGCGGCGATCAACCAGGCGGTGACCAAGTTGATGACCGCGTATCCGCCGAAGTAGCCGTTCGCCGCAACATTCCCGCCCCTGTAGCGCGTCGACCGACGGCGCCCGCAGGGGCCCTATCGGATCGCCCAACCTTGGCTACACTGGCAGACAACACTGGAAAGTAAGCGCTCGGCCAGCGGCCGGCAAGGGAGTGCTCGATGTCTTTCCCCAGTCGTGTCGCCGATTTTCGTGGCCCGTCCGGGCAGCGCGGGGCGATTGGCCTGATGGCCTCTCTCACCCTCGGCCTGGCCCTGCTCTTGATGGTGGTGGTGGTCGATACCGGCCGGCTCTACCTCGAACAGCGCAAATTGCAGCAAATCGCCGATACCGCGGCTCTGGAAGCCGTGAGCCGCAGCGGCAATTGCCTGGCCGGCCTGACCGCCGCCAGCTACGCGACCCAAAGCGCCAGTCGCAACGCCTTCACGGTCGGCAGCGGCAACACCCTGACCACCACCTGCGGCACCCTGGTGACCGGGGCCAATAACCTGCGCACCTTTGCCGTGGATGCCACGCAATCCTCGGCCATCCAGGTAGTCGCCACCCATTCCGTGCCCACCAGCGTGGCCGCCGGGATCTACTCCCTGCTGTCGCCCGGGGCCTTCAATCCGAATACCCAACTGACCGCAACTGCAGTGGCCGCAACGCCCCTGCCGCCCACCGCGCAACTGAGCATCCGCAGCACCATCGCCAATGTGAACCTGCTCAACGGGGTCATGGGGCCCTTGCTCGGCAGTTCGGTCAATATCACCGCGGCCGGCTGGAACGGCTTGCTCAGCACCAACATCAGCTTGCTCAGCTACTTGCAACAACTGGCCATCGACTTGAACGTGACGGCCGGCAATTACACCCAATTGCTCGCCACCAATGCCACCGTCTCGCAATTGATCAACACCGCCATCACCGTCTCCCAGGCCAACGGTGCGAGCGCCGATGTGCTGACTGCGCTAGGTAACCTGAAAATCGCCGGGCAAACGGCCGGGAGCATCAAGCTGGGGAGCCTGGTCAGCCTGTCGACGACCACGCCGACCTCGGTGCTGAATGCCAATCTGCAACTGTTCCAATTCGTCCAGGCGCTTATCGAGGTGGCCAATAACCAGAATGGCCTGGCAGTGAATCTGCCTGTCAGCCTGCTGGGCTTGGGCGTAGGGGCGACGGTGCAGACCAAGGTGATTCAAGCGCCGCAGTTCTCCGCGATCGGCAATCCGGCCCTCGCCGCGCTCAATCCGACAGGCGCCAATGGTATCTATGTGCGCACGGCACAGATCCGCACGATGGTGACCCTGGACCTGTCATTGGTGACCAATTTACTGAGCCTGGTGACAGGGCTGCTTTCAGTCGGCACGACAACACTGGGACTGACGCTGCATGTACTACCCAATACGACCCTGGACATCAGCCTGGAAGCCGGTGGCGGCAGCAGCTATGTCACGGGCTACACCTGCGTCACCGACAGCAATAAAAGCCTGTCCATCAGCGCCACCACCGACACGGCCTACCTGCGGGTGGGCAACGTCAACCCGGACTGGGCGACCAACACAGGACCGCTGACCGTCACGCCTTTCACCCTGGTCTCTATCGGCACCGCGGCGGCGCCTTTTTCCGCCGGCGGCGCATCCCTGATGATCAGCAGCCCGGCGCTGCAAACAACCGGCACCAATACCTTTATCAATCCCCCCGATGTCAATGTAACGCCGACACCCGCCTATCCGCCCTACACACTGTCGATGTCCAATCCCATCGCCAGCCTGACTCAATCCGTCAATGGCATACAGCTGACGACCTATCCACCGACCTATACCGCTCCAACGCTTCTGACAGCGGTTTTCACACTCCTCACCACGGCCCTCAATGGCGTGATCAGCACGCTGACCTCAACCCTGAGCGGACTGCTCAGCCCCCTGCTGGACAGCCTGATCAACACCCTATTGGCGGGGCTGGGAATCACTATCGGGCAGATTGCCGTCGACGGCCACCTCACCTGCGGCCAGCCCGGCCTGGCCTACCTGGTGATCTGAAGCGATCGGCAGTTCCACACAGAACCGCGCCCCGGCGTCGCCATTGCGTACGCTGAGGCGCCCGCCCATGTTCTCGACAATCCCGTAGCTCACCGACAAGCCCAGCCCGGTGCCAATACCTATCGGCTTGGTGGTGAAGAAGGGTTCGAAGATCCGCTCCAGCAACCGTGGATCGATGCCGCCGCCATTGTCCTCGACGAACAGGCGCACCACCCGCTCATCACGCTCGGCGGCCAGGGCGATCCAGGGCTCGAAATCGCGGTTCTTCTCACGCTTGCTCAACAGCGCATCCCGGGCGTTGACCATCAGGTTGATCAGCACCTGCTCCAACTGGTCGACAAAACCCCGCACCTGCACTTCGAACTCGATGGGCGCCACCCTTAGCTCCACGCCCTTGCCCTTCATCCCCTCGCTGAGCAACGACAAGGTGCCTTCCACCGCCTGCGCCGGATTGAACGGCGCCTGCTCGATTTCCGAACGGCGGCCGAACACCCGCATGTGATCGACCACCCGCGCCGCCCGCTGGACCTGGGCGTCGATACGATTGAGCTTGTCCTGCAAATAGTCGATCTGCACATCGCCATTGCCCAGGCGCTTGAGCACATTGACGATGGCCATGCGCATGACGTTCAGCGGCTGGTTGATCTCATGGGCGAGGCCCGTGGCCATTTCGCCCAGGGTGGCCATTTTCGCGCTCTGGGTCAGTTGCTGCTGGGAACGCCGCACCTCGGTGTTGTCACGCCCGACCGCCTGCACTTCGACCAGCCGGCCTTGCTCATCGAACACCCCGCGATCCGACCAGACCCACCAGGCATGTTCGCGGCCGGGCAGTTGCAGGCTGATCTCCGCCGTACTCACCGGCAGCTCCGGGGTCAGCAGCGACAGGCGCCGGACAAACGCCGTGCGCTGCTCGGGCGACAGCCAATTGCCCAGGTCAACCCCCGGCAATTGCCCGGGCGAGCACTCCAGATAGACCGCGAGCGGCTTGTTGCCGAAGGTCAGGATCAGGTCCGGGCGGTAACGACAGATCATCGCCGGCGAATCTTCCACCAGGATGCGATAGCGCTCCTCGCTCTTCTCGATCTGTTCGGCGGCCAGGGTCGCTTCCGTGACATCCAGCCACAGCCCCACCGCTTCCACCGGCAAGCCGAGGTCGTCGCGCAACAGGCGGGCCTCATCCAACAGCCAGTGATAGGCACCGCTCTTGTCCCGGAGCCGATAACGACAACTGACGTTGCCCTCGCGCAGCAACTGGCGGGTGCGCTCGAAATAACGGTCGCGATCCTCGGGATGAATCCACTGGGCCAGGCTGCCGTCGGCACAGTCGGCCAGGGTCCAGCCCAGCAGCGGCAACAGGCTGTCGCTGAAGAACACCGGTTGCAAGGCGCCCTCGACATAACGCTGCACATAGATCACCGCCGGCGAACTGGCGATCAGGTTGTCCAGCCGGGCATGGGCGGCGGCGGCGGCCTGCTCCTGGTTCTTGACGTCACTGATGTCGAGCATGAAACCAATGATCCGCAGGCTGTCGCCGACACCCAGCACCTGCCCCTGCAGACGGTACCACTGCGGGGCCTGCAACGGGTCCTCGGCGTGCCGGCGGACACAAAGCAGCAATTCCTTGCCCTGCTGCAAGTCGTACATGCGGCTGGACAGCTCCTGGCGGTCGGCGGCATGGAACAGCTCCAGCCAGCCTTCCAGCGACACCACTCCGTAGGACGCTTCCAGGCCCAGCCCCTGCACCAGTTGCGGGGCCAGTTGCAGTTCGTCGAGGGCCGGCGTCCACTCCCACCAGCCGGTGCCCAGCAAACCTTGCAGCACCTCCAGGCGCTCCAGTTGATGATGGTGTGCTTGCTGGCGCAGGCGCGCCAGCAACGGCGCCGCCAGGGCCGCCGCCAGTTGCAGCCAGTCACGGTCGTCCAACTGCGCCGCACGCTGATGGGCCGGGTAAAAACCGGCGAGCAGCCACGCCGCCACCCCATGGTCATCACAAAAAGGAATGAGCAAGCCATCGGCATTGCCCATCACCCCTTGCAGACGCCCGTGTTCGCTGAGGCCTTGCTGCGCGCTGAAGTACAACGGCACCATGCCGTTGAGGCTGTCCAGGCCACTGCCCAGGGCCTGGCCGGTCTGCCACAGGGCCGGGGCGTCATGGGCCCGATACTGGCTGTGCACCGTCCACTGCTGTTGATGTTCGTCGAGCAGCGCCAGGGCGACACAGGGAATCCGCCAGCGCTGGGACAGGCCCTGCAATTGCTCGCCCAGCACCTGGGGCAGTCGCGCCAGGCTGCACAGGCGCAATTGTTCGCTCATCTGCCCGGCGACCTGCTGCAACTGCTCACGCAACGATGAGCGCAGGTTGTGCTCGAGCAGGTCACCGATGTCCAGGGCCTGCAACCACCAACCCGGGTTGCCGGGCTGGACCCAGGCGCGGGTATGCAGGACTTGCCCGGCCGGCCCGCTGAAGTCCAGGTCGAGGCTCTGCCCGAGCCAATCCGCCGGTACGCCTTCGACAGACAAGCGACTGGAGAGCAGCAACAAGTTGCGCAACTCACAACCGGCCTCCTGCGGCGCCAGGTCATGGCGCAAGGGACCGTCGATGCTCAAGACCCGGCCTTCGTTGTCGAGCCGCAGCAGCAAGCCGAACGCCGGGGCCGGCAAGTGGCGCACGAGCTCGGGCGGCGACTCGCTGCCGCGTCCCAGCAAGCGCCCGAACAGCTTGTCCCCTGCGCTCAAAATTGCAGACTCGAGGTGACGGTCAGGTTCGTGGGAAGGCTGGGTACCGTGCCGATTCCAGGCAACACCAGAAACGGCAGGACATTGCGCAGTTGCGACGTCGGGTAGGTGATGGTGACCGTCAGGATGCCGCCCGTGTAGAGCGCCGTAATATTGTTCGCGGCCGTGAAGTTGAAGCTGCTGGGGATCCACACCAGCCGGGTGGAGGCCGCCTGGACGGCGGTGGTCTGGACCAGAGTGGTATAGCCACTGCCGGCCGCCACCGGGTCGACGGTCACGCTACGGCGCAATCCCTCGGCCACGGCCTCATGGAACGACTGCACCATCAGCAATGGCAGGCAATAGCTGACCATGCCATAGAACACCGCGAAAAAGATCAGGAACACGAGCGCGAACTCGATGGCGGCGGCGCCTTTTTGCTTTCGAGGGAGGCTGGGGTTCATGGCAAGGTCTACCCTGACAACTGCACATTGCTATCAGCATAGAATCATTCGCCGGGAAGAGACATTTTTTAGCCAATGCACAACTTTGTTCTACTGGCCTGGTTCGCACTCTGCGCCACCCAGGATCTGCGCCACCGGCAAATCGCCAATAGCCTGACCCTCGGCGGCGGCGCACTGGTCCTGGCCTATCTGCTCTGGACCGGCAGCACCTGGCTGGGGGCGTCGGCCGCCCAGGGCGGCACGGCCTTGCTCCTGGCCCTGCTGCTGACCTTGCCCGGCTATGCCGCCGGACGCCTGGGTGCTGGAGACGTCAAGCTGCTGGCGGCGCTGGCGCTGGCCAGCGAGCCGTCCACCCTCCTGGGCACCTTTATCGGCGCTGGCCTCGCGATGCTGCTCTGGCTCTGGCTGGCCCCCCGATTGTGGCCGTTACTGGGACAAGGGCCGCAGGCAAGCCTGCACCACCTGGCCCCGGAAACCTTGGGCAAACGCCCTTTCGCGCCCTTTCTGCTGATCGGTCTGACTGGCATGTCGATCAACATCCTTTAGTGATAGCACTATGTACAGAGTGGCAAAGTGCGTCTACTTTTGAAAAACAGGCCCTGCGAAACTGCGCGTGTGGGCAAGGAGCTCGTAGTCATTGGCTGGTAGAGCATGGAGTGGCGCGTGAACAAGCTTGTCTCTCAAGTAAAAGTACTGGTGGTGGATGACCAACCGCTGATCGTCGAAGAAATCTGCGAGTTTCTCGAAAGCAACGGCTACCGTAGTGTTCCTTGTCTGTCCAGTCGGCAGGCACTTGAACGCTTCCGCGAAGACAGCGGGATCGGCCTGGTGCTCTGCGACCTGCAGATGCCGGAGCTGGATGGCATCGAGTTGGTGCGTCAACTGCAGCAGATCGCCGGTAAACATCGAGCCTTCGAAGCCATCATGCTCACCGGCCGAGCCGACAAGCAGGACGTGATCAAGGCGTTGCGCGCCGGCATCGCCGACTACTACCAGAAGCCCGTGGACCTGCACGAACTGCTCGATGGCATCCATCGCCAGGACAAGGCACTGGCCGAGCGCAATCGCACCGACAGCCTGGGGCATCTGAACCAGAAGCTGCAATTTCTCGCTGAATCCATCGATGACCTGTACCAGGACCTGAACAGGATCCGCCGCGGCTCGCCTGCCGAGAGCAGCGAGGAGGCCGATCCCGACTCGGCACAGCTCCTCCCCGAAATCGTCAGCCAGCTGTCGCCGCGGCAACTGGACGTCGCGCGGCTGGTGGGCAAGGGCCAGACCAACTACCAGATCGCCTGCGAGCTGGGCATTACCGAAAACACGGTGAAGCTTTATGTGTCCCAGGTGCTGCGCCTGACCCATATGCACAACCGCACCCAACTGGCACTGGCCTTGTCACCCGCCAATGTCCGCCACAGAGGAATCACCGAGCACTGATCCCGCCAGGCACTCGCTTGCCAGCGATGGCGATGGTGTACTCACCGCCGCCATCGCCATCAAGCCTGCTGCTTGCATCCTGTCCGCTTAATTGCTCTTAAGCGACCCGGCGGAATCCTGCTTGAAAAAATCCGGAATCGGGTGCTTGTAGCTGTCCAGCCAGCGTTGCAGGCTTTGCTCGCGCTCGCTCGGCGTGGCGACCTGGGGCGCCGGGCTCTGCTGCGTTCCCACCACCTGCAGTTGCAACCATTTTTCCGTCTGTTTCTGATAGGGCGAAGACAGCTCCTGCTCCGCCGCCTGGGCCGCAAACGACAGCAGCAGGCACGCCGCGCCACAGAGTGTGTATCGTTTCATCCCGACCTCCTTCATGTCGATTCAGCGCACGCCTGCCGCAACGGCAGGTGCCTCTTCCCTTGCCGCCACCCGGTCACTGGCGGGCCGACGCCCCGCTCCGACGCCGCTCTTGAGCTGCTGCGCCCGGGCCTGGGCCTCGCTGAACTGCGCGGGGGTCAGGCTCATCCGGGTGACCAGCTCAGCGGCCTGGCTCCAGTTGTCCTGATAAAGCAACAGACTCACCAGGTTCACCGCCGCCAAGGGATCGGACTGCTTGAGCTCGATGGCCGTGAGAAACTCGAAACGGGCATCCTCCAACCGCAGTTGGTTGAGATAGACCACCCCCAGGTCGTTGCGGATCTTTTCGTCGGTCGGCGCCAGGCGCGCCGCCCGCTGCAAATGCGCCATGGCCTGGCCATTGTCATTACGCGCCGCCGCCAGTTGCCCGAGGCCATGCTCACCCTCGGCCGCGAGGCAAGTCCCGAGCAGGCTGCGATACAGCGGCTCGGCCTCGCTGCGGCCCAACTGCCGATAAACCCGGGCCTTGCGCAAGCGCACGGCGTCGAGGCTTTCCGGCAGGTTCTGCAGGTTGGCCAGGCTGGCGTGCAGCTTGCCCTCATTGGCCATGTCATCGGCCAGGTTCAGGGACAACTCCTGGTCGGCATCCGGTTTGGCACAACTGCCGCCCTGCCCGAGCATGGCCGTCCAGGGCGTGCGGCCATCGCTGGCACAACCGCCCAGCGCCAGGAGCGCCACCGCGGCAATCAATACTTTCATCCCACCCCTCCTAGAATCCATTAAAGGCCTTGGCCAGGGCGGTAAAGCCCGGCCCGGCAAGGACGATCAACAACGCCGGAAACAGGAACACCATCATCACCACCGACATTTTTGCCGACATCTTCGAGATGTATTCCTGCAGACGGGTCAGACGCCGGTCGTCGAGCACTTGCTTGAGCGCCAGCAACGACTTCATCGCCCCGCCGCCCTGATGGATCAACTGCTGGAGAATCACGCAGATATCGTCGAACTCATCCACCTCCAGCAGGCTCGCCACCTTGCTCAATTCTTCCCCCAGTTCCAGGCCCGAATCGACCCGCGCCAGTACCAGCCGCAGCTCCCCGGTCACCACCGGCAGCAGCGCCTGCCCCTCCTGGGAGAGCACGCGCAAGGCCTGTTCCACCGCCATGCCCGACTCGAAGAGGATCCGCAGCAACGGAATGAAGGTCGAGACCTCATGGACAATCTGTTTCTGCCGGCGCTGAGCGAGCACCACCAGCAGGCGTTTGGGAAACAGGTAGCCACCAGCCAGGGCCATGAGTGGCACGATCCACGGCGAGGCAATACTGGGGAACAGCACCCCTTCCGCCAGCGACACGATACTCAGCGCCAGCAGCGGGATCGCGATCTGGCTGGCAGCGAACAGCGAGCGCTGGCTGGCCTTGCGCCAACCGAGCCGATTGAGCAGCGTCTGGGTTTCGCTGTCGAGGCTGATCGAACGCTGGCCAAAACGCGACTCACCCAGCCTGCGCAACAGGCTGCCGAGGCGGTTGTCGCGACTCATCTGGCCTTGCAGGCGCTGGCTCACCGCCCGTTCGCGCCGACGCTGCTGCAACACCGGGCCGACCACCAGGGTCAAGGCGGCAAGCAACAACAGCACACTGGCCAGGATCGCCATCTCACACGCTCCGCAACATGCGCCACAGCGCCAGGCAACCGAACACCTGCAAGCCGAACGCCATCAGCAACATTCGCTGTCCGCTGGCGTCATCCCACATGTGCAGCAGATAGCCCGGGTTGGTGACCAGGAAAAAGCCCACCATGCCCACCGGCAGCAGCCCCAGCACCACGGCGGTCAGGCGGGTTTCGCCGGTCATCGCGCTCAGTTGCCGGGCGCCCTGTTCACGCTCGCGGATCAGCTTGATCAGGTTTTCCAGCAACTCGCTGGCGTTGCCACCGTAGCGATGGTTGACCTTCAACCCCAAGGCCAGGAAACGGAACTCGTGACGCTCGTAGAATTCGGCGAAGTCATGCACCGCCTCCGCCAGACCGACTCCCAACTCGACATTGCGCCGTACCCGGCCCATGGCTTCACGCAGGGGATCGGCGGATGCCTCGATCCCTCCCAGGATCGCATCGGCCAGGGTTCGCCCCGACTTGAGACTGCGCACCGCGTGATCGAGCAGGGACGGCAGTTGCTCGACCATCCGCCGCACACGCCGCCGGTAGCGCCAGGCCAGATACAGGTGCAAGACCAGGGGCGGCAGCACCAGCATCAGCAACAGTCCGATGCCACCGGCCTGCGCACCGCCGAGCAGCACCAGCAATGCCCAGACTCCCAGCCACAAGCCTTGCCGCTCGCCGGGGCGATTCAGGCCGGCCCGTACAAACAGGCGATCCAGGTGGCTCTTCGTGGTCTGGGTCACCGGCGCCAGGACCGGCTGGCCCTGGCCCAGGCGGCTCAACACCCGCTCGCGGCCAGTCTTGCGCAGACTGGTGTAGAACAAGCGTATCGACAGCACCAGCAACAGCAGGCTGATCAGGCCGAGCAGCACGGAAACGAACATCGGCGCCCCTCCTCAACCAAAGGTCATGGGTGCGTCGCGGCGCAGCTTTTCGCCGCCCGGGTTCACCGCATCGCGCAGGAAACCGAAACCGGAGCGCCGGTCCAGGCGGAACAGGGTGTTGGTGACATAGATGTCCTCGCGCACATCCAGCACCTCTACCACCTCGCTGACACAGCGACGGCCGTCGGGCAGGCGGGCCAGCTGGATCACCACATCGAGTGCCGCGCAGATCATCTGCCGCAAGGTCTTTTCACCGATCTGCCGCCCCGTCAGCCCCACCAGCGTTTCCAGACGCAACAGGGCATCCTGGGCGTTGTTGGCGTGCACGGTGCTCATCGAGCCGTCGTGGCCGGTGTTCATCGCCGTGAGCACGTCGAGTACTTCCACGCCGCGAATCTCGCCGAGGATGATCCGGTCGGGGCGCATCCGCAGGGCATTGCGGATCAGGTCGCTGGACTTCACTTCGCCATGCCCCTCGGCATTCGGCGGACGGGTTTCCAGGCGCACCACATGGGGGTGATTGAGTTGCAATTCGGCCACATCCTCGATGGTGACCAGGCGTTCATGGGGGTTGATCAACTGGCTGAGGATATTCAACAGGGTGGTCTTGCCGGTGCCGGTGCCGCCGCTGATGAGGATATTGCAGCGCTTGCCCACGGCCAGCTGGATAAACTCGAAAATCGACTGGTCGATGGTCTGCATTGCCATCAGGTCGCTGCTCTTGAGCATGTCCTTGCGAAATTTCCGTACCGACAGGCACGGGCCATCGAGGGCAATCGGCGGAATGATCGCATTGACCCGGCTGCCATCGGGCATCCGCGCATCGACCATCGGCGAGGACTCGTCCAGGCGCCGGCCCAGGGGCGCGAGAATCCGCTGGATCACCCGCTCCACGTGATGGTCGTCGATAAACCGCAGGTCGCTCTGGTGCAGGACACCGTCGCGCTCGATAAACACCCGGTGCGGACCGTTGACCAGGATCTCGGTCACCGAACTGTCGCGCAGCAGCACCTCCAGCGGTCCGAAACCGGTGAGCTCGTCGACGATCTCCTCCGCCAGCCGCTCCATCTCATAACGCGACACCGCCAGGTGCAACCGCGAGACGTACTCGCCGACCTTGTCGATGACAAACTGCGCCAGGGCCTGGCGCGAACCCTCCAACAGATTCTTTCCCGACTCCTCGATGGCATCGATGATGTAGCGATGCAGCACCAGTTTCAGGCCGTCGTGGTCGGTATTGCCGGCCCCGCCGCGGGACTGGCCGCCGAACAGTTTCTCCGCCATTACTTATGCCCCCAGAGCCGATTGAACCAGCCTTCGGAGGTCTTGGTCAGGCCCTGGGAACGTTTCGCCAGGCGCTCGCCGAGGCTTTTCAGGCCTTGGGTCAGGGCTTCCCGGGGCGACAGCTCGAACAGCGTCTGGCCCTGGTTCTTCGCATTCAGACGAATGTCCGGGTTGTACGGCAGCACGGCAATCACCTCCAGGCCGAACGTCTTGCCGAGGGTTTCCGAATCGGGGGAAACACCGCGCAGGTAGCGGTCGACCAGCAAGCGGGCGTGATCGAGCTTCATGCCTTTTTCCCGCCAGAGATTGAGCACCGCGAGGCTGCGTCGGCAATCGAGCACATTCTGGTCGGTGTACCAGAGCAGCTTGTCGCAATGGCTGACAAAGGTCCGCAAGGCCTCGCTGTCGGGCTGCCCGACCAGGTTGACGACGATATGCTGGAAATGTTGGCGCAGGGCACTGAGCAGCATGTACAACTCCGCCGCACTGGTGCGCTTGAGGGGTTCGTCGGTGCTGGAGTAGGCGAGGATGCGCAGGCCCGCTTCAGCGCTGGTAAAGGCGCTGTCCATCAGGGTCGCGTCGAGACGGCGCAGATGGCGCAGGGCATCGCCGAAATGGAACGAGCTTTCCAGCCCCAGCAGCGCCAGACTGTCGCCCCGGGGCAGGCCCAGGTCCAGCAACAGGGTCTGCTGGCCGCTCTTCTGCACCACCAGCGCCAGATGGCTGGCGAGCAAGGCGCCCTCGGCATTGCCCTGGGCACCATACAACACGGTGAAACCACCCAGTTGTGCACTTGGGGTCACCGCCGGCAGGCGCTTGCTCAGGCGCCGAACCAGGCCGGCCACTTCGCTGGAGCGCGAACCGTAGGCGACAAAATCCCGCGCACCGGCGCGCATCGCATTGAGTACCAACTGGTTATCCATGCCGTCGCCGAGCGCGACGATCGCCAGCATCGGCTTGGCCTCCAGCACCCCCTCGATCAGGGCGCTCTGGGCCACCAGGTTTTCCCGGTCCAGGCCGACAAAGATCAGGCCGGCAAAGGTGACATCCACCAGCGAGAGCAACTCGTCGAGGCTACCGCCGGCGCTGACCACCTGCCCCAGGGGCGCCAGCGCGCCCTGCAGCCATTCCAGGTCCGTGCTGTTGCGGGTGATTGCCAGAAAGGTCTGGCTCAGGCTCTGGCTCATTTTGATAACCCGCTGCGGCGATCGTAGTTGCCGTTATCGAGGAAGAACAGGCGGAACCAGTTCGGATCGTATTCGCGCAATTTCTCCCCTGGCAGGCTGGGCAACCGCGCATCCGCCGCCAGGGGCTGGACCAGGTGCGGCGTGACGATCATCAGCAACTCCTGCTCCTCGCGCTTCATGCTCGAGTTGCGGAAAAATGCCCCCAGCACCGGGATATCGCCCAGGCCCGGCAACTTGTTGATCTGCGAACTGTTGCTGGTGCTGATCAGGCCGCTGATGACAAAACTTTCGCCATCGGCCAGGGAAATGCTGGTGTCGGTGCGGCGGATCGTCAGCGCCGGCACCGGCGTACCGGAAATGGTCACGGCGTTGCTGTAGTCCAGCGCACTGACCTCGGGCGCCACTTTCAGGGCGATGCGGTTGCGGCTGATCACCGTCGGGGTCAGGGTCAGGCGGATACCGAACTCCTTGTACTCGATCGAGACAGTGTTGCTGCCAGAACTCGGTACCGGAATCGGGATCTCGCCGCCGGCGAGAAAACTCGCGCTCTGCCCGCTCAGGGCAACCAGGCTCGGACGCGCCAAGGTGTAGGCAAAGCCGCTGCCTTCCAGGGCATTGATCAGGGCCTTGACCCGCCCACCGCCGAAACCGATGTTGAAGTTGGTGCTGTCCGGTGACTGCCCACCAGAGACTGGGCCGGGGGTGACATTGGTCGCGACTGTGCCCGGGGAACCGAACAGGTAGTTGCCGCCCTGGCCGAAAATCGCCGTCCCCGCCTCCTTGAGCTTGGTCCGGTTGACTTCGACGAAACGAATATCGGTCTGCACCTGGATCGGCAGGGACGGGTCCATCGAAGGCGATACGGACGCCGTGGTCAGGCTCGCCGTGGCCTTGCCCTGGACAAACACCATGCTCTGGCGCGGCTCGCTGGCGCAGGCGGTCCAGACCATCAGGCTGGTGGCGCCGGGGGTCATGCCGGTAAGCAGGAAAGCATTATTACCGTTGGGGTGCACATCGGCGATTTTTGCATCGCCCACCGCCAGACGGGTGATCGCCGCTGGCGAGCGCAGTTCCTGTTGCAGGCCTTCGCCGACTTCCAGCACGGCGGGCAACGGGCCCAGGCCGGCACAACCGCCCGGCACCGCCAGGGCGACATCGCAGCCCAGGCCGCCCAGTAGCAGGGCCACGATCATGGGTTTGAATCTCGACACACATCGACTCATCCGCGACTTCCTTGCTGACAGATCAGGGCGTTTGTTGACTGACTTGATTACCGCGGATCACTTCGATTCCCCGGCTTTTCGCCGCACCGGAAAGCGCCCCGGGAGCCGCGGTTGCCTGGCCCCTGGGCACACCGGCCATGGCCAGCTGGTTGAACTGGAACAAACTGTGATTGGCGCTTTCGATGCTGGCGGCGGCGCTCTCCCCGGCCCAGTAACGGGGCAACAGATGCTCGTCGGCGCTGCGAACCGCCAGGCGTAGCGTACCGACCTGGGTGGCGAGCATCAGGCGGCTGAGCAGCACTTGCGGCACGGCCAGCACCACCGTGCGGGCGTTGCCGGGGCTCGGGGCCTGGCGCAGGCGTACGTCGGTAGCGGACGACGGAGCGCTCGGCAAACCATCGTTGGTCAGCCCGAGCTGGTCGCCGACACTGAGCAAGCGCATCGCCGGCACCACCACCTGTGCCGACTGCTGCGGGTTGCCGGCATCCTGGCGCAGGAACAGCAGGACATCGACGTAGTCCCCCGGCGTCAACTGGCCGCCGGCGCCGATGACCTCATCCACGGCGACCGCCAGGGCGCGCTCATCGGGACGGATCATCCGTGCCAGGGGGCCGCCGGACTCGAAACTCTCGTCGCTGAGCCAGGTGCCCGCCTTCAAGGGGCGCCAGGGAATGCGGTCCACGGCCTGTTGCAGGGAGCTCAGGCTGCCGGCCGGTGCGGTACGCAGCCGTTCGACGGTCAGGTCGGCCGCCGTCAGGGGAACAAAAGGGGGAACATCATGGGCCAGTACCACCACCGACTGACGGATCGCATCCTCCGCGCCGCCCACGGTTTTATCCACGGATGTGGCCACCGGCGCGTTGGCTGGCGCCGCAGGTGCCGGCTGACGGCTCAGCCTCAAGCCCCAATAACCGACCACAATGGCCGCGATCAAGAACAGGGCGGCCAGCCCCATGGTAACGCGACTGTTCACGACGGCTCTCCCTATCCTGCTACGCCCAAGGCCATGAAACCTTCGCAATCAGGCAGCTATGAACATCAACTATTTCGCTATTGGACGGTAGCGCAGCTAGGACAAAACGCCATTACCGATCGAAAAATACCTCTCGAAAGAATGGAAAAAAACTGTTTTTTTGCCATCACTCCTTGAACTAATACTTTGTAATTAAACCGTTCTTACAGTTGTAGAGCGGCGTGTTGTTGACAATGCTGATGATGAGCTAGGCAAATCGTTTCGCGAGCCTGCTGCAACGGCGCTTTCCCAGCGCAAGGAGAAACCAGATGTTGCATGAAGCGATCCTCAAACTGGTTGTAAAACTGCAGATATTCCTGCAGGAAAAAGACGGCGCCTCCGGTATTGAATATGCCATCGTAGCCGCGATGGTCGCGGTTGTGATTGCCGCTTTCATCGGCCCCATCGGCACCCGGATCACCGCCATCTTTAATGCTATCGAAGCCGCCGTCGTTTCCACCTGACAGAACCCTGACCTCGTCTGAACAAAGAGGCGCTACACTAAGAAACGAACTCAGTGACAGGTATGGTCCCATGAACGCCTCTTCCCCCCCACGCCAACAGCTCCTCCTCGTGGACGACGAAGAGGACGCCCTGCTCGAATTGGCCGAGTTGCTGGAGGGGGAGGGCTTTTGCTGCTTCACCGCCACCTCGGTCAAGCTGGCGCTCTCGCACCTGACCCATCACCCGGATATCGCCCTGGTGATCACAGACCTGCGCATGCCGGAAGAAAGCGGCATGTCGCTGATCAAGCGCCTGCGTGAACACACCTCGCGCCAGCACCTGCCAGTGATCGTCACGTCCGGCCATGCCGACATGGACGACGTCAGCGATATGCTGCGGCTCCAGGTGCTGGACCTGTTCCGTAAACCCATCTACCACGTGCGCCTGCTGGAAACCCTCAACAACCTGTTTCCGCAGCCCAGGATGCATCTGGTCAACCCTTCTTGATGGACTGTCTGGACAACCTTCGGGTGCGCCTGTAAAACCTGCTCCCTGCTAGTGCCGCGCACTAGTCGGCTTATTCATCAGGGGTACCTATGCAGGTAGAAAGTTTTTTTGAATGGCTGGGCCAGGCACTAGGCTCGGTGATCCGCTTTATCATTGATGGCCTCAGCAGCTTTTTCCATGCGCTGACCCATGCCGGCGGTAACTTTATCGACGGCTTCGCCCGCTCCCTGGGCATGAGCCCCTCGTTCTTCAGCATCCTGATCCTGATCCTGGGCCTGATGCTGCTCTACTCGGCGATCCGCGCCTTCATGCGGGCCTCGATCATCCTCGGCATCATCTGGCTGGTGCTCGGGCTCTGGCTGTTGAGCTGGGTCGTTCACTAGTCGCTACAATGCTCGCTCTTTCAAGGAGCCCGCATGTCCCCCCTGATCGCTGACTGGCGAGACCGCCCGACTCACCGTCGGGTCTGGGCGCTCGCCGCGCCCATGATCCTGTCGAATATATCCGTCCCCCTGGTGGCCCTGGTCGACAGCAGCGTGATCGGCCACTTGCCCCACGCCCACCAACTCGGTGCAGTGGCGGTCGGGGCCAGCCTGTATATCTTTCTCGCCTGGGCCATGGGTTTCCTGCGCATGGGCTCCACCGGTTTCGCCGCACAGGCCGCCGGACGTGGAGACGGCGCGGCATTGCGCCAGGTGCTCACCCAGGGACTGCTGCTGAGCCTGGTGCTGGCGCTGTTCCTGGGGGCCATCGCCGTGCCGTTCAGCCAAGTGGCGCTGACCTTCATACAACCCTCGCCCGAGTTGCACGAATTGACCCTGGACTTCTTCCACATCCGGCTCTTCGGGCTGCCGGCGGCGCTGGCCAGCTATGCCCTGGTCGGCTGGTTTCTCGGCACCCAGAACGCCCGCGCACCGCTGGCCATTTTGCTGACCACCAACCTGGTGAATATTGCCCTGAACCTTTGGTTTGTCCTCGGGCTGGACTGGGGTGTGGTCGGTTCGGCCCGGGCCTCGGTGATCGCCGAATGGACCGGCGCCCTGCTCGGCCTGAGCCTGACCGGCAAGGCCCTGCGCGCCTACCCCGGGCAGATCGCCTGGGCAGCACTCAAGCTATGGCAGAGCTGGCGCCCGTTGCTGACGGTGAACCGCGATATCTTCATTCGCAGCATGGCGCTGCAATCGGTGTTTTTCCTGATCACCGTCCAGGGCGCACGCCTGGGCGATGCCACCGTCGCGGCCAACGCCCTGCTGCTCAATGGCCTGCTGCTCACCGCCCACGCCCTGGACGGACTGGCCCATGCCGTGGAGGCGCTCTGTGGCCATGCCATCGGCGCCCGCGATCGCGACACGCTGCGGCGTTCCCTGGTGGTCGCGGCCGGTTGGTCGCTGCTGGCAAGCCTGGGCTTCGCACTGCTGTTCCTGCTCGGCGGCCACCTGTTCGTCAGCCTGCAGACCGATATCCCCAGCGTGCGCGAGATTGCCTTCGGCTACCTGCCTTACCTGGCGCTGTTGCCGCTGATCGCGGTCTGGAGCTACCTGCTCGACGGCCTGTTCATTGGTGCCACCCGCGCCCGGGAAATGCGCGACAGCATGCTGCTCAGCGTACTCCTCAGCCTGCCTTGCGCCTGGTGGCTGAGCCGCTTTGGCAATCACGGCCTGTGGATAAGTTTCCTGCTGTTCATGGCCCTGCGCAGCCTGACCCTGGGACTCTATGCCGTGAAGCTGCGGCGCAATGACGGCTGGTTCAGCGGCGCCACCCACTGAGTCACCCCATCGCAACCCAACCCAGCGGCTGATCAAGCTGAACCAATGCTGAACAGGGGTTGAAGTTATCAACCCTGGATTGAAGGGAATAGGACGTACTCCATGCTTGAGCGGCGGCTTTTCGAGTCTTCAGGGTATAGGAGCATGAGTCAATTGTAGGTTAGACGTTACTGGGCTACTCAGTTAAAAAATGGCTAAACCCATTGGAAATATTGACCTTCCAAGTCCACATGCACCAGTTCAGGTTCACATTTTCACTTTAATATCTATTTATTGATACAAATCATCCTGACTGAAAGAGTTGCCTGCGCGCGGCCATCAATCAGTGTTGCCGGGGAAAAGCCTGCTTTTTTTCGAGCGTAGTAGGTGCTAGCATTTGATGGCTTTTTGATATCCAACTTAAGTGGGTATTAACTTCAAGCTTTTGGTAAATCCGAATTTTAGCGACAACGCCTTTTGCATGTATCAGCCTGCTCAAGGCGGGTTCAGCGTGCCTGTCATAGCACGATGTACCGCCCTCTTTCGTGAATGCTATTGAGTTGAGATGCCTGACCGTAATGCAAGGAGCGCGTTTCACCTGAGACGCTACAGCCCACAGGAAGTGAAAACAGTGACATTGCCTCAATTCGCCGACATCGCCCAACTCTCGGATTTCGCCGTCAGTGCCAAGCGTCCCAGGCACCTGTCGGGGCTGTCCTGACCGCCAGCAACAGAACATGTGAACATTGCCGTTTGCGGGCGGTTTATGATTTTATTTTTTTAACTTGAGGGAACAAATTGAAAATCAATCAGATGGCAATCTTCGCAGCCACTGCAGCGTTGTGCACAACGGCATTCGCCGGAACAGACGACATAAAAGCATCGAATAACCAGTTTGAAGTCCAAGCCATTTCCACGAAAGTCGACTACAAGGAAACTAACGACGGGAGAGGAGGTAGTCTTGCCGGAACGTATTATACGGAAAGCGGTCACATCCCTGGCTTTGCATTATCTTTTTCCATGATGAATGACCTGCTGCTGGATAACGACTACCTTCAACTTCAGTACAACAAGAGCGACGGAAATACCGATACCAAGGGCGTACTCAAGCCAACCAGAATTTACGGCACTGCCGTTGGCCAGGCGGGTTCAACCATTTCCGACTACAGTCTGCGGTGGGGAAAAGGGTTTGCGCTTGACGGGGTGTTCATGATCACTCCTTACGGCGAACTTGGCCGTCATGAACAGCAGATCAAATCCAGTTCCGATTCAACTTTTACCCACAGCTGGTATGGCGCCGGTACGCTCATTCAATATTCGCCTCTTTCCCATTTGGTGTTTACTGCCAATGCCTTGATCGGGCGCACGTTCGCGGCAGACTATAATCAGAATGGCCCTAATGCCTTTTCTGGTGCGCTCGGAGATTCCAATCTGTATAAGGCCGGCTTATCTACAGATTATGCATTCACGAAAAACCTTCATGGAAATGTGGGTATCGATTACACATCCTTTAAATATGGCAGCAGTGCCACGCACAGAATTCTGAACGGAGAGGCTGTATGGATGCCCGAGAGCCGGACCGACGATACAACTTTCAAGATCGGGATTGGCTACGCTTTTTAAGCAGTGGGCCGAATGATTCAAACACCAGGGGCAGCCACATGAAAGAAGAGACAACCAAACTTTTGCAAGCTACCGCCAAGGCTCGAAAAGTTCTACTGATTTTGTCGATCATATGGTTCACCGCCGTTCGGCGCCATCAGGACTTCTACCCGGAGATACAGATCAGCTCGCTGCAGGAGGTCATGATTTCACTAGCGCCCCCCATGGTGATCATTATCTTGGCGTGCATCTGGTATCGAGTCTTCAAGTACAAACCTGAGAAATGACCCAGGCAAACTTGGCGCGATGAAGCCGATCAACCGTGGCCTGCACCCCAGGTACGGCGCAGGTTTTCCAGGCGTTCGACAGGAGAGTCCCCCAACGGGTCCGTCGGAATGGGCTCCGCGGGATACTCCGCACGCAGATGCAGCCAGCCATCGAGCAGGCCGTACTCGCGAAAGCCCTGGGCGATGCCCTCCTGCACATGGCACCAGGTCCGGTCGTATTCATGCCCGCTGCAGCGGCTCCACTGATAGGCGTGGCGCTCCAGCAGGCAGGTCTGCAGACGACGCCGCTGGCGGCTGTCCAGGACCGGCGGCGCACCGAGGACATCAACCTCGAGTCCGGGGTTGAACAGTTGCTGCCAGCCGACACTGCCAATGGCCCGGTCCGCCCAGGTCCCGCCATGCCAGTACAGACAGCGGATGGGGCCGAGCCAGCCGCTCAGTTCGCGCGGGTCCGATGAGTCGAAGAGATAGCTCGCGGTCTGCGGGTTGTAGTAACTGAGCAAGCCTCGATGCTGCTCGTCGAAACCCACCACCAGTATCTGCCGCAAGTGGGCCAGCAACGCCTGCACCGGCGCCCGGGTATGCAGGAACAAGCCCGGCCAGAGACTCGGGTTGGCCTGGCTGAGGCGGCTCAACGGGCAATCCTCGGCCAGTTGCAACAGGCGCGGAGCGACTTCCCCCAGACCCTGAAACGGTGTGCCTTCGAACAGGTTGTACGCCAGGTAGTGCGCGTAACGCTCCTTCAGCGCCTCGACTACCCCCGGGGCACCGGGCACATCCAGCAGCAACCACTGGCTGCAATCGTCCGTCGTCTTCATGACAGGCCCCTTCGCGGGAGTACACCCCGACAGACACAATCCTGCACCGCGCAGTGACGCTCGCTGCCGCCCATGGGCTGCCCGCACAGCAACACCAGCGGATAACCGGCGTGCAGGGATTCGAGAATCGGCTCCCGACGCGGACGTTGCGCGCCAGCGGGCAGCGGCCTCGGCAACCGGACATCGGCACGCATGACAATTCGCGGTGCTTGCGCATCGCCGTCCTGAAAGCGCACCCACACCGCCATACCCACCATCAGTGCCGAGCCGTTTTCCTCGCATTCACGTTGCAGCGAGCGAGCCAACGGCAACCAGCAAGGCGCCTGGGACGAAGCACTGCATTGGGAAAAGGCGTCGATGCGCACCGCCACCCGCCCTGTTTCGTCGCGAAAGGTCCCCTGCTCGTCGACGTCGACCACCTGCGCCCGGAACAGCCCCGATAACACCGGGCCGGGCCTGCGCCTTCGGGAGCGAAACGCCACCTCCCAGGACGTCGCCGCAAAGGCATTGCCATAACGCACCCGCGGCCCGGTGTCCGCCAACTCACCGGGCAGGCTGTCGCCACGATGGCTAAGCCGGGTCACCAGCCACAACCGATTCCAGGCCGCACAAGGATGGCCGGAAACGGGCAGGTAGGCACCGCTGGCCAGGCCGGGCAGATCGCTTTCGCCCTCCGCCACCTGAGCCCCACGGCCGCCACGACGGCGGCCGCCAGCGGCCAGCGTGACGCAAAAATCGAGTACACCCGGGCCCGCCTCATGGGCGAAGCGCGCCTGTGGGGCTCGCCGAAACGCCCCCTGGTGATCGGCAAAGACCAGCAAGTGCACGTCCCGACTGTGCTGGAAATGATAGTGGATGCCCTCCTCCGCGCAGAGCCGCTGCACAAACGCCAGGTTTGACTCCTCGTACTGAACGCAACAGGCACGCCGGGCATAGTGACCCTTGAGCGAGAAACGCACGGCATCGTCGCCCAGGCCATGTTCCTCGAGCACCCGGGCGATGATCGCCGGAACCGAGCAGTGCTGGAACAGGCGCCGGCTCACCCGCTGCGCCAGGCACCCCAGGCGCGGCCCCAGGGACAGGCGGCAATGGCCCCGCGCCAAGCCCCGTAGCGTCAGGTTGACGCCCTGTATCTGCGCGTGAAAACCGGCGTTCTCGGTCCCCAGCGCCAGGTAGCAACTGCGGTACATCAACCCGGCCAGGTCCAGTTCGCCTTCCTCGTCGAGGACATCCAGCTCAAAGGCAAACAGCTCGTCGATCGCCTCCGTGCCGCTAAAGGCAGTGACAATCAGGGGATGGGACAAGCCCGCTACATCCAGCCGAAAAAACGGCTCGCTGACTGGATCGAACATTGGCTTTCCTCATACGTGGCACCGACAGGGATTCTCGCCGAGAGACAAGGCCGAGTAGAGGGCCGAAGCAGCGTTAGAGAAAAGACCTACGCAAAACACAGAACAAGGGAAGCCATCGCCTTGACTTCAGGGCATAAAAAACCCACCTCGGTGGGTGGCTTTTTCACAAAAGGACATTACCTACAAGCTCACAGGAAAAAACCAAACTCAAACAAGGCATTTTCCTGGGAACTATTGGCGCGCCTTATGAGGACAGGTACGAGGAGCGGGTCAAGCCCAGGCGCAGGGCATCCAGGTACTGGGTACGCTCCTTGACGCTGATGTTCGCGCTGGCGACTTTGTCGCGGTAGTGCGTCATCAGTTCCTCCGGCGACAAGTGCACATAACGCAGCATGTCCTCGATGGTGTCGTGGGTTTCGATACCGGCGTGGTACACGCTGCCATCCGGGTTCTGGTAGATGTTCACCGAGTCGGTGTCACCGAACAGGTTGTGCATGTCACCGAGAATTTCCTGGTAGGCGCCCACCAGGAAGATCCCCAGCAGGTAGTCCTCACCCTCGTTCAGGGCGTGCACCGGCAGGCTGGTTTCGATGCTCTGCTCATCGACGTATTGCTTGATCTTGCCGTCGGAGTCGCAGGTCAGGTCTTGCAGCACGGCGCGGCGCAGCGGCTCTTCATCGAGACGGTGCAGCGGCAGGATCGGCAGGACCTGGCCGATGGCCCAGGTGTCCGGCAGGCTCTGGAACACCGAGAAGTTGCAGATGTACTTGTCGGCCAGCTTGTCGTTGAGTTCGTCGAGCACCTGGCGGTGTGAACGCTGACGGGCCTTCAACGAGTTGTGCAGGCGCCGGCACACGGCGAAATAACATTGCTCGGCCAGGGCTTTCTCGGCCAGGGTCAGCTTGCCGTCGGCGTACTGGGTGGCCACGTCGCTCATGTAGTGGGTGGCGCGCCAGTAGGTTTCGGTGACCATCTCGATATCGGTCGGCCCCAGCAGTTCCACCAGCCACTGCACGGTTTCCGGCAGATTCTCGGGGTTGTCGATATGCGGCACGTCGTCGTTGTGTTTCTCGACGTCGGTCACCTGCACCACCAGCATGGCGTGGTGGGCGGTCAGCGAACGGCCGCTTTCGGAGAAGATGTTCGGGTGCGGCAGGTTCTGCGCATCGCAGAATTCCTTGAGCATGCCGACCACGACACCGGCGTAGTCATCCATGTCGTAGTTGATCGAGCTGGCGTTGCGCGAGTGGGTACCGTCGTAGTCCACGCCCAGGCCGCCGCCGACGTCGATATGGTCCACCGGCAGGCCGAGGTTGCGCAGTTCGCCGTAGTAGCGGATCGCTTCCTTGAAACCGTACTGGTAGTCCGCCAGGTTGGCGATCTGCGAACCCATATGGAAGTGCAGCAGGCGAATGCCCTGGTCCAGGCCCGCGTCGCGGAAGCGCTCGACCACCGACAGCAACTGCGCCGCCGAGAGACCGAACTTGGACTTCTCGCCGCCGGTATCGGCCCACTTGCTCGAGGCCAGGGACGACAGGCGCACCCGCAGGCCGATCCGTGGCTTGACCTTGAGGGCCGCGGCCTCTTCGATCACCAGCTCGACCTCGGATTCTTTCTCGATCACGATAAAGACCGTGTGACCGAGCTTCTGGCCCATCAGCGCCAGGCGGATGAACTCGCGGTCCTTGTAGCCGTTGCAGACGATGGTGCCGCCCTTCGGCGCCAGGGCCAGCACCGCCAGCAACTCCGGCTTGGAGCCGGCTTCCAGGCCGATGGAGACGTTCTGGGTGGCGATGATGTTCTCGATCACCGCCTCCTGCTGGTTGACCTTGATCGGGTAGAGCGCGGTGTATTTGCTCTGGTATTCCAGACGTTCGATGTTGGCGTCAAAGGCCCCGGTCAGCTGGCGGACGCGGTCCTGCAGGATATCCGGGAAGCGCACCAGCAACGGCAAGGACAAACCGCTCTTGCGCAGTTCGTCGACCTGCTCGAAGAGGTCGATGGGCGAACTGCTCGGGCCGTTCGGACGAACCTCGACGCGACCGGCGTCATTGATCGCGAAATACCCGGCCCCCCAATGGCGAATCCCATAAACACTGCGGCTGTCCGCAACTGTCCATTGGCTGCCATCGTCTTTGCGTGTGCGTCGTACGGACATCGAAGTCCCCTATAAAGAAGTCAAATAGCGCCACCTGGGTCCAGGCTGCGCGCAGTCTAAAGAATGAAAATGACGATTCGCCTGCATGCAAGGGACTAAGACCTTGAATCCAGCACCGAGTTTAGAAACTGTTCGGGAACAGGCTCTGTGAAAACCATGGGGACGACAGCCCGGCTTCGTTCATCCGGGCCGATGGGTCAACTTCACGGTGGTTTTCACAGAGGCTGCTAGCCGCCGGACTTCTTCGCCTTGAAACCGTGCTTTTCCAGCTCGGCCAGCAGCAACTCGACGTGATCGCCCTGGATCTCGATCACGCCATCCTTCAAGGCACCACCGGTTCCACAGCGTTTCTTCAACGCGGTCGCCAGGTCCTTGAGGGCGTCTTCGGCCAAGGGCACGCCGGTGACAGTGGTCACCGTCTTGCCGCCACGGCCCTTGCTTTCGCGACGCACGCGGGCAATGCCGTCACCGGCAGGAAGAACGTTTTGTTTGCAGATACAGGCCGCCACCGGCTGGCTACAGTCCGGGCAATGTCGACCTGCGTCGGTGGAAAACACCAGGCCACCGAGGGCGGCGAAGGATGCGGCTTTTTTGGCCACCGGCAATCCTCTTGGGAGGACTAAAGACTGGTCACACCCCCGGGAGGGGCCTGCGACCGCGAAGCCCCACTCAGGCAGGGGCAGCGCAACTGCGGCGGGCAACGCCGCCGCAGCTTTGAAAGTCGCGCAGTGTAACGGCAAAAAGCCCCCGGCCCAATAGCCAAACAGCGCCAATTGATGAAGCTTTTGCGACGTCGCTGCCGCGTTATTGCAGATAACGTTTCAACGCCGCCAGGGAGTCCGGGCAGTAGGGCTTTTCCAGGGTTTCACGCAGGGCCTGGTCGACCGGGACAAAACGCGCCTCGAGTACCTCTTCCGACTGCAGCCGCAGCGGCCCGTCCCAGACCGCGCTGAACACCGCGCACCAGAGCCGGTTGCCCGGCTGATCGAAGAAGAAGTGCTCGTGCTCGGTCAGCGGCACGCCACTGACCCCCAGCTCTTCTTCCAGCTCGCGGGCAGCGGACTCGGCATAACTTTCGTCGGCCTGGACCATGCCGCCGGCGGCCACATCCCAGTAACCGGGGTAGATGGCCTTGCTCAAGGTCCGCCGGTGCACGCACAGCTCACCGGCGGAGTTGAACAGCAGGATATAGGTGCCGCGCCCGATCAGGCCGCGCTCGCGCAACTCGATTCGGGCCAGGGCGCCGAGCAACTGGTCATCGGCGTCGACCCAGGCGATCTGTTCGGCGTCGGAGGCCGCGCGGTGCAGGGCCTCCTGCGAAGCGTTATCCATGGCTCAGCCCTGGTTCAGCAGTTGGCGCAAATCGATCACCGCCGCGTTGGCCCGGGAAATATAGTTGGCCATGACCAGCGAGTGGTTCGCCAGGATACCGAAGCCGCTGCCATTGAGGATCATCGGGCTCCAGATCGGCTGCTGTGAGGCCTCCAGTTCACGAATGATCTGGCGCACGCTGACCGTGGCGTTCTTCTTCGCCAACACGTCGGCGAAGTCGACCTCGACAGCCCGCAGCAGGTGCGACAGTGCCCAGGCCTGGCCGCGTGCCTCATAGAACACGTTGTCGATCTGCAACCACGGGGTTTCGACGATTTCCTCATCGACCTGCGGCGCTTGCCCCGGGATCACGCTTTCGGTTTTCAGCGCGGTGTTCAGCTTGACCCGCCCGACACTGGCCGACAGGCGCTGGGACAGCGAGCCGAGACGGGTCGCGACATCGCCGAGCCAGTTGTTCAGGTTGTCGGCGCGAGCATAGAACAGTGCATTGTTCTGGTTCGGATCGGACAAACGGGCCTGGTAGCGGCTCAGGGAATTGATCCCTTCCTGATATTCCGACTCGCTGGACGGCAGCATCCAGCTCTTGTTGTCGAAGTTGAAGCGCGGCTCGGCCTTGGCCAGATCGGCATCTTCAGCCGATTGCGACTGGGAACGGGCGAAGTCCTTGCGCAGGGCACGGGTCATGTCGCGGACCTGGACCAGCACGCCGTATTCCCAGCTGGGAATATTGTCCAGCCAGACGCCCGGCGGAAAACGGTCGTTGGACAGGTAGCCACCGGGCTTGTGGAGCAAGGTGCCGGCCACGGTCTTGAGGGTTTCCACCGTGGTATAGCCGACCACCATCTTGCGGCCTTCCTTCTCGGCGGCCATCTGGGCGTTCTGCTGCACCGCAAACAGCGGCGGCTCCTGGCTCCAGTACCAACCGATGAGGATCGTGGTCAGCAGGTACAAGCCCAGCAGGGTCGCCAGTGCACGACTGAACAGCATCCCGCGAAAATAACCGCGGGTCGCCGACTTGGGTTCGGCGGCGCGCTCCGGCGCGCTGTCTTCGCGTTTTTTCCAGTCCAGCATGGCTCTATCCTTTTCCTGAATTCATCGGTTCGACCACAACCCTGCTCCATCGTGCCTTTCCTGTCATTGCGCAAGGTCAAGGGCACGGCAGCGTTGCCATCCGTGCGAGCACTATAAATCAAGCCCCGGCAGGGCGCCTCCCCGATACGACCTCTCCGGTCTTGTTGTGGGATCCAACCCAGCGAAACCGGTGGGTCACCAAATGAATCAGCTTAATTGACGGATGACACCGCCATTGACGAAAAGAGCTGCTAGCATAGAGCCATCAGTCGACCCCAGCCGTTCCCCTCACTAGTAGTCAGGACATGACCGAGCCAGAAGACCCCAGCCGCGAGCGCCTCAAGCAGCACTTTGCCCAGCGGGTCATCCATCAGGCCCGGCAAATCCTCGAGATCTGGCAACGCCTGCAACGCAGCGAATGGTCGAGCACCGACATGTCCGAGCTGAGCGAAGCCAACCTGCGCCTGCTGCGCTTCGCCGAACGTTTCGAACAACCTGAACATACCCAACTGGCCCACCATATCAGCCAGTCCCTGGAAGCCGTCGAGGCCAA
This sequence comes from Pseudomonas sp. QS1027, assembly GCF_002814235.1. Lineage (GTDB taxonomy): Bacteria > Pseudomonadota > Gammaproteobacteria > Pseudomonadales > Pseudomonadaceae > Aquipseudomonas. The sequence goes on along the minus strand of NZ_PHSU01000039.1, from coordinate 72,093 downwards.
CCGCGGACGCCTGAGCAGCGGCCTGATCAGCGAACTCAATCGCCTGATGCAGCGCCTGTCGCGTACCGGCCTGCGCCACGGCGACCAGCTCGACCAGACCTTCCTTCCGCCGCTGCGCAAACCGGTCTACGTGATGCTGCAAGACCACGACCGCGGCGAGCGCCTGGCCAAGCAACTGGAATTCTTCGGCCTCAGTGCCCAGTCGCTGGAAAGTGTCGCGGCGTTCCGCTCGTCGATGGCCGAACGCCTGCCCTCGGCGATCATCATGGACGTCGACTTCAGTGGCGCCGGCATGGGCCTGCACCTGGCCGCCGAAGCGCAACTGGGTCTGGAGCAGAAGCTGCCGCTGTTGTTCTTCAGCCACCACGAAACCGACACCCCGACGCGCCTGGCCGCCGTGCGCGCCGGCGGCCAGGAGTTCCTCACCGGGACCCTGGAAGCCTCCAGCCTGCTGGAGAAAATCGAGATACTCACCTGCGTCGCCCAATACGATCCGTACAAGGTGCTGATCATCGACGACTCGCGGGCCCAGGCACTGCACACCGAGCGCCTGCTCAACAGCGCCGGGATCGTCACCCGCACGCTGATCGACCCGATCCAGGCCATGGCCGAACTGGCGGATTTCCAGCCGGACCTGATCATCCTCGACATGTACATGCCAGCCTGCACCGGCACGGAACTGGCCAAGGTGATCCGCCACAACGACCGCTATGTCAGCGTGCCGATCATCTACCTGTCGGCCGAAGACGACCTGGACAAGCAGCTCGACGCCATGAGCGAGGGCGGCGACGATTTCCTCACCAAGCCGATCAAGCCGCGCCACCTGATCACCACCGTGCGCAACCGCGCCGCCCGCGCCCGCAACCTCAAGGCGCGGATGGTCCGCGACAGCCTCACCGGCCTGTACAACCACACCCATATCCTGCAGCTGCTCGAAGACTGCAGCTTCCGCGCCCGCCGCGAATGCAAGCCGCTGAGCTTCGCGATGCTCGATATCGACCATTTCAAGCGGGTCAACGACAGCCACGGCCACCCCATGGGTGACCGGGTGATCAAGAGCCTGGCGCTGTTTCTCAAGCAACGCCTGCGCAAGACCGACTTTATCGGTCGTTATGGCGGCGAAGAGTTCGCCATCGTCATGCCCGACACCGATCTCGAGTCGGCTTATAAAGTGCTGGATGAGATTCGCCAGCGCTTCGCCGAAATCCACTACCCCGCGCAACCGCAGGATCTGTGGTGCACCTTCAGCGCCGGGGTGGTGGAACTGCAGGCCGATTCCGACGCCCTGATGATGGCCAGCCAGGCCGACGAAGCGCTCTACCGCGCCAAACATGCCGGACGCAACCGCGTGCAAGCGGCACGGCAAAGTGCCAGCTTTTCATCGGATTCCACTGACTCAGTCATGACTCTGTAACAAAACAGCAATAACTTCAGGCACTTACCACTTTTTGTCGTGGATAGAATCCTGAATGCGCCTGAAGCTGCTGACCAACCTCAACACCCTGCTGCTCGTCGCCGTCTGCCTGGCGCTCGGAGCCACGCTCTGGTGGTCGCAGCAGGCGCTGGAACGCCCCTACCAATTGATGGAGCGTTACCTCAGCCTGTCGCAACAGTTCCAGAACCAGGCAGCGCGCAATATCGAAGACTACCTGGGCAGCGGCGACGCCTTGCGCCTGAGCAGTGCCAACCAGGCCATCGAGCAGCTGGAAAAACAGCTCGGCGCCCTGCCGCCGGACCTGACCGCGACCCTGCGTCCGAGCCTGGCCGCCCTCAACGACTTCAGCAAGACCGACCTGCTTGCCGCCGGCAAGCTGGCCGGCGACCCGCAGGCCCTGCTGCTCCAGGCCGAACGCGAGCTGGGCGGTAACCTCGATCAACTGAGCCAGTACGCCATCCAGGCCAAGACCCCGGAAGCGGCCGCCTACCTGCCCCTGTTGCTGACGGCCTCGTCGCACCTGGCCAAGCTGAGCCTGGCGCGGGACAAACTGGTCAGCAGCGGACGCAGCGAACTGGCCGCCGATGTCGAGCGCGAACTGGCGAGCATTCGCGGCCAGGCCGAACAGCTCGAAGCCCTGCCCCTGCTGGGTGTGACCGCCAGCAGTGAATCCAGCACCGACGACTTCAGCGCCATGATGGGCCTGGAAAACACCGAAAAGGCCGTGGTCCAGGACACCGGCGTCGACCTCAAGCGCGAACTGCACAGCCTGCTGACCCGTTACCCGGCGGAACTGAGTCGCACCCGCGAGCAGATCCAGAAGCGCGCGGACCTGGCGGCGGCGACCCACCTCAAGATCAGCGCCGTACAACAGGCGATTGCCGGGCTGGAGCCGGAGGTCCGCGCCCAGCATGGCAAGATCCAGGGCGACGTGCGGATGATGCAGGGCTTGATGATCGGCCTGATCCTGCTGATCGCCCTGTTGATCGATACCCTGCAGCGCAAGCTGTCGCGGGTCCTGACCAACCTCGCGCCGGCGCTGTCGACCTGGGCCGAAGGCGATTTCAGCCGGGATATCCAGCTGGGCAAGACCAATCGCGAACTGCATGACATCGAAGCCTCGCTGAACCGCCTGCGCGCCTATCTGGTGGACCTGGTCGGCACTATCCGGCAGAACGCCGAGGAAGTCGCCGGCAGCAGCCGCGCCCTGGCCGACCTCAGCGGCGGCCTGCACAGCGGCGCCGAGCGCCAGGCCGGCGACACCGCGCAGATCCGCGACGCCCTCGGCGAGCTGGAAGCGACTATCCAGCAAGTCGCCGGTGACGCCAGCCAGGCCGCCGATGCCAGCCGCAGTGCCGGCAGCGCGGTGGAACACGGCCAGCAGGTCATCGGCCTGAGCCTCACCGGTCTGCACGCACTTGTGGGGGAAGTCCAGGGCAATGCGCAGATGATCGAGAAACTCGCCGAGGAATCGGCCACCATCGGCGGCGTGCTGACGGTGATTCGCTCGATTGCCGACCAGACCAACCTGCTGGCCCTCAATGCCGCCATCGAAGCCGCCCGCGCCGGGGAAATGGGCCGTGGTTTCGCCGTGGTCGCCGAAGAGGTGCGCAGCCTGGCACAACGCACGGCCGGGGCCACGGGCGAGATCCAGACCCTGATCGCCGGCCTGCAGAGCGCCGCGCGGCAGTCGGTGGAAGGCATGCGTGCGCAGGTCGAACATGCCGAGGCCACGGCCAGTCAGGCCCAGGCGGCGGACGGTGCACTGGACAAGATCGTCGGCGCGATCCAGACCATCGCCGAGACCGCGGTGCGCATCGCCGATGTCACCGCCCAGCAAAGCGGCGCCGTCAGCGAAATCCGCGATCACAGCGAACGTATTCACCAGTTGGGTGGCGACAACCTGCTGCGCATCGGCGAGGGCCGCAGCCAGGGCGAACACCTGCTGGTACTGGGCGGGCAGTTGCGTACCGCGGTGCAGGCCTTTCGCGTCTGAACGGGCGCCACAAAGCGCTTCCGCCCGCCCGTTCCCTCGTCGGCAACGGCAGCAAAATCACCGCCGTAAGAGGGCATCGACGAAACCGCTGCGGCGAACTTCGTCGAACCTGTCGCGGAGACGAATGACCGGATCCGGCAAATCAGTCATAAATTTCGCGCGAACATCGGACATCGTGCTGGCTATTGCAGGTAACTGGACAGTCGCCAAAGCTTTCCGGCATAGTCGGCCCGCACCGACAACTGCACGTGAATAACAAGGAACAACCGATGGCGACCCTACTGGTTCTGCACGGACCCAACCTGAACCTGCTCGGCACCCGCGAGCCGGGTGTCTATGGCGCGGTGACGCTGCCCGAGATCAACCAGGACCTGGAGCGTCGGGCCCGCGAAGCCGGGCACCATCTGCTGTACCTGCAAAGCAACGCCGAGTACGAACTGATCGACCGGATCCACGCGGCCCGTGGCGAAGGCGTGGACTTCATACTGATCAATCCAGCGGCTTTTACGCACACAAGTGTCGCATTACGTGACGCGCTGCTGGCGGTGAGCATCCCATTCATCGAAGTGCATTTGTCGAACGTGCACAAACGCGAACCTTTCCGCCATCACTCCTACTTTTCAGATGTTGCTGTGGGAGTGATCTGCGGCCTTGGCGCCAGCGGTTACCGACTGGCCCTGGAGGCCGCCCTGGAACAGCTTGAATCACAGGCTAAACACCCCTGACCGACCCTTGGGAGTTGACGATTAATGGATATCCGTAAAGTTAAGAAACTGATCGAATTGCTGGAAGAATCCGGTATCGACGAGCTCGAGATCAAGGAAGGCGAAGAGTCCGTACGCATCAGCCGCCACAGCAAGACCCCGGCGCAGCAGTACTACGCTCCGGCACCGATGCCCGCACCGGTCGCCGCCGCTCCGGCTGCCGCCCCAGTGGCCGCGGCTCCGGTTGCCGCCGCCGCCCCGGCGCTGAACGGCACCGTAGCCCGTTCGCCGATGGTCGGTACCTTCTATCGCAAATCCTCGCCTGCTGCCCCGTCCTTCGTCGAAGTCGGCCAGAGCGTGAAGAAAGGCGACACCCTGTGCATCGTCGAAGCGATGAAGATGATGAACCACATCGAAGCTGAAACCAGCGGTGTGATCGAATCCATCCTCGTCGAAGACGGCCAGCCGGTTGAGTACGACCAACCGCTGTTCACCATCGTTTGAAGCGCGGAGAGCCAACGATGTCGAATCCTGCGAAGTTGGAAAAAGTCCTGATCGCCAACCGCGGTGAAATTGCACTGCGGATCCTGCGCGCCTGCAAGGAACTGGGGATCAAGACCGTCGCCGTCTACTCCAAGGCCGACAAGGAGCTGATGCACCTGGGCCTGGCGGACGAATCCGTGTGCATCGGCCCGGCGCCTGCCGCCCAGTCCTACCTGCACATCCCGGCCATCATCGCGGCCGCGGAAGTGACCGGTGCCACGGCGATCCACCCGGGCTACGGCTTCCTCGCGGAAAACGCCGACTTCGCCGAACAGGTCGAGAAATCCGGTTTCGCCTTCATCGGCCCGCAAGCCGACACCATTCGCCTGATGGGCGACAAGGTTTCGGCCAAGCACGCCATGATCAAGGCCGGCGTACCGACCGTTCCCGGTTCCGACGGCCCGCTGCCGGAAGACGAGGAAGAAGCCCTGCGCATCGGCCGTGAAGTCGGCTACCCGGTGATCATCAAGGCCGCCGGTGGCGGTGGTGGTCGCGGCATGCGCGTGGTGCACAAGGAAGAAGACCTGATCTCCTCGGCCAAACTGACCCGCACCGAAGCTGGCGCGGCGTTCGGCAACCCGATGGTGTACCTGGAAAAATTCCTCACCAACCCGCGCCACGTGGAAGTCCAGGTGCTGTCCGACGGCCAGGGCCACGCCATTCACCTGGGTGACCGCGACTGCTCGCTGCAGCGCCGCCACCAGAAGGTACTGGAAGAAGCACCGGCCCCGGGCATCGATGAAAAGTCCCGCCAGGAAGTCTTCGCCCGTTGCGTCAAGGCGTGCATCGACATCAACTACCGTGGCGCCGGCACCTTCGAGTTCCTCTACGAGAACGGCAACTTCTACTTCATCGAGATGAACACTCGCGTGCAGGTGGAACACCCGGTATCGGAAATGGTCACCGGCATCGACATCGTCAAGGAGATGCTCAGCATCGCCGCCGGCAACCCGCTGTCCTACACCCAGGACGACGTGGTGATCCGCGGTCACGCCCTGGAGTGCCGGATCAACGCCGAGGACCCGAAGAAGTTCATTCCGAGCCCGGGCACCGTCAAGCACTTCCACGCACCGGGCGGCAACGGCGTTCGCGTCGATTCGCACCTGTACAGTGGTTATGCGGTACCGCCGAACTATGACTCGCTGATCGGCAAGCTGATCACCTACGGCAAGGACCGTGACGAAGCCCTGGCGCGCATGCGCAACGCCCTGGACGAAATCGTGGTGGACGGGATCAAGACCAATATCCCGCTGCACCGCGACCTGGTTCGCGACGAAGGGTTCTGCAAGGGTGGTGTGAACATTCACTACCTGGAACACAAACTCGCCAACCAGTGAGTGCGTGATCCCGTCGACAAGGCCGCTTAATTGCGGCCTTGTCGTTTTTGAATACCGCCCAAGGCGCCGCTCAAGTAGACTTGCGCGTTTCTCGCAGCCCCAGCGGTTGCACACTCCATTTTTGCAAAGGTGCCCCGCCATGCCTTGGCTGCAAGTACGCCTGGCCATCAGCCCGGAACAAGCCGAAACCTACGAAGACGCCTTCCTCGAAGTCGGCGCCGTTTCGGTCACCTTCATGGATGCCGAAGATCAACCGATCTTCGAACCGGAACTCAATACCACCCCGCTGTGGTCCCACACCCACCTGCTGGCCCTGTTCGAAGGCGGCACCGAAGCGGCCAGCGTGCTCGCGCACCTGGAACTGCTGACCGGCGCACCGCTGCCCGAGCACCACAGCGAAGTGATCGAGGACCAGGACTGGGAACGCAGCTGGATGGACAACTTCGAGCCGATGCGCTTCGGCCGTCGCCTGTGGATCGTCCCGAGCTGGCACGCCGCGCCGGAACCGGAAGCGGTCAACCTGCTGCTCGACCCGGGCCTGGCCTTCGGCACCGGCACCCACCCGACCACCGCGCTGTGCCTGGAATGGCTCGACGGCCAGGACCTCAAGGACTGCAACGTCCTGGACTTCGGCTGCGGCTCGGGGATCCTGGCGATTGCCGCCCTGCTGCTGGGCGCCAGGGAAGCGGTCGGCACCGACATCGACGTCCAGGCCCTGGAGGCCTCCCGCGACAACGCCGGGCGCAACAACATCGCCGAAACGCTGTTCCCGCTGTACCTGCCGCAAGATCTGCCCCAGGTCCAGGCCGACGTGCTGGTGGCCAATATCCTCGCCGGGCCCCTGGTATCCCTGGCGCCGCAACTGTCCACCCTGGTCAAGCCCGGCGGTCGCCTGGCACTCTCGGGGATCCTCGCCGAACAAGGCGCGCAAGTCGCAGCCGCTTATGCCCAGGACTTCGACCTCGACCCGATTGCCGATCGCGATGGTTGGGTGCGCATCAGTGGTCGTCGGCGCTAGAATGGGCGCCTGCATGAACCGGATCGCCGCATGACCGACAGCTTCGTCACCCAGTGCCCGCATTGCCAGACCAGTTTCCGCGTCAGTCACGCTCAATTGAGCGTGGCCCGTGGTGTGGTTCGTTGCGGCTCCTGCCTGCAGGTGTTCAACGCTGCGCGACAACTGCTCGAACAACGTGCAGCCCGGGAAGCGGCGAGCGCCGCGGCTACTGCCGCGCCAGCAGCGGCACCAAAGCCGCTGCCACCCGCACCGCCAATGCCGCCACCGCCGCCTCCAGAACCGCCGCAACAGCCACGGGCCATCAGCCAGCGGCAGTGGTCGGCCGAAGAGCTGGACCTGGACAACCTCGACCTGGACGAAGAGCTGGCGCGCCTGGAACAACGGGAAATCCAGCCGACCAAGGCGTTCGGCCAGGACCGTGGCGGCAAGGGCGAGTCCCTCAGCGCCCGCCGCGACGGCCCGGACACGGAAGAAGAGCAATGGCCCGACAGCCTGTTCAGCGAACCGCCGGGCAAGCACCTCGACGCCACCCCGGCCGACGAGGGCGAAACAGCCCCGGCCAAGGCGCCGGAAAAGAAGGCCGAACAGCCCAAGTCGGCACGCACCGAGCCTTCGCTGTCCTTCGACCTCGCCAATCTGGACGACGAACCGCCGGTCCCGCGCCTGCAGCTTGAACACGACGAGCTGGAAGACGACACCTTCCATGCCCCGCCGGCCGCCGAACCGGCCGACGATGAGCCCCTCGAAGACGAGCGCAGGAAACCCAAGGCCAAGCGCGAACGCAACGAGCCCGGCCTGCACGACGACGTGCTGCTGGACCTGGTCGACGACCCGATCCAGCTCGACTGGCAACGCCGCCGCTCGCCCTGGGGCCGGCGCCTGCTCTGGCTGCTGCTGGTACTGCTGGCCGCCGGCGCGCTGGTCGGCCAATACGTCGGTTATCACTTCGACGAACTGGCGCGCCAGGACCAATACCGCCCCTGGTTCCAGCAACTGTGCCCGGAAGTCGGCTGCAAGGTGCCGTCAAAAGTCGATATCGCCCGGATCAAGAGCAGCAATCTGGTGGTGCGCAGCCACCCGGACTTCGCCGGCGCCCTGGTGGTGGACGCGATCATCTACAACCGTGCGCCGTTCTCCCAGCCCTTCCCGCTGCTGGAGCTGCGCTTCGCCGACCTCAACGGCCATCTGATCGCCAGCCGCCGCTTCAAACCCGCCGAGTACCTGAGCGGCGACCTTGCCGGCCAGGGTGAAATGCCGCCGCAAACACCGATCCACATCGCCCTGGACATCCTCGACCCGGGCGCCAAGGCCGTGAACTACAGCTTGAGCTTCCACTCGCCCGAGTAACCCGGTGTCCATTGCCGGTGGCACGGCGGTTTTCTGGCGACAACCAAACCGCCAGCGATAACCGAATAACTGTTCAGATTTTATCCAATTTTGCCTTTATCCGGTCATCGAGAGCGGGTATCATGCCAACCCTTTTTCGAACTCTCATGATCCGGCCCCACAACAGGGAAGTCCTATGTCGGCGGTACGCATCGGCCCATATACATTGCAGAACGGCTTGATTCTCGCCCCCATGGCGGGCGTCACCGACCAGCCCTTTCGTCAGTTGTGCCGACGCTTGGGCGCGGGTCTTGTAGTCTCGGAAATGGTCACCAGCGACATGAGCTTGTGGAACAGCCGCAAATCGCGTCTGCGCATGATCCACGAAGGCGATCCCGAGCCCCGCTCGGTACAGATCGCCGGTGGCGACGCACAGATGCTGGCGGAGGCGGCCCGGGCCAATGTCGAGCTGGGTGCACAGATTATCGATATCAACATGGGCTGCCCGGCCAAGAAGGTCTGCAACAAGGCCGCCGGCTCCGCGTTACTGAAAGACGAAGCACTGGTGAGCGAGATCCTCCACGCCGTGGTTGCGGCGGTGGACGTACCGGTCACCCTGAAGATCCGCACCGGCTGGGACCGGGCGAACAAGAACGGCCTGACAGTGGCAAAAATTGCCGAACAGGCGGGCATCACGGCGTTGGCGGTGCATGGACGAACCCGTGCCGACCTGTATACCGGTGAAGCCGAGTACGACACCATTGCCGCGATCAAGCAGGCGGTGTCGATCCCGGTCTTCGCCAACGGCGACATCGATTCGGCCGAGAAAGCCCGGCACGTGCTGCACGCGACCGGTGCCGATGGCCTGTTGATCGGCCGGGCCGCCCAGGGGCGGCCGTGGATTTTTCGTGAGATCGAGCATTTTCTGCGTACCGGCGAAACCCTCCCGGCACCGGAGTTGTTCGAGGTGGAACGTATTCTGCTAGAGCATCTGGCCGCGTTGCATGCCTTCTATGGGGAGGTGATGGGTGTGCGTATCGCCCGCAAGCACGTCGGCTGGTATCTCGCAACCTTGCCGGGCGCCAAGGAGTTTCGCGCCCACTTCAATCGTGTGGAAGAAACGGAAGCACAGTGCGCCAACGTTCGTGAGTTCTTCGCCGAGCGTTACAAGAGCCTGGTGACAGGGGAAGGGAGAGGGGTGGCCGCATGACGATGATGACCGAGACTTTAGTGAGTGGAACAACGCCCGTGAGCGACAACGTCAATTTGAAACAGCACCTCAACACGCCGAGCGAAGAAGGCCAGACCCTTCGCGGGAGTGTCGAGAAGGCGCTGCACAATTATTTCGCCCACCTTGAGGGCGCGGCCGTCACGGACGTGTACAACCTGGTGCTCTCGGAAGTCGAGGCGCCCCTGCTCGAAAGCGTGATGAACTACGTCAAGGGCAACCAGACCAAGGCCAGCGAGCTGCTCGGGCTGAACCGCGGCACCTTGCGCAAGAAACTCAAACAGTACGATTTGCTGTAAGCATTCAATCAAACCAGAAAGGCGCCCGCGTAGAACCGGTCGCCTTTTTTGCTGACTCCTTTGCTTTTGATGGAAATTGAGATGACCGACCAGACCACCCGCCTGCCGATCCGCCGTGCCTTGATCAGTGTTTCCGACAAGACCGGGATCCTCGAATTCGCCAAGGAGCTGGAAGCCCTGGGCGTGGAGATCCTCTCCACCGGCGGGACCTTCAAGCTGCTGCGCGACAATGGCGTGGCCGCAGTGGAAGTCGCGGATTACACCGGCTTCGCGGAAATGATGGACGGCCGGGTGAAGACCCTGCACCCGAAAATCCACGGCGGCATCCTCGGTCGTCGCGGCATCGACGACGCCATCATGAACGAGCACGGCATCAAGCCGATCGACCTGGTGGCGGTCAACCTCTACCCGTTCGAAGCCACCATCAACAAGCCTGGCTGTGACCTGCCGACCGCCATCGAGAACATCGATATCGGCGGCCCGACCATGGTCCGCTCGGCGGCCAAGAACCACAAGGACGTGGCCATCGTGGTCAACGCCGGCGACTACGCCCAGGTCCTGGAAAGCCTCAAGGCCGGTGGCCTGACCTACGCCCAGCGTTTCGACCTGATGCTCAAGGCCTTCGAACACACCGCCGCCTACGACGGCATGATCGCCAACTACATGGGCACCGTGAACCAGGCCGCCGAGACCCTGAGCACCGAAGGCCGCAGCGAATTCCCGCGCACCTTCAACAGCCAGTTCATCAAGGCCCAGGAAATGCGCTACGGCGAGAACCCGCACCAGAGCGCGGCGTTCTACGTGGAAGCCAAGCCGGCCGAAGTCGGCATCGCCACCGCCACCCAGCTGCAAGGCAAGGAACTCTCCTATAACAACGTGGCCGATACCGATGCCGCGCTGGAATGCGTGAAGAGCTTCGTCAAGCCGGCCTGCGTCATCGTCAAGCACGCCAACCCGTGCGGCGTGGCCGTCAGCCCGGACGCCGAAGGCGGTATCCGCCAGGCCTACGAACTGGCCTACGCCACCGACACCGAATCGGCCTTCGGCGGCATCATCGCCTTCAACCGCGAACTGGATGCCGAAACCGCCAAGGCCATCGTCGAGCGTCAGTTCGTCGAAGTGATCATCGCCCCGTCCGTGAGCGAAGAAGCCCGCGCCGTCGTGGCCGCCAAGGTCAATGTGCGCCTGCTGGTCTGCGGCCAATGGGACGCCAACCGCGCCCCGGCCTGGGACTACAAGCGCGTCAACGGTGGCCTGCTGGTGCAGAGCCGCGATATCGGCATGATCGGCAGCGACGATCTGAAAGTCGTGACCCAGCGCGCGCCGACCGAGCAAGAGATCCACGACCTGATCTTCGCCTGGAAAGTCGCCAAGTACGTCAAGTCCAACGCCATCGTCTACGCCAAGAACCGCCAGACCATCGGTGTCGGCGCCGGCCAGATGAGCCGCGTCAACTCCGCTCGTATTGCTGCAATCAAGGCCGAGCATGCTGGCCTGCAGGTACAGGGCTCGGTCATGGCTTCGGACGCGTTCTTCCCGTTCCGCGACGGTCTCGACAATGCGGCCAAGGCCGGTGTCACCGCGGTGATCCAGCCGGGCGGCTCGATGCGTGACAATGAAGTGATTGCGGCTGCCGACGAAGCCGGTATCGCGATGGTGTTCACCGGCATGCGCCACTTCCGCCACTGATAACACAGCCCCTGTAGGAGCCGGCTTGCTGGCGATGGCGGCCGCCAGATCGATGCAAGACTCGCTGGCCTCATCGCCAGCAAGCCGGCTCCTACAGTCAGCGTCCAGCGGGATGCTCTCTTAGAATTCAGCGTCATCGAGGTTTTTGAAATGAATGTTTTGATCATCGGCAGCGGTGGCCGTGAACACGCCCTGGCCTGGAAAGTGGCGCAGGACCCGCGTGTCGTAAAAGTCTTCGTTGCCCCGGGCAACGCCGGTACCGCCATCGAGGCCAAGTGCGAGAACGTCGCCATCGACGTCCTGGCCCTTGAGCAACTGGCGGACTTTGCCGAGAAAAACGTCTCCCTGACCATCGTCGGTCCGGAAGTACCGCTGGTGGCCGGCGTGGTCGACCTGTTCCGTGCCCGTGGCCTGGACTGCTTTGGTCCGACCGCCGGTGCCGCCCAGCTCGAAGGCTCCAAGGCCTTCACCAAGGACTTCCTGGCACGCCACAAGATCCCTACCGCCGACTACCAGAACTTCACCGAGATCGAGCCGGCCCTGGCCTATCTGCGTGAAAAAGGCGCACCGATCGTGATCAAGGCCGACGGCCTGGCCGCCGGCAAAGGCGTGATCGTCGCCATGACCCTGGGCGAAGCCGAAGACGCCGTCCGCGACATGCTCGCCGGCAACGCCTTCGGTGAGGCCGGTTCGCGGGTGGTCATCGAGGAGTTCCTCGACGGCGAAGAAGCCAGCTTCATTGTCATGGTCGACGGCAAGAACGTCCTGCCCATGGCCACCAGCCAGGACCACAAGCGCGTCGGCGACGGCGACAGCGGCCCGAACACCGGCGGCATGGGCGCCTACTCGCCGGCCCCGGTGGTCACCGCCGAAGTACACCAGCGGGTCATGGACCAGGTGATCTGGCCGACCGTGCGCGGCATGGCTGCCGAAGGCAACGTCTACACCGGTTTCCTCTACGCCGGGTTGATGATCGACCAGGCCGGCAACCCGAAGGTCATCGAGTTCAACTGCCGCTTCGGCGACCCGGAAACCCAACCGGTGATGCTGCGCCTGCAATCGAGCCTGATCCTGCTGATCGAGGCCGCGCTGGCCCAGGCCCTGGACAAGATCGAAGCACAATGGGACCCGCGTCCGAGCCTGGGCATCGTCCTCGCTGCCGGCGGTTACCCGGGCGACTACGCCAAGGGCGCAGTGATCAACGGCCTGGATGCGGCCGCGGGCCTGGAAGGCAAAGTCTTTCACGCCGGTACCGCACTGAAGGACGGCCAGGTAGTAACCTCCGGCGGTCGGGTGCTCTGCGCCACCGCCCTGGGCAACAGCGTTGACGCCGCACAGCAGCAAGCTTACAAGCTCGCAGCTAAGATTGATTGGGACGGCTGCTTCTACCGTAGCGACATAGGCTATCGTGCAATTGCACGCGAACGCGCAGACTCAAAGGAATAAGCTATCCGAAGGGATAGGCAAGGGCCTTCAGCCCTTGCCGAACTATTCCAGCCCTGCGCATAGTTATCACCGGGCATCAACCTACGAAGGGATTTCGCCGTGCGCTGGCTCAGGATCGCCATAGGTTTCACTGTCAGCTTGCTGACCCTGCTCTGCCTTGCCCCGGCCCAGGCCTCGCAAGGCATTGGCTGGGCGTCATTGCTTGACGACCAGGCCGACCTGCAATTGAGCGACATCCGCTCTTCGCGCTACATCAACCAATTCAGTCCCGTCGAGCTCGAACGCTTGACCGCCGCCCAGCCCGAGGGCGCCTTGTGGCTGCGCTTTCGCCTGCAACCGGGCAACCATGAACAAGTCCTGCGGGTCTTCGCCCCTGACCTGGCGCGTCTGGACCTCTACACCCTCGACGGCGACAACCTGATCGCCCAGGTGCGCACCGGCAACGACCTGCCCCAGGCCGAACGGCCGCTGCCCAGCAGCGACTTCATGCTGCCGCTGGTCCAGAGCACCCGACCGCTGGATATCTACCTGCGGCTGGTGTCCAAGCACGAGCTGCGCCCGCACATCACCCTCGAACCGGCGATCGCGGTCGCCGCCGACCAGAGCCAGTCATTGCTCTACGGCCTGCTCTTCGGCTGCCTGACGATGCTGATCCTGCACAACCTGATCCGCTTCACCTACACCCGCTCGCGCAGCAGCCTGTGGCTGGCGGCCTGCGAAGGTTTCCTGCTGCTCAGCGCGTTGTTCCTGCTGAACCTGATCGGCCCCTGGCTGCCCGACTGGAATGGTGCGCAGACCCCCGCTTCCTACGTGGCGCTGCTGCTGACCGCGCCCTGCGGACTGATGTTCACCTACTCGTTCTTTTCGCAGTTGGGCCCGCATCCGCTGAACAAGCTGCTGCTGGCCGATATCCTGGTCATCAGCCTCGGCGGCCTGTTGCTGTTGTTCGTCGACACCCTGCCCCTGAACATCATGACCTACGGCCTGGTGGGCCTGGCGAGCCTGAGCATCCTGCTGGTGTCCGCCTATCACTGGCAGAAGGGCTACCGCCCGGCGCGGCTGTTCGTGGTGGCCATGGTGATTTTCAACATCGGCACCCTGGTGATCCTGCCCGCGCTGCTGGGACTGACCCTCGTGGCGCCGCAAGGCCTGATCATCGCGCTGCTGATATTTATCTGCATCAGCGGCCTGTTGATGAGCGTGGCCCTCGGCGAGCGCCGTCGCAGCATCACCGAAGACCAGTTCAGCCTCAGCCGCGACCTGGCGGCGAGCAACGCGGAAATCGCCGCCAAGGCCGAATTCCTGGCGAAGATCAGCCACGAGATCCGCACGCCGATGAACGGTGTGCTGGGCATGACCGAACTGCTCCTCGGCACGCCGTTGTCGGTCAAGCAACGCGACTACGTGCAGACCATCCACAGCGCCGGCAACGAGCTGCTGACCCTGATCAACGAGATCCTCGATATCTCCAAGCTGGAATCCGGGCAGATCGAACTGGATGACGTGCAGTTCGACCTCAACGCCCTGATCGATGACTGCCTGAGTATTTTCCGCGCCCGGGCCGAGCAGCAGAATGTCGAGCTGATCAGCTTTATCCAGCCCCAGGTGCCGCGAGTGATCAGCGGAGACCCGACGCGTTTGCGCCAGACCCTGCTCAGCCTGCTGGAACACGCCCTGAAGAAAACCGACGAGGGCGAGATCCTGATTGTCGTCGCCCTCGACGAGCGCAGCGGCCAGCCGCGCCTGCGCATCGCGGTCCAGGACAGCGGCGTGCCGATGGGCGACGAAGAACGCGACGCCCTGCTCCACGCCGAACTGCAGAGCAAGAACTTCCTCGCCGCGACCCGCCTGGGCGGCAACCTCGGGCTGGTGATCGCCCGTCAGCTGGTGCAACTGATGCAAGGCGAGTTCGGCATCAAGAGCGGCGCCCACCAGGGCAGCACCCTCTGGCTGACCTTGCCGCTGGACCCGCTGCACCTGGAGAACCCGACCTCCGACCTCGACGGTCCCCTGCGCGGTGCGCGGGTGCTGGTGGTCGACGACAACGACACCTGCCGCAAGGTACTGGTGCAGCAATGCAGCGCCTGGGGCCTGAACGTCAGTGCCGTGCCGTCGGGCAAGGAGGCCCTGGCACTGCTGCGGACCAAGGCCCACCTGCGCGACTACTTCGATGCGGTGCTGCTGGACCAGAACATGCCCGGCATGACCGGCATGCAACTGGCGGCGAAGATCAAGGAAGACCCGAGCCTGAACCACGACATCCTGCTGATCATGCTCACCGGCATCAGCAACGCGCCGAGCAAGATCATCGCGCGTAATGCCGGGGTCAAGCGCATCCTCGCCAAGCCGGTGGCCGGCTACACCCTCAAGACCACCCTGGCGGACGAACTGGCCCAGCGCGACAAGCGGCCCGGATCGGGGCCGACGCCGCCGCCAGCCGCGAGTCCCGAGCCGGTGGAACCGATCACCGTGCCCAGCGACTTCCGCATCCTGGTGGCCGAAGACAACAGCATCTCCACCAAAGTGATCCGCGGCATGCTCGGCAAGCTCAACCTCAAGCCCGACACCGCCAGCAACGGCGAAGAGGCCCTGCGGGCGATGAAAGCCCAGCGCTACGACCTGGTGCTGATGGACTGCGAGATGCCGATCCTCGACGGTTTTTCCGCTACCCAGCAGCTACGGGCCTGGGAAGTCGGCAACCAGCGGGTGCGCACCCCGGTGGTGGCGCTGACCGCGCACATTCTCACCGAGCACAAGGAGCGCGCGCGCCAGGCCGGGATGGACGGGCACATGGCCAAGCCGGTGGAGCTGTCGCAATTGCGTGAGTTGGTGGAGCACTGGGTGGCCGAACGCGCGCTGCAGCAGGCCCAGGTTCCGACCCCCTGACGACGGGACAGAAAGCCGCCCCGTGACAATCGCCCCGGCCCGTCCCCGGACAGAGCCGACAGCGTGCGCAACCCCTGATAGACTGCCGTCGCCCTCCTCCGTTGCGAGCCCACACCATGCTCCACGTGTTATTCAGCGTTTACCTGAAGATGCTGGTGCTCTACAGCCCGTTCTTCGTCCTGTCCTGCTTTATCAGCCTGACCCGTGGTTACTCCAGTAGGGAGCGGCGGCGCCTGGCCTGGAAGGTCGCGCTGGCGACGCTGGTGTCCAGCGTGCTGCTGTATCTGTTCGGACGGGTGATCTTCAGCGTGTTCGGCATCACCGTGGATGCCTTCCGCATCGGCGCGGGCAGCGTGCTGTTTATTTCGGCGCTGGGCATGGCCCAGGGTAAATCGGCGGTGCAGACCGACAACCTGCAGCAGGACGTGACCATCGTCCCGCTGACCATCCCCCTGACCGTCGGCCCCGGCACCATCGGTGCCCTGCTGGTCATGGGGGTCAGCCAGCCGCACTGGGACGACAAGCTCTCGGCCATCGTCAGCATTGCGCTGGCGAGCCTGACCGTCGGCGTGGTGCTGTACCTGTCCCACCGGATCGAACGCCTCCTCGGCGACCAGGGCTTGCAGATCGTCAGCCGCCTGATGGGACTGTTCGTCTGCGCCCTGGCGGCGCAGATCATCTTTACCGGGGTGCGCGGGTATCTGGTGCCTTTATAGTCTTTTATAGACGATTATAGAGAATTATAGACGCCGTCCTTTTTGAGCCCGCAGCCCCTCAAGACCGTGGCTTTTCACCGTACCAGCGAGGGGTGTACACCCACTCGCCGCCCTCGGCACGGGGGAAGGTACAAGTGGTGGACGAGCCGATGATAACCATCGTGCGCATATCCACCTGGTCCGGCGTCAGCTCACCCAGGGTGGTCACCCGCAAGGTCTGTCCCGGCCGACCGATATCCCGTCCCAATACCACCGGCGTCTGCGCCGTGCGGTGCGTGGCGACGATCTCCAGGGCCCGGCCCAACTGCCAGGGGCGCGAGCGCGAGATCGGGTTGTAGAAAGCCAGGGCCAGGTCGGCCTGGGCCGCCAGGTCGAGACGCGTCTCGATGATGCTCCAGGGCTTGAGGTTGTCCGAGAGCGACATCACGCAGAAGTCATGCCCCAGCGGCGCACCAGCCTGGGCCGCCGTCGCCAGCGAGGCGGACACCCCCGGCAGGATTTCCAGGTCGACGCTGTGCCAGAGCGGGTCAGCCGACTCGTGCAAGGCTTCGAGCACCGCCGCCGCCATGGCGAATACGCCCGGATCGCCGGACGACACCACCACCACCGAACGCCCCTCGGCCGCCAACTCAAAGGCGTGTCGGGCGCGCTGCATCTCTTCGCGGTTATCGGTGCAATGCAGCACCTGATCGGCACGGAACGGGCCGGCCATGCGCACATAGGTTTCATAACCCAGCACATCGTTGGCCTTCGCCAATTCGGCCTTCACCGCCGGCACCATCAGTTCGGCGGCACCGGGACCGAGGCCGATCACCGCCAGGCGACCGCGCGGACGACCGATGCGCTCCGGTTCCAGTGGCTGGCTGGCGACCGCGATCGCCAGGCCCTCGCCGACAGAGATCGGCGGCAGCAACTGCGGTATCGCCTGTTGCGCCATTTCCGCGACCGAGCCGGTCGAGGCGACAAAACGCAACGGCACGCCCAACTCGACGGCCGCTTCGCGCAGCGCGGGACTGGCCATCTCGCTGTCCGCCGCCAACAGGCAGGCCAGCGACTGGCGGGCGATATTCGCGCCATGCAAGGCGTCGCGTACCGCACTGGCCAGCTCCGGCACACGGGCCGTGACCGCCACCAGCACGCTACGCGGATAAATCAGCAATTCATTGGCGGCCGGCACACGCTCGGCACTGCCGACATGAATCGACAGGCGCGCGTGGCTGTCTTCCGGCAAATGCGCCTGGGCCAGCCAGGGCGCCGCACCTTCGATACGCACGCTTTCACCGGCCAGCAGGTCCGAGACAAAACGCTTGCCCAGTTCCAGGTCGCCCAGGGCATAACCGCTCGGCGGGTTCAGCAGGCAGGTGCCGAAACGCAGCTCGCCGCTGGTGGTAATGGCGGCCGCGACACCGAGGCCGGCGGCCATTTCCCGGGCCATGACATTCACTCCGCCCAGACCGCCCAACAGCGGCACCACCGCACTACCGTCCTCGGCCACGGCCAGCACCGGCGGCTCGGCACCTTTTTCCAGCAGCACCGGAGCCAAGGTGCGGATCACGATACCAGCGGCGCACAGGGCAATGATCGGCGTGTCCTGCTGATAGAGCTGGCGCAGCGTCGCGCCAAACTCGTGATACAGCCGATCCGCGCCGTCGACCCGCTCCGCCAGCCCGTAGACCAGCGCATCCGGATAAATCTGTTGCAGCCGTCGGGCCGTCGCCAGGCTGCCATTGCCGAGGATGACAATGGCCGGTTGCGCGCGACTCATCCCTGCCACCGTTCGCCGGGCACGATGATCAGCGAGAAGTACGGCGAAGACATCGGCTCGACCTTATCCAGCGGGACGATCTTCTGGTTGGCCATGGTCGCGCGCTCCACATACAGCGCCCGGTCGGCCAGGCCCAGTTCTTCCAGCACCTGGCGCACCTTGGGGAAGTTGCGCCCCAGTTTCATGATCACCGCCGCATCGGCGTCGGCCAGGCGGCGCTTGAGTTCGTCATGGGGCAGCACGCCGGACAACACCGACAGGCTCTGGTTGCGATACACCAACGGTACGCCAAGCACCGAGGCGCCGCCGAGCATTGAGCACACGCCCGGAATCACCTCGGTCTCATAACGCTCGGCCAGGCGATCGTGCAGGTACATGTAGGAACCGTAGAAGAACGGATCGCCTTCGCAGATCACCGCCACATCACGACCGGCATCCAGGTGCGCGGCCACTTCCAGGCTGGCTTCGTCGTAGAAGTCGCTGATCACCTGCTCATAGGACAAGGGTGCGGGCAGCGCCTCGGTGGTCACCGGATAGACCAGCGGCAACAGGCCCTGGGCCTCCTGCAGGTGCGCCTCAATGATGCCGAAGGCGTTGCCTTTCTTGCCCTTGGCGACGAAGTACGCCACCACCGGCGACTCGCGCAACAGGCGCAGGGCCTTGACCGTAATCAGTTCCGGGTCACCGGGGCCCACGCCGAGGCCGATCAGACGTCCAGGCTGCTGCATCATTCAATCTCCGTAGCGAGGGCATTCACCGCGGCAGCGGCCATGGCGCTGCCGCCGAGCCGACCCTGCATGATCACGAACGGCACGCCACGGCTGTCGGCCGCGAGCATCGCCTTGGATTCGGCGGCGCCGACAAAACCCACCGGGAAACCGAGGATCAACGCCGGTTTCGGCGCGCCGGCATCGAGCATTTCCAGCAGGTAGAACAGCGCCGTCGGCGCATTGCCGATCACCACCACGCTGCCTTCCAGATGCGGCCGCCACAGTTCCAGCGCCGCCGCCGAACGGGTATTGCCCAGCTCCTGGGCCAACTCGGGAACACGCTCGTCGCGCAGGGTGCAGATCACCGGGTTGTTGGCCGGCAGGCGCGCACGGGTCACGCCCTCGCTGACCATCCGCGCATCGCAGAGAATCGCCGCGCCGGCCGCCAGGGCCTCGCGCCCGGCTTTGCCCGCGCCAGGGGAAAATTGCAGGCCGTCGATGGCATCGACCATGCCGCAAGCGTGGATCACCCGCACGGCGAGCTTCTCCAGATCCGCTGGAATCCGTGCCAGGTTGGCTTCCGCGCGAATGATCGCGAAGGAGTTGCGATAGATCTCCTGACCGTCGCGGATGTAATCAATCATCGGTGTTGCTCCGTGAGCGGGCTGCCAGCAAGGCGCCCGCCGCATCAATAGTAAGGTGGCGTGCGTGCAACCGGCCGAAGCCCGGGTGCGCGGCATCGCGGAAATAGAGGTCGTAATGGCCGGGCGCAACCGCCAGCAAGGTGGCCGGTGCCACATGGGCCGCCGCGCAGGAACGCGTGCAACCGGACAGGTGCACGCCCTGGGGCTGGTCCTGCAGGTGCAGCGCCAGCGTTCGGGCGTCGGCCTTGGTGTCGGCCAGGCCCTTGGCGCAACCGGCCGAGCCGGTGCAGGCGATCAGTTGCGCCAGGACGTCAGCGGCATCGCATAACAGTCCGAGGTGTTGCAGTTGCGTGGTAACGGCAGCCGCGTCTTCGGCCCGGATATTGGGCAGCAGCAAGCTCTGCCAGGGCGTCAGGCGCAGGCTGGCATCGCCGAACTCACTGGCCAATCGGGCCACGCCGTCGAGCATCGCCGCGTCGAGCCGGCCCAGGGGTGCCACTGCCCCCATGTACACACGCCCCGGCTGACGCTGTGGATAAGTACCGATATGCAGGAATTCGGGAACAGCGGATCGATGCCAGGACGAGACCAGCACAGGTTCGAAGCCAAGGCGCCGGGTCAATTGGGCAAGGAATTCAGCGGGCGAGATTTCAGCCAGCAGATGGCGCATGCGCGTCTGCTCGGGGCGGGCCAGATCGAGAAACAGCTCCAGCACCGCCACCACCAGCCCATGCCCCGCGGACAGGGGCACGGCGGCCAGCGGCAGGTCGTTGGCCGGGCAACCGGCCAGGCCGAACGCCAGGTACGGCTGATCGTCCAGCAGCAACGCCGACAGCCACAGGTCGTGGGGATGCTCCAGCATCGCCAGGGCTTCGCCGCCGTCCAGTTGCACGGCGAACTTGGCCGACAGCTCATGAAAACGTGGATGAGTCTGCAAGGTCGCCAGGATCTGCTCGGCCAGGGGCCGGGTGTCGATCAACAACTGACGGTCGATACCCGCGCTCGGGCTGAGCATCAGGTTGCGCACATCGTCGCCCGCTGGCGTGGTCGGTCCCAGCCCGGCGTCCAGCAATTCGTCGATCAGCGCTGCCTGTTGCTCGCCGATACCGCGAATCTGCAGGTTGGCCCGGTTGGTCGCCTCGATCACGCCACCGGCATAACGTGCGGCCGCCCGGGCCACGGCCTGGGCCTGGGCGCTGCCGATCACCCCGCCGGCCAGCTTGATCCGGCAGATACCGCCGTCCAGCGCCGGGACGATGCGCAGCAACCCCGGACAGGCCGAGGGACGAATAGCAGTGGCGGGCGGGCGTTGGTTCAAGGGGCAACCGGCAGTAAAGGAAAGGTATAGGCTGTTATCGAAGAGCATTTCGCCCTCGAAGGCACGGTATTATGCCTGCTTTGTCCGATGGCATGAAAAGCCTGCCCGTCGGAACCGCTGTGTTTTGAGGATTTTAGATGGTGCCTTGGCTGACAATCGTGGGAATCGGTGAAGACGGCTTCAGTGGCCTGGGTCAGCAGGCCCAGGCAGCTCTGTCGGCAGCTTCGCGGGTATTCGGCGGCCCGCGTCAGCTCGACCTGTTGCCGGCCGAGATCAGCGCCGAGCGCCTGAACTGGCCGAGCCCGTTTTCCCTGGAGCCGGTGTTGGCCCTGCGCGGTGAGCCGATCTGCGTACTGGCCAGCGGCGACCCGATGCTGTTCGGCGTCGGCGCCAGCCTGGCGCGTCGGGTTGCCACCGAGGAAATGCAGGTGCTGTCCGCGCCTTCCTCCTGCTCACTGGCCGCCGCCCGCCTGGGCTGGGCCTTGCAGGATGTGGTGACGCTCTCGGTGGTCGCCCGCCCGCTGGCCGCCCTCAATGCACATCTGCACAGCGGCGTGCGTCTGCTGGTGCTGAGCAATGACGGCCTGAGTCCCGCGGCGATTGCCGCGTTGCTGCGCGAACGGGGTTTCGGCCCGAGCCGGATCAGCGTGCTGGAACACCTGGGTGGCCCGGCGGAACGGCGGATCGACGGACTGGCTGACGACTGGAGCGATCCGGCGATTGCCGACCTGAACCTGGTCGCCATCGAATGCCTGGCCGCTCTTGGCACGCCGCGTCTGTCGCGCATCGGCGGGCTGCCGGACAGCGCCTTCGAGCATGACGGACAGCTGACCAAACGTGATGTCCGCGCCATCACCCTCGCCCGCCTCGCCCCTGTGCCGGGCGAACTGCTGTGGGATGTCGGCGCGGGCAGCGGCTCCATCGGTATCGAATGGATGCGCGCCCACCCCAGTTGCCGGGCCATTGCCATCGAGGCCGATGCCGGTCGCCAGCAGTTGATCGAGCGCAACCGGGATACCCTCGGCGTGCCGGGCCTGCAATTGATTCGCGGCAGTGCGCCCGAGGCCCTGGAAGGACTGGAGCCGCCGGATGCGATCTTTATCGGCGGCGGCGTCACCCGTCCCGGGGTGCTGGATAGCTGTTGGGCACAGCTCAAGCCGGGAGGCCGACTGGTGGCGAATGCCGTGACCCTGCAAAGCGAGCTGCTGTTGATGGATTGGCGCCAGGCCCATGGCGGCGAACTGACTCGCATCCATATCGCCCAGGCCCAACCGCTGGGGGATTTCGACACCTGGCGCCAGGCCCTGCCGATCACCTTGCTCGACGTGGTCAAGCCTTGAACAGCCCGAGCCCACAGGTGGTTCACCATGCGTGACGAAACCGCCGAACAACCCGCGCCCCTGCGCAGCGGCCTGACCACCGGCAGCTGCGCCACCGCGACTGCCCTCGCGGCGGCGCGCCTGCTGCTCAGCGGCGTCAGCTGCGATGCGGTGCAGATCACCCTGCCCAAGGGCAAGCGCGTGGACATGCGCCTGGAGTTCTGTCGCCGCCATGACGACAGCGCCGAGGCCGGCACGCTGAAGGATGCCGGTGACGACCCGGATGTCACCCACGGTGCCCTGCTCTACTCGCAAGTGCGGCTGATCGCCGAACCCGGCGTGCGCTTTCATGCGGGAAAAGGTGTCGGCACTGTCACCCGCCCCGGCCTGGTCCTGGCCGTCGGCGAGCCGGCGATCAACCCGGTGCCGCGTCGGATGATCACTGACCATCTGCTGCAATTGGCCGCCGAACTGGACTACACCGGCGGTTTCGCGGTCACCGTCAATGTCCGCGACGGTGAGGCCCTGGCCCTGAAAACCATGAACCCACGGCTGGGGATTCTCGGCGGGCTGTCGATCCTCGGCACCAGCGGTATCGTCCGGCCATTTTCCTGCGCGGCCTATATCGCCTCGATCCACCAGGGCATCGACGTCGCCAAGACCAACGGCTACCTGCATATCGCTGCCTGCACCGGCAACGCCAGCGAGGACACCATGCGCCGCGTCTACAACCTGCCGGAGATCGCCCTGATCGAAATGGGCGACTTCGTCGGTGCCGTGCTCAAGCACCTGCGCAAGGTCCCGGTGGAAAAACTGAGCCTGTGCGGCGGCTTCGGCAAGATCAGCAAACTGGCGGCCGGGCACATGGACCTGCACAGCCGGCATTCGAGTATCGACCTGCCACAACTGGCCGAATGGGCCGCCGAGGTGGGAGCCGATCAGGCCCTGCAGGATGCGATTGTCCAGGCCAATACCAGCCAGCAGGCGCTGGCCATGGCCAGTGCAGCCGGCATCGCCCTCGGTGACGCGGTCTGCCAGCGCGCCCGCGACTTCGCCCGTAGCGTGGTCCCCAGGCAGGTGCAGGTGGAAGTCTTCGCCATCGACCGCCAGGGCGGCGTCGTGGGTCATGCGGGAGTGCTGTCATGAAGCGCCTGTTGCTGCTCGGCGGCGTCACCGAGGCGCTGGCGATTGCCCGGACCTTGGGCCCGGCACATATCTACAGCCTGGCTGGAGTCGGGCGGGTACCGACGGACTTGCAGTGCCAGGTCCGGGTCGGCGGTTATGGCGGCGCCGAGGGCCTGGCGCAATTTATCCGGGAGGAAGGCATCGACCTGCTGCTGGACGCCACCCATCCCTACGCCGCGCAAATCAGCGGCAACGCCGCCACGGCCGCCCACTTGAGCGACGTTCCCTGCTGGGCGCTACGGCGCCCGGCCTGGGTCGCGGAACCCGGCGACGACTGGCGCGAAGTATCCGACTGGGCTGGTCTGGTCGAAGCGCTCAAACCCTTCCAGCGCCCGCTGTTCACCCTGGGCCGCGAGCCGCTGCAACATCTGGAAGAAATTCCCTCCGGACAGTTCTGGACCCTGCGCGCCCTCGATGAATATCCCGGCAACGCCCGCTGCGAAGTGATCGGCGCCCGTGGGCCGTTTCTGCTGGAAGACGAACGCGCCTTGTTCAAGCGCCGCGCCATCGACGTGCTGATCAGCAAGAACAGCGGCAGCAGTGCAACCGAACCCAAGTTGCAGGTGGCCCGGGAACTCGGGATACCGGTGCTGATTCTCCAGCGCCCGGCATTGCCGCCGGTGGACCGGGAGTTCCAGGCGCTCACTGAAACACTTGCTGCGTTGGCAAAGTACCTGCCACAAAAGTAACCTGAAGGTTACCTTCAAAGCGCAATGATCAATGTCGAAAAATCTCATGGCCCTTACTCGCAGCTTCAAACAGACCATCGCCGAGCGGGCACAGCGTGACCCGGCATTCGCCCAGGCTCTGCTGGATGAAGCCGCCACCCTGTTTCTCAATGGCGAACCCGAGATTGCACGGGTGATCCTGCGTGATCTGGTCAACGCTACCGTCGGCTTCGAGGGCCTGGCCAAGGAAACCGACAAGCCGAGCAAAAGCCTGCACCGCATGCTCTCAGCCAAGGGGAATCCGAGCATGGACAACCTGGCCGCTATCTTCAGTGTGATTCGTGCCACCCTGGGCGTGAAGATTGAAGTCCATGCCGTTCCGACCCTGTGACGGCATCCTGCTACGCTTGTGCACAAGGATCACCGACAAAGCCTACGCAAGCTTGCGACCTTTCACCGCAGCTCGCGCTTTTACTTATGAAGGACGTTCAGGCTAAATAACCCATCTGTTTGAAAACACTCACGGAAATCCTTCCATGCCCCGACAACGGCTAGCCATTGCCTGGATCGCCTGCTTTGCAGTGCTGTTCAATCTGCTCGCCATGCCGATGTCCGGAGCCATGGCGCAAGCCTCGGAAAACTCGATCCCGGAACAACTGTTGTGGGGCAGTTTCTGCTCGGCCAGTGGCACCCGGCTGGTGGCCATCGACCTCGGCAAGCTGGAACAGCAAGCCCCGCAGAACGATGACCATTCCAACATGCAGCACTGCTGGTGCTGTGCAGGCTTTGCCTCACTACTGGCGTTGCCCGGCCATGTTCCCCAGTTGCCGGTGGCGCAGGACGAAACCCACCCGGCACGCCCCGCCATCCAGATCGACATCCCCACCCCACGCCAGCAATGGCCCTCGCTCAATCCCAGGGCTTCTCCGCCAGCCTGATTCACACCCACAACCTGTGTGCGTCATGAATCGTTATGGAGAACAACCATGTTCAAGAATGCCCTGTTGCTGGCCGCCCTGCTGCTGCCCGCCTGCTTTGCCAATGCCCATGAGTTCAAGGTCGGTGACCTGCAGATCACCCATCCCTGGTCCCAGGAACTGCCACCCAACGCGCCGACGGTGGCGGCCTATTTCGTGATCCACAACCCGGGTACCACGGCCGACCGCCTGACCGGCGTCGACAGTCCCATCGCCGGCAAGGCCGAACTGCATGAGCACGTGATGCAGCTCGACCTGATGAAAATGCAGCAGGTCGCCAGCGTCGACGTACCCGCCGGCGGCGAAGTGAAATTCGCCCCCATGGCCTTTCATGTGATGTTGCTGGACCTCAAGGACCGCAGCCTGCTGCAGGATGGCAAGCACTTCCCGCTGACACTGCACTTTGAAAAGGCCGGTGACGTGACCGTCGAGGTATCGGTGCGCAAACAGCCGCCTGCCGGGACGAATGAGATGAGCCACATGGATCACGCGCCCGCTCAGTAATCGACGCCGCCCTTGAACGCCATGCGCGCCGTACGCCTCAGGTCACCCCGCTCCCGCGCCCAAGTACGCGGCAGTTGGCTGAGCCTGTTCGCCATGTTGATGATCTTTATCGGACCGCTGATTTCCCAGGCGATGCCGATGGATCACCGCATGCCCATGCCGATGGGCATGGACATGTCGATGGAGATGCCCGGGCAGGCTGGCGAGGCCATGGCGCCAAGCGCCGACGAGCATCACGTCCCCAGCGCCGAGCACCACGCACTGTGGGAAAAATGCGGTTATTGCACCCTGCTGTTCAGTTGCCCGGCCCTGCCGCAAACCCTGAGCTTCGCCGCCCTTGACGGCCCCAGGCTCACGGCCGTCGTCGTAACCCAGCCCCACCTGGGCCACGCCCGGCAAACCACCTTCCCGGGTGCCCGCACCCGCGCTCCGCCCGCGTTCCATTAAGCAACGACACCTTACCTTCTCACCCGGCCCGCCTGGACTGTAAATCGCAGTGCCAGGGCGGCAGCCGTGTTGTATTCGCTTGAATGATGGAACGCTTATGTCCACTGCAAACACTCGCCTGCGCACTGCCCGGGCGTCTTCCCTGTTCGCCCTGAACGAGGCCCGCGCCCGCCTGCGCCAGGGCACCGCGCTGATGTGCGGCGCCCTGCTCGCCCCCGCTGTCTTCGCCGCCGACGCGCCGGACGACACCGCCCGGGAAATCGCCCCGACAGTGATTACCGCCATCGCCCCCAGCTCGCCACTGACGGTGATCACCGACCCCAAGGACCCGCGCCAGCCGGTCCCCGCCAGTGACGGCGGCGACTACCTCAAGACCATCCCCGGCTTTGCCCTGGTGCGCAACGGCGGCACCAACGGCGACCCGGTGCTGCGCGGCATGTTCGGCTCGCGGCTGAACATCCTCACCAATGGCGGCCAGATGCTCGGCGCCTGCCCGGGGCGGATGGACGCACCGACCTCCTACATTTCCCCGGAAACCTACGACAAGCTGACGGTGATCAAGGGGCCGCAAACGGTACTCTGGGGCCCGGGCGCCTCGGCCGGGACCATCCTCTTCGACCGTGAGCCGGAGCACTTCGGCGAACTCGGCACGCGGGTCAATGCCAGTGTGCTGGCCGGCTCCAACGGGCGTTTCGACAAGGTGCTCGATGCCGCCGCCGGCGGCCCGTCGGGCTATGTCCGGGTGATCGGCAACCAGGCCCGTGCCGGCGACTACAAGGACGGCAACGGCGACCGCGTGCCCTCGCGTTACGACAAGTGGAATGGCGACGTCGCACTGGGTTGGACGCCGGATGCCGACACCCTGCTGGAACTGACCGCCGGCAAGGGCGACGGTGAAGCCCGCTATGCCGGGCGCGGCATGGACGGCTCGCAGTTCAAGCGTGAAAGCCTCGGCCTGCGTTTTGAAAGATCGAATCTCGGCGAGGTGCTCGACAAGCTCGAGGCCCAGGTCTACTACAACTACGCCGACCACGTGATGGATAACTACAGCCTGCGCCAACCCTCCGGCACCGGGATGATGGCCGGGCCCATGGCCTCCAATGTCGACCGGCGCACCCTCGGCGCACGACTCAAGGCGACCTGGCGCTGGGCTGACTGGCAACTGATCGGCGGCCTCGATGGGCAGACCGACGAACACCGCCAGCGCAGCAGCATGGGCATCGACACTTACGAGAGTCTGCCGCGCAAGCAGGATGCCGAGTTCCACAACTACGGCGTCTTCGGTGAACTGACCTGGTACGCCGCCGAGCGGGACCGCCTGATCAGCGGCGCGCGGCTGGACCGCGCCTCGGCCAGGGATTTCCGCCAGCGCATCGGTTCCGGGATGAGTGCCCAGCCCAATCCGACCGCCGGCCAGACCCGCGCAGACAGCCTGCCCAGCGGTTTCATGCGCTACGAGCATGACCTGGCCGACAGCCCGACCACCCTGTACGCCGGCCTCGGTCACGCCGAACGTTTCCCCGACTACTGGGAACTGTTCTCCCCCGACCAGGGCCCGAGTGGCTCGCTCAACGCCTTCGATGCGATCAAGCCGGAGAAAACCACCCAGCTGGATGTCGGCCTGCAGTACAAGACCGAAGACCTGGAAGCCTGGGCCTCGGGATATGTCGGCCAGGTGCGCGACTTCATCCTGTTCAACTACCAACCGGGAATGATGGGCACGACCTCCCAGGCGCGCAATGTCGACGCGCGGATCATGGGCGGCGAGCTCGGCGCGGCCTATCGGTTGACCTCCAACTGGAAAGCCGATGCCAGCCTGGCCTATGCCTGGGGCAAGAACACCAGCGACGGCAGGGCACTGCCGCAGATGCCGCCGCTGGACACCCGCCTGGGCCTGACCTATAGCCGTGACAACTGGAGTGCCGGAGGTCTGTGGCGGGTGGTTGCGCGACAGAACCGTATCGACCTGAACGAGGGCAATGTGGTCGGCAAGGACTTTTCCAAAAGTGCCGGCTTCGGCGTGTTCTCCCTCAACGGCGCCTATCGGATCAACAGTCACGTGAAGGTCAGCAGCGGCGTCGACAACCTGTTCAACAAGGCTTACTCCGAGCACCTGAACCTGGCGGGCAACGCCGGGTTCGGCTACCCGGCCAATGACCCACGGGCCATCAACGAACCGGGGCGCACGTTCTGGACCAAGGTGGACATGAGCTTCTAGACGCCAAAACCTGTAGGAGCCGGCTTGCTGGCGATGGCGGCCGAAAGATCGATGCAGGTCTCAAGGGCCTTATCGCCAGCAAGCCGGCTCCTGCAAGGATTGCGGTGTCGGGAACCACGACATCAGACGACCAAAAACAATCAAACCTTGCGGAGCGCTCCTGATGAGCCAACCTAAGATCTCCTTCTACAACCTGGCCTGGCGCTGGCATTTCTATGCCGGACTGTTCGTTGCCCCATTCATGGTCCTGCTGGCCCTGACCGGAATCATCTACCTGTTCAAACCGCAACTCGACCCGCTGCTGTACAGCGACCTGATGACGGTCCAGACCGGTCATCACAGCCTCAGCGCCGACGATCAATTACGCCGCATCGAGATGGCTTATCCCCAGGTGCGGATCAAGCAATACCTGCCTCCGATCAACGCCGAACGCAGTGCGCAGTTCGTGGTGATCCGCGACGGTCGCGAGCTCAACGTGTTCCTCGACCCCTATCGCGGCAATGTCCTCGGCGAGCAGGATGCCAAGCTCAACCTGCAAGCCGTCGCCCGGGCCCTGCACGGCGAGTTGATGATCGGCACGCTCGGCGACCGCCTGGTGGAACTGGCCGCCGGTTGGGGCGTGATGCTGGTGGTGTCCGGTCTCTACCTCTGGTGGCCGCGAGGTCGTTCCAGCGCCGGCGTGCTCTGGCCACGCCTGAACCAGCGCGGACGCATCGTCTGGCGCGACCTGCATGCCGTCACCGGCTTCTGGGGCGCCGGGTTGCTGCTGTTCATGTTGCTCAGCGGCATGACCTGGACCGGGGTCTGGGGCAAGCAGTACGCCGAGGTCTGGAACAGGTTTCCCGACGCCATGTGGAACAACATGCCCAAGTCTGACCTGGAGGCCCGCAGCCTCAACGACGCGACCCGCCAGACCGTGCCCTGGGCCCTGGAAAACACACCGATGCCGATGTCCGGCGCCCATGCCGAACACATGAACCACGGTGCGACTTCGACCGGCCCGGCGGCACCGGGCATCAGCCTGCAACAGGTGGTGGACATCGCCACGGCGCGCCAGGTCGAGCCCGGCTACAGCATCACCCTGCCGAGCACTGCCGAAGGCGTGTTCACCATCGCCGTGTTCGCCGACGACCCGCGCAACGACGCCACCCTGCATGTCGACCAGTACAACGGCACGGTCCTGGCCGATGTGCGCTGGCAGCAATACGGCAATGTCGCCCGGGCCACGGAGATGGGCGTGATGCTCCATGAAGGCAAGCTGTTCGGGACGATCAATCAGTTGGTCATGTTGCTGGTGTGCCTGATGATCCTGCTCAGTGCCGTCAGCGGCGTGGTGATGTGGTGGAAGCGTCGCCCGCAAGGAGGCTTCGGCGTACCGCCTCTGCGCCACGATCTACCGCGCTGGAAAACCGCCCTGGTGATCATGTTCGCCCTGGCGATCCTGTTTCCTTTGGTCGGGGTCTCGCTGATCGTCGTCTGGTTGCTGGATTGGGCACTGCTGTCGCGTCTCAAGGGCCAACCTGAATCGGCCTCATCTTCAACCTGAACAGGTTGAGAGGTGCATTCCAGAGGAGTCTGTAGACTTTTGAAGAGAATATGTTGCAATTACATATTGTTATAATATAACAATATGCAACATCCCTACCCGCAGTCCCTGGCTGCGGGTATCGCCTCTGAAAATAAGCGACTCCCTGTCCCGATGAACAAGTACCTCCTGTCCGGCCTCTGCCTGCTGGCGTTTAACCATGCCCAGGCCGATGGCACCCTGACCCTGCCGACTGGCACCATTACCGCGCCTGCCGTCGACGAAGATCACATCGATCTGAAGACGCCGACCACGGCCGGCTCACGCCTGGGCCTGACGGCACTGGAAACCCCCGCCAGTACAGACAGCCTGAGCGGTGAACAGATTCGCGAACACGGCGATATCAGTGTGCAGGATGCCGCATCGCGCAGCGCCGGGATCAGCCGTACCGGCAACCCGGGCGATGGCGGCACTTCGTTGCAGGCGCGGGGGTTTACCGGGCAGAACTCGGTGATGCAGTTGTATGACGGCACCCGGATGTACGCTGGCGCCGGCACCGTGACCTTCCCGGTGGATGCCTGGGCGGTCGAGCGGGTCGATGTGCTACGCGGCCCGGCATCGGTGCTGTATGGCGAAGGCGCCACCGGCGCGGTGATCAACACCATCCCGAAAAAGCCGTTCGAAGGCGAGATCGAAAACCATGTGCGTCTGGGCTATGGCTCCTACGGCAGCCAGCAAGAGGCACTGGACAGCGGCGGCTCGCTGACCGACAGCCTGAGCTATCGGGTCAATCTCAACCGCCTGAGCAGCAACGGCTGGGTCGACCGTGGCGATTCGAGCAGCAACTTCTTCAGCGGCGCCTTGCGCTGGCAGGCCAACGATGACCTGGTGTTCACCCTGTCCAGCGACTACGGCGACCAGGAGCCCACCGACTACTTCGGCGTGCCGCTGATCAACGGCCACTACCAGGAAAACCTGCGTTTCAAGAACTACAACGTCAGCGACGACAAGCTGCACTACAACGACCAGTGGACACGCCTGCGCACCGACTGGCAGATCTCCGATACCGTCAGTTCCAGCAACGAACTGTATTACCTCAAGGCCCAACGCCGCTGGCAGAACGCCGAGAACTACAATTTCGACCCGACGACGCAAACCCTGTCGCGTGCCAGCTACATCAGCATCAAGCATGAAGAAGAGCAGACCGGCGACCGCCAGACCTTCACCTTCCAACACACGCTGTTCGGCCTCGACAGCCAGACGCTGACCGGTGTGGATATCAACCGCATCCGCTTCAAGCTCAACAGCAACGCAGGTTTCGACGACCTGCCCGGCAGCCCGCCACTGGACCTGGGCAACCCGCAACCCGGCCAGTTCGAGAGTGCCGACGCCTATCGGCCACAGTTCTCGGCCACCACCAGGCAGTTCTCGCTGTTCGCCGAAAACCGCACCCGGTTGAGTGAGCGCTGGTCCCTGGTGACCGGTGTAAGACGTGACTATGTGCACATCGACAATGACAACCTGATCACCGACACCCGCAGCGACAAGAGCCTGACCGGCAACAACTGGAAGGCCGGCCTGGTCTTTGCGTTGACCGACGACACCTCGCTGTACGGTCAGTATTCCACCAGCACCGAGGGCGTCGACGGCCTGGTGACCCTGGGCGCCAACGCACAGCAGTTCGGCCTGTCCACCGCCAAGCAGTCCGAAGTGGGCCTCAAGCAGATGTTCTGGGACCAGCGCGGCGAATGGACCCTGGCGGCCTATCACATCGTTAAAAAGAAGCTGCTCGTCGCCGACCCGAGCGCCCCGAACGACCCGAGCAAACAACTGCAGGTCGGGCAGCAATCGTCGGATGGACTGGAAGCCAGTCTCGACCTGAAGTTGGTACACGACTGGCAGTTGCAGGCCAACGCGTCGATCGTCAGGGCTCAATATGATGACTTCGACCAGTCGGTCAATAACGAGATCGTCTCCTACGCAGGCAACCGCCCTACGGATGTTCCACGGCGCACCGCCAACCTCTGGCTGAGCAAGGCGATCACCGATGACGTGCGCGCCGGTGCGGGCGTACGTTATGTGGATGCGCGTTACGCCGACCTGGCCAATACCGTCGAGCTGCCGAGCTATACCGTGGTGGATGCCACCGTCTCGTGGAAAGCCCTGCGCAACACGACGCTGGGCCTGCAATTGAACAACTTGTTCGACCGCCAATACGCCCTGAGCGAATACAATGACGGCCAGCAATGGATCCTGGGGCAACCACGGTCGGTCTTTGTGACGGCGGACTACACCTTTTAAAAACTGACCTGTGTGCGACACAAACCTGTAGGAGCCGGCTTGCTGGCTCCTACAAGGGGTTTGTGTGTATTTCCCGAGAATGAGTAACGAATGACCTCGCTGACCCTCACCGATCTCGCCTGGGCACCTCCCGGCCATGACCGCTGCCAACACCAGTTCCAACTGCGTGATGCCAACCTGCGGGTGGCGGCCGGTGAGTTCGTCGGCCTGATCGGTCCCAATGGCAGTGGCAAGACCAGCCTGCTGCGTTGCGCCTATCGCTTCAGCCAGCCGGAACACGGCGAGGTCCTGCTCGAACACCAGAACGTCTGGAAACAATCGCCACGCTGGTGCGCCCAGCGCATCGCCGTGGTGCTCCAGGAATTCCCCGATGCCTTTGGCCTGACCGTTGACGAAGTGGTCGCCATGGGCCGCACCCCGCACAAGAAACTCTTCGACGGCGACACCGAGGCCGACCGCCAACTGATTCGCCAATCCATTGAATCAGTAGGCATGCAGGGCTTCGAAGATCACGCCTTCGCCACCCTCTCCGGCGGCGAAAAGCAACGCGTGATCCTCGCCCGTGCGCTGGCCCAGCAACCACAACTGCTGATCCTCGACGAACCGACCAACCACCTCGACCCACGCTTCCAGCTGGAGCTGTTGCGCCTGGTCAGACAGTTGAAGATCGGCACCCTGGCGAGCATCCACGACCTCAACCTGGCCGCAGCCTTCTGCGACCGGCTGTATGTGCTCCAGCACGGGCGCATCGTCGCCAGCGGCACACCCGCCGAGGTCCTGACCGTCGAGTTGCTGCGCGAAGTCTTTGGCGTCGAAGCGCTGATCGATACCCACCCACTCTCCGGCTACCCGCGAATCACCTGGATAACCCAACCATGAAGCTACGGCACCTGGCGCTTTGCCTCGGTTCACTGTTCACGTCCATGGCCGCCCTGGCCGAGTCGACGCATTACCCGTTGACGGTCCAGAGCTGCAACCGCGAAGTGACCTTCAAGGAAGCGCCCAAGCACGCGGTCAGCCATGACATCAACATGACCCAGATGATGCTCGCCCTCGGCCTCAAGCCACGCATGGCCGGCTACAGCGGGATCAGCGGCTGGAAATCGGTCACCCCGGAAATGGCCAAGACCCTCGACGGCCTGCCGGAACTGGCGGCCAAGTACCCGTCGGTGGAAACCCTGCTCAATGCCAACGTCGACTTCTTCTTCGCCGGCTGGGATTACGGCATGACGGTCGGCGGTGCCCTCACCCCGGCGACGCTGACGCCCCTGGGCATCAACGTCTACGAGCTGACCGAGTCCTGCGCCTTCGTGATGAAGCGCGCGGGCGCCAGCCTCGACGACACCTACAACGACCTGCGCAACCTGGGCAGGATCTTCGATGTTCAGGACCGTGCCAACACCCTGATCAGCGAGATGCAGGCGCGAGTGGCCACGGTGCAGAAAACCCTGCCGGCCGACCGTCCACGGGTGTTCCTCTATGACAGCGGCGAAGACCGCGCCATGACCTCCGGCCGCCTGGCCATGCCCCAGGCGCTGATCGAAGCCGCCGGCGGACGCAATATCCTCGACGACGTCGATGCCAGCTGGACCCGGGTCAACTGGGAAAGCGTGGTGGAGAAGAATCCCCAGGTGATCGTGATCGTCGACTACAGCGAAGTCACCGCAGAACAGAAGCAACACTTCCTGGAGACCAACCCGGCGCTGCAGTCGGTGGACGCTATCCGCAACAAGCGCTTCGTGGTCATTCCGTATGTCGAGGCCACGCCAGGCATCGATAACGTCAAGGCCATCGAAACCCTCGCCAAGGCCTTCCACCCACAATGATGAACCGCCGCTATGGCTCGCTGCTGGCCGCCCTCGGCGCCTTGTTGCTGCTGTCCTGCGTCCTCTCCCTGGGCTTCGGCCCGGCGCGGGTGCCGGTGGATGTCGTGTGGCGGATTCTCTCTTACAAGGCGCTGGGCCTGGGCGAGGTGAACTGGAGCGCCGGGCAGGAGCATATCGTCTGGCTGATCCGCGTGCCGCGCATGTTCCTCGGCGTGCTGGTGGGCGCCGGGTTGGCGCTGATCGGCGCAGTCTTGCAGGCGGTCACGCGCAATCCCCTGGCCGACCCGCACCTGCTCGGGGTGACTTCCGGGGCGACCCTCGGCGCGGTGATCGTGGTCCTGCATGTGGGCGAAATCGTCGGCCTGCTGACCTTGCCCATCGCCGCCTTTATCGGCGCCCTGGCCAGCATGCTGGCGGTGCTCGCCATCGCCAGTCGCAACGGTCGGCTGGACAGTGACCGGCTGCTGCTGTGCGGGGTCGCGGTGTCCTTCGTGATGATGGCGCTGGCCAACCTGCTGCTGTTTCTCGGCGACCACCGGGCCAGCTCCGCGGTGTTGTTCTGGATGCTCGGCGGCCTCGGCCTGGCCCGTTGGGAGCTGCTGCCGATACCGGCGGCGAGCGTGCTGTTGGGGCTGGTGCTGCTGGTGAGCATGGCCCGGCCGTTGAATGCCCTGATGGCCGGCGAACAGACTGCCGTGACCCTCGGCCTGAGTGCGCGCAATGTGCGCCTGAAGGTGTTCCTGATCGCTTCGCTGATGACCGGCGTGCTGGTTTCCATCAGCGGCTCCATCGGTTTTGTCGGCCTGATGGTGCCGCATATCGCCCGCTACCTGGTGGGCGCGGAACACCGGCGCCTGCTGCCGGTATCGGCGCTGCTGGGAAGCCTGTTCCTGGTCTGGGTCGATGTCGCGGCACGTACCCTGATCGCTCCGGAAGATCTGCCGATCGGAGTGGCCACGGCGGCCATTGGCGGGTTGTTTTTTATCGGTTTGATGCGCAAGAAATAAAACCCGGCACACCGGCTCGCTCAAAACACTCAGGGCGAGCCCCTTGAATCAAACTGTTTCAAGGGAACCTGCTGCTTCATCTATCGCGAGACACTCCCTATCACTCAAGGCTTGAAAACAATTGTCTTGATTTCTTTTAATACACCCCGCATTAAAAGCCATACTTTCCTACGCAACCAACACATTAAAAACGTGTCGAGCCTGTATCAATACAGCAAATCTCTTACAAAAAAACTCTTAAGGACTACAACTCAAGGGAGAGTTAGCATGTTCAATAAAATCATCGCCACCCTCGCATTCGTTTCGCTTCACGCCTTCGCACAACCCGCTCTCGCCTCTTTCACGGGAACAGACTACAGCGGCCATTACACTTGCAAGGGCAATGACAGTCACATCGGCGAGTTCACAGGAACAGTCGAAATGAAACTGGACAGCGGACAAAGTACTGGGGAACACGGTGCCTACACCTTCAAACTGACGCTGGCCGACAACTCCGAGTACGATGGTTTCGCGGCCGCGAACTCGAACTCACTGGCGATGTATTTCGCACATAAGGACCCGACGCTTAAAGACTATGGTGTCGGCATCGCCCCTATCCAGTCAGATGCCGAAGGGAAAATATCTTTTACCAAATATTATTACGCTCCAGAATACCAAGACGGTGGCCATGGCACGGAAGTCTGCGTAAAAAGTTGAACAACCCCAAGAGCCCGGCGCGCAATGGCGGTGCCAGCACCAATCTGGCGCCGACCGCGCACCGCAACGCCCATGTCGCCCCCGCATGGTGCGACTGTTCAGACCAGCGCCGCTCAAACACGACGGTTTCCTGCCTTTCCCCGACTAGGCACAGCCTTTGCAAAAGCCTCTTCAGTGTCTGCATCTGCCAACCAAAAAAACTTTGAACATCTGGAGATCGCACCAATGAAGCGTCGTAGCTTGATCAAGGCTTTCACACTGACGGCATCCATTGCCGCCATGGGCATGACCTGGACCGTCCAGGCCGCCGAGACCATCAAGGTCGGCATCCTGCACTCGCTGTCCGGCACCATGGCAATCTCCGAAACCTCGCTCAAAGACATGGCGCTGATGACCATCGACGAGATCAACGCCAAGGGCGGGGTCAACGGCAAGATGCTCGAACCGGTGGTGGTCGACCCGGCGTCCAACTGGCCGCTGTTCGCCGAAAAAAGCCGGCAGTTGCTGACCCAGGACAAGGTCGCCGTGGTGTTCGGTTGCTGGACGTCGGTGTCGCGCAAATCGGTACTGCCGGTGTTCGAGGAACTCAACGGCCTGCTGTTCTACCCGGTGCAGTATGAAGGCGAGGAAATGTCGCCGAACGTGTTCTACACCGGTGCCGCGCCGAACCAGCAGGCGATCCCGGCGGTGGAATACCTGATGAGCGAAGACGGCGGCGCGGCCAAGCGCTTCTTCCTGCTGGGCACCGACTACGTCTACCCACGCACCACCAACAAGATCCTGCGCTCGTTCCTGCACTCCAAGGGTGTCGCGGACAAGGACATCGAAGAGGTCTACACCCCGTTCGGCCACGCCGACTACCAGACCATCGTCGCCAACATCAAGAAGTTCTCCGCCGGCGGCAAGACCGCCGTCATTTCCACCGTCAACGGCGACTCCAACGTGCCGTTCTACAAGGAACTGGCCAACCAGGGCCTGAAAGCCACCGACGTACCGGTGGTGGCCTTCTCCGTGGGCGAAGAAGAACTGCGCGGCATCGACACCAAACCATTGGTGGGCAATCTCGCGGCGTGGAACTACTTCGAGTCGGTGGATAACCCGGTGAACAAGAAATTCGTCGCCGACTGGAAAGCCTACGCCAAGAAGAAAAACCTCCCGGGCGCCGACAAGGCTGTAACCAACGACCCGATGGAGGCCACCTACGTCGGCATCCACATGTGGGCCCAGGCGGCGGAGAAAGCCAAGTCCACCGACGTCGACAAGGTTCGTGAAGCCATGGCCGGCCAGACCTTCGCTGCACCATCGGGCTTCACCCTGACCATGGACAAGACCAACCACCACCTGCACAAGCCGGTGATGATCGGCGAGATCCAGGCCGACGGGCAGTTCAACGTGGTCTGGCAGACCAAGGAACCAATCCGTGCCCAGCCGTGGAGCCCGTTTATCCCGGGTAACGACAAGAAGCCGGATTATGCGGTGAAGAGCAACTGAGTCACCGCTGACGGTCGGCCCGGCAGGTATTCGCGGGCCGACCCAATCCCCCTGTAGGAGCCGGCTTGCTGGCGATGAGGCCCGCAAGCCCTGCATCGCCCCTCCGGCCACCATCGCCAGCAAGCCGGCTCCTACAAGGTCTTATGCAAGGCCGATGATATGTCCACTGCCCTTTACCGCCTTTTCCTCGCCCTCGCACTGCTGTTGCCGATGGCCGCTCACGCCGGGGACGCCGAAGACTTCGTCGCCGCCGACTCCAGCCAACAGGCCGCCCTGCTGGAAACCTGGGCCGCGCACCCGGAGCCGGCGCGCATCGAGCTGATCAACGCCCTGCAAAGCGGCCAGTTGACCCTCAATGGCGAAACCAAGACCCTGCGCCTGAACAACCGCCTGCGCGGCCTGATCGACACCGCCGTCGCCGCCCAGCAACTGCTCGCCGCCGATGCCAAGGTGCGCCTGGCCGCCGCCCAGCAACTGCAAAAAAGCGCCAAGCCGGCACAACTGAAATTCCTCGACCAGCAACTGGCCGGCGAAACCAACGCCGATGTCCACGCCGCCCTGAGCCTGGCCCTGGCCAATCTGCAACTGGTCGACGGCGATCCAGCCGTCCGCCTTGCCGCCGTGCGCCTGCTCGGTGACAGTGGCGACCCACTGGCCCGCACCCGCCTCGAAGGCCTGCTGCAACCCGGGGTCGAGGCCGATGCCGGCGTGCACACCGCCGCCGAAACCAGCCTGGCGCAAGTCAAACGCAAGCTGATGATCGGCGAATGGCTCGGCCAGGCCTTCAGCGGCCTGTCCCTGGGTTCGATCCTGCTGCTGGCGGCCCTCGGCCTGGCGATCACCTTCGGCCTGCTCGGGGTGATCAACATGGCCCACGGCGAAATGCTCATGCTCGGCGCCTATGCCACCTACGTCGTGCAGTTGCTGTTCCAGCGCTTCCTGCCCCAGGCCATCGAGTTCTACCCGCTGGTGGCCCTGCCGGTGGCGTTCTTCGTCACCGCCGGGATCGGCATGGTCCTGGAACGCACGATCATCCGCCATCTCTACGGGCGCCCACTGGAAACCCTGCTCGCCACCTGGGGTATCAGCCTGATGCTGATCCAGTTGGTCCGCCTGGTGTTCGGCGCCCAGAACGTCGAGGTGGCCAACCCGGCCTGGCTCTCCGGCGGTATCCAGGTGCTGCCCAACCTGGTCCTGCCCTACAACCGCCTGGTGATCATCGCCTTCGCGCTGTTCGTGGTGGTCCTCACCTGGCTGCTGCTGAACAAGACCCGCCTGGGCCTGAATGTCCGTGCCGTCACCCAGAACCGCAACATGGCCGCCTGCTGCGGCGTGCCCACCGGACGGGTGGACATGCTCGCCTTCGGCCTCGGCTCCGGCATCGCCGGCCTCGGCGGTGTCGCCCTGAGCCAGATCGGCAACGTCGGTCCGGACCTGGGCCAGAGCTACATCATCGACTCCTTCCTGGTGGTGGTGCTCGGCGGGGTCGGCCAGTTGGCCGGTAGCGTCATGGCCGCCTTCGGCCTGGGCATCGCCAACAAGATCCTCGAGCCGCAGATCGGTGCGGTGCTGGGCAAGATCCTGATCCTCGCGCTGATCATTCTGTTTATCCAGAAACGCCCGCAAGGACTCTTCGCACTGAAAGGACGGGTGATCGACTGATGAACCAGCCCCTGATGCTCACCGCCAGCCAAAAAGTCGGGCCCGGCCTGACGATTGCCATCGGCGCGATCGTGCTGGCGCTGCTGCTGGCCTTGCCGCTGCTGTCGCTGCTGCCGCCGGAGAACCTGTTCCACGTCTCGGCCTACACCCTGACGCTGGTGGGCAAGATTCTCTGCTACGCCATCGTCGCCCTGGCCCTGGACCTGGTCTGGGGTTACGCCGGCCTGCTGTCCCTCGGCCATGGCCTGTTCTTCGCCCTCGGCGGCTATGCCATGGGCATGTACCTGATGCGCCAGGCGTCCGGCGACGAGCTGCCGGCGTTCATGACCTTCCTGTCCTGGACCGAACTGCCCTGGTACTGGACCGGCACCAGCCACTTTCTCTGGGCCCTGTGCCTGGTGGTGCTGGCGCCGGGGCTGCTGGCGCTGGTGTTCGGCTTCTTCGCCTTCCGTTCGCGGATCAAGGGCGTGTACTTCTCGATCATGACCCAGGCCCTGACCTTCGCCGGGAT
Source organism: Pseudomonas sp. QS1027 (assembly GCF_002814235.1). Classification (GTDB taxonomy): domain Bacteria; phylum Pseudomonadota; class Gammaproteobacteria; order Pseudomonadales; family Pseudomonadaceae; genus Aquipseudomonas. Next base: position 32,696 of record NZ_PHSU01000039.1, on the reverse strand, counting down.
GCTGCTGTTCTTCCGCAACGAGACCGGCTTCGGCGGCAATAACGGTTTCACCAACTTTCGCAGCATCCTCGGTTTCGGCATCACCGAGCCGGGCACCCGCGCGGTGCTGTTCTTCGCCACCGTGGTCCTGCTGGTCGCCAGCCTCTACAGCGGCTGGCGCCTGGCCCGAAGCAAGTTCGGCCGAGTGCTGACGGCGCTGCGCGACGCGGAAAACCGCCTGATGTTCTGCGGTTACGATCCCCGTGGTTTCAAGCTCTTCGTCTGGGTCTTGAGCGCCGTGTTGTGCGGCCTGGCCGGGGCGCTGTATGTGCCGCAGGTGGGGATCATCAACCCCAGCGAAATGTCACCGACCAACTCCATCGAGGCCGCCGTCTGGGTGGCCCTCGGCGGGCGCGGCAGCCTGATCGGCCCGTTGCTCGGCGCGGGCATGGTCAACGGCATGAAGAGCTGGTTCACCGTGGCCTTTCCCGAGTACTGGCTGTTCTTCCTCGGCGCACTGTTTATCGTCGTGACCCTGTACCTGCCCAAGGGCGTGATCGGGTTGCTGAAGAAAAGGGGCGAACAATGAGAGTCACAGCGACCGCCGAATTCATGCTCGAACCGATCCTTGAGCCAAACAAGGATGCCGGCAGCAGCCGCGACGCCATCGGCCTCGGCCAGGCCAAGGGCGACGGCCTGGACACCCGCCACGGCACCATCCTGACCCTGGAAGACATCAGCGTCAGCTTCGACGGCTTCAAGGCCCTGAACAACCTGAACCTGTACATCGGCGTCGGCGAACTGCGCTGCATCATCGGCCCCAATGGCGCGGGCAAGACCACCCTGATGGACGTGATCACCGGCAAGACCCGGCCCAGCCATGGCAAAGCCTGGTTCGGCGAAACCCTCGACCTGTCGTCGATGAGCGAAGTGCAGATCGCCCAGGCCGGGATCGGCCGCAAGTTCCAGAAGCCGACGGTGTTCGAGGCCCTGACGGTGTTCGAAAACCTGGAACTGGCGCAGAAGACCGACAAATCGGTATGGGCGAGCCTGCGGGCACGCTTGAGCGGCGAACAGAAAGACGGGATTGCCCAGGTCCTGGAAACCATTCGCCTGACCGGTTCGGTCAATCGCCCGGCCGGTTTGTTGTCCCACGGCCAGAAGCAGTTCCTGGAGATCGGCATGCTGCTGGTACAGGACCCGCAACTGCTGCTGCTCGACGAGCCGGTGGCAGGCATGACCGATGCCGAGACCGAGTTCACCGCCGAGCTGTTCAAGAGCCTGGCCGGCAAGCATTCGCTGATGGTGGTGGAGCACGACATGGGCTTTGTCGGCGCGATTGCCGACCATGTCACCGTGCTGCACCAGGGCAGCGTGCTGGCCGAAGGGTCGCTGGAGCAGGTGCAGGAAAACGAGCGGGTGATCGAGGTCTACCTCGGTCGATGAAAGCCCCCCTATTCAGGAACACAACCATGCTCCAAGTCGACAAACTGCACCAGTACTACGGCGGCAGCCACATCCTGCGGGGCTTGTCCTTTGACGTGAAAGTCGGCGAAGTCACCTGCCTGCTGGGCCGTAACGGGGTGGGCAAGACCACCCTGCTCAAGTGCCTGATGGGCCTGCTGCCGGCCAAGGAAGGGGCGGTACAGTGGGAAGGTAAAACCATCACGAATTTCAAACCGCACCAACGGGTCCACGCCGGTATCGCCTACGTACCCCAGGGTCGGGAAATCTTCGGCCGCCTGACCGTGGAAGAAAACCTGCTGATGGGCCTGTCGCGTTTCCCGGGCGCCGAAGCCAGGGAAGTGCCCGCGTTCATTTACGAACTGTTCCCGGTCCTGCTGCAAATGAAGCAACGCCGTGGCGGCGACCTTTCCGGCGGCCAGCAGCAACAGCTGGCCATCGGTCGGGCCCTGGCCAGCCGCCCGCGCCTGCTGATCCTCGACGAACCCACCGAAGGCATCCAGCCCTCGGTGATCAAGGAGATCGGCGCAGTGATCAGGAAGCTTGCCGCCCGCGGCGACATGGCGATCCTGCTGGTGGAGCAGTTCTACGATTTCGCCGCCGAGTTGGCCGATCAGTACCTGGTGATGTCCCGGGGCGAGATTGTCCAGCAAGGTCGCGGAGAAAATATGGAAGCCGAAGGTGTGCGCGGACTGGTTACGATCTAACCTGTAACGTCACGACGATAATTAGAAACCATGAATTCAACTGCCACTCACGCCCTGTTCACCCCCAGCTGGCACGCCGAGCTGGAACTCGGCTACGCCCGCTTCGGCGATTGCACGCGCCCGGTCACCCGGCGCCACCTGGGCCCATTGCGGGTGCAGAAACACCTGTACGCCGAAGGCCCGCAAGTCTGCCAGCACATCATCGTCCACCCGCCGGGCGGGATTGCCGGCGGTGACCGCCTGGCCATCAGCGCCCGTGTCGAAGCCGATGCCTGGGCGCAACTGACCAGCCCCGGCGCCGCCAAGTGGTATCGCGCCGTCGGGCCGGCCTACCAGACCCTGGACCTGAAGATCGCCGCCGGCGCGACCCTGGAATGGCTGCCCCAGGAAACCATCGTCTTCAGCGCGGCCCAGGCCGAACTGCGCACCACCATCGACCTTGAAGGCGACGCCCGGCTGTTCTACTGGGATATGGTCGCCCTCGGGCGCCCCGCCAGCGGTGAACGCTTTGATCGCGGGCATTTCCAGTCACAGCTGGATATCCGTCGCGACGGCCAACTGCTCTGGCACGAACGCCAACGCATCCAGGGCGGCGACGGCCTGCTCGATTCGCCCATCGGCCTCGATGGCCAGCCGGTCTTCGCCACCTTGCTGGTGAGCGGCGAGATCGACAGCAAGTTGCTCGAACGCTGCCGTTCAGTGCCGACCCGGGTGCGCGGCGACCTCACCCAACTGCCCGGCCTGCTGGTGGCCCGCTGCCTGGCCGGCGAGGCCCTGCATGCGCGCGCCTGGCTGATCGAACTGTGGCGGCTGTTGCGCCCGGCCCTGCTGGGGCGCGAGGCCGTGCCGCCGAGGATCTGGAACACATGAATATACCGACCTTTTTTTACTGCCTGCCAACGGACTCCGAACCATGGACCTGACACCCCGCGAAAAAGACAAACTGCTGATTTTTACCGCTGGTCTGGTGGCCGAACGGCGCCTGGCCCGTGGGGTGAAACTCAACTATCCGGAAGCCATGGCCTACATCTCGGCGGCCCTGCTGGAAGGTGCTCGCGATGGCCAGACCGTGGCCGAGCTGATGCACTTCGGCACCACCCTGCTCAGCCGCGAACAAGTGATGGAAGGCATCCCGGAAATGATCCCGGAGATCCAGGTCGAAGCCACCTTCCCCGATGGCACCAAGCTGGTCACCGTCCATCAACCCATTGCCTGAGGCCGAGCATGTCCTACGTAATCCGCGATGCAGTCCACGCCGACCTTCCGGCGATTCGCGACATCTACAACGACGCGGTGCTCAACACCACGGCGATCTGGAACGAACAGCCGGTGGACCTGGGCAATCGCCAGGCCTGGTTCAGCACCCGCCAGGGCCAGGGTTATCCGATCCTGGTGATCGTCGACGGCCACAACAGCGTCCTCGGTTATGCCTCCTTCGGCGACTGGCGGCCCTTCGAGGGCTTCCGCCACACCGTCGAGCACTCGGTGTACGTGCGCAGCGACCAGCGTGGCAATGGTCTCGGCCCGCAACTGATGGCGATGCTGATCGAGCGCGCCCGTGGCTGTGGCAAACATGTGATGGTCGCCGCCATTGAGAGTGGTAATGCCGCGTCCATTCGCCTGCATGAACGCCAGGGTTTCACCCTCACCGGGCAGATGCCCCAGGTCGGGGTGAAATTCGGTCGCTGGCTGGACCTGACCTTTATGCAACTGACTCTGAATCCGGGCGCCCTGCCGCCTGCTGTCAACCAGGAGTAACCCGCCATGAACGCCGCCCAACTGCGTCGTGTGAATAACGAAAGCTTTGCGCACTACCGCCAGGGTTTGATCGATTTGCTGCTTGACGCCGTTCGGCACGGCGCCAGCGTAGGTTTCATGGCCGACCTCGACGCCGGCCAGGCCCGTGACTACTTCGACACGGTGCAAACCGCACTGCAGGACGGCAGTCTGCTGCTCTGGGTAGTGGTGCGTGACGAACAGGTGCTGGCCAGTGTGCAACTGAGCCTGTGCCAGAAGGCCAACGGCCTGAACCGCGCCGAAATCCAGAAACTGCTGGTGTACAGCGAGGCCCGTCATCGCGGTCTCGGCCAGCAACTGATCCAGGCCCTGGAGCAGGCGGCGAAACAGCACAAGCGTGGCCTGCTGCACCTCGACACCGAGGCCGGCTCCGAAGCCGAAGCCTTCTACAGCGCCCTGGGCTACACCCGGGTCGGCGAACTGCCGAACTACTGCGCGACACCGGATGGTCGCTACAAGGCCACCGCCATTTACTTCAAGACCCTGGGACAACCCGAATGATTCCTGGCGAATATCAGATCCAGCCCGGCGACATCGAACTCAATGTCGGTCGCCGCACCCTCAGCCTGAATGTGGCGAACAGCGGTGACCGACCGATCCAGGTCGGTTCGCACTATCACTTTTTCGAGACCAACGACGCCTTGAGCTTCGATCGCGCCGCCAGCCGCGGCATGCGCCTGAATATCCCCGCCGGCACCGCCGTGCGCTTCGAACCGGGGCAGAGCCGGGACGTTGAATTGGTGGAGCTGGCGGGGTTGCGGCGGGTGTTCGGCTTTGCCGGACGGGTGATGGGCGACCTGGATTGAGCGGTTGCCTGTACTGACGCCTTCGCGGGCAAGCCCTGCTCCTACAGGTTTGTGGTGGTACACCGAATCTGTGTTCGACACCGCCCTGTAGGAGCAGGGCTTGCCCGCGAAGACGGACTCAAATTCGCCATCGCCGGTTCGCCTGACGCCGGATGAGTGTTCGCCCTTTTTAAGGACCCACAATGAAGATTTCCAGACAAGCCTACGCCGACATGTTCGGCCCCACCGTCGGCGACAAGGTGCGCCTGGCCGACACCGAACTGTGGATCGAAGTGGAAAAGGACTTCACCACCTACGGTGAAGAAGTGAAATTCGGCGGCGGCAAGGTGATCCGCGACGGCATGGGCCAGGGCCAGCTGCTGGCCGCCGAGGTCGTCGACACCCTGATCACCAACGCCCTGATCATCGACCACTGGGGCATCGTCAAGGCCGACGTCGGCCTCAAGGACGGCCGCATCGCCGCCATCGGCAAGGCCGGCAACCCGGATATCCAGCCCGACGTGACCATCGCCATCGGCGCCAGCACCGAAGTCATCGCCGGTGAAGGCATGATCCTCACCGCCGGCGGCATCGACACCCATATCCACTTCATCTGCCCGCAGCAGATCGAAGAAGCGCTGATGAGCGGCGTCACCACCATGATCGGTGGCGGCACGGGCCCCGCCACCGGCACCAACGCCACCACCTGCACCTCCGGGCCCTGGCACCTGGCGCGCATGCTCCAGGCCGCCGACGCCTTCCCGATGAACATCGGCTTCACCGGCAAGGGCAACGCCAGCCTGCCGCAACCGCTGATCGAGCAGGTCGAGGCCGGCGCCATCGGCCTCAAGCTCCACGAAGACTGGGGCACCACCCCGGCGGCCATCGACAACTGCCTGAGCGTGGCCGACCAGTACGACGTGCAGGTGGCGATCCACACCGACACCCTCAACGAGTCCGGCTTTGTCGAAACCACCCTCGGCGCCTTCAAGGGCCGCACCATCCACACCTATCACACCGAAGGCGCGGGCGGCGGCCATGCCCCGGACATCATCAAGGCCTGCGGCTTCCCCAACGTACTGCCGAGCTCGACCAACCCGACCCGGCCGTTTACCCGCAACACCATCGACGAACACCTCGACATGCTGATGGTCTGCCATCACCTCGACCCGAGCATCGCCGAGGACGTGGCCTTCGCCGAGAGCCGTATCCGCCGGGAAACCATCGCCGCCGAGGACATCCTCCACGACCTCGGCGCGTTCTCGATGATCAGCTCCGACAGCCAGGCCATGGGCCGCGTCGGCGAAGTCATCACGCGGACCTGGCAGACCGCCGACAAGATGAAGAAACAACGCGGGCCGCTGCCGGGCGACGGTGACGGCAACAGCAACTTCCGGGTCAAGCGCTACATCGCCAAATACACCATCAACCCGGCGATCACCCACGGCATCAGCCATGAAGTGGGCTCGATCGAAGTCGGCAAATGGGCCGACCTGGTGCTCTGGCGCCCGGCGTTCTTCGGCGTCAAGCCGACGCTGATCCTCAAGGGCGGGGCGATTGCCGCCAGCCTGATGGGCGACGCCAACGCCTCGATCCCGACGCCGCAGCCGGTGCACTACCGGCCGATGTTCGCCAGCTATGGCGGCTCGTTGCACGCCACCAGCCTGACCTTTATCAGCCAGGCGGCGCTGGCTGCGGGGATTCCCCAGAGCCTGGGCTTGAAGAAAAAGATCGCCGTGGTCAAAGGCTGCCGCGATGTGCAGAAAACCGACCTGATCCACAACGACTACCTGCCGCAGATCGATGTCGATCCGCAGACCTACCAGGTCAAGGCCGATGGCGTACTGCTGTGGTGCGAACCGGCGGACGTGCTGCCGATGGCGCAGCGCTACTTTCTCTTCTGACACCAGGGCCAGCCACGGATGGCTTGGCCGTCAGGATTGAATGGCGGCAAAGAAGGTTTTCGAAGTCTCGACCAACCCCAACTGCTGCAGGCAATCATTGATCCCGTCCATCATGCCCAGGTCCCCTGGATGGGGCTTGCCGTCCAACACACGATGCAAGGCACACAGGAACAATAATTTGCCGACGGCATTGTCGTTGGCCATGTCCTTTTTCCCGTCAGCAATACTCAGTGCCGCCTGGCTGATCTGGCCTTCGCTGTAGCTCAAAAAGTCTGCTTTGTTCATGACATCCGCTCCTCTATAGATGCGGTGTTTTGAATGAAGACATCACGAACTCACACTAAGCCCATCGAAGAAACGCCGTCTACTGTCAGAAATGACAGGTATAGACGAGCCGGGCAGCCTGCAATCCGCCCCGCCAGAGGGACGGAAAGGCGCTAAGCTAGCCGTTAAACTGGCGCCTACCCTTCGAGATAACGAGCATGCACCTATCAACCTTTATCGTGCAGCAGGTCGATGTCATCGTCGATGAATGGGAAGAGTTCGCCAAAACCCTGACCCCCGCCGCGGATGCCATGGGCCGCGTCGCCTTGCGCGACCATGCCAAGTCGATCCTGCTGGCCGCCGCCCGGGACATGCAAACCGCCCAGAGCGCCAGCGAACAGACCGCCAAATCCAAGGGTGACAACCCGGACAGCAGCCCGAGCCTGGACATCGCCGCCGCCAGCCATGGCGAACTGCGGCACACCGCCGGTTTCGACCTGGTGCAGATGACCTCGGAATTCCGTCACCTGCGCGCCTGTGTGATTCGCCGTTGGGTCAACAGCCTGGCTTCACCGGAGCTGGCGTATTTCCAGGACATGATTCGCTTCAACGAAGCCATCGACGAAGCCCTGGCCGAATCCACCGCCGCCTACGCCGAACAGGTGAACCGTTCACGGGATATTTTCCTCGCCATTCTCGGCCATGACCTGCGAGCGCCCTTGCAGGCCGTGAGCATGTCCACCGAAATGCTGGTGCGCAAGGCCCGCCTCGATGCCGACGGCCTGGTCTATGTCGCCAATATCAAAAGTGGCACCCGGCACATGAGCAGCATGATCAGCGACCTGCTGGAATTTGTCCGCAGCCGCCTGGGCAGCAGCTTGCCCATCGATCCGGCACCGATGGACCTGAGTCGTGTGGCGAAGGCCGCCATCAATGAAGCCTGGGCCGGGCAGCCGGATTGCCTGCCGCTGCTGAAGGTGGAAGGTGACGTCAACGGGGTGTGGGATCGCGGACGCATCGAGCAGTTGCTGCAAAACCTGATCGGCAATGCCCTGCAACATGGTGCCAGCCATCGGCCGCTGACCCTGAGCCTGGACGGTAGAGCGGACGCTGTCTGCCTGACCATGCACAACTTCGGTACGCCGATCCCGCAGGAATCCCTGGCGACGATCTTCGATCCGCTGGTGCGCGGCGCCACTGAAGAGATCGGCCAGCCGGGCACCGCCACCAGCCTGGGATTGGGGCTGTATATCGCCAAGGAAGTGGTGACGGCCCATCAGGGCACGATAGAGGTCAGCTCCAGCGCTGAAGACGGCACACGTTTTACCGTGGTCCTGCCGAGGATCTCGCGGGCCTAGGCCAGGGCTGTGTGGGAGCCGGCTTGCTGGCGATCCGCCCCAGGCGGCCATTCACCCCCACACCTTCACTCGTGCACAAAGCGCCCCAGGCGCTGGCGCAGCATCTGGTTCTCCGCCCGCAGCAGTTGCACCTCTGCCAGCAGGTCCAGCGCCAGGGCGACGCCTTCCCACTCCAGCTCCAACTCCCGGTGCAGCTTCACCGCGCGGCGGGCAATGCCCGCAGCGTCGTTGCCAAAACGCCAGGCCTCGGGCGAACGCCCCAGAGGTTCAAGAATGCCGTGTTCGACGATTTCGATCACGTAGGCGACCGGCAATTGGGTCTCCTCACAAAAAGCCTGCATATCCAGTTGAACGCTCACGGGGCTGCTCATGATTTAGCTACTCCATTGCTCTCTCGGGTCGAAGGCGGCCTTTTTCGCCAATTCCTGCCACAACGCCTTGACGGCATCGTCGTTCTGTCGCGGCATCACTGCCTTGAGCTGCACAAACAGATAACCGCGCTCCCCGGCCTTGTTCAGCAGGCCGTGGCCCTTGGCCCGCATGCGCTGGCCGTTCTGGCTGCCCGCCGGGACCTTGAGGTTGATCTTGCCGGTCAGGGTCGGCACCGCGATCTCCGCCCCCAGCGCCAGTTCCCAGGGAGCCAGCGGCAGGGTGATGATCAGGTTCTCTCCTTCGACATCGAACTTGGGGTGAGGTGCGAAACGAATCGTCAGGTACAGGTCGCCATTCGCCCCACCGCCGACACCCGGCGCGCCCTGGCCCTTGAGGCGGATACGCTCGCCGTCGGCGACACCGGCCGGAATCTTCACGTTCAGGCTCTTGCTGGTGTTGCTGACATGCTGCCCGGCGGCATTGTGCTGCGGGATCTGGAAGCTGACCTTCTTCGACTCGTTGGAGAGGCTTTCTTCCAGGAAGATCGGTAGCTCCAGTTCCACGTCCTGCCCTCGCCGGCCGGCGCTGCGGCCCGGTTGTCCACCGCCAAAACCGTTGCCGCGCGAGCCGAAGATCGAACTGAAGAAGTCCGAGAAGTCGCCCGTGTCCGCGCCGCCGCCGCCAAAGCCGCCACGGCCCTGCCAACCCGGCGGGCCCTGGAACGGCTGGCCGTGCTGGCCGTATTTGCGCAGGTCGTCGTATTCGGCGCGCTTGTCGGCGCTTTTCAGCGCTTCATAGGCTTCCGACGCGTCCTTGAATTTAGACTCGGCGTCCTTTTCCTTGCTGACATCCGGGTGATACTTGCGCGCCAGCTTGCGGTACGCGGCCTTGATGGTCTTGTCGTCCGCCGTCGGCTCCACACCCAGGATCTTGTAATAGTCTTTGAAGTCCATCTAAGGATCACCATCCGTTATTCGATATCGCGCCGCTCGGCAAGACACAGCATGCGCGCATCGGCGCGACAAAGATTGACCGATCTCAAGGCTGTGACTCAGGGGCGCTGCAGAAGTTTATCGGCCGTCACTGGAATTTCTTGTCATCGACATGGCACTGGCCGAACCAATGAGTGCAAGTTTGGGGACGATTGCCCGCCTTTCAAGTCCAACCCCCTGCAAGAACCGCCATTTAACGGATAACCGGCCTTCGAATCCGAGCGCGACTGACATACACTGCGCGGCCGTTTTGCAACCGGAACCCGAACACCATGAACAACGCCTCTCCAGCCCGTGCCTGCGGTATCGACTTCGGCACCTCCAACTCCACCGTCGGCTGGATACGTCCCGGCATGGAAACGCTGATCGCGCTGGAAGACGACAAGATCACCCTGCCTTCCGTGGTCTTTTTCAATTTCGAGGAACGCCGCCCGGTCTATGGCCGGCTGGCCCTGCACGAGTACCTGGAAGGCTATGAAGGCCGGCTGATGCGCTCGCTCAAGAGCCTGCTGGGCTCCAAGCTGATCAAGCACGACACCAGCGTGCTCGGCACCGCGATGCCATTCAAGGACCTGCTGGGGCTGTTTATCGGCCAGTTGAAGCAACGCGCCGAAACCACCGCCGGACGTGAGTTCGAGCAGGTGGTTCTGGGCCGCCCGGTGTTCTTCGTCGACGAAGACCCGGCCGCCGACCAGGAAGCCGAAGACACCCTGGCCGAAGTGGCGAAGAAGCTCGGTTTCAAGGAAGTGTCCTTCCAGTACGAACCGATCGCCGCGGCCTTCGACTATGAGTCGACCCTGGACCGCGAAGAGCTGGTGCTGATCGTCGACATCGGCGGTGGTACCTCGGACTTCTCCCTGGTGCGCCTGTCGCCGGAGCGCCGGGGCCTGGACAACCGTCACGACGACATCCTCGCCACCGGCGGCGTGCACATCGGCGGGACCGACTTCGACAAGCAACTTTCGCTGGCCGGCGTGATGCCGCTGTTCGGCTACGGCAGCCGGATGAAGAGCGGCGCCTACATGCCCACCAGCCATCACATGAACCTGGCGACCTGGCACACCATCAACTCGGTGTACTCGCAGAAAACCCATCTGGCCCTGGGCAGCATGCGCTACGACATCGAGGACACCGGCGGCATCGATCGCCTGTTCAAGCTGATCGAACAGCGCGCCGGCCACTGGCTGGCGATGGAAATCGAGGAAACCAAGATCGAGCTGACCCATGCCGAACAGCGCCATGTGCCGCTGGATCGGATCGAGCCGGGTTTGAGCGTGGAGTTGAGCCGGGCATTGTTCGAGTCGGCCATCGATAACCTGCTGGAGCGCATCCGTAACAGCGTCACCCAGTTGCTCGATGATGCCGGGGTGGGTGTCGCGCAGGTCGATACGGTGTTCTTCACCGGCGGTTCGAGCGCCATTCCGGCACTGCGCCAGAGCGTCTCGGCGATGCTGCCCAATGCCCGGCATGTGGAAGGCAATATCTTCGGCAGCATCGGCAGCGGCCTGGCAATCGAAGCGAAGAAGCGCTACGGCTGACACTTCCGGGACCACGGATCAAACACGGCCCCCTGTAGGAGCCGGCTTGCTGGCGATAGCGGCCGATCAGGCGATGCAAGGCTCACGGGCCTCATCGCCAGCAAGCCGGTCCTGGTGGAGTGACGCCAGTCGCGTCAGACCAGCTCCGCCAGCTTCAGCTCACTCTTGATGTACGCATAATAGATCGGCCCCGCCACCACGCCCGGCAGGCCGAATGCGGCCTCGAACACCAGCATTGCCATGAGCAACTCCCAGGACTTGGCACTGATCTGCCCACCGACGATCCGCGCGTTGAGGAAGTATTCCAGCTTGTGGATAAACATCAGGTAACCCAACGCCGCCGCCGCGACCCAGATCGACAGCGACAAGCCGACGATGGTGATCAGGGTGTTGGACATCAGGTTGCCGATCACCGGCAACAGGCCGAGCAGGAAGGTCAGGACGATCAGGGTCTTGGTCAGCGGCAGCTTGATCCCGCACAGCGGCAGGATCACCGCCAGGAAGATCGCGGTGAACGCGGTGTTCAGCGCCGAGATCTTGATCTGGGCGAAGACGATATTGCGGAACGCCTGCACCAGCAGCCGCAGGCGGTCGAACAGCGCCGCCGCCAGGGGTTTGCGCTGGGTGACGTCAGAGGCATGCTGCAAGGCCACGATCGCCCCCAGCACCATGCCGATCAGCAGGGTCACGAACATATGCGCCGCGTCCTTGCCTACCAGTTGCAACTCACTCAGGTGCTTGGTCAGCCACTCGCCGATCGCGACCTGGAATTCGGCCGCACTGGCCGGCAGATAGGCGTCGATAAACGGCGGCAACTGCCCACGCGCCTTGTCCACCACCACCATGAATTTGCCGAGGGACGCCCCGGGGTTTTCCGCTTCGTGCAGCAGGAAACTGATGGCGCCGGCAAAGATCAGGCTCAGCACACTGACGATCAAGGTGCCCAGCAACGCCACCGCCAGCCAACGCGCACGCCGCCCGGCAATCAGGTGTTCAAGCTTGGGCGTGAGCATGTTGACCAACTCGAAAACCAACAAACCGGCCAACAGACTGGGCAGCAATCGCAACGGCAACGCCAACAACAACCCACCGAAAACAAGGATCAAACTGGCCAGGACTACGTAACGCTGGGAAAACGCTGACATACAGCCTCAAAAAGAACGGCGCGAAAAGACAGGCAGTCTGCCAGCCTTCTCCAGGGAGGACCAGCGGCAGGCGCCAGAAGGACGGTGGCCTGGCATCTTAATGAACGGTTGTGACAGGCAGGCATCACGGCTTCATGAAATTTCACGGAGGTGGGGCTTGCCGCAATGCCACGAAAATCCAAAGCCGAGCACGGTCTTGTGGCGAGCGGGCTTGCCCGCGCTCGGCTGCGAAGCAGTCGTAAAACCAGTCACCTCGATCTGCCTGAAAAACCGCATCAGCCGGGTTTTGGGCCGCTTCGCGCCCCAACGCGGGCAAGCCCGCTCGCCACAATGACAAGCGCGCTCGACTTCAAATCGCCTTGCAGGCCCGAAACTACTTTTTCTTCAGGCAGGTGCTGATGTAGGTCTTGTACGCATCACCCTTCAGCCCCTCGGGCCGGTTGGCGTTGCAGTCCTTCATCTTCTGCTGCTGCGGGGTCAGCACCTTGGCCGGCGTGGTTGTGGCAGCCGCCTTGCTCGCGGGCATGGCCGGCGTGGCGGCAGGCGTCATCGCAGGAGTGGCGGCGGGCGTTGCCGCCGCAGCTGCCGGAGCGGCTTTCAGGCAATTACTCATAAACGCCTTGCGTGCATCACCCGCCAGATTCTGGGTCTTGGCGTTCGCGTTGCAAGTGGTCATCCTGCTTTGCTGAGCCGTCGCCGCAAACCCCTGCGAGCAAAGTAACAAGCCGATCAACAACAATGGGATACGGAGCATCTTCATGGAGTTTTCTCCTTGTTACCGTACCGAAGGGCACGGCATGCCTTCAGTGTAGACAAACGCTGTTACACATCCAGCGAGGCCTGGCTAGGCCTGGCGCGCCTGGCGCCGGTACTGCTCCGGTGAACAACCGGCCTGGCGCTGAAACATCGCAATAAACGCCGAGGCGGTGCTGTAACCCAGGTCAAAGGCGATCTCCTGCACGCCGCGGCTGGTTTCCAAGGCCTGCAGCGCGCCGATAAAGCGCAGGCGCTGGCGCCACTCACCGAAGCTGACCCCCAGCTCGCGGACGAACAGCCGGGCCAGGGTTCGCTCACTGACATGCAACTGCGCGGCCCACTGCGCCAGCGGGCGATTGTCCGCCGGGTCCTGCTGCAAGCCTTCCAGCACCCTGAGCAGGGCCGGGTCGTCGGAATACGGCAGGTAACAGTCGCGCACCCTGGCCTGGTGCACCTGGTCCACCAGTACCTGCGCCAGGCGCACATCCGCGGGGGTGGCGGGGATTTTCACGTCGCGCTGGGCGAAGTCATTGAGGATCGACTTGAGGATATCGCTGATGGACAGGGTGCTCGCCTCGGCGGGCAAGTCGCGGCAATGCTCCTCGGCCAGGTACACCGAGCGGTAGACAATCGCCTGGGCGTTGTGGGAGCTGTGCACGGTGTTCGGCGGTATCCACAACGCATAGCGCGACGGCGACATGAACCGCCGACCAGCCACTTCGTACTGGATGACGCCGTGGGACACATAGTCGAGCGAACCCCAGGGATGACAATGGGCTGCCGCATGACGGTCGGGGCCGAACTCGGCATAGCGGAAGTACACCGAGGCCGGTAAAGAGGGAAAATCGGGGATATCGATGTAGTGCTTGCCCATGCTGTCCGGATTCCAACGCAGATTGACCGGATCGAAGTATAGGCTTTCATCCAGACACGAGGATAATCCCCCCTCATTGACGATTCTGGTTGTAACCCTCATGCAATACGCGTTTCCCCTGCTGGCGATCTTTATCTGGGCCGGCAACACCGTGGTCAACAAGATGGCGGTCGGCGCGATCTTCCCGGCGGAGATCGGCTTCTACCGCTGGCTGCTGGCGGCCCTGCTGTTCACCCCGTTCATGTTCCGCCAGGTGCTGGCCCACTGGAGCCAGATCCGCCCGAACCTGGGTCGGATCTTCGTGCTCGGGGTGCTCGGCATGGCGGTCTACCAGAGCCTGGCGTACTTCGCCGCGACCCTGACCTCGGCCACCAACATGGGCATCATCCTGTCGTTGATGCCCTTGATGTCCTTGACCCTGGCGATCTTCAGCCTCGGCCAGCGCCTGACCGCCGGCGCATTGGCCGGGGCGGTGCTGTCGTTTGCCGGGGTGCTGGTGGTGGTGTCGACCGGCAGCCTGACGGCGCTGCTGAGCCATGGCGTGAACCTGGGCGACGCGATGATGCTGATTGCCACCCTGGCCTATGCGATCTACAGCACCCTGCTGAAAAAATGGCAACTGCGCCTGCCGCCGCTGGTGTTGCTGTACCTGCAGGTGCTGGTGGCGGTGGTGGTGCTGTTCCCACTGTTCTGGCTGTCGCCGAAGATCGGGCTGAACCTGCACAATGCCGGGCTGGTGCTGTATGCCTGCCTGTTGGCGTCGATGCTGGCGCCGCTGGCGTGGATGCGCTCGGTGGCCACCCTCGGGCCGAGCCGGACCACGCTGTTTTTCAACCTGCTGCCGCTGATCACCGCACTGATCGCCGCCGCGGTCCTGCACGAAGCGTTGGCCTGGTATCACCTGCTGGGCGGGGCTCTGACCCTCGGTGGGGTGATCCTCTCGGAACGCTGGACCACAGCGTTGCGCCGCGCCTGAGCGGGATGGGGTAATAACCGCCCCTACTGTTCCTCGGCCATGGTCTGCAGATCCGGGTCCAGGCTCTGCCAGGTAATGCCCTTGGCCACCGCACCGAAGACCCGATTCAGCAACGGATTGCGATGACGGCAATAGCAGTCCAGCGCCACCAGGTGATGACCGAGCTCACGTTTGACCCGGTAGCCGGTCTGGCCACTGTCCAGACGCGTGGCGCCGACACTGTAGGACCACTTCACCGCCCGCTCCCAGAGCTGGAAATACAGGTGCAGCTGCTTGTCCGCCTGGTAATCGATACCGATGAACTTGTTGATCGCCTTGTCACCGAGCAGGAAGCAGAGCATGAACGCCACCATCTTGCCGGTCTTTTCATCGCTCAACAGGATGAAATGCGACTCGGGCTTGAGGGCAATCTGGCGAAAGAACTCGAACGTGAGCTTCTCGAATTTGGTCTTGCCCTTCTCGTAGGTTTGCAGAAAAAGGCTGTACAGCTCTTGCAGCGTTTTTTCATCCGGTTGCTGCACGATCTGCACCGTCAGGGCGCCCGGCAGCAGACCGTGTTTGAGTTTCTTTTTCAGCAGATAACGGTGACGGCTCTTGAGGGTCTTGAGATAACCCTCGAAACCACCCGGGGCCAGTTCGACCGCCGTGCCCGGAAAACTCACCATGGGAAACAGTCCGTGGGTTGCGCACAGCCCTTCAAACGCCGCTTTCTGTTCTTCGGCAAAGTCCTTCCAGACGGTCATCGCCGCGTTCCTGGCTTTCGCCCGCAGGCTCAGCGCGTCTTGCAGCGGCCCGAGGATATCCGCCAGCGAATGCCCCGGCAGCAAGCCGATGGTGCCCTCGTCGGAACAGGGTGAGCCGACGAACAGGGTGCGCTGGTAACGCAGTGCCGGGATTACCCGGAGCATCCTGGCAATCACCGGCGGGACAACCAGTTCCATGGGCACGTTCATGATGAACGTGGGAGCCAAGCCAATCGGCTGCCCATCTTTCTCCAGAATGGCGTAGGCAAATTCGAACTGATCTTCAAGCCCTCCGTCTTCCAGGGCTTCGTACCACCAACGACCTTCGACGCCGCTAAAACAGCTTTCCCACAGTGTCGCGGGAACAGACGCAGCGTGGCTGGCCCATTGAACTTGAAGCATTAAAACATCCTCTCAGTCGACTCCCTCCTGAGAGGGCCCATCCTTATACCCGCATGCAGGTGCATCGAGAAAGGATGGAAGCCAATTATTTCAACCGCTGCAGCGCGGTTCGCCACGTCGCCAAAGACCGCGCCCAGGCAGTGTTCAGGCGACGTGCGGTGCTCAGTCGGCAATCACCACAATCGACACCCGACGGTTCTCGGTGCGCCCCGCCACCGTGTCGTTGCTGGCCACCGGCTCGCGGCTGCCCAAGCCGCGCAGCTGGATATTCTCGTGCTTCATGCCGGACTGCTCGAGCACGGTCGCCACGCTGTTGGCCCGGCGCATGGACAGTTGTTCGTTGTAGGACTCCTTGCCGGACGCATCGGTATGCCCGTCCACCCGCACCCGCTGGATACCCACGCTCAACAGCGCCTTGGCGATGCGCTCGACGATGTCGTGGCTCTCCTTGTTCAACACTTCCAGGTCACTGCCGAACAGCACCTTGCCCGACAGGCCGAAGGCCCAGCCCTCGTCCGTCAGCTCGAAGCCCTGTTGCTTGAGCACGGCAATCTGCGCCGCGCTCAGGCCTTTGGGGGGCGCGGTCTGGCAGCCGGCCAGCGCCAGCAGCGCGGTGAACAGGGCCAGGGTGAAAAAACGCAGGGTCCGGCGAGTCAGTGTGTGCAAGGGTTCAACTCCTGGTTTGAACGATGGCGGCGGGGTGCTCCGACTCCGCCGTGTGTTGCCCGCCTCGGGCGAGGCGCTTGGCATGGTACATCGCCGCATCGGCGGCGTTGAGCAAGGTGCCCGGGGTGGCGCCATGGTCGGGGTAAACCGCGATGCCGATGCTCAGCGAGGTCAGCACCTGGGCTTCACCGGGGACCGCAATGGGTGCGTCCATGCTGGCGATGATCTTGTCGGCAATGCGCTGGGCGTCTTCGATCTTGTGCAGCGGCGTGAGCAGCACGGCGAACTCGTCACCGCCCAGGCGCGCCACCAGGTCCTCTTCACGCAGTTGCGCGCGCACCCGCGTAGCCACGGCGACCAGCACCGCATCGCCCGCCGCATGGCCGAAGTTGTCGTTGATCTGCTTGAAACGATCGCTGTCGAGAAACAGCACGCCGACCCGCTCGCCCTGCTTGGCGGCATTGCGCAGGGCGCGCATCAGCCGGCCTTCGAAGAAGGCCCGGTTCGGCAGGCCGGTCAGGCTGTCGTGGCTGGCCTGGTGGGCCAGGGATTCGTTTTCGCTCTGCAGGTGGGTCTGCCAGGACTCCAGTTCGTCGAGCAGGGCATTGAAGTCGATGCCCAGGTTGTCCAGCTCGGCAATCTGCGCTGGCGGCACGCGCCGGTCGAAGGCCCGCTCGCGGCGCGCGGCGTGGGCCACGTCGGCGAGGCTGCGCAACGGGCCGATAATGCCCCGCAGCAGACGTCGCGCCAGATACAACCCAAGCCACGCCGCCAGGGCGCTGCAGACCACGATGCCGAGCAGGCCGCTGATCAGGAAACGCAGCAGGCTGCCGCCATGCCCGGTCAGGCGAATGCTGCCGACCTCACGGTCCTGATGGATTATCGGCAGGCGGATCGGTTGTTCGAGCAGGGCCCGCGCCAGCTGCATCTCCACTTCGGAGAGCAGGCCGGTTTCCGGCCGCTGCCAGCGCGCCAGCAATTGACCGTGGGCATCGAAGACTTCGGCATCGGCCACTTCTTCGGTCTCGGCAATCAGGGCCAGGGCCTCGGTGGCCGCGCTGCTGTCGTTGAACACCACCGCGGCTTCCACGGTGTAGCTGATGGAACGGGCGATCAGGTGCAGGTTATGGTCGGCATAGACCCGCAGGGCCAGCACGCCGAGAAAGGTCAGCGACACGCTCACCAGGCCCACGGCGGCCATGGCCGCCAGCAAGTGCCCACGGCCCAGCACCGAGCGCAGGCTGGGGCGCGCGCCGGACCTGATCCAGCCGATCATGGCTGCGGGCTCCGGCGCCGCGAGAGTTGCAGCACGCTGGGGTGAATGCGCACGCCACTGCGGGCGACCGAGTCGAGATTGACCTCGAACGACACCTGGCTGTCGGCGACCCGCAGGCAGAACAGGCTGCCGACCGTGCATTGATCGCCGCCTTCGCTGATGCTCAGCACCGCGTGGCCGTTCAAGGCACTGAAGAGTTGGCTGCGTTCTTCGCTGCTCAGCTTGCCGATATAGACGGCATCACAGGCACTGCCCAGGGTCGGGCTGCTCGCCAGCAGGCGCTGGACCAGCACCGGTCGCCCGGAGGCCTGGGTGGTGCCCTTGACCAGATCGTCGGTGTACTCGGTGGGACCGACAATGCACAAGCGCAGTTGCGCAGGCTCCACCGGCCAGCGCGCATAGCTGAGAATCCCCAGCACCACCTGGGTGACCGCCTGGGCACGCTGATCGGCAGCGCCGCTGGGCGCGGTGTCCTGGGCAAAGCTGATGTGCGTCAACAAACAGAGAAGGGCAGACAGGCAGAACTGTTTCCACCCCCAAAATCGCCCTGTCGTCGAGACAGCCACGTTCATGCAGGAATTCTCTTAAAACTACGTAGGAATAATGCCGAAACAATAGCATATCCCTCAGGTCGCCAGGATGGCTGCCGGACATATAGATAGCCCACTAATAGTTTATGAATTCATGAAGTATGGATTTGAGCTTTCCTATTCTTCTGCGCACGCTGAGCTGCCTAAGATCGACGCCATGCTCCTGCCGGGGAATCCCCT
Source organism: Pseudomonas sp. QS1027 (assembly GCF_002814235.1). Classification (GTDB taxonomy): domain Bacteria; phylum Pseudomonadota; class Gammaproteobacteria; order Pseudomonadales; family Pseudomonadaceae; genus Aquipseudomonas. The sequence continues at coordinate 13,928 of NZ_PHSU01000039.1, read as the reverse complement.
CCCCTGGCCTGATGTGAGACCGGTTCCGCAGAGAACCGGCTCGACGAAAACCCTTGATCACTGCCGTCACCGCTCGTCCCGGCTCCACTCCGTGACGCGCACCGTGCCGTTCAAGGCGTCGTTGAGGCTCACCGATGAAACTGGAGATTTTCCGTACCCTTTGGGGTTACACCGCAAGCAAGGCCCAGGCCCTTGAAGAGCTGCTGGCCGCCGGCTTCGACGGCCTCGAGGCGCGCCTGCCGCTGGACGCAGCCGAACGCAGCGAGTTCGCCGCCTTTCTGCGGGCCAACCGCCTGGGTTATATCAGCACCGTTTTCACGGCCAACGACGTGCTCCCCGTCCAGGCCGCCGCGCCCGCCGAACACCTGCAGGACCTGGACCGCAAACTGGCCTGGGCCGCCGAGCTGGAGCCGCGCTTCGTCAATCTGCTGGCCGGCAACGACCGCTGGCCCCTGGCGCAGCAGGTGGAGTTCTTCGGCCAGGCCATGGCCCTGGCGAAGCGTCACGGTCAGTTCTGCACCTTCGAAACCCACCGCTCGCGCTCGCTATTCAATCCCTGGGTCACCCTGGAACTGATCCGGCAACTGCCCGACCTGCGCTTCACCAGCGACATCAGCCACTGGATCGTCACCTGCGAACGCCTGCTCGACGATCCCGCCGATGACCTCAGCGCCTTTGTCGAACGCGTTCACCATATCCAGGCCCGGGTCGGCTACGACCAGGGCCCGCAGGTGCCACACCCCGGCGCCCCGGAATACGCCCGTGAGCTGGCCTTCCACCAGGCCCACTGGGAAAGCATCTGGCGGGCCCAGCAGGCACGCGGCTACACGGTCACCACGCTGACCCCGGAGTTCGGCGCCGACGGCTACCTGCATCACCTGCCCTTCACCAATGTGCCGGTCGCCGACCTGTGGTCGCTGAACGTCTGGATGGCCCGGACCGAGCGCGAACATTTCCAGCGTTTCAGCCAATCAACCCAATCGTGAGGTGCTTGCGTCATGTCTGAGAACACACCCAACCGCCCGGCCCAAGCCAACTTCAAGAGCATCCCGCAGGTGAACATCGCCGGGCTGTTCAGCGTCGAACTCGAACACCGGCTGGCGGTAGCCGAGCAACTGGGGGCCGCCGCCAGCGAGGTGGGCTTCCTCTACATCACCGAGCACGGCATCGATCCGCTGCTGATCGACAATCTGCGCCAGGCGGCCAAGGATTATTTCGCCCAGCCGTTCGAAACCAAGATGCAGCATTACATCGGCACTTCGGAGTCCCACAAGGGTTTTGTCCCGGAAGGCGAAGAGGTGTACGCCAAGGGCAAACCGGATCACAAGGAAGCCTTCGACATCGGCTTCGAAGTGCCGGCGGACGATCCACTGGTACTGGCCGGCACGCCGCTGCTGGGACCGAATGACTGGCCGACACTGCCGGGCTTCAAGGACGCGGTGCAGGCCTATTACGCGGCGGTGTTCGCCCTCGGTCGCAAGCTGTTCGGCGGCTTTGCCCTGGCCCTGGGCCTGGAAGAGAACACCTTCGACGCCCTGGTCACCCGTCCGCCGTCGAAACTGCGGCTGATCCACTACCCCTTCGACGACGCCGCCCAGGACGCTCCCGGCATCGGCGCCCACACCGACTACGAGTGCTTCACCATCCTGCTGGCGGATAAACCGGGCCTGGAAGTGATGAACGACCAGGGCCAGTGGATCGATGCGCCGCCGCTGCCCGGGGCGTTCGTGGTGAATATCGGCGACATGCTCGAAGTGATGAGCGCCGGGGCCTTTGTCGCCACCGCCCACCGGGTGCGCACGGTGAGCGAGGAGCGTTATTCCTTCCCACTGTTCTACGCCTGCGACTTCCACACCCTGATCCAGCCGCTGCCGGGGTTCGCCCAGGCCGGCCAGGACTATGAACAGATCGCCATTGGCGAACACATGTACGGCCAGGCCTTGCAGACCTACCAGTACCTGCGCAAGCGCGTGGAAAACGGCGAGATCGCCCTGCCGGAGAAAGCCCGCAAGCCGTCGAGTTTCGGCCATTTGAAAAACCAGGCGCAGCCGTCCTGAAACCCAGCCCTCACACCCCAGACTTCACCTCGGAGCACCGAACATGCACAAGAACACCACGCGCCTGACCCTGATCGCCGCCGGCCTGCTGTCCAGCAGCGCAGCCTTCGCCGCCACGGCCACCCCGGGCCAATTGAAAGTCGGGATGGAAATCACCTACCCGCCGTTCGAGTCCTATGACGCCGACAAGAATGTGGTCGGTTCCGATCCCGAGTTGTCCCAGGCCCTGGCCAAGCACCTGGACGCCAAGGCGCAGTTCGTCGACACCAAGTTCCCGAGCCTGATCCTCGGCCTCAATGCCGGGCACTACGACGCGATCATTTCCGGCATGTACATCACCCCTGAGCGCCAGACCCAGGCCATGACCATTCCCTACGCCAAGACCGGCGCGGCGATCATGGTGCCCAGCAACAGCACGCTGAAACCGGGTACGCCGGAGGAGCTCTGCGGCTTGAAGATCGGCCTTGAGCAGGGTACCACCTGGGTGGCGCAGTTCCAGAAGCTGTCGACTGATTACTGCGTGCCCAAGGGCAAGGGCGCGATCACCGTGAACGAGTACCCCTCGGCTCCGGAAGTGACCCAGGCGCTGCTGTCGAACAACGTCCAGGCGCAGGTGGAAATTGCCGGTGCGGCGAAGCTGATCGCCGAGAAGACCAAGGGCCGGGTGGTGGTGAGCAGCGAACACCTGATCTATTCGCAGACCCTCGGGATCTTTGTGAAGAAGGGCAATGACGCGACCTACCAGGCGCTACTCAAGGCGTTCGAGGAGACGAAGAAGAGTGGCGAGTACGCGGCGCTCCTGAGCAAGTACAGCCTGGAAGCGGCGGAGTAAAACCGGCTGTTTCTGGAGTAGACCATTGCTGTCTGTAGGCACACGGACTGCAGGAGCTGGGCTTGCCCGCGAAGGGGCCCTCAAGGCCGCCAAAAGCTTCGCGGGCAAGCCCAGCCCCTACAAGGATCGGGTCGCCTCAGAGAGGCTGTAGCAGCGTCAATGCAACACCGAGGTATCTATGCAATTCGATTGGCCCTATTTCTTTTCGCTGTTCTCGATGCCGGCCTTCTGGCAAGCCTGCGTCACGGTGGTCGAGCTCAGCGCCCTGGCCTGGTTTATCGGCATGCTGCTGGGCTTTGTCCTGGCGTCGGCCAAACTCTCCAGTTCGGCCTGGCTACGTGTACCGGCGGCCACCTATATCTGGTTCTTTCGCAGCATCCCGCTGCTGGTGCTGGTGGTGTTCGTCTACAACCTGCCGCAGCTGTTCCCGGTCACCGGCAGCGTGCTGTCCAACCCGTTCTATTCCGGCTTGTTCGCCCTGGTGGTCACCGAGGCCGCGTATATGGCCGAGATCCATCGCGGCGGCCTGATCTCGGTCGCCAAAGGCCAGAAGGAAGCCGGCCGCGCCCTGGGCATCGGCGTGCTGGGGCTGCAACGCCTGATCGTGATTCCCCAGGCCTTTCGTATCTCGCTGCCGACCCTGATCAACGAATACATCACGGTGGTGAAACTGACTTCGCTGATCTCGGTGATCTCCCTCACCGAGCTGCTGACTGTCGGCCAGCGCCTCTACGCGCAGAACTTCCTGGTGATGGAAACCCTCGGCGCGGTGGCGGTGTACTACGTGCTGATCGTCAGTCTGTTCGGCTGGCTTCTGCAGCGCCTGGAGCGGCATCTGGACCTCGGCCAGCGCACGCCGCAAACCCTCGACGAGGCCAGCGTCGCCAGGCTCAGGGCGGCGCAGCAACCGCTGGCCCAACCCGCTCGCGTGCAGTCGGTGGCCGGCGCGGCACCGGCGCTGTACCTGCAGAATATCCACAAGCGTTATGGCGACCATGAAGTGCTCAAGGGCATTGACCTGGCGGTCGGCAGCGGCCAGGTGATCTCCATTATCGGTCCGTCCGGCTCGGGCAAGACCTCACTGATCCGCACCATCAACGGCCTGGAAAGCATCGACCAGGGCGAGATCGTGCTGTTCGGCGAAAGCTTCATCAGCGCCGCCGACCACCCCAACAGCCCGCAGATCCGCCGGGGCGTGCGGCGCATCGGCATGGTGTTCCAGAACTTCAACCTGTTCCCCCATCGCTGCATTCTCGACAACATCACCCTGGCGCCGCGTTACCACGGGGCGGCCCGCGAAGTGAGTGAGCAGCGGGCACTGGCCTTGCTGGACAAGGTCGGCTTGCTGGCCCATGCGCGCAAGTATCCGCATCAACTGTCCGGCGGTCAGCAGCAGCGGGTGGCGATTGCCCGGGCGCTGGCGATGGAGCCGCAGATCATGCTGTTCGACGAACCGACCTCGGCGCTGGACCCGGAGCTGGTGGGGGAGGTGCTGAAGGTGATCCGCGCGTTGGCGGATGAAGGGATGACGATGTTGATCGTCACCCATGAGATGGATTTCGCGATGTCGATTTCCGATCGGGTGGTGTTCATGGAGAACGGGGTGGTGCAGCTGGACGCCAGCCCGCGGGCGATTCGCGAGGAGCAGCGCGGCGAGCGGGTGCGGCGGTTCATGGGGATTGAAGCCGCCCCCATCAATGCTCCGCACCCAGCTCCAGCATCAATCCGCTAAGCCGCTTGACCTTGCGCCCCACCGCCTCTTCGAACACCCCGCCACGGGGTTCGATCAGGCTGAACCAGTCCTTGGCCCGGGTGATGCCGGTGTAGATCAGCTCCTTGGTCAACACCGGGTTCAACGCCTGCGGCAGGATCAACGCGGTATGAGCGAACTCCGAGCCCTGGGACTTGTGCACCGTCATGGCGTACACCGTCTCCACATCGTTCAATCGGCTGGGCAGGACAAAACGCACCCCACCCTGCCCATCATTACGCGGGAAGGCCACCCTTAGTACCGGCTGGCCAGCCTCGGGTCCGTCACGCTCCGGCAGTTTCAAGGCAATGCCGATATCGCCGTTCATCAGGCCCAAACCATAATCGTTGCGGGTCATCAGCACCGGACGCCCTTCGTACCAATGCTGGTCGCTGTCGATCAGCCGATGGGCGAACAACGCCGTGGTAATCCGCTGGTTCAAACCTTCGACGCCCCAGGGTCCCTTGCGCACGGCACAGAGCAACTGGAACGCGTCGAAAGCCTGGAGCACCGTGCGCGCCCAATCGGTCCAGCGCGCATCCGCCAGATCAGTGCCGGCGTCCGGACGCCGGCTACGCAACACCCCCAGATAGTGCCGGTAGCCTTTCGGACCGGTGCCCTGGCCATCCAGCACCAGACGCTCGAACTGCTTGTCCTGCTCCCCCTTGAGTGACAGCGCAAACAGATCCGCATGACTGCCGGCCGCCAGCAGCGCCCGCGCCTCATCCGCTGACTGACGATTGACCAGGCGGGCCAGTTGGCCGATACCGCTGCCTTCGCCGAAGCGCCGGGAGTGCCGCAACATCACCACCTGCTGGGCCAGCGGATGGCTGTCGTCCACGTCTTCCTGCAAAGCGCTGCTGCTCAAGTCCTCGCCACTGACCGCTTGCAGCCAGCCACGGGTCCGCGCGCTGTACCAGCCCTCCTCGGCATCACGGCACAGGTCACCCAAGACCGCGCCGGCTTCCACCGACGCCAGTTGGTCCTTGTCGCCCAGCAGCACCAGGCGAGCATGGTCAGGCAAGGCATCGAGCAGATTGGCCATCATTTCCAGGTCGATCATCGACGCTTCGTCCACCACCAGCACATCCAGAGGCAGGCGGTTACCCGCATTGTGGCGGAAGTGCCGCGTGCCCGGCCGGCTACCCAGCAGACGGTGCACGGTGGTGACGTCGCTGGGGATCTTGCCGCGCACAGCATCGTCGATCTCCAGCGAGCGCACCTGGGCACTGATGGATTCGGTCAGCCGCGCGGCAGCCTTGCCGGTGGGTGCCGCCAGGCGGATGCGCAAGGGTTTTCCTGCCGCCACCGCCGGCGCCTGGAGCAAGGCCAGCAGACGGACTACGGTGGTGGTCTTGCCCGTGCCGGGACCACCGGTGACGATACTGAACGCCCCCCGCGTGGCCAGGGCACAGGCGAGTTTCTGCCAGTCGACAAGCGCGCCGGGTTGCGCCACGCCGAACAGTGCGGTCAGGCGTTGCGCCAGGTCGTCCGGGGTCTCTTCCTGTTCCGCCAGGCGTCGGCGCAAGGCCTCATCGATACGCCGTTCGTAAGACCAGTAGCGACGCAGGTACAGGCGTCGCCCGCTGAGTACCAGTGGACGCTGTGCCGCCTCGATGCCCGCCTCGTCCGCCAGCGCCACCAGCGAGCTTGTTTGCAGCGCGTGACACCAGTGCTCGCCATCCAGGGCCACCAGCAACTGCGACGGCAACAGCAACGCCCCACCCTGCACATCGCCTTCCGGCGGCAAGGACAGGGCAAAGTCCGGCTCCTGCAAGGTGGCGAACAGATCGAGGCAGACATGCCCGTGTCCCAGTTGGTGGCTGGTCAGCGCCGCCGCCAGCAGCACCAGCGGATCGGCCTCGGGATCGAGCTCATGGAGAAAGGCCACGAAGGCCTTGTCCAGTGCCCGCAACCAACCCCGTTCGACCCAGCGTTCCAACAGCAGCAACAAGTCCGCCGCGCGGCCCAGGGGCGTCAGTTCAGCCAGGCTGTCGTCACTCAGTGCCGTCGGCAGGATTTCCGAAAAAGAACGTTTCATAACAGACTCCCCTGCTCCCAGACGGGCTCGCCGCGGGGCACCGGTTTACCCTGGAACAGCAGGTCCAGGTGCTCGATCAGCTCGCGGGGCGGCCGGGTGAAAAACACACCCTGGCTCGGCGCCCGGGTACCGCGCAGGAACAGGTACAAGGCGCCGCCCATATGCCGCTCGTAGTCGTAATCCGGCAGCCGCACCTTGAGCTGGCGATGCAGGGCCAGCAGATAGAGCACGTATTGCAGGTCGTAGCGGTTGTCGAGGATCGACAGGTTCATGGCCTGCTCGGTGTAGGCCGCGTCATCGGCGCCCAGCCAGTTGGATTTGTAGTCGGCCACGTAGTAGCGCCCCTGGTGTTCGAACGTCAGGTCGATAAAACCCTTGAACATGCCATTGAGCGAGACCGGCTCGGCCTTGGCCCGGGCCACACCGCCGTGGGTGTGGCGGCGCACCAGTTCATCGACCTTGAGCACGTCGACCGTGTGGCTGGCGAACCAGAATTCCATTTCCACCCGGTAGGCCTTCAGGTCCTGGAAGACCACCGGCGGCTGATCGTTGCCCAGGCGCAAAGGGGTTGTCAGCAGATCGGCGAGCCAGTCGCCGAGGGCGGTGATCCAGCCTTTCCAGCCCCGCAGGTTGCAGCGGGGCGCGACGGCTTTTTCGATCAGCGTGCGGTCGGCATTAAAGCCCTCGTCACCCGCCCATTCGAGCAGGCCGTGGAGAAAGGTGCCAGGGTTCGGACCACGGGGGAAGCGGTGAATATCACTACCGCTCGGTACCAGGTCGCGGGGCGCGGCCGGGTCGAGGCGTTCGTCGTCAAAGAGTTTTTGCGCCTGGGGGCTTTCCGGTGCTTCGTCAGTGTCAGCGCTCTGCGCCTCACCGATGCGCAAGGCGCTGTAGGAGGCGATCCACCAGTACTCGGAAGCACTGCGTTTGGGCAGGCGCGGGGCGAGCAGGATCGCCTCATTGCGCGGCGGCTGGAAGGCTTCGGCAGTGGCCGCTGGCAGCGCTTCACAGGCCAGCGCCGGGCAGCCCTCCTGCAGGTCCAGCAACCAGCGTTCAAGGCCGCCGGACTCGCCCAGCACGGCACCGCCACCGAGCAGATAACCAAGAGCGGACAAGTGCAACACCGAAGCGTTGTGATTGCCACGCTTGAGGTCGGCCACCCCCAGCCAGCAGGCATGTTGAGCCCGGGTCAGGGCGACGTAGAGCAGGCGCAGGTCTTCGGCCAGGCGCTCGTCATCGGCCTGGGCGATCAACTCGGCGGTGGGCTTCAGGCTGACCTGGGCCTTGCGCTCGGCATCGTGGTAATGCAGTGGCAGGCGACTGCCGTCCACCGGTTTGACCGAGCAGATAAACGGCAGGAACACCAGGGGGTATTCCAGGCCCTTGGACTTGTGGATGGTCACCACCTTGACCAGTTGCTCGTCGCTTTCCAGGCGCAGGATCTGTTCTTCACCGGCCTGGCCGGAGGACGCCAGGTGCTCGCCTAGATGGCGGATCAGCGCCTGTTCGCCGTCGAGCTCGGCAGCCGCCTGTTGCAGCAGTTCGGACAGGTGCAGCAAGTTGGTCAGCACCCGCTCGCCGTCGCTGCGGGCCATCAGCGCCTGGGGCAAGTGGAAGTCATGGATCAGCCGACGGAGCATCGGCAGCACGCCTTGTTTGCGCCAGATCTCACGGTAGCGGCGGAACTGCATGACCCGCTCCTCCCACGCCAGTTCGTCCTGGTTCAGCCGCTCCAGTTCAGCCAGCGACAGGTTCAGGGTGATGCAGGCCAGGGCCGCCCGCAGCGGACGTTCGACATCCGGCTCGGCGCAGGCCTTGAGCCAGGCCAGCAGGTCATGGGCCTCCTGGGCGGCGAACACCGAATCCTTGTCCGAGAGATAGACGCTGCGCACGCCACGGCTCGCCAGCTCGCCACGGACCGCCTGGGCCTCCTTGCCGTCACGCACCAGGATCGCGATATCGGAGGGCAGCACGCCCCTGAGCGCACCGTCGCGAACGAAACCGGCACGCTGCTGCTGGCCGCCATTGAGTAATTCGACAATACGAGTGGCGCAGGCTGCAGCCAACTGCTGGCGATACAACGCGCCGGACACCGGCTGCTCGGTTACCAGTTGCCAGAGGTTGAGCGCCGCCACGGGCTGGCCGTCGACCTGCAAGACTTCCTTGCGCCCCTGGGCCGCCACCGGCAGAAACGGCACCGGGTTCTCAGCGCCCTGACGAAACAGGAATGCACCCCGCCCTTGCTCGCGCTGCTCGGCGCGCTCGAAGACATGGTTGACCGCCGTGACCATCGCCTGGCTGGAACGGAAGTTGGTCCCCAGGGTATGCAGCCGCCCCTCGGTGGCCTGGCGCGCCCGCAGGTAGGTGTAGATGTCGGCGCCACGGAAGGCGTAGATCGCCTGCTTCGGGTCGCCGATCAGGAACAGGCCGCACTCGGGGTTGTTGTCCTCGATGCGGTAGATACTCTCGAAGATCCGGTACTGCACCGGATCGGTGTCCTGGAACTCGTCGATCAGGGCCACCGGGAATTGCTCGCGGATCAGGCTCGCCAGACGCTCGCCACCGTCGGCCTGGAGCGCGGCGTCGAGACGCAGGAGCATATCGTCGAAGCCCATCTCGGCACGCCGGCGCTTCTCTTCTTCGAAGCGCGCACCGACCCAGCGGGCCGCGTGTTCGAGTACGGCGGCATCAGGCGTGGGCAAGGCATCGAGGCTGGCTTTCAAGCCGGCCATGGCGTCGAGGGCCGGGTGGCTCGGCGGCTCACCCTTCCAGGCTTCGGCCAGGCCAGCGGCGGTCAGACGACTGAAGCCGGTGCCGATATCCAGTTGCTCAAGGGTTTCATCCGCGGCCCAGGCGCTGAGTTTCTCGAACCAGGGCTCGAAGTAGCGCGCCTGCATCTTGCGCCCGTCGACGGTCTTGTTCGCCACGCCTTGCAGGCAGATATCCCGCAGCTCGGCGGCCCATTGCAGCCAGGGTGTCTTGAGCTGCACCAGGGCCTGGCGACGTTCCTGGATACAGGCCTCGATCAGCTCGGCCGGTTCCTGCGGGTTGTCGTTGCGTCGCTCGCTGCCGAACAGGGCGCGCACCCGGGGCAACAGTGTCGCCGGTCCGCCCCAGTTGGCCCGGACCCAGTTCAGCGCATCGCCGTGCATCTTGTAGCAGAACAGTCGCCAGTAATCGCGCAGCACTTCACCCAGCAGTTCGCTGTGGTCGGTTTCCAGGGTCTGGGTAAACAGGCTGCCGCTGTCGAAGGCGTGTTCGCGCAACATCCGCTGGCACCAGCCGTGGATCGTCGATACGGCCGCTTCGTCCATCCATTGGGCAGCGATATCCAGGCGGTTGGCACATGCCGGCCAGTGTTCGACCGGGTATTCGTCGCGCAGCTGGGCGATCAACCCATCGGTGGCCGGGATCTCGTCGCGGAAGAACCGCGCGGCTTCCGCCAGGCGGGTGCGGATACGGTCACGCAGCTCCTGGGTGGCGGCGTCGGTGAAGGTCACCACGAGGATTTGCGGGGGCAGCAATTCGCGGCCGAAACCGGAGTCTTCGCCACCGTGGCCGAGGACCAGGCGCAGGTAGAGCGCGGAGATGGTGAAGGTCTTGCCGGTGCCGGCACTGGCTTCGATCAACTGGCTGCCGCGCAGCGGGAAGGCCAGCGCCAGGGGCTTGTTATCGGTCATGAGCGCGCCTCCTCGGCAGCGAGTGAACGCCAGGGCGCTTCGAGCAACGGGCGATAGAGCGCATCGCACCAACCTTCGAATTCCTCGCTGGCGATCAGCGCGTTGTAGTCGGCGAACTGGCGGGCCAGGGCTGCGCTTTCCCGGCGTTCGCCTTCGCTGTTCACACCATCGCCGTCATAGGCCTTGCGCGCTGCGTCCTGCGCTTTGAGCGGGTCGGATTGGGTGAGCCAGGCAAAGGCGGTCTTCACTGCGATCGGCAGCGGACCGCGCATGCCGGACTGCCAGGCCAGCAACAGGTGAGCGAGGATCTCGGCGGCACGCGGCGGTTCGAACGGTGCCAGCAGCAAGGTGTCATCGCTGGCCACCAGGGCGGTGGTCATCGACAGCCCGCAGGCACAGGCCACCAGGTGCTCGACCCAGGGCCGGGTCAGGCGGTGCCATTTGCGCGTCTTGATCGAGCCGATACTGTTGGGGATGGTCATCACCGCGAGCAGGCCACCGTCACTGCGTTGATGCAGGCCACTCAGCCAGCCTTCCACCCGGGTGGCTCCCGCGTCGAAGGCCACGGGCACGGCACTGGTCAGCGGGGTCGGCCAGAGGCTGAGCAGTTGTTGATAACGTTGCAGCAGATCCGGCAGCGGTTCGATCAGTTCGTGTTGCAGTAGCTCGCCGAAGCCGGCCATGGGCAGCAGGCCGCTGGCCTGCAATCGCCGGGCCTGGTGCTGCAAGGCCTCGTCCGGGTTGTCCGCCTGGAGCAGCGCCGCTTGCAGCAGGCTGTCGCTGAGGCTGTAGCGTTGCAAGGCATCGAGTACGAACGGTTCTTCGTCGGCCAGCGGTACCTGGGCCGCTTCGAAGAAGACCTTCAGGCGCTGGCTGAAAAAGTGCCGGACGGGATTGCGCAGGAAGTCCTGGAGCTGGGCCAGGGTCAGCGGCTCGTCCTGTTGGTAGGCGTCGAGTTCGGCACTCGTGTCGTTAGGGCCTTGGGCTTCGTGCAGTTGCTGCCACTCGCGGGCATAGCTGAACAGCTCGGCGTGGCTGTCATGGAAATAGCGAGCGCTGAAGGGTTGCAGCGGGTGCGCCTGGGTCAGGGCTTTCAGCAGTTGCTCACCGTCGCCGTCCGGCAATCGCCAGCCAGCGGCGAGATGGTCGCGCAACTGGCCGATCAGGACCGAGGCCGGGCGCTCGCTGTTGTCGCGGATGCTGTGACCGACCCAGCTGATATAGAGCTGATGCCGGGCCGAGAGCAGGGCTTCGAGCAACAGGTAGCGGTCGTCTTCACGTCGCGAGCGGTCGCCGGGACGGTAGTCGCTGCCCATCAGGTCGAAGTCCAATGGCGGCTGTGCACGGGGGTAGTCGCCGTCGTTCATGCCCAGCAGGCAGACCAGCTTGAATGGGATGGCACGCATCGGCATCAGGGTGCAGAAGTTCACCGCTCCGGCGAGGAAACGCTGGGACAGGCGGCCCTGGTCGAGGCCGGCCAGCCAGGCTTCGCGGACCACGGTCAGCGGCAAGACTTCCTGCAGGTTGACGGCTTCGCAGGTTTCCAGCCAGTCGGCGCGCAGTTGTTCGAGCTGGATCAGCAGGTAATCGTCGTGCTCGGTGCTGGCGAGGAAAAACAGCTGGATCAGGGCGTGCAGGCGCTCGCCCCATTGCTGCGGGAGGGCCGGCTCGGAGAGTTCCTGGTGGGCGATTTCCAGGGCATCGAGCAAGGCCACCAGCGGACCGATCAAGGCGGCGTCCAGGCCACCGATCTCATCGTAGGGTTCGATGCCTTCGCAGGCTTCGCCACTGCCGACCGCATAGCCCAGCAGCATACGGCGCAAGCCGAACTGCCAGCTGTTCTGTTCCAGTGCATCGGGCAGGCCGAGGCCGGCGCGTTGTTCGGCGTTCATGCCCCAGCGCACACCGGCGCCTTCGATCCAGCGATGCAGAGTGGGTAGGTCGCGCTCTTGCACATTGAAGCGCGCGCGCAAGGCCGGGACGTCCAGCAGGTCGAGGATCTCGCTGACCGGGAAGCGGCTGTCGGGCAATTTGAGCAGGTGTTCGACGGCAATCAGCAGCGGGTCGCGACCACGCTGGCCCTGGTCGGCCAGGGTGAAGGGGATGAAACGCGGGTCGTTGCGTTCGAGCTGGCCGAACACTGCGCGGATATGCGGGGCGTAGCTGTCGATATCCGGGACCATGACGATGATGTCACGGGGTCGCAGGTCCGGCTCGGCACTGAAGCGTTCGAGCAACTGGTCGTGGAGGATCTCCACTTCACGCTGGGCGCTGTGGGCGATATGGAAACGGATCGACTGATCGTGCTCGAGATTGATCGCCGGCCAGTGCTCGCGGGTTTCATTGAGCGGGCGCAGTTCGAGGATATCGTCCTGCAATTGATTGAGCAGGCTCGTCGGCGTGCTGTCGCTGAACAGGTCGATGCGGCCGTCGCGGAAAGCCGCGCGGTAGCTGGCGGGATCGTCGTAGCTGTCCAGCAGGTTGATGTAGTCGCGGCCCTGCTTGCCCCACGCAGCCAGCAGCGGATGCGCGTGCTGGTGCAGGGTTTGCGGGTCGAGGGCCAATGGCATCCCGGCCTTGCGGCTCTGGCGTTTGTATTGGTTACGCAGCAGGTCCTTGTCGGCAACGATATCGGACCAGTGATGGCGGCAGGGGTTGTGCACGCAGAGCAGCACCTGGCTGAAACGAGCCAGTCCGGCGAGGGCTTCGAGGGCCTGGGCGGGTAGCGAGGAGATACCGAACACGATGACCCGTGGAGGCAAACCTGGCGGTGCGCTCTCCAGCTGGTTGATCCGTTCGATAAAGCGCTGGTGCACACCCGCGCGACTCTGGGCCATACCGGAGGCGCCGACATCCAGCAGCAATGCGCGCCACAGCTCGGCCTGCCAGCAATTGGCGGACGGCAGGGGCTTGATCTCGCCACGGCCGCTGCGCAGTTGATGGCGACCGGCGGCCCAGTCTTCCAGCCAGTCGGCGCGGTAGACCTGGTATTGGTCGAACAGGTCGGCAAGACGCTCGGCCAGTTGGTAGCGTTTGCGCAGGTCGGTGTCGTGGGTGAGGAAGCGTTGCAATGGCTCGAAGTGCGGCTGGTCGATCAGTTCCGGCAGCAGGCGCATCAGGCGCCAGGTCAGCGGGCCCTTGTCGAGCAGGGATTTGGCCGGGATCTCGTCGCGGCCCAGGACCATGCGGTAGAGCTGCCACATAAAGCTGCCGGGCAGTTGCACGTCGATGGCGGCGGCGATGCCGCAGCCGCCCTGGTCGTCACCTTCCGGGTCTTCGGCCAGGGCAAGTTTCAGCCACTGGGCGATGCCGTTGCTCTGCACCAGGGCAATTTCGTTCTCCAGGGGCGCCAGGGGATAACGTCGCATCACGTTGATCACCAGGCTGCGCAGTTCCTCAGGGCTGTTGCTCTGCACCACCATGAAGGCGGGATTGAGTGACGTCGCGTCCGGCATGCCGACTTCCTTGGAGAATTCAAAACGAAGGCAGGACTTTAACACCTCCGGCGCGGCCAATCCCCCTGCCGGAAGGCGGTGGCGCTCGGGTATTTCGGCGGCACAAAAACAAA
>NZ_PHSU01000038.1 GCF_002814235.1 Pseudomonas sp. QS1027 | reverse complement strand
CGGCTTGCTGGCGATAGCGGTCGGATGGTCGATGCAAGGCCCAAGGCCCTCATCGCTGGCAAGCCAGTCCCTACATTGGGACGGTCTCCACAGCAGGGACATCGTCGCACACAGCCCCTGTAGGAGCCGGCTTGCTGGCGATAGCGGCCGGATGGTCGATGCAAGGCTCAAAGCCCTCATCACCAGCCAACCGGCTCCTACAGCTCAGTGTTCCAGCCCCAGGCACTCGCTAAATCCCAGACATAAAAAAACCACCTGTACAGGTGGTTTTTCTATCAGCATCTGGATCAGCCAAAGCGGCCAGTAACGTAGTCTTCGGTCTGCTTCTTCTTGGGATTGGTGAAGATGGTGTCGCTCATTGCATGCTCGATCAACTCACCCATGAACATGAACGCGGTGTAGTCCGACACCCGCGCCGCTTGTTGCATGTTGTGGGTCACGATGATGATGGTGTACTGCTCTTTCAGTTCAGTGATCAGCTGCTCGATACGCCCGGTGGAAATCGGGTCAAGCGCGGAAGTCGGCTCATCCAGGAGCAAGACCTGTGGCCGCAAGGCAATCGTCCGCGCAATGCACAGACGTTGCTGCTGACCACCCGAAAGGCCCTGTGCGCTTTGCTTGAGCTTATCCTTGACCTCATCCCACAACGCCGCGCCACTCAGGGCCTGCTCGACCCGTTCGTCCATCTCGTGGCGGGACAGTTGCTCATGGTGACGCACGGCATAGGCGACGTTGTCGTAGATCGACATCGGAAAGGGTACGGGCTTCTGGAAGACCATGCCTACGTGGCTACGCAGTCGGTTCATCGAGTAGCCCGGGGCGAGAATGTTCTCACCGTTGAGCAGGACCTCGCCACGCGCCTCCTGCTTCGGATACATGGAGTAGATCCGGTTGAATACCCGCAGCAGTGTCGATTTACCGCAACCTGACGGCCCGATGATCGCAGTGATGCGTTTCTCTGGAATATCCATGTCGATGGACTTCAGGGAGCGCTGGTTGTTGTAAAAAAACTCCAGGCCACGAACGCGAATTTTGGTTTTTTCGTTGCCAAGGTCACGGCTATTCATCAAGTCAACCTATTGCGCAAAAGGATCAAACGGGACAGAAGGCTGAGGATCAGTACGAACAAGGTCAGTACCAATGCGCCCGCCCAGGCCAGGGAATGCCAGTCCTCGAAAGGACTCATGGCGTACTGGAAAATGACGACGGGCACGCTGGCAATCGGCTTGAGCAGATTGCTGCTCCAGAACTGGTTGCCGAAAGCGGTAAACAGCAGCGGCGCCGTTTCACCGGTGATCCTGGCCAGCGCCAGCAAAATACCGGTCAGCACACCGGCTTTCGCCGCGCGCAGGACGATTTGCAGCGTCAATTTCCACTGCGGGACACCCAATGCCAGCGCAGCCTCGCGCAAGGTAGTGGGTTGCAGCTGAAGCATCTCGTCGGTGGTCCTGACCACTACCGGAATCACCAGGAGTGCCAAGGCCAGGGCCCCGGCGATCGCGGAGAAACCGGACTGGTGGTTGGTCAGCAGGTTCAACGGCAGGATCACCGCGGTGTAGACGAACAGACCCAGCACAATCGACGGTGCCGAAAGCAGGATGTCGTTGATGAAACGGACGACGTTGCCAAGGCGCGAGTGACGGGCGAACTCCGCCAGCCAGATGCCCGCCATCAAGCCGATCGGCGTGCCGATCAACAGGGCGATCGCCGACATCAGGGCGCTGCCATAGAACGCGTTGGCCAGGCCGCCTTCCACGCCAGGTGGCGGTGTCATCTGGGTGAAGAGGCGAAGATTGAGCGCCTGAAAGCCGTTGATGATTGTGGTCAGCAGGATCCAGACCAACCAGACCAGGCCGAAGACCGTGGCGCCACAGCTGAGCACCATCGCCAGCTGATTCTTGAAGGCGCGGACTCGGTAGAGACGTTCGTTACCGGTCATACACCCTCCTTGCGTGAAAGCCGCATCAGCAGGAGTCGCGCCAGTGCCAAGACGATAAAGGTGACGATAAACAGCAAGAAGCCCAGGGCGATCAGCGCCGAACGATGCAGGTCGGTATAGGCTTCGCTGAACTCGTTGGCGATGACCGAGGCGATGGAGCTGCTGGGCATCAACAAGGAGGCCGAGAACTGTTGGGCATTACCCAGTACGAAGGTCACCGCCATGGTTTCGCCCAATGCGCGTCCCAGCCCGAGGAAGATGCCGCCAACCACCGCGGAGCGGGTGTAAGGCAGGACGATGTCCCAGACCACTTCCCAGGTCGTGCCGCCTAGCGCGTAGGCTGACTCCTTGAGTGGGGTGGGAACGCTGCGAAACACTTCCTGCATGACCGAGGTGATGAAGGGCATGATCATGATTGCCAGGACGATGCCGGCAGTCAGCATGCCGATGCCCAGGGGCGGACCTTGAAACAGCGAACCGACCAAAGGCAGCGAGCCCAGGTAGTCGTTGATCCAGGGAGACAGGTGTTCGGCCATGAACGGGCCGAATACGAACAGGCCCCACATGCCGTAGATAATCGATGGAATCCCCGCGAGCAATTCAACCGCCGAGGCGACGGGCATCCGTAGCCAAGGTGGCGCGACCTCAGTCAGGAAAATCGCAATGCCGAAGCTGACGGGAACCGCAATCAGCAGCGCCAGGAAAGACGTGACCAGGGTGCCGTAAATCGGTACGAGGGCACCAAAGTGGTTATTGACCGCATCCCAATCGGTGCTGGTCAGAAAACCGAAACCGAAGGTCTTGAGCGCAAGACTGCCGCCCCAGAGTGTCGATGCCGCGATGCTCGCCAGGAGAAACAGCACCAGCATCGCCGCGCCCATCATCGAGCGCTTGAACCAGAGATCATGACGATGATCGCGAGTCGCACGCGCATCACTCGCCACTTCGCCAGCGTAAATGGTCATGGTCGGAGGTTGCACTATGTCGTTCATCAGAAGTCTGCTCACAAACAAACCCCTTCGCTCGGCAAAACCTGCCTGAGGAAGGGGTGTTTTAGCTATTGCCTATTGCTGGCTGGATCAGTGGGCGAAGTCAGACTTCCAGTAGCCTTCGATCCGCTGGACGAGGGAGTCTGGCAAAGCGACATAGTCCAGTGCCGACGCCTGTTGCTGGCCTTTTTCCAACGACCATTTGAAGAAGTTGAAGGCGGCCTGGCTCTGCTCGGCGTTCTTCGGCTGTTTGTACATGATGATCCAGGTGGTCGCCGTGATCGGCCATGCGCCATCGCCAGGAGCGTTGGTCATGATCAGGTTGAAGTCTTTGGCGTTGGCCCAGTCGGCAGTGTCGGCCGCGGCCGCAAAGGCTTTGGCGTTAGGCTGGATGAACTTGCCGGCGGCGTTTTTCAGCTGCGCGTGAGTCATCTTGTTCTGCAGGGCGTAAGCGTACTCGACATAACCGATGGAGTTCTTGATCTGCTTCACGTAGGCGGAGACACCTTCGTTGCCTTTACCGCCGACACCGACCGGCCAAGGCACGGTGGTACCGAAACCGATCTTGGATTTCCAGCCATCGCTCACTTTGGCGAGGTAGTTGGTGAAGTTGTACGAGGTACCCGAGCCGTCAGAACGGTGCACCACGGTGATTTTGCCGCCAGGCAGTTTCACGCCTGGGTTCAGGGCGACGATGGCCGGGTCGGTCCACTCGGTGATTTCACCCAGGAAGATTTTCGCCAGGGTTTCGCCGTCGAGCTTCAATTGGCCCGCCGCGATACCTTCGATGTTCATCACCGGCACGATGCCGCCAATCACGCTGGGAAATTGACCCAGGCCGCCGGCCTTGAGGTCATCAGCCGACAGCGGGGCGTCGGAAGCGCCAAAGTCCACGGTCGCCGCCTTGATCTGGGCAATACCGCCCCCCGAGCCGATCGACTGGTAGTTGATGCGATTGCTGGAGTCTTTGCTGTAGTCCTGGGACCACTTGGACAGCACCGGATAGACAAAGCTGGAGCCAGCGCCGGTCACATCGGTCGCGTGAGCCACACCGCTCAGGCACAGGGAAGCCAGCAGGACAGACAGGCTTTTTTTAGTCAGCAACATCAAACACCTCAATGAAAGGGGTTAAGTGGAGTGACCCACCTATAAAGAGACGTTACGATTTAATTCCTGAAATATTTCTGTCTGATGACGGTTAGGTTATTTTTAGTAATATCCTGCAATGAATATTCATTCATTTGCACTCCTTGCTGGCAATGTGCCTAGCCTGAACCGGCTGAAATGACCGGGACAGGGAGGGCGACTCTCAGGTTTTCGCAGCATCTGACGATACCCTGATGGGGATATCCCGAGAGACGCCTGCCGTGGGCTGAGGGCATGCCTCAAACGGTTGATCAAGCCTCTATGACTTTTGCCGCTACGCTTGGCAAAAGGCCGTTTTTTGCCTGGGATTTTGTACGATGCTGTAAAGTTGCTTGATGGCAAAATGCTGTTAGTTATTATCTGCGCGCGAAGGTGGCAGGGAAGCTGAACCCGCTCTGGTGAGTGCCCACGGGCTCATCTTCTATTTCCCATGACAGGAATCTCGATGCTGGCGTATCACCAAAAAAACTTTCTTATCGTCGATGATTTCTCCGATTTCCGCAGTTCAGTCAGGTCCATGCTGCGGGAACTGGGGGTCAAGGAAGTGGACACCGCCGACACCGGGGAGCAGGCGTTGCGCATGTGTGCCCAGCGCCGCTACGATTTCGTGCTGCATGACTATCATCTGGGCGACGGCAAGAAGAACGGCCAGCAGGTGCTTGAAGACCTGATGACCGACAAGCTGATCAGCCATGAAAGCGTGTTTGTCATGGTCACCGCCGAAAGCAGCCAGGCCATGGTGCTCTCGGCCCTTGAACACGAACCCGATGCCTACCTGACCAAGCCGTTCAACCGCGCCAGCCTGGCCCAGCGCCTGGAAAAACTGGTGCAGCGCAAGAACCTGCTCAAGCCGATCATGGAGGCGCTGGACCGCGACAAGCCGGCCGAAGTGCTGGCCGCCTGCACCCGCCTGACCCAGCAGGACAGCCGTTTCGCTCCGTTGTGCCTGCGCTACCGCGCCGACGCGATGTGGAACCTGAATCAGTTCGAACCCCTGGAGCGTTTTCTCACCGGTATCCTCGCCGACCGTCCGTTGCCCTGGGCTTATGCGCGCATGGGCCAGTTGCTGTTCAAGCGCAACCAGACCACCCAGGCCAAGGCGCTCTATGAGACCGCGCTCAAGGCCTTTCCGATGATGCCGGCGCTCTATGACGGCCTGGCCGAGGTGCTGGTGCTGGAAGGCGATACCCGACGCGCACAGAGCGTGCTGGAAGAGGCTGTACGCCTCTCGCCGCTGGCGGTGCGCCGGCAGTCGATGCTCGGCAAGCTGGCCCTGGCCAACGAAGATTTTGAAAGTGCTTCCCGGGCTTATCGCCAGGCCGTGTACCAGGGCGAGCAATCGCGTTTCAAGGATCCCGAGAGCAACCTCGGCCTGGCCCATGCGCTGATCAGCAAGGGCAGCGATCGTGGACTGGACACCCGTACCCGTCTGGAGATCAACCAGACCCTGAGCGCGGTCGCCAAGGAAAACGCCAACGACCAGGGCTTGCAGGTGCGTGCGCGCTTGATGAAGGCCACCAGCCTGCTGCTCAACGATGCGGAGACCGCCGACAAGCTCACCGAGCAGGCGATGTCGCGCCTGGACGGCATGGAAAACTTCATGAGCGCCGATGCCGCGCTGTTGGTGGCCAAGCAGCTGCAGCAACTGGGCCAGGCCGATGCCGGGGCTTCGATGCTGAAGAACTGCGTGGAAATCTACGGCGACGATCCGACGGTGATGAAAGGCATCGCCAAGCTGACCGACGACCCGGAGATCCTGGGCGGCGGCAAGGCGGCCATTGACCTCAACGTGCAGGGCGTGCGCAGCTACAAGGGCGGCAACCTGGAAGAAGCCGTGGACCTGTTCCGTCGCGCCCTGGCGCTGCAACCGAAGAACATCAGTATTGCCTTGAACGCGGCCCAGGCCTTGCTCGTCATTGCCCAGAAGGGCGGCGATGCGGCGGTGCTCGAAGAGTGTCGTGCCTGCCTGAAGATGGTCGGCAAGATGCCGGACAGCGATCCCCGTTATGAGAGGTATCAGAAATTGCGCACCCGGGCGTTTGGCGAATGAGTGAGACTCACGAGGGGCTGGATTTTTCCACGGTGATCGCCTCCACCGTACATGACATGAAGAACTCCCTGGCGATGCTGACGCAGGCCCATGGCCAGTGGCTGGCGCGCTTGCCCGATGCCCAGCGCGAAACCCCCGAGCACAGTGTGATCGAGTATGAGTTCGCGCATCTCAATACCATGCTGGTGCAATTGCTCGGGCTGTACAAGCTGGGGGTCAACCAGTTGCCGCTGCGCCCGGATTACCATGAGATGGACGACTTTATCGGGGCGCAACTGGCCGGGCGCCAGGAGCTGCTGAGCAGTCGCGGGATCGTCGCCAGTTGCGAGGTCGGCGATTTCAGCCCGCTAGGCTTCTTCGACCGGGAACTGATCGGTTCGGTGGTCGGCAATATCGTCACCAATGCCATCGGTTATGCCTGTCATGCGCTGCTGATCAGTGTCCGCGAAGAGGGCGAGCAACTGGTACTGACCATCAATGACGATGGTCCCGGTTACCCGGAGCAGATGGTCGAGCGCCAGGCCGATTATGTCCAGGGCATCAACCCGGCGACCGGCAGTACCGGCCTGGGGCTGTATTTCGCCGCGCGGATTGCCGGGCTGCACGAGCGCAACGGCGTGCGCGGACGGATCGAGATCGCCAATGGCGGAACCTTGGGCGGGGCGTTGTTCAGTCTTTATCTGCCTTGAGCGCAATCGCCAGGGCATCACCTGATTGTGCTGTCAGTCTTTTCTGTATTCACTGCTTGAAATCTTGAACGGGTGATGCGTATTTTGTACAGGACGCCGTTAGCGGCCCGTACAAAAACAAGGATTGAGTCATGACGACCGATGGCCAGCGTTCACTCGCCCAGCGACTGACCGGCATTGATGAGATTGAGTGTGTCACCCCGGACCTCAATGGCGTACCCCGTGGCAAGGTGATGACCGCCGAGGGTTTCCTCGAAGGGCGGCGCCTGCAAATGGCCCGTGGGGTCTTGCTGCAATGCATCATGGGTGGTTATCCGCCAGCGCGTTTCTACGGCAGTGACGACGGCGACCTGGCGCTCAACGCCGATCCCCAGCAGATTCACCGCCTGCCCTGGAGCCGGCAACCGCGTGCCCTGGCCATCTGCGATGCGGACGAGCTGAGCGGCGAAAGCTCCAGCCTGTCGACCCGTGGCCAGCTCAAGGCGGTGATTGCGCGTTACGCGGCTCGTGGTCTGGCGCCGGTGGTCGCGACCGAGCTGGAATTCTTCGTCTTTGCCCCGAACCCGGACCCGACCCAGGCGTTCCTGCCGCCGGTGGGCCTGGACGGTCGTCGCGAGGAAGGCCATTCGGCGTTCAGCGTCAGCTCCAACAACGGTCTGCGCCCCTTCTTCAGCGAAGTCTACGAATGCATGGCCGCCCTGGGATTGCCCCGGGATACCTTCATGCACGAAATGGGCGTCAGCCAGTTCGAGATCAACCTGCTGCATGGCGATCCGCTGCTGCTGGCCGACCAGACTTTCCTGTTCAAGCACCTGCTCAAGGAAGTCGCCCTCAAGCACGGCCTGACCGTGGTCTGCATGGCCAAGCCGCTGGCTCATACCCCTGGCAGTTCCATGCATATCCACCAGAGCGTGGTGCAGGCCGACGGTGGGCGCAATGTATTCAGCGATGCCAACGGTGAGCCGACGGCGACGTTCCGGCATTTCATCGGCGGGCAGCAGGCCTGCCTGGCGGACTTCACCGCGCTGTTCGCACCGAACGTGAATTCCTACCAGCGGCTGTGCCATCCCTTTGCTTCGCCGAACAATGCCTGCTGGTCCCATGACAACCGCTCGGCCGGTCTGCGCATTCCGGCCAGCGCGCCGGTGGCACGGCGGGTGGAAAACCGTCTGCCAGGGGCCGATGCCAACCCCTATCTGGCGATTGCCGCGAGTCTGGCGGCGGGCCTGCATGGGATCGAGCACGAGCTTGAACCGACGCCGGCGATCCAGGGCGAATTCGAAGTTCCGGATTCTTTGTCGTTGCCATGTACCTTGCATGCCGCGCTCGAGCGTCTGAAACGTAGTCCATTGGCCAGGGAGCTGTTCGGCAGCGTGTTCATCGAAGGCTATATCGCTTCCAAGAGCATGGAGCTGACCAGTTTCCTGGATGAAATTACCCCCTGGGAACGTCGTGTTCTGGCCTCTCAGGCATAGCTGTAGCCGTCCCGTTCGGGCTATCTTGTCGGATAGCCCGATACCCCATTCAAGGAGCCGCTCGGAACGCCGATGCGCCAAATCTGGAAACCCTTTCGAGCGCTGTATTTCGCCTCGCTGATGATGTTGATCGGCTCTGGCCTTCTGAGTACCTACCTGGCCCTGCGCCTGGCCGCCGAGCATGTCGACAGCCTGTGGGTGGGCGCCTTGATGGCCGCCAACTACTTCGGCCTGGTGCTGGGCGGCAAGATCGGCCACCGGTTGATTGCCCGGGTCGGCCATATCCGCGCCTATGCCACCTGTGCCGGTATTGTCGGTGCGGCGGTGCTCGGCCACGGCCTGATCGACTGGCTGCCGGCCTGGCTGTTCCTGCGGATGATCGTGGGCCTGGGGATGATGTGCCAGTACATGGTCATCGAGAGCTGGCTCAACGAACAGGCGGAAGCCAAGCAGCGTGGCGTGGTCTTCAGTGGCTACATGATTGCCTCTTACCTGGGTCTGATCCTCGGGCAGATGATCCTGGTCCTGCACCCGGCCCTGGGCCTGGAACTGCTGATGGCGGTGGCGATGTGCTTTGCCCTGTGCCTGGTGCCGGTGGCGATGACCCGGCGGATTCACCCGGCACCGTTGCATCCGGCACCGCTGGAACCGCGCTTTTTCATGAAGCGGGTGCCGCAGTCGCTGACCACGGTTCTTGGCGCCGGGATCATCGTCGGTTCCTTTTACGGTCTGGCCCCCTTGTATGCGTCCCAGCAGGGACTTACCACCGAGCAGGTGGGTCTGTTCATGGGCTGCTGCATTTTTGCCGGCTTCCTGGTGCAGTGGCCGCTGGGCTGGATCTCGGATCGCTATGACCGGGCGGTGCTGATTCGCAGCATTGCCTTCTTGCTGGCATTGGCCTCATTGCCGCTGGCAATCATGTCCCATGCGCCACTGGAGGTACTGTTCGCCTCTGGTTTCATGGTGTCCTTGCTGCAGTTCTGCCTGTATCCGCTGGCGGTGGCTTTTTCCAACGATCATATCGAGGGCGATCGCCGGGTTTCGCTGACGGCCATGCTGCTGATGACCTATGGCATCGGCGCGAGTATCGGCCCCCTGGTGGCCGGCGTACTGATGAAGCTGTTTGGCAGCCATATGCTCTATGCGTTCTTCAGCTTCTTCGCCTTGATGCTGGTGTGGCGGATCCGGCCGAAGGCGGTGACCAACCTGCATCAGGTCGAGGATGCGCCGCTGCAACACGTGGTCATGCCGGAAGCCATGTCGCCCTTGGGCGCGGCGCTGGATCCGCGGGTCGATGAGCAGATCGTGCTGGATCAGATGTGTGACAGTGTCGTGCCGACACCCCCCGAGGCTGAGGCCGTGCCCGAGGTGGATGAGTCGGATCCTGAGCCGGCGCACAAGTCGAGCAACTGAGGCGTCGAGCATAAAAAAACGGGCCACCTGATGAGGGTGGCCCGTTTTTTATGGCGACTGCTGGATCAGAAGTCGTCGTCTTTGTCGAAGCGCCGCGCTTCACGCTGCAGCTGATAGACGAAACGCTCGACCTGGCGCTGGACCAGACCGCTCATGTTGTGGAAGCGCACGCCGGCGAAGGTGGTGTTGATCCTTTCCTCGAAGTGCAGGTGACGCAGTTCCACGGGGGCGGTCATCGGGCCGAAGGGCAGGGCGGCAATAAAGCGCTCGTAGACCTGGCCCAGTTGCAGTCGGTCGGAAATATCGCCGTCGAAGCGCAGTTTGCAACCGGTGGCGGAGATGTCCAGCAGCTTGCCGGTCAACGGCGCCTTGAGCTTCTCGCCGCCCAGCTCGACATTGACCAGCGCGGCCAGCTTCAGGGCGGCACGGAAGGCATTGCGACGTTGGTGATAGACCACTTCATCGGGCATCGAGCCACGGTAGCAACCGTTGGTCTCGTCTATGGTCATCGGTTGCGGCTGTTCCCAGGCGATTCGCACACCTTCATGGAAGCCTTCGACCCGGAAGGGTTCGCCGGCCAACAGGAAGCGCTCGCCGTCGCGCGGCATCATTTCGTCGAGGGCCAGGGTGCCGGCTTCGCGGTCGACATTGATCACAAAGCTCTGGAAACGCTGGCTGCGCTCATGAAAGGTGATGATCAGCGGGTCGTGACTTTCCTGCAGCATCCGCAAATTGGCGGAAATCTCCAGAGGCGTGCTAAGCACCTTGGGTGGCTGCGGAGCATCTTCCGCGCTTGGGGCATTGGACACGGTTCATCAATCTCCAGACAAAATACGACTGCACGCAAAAGCTAGCATTTTGCCAGCATGTTGCGCGCCTTGATAGAGCACGCGCAAGGCCCGGTTCAAGCCTGGCTGAGCGGGCGCGGTTTCATGGACCTGGCTGTTGAGCCGCGCGCGTCATAGAGGGCGGGGGTTTCACCGCCGGTCAGGATCTTCAACTGGTTTGCGGTTGTCGCTTGCTGAACCTGGATATTGCGGCCGTTGAGCTCGTTGGCGGTCTGGCAATCAGCCAGCAATTGAGTCAGCACATCGCTCTGACTCAGCAATCGCTCGCCAATACTGGATTGCGCTGCGAGTTGTTCCAGGCCGGCACGGCTGGTGGGCAAATTGATGCTGGCGAGCAACTGGCTGCGCTTGCGACCATGCTGTTCGAGCAGGACGATCAGCGCTTGCTTGCGCGCCAGAATCTCCTCCAGCTCGAACATATTGCGACCATGGAGCGCCAGGGATTCGGCACGCAGCAGCTCAAGCAGGTCTTGAGCCGGGGCAAAATCGTCGATGATCAGTTGCAGCAGAGTGGTGTCGTGCATGGCTGGCCTTGGTTTTTAAGCGTCCAAAAGCCTGACGCAGGCCGGAGCCTAGCGTTGGGCTTCGAAGTTGAGCAATTTGCTGGCGACGCGGTTGCTGTCGACTTTGTAGCTGCCATCGGCAACCGCCTGCTTCAACTCGGCCACACGGGCGCTGTTGACAACGGGTTGGTCGCGCAGCTTGTCAGTGACTTGTTGCAACTGCTGAGCCTCATTACTGAGGTGTACCGATTCCCCGCTCTGGCTGACCGAGGCGGCCGGAGTGCTCACGGACGCGGATTTTCCGGAGCCGTCGGCTTCCTTGCTGGCGCTGCTGCGCGTACTGCCTGTCAGTGACGGGGGGTTATTCAAACGACTGAAATCGATGACCATGATAAAAAAAACCTCTGGGTATTTGGACGCTTGCCTTGTTTTCGGCCATACCCGGAAAAACTTTAGGCTCAGATAAGAATGAGCCGGCACGTGTTGGCGGTGTCCCTCGGTGCAACACAGTTTAGGAAAAGCTGCTGCTTAGCGCCAGTTCTCTACAAAGCAACTTCCACCTGTCCCGGCGCGGTCACCCGTGCCTTGATCACCCGTTGGGAATTCAGGTTCTTGATACGGATCTGTTCATTCAGGCCGCCGTTGGACAAGGCTTCACCCGGCATCCTGACCACCAGGCCACCGCTCGTCGCACTGATGACCACCTGATCGCCCTTGCGAACCACCTCGGCCTGCTCCAGATGAACCAGGGTGATGACCTGATCCATGACCATTGGTCGGACAAGTTTCTGACCGATGGCCTCATCCGTGGACGTCAGGAAGCCCTGGCCGGCCAGGCTGATGTCGCGCTCGCGCAGCGTGACATCGCCGGGTTCAATGATTCCGGCGCGTTTCAACGGACGGGTGGTGACCACCACATTGCGGAACAATTTGACCTGGGCCGGCACGAACACGGTCCAGGGCGAGCTGCCTTCACAGCGGACCTTGACCGTGACCCGGCCAATCGGCGTGGCCGGGCTTTCCAGGCTGGCTGTCAATTCCTTGTCGCAAACCGCCAGGCGCAAACGTGGATCGAGCTGGTTGACCTGGATTTCGTAGCGTCCTTCGGTTTGACTGGTAGCCAGATAGTCTTCTACCGTGAACTCAAGAAAGCCTTGGGTCACGCCGATAAGCTGATCAGGCAGGGTTGCCGAGTCAGCAAGGGCAGGGCCGCCGGGGTTCAGACTGCATAAAACCGCCAAGACCCAGAGCAATCTGCGGTACTGTGATGTCAGGCGTCGAAAAAATGTCGTTTGTGCTTTCATAACAGTATAAAAAGCAAGGCTCGTGCCGTTTAGTGCTGAATAGGCGTCGGATCATGAAGCTTGTGTGAGAGGTGGCTGGCATGGCGGGTGTAATGGATTCGGTGAACCAGCGTACGCAACTGGTCGGGCAGAATCGCCTTGAGCTGTTGTTGTTTCGTCTGGACGGTCAGCAGTTGTACGGGATCAACGTGTTCAAGGTGCGAGAGGTGTTGCAGTGCCCCAAGCTGACCCTGATGCCCAAATCCAGCCCGGTGGTCTGTGGCGTGGCGAATATCCGTGGGGCAACCATTCCCATCCTGGATCTGGCGATGGCCACCGGGGCGGGCGGTCTCAAGGATCAAAGTAATCCGTTTGTGATCATTACCGAATACAACACCAAGACCCAGGGTTTCCTGGTGAAGTCGGTGGAGCGCATCGTCAACATGAACTGGGAGGAGATCCATCCGCCGCCCAAGGGCACCGGACGCGATCACTACCTGACCGCGGTGACCCGGATCGACAACCAGTTGGTGGAAATCATCGACGTCGAGAAAATCCTCGCCGAAGTGTCGCCGACTTCCGAATCCATCTCCCATGGGGTGGTCGATGTCGAGACCCAGGCCAAGGCGGTGTCGATGCGGGTGCTGACGGTGGATGACTCGTCGGTGGCGCGCAAGCAGGTCACGCGTTGCCTGCAGACCGTGGGTGTCGAAGTGGTGGCGTTGAACGACGGCCGGCAGGCGCTGGATTACCTGCGCAAACTGGTCGACGAGGGCAAGAAGCCGGAACAGGAATTTCTGATGATGATTTCCGACATCGAAATGCCTGAAATGGATGGCTATACCCTTACGGCCGAGATCCGTAACGACCCACGCATGCAAAAACTTCACATCATCCTGCATACTTCCTTGTCAGGGGTCTTTAATCAGGCAATGGTCAAGAAGGTCGGCGCCGATGATTTCCTGGCCAAGTTCCGACCCGATGACCTGGCAGCACGGGTAGTCGATCGGATCAAAGCGGCAGAATAAGCGATCAGGGACCTCCGTTCCTGGCGGTACGAACGATTGTAGAGGCGGCATCATTTGTCTACGGGTAATTTGGATTTCGAACAGTTCCGGGTCTTCCTGGAAAAGGCCTGTGGCATTCTGCTCGGTGAAAACAAGCAGTATCTGGTTTCCAGCCGTCTCAATAAACTGATGGAACAGCAGGGCATCAAATCCCTTGGCGAACTGGTCCAGCGGATCCAGACCCAGCCCCGCAGCGGTTTGCGCGAGCAGGTGGTGGATGCCATGACCACCAACGAGACCTTGTGGTTTCGCGACACCTACCCCTTCGAGGTCCTGAAGAACAAGGTGTTGCCGGAAATGATCAAGGCCAGCCCCGGCCAGCGTCTGCGGATCTGGTCGGCGGCGTGTTCGTCGGGGCAGGAACCCTATTCGATCTCGATGTCGATCGACGAGTTCGAGCGGACCAACATGGGTCAGTTGAAGGGCGGCGCGCAGATTGTCGCCACCGACCTCTCCGGGCTGATGCTCACCAACTGCAAAAGCGGTGAGTACGACAGCCTGGCGATTGGCCGCGGCCTGTCGCCCGAGCGCCTGCAACGCTTCTTCGACCCGAAAGGGCCGGGACGCTGGGCGATCAAGGCGCCGATCCGTAGCCGTGTGGAGTTCCGTTCGTTCAACCTGTTGGACAGCTATGCGAGCCTGGGCAAGTTCGACATCGTGTTCTGCCGCAACGTCTTGATCTACTTCTCCGCCGAAGTGAAGAAAGACATTCTGCTGCGTATCCACGGCACCCTGAAGCCGGGTGGCTATTTGTACCTCGGGGCCTCGGAAGCCCTGAACGGCCTGCCGGACCATTACCAGATGGTGCAGTGCAGCCCGGGGATCATCTACCAGGCCAAGTAGTCGGCAAGCCATACACAAGACGGGAACCCCAGCGGGTTCCCGTTTTTTTTACGGCGCTTTTGCCGCTTTACCGGCATTCGGCGGAAATGCCTTGCCGCTTTTCTGGCATTGCCGCTCGCCGCCTCCCCGCAAGCCCTTGATTTACTTGCATCGAAAACATGGCATGGGCCTTGCTTTGTCTCTTGCAACGAAAAGCCTGTTCCTGAAAACCAGGTCAACCCGCTGAAGGTTTCCCGATATGAGTATCAACTTCGATAAAGCGCTCGGCATCCATGAGCAAGCCCTGGCCTTCCGCGCCCAGCGCGCCGAAGTTCTGGCGAACAACATCGTCAACGCCGATACCCCGAACTACAAAGCGCGGGACCTGGATTTTTCCTCGGTGCTCGCCGAGCAGAGCGACAAGGCCAAAAACGGCAGTTTCGCGCTGAACACCACCAACAGTCGCCATATCGAAGCTGAAGGTCTGAGCAACGGCGATGCGGCGCTGCAGTACCGCACACCGATGCAGCCTTCGCTGGACCAGAACACCGTGGATGCGCAGATCGAGCAATCGAACTATGCGCAGAACTCGGTCGATTTCCAGGCCAGCTTCACTTTGCTGAACGCACGATTCAAAGGGCTGGTTTCAGCCCTGCGTGGAGAATAAGTCATGTCCCTAGCCAGCGTTTTCAATATTGCCGGTACTGGCATGAGTGCCCAGACCACTCGCCTGAACACCGTAGCCAGTAACATCGCCAACGCCGAAACCGTCTCGTCGAGTGTGGACCAGACCTATCGCGCCCGGCATCCGGTGTTCGCCACCATGTACCAGAACGGCCAGGGCCAGGCTGACAACTCGCTGTTCCAGAGTCAGGACGGGGCGGGTTCCGGTGTGCAGGTCACGGGCGTGGTCGAAGACCCCAGCAACCTTGAAGCCCGTTATGAGCCGAACCATCCGGCGGCTGACGCCAATGGGTATGTCTACTACCCCAACGTCAACGTGGTTCAGGAAATGGCCGACATGATTTCCGCCAGCCGTTCGTTCCAGACCAACGCGGACATTATGACCACCGCCAAAACCATGATGCAGAAGGTCCTGACCCTCGGTCAGTGATAAGGGGCGATTTTTATGACGGTTTCCAGCGCTACATCGAGCGGCAACACGGCGCTTGATACGATTATTTCCAACTCCCAGACGGCGAGCACCGGCAGCACCGATGCATTGGGTAATGCCATCAGCAGCGCCGCCGGCGGCCAGACCCTGGGCGAGGACGACTTCCTGCAACTGCTGGTGACCCAGCTGCAGAACCAGGACCCGACCAATCCCCAGGACAACAGTGCCTTCGTCGCGCAATTGGCCCAGTTCAGCAGCCTGCAAGGTATCCAGACGCTCAACACCAGCGTGAACAACATTGCCAGTTCCTTCACGTCGTCCCAGGCGCTGCAGGCTTCGTCGATGGTCGGGCGTTCGGTCATCGTGCCGACCTCCCAGGCCGTGGTCGACACCACCAAGACCTTCACGGGGACGGCAACGGTTCCGAGTTCCGTCAGCGATGTGACCCTGAAGATCAGCGATTCCACTGGCAAGGTGGTTCGGACCATCGACATGGGGGCGCAGTCGGCCGGCAATGCCTCCTTTGCCTGGGACGGCAAGGACGATTCCGGCACCTTGCTGCCCAGCGGTACCTACACCTTTGCTGCAACCGCGCCGATCAGTGGCACGGCCACGGCGCTCACGACCAACCTGCCGGCGACTGTCAGCAGCGTGACCCTGGGTCAGAACGGCGGCGAAATGATGCTCAACCTGGCGGGCCTGGGCAGTATTGCTCTGTCCAAAGTCCAGACCATTGGCCTGTAAGAGCCGACCAACACGAAGTAAGGAGTGAACCATGTCTTTCAATATCGGTTTGAGCGGTCTCTCTGCGGCCAGCAAGCAACTTGACGTCACCGGCAACAACATTGCCAACGTCAACACCACTGGTTTCAAGTCGTCCCGTGCGGAATTCGCCGACGTGTACTCGGCGACCAAGCTGGGCACCGGCGCCAAGAGCATCGGTAACGGTGTGAGCCTGGCCAACGTCTCGCAGAACTTCAGCAACGGCGGGATGGACAGCACCGGTAACGTGTTGGACCTGGGCGTACAGGGCAACGGCTTCTTCGTCCTGAGCAGCAACGGCTCGCTGAGCTACACCCGTGCCGGTACCTTCAAGACCGACAAGGACGGCTACGTCACCAACACCGATGGCACCGCGAAACTGCAAGGTTTTGCCGCCGATGCCAACGGCAACATCATTCCGGGTGTGCTGACCAACCTGCGGATCGACACCTCGAACCTGTCGCCGCAGGTCACCACCCAGGTCGGTTCGACGCTCAACCTCGACTCCACGTCGGCGGTGATCACCGCGCCGTTTGACCCCGCGACGACTTCGACCTACACCAAGCCGTTCAGCACCACGATCTATGACACCCAGGGCAACTCTCACTCGCTGGACCAGTATGCGGTCAAGACCGGCTCCAATACCTGGAACGTCTATACGTTGATCGATGGTCGTAACCCGGATGGTACGGCACCGACGATTGCAACCGTTCCGCCGACCGTTCCGCCGGCCGCTACCGACCCGGTCCCGGTGGCCGTGACCTTCGACTCCTCGGGCAAGCTGGCGAGCATCGGTGGTAGCACCACCGCGACCAGCATCACTGTGTCCGGTTGGGTACCTGGCACGGTAACCGCCGGTGTTTTCACGCCGAACGGTGCCTCCGCCAATGCCGCCGGCATTGCCGTCGACTTTTCGAAAACCACCCAGTTCAACGCCGATACCGCTCGTAGCAACATCACCAACGACGGTTACGCCACCGGCCAGATCACCGACATCAGCATCGATGCCACCGGTGTGATCTCCGCCAACTTCAGTAACCAGCAGCACAAGGCGATCGGTCAGGTTGCCCTGGCCAGCTTCACCAACGAGCAAGGCTTGCAGGCGGTCGGCGGCACCAGCTGGGTACAGACGTTCGCGTCTGGCCAGCCGGCCTATGACGGCGGTACGGTCGGTACCAACGGTTCGATTGTTTCCGGTTCCCTGGAATCCTCGAACGTCGACCTGACCAGTGAGCTGGTGGACCTGATCAAGGGCCAGAGCTACTACCAGGCGAACGCCAAGACCATCTCCACCCAGAGCACCATCATGCAGACCATCATCCAGATGGCGTGATGCGGCCTAGCTGAAAACGTTGCACAGGAAAGCCCCTTGAATGGGGCTTTTTTGTGCCCGCGACATGGGCGGCAAGAGTCTTTCTGTCGAGGCCATTCCTGTGCATGGCGATCTCGCCAGCGACATGGTCCTGTAGGAGCCGGCTTGCTGGCGATAGTGGCCGAATGATCGATGTGGATCTCAAGGCCTCATCGCCAGCAAGCCGGCTCCTACAGGGATGTGGCAGGCCGCAGGAGCGGGGTTGCACGCCGGTTTGCTCCAGGCAAAAGAAAACCCCCGCCAGGCCCAGGGCCTGACGGGGGTTTCTCAACCCGCGCGGTAAGGCGCGGGCCTCGCTCAGCTTATTGGCAAGCTTCGCAATCCGGCTCGTCGATCGCACAGGCCTTTGGCACTGGCGCCGGACCGGCTGGCGCGGTAGGCGCCGCCAGGACCGAATCGTCACCGTGGTTGCCGCCGCTGGAAACAGCGTTCAGCTTGCCGGTGTTGATGGTCGACTTCTCGGTGCTGGTCGCGGCCAGGGCACGGAGGTAGTAGGTGGTCTTCAGACCACGGTACCAGGCCATGCGGTAGGTCACGTCGAGTTTCTTGCCCGAAGCACCGGCGATGTACAGGTTCAGCGACTGCGCCTGGTCGATCCACTTCTGGCGACGGCTGGCGGCATCGACGATCCACTTGGTTTCCACTTCGAAGGCAGTCGCATACAGCTCTTTGAGCTCTTGCGGGATGCGTTCGATCTGCTGCACGGAACCGTCGTAGTACTTCAGGTCGTTGATCATGACCGAGTCCCACAGACCGCGAGCCTTCAGGTCGCGAACCAGGTACGGGTTGATCACGGTGAATTCGCCCGACAGGTTCGATTTCACATACAGGTTCTGGTAGGTCGGTTCGATCGACTGCGAAACGCCAGTGATGTTGGCGATGGTCGCGGTCGGTGCGATGGCCATGATGTTGGAGTTACGAATGCCTTTCTGTACACGGGCGCGAACCGGTGCCCAGTCCAGGCTTTCGGTCAGGTCGACATCGATGTACTTCTGGCCGCGGGACTCGATCAGGATCTGTTGCGAATCCAGCGGCAGGACGCCCTTGGACCACAGCGAACCCTGGAATGTCTCGTAGGCGCCACGCTCGTCAGCCAGGTCGCAGGAAGCCTGGATCGCAAAGTAGCTGACCGCTTCCATGGATTTGTCGGCGAAGTCGACGGCGGCATCCGAACCGTAAGGGATGTGCTGCAGGTACAGCGCATCCTGGAAGCCCATGATGCCCAGGCCGACCGGACGGTGCTTGAAGTTGGAGTTCTTCGCTTGCGGCACCGAGTAGTAGTTGATGTCGATCACGTTGTCGAGCATGCGCACGGCGGTGTTCACGGTGCGTTGCAGCTTGGTCTTGTCCAGCTGGCCGTTGACGATGTGGTTCGGCAGGTTGATCGAGCCCAGGTTGCAGACGGCGATCTCGTCCTTGTTGGTGTTCAAGGTGATCTCGGTGCACAGGTTCGAGCTGTGGACCACGCCCACGTGCTGCTGCGGGCTGCGCAGGTTGCACGGGTCCTTGAAGGTCAGCCATGGGTGGCCGGTTTCGAACAGCATGGAGAGCATCTTGCGCCACAGGTCCTTGGCCTGGACGACCTTGAACAACTTGATCTTGTTGTACTCGGTCAGGGCTTCGTAGTACTCGTAGCGCTCTTCGAAGGCCTTGCCGGTCAGGTCGTGCAGGTCCGGCACTTCCGATGGCGAGAACAGGGTCCACTTGCCGTCATCGAAGACGCGCTTCATGAACAGGTCAGGGATCCAGTTGGCGGTGTTCATGTCGTGGGTACGACGACGATCATCACCGGTGTTCTTGCGCAGCTCGATGAACTCTTCAATGTCCATGTGCCAGGTTTCCAGGTAGGCACAGACCGCGCCTTTGCGCTTGCCGCCCTGGTTGACCGCTACGGCGGTGTCGTTGACCACTTTGAGGAACGGCACGACGCCCTGGGATTTGCCGTTGGTGCCCTTGATGTACGAACCCAGTGCGCGCACCGGAGTCCAGTCGTTGCCCAGGCCGCCGGCGAATTTCGACAGCATGGCGTTGTCGTGGATCGCGTGGTAGATGCCCGACAGGTCGTCCGGCACGGTGGTCAGGTAGCAGCTCGACAGCTGTGGACGCAGGGTGCCGGCGTTGAACAGGGTCGGAGTCGAAGCCATGTAGTCGAAGGACGACAACAGGTTGTAGAACTCGATGGCACGCTCTTCACGTTGCTTCTCTTCAATCGCCAGGCCCATGGCCACGCGCATGAAGAAGATCTGTGGCAGTTCGAAACGCACGCCATCCTTGTGGATGAAGTAACGGTCGTACAGGGTCTGCAGGCCCAGGTAGGTAAACTGCTGGTCGCGCTCGTGGTTGATCGCCTTGCCGAGTTTTTCCAGGTCGAACTCGGCCAGGATCGGGTTCAGCAGTTCGAATTCGATACCCTTGGCGATGTAGGAAGGCAGTGCCTTGGCGTACAGCTCGGCCATTTCGTGGTGGGTGGCGCTGTCGGCCACTTCCAGGAAGCTCAGGCCTTCGGCACGCAGGGTGTCCATCAGCAGGCGGGCGGTCACGAAGGAGTAGTTCGGCTCGCGCTCTACCAGGGTCCGGGCGGTCATCACCAGGGCGGTGTTGACGTCTTTCAGGGCCACGCCGTCGTAGAGGTTCTTCAGGGTTTCGCGCTGGATCAGGTCGCCGTCGACTTCTTCCAGGCCTTCGCAGGCTTCGCTGACGATGGTGTTCAGGCGGCCCATGTCCAGCGGCGCGACGCTACCGTCGGCGCGGGTGATGCGGATCGACGGGTGAGCGTTGACCGGCTCTTCGGATGGCGCGCGGATGGCGCGTTCCTTGGCTCGCGAATCACGGTAGATCACATAGTCACGGGCGACTTTCTGCTCGCCGGCACGCATCAGGGCCAGTTCGACCTGGTCCTGGATTTCCTCGATGTGGATGGTGCCGCCCGAAGGCATGCGACGCTTGAAGGTCGCGCTGACCTGTTCGGTCAGGCGGGCGACGGTGTCGTGGATGCGCGACGAGGCGGCAGCGGTGCCGCCTTCAACTGCGAGGAACGCTTTGGTGATGGCGACGGTGATCTTGTCATCGGTGTAAGGAACGACAGTGCCGTTACGCTTGATCACGCGCAGTTGGCCCGGCGCGGTGGCGGACAGATCCAGATTCGAATCGGCGGCCTGCGGCACGGTGCCTTGCGGGTTCTCGCGAGTTGTGTCGGTTTGCATGGGTGTCTCCACGTTCTCTATGTTTGTTTGGGCACCACGAAGGTGCCCACCGTTCTGTCCTGAAGCACTACAACCGAACGATGTCGGGCGTAACCACTTCGGGACAGCGGAAGAGGGCTTTCGAGCGCCGCTTCCATGCCGAAGTTTTCAACGCTGCGGGTCGTTGGCCCGCAGCGGTATTCCTGATGGGTGACAGTTTTGTCCTGCATTTGCCCTGCAACACCCGTACCGTTTTCCCACGCATGGGGGAAGAACGGCTGCCATCCGCGTATGCGGTTTGGGCTTTCAAATCGGTGTTTAGTTCAACCCCGCGGATGCAAGAAAAGAGCTTGAGTTCCTGACGCGAAATGTGGTTGGGGATTTTGGGCGAAAACCCTACATGTTGGGTTTTTTTGCTGCCGAGATACAAGATAATGCGTTTTGGGGGCTGATTGCAACGTACTGCCTGTGGATAAATCTGTGCGTAATTTGTGTATGAAAGCTTGAAAGCGCGTGTAGGCCGCGGCAGGCAGGGATTGCACCGCCTGTCATTGTTTTTTACCGCTGCCAACCTTGCCCGCGGATTTTTGCGGGCGCGAACCCTATCACAAAAAAAGCCCGTGACCGAGCGCCAATCCTGGCGTGTGTGCGATGACCCTGTCGTTGCTACAATCGGCCGGCCCTAGCCTTTCTATATCCTCCCAAATCATGACAAAAAGACGGGTGGATCCTTTCAACACTGAACATTTACACGCAGAGGTCGCCCCCGTGGAGCAAGCCTGGCAGGTATTGATAGTCGAGGATGACCAGCGTCTGGCCGAGTTGACCCGTGAGTACCTGGAGAGCAACGGCTTGCGGGTCTCCATCGAGGGCAACGGCGCCCGGGCCGCCGAGCGGATTATCGCCGAGCAGCCCGACCTGGTGATTCTCGACCTGATGCTGCCCGGCGAGGATGGCCTGAGCATCTGCCGCAAGGTGCGCGAGCGCTACGACGGGGTGATCCTGATGCTGACCGCACGCACCGACGATCTCGACCAGATCCAGGGGCTGGACCTGGGGGCCGACGATTATGTCTGCAAGCCGGTGCGCCCGCGCCTGTTGCTGGCGCGGATCCGCGCGCTGTTGCGGCGCGGCGAGCCGCTTCAGGGCGCGGCCGAGGAAAAGGTCCGGCGCCTGCAGTTCGGCCCGCTGCTGATCGACAACGCCTTGCGCGAGGCCTGGCTGAGCGGGGCGGGGATCGAACTGACCAGCGCCGAGTTCGATCTGCTCTGGTTGCTGGTGGCGAATGCCGGGCGGATCCTTTCTCGCGAAGAAATCTTCACCGCCTTGCGCGGCATCGGTTATGACGGCCAGGACCGCTCCATTGATGTGCGTATTTCGCGTATTCGCCCGAAAATCGGCGACGACCCCGAGCATCCACGGCTGATCAAGACCATTCGCAGCAAGGGTTATCTGTTCGTCCCCGAAGCGTTCGCAGGCCTGCCGTCGTGAACTCGATCTTCCTGCGCATCTACGGCGGCATGTGCGCCGCGCTGGTGCTGGTGGCGTTGCTCGGGGTGCTGGCCCTGCACCTGCTCAACCAGGTGCGCAGCGAGCAATATCGCGAGCACCTGGCCCATGGCACCTTCTCGCTGATGGCCGACAACCTGCGGCCGATGGATGAAATCGAGCGCCGTCGGGCCCTGGCGGTGTGGGAGCGGCTGTTGGGTATTCCGCTGGCCCTGCAGACACTGGCCGATGTGCACCTGGATCTCGGCCAGCGTACCCGGGTGCTGCGCGGCCAGGCCCTGGTGGAGCAGACCGGGCCTTATGCGGCGAAGGTCTATCGATTGGTCAGTGACCCGGAGCAGTTGGTATTAACTGGAGAGGTCCAGCAGATCAGCGAACAGTTGGCCCGGGCGACCATCTACCTGTTGGCCGACGAACTGGTGCGCTATCCGGATGCCGAACAGCCGGCACGCCTGGCGGCGCTCAAGCGTGACAAGGGTTTTGGTTTCGACATGAAGCTGGTCACCCTGGACCAGGCCGATATGGATGAAGACCAGCGCCGGCGGATCAGCGAAGGCGACACGGTCATGGCCCTGGGCAAGGGGGGTGATTCGATCCGGGTGTTTGCCGGCCTGTCCGGTACGCCCTGGGTCCTGGAAATCGGCCCGCTGTATCAGATGAACCCCTACCCGGCGCAGTGGCTGGTGCTGATTGCCGTGCTCGGCTTGAGCTTGATCGGCCTGATCGTCTACCTGCTGGTGCGACGGCTGGAACGGCGCCTGCGCGGGCTCGAGTCGGCGGCCACGCGGTTGGCCCAGGGCAATCTGGAAACCCGCGTGCCGGCCGGTGGCGTGGACTCCATCGGGCGCCTGGCGGCAGCGTTCAACGGCATGGCCGAACACCTGCAACGTTCGCTGATGATCCAGCGCGAACTGGTGCGAGCGGTGTCCCATGAGCTGCGTACCCCGGTGGCACGCCTGCGTTTCGGCCTGGAAATGATTGGCGATGCGCAGACGCCCGAGGCCCGGCACAAATATATGGAGGGCATGGATGGCGATATCCAGGACCTCGACCGGCTGGTGGACGAGATGCTGACCTACGCCCGCCTGGAGCAGGGCACCCCGGCGTTGGATTTCCGGCGGATCGACCTCAGTGCCCTGGTCGACCAGGTGATCGGCGAGCTGGCGCCATTGCGGGTGGAGGTGCGGGTGACCCGCGGGCTGTGCTTTCCACTGGCCACCGGAGACGAGGTGTGGGTCGAGGCCGAGCCGCGTTACCTGCATCGGGCCTTGCAGAACCTGGTCAGCAACGCGATGCGCCATGCGCAGTCGCAGGTCTGCATCAGCTACCAGGTCGGGCCGTTGCGTTGCCGGGTGGATGTCGAGGACGACGGCCCCGGGGTACCGGAAAGTGCCTGGGAGCGGATCTTCACGCCGTTCATGCGCCTGGATGACAGCCGGACCCGGGCCTCGGGAGGGCACGGCCTGGGATTGTCCATCGTGCGGCGGATCATCCACTGGCACGAAGGGCGGGCACTGATCGGCAAGAGCCAGTTGCTCGATGGTGCGTGCTTCAGCCTGAGCTGGCCGCGTTATCAGGACAAGGCCTGAGGCTGCTCGCTCCCTGGGTGACGCTGATCTCCTGTAGGCGCCGGCTTGCTGGCGATAGCGTCGGCAGGCACACAGCAAGGCTCTAAGGTGATATTCAAGCCGGGATGGCGACCAGGCTCAGCAATTGCCCTTCATGCAGGCCGAACTGCGCCTGCAATTCCGTGCCATGGCACCATTCACTGGACAGGTCTGTCAGCAGACGCAGGCGCACCTGCCCACTGATATCCCACTCCAGCACTTCGGCGTGCTCGAAGTAAAACCGCTTCTGCACCAGCGGGTAGAGCGCCTTGAACAGGCTTTCCTTGACCGAGAAGGTCAGGGTCACCAGCAGGGCGATCTGTTCGGCGGAACCTGCGGCCATGCGCTCCATCTCGGCCGGAGTCAGGATTTCGCCGGCCAGTCGCTCGGCCCGGTCTGCGCTCAGCAGGTCTTCCAGGTCCATGCCCAGGCCCCGCCAGTGGGATTTAGGCGCAACGATGGCGGCGGCCCGGCCGGTGCCGTGGGTGATGGAACCGGTGATATGGGCAGGCCAGATCGGCGCACGGTCTTCACCAATGGCCGGAACGCAGTCGGTACCGTCCAGCTGCCGCAGGGCGGCGCGAGCACAGAGGCGCCCGGCGAGAAACTCGGCCTGGCGTTTGGCCACCGAGCGTTGAATACTCGCCGGCGGTTCGATGCGGCTACGCTGGAAATCGTCCGCGGCGAGCTGCGACGGACTGAACCGGGTGCTGAGCAAGACGCAATGCGCCACGGCCTCGGGCAACGGCCAATGGGCGTCGAGGGGCGTGCAGCAAACGGGTAGGGCGGGGAGGCTGTTCATGTCGGGCATTTTGCCGGGTTGGGGCGGCGCTTTCCAGATCCGATTCCCTTGTCCATCCAAATGTGTTCAGGGGGAGTTCAGGGCCGCTTGTTTACTCTGTATCAATGATGATGCGCGAATCTGCTGCTGGCTGGTCGGCCGTGTCTTTCATGAAACACTTTGGCAGAACTGAGTTACCGTTATGGGCGAAGCGATGCCGGTAGCGTTGGGAGAGCACTATGAAATTGCTGGTGGTAGAAGACGAAGCGTTGTTGCGCCATCACTTGCAGACCCGCTTGAGCGACAGTGGCCACGTGGTCGAGGCGGTGGGCAATGCCGAAGAGGCGCTGTACCAGACCGAGCAGTTCCATCATGACCTGGCGGTGATCGATCTCGGCCTGCCGGGCATGGGCGGACTGGACCTGATCCGCCAACTGCGCTCGCGCGGCAAGGTTTTCCCGATCCTGATTCTCACCGCGCGCGGCAACTGGCAGGACAAGGTCGAAGGCCTGGCCGCCGGTGCCGACGACTATCTGGTCAAGCCCTTTCAGTTCGAGGAACTGGAGGCACGGATGAATGCCTTGCTGCGGCGCTCCAGCGGTTTCACCCAGTCGACCATTACCGCCGGCCCCCTGCTGCTGGACCTCAATCGCAAGCAGGCCTCCCTCGACGACCAGCCCCTGGCGCTGACGGCCTACGAATACCGGATTCTCGAATACCTGATGCGTCATCACCAGCAGGTGGTGGCCAAGGATCGTCTGATGGAGCAGTTGTACCCGGACGACGACGAGCGTGATCCGAATGTAATAGAGGTGCTGGTCGGGCGCTTGCGGCGCAAGCTGGAAGGACCTGTCGGGTTCAAACCTATCGATACCGTGCGGGGCCTGGGCTACCTGTTCAACGAGCGCTGCCGGTGATTCGTTCGCTACGGGTGCGGCTGATGCTGGCCGCCACCATCCTGGCGATATTGTTCATGCTGGCCCTGTTGCCGGCGATGCAGGGGGCGTTCAGCCTGGCCTTGCAGGATTCCATCGAGCAACGCCTGGCCTCGGACGTGACCACGCTGATTTCCGCGGCGCGCATCGAAAAACAGAAGCTGCAGATGCCCGATCTGCTCCCCGACGAGCGATTCAACCTGCCCGACAGCCGCCTGCTGGGTTATATCTTCGACCGTGAGGGACGCCTGGTCTGGCGTTCGCGGGCAACCCAGGAAGAGCACATCAATTACCGCCCGCGGTATGACGGGCGCGGCAACGAGTTCGCGAAAATCCGCGAGGACAACGGCAACGAGTTCTTCGTCTATGACGTCGAGGTCAAGTTGCTTGGCGGCAAGAGCGCCGCCTACAGCTTTGTCGCCCTGCAACCGATGCGCGAATACAACATGACCCTGGCCGGCCTGCGGGAAAAACTCTACCTGGGCTTCGGCGCCGCCTTGTCCGTGCTGCTGGCCCTGCTCTGGCTCGGCCTGACCTGGGGCCTGCGCGCGTTGCGGCGGCTGAGCCAGGAACTGGACCAGATCGAGAGCGGCGAACTGGAAAGCCTCAGCGAGGAGCATCCGCGGGAACTGCTGCGCCTGACCGGCTCCCTCAACCGCCTGTTGCGCAGCGAGCGCGAACAGCGCAGCCGCTATCGCGATTCCCTGGACGATCTGGCCCACAGCCTGAAAACGCCCCTGGCGGTCCTCCAAGGGGTCAGTGAAGGCATGGCGCAGCGGCCGCAGGATCGCGAGCAGGCCCGGGTCCTGCAGAGCCAGATCGAACGGATGAACCAGCAGATCAGCTATCAGTTGCAACGCGCCAGCTTGCGCAAGAGCGGCCTGGTCCGGCACCAGGTCGAACTGCGCCCGGTGCTCGACAGCCTGTGCAGCACCCTCGACAAGGTCTATCGCGACAAGCAGGTAAAGGTCGCCATCGACGTGCCGCAGTTCAGCCATGTGCCGATCGAGCAGGGCGCGTTGCTGGAATTGTTGGGCAATCTGCTGGAGAACGCCTATCGCCTGTGCCTGGGTCAGGTGCGGGTCAGCCTGCGCCGGGGCTTGCAGGGGGTCGAGGTGTATGTCGAGGACGACGGGCCAGGGGTGCCGCCCGACCAGCGGGCGCGGATTCTGCAGCGCGGCGAGCGCCTGGACCGTCAGCATCCGGGGCAGGGCATCGGCCTGGCGGTGGTCCAGGACATCATCCAGAGCTACGACGCCGAGATGACCCTGGGGGATTCGACCCTGGGTGGCGCATCGTTCCGCATCCATTTCCCGCCGCAGTAACTGTCGGGCCCACCTCTACAGTTCCTGGGCGCGATAGGCTCCGGGAGTCAGGCCGGTCCACTTCTTGAAGGCCCGGTGAAAGGCCGAGGGCTCGGAAAAACCCAGCTGTTCGGCGATCTGTTGCAATGACAGTTCGCTACGGCCCAGATGGTAGATGGCGATGTCCCGCCGCAGTTGATCCTTGAGTTCCTGAAAACTCGTGCCTTCCTCGCGCAAATGCCGGCGCAGGGTCTGCGGGCTGATGTGCAGGTGCTGGGCGACCGCCTCCAGGTCCAGCCAGCGACTGGCATCCCGGCTGAGCAGGCGCCGCAGTTGGCTGCTCAGGCTGTCGCCATCGTCGGGGCGGGCCAGCAGGTCGGCGGGGGCGCGGCCGAGGAACTGTTTGAGCGTGCGTTCGTCCTGCTGCAACGGCATGCCCAGGTAACGGCTGCTGAACAGCAGGCTGCTGGTGGCGGCGTCGAAGCTCAGGGGGCAAGGAAACAACAGGTCGTATTCACTGGCGTGGTCGGGCCTCGGGTAACCGAAGCTGGCCTCGAGCAGGCGAATGCGCTGGCCGATCAGCCAACTGCCCAGGCGGTGCCAGACCACCAGCAGGCATTCGCTGAGAAAGTGATCCGGGTCCCACAGGTTCGAGGCGTCCAGGCTCAGGCGCACGCAGTCGCCTTCGCGGCTGAGCTGCAGGCGTGGCGCGTCGGGGAACAGGCTGTAGAACAGCAGGCCGCGGTTCAGGGCCTTTTCCAGGGTCGGACAATGAATCAGCGCATGCATCATCATGGCGAAAGTGCCGCGTTGGCAGCGGCTCTGGCCGAACCCCAGGTATTCGTCGTCCAGCTCCAGCCAGAGCCCTTGCAGCAGTTGGGTGAACTGCTCTGGCGCCAGGCGTGCCCGCGGTTCGTCGAGCCACTGCGCAGCGATGCCCAGGCGTTGCAGCAGTGGCGCACAGTCGTGGTTCTGCCGACGCGCACCCTCCAGGGCGGCGCGGGCGAAGTGGCTGGCGATACTGCGTTCACGCATGGGGCGCTTCCGTCCATTGAGTGGCCGATGTTAGTCATGGAAATGACGCAGGGACAAGGCGGATATCCGCCAAATCCTCGGGTGCTTTGGGGTGGATGGGCGGAAATCCGCCATCTATGCTGTAAGGGTGATAGCGCGATAAAACCCGGCAGGCATGATGGCTAAAGGCTTTGCCGCTATTTTGCAAAAGTGGCACGGGCTTTGCGAAGAGTTAAGCGGTCTGCCCCACGCAGTTCGATAAAAAACAAAAATCCCTCCAGTGCAGGAGGGTTCGTGCTTCAGGTCCCATGGCCGCTGATGGATAACGGGCGTGTGATCTCTTGAGGAACTTTGCAATGACGACTCGTCAGCCACTGTACAAATCCCTGTATTTCCAGGTGGTCGTAGCCATCGCTATCGGCATCCTGCTCGGCCATTTCTACCCACAGACCGCGGTGGCCCTCAAGCCACTGGGTGACGGCTTCATCAAGCTGATCAAAATGGTCATCGCCCCGATCATCTTCTGCACCGTTGTCAGCGGCATTGCCGGCATGCAGAGCATGAAAGCGGTCGGCAAGACCGGCGGCTATGCACTGATGTACTTCGAAGTGGTTTCGACCATCGCCTTGTTGATCGGCCTGGTCGTGGTCAACGTGATCCAGCCAGGTAACGGCATGCACATCGACGTGGCCACCCTGGACGCCTCGAAAGTCGCGGCCTACGTCACCGCTGGCGCAGACCAGAGCGTGGTTGGCTTCATCCTCAACGTGATCCCGAACACCATCGTCGGCGCCTTCGCCAACGGCGATATCCTGCAAGTGCTGATGTTCTCGGTGATCTTCGGTTTCGCCCTGCATCGCCTGGGTGCCTACGGCAAGCCGCTGCTGGAGTTCATCGATCGTTTCGCCCACGTGATGTTCAACATCATCAACATGATCATGAAACTGGCGCCACTGGGCGCGCTGGGTGCCATGGCCTTCACCATCGGCGCCTACGGTGTGAGCTCCCTGGTGCAACTGGGCCAGCTGATGATCTGCTTCTACATCACCTGCATCCTGTTCGTGGTGGTGGTACTGGGCGCCATCTGCCGTGCACACGGCTTCAGCGTACTGAAACTGATCCGCTACATCCGTGAAGAGCTGCTGATCGTGCTGGGGACTTCCTCTTCGGAATCGGCCCTGCCAC
Source organism: Pseudomonas sp. QS1027 (assembly GCF_002814235.1). GTDB lineage: Bacteria > Pseudomonadota > Gammaproteobacteria > Pseudomonadales > Pseudomonadaceae > Aquipseudomonas. The sequence goes on along the minus strand of NZ_PHSU01000038.1, from coordinate 37,259 downwards.
GCATGCTGGTCAAGATGGAACGCCTGGGCGCGAAGAAGTCGGTCGTCGGCCTGGTCATTCCAACCGGTTACTCCTTCAACCTCGACGGTACCTCGATCTACCTGACCATGGCGGCCGTGTTCATCGCTCAAGCGACTGACACCCACATGGACATCACCCACCAGATCACCCTGTTGCTGGTGTTGCTGCTGTCCTCCAAGGGCGCGGCGGGCGTGACCGGTAGTGGTTTCATTGTACTGGCGGCGACCCTCTCGGCCGTAGGTCACCTGCCGGTGGCCGGCCTGGCACTGATCCTCGGTATCGACCGTTTCATGTCCGAAGCCCGCGCCTTGACCAACCTGGTGGGTAACGCCGTGGCGACCCTGGTGGTGGCCAAGTGGGTCAAGGAACTGGACGAAGACCAACTGCACACGGAACTGGCTTCCGGTGGTCGCGGTATTGAAGACGAGCGCGCACTGGACGACCTGGGCGTAGCCGAAGGCTCGGCGCCAAGCGTCAAGTAAGCTTCAGCGGTAATAAGAAAACCCATCTTCGGATGGGTTTTTTTATGCCTGTGCGGTACCCCGATATGTCCGCGCCCCTTGTAGGAGCCGGCTTGCTGGCGATGACGGCTCATCAGGCGACAACGATGTCGACGGCCAGATCGCAATCGCCAGCAAGCCGGCTCCTACAAGGGCAATTCGTGTCATTGAGCGTTTGCGTCAGTGCTGCCGAGCAGTGTGGTGCTTGCCGTCGGGTGGTGGGCTGCCTAGGCTGGAGCTCCGTCGATCTGGAAAATGGAAAGCCCATGCAAGGTCCATTGGCGTCACTCAAGGTACTGGATTTCTCGACATTGCTGCCGGGACCGTTCGCCTCGCTGTTGCTGGCGGACATGGGCGCCGAGGTGTTACGCATCGAATCACCCGCACGCCTGGACCTGTTGCGGGCATGGCCGCCCCACGACCGGGACGTTTCCGCCAGCCACGCCTGGCTCAATCGCAATAAGCGCAGCCTGGCCCTGGACTTGAAGCAGGCCGAAGCGGTGGCGGTGATCCATGACCTGGTGCGCGAGCATGACATCGTCCTGGAGCAGTTCCGTCCCGGGGTGATGGAGCGGCTGGGGCTGGGTTATGAGGCTCTGAAGGTGATCAACCCGCGTTTGATCTATGTGTCGATTACCGGCTATGGCCAGACCGGTCCCTACCGCGATCGGGCCGGGCATGACATCAACTACCTGGCGCTATCGGGATTGGCCAGCTACACCGGGCGCCGGGAGAGTGGACCGCTGCCCCTGGCTATGCAGGTGGCGGATGTGGCGGGCGGTTCGCTGCACGGGGTGATCGGCTTGCTGGCGGCGGTTATCGCCCGGCAGCAGACGGGGTCGGGGCAACACGTCGATGTCAGCATGACCGATTGTGCCTTCAGCCTGAATGCCATGGCTGGGGCGGGGTTTCTTGCTTGTGGAGTAACGCCTGGTCCCGAGGGACAGATGCTCAATGGCGGCAGTTTCTACGACTATTACCGTAGCCGGGAAGGGCGCTGGTTTGCCGTGGGTAGCCTGGAACCGGGGTTTATGCAGCAGTTGTGCGGTGCTTTGGGATGCGCGGAGTTGGCGGCTCAAGGGTTGTCGTCCAAGCCTGAAGCGCAACAGGCGTTGAAGCAGGCGTTGCAGGTCGAGTTTGAAAAGCGTGATTTCGATGAGCTGTGCACCTTGTTTGCCGGGCTGGATGCCTGCGTCGAGCCGGTGCTCAGCCTGGGCGAGGCGGTCGAGCATCCGCAGTTGCAGGCCCGGGAGGTGGTGGTGCAGGTGCCCCGAGGGGATGGCAGCATGCAGGCGCAGATGGCTTGTCCGTTGAAATTTTCCCAGGGGTTACCGGCGCCTCGACATATCGGCACGCGGTTGGGCGAGCATGGTGAAGAGGTGTTGCGGGAGTTGGGGTACAGCGAAGAGCGGATAGCGGTGTTGCGGGAGGCTGGTGTTATGGTTTGAGGTTGTTGTGCCTGTTTTATCGCTTTCGCGGGCAAGCCCTGCTCCTACAGTTCGGTGTCGAACACAAATCCTGCGTTCACCACAATCCTGTAGGAGCAGGGCTTGCCCGCGAAGAGGCCGGTAAGGCCACCATCACTGGGGAAACTTACTCCACTCGCATTTCACCACTGAACACCAGCGTCTGCCGACAACGCCGACACAGATAGCGCCGGCCCTCGTCCACCAGCCGATGACGCTGGGCCGAAAACGCAAAGTCGCTGTCGGCGCACGGACAGCGGTAGATATACCGCGTCACCCGGCGGCGCTGCACCTCATAGGTGTGGCAGCGATTGGGCGGCAGTTCATAGACCCCGCGCATGATCAGCTGCCATTCCTCGCCATGGGGCTGGATGCGTTCACCAAACAACTGATGGGCGATCAGGTGCGCGACCTCGTGGGCCACGGTCTGCTTGAGGAAGTCTTCGCTGTTTTCCCGGTACAGCTGCGGATTGAAACGCAGCAGGTTTTCATGCAAATGCGCGACGCCAGCCTTCTGGCCACGCAGCTTGAGGCTGACCACAGGACGTTTGAAAGGTCGTTTGAAAAAGGATTCGGCTTGTTGGAAACAGTCTTCGACGCGGGTCTTGAGTTGCTCGGGCATGCTGTACGGATCTCCAGAGACGTCGAGTATGCCGTAAACCCGGGGATTTCCGAATCCGTCAGGCGCCGAATGGTCATGACGCATTAAAAGGCCGCCTTGCGGCGGCCTGTGTTGGCAGTTATGGCTTTGTTTTATTCAGTTGGTGTACACCGGGCCGACGCCCAGGCCCCAGACAATCACGGTAAAGGCCATGATCGCCACCAGCACCACCAGGCCGACAGCCAGGACGGAGCTGGAGAACAGGAAGCCTTCGTCCGAAGGGATGTTCATGAAGGTCGGCAGGCCGACGTACAGCAGATAGACGGTGTAGCAGATGGCCGCCGTGCCGACGATCATCCCCAGCCACATGTGTGGGTAGAGCGCCGCCAAGCCGCCGATGAACAGCGGTGTGGCGGTGTAGGTGGCGAAGGCCACGCAACGGGCCAGGCTGGGGTTGGCGTCGTAGGTGCGGGCCATCCAGTGGATAAATGCGCCCATTACCGCCACACCGCCGAGCATGGCGATATAGGACATGAGGGTCATCCAGATGGCGCTGTCCTGGGTCAGCATCACCGGCGCGCGGTTGCCGATGACCCAGCCGATCCGGGTAGTGCCGATAAAGGCCGAAATGGCCGGGATGGCGGCCAGGATCAGGGTGTGGGTGAGGTACATATGGCCGATGCTTTCCTCGGCGTCGCCACGGATTTGTCGCCATTCCTGATCAGGATGGGTGAACAGTCCGACTACGTGATGGATCATGCCAGTCACTCCTCTTGTTATTGCCATCGCCCCCCGGTGGAGCGCCTGCGGGCCAAGTGGCCGAAGTCAGGTCTGGATTTATATGCGACCTTATGTCGCAGTATAGGGAGGGAGAGCCGCGCGCTTTAGAGCAAATCGAACTGTCGGGCGGGACTGTAATCGCATTGTCGTATTTGGTCATTAGCCCTGCTTGAACAGGGCTGTTGCTCCATCTTCGCCCCGCGCCGGTTTATAGGTAAAATAATCGCCTTTTCGACACACCTCGCGCGGATTTCAAGGGTTAGGGCAAGAGCTATGGGCACTCTTTCGGTCAATCAGAACAAACTGCAGAAACGCCTGCGCCGCCAAGCGGGTGAGGCGATCGCCGACTTCAACATGATTGAAGAGGGTGACAAGGTCATGGTCTGCCTGTCCGGCGGCAAGGACAGCTACACCATGCTCGACGTTCTGATGCACTTGCAGAAAGTGGCCCCGATCAAGTTCGACATCGTCGCCGTGAACATGGACCAGAAGCAGCCCGGTTTCCCCGAGCATGTGCTGCCCGCCTACCTGAAGGCACTGGGCGTGGAGTATCACATCGTCGAGAAGGACACCTACTCGGTGGTCAAGGAACTGATCCCCGAAGGCAAGACCACCTGCTCCCTGTGTTCGCGCCTGCGTCGCGGCACGCTGTACACCTTCGCCGACGAGATCGGCGCGACCAAGATGGCCCTGGGGCATCACCGCGACGATATCGTCGAAACCTTTTTCCTCAACATGTTCTACAACGGCTCGCTCAAGGCCATGCCGCCCAAGCTGCGGGCCGACGACGGGCGCAACGTGGTGATCCGGCCGCTGGCCTATTGCAGCGAGAAGGACATCCAGGCCTACTCGGACCTCAAGCAATTCCCGATCATTCCCTGCAACCTCTGCGGCTCCCAGGAAAACCTGCAACGCCAGGTGGTCAAGGACATGCTCCAGGAGTGGGAACGCAAGACCCCCGGGCGTACCGAAAGCATCTTCCGTGGTTTGCAGAACGTCGTGCCGTCGCAACTGGCTGACCGCAACCTGTTCGACTTTACCCACCTTCGAATCGATGAGACCGCCGCATCGCGCTTCGTCAACGTAGTGAACCTCTGAATGCGCGATTACAAATGGTTGCATGAGTACTGCCTGAACCGTTTTGGTTCGGCCGCCGCGCTGGAGGCTGAATTACCGGTGCCGGCCAGTTCGCAGCAACTGCGTGAACTGCCGGACGACCGTTATCTGTCGATGATTGCCTTGCGGGTCTTCCGCGCCGGCCTCAAGCACAGCCTGGTGGATGCCAAGTGGCCGGTGTTCGAACAGGTGTTTTTTGGCTTCGACCCGGAAAAAGTGGTGTTGATGGGCGCCGAGCATCTGGAGCGTCTGATGCAGGACGCGCGGATCATTCGCCACCTGGGCAAGCTCAAGAGCGTGCCGCGCAATGCGCAGATGGTGTTGGACGTGGCCAGGGCGAAGGGCAGTTTCGGCGCATTGATCGCCGATTGGCCGGTCACTGAAATCACCGGCTTGTGGAAGTACCTGGCCAAGCACGGCCATCAGTTGGGCGGGCTGTCGGCGCCGCGTTTTCTGCGGATGGTCGGCAAGGACACTTTTGTCCCGACCTATGACGTGGTGGCGGCGCTGAATGCGCAGAAGATCGTCGACAAGGTGCCGACCAGCCTGCGGGATCTGGCGATTGTGCAGGATGCCTTCAACCAGTGGCATGCCGAGAGTGGGCGGCCGATGTGCCAGCTGTCGATGATGTTGGCGTACACCACCAATCATTGAGTCTGCCCCTACAAAAAATCGTGGCCTCGATACCCTTTATCGTCGTGCCCGAAACCTTGTAGGAGCCGGCTTGCTGGCGATGGCGGCCGCTCAGGCGATGCAAGGTTGACTGGCCCCATCGCCAGCAAGCCGGCTCCTACAGGACCGTGTTCAGCCTTTACGTCGCTTGAAGTTGCCCCTCTCCAGCCAACCGCCGATTCAACTGATGACGCCAGCGCACATAGACCATCGCGCTGCAGAACACCGCCACGCTCGCGGCCATCTCCAGCACACCGAATAGCTGTCGATTGGGATCGAACGCCGCCAACGCCCCCTTGATGAAGTACAGGTTCACCACATAGCAGGTGAACGAGTGCCCGCGCGCGCTGCCCAGCAACATCCCCGGCAGCAAGAGCAGCAGCGGCACGAGTTCGATCAACAGGATCACCCAGGGCCGCGCACCGTGCAGGTCGGCGAACATCAGGTAATAGATGCTCAGAAAGGCGATCAGGCCGAGAAAACACACCAGCGCCAGGCGACGACTCCAACGCACACGCGTTTCGAGCCAGGCCTGGGGCGGCAACACCTTGGGCTTCCTAGCCACGGCCGTTCTCCAGGCTCAGGGCGGTCTTCGCCAGACGCAGGCCGAGTGCCCGGCACAAGGCGATTTCATGCTCGTCCAACGCGCGTTTGCCGTCGACGCCGGTATGGTGGCTGGCGCCATAGGGCGTCCCGCCACCTCGGGTGTCGAGCAGGGCCGACTCGCTGTAGGGCAGGCCGGTGACCAGCATGCCGTGGTGCAGCAGCGGCAGCAGCATCGACAACAAGGTGCTTTCCTGGCCCCCATGCAGGCTCGACGTCGAGGTAAAGACCCCGGCCGGCTTGCCCACCAGGGCGCCGGTCAGCCACAGGTTGCTGGTGCCGTCGATAAAGTACTTCAGCGGCGCCGCCATATTGCCGAAGCGGGTCGGGCTGCCCATGGCCAGGGCCGCGCAGTTCTTCAGGTCGTCGAGGCTGGCATACAGCGCGCCTTCCTCGGGAATCTCCGGCGCCACGGCTTCGCACTGGCTGGAGATCGCCGGCACGGTGCGCAGGCGCGCCTCCAGCCCTGCCTGTTCGACGCCACGGGCAATCTGCCGGGCCATTTCGCGGGTCGAACCGTTACGGCTGTAGAACAACACCAGAACGTAAGGTGAACTCACGGCAGGATCTCCAGCACATTTTCCGGTGGGCGACCGATGATCGCCTTGTCACCGGCTACCAGGATCGGCCGCTCCATCAGCTTGGGGTGTGCGGCGATGGCCGCGATCAGCTGTTCTTCGCTGAGCTGGCTGTCGGCCAGATTCAACTGCTTGTATTCATCCTCGCCGGTGCGCAGCAGTTGCCGTGCGCCGATGCCGAGCTTGCCCAGCAACTCCTTGAGCTGCGCGGCGTTCAGCGGGGTTTCCAGGTAGTGCACGACGGTGGGCGTGAGGCCACGGCCCTGGAGCAGTTCCAGCGCACCGCGGGATTTCGAGCAGCGCGGGTTGTGATAAAGCGTCAGATCGGTCATGTGCGGGTCGCATCTTGCGTAAGGTGGCGGGTATTCTACCTGCCTGACGGGTGCTCCTGAACCTTGTGAGGTAAAGGGTCGCAGTCAATGACTTATTTGACGGGGGATTGTGCACATGGCAAGGCGATTGGCCGCCGTATTGGCGATGATGGGGGCGTTGCTGCTGAGCGGTTGCGGCAACGATTACGGCGTTGACCAGCACGGCCAGAAGGTCGCGTCCGAGCGCCTGGACAAACAGTGGAAGGTGGTCAACTACTGGGCCGAGTGGTGTGGCCCGTGCCGTACCGAGATCCCGGAGTTGAATGCCCTGTCCGAGCAGCTCAAGGGTCAGTCGGCGGAAGTGTTCGGGGTGAATTTCGATGGCTTGCAGGGCGATGACCTGCGCAAGGCCGGCGAAACCCTGGGCATCCGTTTCACGGTGCTGGCCCAGGATCCGGCGGACTTCTTCGACCTGCCGCGCAGCGAAGCCTTGCCGGTGACCTACATCATCGACGACAAGGGCAAGGTTCGCGAGCAGTTGATGGGCGAGCAGACCGCGGCAGGCGTATTGGCCAAGCTCAAAGCCTTGCGTGGCTGAGCCTCAGCCTTCTTCCGACCACAGCCGCAGCGGCTTGCCTTCCTGCGGCCAGAAACGCACCTGCTCGATGGGCGAGATATCCCAGCGCTGGACATTCTCCAGCGCCTGGAGGAAGCGTTTTTCCTGCTCCATCAGGGCCGGGGCGCAGAGCTTGCGGGTGCTGCCGACCTTGCCGAAGCTCAGGTTCCCGCCCTCCAGGGTGTAAGGCGCGAACCAGTGGTTGCAACCGCCGGTGCCGTAGGCCCGGCCATCGTCGCCGAGGGTGACGGTCAGATGGCTGTTGTCGATCAGCGGACGTTCGCCGATCCACTCCAGCACGTAGCTGTGATCCTGCTGCAAGTGCACTTGTTCGCCGGCGCAGCCGTACAGGCCGGCGCCCAACATTCCCAGAATCACCGCACGTTTCATTACTTTGCCTCCTGGCATCTCGGGCACAGGTGTTTCTCGCCCTGTGTCGTCCAGCCCAGCTCGGCGATACGTGCCGTGGCGGCTGGTTTTTGTGCGGGGTTGCCAAGCTTGGCGTCCACCGCGAATTCGAAGTTCAGTTCCTTGGCGCAGCTGTCGCAGTTGACCTGCCACTGGTGGATCGCCAGTTCGCCGAAGACCGGCCCCTTGGCGACCGCGACCCATTGGCCCGGCGGATTGATCAGATGGCGAACGGTGTCCACGGTCAGGCGCATGGACAGGTCCTTGCTGCCCTTGAGGGTCACCAGCAGGACATCGTCGGCGCGGATCGAGCCACCGTTGCCGGTGACCTGATAGCGTCCCGGCACCAGGGCGCGGCATTCGGTCAGGGTGTGTTGCGGGTTCATCAGGCTGTAGCGGAAATCGTGTTCGACCATGGGTCCTCCAAATATGGCCGGTATGCTAGCACGCAGACGCCGCGCAAATGGCAGCGGCGTGCGACCTTCGATCCGGTGGAGGGGATGATCCGGGCCGGCTGCGCGTCAACCGCCGACCTGGTTTTGCGGCGTACCGGCGCTCCAGGCGGCGATATTGTCCAGGGTGGTCGTGGCAATCGCCGCCAGCGCCTCGTGGGTCAGGAAGGCCTGGTGGGCGGTGATGATCACATTGGGAAAGGTCAGCAGCCGCGCCAGCACATCGTCCTGCAATGGCAGGTCGGAACGGTCCTCGAAGAACACCTGGGCCTCTTCCTCATAGACATCCAGGCCCAGATAGCCGAGTTGGCCGTCCTTGAGCGCGTCGATCAGCGCCGGTGTGTCCACCAGGCCGCCGCGCCCGGTGTTGATCAACATCGCCCCCGGTTGCAGGTGGGCGAGGGTGTCGCGGTTGATCAAGTGATGGGTTTCGGCGGTCAGCGGGCAGTGCAGGCTGATGATCCGCGACTGCGCCAGCAGTTCGGGCAGGCTCAGGTAGCGGGCGCCGAGGGCCAGCAGTTCGGGATTGGGGAAGGGGTCGTAGGCCAGCAGCTGGCAGCCGAAGCCGGCCATGATCCGGGCGAACGTCGCGCCGATCTGCCCGGTGCCGACCACACCGACGGTCTTGCCCACCAGGTCGAACCCGGTCAGGCCGTGCAGGCTGAAGTCGCCCTCGCGGGTGCGGTTATAGGCCCGGTGCAGGCGCCGGTTGAGGGCCAGCACCAGGGCGACGGCGTGTTCGGCCACGGCATGGGGCGAGTAGGCCGGGACGCGGACCACGCACAGACCCAGGCGCGCGGCGGCGTCCAGATCGACATGGTTGTAGCCCGCCGAGCGCAGGGCGATCAGCCGGGTACCGCCGGCGGCCAGTTCTTCCAGTACCGGCGCGCTCAGGTCGTCATTGATAAAGGCGCAGAGCACTTCATGCCGATGGGCCAGTGGCGCCGTATCCAGGTTCAGCCGTGCGGGCTGGAAATGCAGTTCGAGGTCGCTGGCGCCAGAAAGGGCGAGGAAACTGTCCCGGTCATAGGTCTGGCTGCTGAAGAAAATGACGCGCATCGGGGGATTCCTTTCGGGGGGATGGCCGACACTCTATCGTCGGCGTCCATTCAACCTGTTGCCGTGGATCAGGCACTGACACGGGCCTCGACGGCCAGCCGGGCGATGGCGATGTCCAGCTCGTCCAATGCCTGGCGGGCATTGGGGGCGTCCTGCTTGAGCAGGGTTTCGCTGCGCTGGCAGGCCGCGCGCAGTTGCGGCACGCCACAGTAGCGGGTGGCGCCGTGCAGGCGGTGGACCCGCTCGATCAGGGCGTTGTGGTCGTTGGCATTGCGGGCCTGGCGAATCGCTTCGCGGTCGGCTTCCAGAGAGGCCAGCAACATCGCCAGCATATCGGCGGCGAGATCGGGCTTGCCGGCGGCCAGGCGCAGGCCTTCGTCCGGGTCGAGTACCAGCAGCTCGCTGCCGGTGCGGCCCTGTTCGCCGACCCGCTCCGGCCCCTGGTTACGCAGGGCCAGGCCGGTCCATTTGAGTACCACCTGGGCCAGTTGCCGCTCGCTGATGGGTTTGGTCAGGTAGTCGTCCATGCCGCTTTGCAGCAGGGCGCGTTTTTCGTTGGCCATGGCGTGGGCGGTGAGGGCGACGATGGGCAGCGGCGTGCTTTGCCGCTCATGCTCCCATTGGCGAATCGCCTCGGTGCTTTGCCGGCCATCCATCCCTGGCATCTGCACATCCATCAACACCAGGTCGAAGGCTTCGCGTTGCACGGCGTCGATGGCCGCGTAACCGCTGTCCACTGCCAGTACCCAGGCGCCCATGTCTTCGAGCAGGGTCTGCACCAGCAGCAGGTTGGCCGGGTTGTCGTCGACGCAAAGCACCCGCGGTGCCCGGCTGCCCAGGGGCTCGACAGGTTCCAGGCGTGCCGGGCGCGGGGTGATCAGTTCCGCCAGGGCCCGACGCAATTTGCGCGTACAGGCCGGCTTGGCCTGGAGCTGGCCGTGGGGGTTGGGCACGCAGAGCTGGAACAGCGTCTGTTCGGTGGTCGGGCACAGCACCAGCACTTTGCAGCCGAGGTGTTCGAGGTCCCAGATATGCTGGCTCAGTCGTTCCGGCGGCATTTCCTGGGCGGTGACACCGAGGACCGCGAGGTCGATGGCCTGGTCGGTCTGGTGCGCCCCGGTCACCCCATTGGCGAGGTTTTGCAGGCTGTTGAACGGGGTCACCTCCAGGCCGCAGTCTTCCAACTGGTGCTGCAGGGCCTGGCGCGACAGTTCGTGGTTTTCCAGGACCGCCACGCGGCGTCCGAGCAACGGCGCGGCGGGCAGGTCTTCGATATCGTCGCGGGTCTTGGGCAGGCTCAGGCTGATCCAGAATTCCGAGCCTTCGCCCGGGGTGCTGTCGACGCCGATCTCGCCGCCCATCTGTTCGATCAGGCGCTTGGAAATCACCAGCCCCAGGCCGGTGCCGCCGGGTTGCCGCGACAGTGAGTTGTCGGCCTGGCTGAACGCCTGGAACAGCGCACGGACATCCTGGTTCGACAAACCGATGCCGGTGTCCTGCACACTGATGCGCAACTGCACGCTGTCTTCGTGTTCTTCCTCGAGCATGGCCCGGGCGACGATGGTGCCTTCGCGGGTGAACTTGATCGCGTTGCTCACCAGGTTGGTGAGGATCTGCTTGAGCCGCAGCGGGTCGCCGATCAGCGACAGCGGGGTATCGCGATAGACCAGGCTGACCAGTTCCAGCTGCTTGGCGTGGGCCGCCGGGGCGAGGATGGTCAGGGTGTCCTGGAGCAGGTCGCGCAGGTTGAACGGAATGCTGTCGAGCACCAGCTTGCCGGCCTCGATCTTCGAGAAGTCGAGAATTTCGTTGATGATCCCCAGCAGGCTGTCGGCGGATTTCTCGATGGTGCCCAGGTAGTCGAGCTGGCGCGGGGTCAGTTCGCTTTTCTGCAACAGGTGGGTGAAACCGAGGATACCGTTGAGCGGTGTGCGGATCTCGTGGCTCATGTTGGCGAGGAACTCGGACTTGATCCGGCTGGCCTCCAGGGCCTCCTTGCGCGCCAGGTCCAGCTCGATGTTCTGGATCTCGATGGTTTCCAGGTTCTGCCGCACGTCTTCGGTGGCCTGGTCGATGCTGTGCTGCAATTCTTCCTGGGCGTTCTGCAGGGTCTCGGCCATGCGGTTGATGCCCGAGGCCAGTTGATCCAGCTCCTGGCTGCCGAGGGGCGGCAGGCGGGTTTCCAGGTTGCCTTCCTTGAGCTGGGCCACGGCTTGCTTGATCTTGCCGATCGGCGCGTTGATCGTGCGGCTCATGCGCAGGGCCAGCAAGGCGGTGCCGAGGAGGCCGGTAGCAATCAGCAGCAGGCTGGCGAACAGGCTGCGATAGCCGCGCAGCAACATATTGTTATGGGACAGTTCCAGCTCGACCCAGCCCAGCAGGCGGTCGGCTTCCTCCGGGATCACCTCGCCGGAAATATTGCGGTGGCGGCCGAAGACCGGCAATAGATAGCGGGTGGCATCGTTGCCGGTGCGCTGCAACAGGTGGCTGCTATTGCCGATGGGCGGCTGGTTGAGCATGCTCGGGCCGGCATGGGCCAGTTGCTCGCGGTTGGCGCCGAGAAAGGACACGGCGCGCACGTCGGTCTGTTCCAGGGACTGGGTGGCGATGCGCTCCAGCAGGTCGACATCGTTATGGCCAAGGGCCGGCGCGACCAGCGGCGCGAGCTGCTCGGCGATCATTTCGCCGCGCTGCAGCAACTGGGTCTGCAGGTCCGACTGTTGCAGCCAGGTGAAATAGCCACCCAGCACCAACGCCATCAGCGTGGTCGGCAGCAGGGTGAGCAGCACTACGCGGCCTTTGATGCCCAGGTTTTTAAGCACGCAACACTCTCCGTCAGATTCAGCGTCCGGCAGACACGCCCATCTTCGATTATCGGCGCGCGCATCCTGCGCCCGCTCCACCTGCGCAGTGTAGCCATTTGCGGTGGGGTAAATCTCGCAAAGTTCTCCGGGATATGATCAGTCGCCAGCTCCCGGGAGACAGCCCGTATCCATTGGCTCGCCGAGTATTCTGGCAATCGACGGTGACAAGGTGTCCGGGGCTTATACCTATAAGCCATAAGCACCATACTTTGCGTGATATGGAGCGCCGACGTTTGCCGGTATGATGTCAGCCCCCGCAGTCTGGATTGCGAATACGCCATGACCTTGCAGTACCCTACCATCGCCGATTGCGTCGGCAACACGCCCCTGGTCCGCTTGCAGCGCCTGCCCGGTGCCACCAGCAATACCCTGTTGCTCAAGCTTGAAGGGAACAACCCCGCAGGGTCCGTCAAGGATCGTCCGGCACTGTCGATGATCACCCGCGCCGAATTGCGTGGGCAGATCCAGGCCGGCGATACCCTGATCGAAGCCACCTCGGGCAACACCGGGATTGCCTTGGCCATGGCAGCCGCGATCAAGGGTTACAAGATGATCCTGATCATGCCGGACAACTCCACCGCCGAACGCAAGGCGGCGATGACCGCCTATGGCGCCGAGTTGATCCTGGTGACCCGCGAGGAGGGGATGGAAGGCGCCCGTGACCTGGCCGAGCGCATGCAGGCCGAAGGCCGTGGCAAGGTGCTCGACCAGTTCGCCAATGGCGACAACCCCGAAGCCCACTACACCAGCACCGGTCCGGAAATCTGGCGCCAGACCCAGGGCACCATCACCCATTTCGTCAGCTCCATGGGCACCACCGGGACCATCATGGGCGTGTCGCGCTACCTGAAAGAGCAGAACCCCGAGGTGCAGATCGTCGGTCTGCAACCGATGGAAGGCGCCTCGATTCCGGGCATCCGCCGCTGGCCCCATGAGTACCTGCCGAAGATTTTCCAGGCCGACCGTGTCGACCGTATCGTCGACATGGGCCAGGAAGAGGCGGAGGACGTGATGCGTCGTCTCGCCCGTGAAGAAGGGATTTTCTGTGGTGTGTCCTCGGGTGGTGCGGTGGCAGCGATGTTGCGTCTGTCCCGCGAAGTCGAGAACGCGGTGATGGTCGCAATCATCTGTGACCGAGGCGACCGCTACCTGTCGACCGGCATCTACGACGCGCCCAACTGATGGCCAAGCATGAACGCGGCCTGCGCTTCCAGCCCACTGGTGGTAGCCGGGCACCACAAGTGCCGACGGGCAAGAAGCAGCGCCTGACCATCGAGCGGCTGTCCAACGACGGCCGGGGCATTGCCTTTATTGAAGGCCGCACCTGGTTCGTCACCGGTGCCCTCGCCGGTGAAGAAGTCGAAGCGCGGGTGTTGGGTGCCCATGGCAAGGTGGTCGAGGCGCGCACTGAACGGGTGTTCCTCGCCAGTGATCGGCGTCGCCCTGCGCCCTGCGCCCATGCCGGGCGTTGTGGTGGTTGCAGCGTGCAACATATGCCCCACGACGACCAGCTCGCCCTGAAACAGAGCATGCTCGCCGAGCAACTGTCCCGTGTCGCGGGCGTCGAACCCCTGGAGTGGGCGGTGCCCCTGACCGGTCCGGAGTTCGGCTATCGGCGACGGGCCCGCGTGGCCGTGCGCTGGGACGCCAAGGGCAAGACCCTGGAGGTCGGTTTTCGCGCCGCCTCCAGCCAGGATATCGTTGCCATCGACGACTGCCCGGTGCTGGTACAGGCCTTGCAACCGTTGATGCGTGAATTGCCGGCCATGCTGCGGCGCTTGAGCAAACCCCAGGCCCTCGGCCATGTGGAATTGTTCAGCGGTTCGGCGGTGGCGGTGTTGCTGCGGCATATGGCGCCGTTGTCGGCGCAGGACCTGCAAGTACTACAGGAATTTTGCAGGGCCCATGACGCGCAACTCTGGTTGCATGGCGAAGATGGCCCGCAACCGGTAGACCCGTCGTTGCCGCTGGGCTATCGCCTGGAGACCTGGGATCTGGAACTGGCGTATCGGCCGGGGGACTTTGTCCAGGTCAATGCCGGGGTCAACGAGGCCATGGTCGCCCAGGCGCTGGACTGGCTGAAGCCGGCTGCCGATGAACGGGTCCTGGACCTGTTCTGCGGGCTCGGCAACTTTGCCTTGCCCCTGGCCCGCCAGGTGCGTGAAGTGGTGGCGGTGGAGGGCGTGGCGACCATGGTCGAACGTGCGGCCGCCAATGCCTTGAGCAATAATCTGCATAACGCGCATTTTTTTCAGGCCGATTTGTCCCTGCCTTTGAGTGATGCCGGTTGGGCCAAAGACGGCTTTTCTGCGGTACTCTTGGACCCACCCCGTGACGGTGCGTTCGAGGTGGTGGGCAAGCTCGCCGCCCTGGGGGCCGAACGGTTGGTGTACGTGTCCTGCAACCCGGCGACGCTGGCGAGGGACACGGTTGAATTGATCAAGCAGGGCTACCGGTTAAAACGTGCCGGGATCCTCGATATGTTTCCGCAGACCGCGCATGTCGAGGCCATGGCGTTATTTGAAGCGAGCTAGGATGCTCGTCTGGTCCGACTGACCGCCGCCGCATTCTGTCAGCCCAGCCAGACTGCGGGGGCCACAACAGGTCAGCGATTTTGACGCATTGAATCTGCGTCGTAGGGAAGGTAAGCAAGATGGTACAGGTGAGAGCACACCAGCCGATCAACACCGACGGCAGTATCAATCTCGAGGCATGGCTCGATCATACGGTGAGCGTCGATCTGGCGCTGGACCGTGAAGCCTTGAAACAAGCCTGCGAATACGCACGGCTTGCCGAACAACAGACCAACGCGGCCCAGAACCTCTGGCCCGAAGGCGGTTCCAGTTTCAGCACCGGCCTGGAGATCGCCGAGATTCTCGCCGACCTCAAGCTGGACCAGGATTCGCTGGTGGCGGCGGTGCTGTATCGCTGCGTGCGCGAGGGGCAGATTCCCCTGGCCGCGGTCAGCCAGAAATTCGGCCCGGTGGTGGCCAAGCTGATCGACGGCGTGCTGCGCATGGCCGCCATCAGTGCCAGCCTCAGTCCACGCCAGTCCCAGGTACTGGGCAGCCAGACGCAGGTGGAAAACCTGCGCAAGATGCTGGTCGCCATGGTCGACGATGTCCGCGTGGCCTTGATCAAGCTGGCCGAGCGCACCTGCGCGATCCGCGCGGTGAAGACCGCCGACGACGAGAAGCGCAACCGTGTCGCCCGCGAAGTCTTCGATATCTACGCCCCCCTGGCACACCGCCTGGGCATCGGCCATATCAAGTGGGAACTGGAAGACCTGTCGTTCCGTTACCTGGAGCCCGACCAGTACAAGCAGATCGCCAAGTTGCTGCACGAGCGGCGGTTGGACCGTGAGCGTTTTATCAGCGAGGTGATGAACCAGCTGGAAAACGAATTGCTCGCCACCGGGGTCAAGGCCGATATCAGCGGCCGGGCCAAGCACATCTATTCGATCTGGCGAAAAATGCAGCGCAAGGGCCTGGAGTTCAGCCAGATCTACGATGTGCGCGCGGTTCGCGTGCTGGTGCCGGAAATGCGCGACTGCTACACCGCGCTCGGCATCGTCCACACCTTGTGGCGGCATATTCCGAAAGAGTTCGACGACTACATCGCCAACCCGAAAGAGAACGGCTACCGCTCGTTGCACACGGCGGTGATCGGTCCGGAAGGCAAGGTCCTGGAAGTGCAGATCCGCACCCATGCCATGCACGAAGAGGCTGAGCTGGGGGTTTGCGCGCACTGGAAGTACAAAGGTACCGACGTCAAATCCGGCTCCAATCACTACGAAGAGAAAATCTCCTGGCTGCGTCAGGTGCTCGAGTGGCACGAAGAGCTGGGGGATATCGGTGGTTTGGCCGAGCAACTGCGGGTCGATATCGAGCCGGATCGGGTCTATATCTTCACCCCTGACGGCCATGCCATCGACCTGCCCAAGGGCTCGACACCGCTGGACTTCGCCTATCGGGTACACACCGAGATCGGCCACAACTGCCGGGGCGCGAAGATCAACGGGCGGATCGTGCCGCTCAACTACAGCCTGCAGACCGGCGAGCAGGTGGAGATCATCACCAGCAAGCACGGTACGCCGAGCCGTGACTGGCTGAACCCGAACCTGGGCTATATCACCACGTCCCGGGCACGGGCGAAGATTGTCCACTGGTTCAAGTTGCAGGCCCGCGACCAGAACGTCGCGGCCGGCAAGACCTTGCTCGAACGCGAGTTGGCGCGCCTGGGCCTGCCGCAGGTGGATTTCGACAAGCTGGCCGACAAGGCCAACATGAAAACCGCCGAGGACATGTTCGCCGCCCTCGGCGCGGGCGACCTGCGCCTGGCGCAACTGGTCAATGCCGCGCAGCAACTGGTGGAACCGGAGCGCGGCAACGAACAGCTGGAACTGATTCCGCGCAAGGCCACGGGTTACAAACCGGGCAAACGTGGCGATATCCAGATCCAGGGCGTCGGCAACCTGATGACCCAGATGGCCGGCTGCTGCCAGCCGTTGCCGGGGGACGCCATCGTCGGTTACATCACCCAGGGCCGCGGCGTGAGCATTCACCGTCAGGACTGCGCCGCGGTGCTGCAACTCGGTGGGCGCGAGCCGGAGCGGATCATCCAGGTCAGCTGGGGGCCGGTGCCAGTGCTGACGTATCCGGTGGACATCATCATCCGCGCCTACGACCGTTCCGGTCTGCTGCGTGACGTGTCCCAGGTGTTGCTCAACGAGCGGATCAACGTACTGGCGGTCAACACCCGCTCGAACAAGGAGGACAACACCGCGTTGATGTCCCTGACCATCGAGATTCCGGGGTTGGATGCTCTGGGGCGGTTGCTGGGGCGGATTTCCCAGTTGCCGAACATTATCGAAACCCGGCGCAATCGCACTCCTTGATCATCCGCGGCCTTGAATACGCCGCAAAACTGTAGGCGCAGGGCTTGCCCGCGAAGGCGTCCTTGAGGGCGCCAAAAGCTTCGCGGGCAATCGAGCGTCGACCGGCCGCTCCTACAAGGTTCGCGGCGTTTTCCAGGGTGTGACAGAACCGAACGAGATCATTGATGTACAGCCTTCAAGACCTGCTCCACCTCATGGCCCGTCTGCGCGACCCGCAATACGGCTGTCCCTGGGACATCAAGCAGACCTACGCGACGATTGTCCCCTACACCCTGGAGGAGGCTTACGAAGTCGCCGACGCCATCGAGCGCAGCGACTTCGAGCACTTGCAGGGTGAGCTGGGCGACTTGTTGTTCCAGGTGGTCTATTACAGCCAACTGGCCCGGGAAGAAGGGCGCTTCGAATTCGACGGCGTGGTCGACAACATCACCCGCAAGCTGATTCGTCGTCACCCCCACGTCTTTCCCACCGGCGATCTCTATGCACCGCTGGACCTGCCGCGACTGAGCGAGGAACAGGTCAAGCTGCGCTGGGAAGAGATCAAGGCGCAAGAGCGCGCCGAGAACCACCGCGCTCCTGAGCAATTGTCCCTGCTCGACGATGTCCCGGCCGCGTTGCCGGCATTGTCCTGGGCGGCGAAGCTGCAGAAGCGCGCGGCCACGGTCGGTTTCGACTGGTCGGACGCCTTGCCGGTGGTGGACAAGATTCGCGAAGAGCTCGACGAAGTGCTCGAAGCCATGGCCGACAACGACCCGGCGGCGATCACCGATGAAGTCGGCGACCTGCTGTTTGCGGTGGTCAACCTGGCCCGGCACCTCAAGGTCGACCCGGAAAATGCCTTGCGGGGCGCCAATGGCAAATTCGACAGACGTTTCCGTTTTATCGAACAGGCATTGCGCGACACCCACCGTCCCATGGAAGATTGCACCCTCGAAGAGTTGGACGCCTTGTGGGGCGAAGCCAAACGTCAGGAAAAGAATAGGCCCAGCTGCGGCTGAGCCGTTGCCCAAGTGAGTAAGCACCATGAGTCTTTCCCTTCGCGACCAGTTGCTCAAAGCAGGACTGGTCAACCAGAAGCAGGCCAAACAGGTCGGCAAAGAGAAACAGAAGCAGCAGCGCCTGGTCCACAAGGGCCAGATCGAGGCTGACGACACCCAGGCGCGCCTGGCCCAGGAAGCGCAGGCCGAGAAGGTCAAACGCGACCAGGAGCTGAACCGCCAGCAGCAGGAAAAGGTCGAGGCCAAGGCCCGTGCGGCCCAGGTCAAGCAATTGATCGAAACCTCGCGCCTGCCCAAGCTGACCACCGAGGACTACTACAACTTCGTCGACGACAAGAAGGTCAAGCGCCTGTCGGTCAACACCTTGATGCGCAACAAGCTGAGCAACGGCTCCCTGGCGATCGTCCATCACGGTGGCGGCTACGAGGTGATCCCCCGTGAAGCGGCGCTGAAGATCCAGGAGCGGGCCCCTGAGCGTATCGTCCAGCTCAACGTCCTGAGCGAAGCCCAGGTGCCGGATGAGGATGATCCGTACGCGGCCTACCAGATCCCTGACGATCTGATGTGGTAACCGGCTGAAAACAACAAACCCCGCTGAAAAGGCGGGGTTTGTGTTTGTGGGGCTCTGCCAGTGGATTGGGTCTGGAAGGGGGCTCTACGGGAATCCCGATCATGAACATGCAACCCAGTTGGGGCATCGGCCACCAAGGCCTGACTGTTTGTGTCTTGATTGAAATGATTTGATACATTTAATTGGCGCCATTAAATAGCCACCCTATGATCGCGCCCCGTTGATGGCATAAGGCCATTTAGAGGGATCTGCGATGTGGGTTTTGGCACTCAGGACGAGGCGTGGTCTGCTGTCCGCTGTATTTTGTCTGGGCACTTTCGGCGCAGCCCATGCGGCACCCACTCCGGGTGACACCGACCTGATCCGTGATCGCCAGGACCGTCTGCTGGAAGAGCAGCGGCGCCGTCTCGAAGAACTCAAGGAACTGCCCGGTAAAGCGGCGGCTCCCATGTCGCCAACGGCCCCGGCCGATACCCGCTGTTTCCCGATCAAGAGCGTTGACCTGCAAGGTGCCGACGCCCTGTCCGCGGGCGAGCGCGAACGCCTGCTCAAGCCTTACATTGGCCAGTGCCTGGGTGTGCCGCAGCTCAATGAGTTGCTCAAGGTCATCACTGATCGCTACATCGAGAAAGGCCTGGTCACCAGCCGCGCCTATCTGCCGCAGCAGGACCTGTCCACGGGCAACCTGAAAGTGCTGGTGGTCGAGGGCAAACTCGAAGGCTTGAAGGGTGCCGACGGCAGCGGCCTGTCCGATCGCGAACTGGCGATGAGTTTTCCGGGCAAGCAGGGTGAGTTGCTCAATCTGCGCGAGATCGAGCAGATGGTCGACCAACTGAACCGCCTGCCGTCGAACCAGGCGCAGATGGAGTTGGCGCCGGGCAAGGAAGTCGGTGGCAGCGAGGTGCTGGTCAAGAATACCCCGCAGAAACCTTGGCGGGCTGGGCTTTCCTACGGTAACGATGGCCAGCGCAGCACGGGCGAGCAACAGGCCGGAACGACCTTCGATTGGGACAATCCGTTGGGGCTGGCTGATCAGCTGTCCTTGCGCGCCGGCCATGATGTGGTCAGCGACCAAACGAAGAACTCGCGCAACGCCATGCTCTATTACAACCTGCCATTTGGCTGGTGGAACCTTAGCTACACCTACAGCGAAAGCGACTACCGCTCCCAGGCTCAGGCCAACGGTTTCAACTTCCAGCAGACCGGTGACAGCCAGAACCAGCAGGTGAAACTGGAGCGGGTGATTTACCGTGACGCCCTGAGCAAGACCTCGCTCAGTAGCGGCCTGAGTACCTTGCGCACCAATAACTTTATCGAAGGCAGCAAGCTGGCCCAGAGCAGCAACCGCCTGAGCGAAGCGCAGTTCGGCATCAACCATGGTCGGCGGATCGGCAGCGCCTTCGTCAACCTCGACCTGGGGATGCAAGATGGCATCAGTGCCTTTGATGCCCAGGACAATGTCGCGAATTTCACGCAGGGCTTGCCCGACGCCCGTTATCGCAAATACACCGCCACGGTCAGCTTCCTGCAACCGTTCAAATTGTGGGGCGAGTCGTTCAGCTTCAGCAGCCTGATGACCGGCCAGCGCACCAATGACGTGCTGTTCAGCACACAGCGCATGAGCCTGGGCGGGCAGTCTTCCATTCGTGGCTACAAGGATCAGACGTTGTCCGGCGACAGCGGCGGTTACTGGCGCAATGACCTGCGCTGGAGCCGGCCAGTGACCTGGGACTGGCTAGAGCCTGTGCTTTCCGAGTACGGCACCAGTATCGGTTACGACCAGGGCGTGATTCGCAATGGGCGCTACAGCGCTGAACAGCATGGGCGCATGACCAGCGACTCGATTGAGCTGTTTGCCCGGGGCAAGCACCTCGCCGCCACCGTGACGTTCGCCAATTCCCTGGAGCGACCGGCGCCGATCACCGAACGCGAAGCACCGATCTATTTCCGTATGGATTTCTTCCTTTAACGCCATTCACCGCACTCGTTGCATTGAGATTCCGACATGGACGTTCGTCAGTTTGCCTTCCTGGCTCGACAGCCTTCTGCTGCCCTGAAAAACCGTGAGCACTTCCTGGGGCTGCCCAAGCGCGGGCTGGCGTTCATCCTGGCGAATGCGATGTTCTGGCAACCGTTGCTAGCCCAGGCGGACGGGGTCGTGGTCAGTGCGCCGGGCACCACGCTCGGCCAGGCGGGCAATGGCGTGCCCATCGTCAATATTGCCGCGCCGAATGCCCAGGGGCTGTCGCACAACCAGTTCAGTGACTACAACGTCGGGGCCAACGGGGTCATCCTTAACAATGCCACGGCGCGCACCCAGTCCACGCAACTGGGCGGGATCATAGTCGGCAACCCGAATTTCACTGGCGCCGCGGCCAACGTCATCCTCAACGAAGTGAATGGCGGCAGCCCGAGCCAGTTGCGCGGGTACACCGAAGTGGCAGGGCAGTCGGCCCATGTCATCGTCGCCAACCCGTACGGGATCAGTTGCAACGGTTGCGGTTTTATCAATACCCCGCAAGCGACCTTGACCACCGGTAAGGCGGTGATCACCAACGGCCAGGTCACGGGCTATCAGGTTGACCAGGGCAGCGTGTCCATCGACGGTGCTGGCCTGAATGCCAACAACGTCGACCAGTTCGAAATCATCACCCGCGCCGCGAGCATCAACGCGCAGATCAATGCCAAGCAACTGACGATCATTGCCGGTCGCAACGATGTCGACGCCCGCACGCTCAGTTCCACGGCGCGTGCCGACGACGGCAGCAGCAAGCCCCAGGTGGCCATCGATTCTTCGGCGCTGGGCGGCATGTACGCCGGGACCATCAAGCTGGTCGGTACCGAAGCCGGGGTCGGGGTCAAGCTGGCCGGTAATCTGGCCGCCAGTGGCGGTGATATCCAACTCGATGCCAACGGCCAACTGAGCCTGGTCCAGGCCACGGCCAGTGGCGCTGTCAACGTGAAGGCCGCGAGCCTCGATGCGCAGGGTCCGGTCTACGCCGGCAGCAGCTTGAACGTGCAGACCACGGGGGACCTGACCAGCCGGAACAACCTGGCGGCCAGAGACAGCATCACCCTCAACAGCGGCGGCCAGTTGACCAACCTCGCTATCATCGAGGCCGGGGTCAATGCCGACAACACCCGCAACAGCACCGGCGATGTCAGCGTCACCGCGCAGAACATCAGCAACAGCGGCCAGAGCGTGATCGCCAGCCGCGACCTGAGCGTCAGCGCCACGCAGGCCCTGGGCAACCAGGGCGGTACCTTGAGCGGGCAGCGGCAAGTCAGCGTGGCGGCGTCGACCCTGGACAACCAGAACAAAGGCCGGGTCTTGAGTGGCGGCACCCTGGGCGTGAGCGCCGGGCAACTGCTCAATACCCAGGGTGGACTGATTCACAGCAATGGCTCGCTGACCGCCAACCTGGGCGCGTTGAGCAACGGCCAGGCCGAGATCTCCAGCCTGGCCGACGTCAACCTGACGCTGGCCAGCCTGGACAACGTCGCCGGCCTGATCGCGGCCGGCAGTACCCTGAATATCAATGCCAGCGGAGCCTTCAACAACCAGGGCGGGCGCCTGGCCGCGCAACAGAACCTGCAAGTCAACGCGGCGTGGCTGGACAACAGCCAGCAAGGTTCGATCGTCAGCCAGGGCAACCTGGGCCTGACGACCCGCGGCGTGCTGGACAACCATCAGTCCGGTCAGATCCAGAGCAACGGCGCCGCCGTGATCAACAGTGCCAGCCTGGACAATCACCAATCCGGCCTGCTGAGCAGCAACAATGCCCTGAATCTGACTAGCGGCCAGGTGAACAACAGCGAGAGCGGTCGTATCACCAGCGCCATGGCCTTGACCGTCAACGCCACCGGCCTGGACCAGCACACCCAGGGCCAGTTGAGCGGCACCACCGGCCTGACCCTCGACCTGAACCAGGGCCTGCTCAATAACCAGAACGCGCTGATCACCACTCCGGGCGCGCTGTTGCTCAAGAACCTTTCCACGGTGGTCAACCAGAACGGCGAAATCTCCAGCCATCAGGGTTTCACCCTGGCGGCCAACAGCCTGGACAACAGCGCCGGCGGCAAGGTCCTGAGCGACGCGGCCCTGGCCCTGTTGGTCAACCAGACCTTGAACAACGCCCAAGGCGTGCTGTCCGGCAACAGCCTGGCGATCCAGACGGCCAGCCTGCTCAACACGGGCGGGCGGGCCACGGCCCAGTCTGCGCTGAACCTGACCCTCGGCAGCCTCGACAACAGTGCCGGCGGTACGCTGTCCAGCCAGGGTAACCTGAGCCTCGGTGCAACCGGGGCGCTGAGCAACCTGGGCGGGCAGATCAGCAGTGGGGCCGACCTGACCCTGAGCGGCGCCAGCCTCGACAACCGCCAGGGCGGTAACCTGTACGCCAAGGGCAACCTGGGCCTGACCCTGAGCGACCAACTGCTCAATGCCCAGGGCTCCCTCAAGGGTGACGGCTCGGTCCTGCTCAACACCGGCAGCCTGAACAACGACGGCGGCCAGTTTTCCAGCGTCCAGGGTATGACCCTCAACAGCCTTGGCACCCTGAGCAACCTGGGTGGCACCCTCACCAGCGGCGACACCCTGGACCTCAGCAGCGGCCAGCTCAACAACGGTGGCAGCCTGTCCAGCGCCAAGGCCCTGACCGCGCGGGTCAGTGGCCTCGACCAGCAGGGCGGCAAGCTGTTCAGCAGCAGTACCCTGAGCCTGGACCTCACCAACGGCTCACTCAACAACCAGAACGGCCTGATCAACGCCAGCGGTCTCCTGTCGTTGAAAAACCTCAAGGACGTAGCGAACCGCAACGGCGAAATCTCCAGCGACCTGGGCTTCACCCTGGCCGCGCAAAGCCTGGACAACAGCGGGGGCAAGGTCATCAGTCAGCAGGCCTTGCTTCTGCGCATCGACCAGGCGCTGAGCAACGTCAAGGGACTGGTGACGGGCAACGGCCTGGACATGCACGCCGCCAGCCTCGACAACTCCAATGGCACCTTCGGCAGCGATGCCGGCCTGGGCCTGACGGTCCTCGGCGCTGTCAGCAACCGCAACGGCGTCCTGTCCAGCGCCGGGCAGGCGAGTCTCAAGGCCGCCAGCCTGGACAACACCGGCGGCCAACTGACCGGCGACCTGGGCTTGAGCATCGACCTCAGTGGCGCCCTGGACAACCATGCCGGCAGCCTCGGTTCCGGCAAGGCCCTGCGCCTGACCGCCGCCAGCCTGGACAACCGCGCGGCGGGCCGCCTGCTGGCGGTCGACGGCCCGCTGACCGCGACCATCAGCGGCGCTTTCGACAACCGCGAGCAAGGCAAGCTGCGCGCCGGCCAGGCCATCGACCTTGGCACCGGCAGCCTGGATAACCGTGGCGGCAGCCTGGCGGGCAAGGCTCTACTGACCTTGCGCAGCGCCTCGGCAGACAACCGTGGTGGTGTGATTCAAGCCGACCAGGACTTGAAGTTGCTGGTCGATCAACTGGACAACCGCGACAAGGGCAATCTGATCGGCAGGGCCGCCATCGGCTACCAAGGTACCCGCCTGGACAACAGCGGCGGCCTGCTCAGTGCGGTCGGCCCGGTGACCCTCAAGGCGCAGGAAATCGCCAACGCCGCTGGCCGCATCGCCAGCCAGGGTGATCTCAGCGCCAACGTCGACACCCTGAACCAGCAGGGTGGGGCATTGGTCGCTCAGGGCAGTTTGCTGCTGACCGGTAAAACCCTCGACAACCGCAACGGCGGTACGGTCGCCAGCACCCAGGCCCTGACCCTCAATGTCGAGCAGATCGACAACCGTGCCGGTGAACTCTCCAGCACTGCCAGCCGTGTCACTGTCACCGGCCAGCGTCTGAACAACAGCGACGGTGGCAAGCTGCTGACCGAGACCGATCTCGGGCTGACGGTGGCGCAACTGATCAACCAGACCAAGGGACGGCTGTTCGCCAAGGGGACCGCGCGCCTGGCCGGCAGTACCCTGGATAACAGCGGTGGCAACTTCTCCGGCCTCAAGGGCCTGGATATCCGCCTCGATGGCGCATTGCTCAACCACACCGGGTTGCTCAGCAGCGAAGGTGCACTGACCGTCAATGCCGCGAGCCTGGACAACAGCGCGGGCCAACTCGGCAGTGGGGGCGCTTTGTCGATCACCAGCCTCGGCGCGGTGCTCAACCAGGGCGGTTCGATCCTCACGGATCAGGGCTTGACCCTTGCCAGTGCCAGCCTCGACAACCGTCAACAAGGCGTGATCAACGGCACCGGCGCGACCCGCGTTACGACTGGCACCTTGGACAACAGCCAGGGCGGTCACCTGACCAGTGACGACAGCCTGGACCTGAGCGCCACCCAGGTCACCAACCAGGGCGGCCGCATCGCCAGCGAGAAGACCCTGACCGCCAAGCTCACCGGCCTCGACCAGCAAGGCGGCGAACTGTTCAGTAAAACCCGCCTGAGCCTGGACCTGCACAACGGCCAGTTGAACAACCAGCACGGCGTGATCAATGGCCCGCTGCTGGTCCTGAACAACCTCAACGGGGTCGCCAACCAGAACGGCGAAATCTCCAGCGCCCAGGCCTACACCCTGGCGGCGCAAAGCCTGGATAACAGCAACGGCAAGCTGCTGAGCGAGCAGGGCCTGACCCTGCGCATCACTCAGGCGCTGGGCAACCTCAACGGCCTGATTTCCGCCGCGTCCCTCGACAGCCGCAGCGCCAGCCTGGACAACGGCCAGGGCCTGATCAGCAGCCGGGGCGCGGTCGACCTGGGGGTGACCAATGCCTTCACCAACCAGAACGGCACCCTGATCGGCGACGGCGCGCTGCTGCTGACCGCCAACAGCCTGGACAACAGCAACGGGGCGGTCTCCGGCAAGCTCGATGTGACGGCGAAGATCGCCAGCCTGAACAACCAGAACGGTCAACTGATCGCCGGCGGCGCGCTGACCCTCAACGGCAACGCCCTGGATAACCGCCAGGGCGGCCTGATCGGGGCGACAAAAGCGCTGAAACTCACTGTCGATCAGATCGACAACCGCGCGGGCGAGATTTCCGGCAGCGCTGACCTGAGCCTGACTGGCACGCGCCTGGACAACAGCGCGGGCGGCAAGGTCCTCGCCAACACGGCGTTGGGCCTCAAGGTCGCCCAGGTCATCAACCAGAGCCTGGGCCAGTTGCGCAGCCAGGGCAGCGCCAGCCTCAGCGGTGCCAGCCTGGACAACAGCGGCGGCACCCTGAGTGCCCAGTCGGGCCTGGTCATCACCCTCGACAATGCCCTGACCAACCGGCTCCAGGGCCTGATCAGCAGCGAAGGCAACCTGACGCTCAACGTCTCCAGCCTGGACAACTCGACGGGCAGCCTGTCGAGCGCGGGGGCCTTGAACCTGACCAGTGCCGGTGCCCTGATCAACCAGGGCGGCCGATTGGTCACCGACAACCCTCTGACCTTGAACAGCGCCAGCCTCGACAATACCCAACAAGGCGTGATCAGCGCCAAGGGCGCGGTCAGCGTGAGCACCGGGGCGTTCGATAACAGCAACGGCAGCCTGAGCAGCGCCGACAGCCTGAGCCTCACCGCCGGGCAGGTCACCAACCAGGGTGGCAGCCTCGGCAGCGAAAAGGCCCTGACCGCCAGCGTCAGCGGCCTGGACCAGCAGGGCGGCAAGCTCTTCAGCCATACCGCGCTGAGCCTTGACCTGAACCACGGCCAGTTGAACAACCAGAACGGCTTGATCAACGCGCCGTCGCTGGTGCTGAACAACCTCAAGGGCGTGAACAACCAGGGCGGTGAACTCTCCAGCGCCCAGGCCTTCAGCCTGCTCGCCGACAGCCTGGACAACAGCAACGGCAAGCTGCTGAGCAACCAGGCGCTGACCCTGCGGGTCAACCAGGCCTTGAGCAACCTCAAGGGCCAGATCGCCGCCGCCGCGCTCGATGTGCGGGCGGCCAGTCTGGATAACAGCGGCGGGACGCTTACCAGTCGCAGCGACCTCAGCCTGACGACGACCGGCCTACTGACCAACCAGAGCCTGGGCCTGATCAACGCCGCGCAAAGCCTGAACATCAGCAGCGCCGACCTGAACAACCAGGGCGGCACGCTGCTCGGCGGCGGCGCGCTGACCCTCAATGCCATGGCCTTGAACAATACGGCCAATGGCTTGATCAACAGCCAGGGTGGCTTGACGATCACCGCCAACAGCCTGGATTCCAGCAACGGCGGTGAGGTCTCGGCCAAGGGCGATATCGGCTTGAACCTCGGCGCCCTGACCCAGAACGGCGGGCGCCTGCTGGGCAGCCAGGCGCTCAGCCTGGACCTGGCCGGCGGCGACCTGGATAACCGCAACGGTCTGTTGAACGCCCAGGGACCGTTGACCCTCAACCGCCTGCGCGACCTGAACAACCAAAACGGTGAGCTGTCCAGCAGCCAGAGTTTCAATATTGCAGGCCGTACCCTGGATAACAGCGGTGGCAAGCTGATCAGCAGTAACCAACTGGGCGTGACCGCCAACAGCGTGGTCAACCAGGGCGGTTTGATTTCCGGCTGGCAGGGACTGGCGGTCAACGGCGGCAGTCTCGACAACCGCAATAGCGGCACGGTCTCCAGCCGTAGCGGCAACCTCGGCGTGACCCTCAGTGGCGCGTTGCTCAACAGTGGCAACGGTGCCTTGGTCAGCCAGAACAGCCTGACCGTCAACGCCGCCAGTCTGGATAACAGTGGCGGCATTCTGTCCAGCGGCGCGGCTCAGCAACTGACCGTCAGTGGTTTGCTGAACAACGCAGCGGGCGGCTCCATCGACAGCGGCGCGGCCCTGACGCTGAACGCCATGGCCCTGACCAACAGCGGCACGGTCAGCGCGCAACAGGCCCTGAGCTTCACCGGGAGCACACTGGACAACACCGGCGGCAGCCTGACCGGCAATGACGCGGTCAATCTCGACCTGCTCGGTGTCCTGACCAACACCAACGGCAAGCTCGGCAGCGGCGGGCCGCTGGTGATCAGCCGCAGCAGCCAGATCAACAACCAGGGCGGGCAACTGGTCAGCCAGGGGCTATTGAGTGTGCTCAGCGGCGGCCTCGATAACAGCAATCGCGGCACCGTGGCGGCCAACGACGTACTGACCCTGACCGCCAGCGGCGCCGTGCAGAACAGCGGCGACGGCCTGATCTACAGCCAGAACAGTGATGTGCAAGTGACTGCCGCCAGCCTCGCCAACGGCAAGGGCACCGTGCAAGGCCAGGGCGCGTTGAACCTGACGATCGCCGGCGATGTCGACAACCAGAGCGGCAAGCTCATCGCCCAGAACGGCGACCTGACGGTCAGCGCCGCCAACCTCGACAACCGCGGCGGCACCCTGGCCAGCGTCAAGGCGGCCCTCGAAGCGCGGATCGTCGGTGTGCTGAAAAACGGCTACGACCTGAACAACAACCGCCAGGGCGGCATCACCCAGGCCCAGCGCCTGAACCTCAGTGCCCTGGGCGGGATCGACAACTATGGCGGGCGGATCTCGGCGCAAAGCGGCGATGCCGTGATCACCAGCGCCGACTTCGACAACCGCAACGGCGGCCTGTACGCCAAGGGCCTGGTCCAGGTCAGCGGCAACAACTTCGACAACAGCGGCGACAACGACGGGCAGATTGCCGGCCAACGGATCGACCTCAGCCTCAACGGTGCGCTGAACAACCGCCTGGGCATTATCGAAAGCGACAGCACCCTGAGCGTGCGTGCCGCCAGCCTGGATAACCAGACCGGGCAACTGCGGGCGTTGGGGACCAGCGGCAAGACTGATTTGCAGATCGGCGGGATGTTCGACAACCGCAACGGCAAATTGGAAACCGCCAACAGTGACCTGACCCTGAATGCCGCCGGCTTCCAGAACCTGGGCGGCAGCTTGCTGCATGTGGGTACCGGTACGTTTGATATCGCCACCGCAAATATCTTGAATGCGGGCGGCAGCCTGGTGACCCGTGGCGGCTTGACCCTGACCGCCGATAGCTGGACCAACAGCAGCGTGATCCAGGCCGGGCGCCTGACGCTGAACGTCAATACCCTGAACCAGACGGCGGGTGGGCAGTTGCTGGCGTCCACCAGCCTGGTCGGCAATGGCGTCAATTGGAACAACGACGGGCTGATCGCCAGTGATGGCACGGCCAGCCTGAACCTGGCGGGCAACTATGGCGGCAATGGTCGTTACAGCAGCCTGGGCACCCTGGGGCTGAACGCCGCTTCGCTCAATCTGGGCAGCACCGGGAGCAT
Organism: Pseudomonas sp. QS1027; assembly: GCF_002814235.1. GTDB lineage: Bacteria > Pseudomonadota > Gammaproteobacteria > Pseudomonadales > Pseudomonadaceae > Aquipseudomonas. The sequence continues at coordinate 8,498 of NZ_PHSU01000038.1, read as the reverse complement.
TGCCGGGGGGGGAGATAGCACGCTCAATGTTGGTGGGGCGTTGAACAACTCCGGCCGCATCACTTCGGCGGCGGGACTGAGCGTCAATGCCGGGGCCATCAACAACCATGGGACCTTGGGTAGCACCGGCAATTTGCTGCTGAACACGCCCAGCCTGTTGAACGAGAACGGCTTGATTTTCAGCGGCGGCGACACGGCGTTGCACGTCAACAATTTCACCAACCATTCGGCCCAGCTTTACAGCCTGGGTGCCGTCAGCATCGACGGCTATGGCGGTGCGTCTCAGGCGGCCCAGGTCAGCAATATCTCCGGGTCGTTGGAAAGTACCGGCCAGTTCAGCATCAATGCCGCCAACTTCGAGAACCGTACGGAGGGTTTCAGCCTAGGGCGCAAGCTGGTCTCGGGCACCATAACCCTTAGGTGCCTTAGATGCTCAGGGAGTTATTACGATCTTGGTATCGCCGTCCGTGAGACTTACGAAGGGCAGGACAACGATATCAGTGCTGCCGCCTCGCTCTCGGCAGGGGGGACTTTGTCTTTCGTGGTGGCAACTTTCTCAATAGTAAAAGCACTGTCAGTGCCGGCGGTGATATTACCATTCAGGCGGACAACCTGAAAAACGTCGGTGCGGTCGGTGGAACAATCGAGCGCACGCGTATCTATCGGACGCTGGATATCTATTATCTTACCGCCGCCTCCTTTGCTTATCAGGTGACTACCTACAACTCGCGAAACGATCCTGACTATCCAAATATTTATTACATCAATGATTCCGGTGGATTGAGCAGGGCTCTTGCTGAGACTTATGAGCGCTCCGGACCTGATGGGAGTGGGGCCCCAGTTCCTACTGTTCGATTTAGAGACCCCATCACAGGCCAGGTGGTGCAAACCTTGGCTCTTGGTTCTCACTATGGGCAATACCAGCAATCCCAGTATGACCGCAACAACCTCGTAGCACTGCCAAGCCAACTGCTGTCATACGTCTTGACCGGTGACGTCGAAGTCGCCAAGGACGGCAGTGCTTCAGGCCGTAGCGCCGTTATCCAGGCCGGCGGCAATGTCTCGATCTCCGCGACCCAGGACCTGACCAATAGCGTCATTCACCAGGACTATGGGTTCAGCGCGGGCGCCAACAAAGTCCAGACCACCCAGGTGGCCGGCACTGGCGCGCCGGTCGTGGTTCGGATCAATGCCCAACTGCCCCCGAACCTTGCCCAGCAGCAGGTCAACCCCCTCGCACTCCCGGGCTTCAGCCTGCCCACCGGGCAGAATGGCCTGTTCCGCCTGAGCGGGCAGGGTGGCTCGGTTCGGCAGGCAAGTCAGGCCAATCTCGGTTCGCAAAACTGGAGCATGGGTGGCGCTGCGGTCAGTACCGCCCAGCGTCAACAAGGCCTGCCGGAAGTTCAGGCGCGGCATTTCCAGATCGACGATCTCTCGCCGGTCGCCGCCAGTGATCGACAACTGACTCAGACCACCCGTCAGGCCACCGGCAGCAGCGTCGGTGCCAGCGTCATCAACGTTGCCGCGCCTGTCGATACCGGTAGCAATGTCACCCAACTGCCGGGCTACATCAGCAGTGCCTCCGCTATCACCCAGCCAGGGACGGTCCAGGTCGACGCTGCTCATCAGCCGGTGGCCGTGGTGGTTCCCGGTGTGACGCCGACCTTGCCGGTGACTCAGCGCGACCCGCTGATTCCGGCGATCACCCCGGGTATATCAACTCTGGCCCGCGTGCAGGGCTTGCCGGATATGTCGGTCAGGTCCAACCCGCAGAAATACCTGGTTGAAACCAACCCGGTGCTGACCGACCTCAAGCAGTTCATGAGCTCGGACTATCTGCTTTCAGGTCTGGGTTACAACCCGGACACCAGTGCCAAGCGCCTGGGCGACGGTTTCTATGAACAGAAACTGATTCAGCAGGCGGTGGTGGCCCGCACGGGTCAACGCTTCATCGATGGCCAAACCTCGAACGAGAAGCTATTCAAGTACCTGATGGACAACGCCATCAGCAGCAAGCAGCAGCTCAATCTGTCGGTAGGTGTCTCCTTGACTTCCGAGCAGGTCGCGGCCCTGACCCACGACATCGTCTGGATGGAAAAGCAGGTGGTCAATGGTGAGGAGGTGCTGGTGCCGGTGCTTTACCTGGCGCAGGCCACCAACCGCTTGGCGCCGAATGGGGCGTTGATTCAGGGGACGGATGTCACCCTGATTGCCGGGGCGAACCTGGAAAACAGTGGGACCTTGCGTGCCAGCAATAACCTCAAGGCGACAGCGGGCAATGATCTGGTCAACACCGGTTTGATCGAAGCGGGCAATCGCCTGGATTTGTTGGCGGGTAACAACATCGTCAACAAGTCGGGCGGCATCATTGCCGGGCGCGATGTGAATGTAACGGCTGTCACCGGCGATGTGCTCAACCAGCGCGACGTCAACCGCAGCGACCAGACGGCAGGCTTCGTCAGTGCACACCGTGAATCGCTCGACAACGCTGCGCGTATCGAAGCGGCGAACAACCTCAGCCTCAAGGCCGGACGCGACGTCGAGAATAACGGCAGCGTGCTGCAGAGCGGTGGCGATACGCGAATCAATGCCGGGCGCGATATCGATATCGCAGCCACTGAGAGTCGCTCATCCACGAACTACTATGGCAGGGGGGCAAACGACAGTTCCGTTACTCAGACGGGGGCGACGGTCAGTGCCGGGCGCGATCTGCAAATGACGGCTGGTCGTGATCTGACGGCCATCGCCAGCCAGATCGATGCCAAGCGCGATATCTCCATGGCCGCGACCGAGAATCTGACGCTGGCCTCGGCGGCGGATGAGCAGCATTCATATAGCAACTCCAGGAGAGTCACCAGCCAGGAAGATCACACCCGCCAAGTGTCAACCGGTGTGACGGCGGGCGGCAATATTGCGGTGAGTGCGGGTAATGACCTGGGGCTGATCGCAAGCAAGATATCCGCAGGCAATGAGGCCTATGTGTATGCCGGCAAGGACCTGAATCTGCTGTCGGCGGAAAACACTGACTACTCCTACTACTCCAGAACCAAGAAAGGTTCCTGGGGCCGGAAGAGCACGACAATGACCCAGAGCGAAACGGATATTGCCGTCAGCTCTTCGATCGATGCCGGCAAGAAGCTCGTGGTTTCTGCCGCGCAGGACCTCAATACCCAAGGCGCCAAACTGGCGACTGATGGGGACCTGAGGGCTAGCGCGGGCCACGATATCAATCTGGATGTCGCGGAGAACTTCAGCAGTTATGCCACGGCGTCCTCCAAAAAGGGCATGTTCTCCAGCAAAAGCAGCGGTTCATCTTCCAGTCAGACCACGGTGACCAGTACCGAGCTACACGGCAAGACCCTCGATGTGCAAGCTGATAATGACCTTACGCTGCACGCCGCTGCCCTTTATGCGCAAGAGAGTGCGAAGTTGAGCGCAGGCCGAGATATGGAGATCGGAACGGCCCTGCAACAGCAAACTTCCAGCCACTACAGCCAGTCCAGCAAGTTCGGATTCAATTCGATAGGTGCACCCAACGTTACGCAGAAAGCGCAGCAGAACCAGCAGAGCTCCAGCGACAGTATCGGCACCAGCGTCAGTGCCGACAGTCTTGGCATCAAGACAGGTCGTGACGCTGTCGTGCGCGGCAGCACATTGGTCACCGACAACAACCTGCAGATTGATGTGGGGCGCAATCTGGCAATCGTCAGTGCTGAAAATACCAGTGCGTCCAGCAGTTCCTCCAGCAGCAAGAAGTCCGGGCAAATCGGTTCCTGGTGGCAGGACGCAATCGGTGTTGTCCAGCTCAAGGACGGCAATCAGAGCCAAAGCACGCGGCAGGCTGGGAGTCAGGTCGCGTCCCTGGGCGGTGACGTCAATCTCAACGCTGCCGAGTACTACAACCAAATTGCCAGTCAGGTCATAGCACCTAAAGGCGATATCTCGATCAATGCCAAGAATGTCGATATCCAGGCCGGCTACGACGTCTTGAGTGCCAATCACACGGCGAGCTCCAACCGTACAGCGGTTGGCGGCAGCATTGATATTCCGTTGGTCGATGCGGTTCGTGGAGTTCAGCAGGCTGTTCAGTCCAGCGAGAAAACATCCGATCCTCGGATGCAGGGGCTCGCGGCTGCCAACGCCGCCATGAGTGGCAAGCAGGCCTATGAAGCCGGCCAGACGCTGATGAATGGCGGCATGGGCGGGTTCAAGGTCAGCGTCAACTTGAGCAACAGCGAAAGCCACACTGAAAGCAGTCAATCCGGCCAGAACGTAGTGTCCAGTAGCCTGGCGGCAGGTGGTGATGTCAACGTCACCGCTTCGGGTGCAGGCAAGGACAGCACTTTGAATGTGTTAGGTAGTCGCATCGATGCCGGACATGACATCAATTTGAAGTCTGATGGCGACATCAATCTACTCTCCGCGCAAAACACGGCGACGCAAAACGGCACCAATGGCAACAGCGGTGCGAGTATTGGCATTGGTTTCAGCGTAGGCCAACAAAACGGCTTCACGTTGGACCTGGCGGCCAACAAGGGAATGGGCAAGTCCGATGGTCGCGATGTAACCCAGACCAATACTCAGCTCAAAGCCGGCAACAAGGCCACGCTCGACAGCGGTAGCGACACCAATCTTAAGGGCGCGGTGGTCACTGCCAATCAAGTACAAGCCAATGTTGGTGGTGACCTGAACCTGTCCAGTGTGCAGGACACCAGCAAATTCAGCTCCAAGCAAATAGATGCCAGTGTCGGTGTGAGTATTTGTATTCCGCCGTTCTGCTACGGCGTGAGTGGCACGGCGAGCCTTAACCAGCAGAAGATGAACAGCGACTATGCCAGTGTCAGTGAGCAGACGGGCATCAAGGCTGGCGATGATGGCTTCCAGGTCGATGTCAAAGGCAACACCTCTCTCAATGGCGCAGTGATTGCCAGTACCGATCAGGCCGTCAAGGATGGGAAGAACAGCCTATCCACCGGTACGTTGACGACCTCTGATATCAGGAACAAAGCAGAGTACGACGCCAGTAGCATTGGGTTGAGTGGTGGCGTTGGCGGGGATATTGGTCGTGATGCCAAGGGTAACCAACAGGCTGGTGCTCCTGGAACTCCGGTCCCGAGCAATGGAAATGTCAGCGCCAATGCGCCGATTGCCCTGATTGCCAGTGGGGAGTCGAGCAGTACGACTCAGAGCGGCATCAGCGGTGCGACCGTCAAGATCAACGATGACTCGAAACAGCAGGCATTGACGGGGCAGACGGCGGCGCAGGCGATTGCGGCGATCAATACCGACGTCTCCAGCGACAGGGATGGCAGTAACAAGCTCAAGCCGATTTTCAATCAGCAGGAGATTCAGGCTGGGTTTGATATCACGGCCAAGTTTGTGCAGAACGTTGGCGTCTATCTGGAGTCTCGAGCCAATGAAGTTGACAAGGAAAAAGCGTTGGCCGACGCAGCCTTTGCAGCAGCCAATGATCCTACATTGTCCCCCGAGAAACGTCAGGCTCTAATAGATAATGCGATTGAGCTCAATCGTCAGGCCAGAGATATTGCCAACGACTGGGGGGCAGGGGGCACCTATCGCCAGATCACAACGGCGTTGGTGGCTGGTGTCAGTGGCGGGGTAACCGGCAGTACGAGCCAGTTTGCACAAAATATGGTGGTCAACTACGTCCAGCAGCAAGGGGCAGATTACATTGGCAAACTGGTCCTCAAGGGCGATATCAAGGAGGGTGATCCGATACATACGGCGCTGCATGCGATCTTGGGTTGTGCGGGAGCGGTGGCCAGCAGCCAGGGCTGCTCATCGGGTGCAATGGGCGGTGCGGCCAGTAGCGTCCTGACCAATCTGTTCAAGGATACCGATCCAAACGAAACACAGTCCGAGCGTGAAGCCAAGCGCAATATCATTACTAGTCTGGTGACCGGAATTGCGGCGGGAAGCGACCCGAACGACGCCGCCATTGCAAACAATACAGCAACCGCCAACGTAGATAATAACTGGTTGGCGACGCAGCAGCTTGTACAAGCCCATAAGGAAATGGATGAAGCCGTGGGGCTCGTCGCCAAGGCTGCGGTCCTGGCTAAATGGTCCGGTGTTTCGGTGAAGCAGGACCTTTTGACCTCTAGCGGTATCGGCTTGGGTATCACCCAAGGTGGCTTGCAGGATGTGGAGGGGCTCTCTCAGTTTCTAGCCCACCCTATCGAGGGATTGAGCGGATTGGCTTCTGTTGTCAGTAGCGATGAGGTACGAGCGAAGCTTGGTACCGCTGCGGCTGATAGCTTGGTAGCAAGCATCGACCGGATGAAGATTGCTCTGGAGACAGGGGGGGATGAGCAGGCTGTTCAACTGGGGCGTGACCTCGGGTTATTGATCTACACCGTGGGCAGTGTTGTGACGGGTATCGGCGGTGCTGCCAAGGCAGGCGTGACACTGGCTAAGGTCGGGATCGAGGTGTCCAGTAAGACGTTGGGTAAACTGGTTCTCAAGGACAGTGCCGAGTTGGGAGAGCGAGTTGCTGAACTCGAAACTAGATCGGCGAAAAACTTGAATCCTGGCAGTGCCATTACTGATGGCGAGGCGACTGTAACGCCTAATCGGCCTGTCATTTCAAAGCCCGAGCCGATCAAGTCAGGTGTTCCGGCAATCGATGAGCTGTCCGCGCTAGAGCCAACCGCCGGAGGCTATGTTAGTGCGACTAAGCTGAACGCTGGCGGTTATGCTATTACCGATCTGACTGCAACGGAAAGGGCATTGGCTCAGCAAGTTGCTAGCGGCGTCGATCGCTCAGGCGCACTCACGGAGGAGCTGGTGGAATCGGTTAGCCAGCGGCAGGGGCTTCAGCCGTTGGACGGGGGGAAATACGGAAGCAACAATGGGTTTGACCATGTATATATGAGCGCTGACGGAGAGTCCGTTATCCTGCTCGACTCCAAGCAGATAAATGGCGGTATCTCATTGTCACGTGACGCCAATGATATCGTTCAGATGTCTGACAAATGGGTTGAAAAAGTGTTGGGCAGCCTTGACAAGGAGTCAGCGGCATTTAAGGCGGTTGACAAGGCACTGAAAAATGGAACCCTGACCAAGGGGGTCGCTGGTGTGGACCGTGAGTCAGGGCAGTTGATCATCGCGAAGTTGAAGTGAGGTTTATAGCGTGAGTGTGTGGAGCGCATACGGTGCGGCAGCTGCCAAGGCCGAGGCCAGGTTGGAACATATCAAGTCACATCTTGAGGGTGGTTTTGATGTGCAAGGTTATGTGACGAATATAGAAAATCAGCGGGGAAATCCTGCTGCGTGTGCCGAAAGGCTTTCGTCCTATGCATTTGCTCGGGGAATGCTCGCTTGGTTCGAGACCGCTGATCTTGAGGAAATGAAGCGCTGGTTCTCTGTCGCTGAGTCATTGCATCGATATCAGTTCTCGTTGCAGAGCGACAAAATAAATTTCCTTCCTAAAACGCTGGATTTCATGAGGGCACTGGTTTCGGATAATGAAATGCTCATCGATTGGTTCTGTCAGTGCCGCGATATAGTCGATGAAAAACGCATTCAATCAACCACCACGGCCGACTTTCTGGCTTATCAGATTGTATTGGCGGCCAAAGGGGACATGAGGCGGTTGAGTGAGCGCTGCCTATTAATGAGGGAAAAGCCGCCTAAAGGGGCGAAGCAGATGTTCTTGTTGGACAATGAGTTTTTCATGGCTCTAGCCAATGGGGACAAGCCTGCCATGGAGCACGCTTTGCTTGAGTTGACGTCGGCGGCATCCATAAGAAAAAGGCTCAGTAGCGAGAACGGATATTCCGAGGGACTGATTTCAACCTTCGGCGTCATTTACGCCAAAATTGCCTGGCGTAGTGGTTATGAGGTGAAATGTGAGACGCCTTTCATTCCGGCGCAATGGCTTCCGGTCAATGCATTGGACCACTATGATCCGTATTTCAGTTTTTTGAGAACGATATGAACCATCTTTCGGAGAAGGCCAAAGAGAGAACACAACTATTCGAGTCTTTGGTGCTGCGGCAAGGAGCAGCACTTATCCCGGGACGTTACGGTGGTGATTACAATAATGATCAACTTGCTATTTTCGAAAGTGATAGCAACGTAACGTTGCTCCTCGGGTTGAAGTTTCTCGATGCACAGGGTGGTTTACAGCTTGACACTGCGTCGCTTGGGCCACATACGCAGTATTCTAAGCCCTGGCTAAATACCTTGGTTATGAGTTTGAACTGCCTGCAAGAAACCGCTCAGCTCGCGAGAAAGATCGACAATGCCATCGATAAAGGTACCTTAGTGGCATGCGTTGTGTGTCTGGATGTTGAGACGCAAGAGGTCAAAATGTTGCGTATTGCAGTGTGATTCGTATACCGGCCAGTCAACTTGATGTGACTAGCGCGGTAAAGCCGAAAAGGGGACACCCATTAGCCGGTATCGAGTCAAGGTTGTAAGCCCTCTTGGCCCCGACGACGAAAAAGGGGACAGATTTGAATGGCACTTACTTA
>NZ_PHSU01000037.1 GCF_002814235.1 Pseudomonas sp. QS1027 | reverse complement strand
CGTCGCCGAAGGTGGTTCTGATCGTTTGATCGACCGCCGTGTCGCCGAAGGTGGTTCTGACCGTCTGATCGACCGCCGCGTCGCCGAAGGTGGTTCTGACCGTCTGATCGACCGTCGTGTCGCCGAAGGTGGCTCCGATCGTCTGATCCAGAATCGTGCATGAGTCGCTTTACCGCAGCATCCAGCCAAGAGCCCGGCCTTACCAGCCGGGCTTTTTCTTTGCGCGCGGCACTGAGTCGTCCGGCACTCACCACTACCCGAACACCTTGCCCCGACTCCCCTCTTGAGGCAACGTTGCCACTCCACCGACCACAGGCTGACTGAATGGACCGTTTTCACGCCATGCGCACCTTTGTGCGGGTGGTCGATAGCCAGGGGTTTTCCCGCGCCGCTCAGGCCTTGTCGTTGCCGCGCTCCTCCGTGACCAGCCTGGTCAAGCAACTGGAGGCGCATCTGGGTTTTGCCCTGCTGCTGCGCACAACCCGCAGCCTGAGCCTGACCGACCGGGGTGAGCAATACTATCGACACTGCGTCCAATGGCTCGCTGAGCTGGATGCGTTCGAAGAGCAGTTGCGCGACACCAGCACCGCCCCCCGGGGACGGGTGCGTGTCGATATGCCCGGTGCCCTGGCCAAGGCCCTGATATGGCCGCGACTCAAGGATTTCCAGCAGCGCTTTCCGGAAATCGAGCTGATCCTGAGCTTGAGCGACAAACCCATCGACATGGTTGGCGAAGGCGTGGATTGCGTAATCCGTAGCGGACAACTGCCCGACTCGAGCCTGATCGCCAAGCCCCTGGGCGCCGTGCAATGGATGACCTGCGCGGCCACGACCTACCTCAACAGCCATGGCACACCGCAGACACCGGAAGACCTGGCGCAGCACCAGATCATCAACTACCAGGCCGCGCTGACGGGGCGGCCAAAAGCCTGGCAGTTTCAGATAGAACAGCAGACCCGCTCGATGGAGTTCGCCGGACGGCTGTGCGTGAACGATACAGAGGCCTACCTGCATTGCGTGCTGGAAGGCCTTGGCCTGGTTCAACTGACCGAGTTCCTGGTTCGCCCCTACCTGCAAAGCGGACGCATGCGCGAAGTGCTCACAGCGTTCAGAACCCCACCGACCCCGGTTTCAGTACTCTTTGCCCAGGGACGCAACCTGCCCCAGGCGACCCGGGTGTTTATCGACTGGCTGGAAGAGCTGGTCGAACGCAATCCGCTATTTCTTCAGACCTGAAGACCGTTCAAACGTGGCAGCAACGACTGGCGGACAAAGTCCTCATAACGCACGGTGCCCGTGGTTTTGCTGCTGCGCGGCTGTCGTGCGCGGATCTGCCCGCCGTTGATGGCCGCGACCACTTCGCACATCAACCCGATAATGCTGGTCGAGGCTCCGGCGGCGAGGAGTCCATCGACGAAGGCCTGCTCACTGATCTGGCGAAAAGCCAGGTCGGGACGCCCGATCAACTGACCGATCCGGCGGGTGGCTTCGCCCAGGCAAAGATCCTCATGACCCTGCAGCTCCAGCGCCTGCTGTCCGCTGAAGTCCAGCCTCAGCAGGTGTTCAACCGCCGCCTCGACGATGTCCTCAATGGCCACCAGCGGCATCCGCACCTTGGGATCGAATGGACTGAGCACCGCCTGTTCGGCCAGGATCGAGTCGGCGAAGGACAAGGTGTTCTCCATGAAGTAGCCCGCTCGCAGGTTCAACACATTCAAGCTCGAATGAGCCGCCAGGCGCCGCTCCAGGGCATGCAACCCGGCAACCGGACCATTGCCTGACGGCAAGTCGGCGCCCCAACTGCTCAGGACCACCGCATGGGTCAGCGAAGACTGCAGCAATGCCGCCGAGAGCGCACCGATGACGCTGTCCTGGAAAGCGCGGAAGTCCGGGCTGTCGATGATGTAGTTCGGTTGCAGCATGATCCAGGCCGCTTTCACACCGCGAAAGGCCTGGGTGAGCGCCACGGCGTCCGCGGGCTCGGCAACGACGACCTCGGCGCCCAGGTCGGCAAGCGCTTGCAAGCGTTCGGCACTGCGGCCGATCACCCGCACCGACTGGCCCGCCGCCAGGAGGCGACGGGCGATCTGGTGACCTGTACGGCTGGTTGCACCGGTGATGACATACATGGCTTGACCCTCTGAGTAGTGAGGGACGCAGCCTAACGCCGCCCAGCCCGCCGATTGTTCGTCTGCCATGAACACACAAACCGAGTATCCACGGTGCAACTTCGACGCGACTCAGATCCCGTCGCGGGCAATGTCCATCGCGAAGTAACTCAGGATGATGTCTGCCCCGGCGCGCTTGATGGCGCCCAGGCTTTCGCGAACGATGCGATGCTCGTCGATGGCCCCGGCCTGGGCACCGAACTTGATCATCGCGTACTCGCCGCTGACCTGGTACGCCGCCAGGGGCAGGCGTGACGCTTCGCGAATATCGCGAATGATGTCCAGGTACGCGCCGGCCGGCTTGACCATCAGCACATCGGCCCCTTCCTGCTCGTCCAGCAAGGATTCACGCACCGCTTCGCGCCGGTTCATCGGGTTCATCTGGTAAGCCTTGCGATCACCCTTGAGGGCCGTGCCGCCCGCTTCGCGGAACGGGCCGTAGAGGGCCGAGGCGAACTTGGTCGAATAGGCCATGATCGAGGTGTCGAGAAAACCCGCGGCGTCCAGGGCACTGCGAATGGCCTGGACCTGGCCGTCCATGGCCGCTGACGGCGAGATAAAGTCAGCCCCCGCCTGTGCCGCCACCACCGCCTGGCGCCCGAGGTTCTCCAGGGTCGCATCGTTGTCGACCGCGTCACCATGCAGCACGCCGCAGTGACCATGGGAGGTGTACTCGCAAAAACAGGTGTCGGACATCACCAGCATTTCCGGCGCAGTGTCCTTGCAGATCCGCACCATGCGCGCGACCAGACCCTGCTCGTTCCAGGTGTCGCTGCCCGTCGCGTCCAGGTGATGGGACACGCCAAAGGTCATCACCGACTTGATACCGGCGCGGGCATAACGCTCGATCTCGCTCGCCAGTTTCTTTTCCGGGATCCGCATCACCCCGGGCATACTGGTGATGGGCACGAAGTCGTCGATGCCTTCCTCGACGAAAATCGGCAACACCAGGTCATTGAGGCTGAACTCGGTTTCCTGGAACAGGCCCCGCAGGCTTTCATTTCGGCGCAGGCGACGCAGGCGCGTCGTCGGAAATAGCTGTGACATCGTGTTTCCCGAGGCTGATTCAGAAGCTACCGAGCTTAGGCCAGTCTCCCGCCGTTTTACATCGGCAGATCCAGAAAGGTCTGTTACGCAGGCTGCAACAGTACGACACGTGTCGAACCCACCGGCGTTACTAGGTAATCCTCTGAAACCAAGACTTACCGGTCACATTTCGTCCATCCAGCCCTTTTCCAATGTTGTAAGAAATCGTGACTTTGCAATATGTAGTGCTTAAAAATATTCACTACAAAATGGTTGACGCCTTCTTTCCGCGCTTGCATGATGGACCTGCCTCCCCGATCGGGAGCGCTGCAAAAGCTGTTGTTACAACAGGCTCGACAAGCCGTCGAGCTGTTCCGGATCTGTACTGCCCACAAGGCAGATTGATGAAGCTGACCTGGCGTGATCGTCCCAACGGACGAGAAGCACTGGCCTAACGTCCTCAAAATGCTTGTGGCTGACTTCGTTACTGTCGTCAGCGCCGTTCTAAGGATTGCGCTGCTGCTTCTTATCGTTGAAACGTTGCGTGTAGCAGGGTTTGAACCCCGCTACATAAATCGCGCCCAGGGCCGGCGCCACACTCGACGGACACCATTGTCCGTGTGCGGCACCGCAGCAATTCGCCGTCTTGGCAACGATACACACGTAAACCAGACAGATTAACGAGTGGTCAAAGGGGCTTTAACATGAATCTGAACAATCAAACGACTATCGATCAACTGGCTGGCCTGTTCGCATCGCGCAAAGACAGCCTTGACGACCATATTCTCTGGATCAGCCAGACCGGAGACGTGAAACTCGACGCTCGCTCGCCTTACGCCGACGAGCGCGCCTTCAGCCAGGCCCAGCCCGCGCTGTTCGCCTGCATCAAGATGTACCGCCGGGGCCAGGGCTATGTCGGCAAGAAAGCCGCAGCCGACAAAGACTTCATGGCTCGCGTGCTGCAATCGCTCAAGTCGGAATGGGCCTCCCACCATGCCCTGCCGAAGAGCGCCTGAAGACTCGCGATAACTGAGTCACGCAAGGCGTCTCACACAAAACCCGGCTATCGCCGGGTTTTGTTTTTCTGCAAGCACGACCCGACGGCACCTCGCTGCCGTGCAAAATCCAGAAGCCTGCTGGATTTGTCCAATTTCCCGCCGCACCACTCCTCCACACTTGAGCCATGGCCACGGACCCACGGCCCGATTCCAACGAGGAGAAATACCATGAGCGATTATGTGTTCGCCCCCCAGACCATCCCATCCCTGGCTGTAGAAGGCGAGTCGGCGCGCTTTCCGATTCGCCGAGTGTTCTGCGTCGGCCGCAACTACTCCGAACATGCCCGGGAAATGGGCCACGACCCGGACCGCGAACCGCCGTTCTTTTTCATGAAACCCGCCGATGCGGTGGTCCCGGCCAGCGGCGTGATCGCCTACCCACCACTGACCCAGGACCTGCACCACGAAATCGAGCTGGTGGTGGCCATCGGTGAAGGCGGCACGGATATCGACCCGGACGACGCTCTCGCCCATGTATGGGGCTACGGCGTCGGCCTCGACCTGACACGCCGGGATATCCAGGCCCAGGCCAAGAAGCTCGGACGGCCGTGGGATTGGGCCAAGGGTTTCGACGAGTCGGCGCCTTGCACCGCTTTGCGCCGCGCCACTGGGCTGGGGCATCCGCAAAGCGGCGCGATCTGGCTGAAGGTCAACGATGTCGAGCGCCAGCGCGGCGACCTGGCGGATCAGATCTGGTCAGTGCCGGATGTGATCAGCCATATATCGCGCTCGGTCGAACTCAAGGCCGGCGACCTGATCTTCACCGGTACACCGGCAGGCGTTGGTGCCCTGGTCGCGGGGGATCGGGTCAGCGCGGGGATCGAGGGGGTCGCTACGTTCGAACTGACCATCGGTTGACGCTGATCGGTGGCCGGAATACCACGTATTGCGGGTGCTTCCCGCGCTGTCGAAGATCATGCCCGCAGGCAATGCACGATCTTCGGCGGCACATCGCTTAAGTGAGTGCCCTTCGAATCCGCGACCTTTTACACCTTCTTCCTCGCCGCCTGAAGGCGTTTTCTTCGACCGGCCGCCTTCACCGCCGCTTCCCTTCCCGGCCATAGCGACACGCCCAGGGCAATAAGAATCACTGCGCCCAGACCACACACAGAGATCATCACAACATTCGTCTTCCACTCCCCCGTCGCGACAGCTTCGCTTCTCCAGGCCATCCATGGATGGTCTGGCGACACCCTCAGCCCTTCGGCTGCCGCCTTGTCGCAGAATCGTTTCGCGAGCGAGCTCTGCTCACTCTCGCTGATAACAGGGTCAGGGTGACGGCTATACCTCGGCGTATCTGGCGGCGTCCACGTTTCCTGGTAGTGGCGGGCGAAGCCGTCCCCGTAGCTGAATGTAGCCGAGACGTCCCACCACGAGTCCTGTTTGCTGTAGTGCATGTTCATCGTGCATTGATCGACTCGAGCCTCGACCGATGGCCAGCCACGCGCTTGCCAAAGCGTGGCGGCATCGTAAAGCGCCATGCCAGCGCAAACGAGGAAGGCTACCCCAAACACGATGAGGGCAATCGAGCGAATACCGGAGAAGAAGGTGATGAGCGGGGTAAAAAGTCTCTGCATGGTTTCCCTTGAGAGGTAGCCTTCGGTTTCTCAAATCGGACTCAAAGACCCGATACGCTTGCCACGGGAATACGCGCCTCTGACTGGGTGACATCGTAGACATGCTGTTCACAGCGGTCACTCACAAACTGAAACTCCACCAGATAGACCTTGCTTCGCTCCGGTGTGAATATGCTTCTGAGCGGGCCACATCGGTAGAGACTGCCAATGCTTTCGCCACTGGCGTAACCCAACACCTCGAACGATTGATCGGCGTCGGCCTGTACTTCAAGCTGCGGGAAGTGCTTCAACGTTGCGCTGTGAACCGTTTCGTTGAGTTTGGCAATCCAGCCGAACACCTTGCCTCGGCCGGTATCCGCTACGGTTCCCTGTACATCCATACGCTGGTCAGGGTCCTTTGCACGCCTGATCGAAAACTCTACCGGGAAGGTGGCACCCGACGCTTTCATGATGACCTTGGCGTGCTGCGCGTCGACAGTCACTTTGCTCTGACCCAGTTGGATACCGTCGTTGAGCAAACTTGGGGAAGAGTTTCTGACGTTGGATTTACACCCAGGCAATATCAGAATCAGGCTCAACATTAACAGCGACGTCTTTTTCATGAACACTCCATGTACAATATTGAAAATCACTTTCTGTCCGACTGAAGCATCTCAGGAGCAGGCAACGCTACCTGTTAATTTCTCACGTAATCTGCAACTACGAGAATAAGGGGCGGCGGATTCAAATCAAAAAGAGATGGATTTATTCTCAGATACAGCTGGAAAATTTACCACCTACCCACATAAAAATAAATCTATCATTTTTAGGGACATTACTGAGTTTTCAGCAAATCAAGACGACTCAAAATCATTTTTTTGAAATTCTCATCCGGATTGAATCCGAGACACTTTTCAAGGTCCACGATGGCAGCCTCATTATCACCCAGCGCGTGCAAAACACTAGATCTATTGTAGTAAATCAATGGGTGATTCGGATCCAGCTCGATAGCTTTAGCAAAATATTTGAGCGTATCTGAAAATCGCTTCAATTCAAAATAAATCGTAGCCATCGCACTATAAGCTAGTGCATCTGCATACCCCAGCACAAAAGCTCGTTCCAGATCAATGAGCGCCATATCGAATTTTTTCAGCATCGCATACGCGGTACCACGATCAGCATAAGCCAAAGCATTGTCTGGATCGACCTGAATGACATCCCCGTATAAACCAAGCGCATCATCAGTCCGACCTTGGGATAGAAACCCTCTTGCCCTCATACAAAAAACCGATAAATCAATCTTATTTCCACTCATACAACCACTCTTTGAGGACATTCATACTCGCCCTCATTATTGTTCAATTTTTTCAATCAGACTCAACAGATAAGCCTCCATAACATCGAAGCGGATCGCCGTCGCATACGAGCGCTTCGGATCTTGCCGTGAATGCGCTCTAATCGAAGAAGGAACCCCCTCACTCAACCACGGACAAAGGGGACCGGACAAAGGGGACGCGGACAAAGGGGACGGATTTATTTTCGACGTACCTGGCAGGAGCACTACCTTATTCATAAAAATAAATCCGCCCCCTTTAGGTCCGTATTATTTTCACTT
This sequence comes from Pseudomonas sp. QS1027, assembly GCF_002814235.1. Taxonomy (GTDB): domain Bacteria; phylum Pseudomonadota; class Gammaproteobacteria; order Pseudomonadales; family Pseudomonadaceae; genus Aquipseudomonas. The sequence continues at coordinate 117 of NZ_PHSU01000037.1, read as the reverse complement.
ACCATTTCACCCCACCCTGTTTAACCGGTGCAAAATCTTGCGGACCTATAGACTTCACCGTCCCATTCGGCTGAACTACTGATGTAAAAATTAAAATAAATCCGTCCCCCTTTAGCA
>NZ_PHSU01000036.1 GCF_002814235.1 Pseudomonas sp. QS1027 | reverse complement strand
CAAGTTCATCGCCAACCGTCGTCTGTCGCAGATCGGCTTGAAGGAAGAGTACCCGGGGACCACCAACCCGTTCCCATGGATGAGCGAGATCATGGACTTGAAGAAAGAGAAGAACTTCTTCGAGACCCGCGTGATCGAGTATCAGACTGGCGGGGCATTGAGCTGGGATTGATGCCGCTGTTCACCCTGGGTGAATAGCCTGGAATACCGAAAAGCCCTGAACCTGTTCAGGGCTTTTTCGTTTGCGTCTGATCACTGCGTTATGAAGCCAGGTGCTTCGCTTCCAGCCCTCGCGTTTCGATTACATCGAACACGTCACTGGCATCCTGTAGCAACAACCGCGAGATCGAGGCGATATTGCCCAGGTCTCGCGAGTCGCTATCGCTTAGCCGGCTGCAGGTGAACAGGATCATCAGTTTATTGACCGCCCGCATGCGCTCGCTGACGCAGGCATGCAGATCAACCAGCGGGGCATTGCGGTCGATGTAGAGAACAGGGAACTCAGTGGATACGCTGTCCATCGGGATAAAGCGCCTGGGGGTATGCTCGGTATTCATCGTAAAACTCCGTGTTACTGGAGAATGACCGCCCTTCACTGCGAAACGAATTGGGTGGCAGCTGTGCGCGGGTTCGCAGACCGACAAACACGGAAATCGGCAGGCTCGAAAGCCTCCCACACACAGCCACCATGAAACGAGCAGCAGAAATACAGCCGCCAACGCTTTCATGATGCTTTTTCGTGTTGTGCAAAAGGGCTGCGAAACCCTTCTCGCCAGATTATCCAGCGAGTGACTCAAACTCTAAGCCCGCCTCTCCATCTGGAACAATTCGCCATAGTGGGCAGGTGCCAGATGATCTTTCTGACTTAAACGTAGGACTGATTGCCGAAGGATGTCCGTTTGGTTTTCATGATCAGATGCTTCCACGTCGGCGTCGTGTCGCATTGTGAACGCCTACGTATATCCCATTGACATATCCCAGCGAGGGAATATTATGGGATATACGTCCGACATATCCCGAGGTGTATCGTGGAACAAGGCTCGATTTTTCAGAGTAACCGTAGCCAGGCGGTGAGATTGCCCAAAGCTGCAGCGCTGCCTGATGACGTGAAGCGCGTCGATGTCATTGCAATCGGCAGAACAAGGATTATCACCCCCGCTGGCGAATCATGGGATAGCTGGTTTGAGGGTGAGGGGGTGACTGCCGACTTCATGACTGAGCGTGAGCAACCCGCCGATCAGGTGCGGGATTCCTTTTAATGCTCAAATTCATGCTCGACACAAATATTTGCATTTTCACAATCAAGAATCGGCCCCAGCAGGTTCGTGAGGTATTCACGCGCCATCATGGGCAGATGTGCATCAGCTCGGTAACCCTGATGGAGTTGATCTACGGAGCGGAGAAGTCAGCCAATCCCGAGCGTAACCTGGCAGTTGTCGAGGGCTTCGCGGCACGGCTGGAAATAGTGAAATACGACGAAGGCGCAGCGGCGCACACAGGTCAGCTGCGTGCTGAACTAGCCACGGCCGGGAGGCCGATTGGCCCCTATGATCAGATGATTGCCGGACACGCCCGTTCGCTGGGGCTGATTTTAGTCACCAACAACCAGCGTGAGTTTGAACGGGTATTAGGGCTGCGGATTGAAGACTGGGTTGAGAGCTCATCCGATCCATTTGACGATCAACATCGCGCCTGATTTAGTCACAGGAAACCACTGGTTTTAGCCTCTCATGCCAGCCTTTCCGGCTGAAATTCTGAAACTGGCCGAAGAGGTGTCATTCCAGGCAGAAAAACTGACCGGAATGGCCCTTCCAGAAATAGCGATCAATGATGGTTTCCGAGGTTCGGTAAAGTTTTTTGCTCAACCGGACCCCGCCCTCGAAACCTATAGGTTGATGCTAGGAGGACGACGATAAGTGGCGAGCGCTTCCATGCTCTTGCAGTTCCTGCTCGATAAACGCCGCAATCATGGCCCGGTAGACCTGTTCGACCACATCGGGATTGGCGGCGTACTCCTCGGATAATGCCCGCACCTTGGCGATGACCTGCTCCACGCGCTGTGGAGCCCTGACTGCATCGCTGTCTTTCTTGAAGCGCGCGGCCTCAGTGACATAGGTACCCCGCTCGGCCAGCAGCGTTACGATCTGCCGATCCAGACGGTCGATGTTTTCGCGGACTTCTTCGAGTGATGTACAACGGACGGCCATATCGTTCTATCTCCTGTTGAGACCGGCCACTCTGGCTGATACATCTCTCCCTTTGCAACCCATCAGGCATACAACTCGCGCAACGCCGCCGTCGCCAGAAACCCCGAGCGCGAGGCGTAGCGATGATCCTTCTGGACACGTTCGTCGATCCGCTCAAGCAGGTGCTCGGGCAACGAGGCATTGAATCTCACCGACTTGCCCAGGTAAGGCGTCACATCGAAGTCGACGATGGCCCAGAGACCGCCGGCATAGTCCGGGTTATCCAGATAGACATCGGCCTCCCGCGCATGGGGTAACGGCTCACCGTCAGCCAGCAAACCCTCGAAATGCAAGGCCAAGGCCTCATGCACATTCTCCAGCGCTTCGGAAAAAGTGCTTCCGGCAGAAAAACAACCTGGCACATCCGGCACGGTCACGCCGTAGTCTGATTCCGCCTCTTTGTGTAGTACCACTGGAAATTTCATTGGATACCTCGCCCATATGGAAACACGTCATTACGGTTGCCATCGCTATACGCTGTGCCCTTGAGGCCAGCCGACTTCAATATGTTGTGGAGTGTTCCCTTCGGAATTTCCGTTTTGGGATGGGGAACAGTGACGCGGCCTGTCTTGCTCGGGTGCCGAAATTGGTGGTGACTTCCTTTCACCGCCACCTCATACCAACCATCGGCTTCGATCAGTTCAATGACCTCTCCGCTTCGCATGCTCACTCCTTGAGCTCTGTTGTGTAAGGTACACACGCGCGTGAATCACATCAAGCCAAAAATACACACCCTACACAACATTGTTTTTACCAAGCAAAGAAAGGCCGTGACAAGGCATGTCGCACGGTCAATGCCTGCACATGGGCAGGTCCAATCCTTACGAACACAACAGCCCGATACCGATAATCGGAATGCTGAAAAAAACGTTTGATCCGCCCCGAAAACAACTGTACAAAAACACAGTACTTTCAAATCAGCCGATCAAACCCGGAGAGAGCCATGTCCAGCCAAGCCGCCAGTCATGTGATGAGGACCACCGTTGAACGCATCGTTTTGCATCAATTCACGCCCCGGCACTGCCTGCAGGCGCGCGTCATGCTGGGCTGGAGTCATGAGCATCTGAGCCGGGAGTCTGGCGTCTCGGTCGCGGCCATCCATCGCTTCGAGGCGGGGGAATCACTCAAGGATGTTACCCGGCTGGCCCTGGCCTTTCGTTTCGAGGCAGAAGGCCTGGTGTTCTTCCCCGGGTTTGCCCCCGGACGTGGCATGAATATCCGCGGAACCACACCGGACCCGATCGAGCGCAAGGATTACGAACTGATCGAATAATCGGCTTACAGCGATGCAGCCGGCCGCTCCAGCGCGTACATCACCTGTTCGACCAACGCCTCCACCGGATAATCGGTAGCGTCCAGCCGTAGCACCGGACATGGCAGGCTCCTGATCCAGGTTTCATGCCGTTTGAGACTGCGGGTGCCATGGTCGCCGCTATCGTAGCCGGCCGCCCAGTCCAGGAAGGTACGAGTCGCGACAAATCGCTCTCCCCCTTCGAGGATCTGCGCACCGTAGCGCTGGAACTCACGAACGCGCAAACGCTGCAAGCGGACCTCAGGGTCGAGGCGCAGGAAAATCGCCAGGGTGAACGCCGGAATCAGGGGATCTCCCCAGCCACAGAGCGAGCCGGAGAGCACCCAGTTGTCCTGCCGGGCCAGTTGCTCACGTAGCAACTGCACCCGCTGGTCACGGGGACGCTTGCAACTGAAAGGCTTGTCGGCGGGCTGCCAGTAAAAGTTGTCCGAGTCAAAATGGGCAATTTCCAGACGCTCGGCCAGCGCCATGCCCAAGGTCGTAGTGCCGGAGCCCGACGCGCCGAAAAGATGAATTCGATGGGTCATGGTTGTTCCTGACGCTCTGCTTCCAGTCTCGAACTCATGGTAGACCCCTACTGGCCTGGGGTCTGTACGAAAAATCCCGCGCGCTGAGCGAGGTGTTTCCGTGCAACGGCTACATCTGCAATTGCAGCGAGCGCCGGATCACCTGCGGTGGCTGGCCATAGGCGCGCAGAAAAGCGCGGCGCATGCGCTCCGGATCGGCGAAGCCAGTGTCGCGGGCGACGATATCGATGGAGTGCCAGCCCGATTCCATCATCAACCGCGCCGCTTCCAGGCGCAGGTGTTCAATCGCCTTGGCCGGCGATTGGCCGGTCTCGGCACGAAACAGCCGGCTGAACTGACGCGGACTGAGGTGAGCCACTTGCGCCAGTTGCTCAACGGATAAATCTTCCCGCAAGTTCTCCTGGGCAAACGCCAGGGCGCTCTGAATACGATCAGACTTCGGATCGAGGTCCAGCAATGCGGAAAACTGCGACTGGCCACCCGCCCGGCGGTGATAGACCACCAGCGTGCGAGCAAGATTGCGTGTCACTTCCACTCCCAGGTCCTGCTCTACCAGGGCCAATGCCAGGTCAATACAGGCCGTCATGCCAGCCGAAGTCCAGATCGGACCATCCACGGTGAAGATCCGATCCTCTTCAAGTCGAACAGCCGGATGCAGTTGCTTGAAGATCCGCGCGTGATACCAATGGGTGGTCGCTCGTCGCCCCTCGAGCAGACCGGCCGCCGCCAAGTGAAACGAGCCGGTACAAGCCGAGGTGATACGCCGGGCAAAAGCCGGTGCGCCTCGCAGGTAGTCAATCAGGCCTGCCGTTCCTGGCACCAGGTCGTTATCACCCACCACCACCAGCGTGTCGTAATCCTGCACACCGAAGGGCTGGGTCTCGACGCTGAAGCCGATGGAGCTTTTGACCGTACCGCCGTGTTCGGAGAGCAGGTCCACCTGGTAGACCTCGCGCTCGACTTCCAGGTTGGCGTGCTCGAAAACCGTACCGGTCGCCAACGTCAGCGCCTGGAAACCCGGGAACAGGATAATGCCGATACGGATCATGGACAGGACTCGATAATGTCTTAAAAGGTGGGAGATATGACATTGCTGCCAATAAATTACCACCATAATCTTAATTCCAGCAACGCCGACATCTCGTCGACCACTCTGGAGCCTTGCAATGACTCAATCATCTTCGAAGGGTTTTGCCCTGATTACCGGCGCCTCCTCCGGCATCGGTGCCGTCTATGCCGACCGTCTGGCGCACGACGGCTACGACCTTATTCTGGTGGCCCGCAACCGCGAACGCCTGGAGCAACTGGCCGCACGGCTGGGCAAGGACACCCAACGGACCATCGAGGTGGTGCAGGCCGACTTGAATGACACGGCCGATCTGAAGCGGATCGGGAAAATCCTCGGGCAGGACTCGCGGATCACCCTGCTGGTGAACAACGCCGGCGTCGGGGCAACCACCTCGCTGCTGGAGTCCGAACAGGACAAAATGGATGCGATGATTCACTTGAACGTCGTCGCCCTGACCCACCTGGCCAAAGCGGCAGCGACCAACTTTGTGGCCCGCGCTGAAGGGACGATCGTCAATATCGCCTCCATCGTCGCCATCACGCCCGAATTGCTCAACGGTGTGTATGGCGGAACCAAGGCTTTTGTACTGGCCTTCACTCAGTCCCTGCATCACGAACTGAGCGGAAAAGGCGTGAAGGTCCAGGCCGTATTGCCAGGGGCGATCAGCACCGAGTTCTGGGACATCGCCGGGTTGCCGATCCAGCATCTGCCCGGTGACATTGTGATGAACAGCGACGATCTGGTGGATGCGGCGCTCGCCGGCCTGGCTCTTGGCGAGCTGGTTACTATCCCGTCGCTGCCGAATATTGCCGATTGGCAGGCCTTCGAACAGGCGCGCCAGGCCCTGAAACCCAACCTGTCGCACAAGGTGCCGGCGGCTCGTTATCTGAAAAGCTCCAGATAAAGACTGTGGGAGCGGTGCTTACCCGCGAAGCTTTTGGTGGCTTTGAGTGCCTCTTCGCAGATAAATCCTGCTCCCACAGTGTCCGTGTCGGATCGTGAATCCGCAGATGACTGAATATCTGTGAACAGCTACCCGGGCTTATTCAAAGTCCGGGTCCTGTCGCGCATTCGAAGCCTGCTCGTAGCCATAGGCAATCGCGAGCAGCTCGGCCTCACTCCAGCGCGCACCGTAGAAATACACCGAAGTGGGCATGCCATCGGCATCCATGCCCGAAGGCACGGTAATCCCCGGATACCCGGCAAAGATTGCACTGCCCAGTTCAAGCACCGCAAACGGATGGGGATCCCCCAATGCCGCATCCAGTCCGTTATCCGCCAGCAGCTTATCGACGTTGCTGCGCGCTTCATCGCCCAGTCCGTCTGACAGCTTCAGGTATTCGGCTTCGTCAAACGCCAGTGCATTCGCTCGCTTGAGCAGGTCCTGGTTGTAGTTTCCCGCACCGGGATTGCTTTCGTTGTAATCCACCAGTTCCTGAAAGGTCGAGACCTTCAGGCCTGAGCGACTGGCCAGATAACCAGGCAACACCCGCTTGATCGTCATATCGAACATGCGGCTCACCCGCGACCAATCGTTTTCGCTCCAATCGGTCCCTTTCAGGTCAACCGGAACCAGTTGCGCACCGGCACCACGCAGGGTGTCCAGGGCCTGGGCAAACTGCGGATGCTCGTTCAAGTCTTCGCTACCCGGCTTGAAGCGGCTGGGATAGCCGATGACCTTTCCTTGCAAGGCATCGGCTTTGAGCTTTTGTGTGTAGTCCTGCCTGACGGGCACCTGTGCGGTCGCCAGGTCTTGCGGGTCGAGGGCCACCATGGCATTGAGGAGCAAGGCCGCATCGCGCACGGTGCGTGTCATCGGTCCCGCACTATCGAGTTCGCGGGAAGCGGGAATAATGCCTGTACGGCTGAGCAATCCGACGGAAGGCCTCAGGCCAACGATGCCATTCTTCGCCGCCGGACAAATCACCGAGCCGAAGGTATCGGTCCCCAACGACAGGGGCGCATACCCCGCCGCTATCGCCGCAGCGGAGCCGGAACTGGAGCCACAGACATCACCGTCGAGCGCGTGGGGATTGCGGGTCTTGCCACCGCGACCGCTCCAGCCATCAGGCAGTTGGTCACCGCGAAAATTCGCCCACTCGCTCATATTGGTCTTGCCCAGGATAATGGCGCCTTGCTCGCGAAGTTTTTGCACGATGAACGCATCGTCAGCTGCCGCGGCCCCGACCATGGCCAGCGACCCGGCCGCGGTCTGCATCTGGTCGGCGGTGTGGATATTGTCCTTGAGCAACACCGGGATGCCATGCAGAGGGCCACGAAGGTTGCCGGCCTGACGCTCTTCGTCCAGCGTCCGGGCAATCGACAAGGCTTCGGAATTGAACTCGATCACCGCCTCGATGGCCGGCCCGAACGAGTCCAGATCGGCCGCCCGCGAAATGAGATAACTCACCAGCTCCTGAGAAGTGAAGCGCCCTTCGGCCAGCGCAAGTGCCACCTCGGCGGCACCGGCATAGACCATCCCCGCCAACGCCTCGTTTTTAACCGAGGCTGACGCCGGAAATACAGGTTGGTCGGGGGGATTCGCCTGGCTGATAAGCGGTGTCAGACAAAGGGCGTGCAGCAACGCCAACCGAGTGAGCACCACGGCGCGCTTTCTGAGGGTTCGATACATCAATCGTGTCCTGATAAAACCAAACGCCAGTGATCCATTTCACTGGCGGCGGTCATCCTAATGGGCGCTTCCGTCAGAAGCGCCGGACACAATCGGTTGCAGGCTGAGTGAAAATTCAATGCAACACGTGAGACACCCTAGCGCGCCGTGATCGGCGTTTGCGCCTCTTCCGGGTGTTCCACTTCCAGCCACCAGGCGTAACCGCGATGGGGTTGCAGCAGGTTGAAGGCTTCGCCCATCCGCGGCGTGGTGATGGACACATTGCGTTCCCAGGCCAGGGCCAGGATACGGTCGAAGGGTTCATGCCAGGCATGGAAGGACAGGTCGAACGTGCCATTGTGGATCGGCAGCAGCCAACGGCCCTTGAGGTCCAGGTGTGCCTGCAGGCTCTGTTCCGGTTGCATGTGCACATGGGGCCAATCGACGTTGTAGGCACCGGTTTCCATCAGGGTCAGGTCGAAGGGACCGTAATGTTCACCGATCTGCTTGAAGCCTTCGAAATAGCCACTGTCGCCGCTGAAGAAAATCCGCTGGTCGCCCACCATCATCACCCAGGACGCCCACAGCGTCTGGTTGTTGTCGAACAGCGTGCGACCGGAAAAGTGCTGCGCCGGGGTAGCGGCGAAGCGAATGCCACCGACCTGGGTTTCTTCCCACCAGTCCAGTTGCCGGACCTTGTCAGTGGGAATGCCCCACTTGATCAGCAGATCGCCGACACCCATGGGCGCGAGGAAATAGCGTGTCTTGGCAGCGAGTTGCAGGACGGTCTTATAGTCCAGATGGTCGTAATGATTGTGGGAAAGAATCACGCCTTCGATAGGCGGCAACTCTTCAAGGCTGATGGGCGGTTGATGAAAGCGCTTGGGACCGGCCCATTGCACCGGCGATGCACGTTCGGCAAACACCGGGTCGGTCAACCAGAAGAGTCCCTGCAGCTTGAGCAACAAGGTCGAGTGGCCAAGACGGAAGACACTGAAATCTTCCGCCGCCAGCAACTGCTCGCGGGTCAGCCCCTGGACCGGGACGCTGCCGGCCGGGCGGGTATTGCGGGGTTTGTGAAAGAGCATTTTCCAGAAAATACCGAACGTCTTGCGAAACCCGCCCTGTGGGGTGGGTGCATGGTTGCGGTACTGGCCCTGCTCCTGCAAGGACGATGGTTTGGCGCGGACAAGCGAACGAGTGGTCATTACGGGGTGACTCCCGGAAACCGCCAAGGGTTCCCACGTTCTTCTGCTGGATGATCAAGGGCCGCTGCACGCAAGCCTCGAACCGATGAAATACTGGAGTAGAGCAACTACACTACACCGTGTAGTTTCAAGCTTGCAACAAGGCTGCCAATAAGTAAACTACCTAGTGTAACTTTTCTTCTCCTGCCGAAGCCGCCCATGACCGCTCCCCTACGCCTGACCGACCGCAAACGTGAAGCCATCATCCAGGCGGCCATCGAGGCCTTTCGCGCCGACGGCTTCGAGGCCACCAGCATGGACAAGATCGCGGCCAAGGCCGAGGTGTCCAAGCGCACGGTGTACAACCACTTCCCCAGCAAGGAAGAGTTGTTCGCGGAAATCATGCACCACATGTGGGCCAAAAGTGCGGCACAAGTGGATATGTCCTACCACTCGGATCGCAGCTTGCGTGAGCAACTACGCGAATTGCTCGTCTTGAAACTGCACCTGCTCAGTGAAAACAGCTTCCTTGACCTCGCCCGGGTGGCGATTGCCGCAACCATCCATTCGCCCGAACGCGCCCAGGGCATGGTCGCGCGCCTGGCAGAACGGGAAGAAGCCTTCAACCAGTGGATTCGCGATGCCCAGGCCGACGGCACCTTCAAACCCGTGGACCCGGCTTTCGCCGCAGCGCAACTGCACGGCCTGCTCAAGACCTTCGCCTTCTGGCCCCAAATCAGCCTCGGCCAGCCGCCTCTGGATCCCTCGACCCAGAGCCGCGTCATAGAATCGTCGCTGGATCTGTTTCTCGCGGGCTACGAAATCGTCAAATAGCCGGCGCAGAGCGCCAAAACCGTCTCAAGACCTTCTAAATGGCTTGGAAGGACACTGATTATTCTTTACGGAATGCTCGACAATATTGATCCTTCTTATCCGATGAACGGCCATGCCGTGCAGAACACCGCCCAGGTGTTCAGATGAATAAAGTGGCGCAAAAAACCTATGCAAATCCAACGAGGCAAAGGGCTATCGTTTGCCAAGCGCATTTACCTGCCGCGCACGGTAGGCGTTGGTATTGGCTGCTTCAGCGTAATCGCCGCGCTTTACCCGTTGGCCATGCCGATGTGGATCTGGGTATTGCTGGCCCTCAATGCCGTGGCCTGGCCGCATCTGGCCTATCAGATCGCCAAACGCTCGCCTTTTCCCTATCGGGCTGAGCGCCGCAATATCCTCATCGATTCGCTGATGGGTGGATTCTGGGCCGCAACCATCCAGTTCACGCCACTGATCACCGTCAACATGCTGGCCTTGATGGCCATGCACAATGTCGCCGCCGGCGGACCCCGACTGATGGCCCAGGGGCTGGTCGCCCAGGCTATCGGCATCCTGGTGTCCTGGCTGATCTTCGCCCCGGCCTTCAATCCGCTGACCACGCCGATACAGATCTACAGCGTGCTGCCGGTGCTGATCTTCTATCCCCTGGTGATCGGCATGGGTTGTTATCAACTGGCCATCAACCTGGCCGAACACAAGCGCACCCTCAGCGCCCTGAGCCGTACCGACAGCCTGACCGGCTTGCTCAACCACGGCTCCTGGAAGGACCTGCTGCACCTCAAATTCCACAAATGCCGCTACAGCCAGTGCCAGGCGGTGATTGCCCTCATCGACATCGACCACTTCAAGGCCATCAACGACACCTACGGCCACCTGGTCGGCGACAGCGTACTGCGCCAATTGAGCAAGGATCTGCGGGACAACCTGCGCGAAGATGACCTGGCCGGGCGTTATGGTGGCGACGAGTTCTGCGTGATCCTGCCGGAGATGTCGCTGGAGCGGGCCAATGACGTGATGGAGCGTCTGCGCGAGGCATTCGGCAACTATCGCAACGCCGATGTCCCGGGATTGCGGGTCAGCCTGAGTATCGGCCTGGCCTCCTGCCGCAAGGATTTCAACGATGCCGGCGCCTGGCTGAACGAAGCCGACAAGGCGCTGTATGTCGCCAAGAACACCGGACGCAACAAGGTCAACAGTGCCGAAGAGGACAGTACTGAAGTGTCCTCGTGCAACCTGGTCAACCCGGCTTGAACCACTCCGCCGGTCCGAAAGGCACCCCACAAACTTGTACAGCGACACATTGCTTTGTATAAGAAAATAAATATCATATAGCCATCATTCAGCCATCGTTTTTCTGAACGATCACTTGGGTACAGGTATTCGCACAACCCACGAACGGTCATGGGTGCAGCAGTGCGGTGGGCTGTATCAAAAATAATCTGCGGTCGCATACGCCGCAGTGAACCACCAGTCATGGAGCACTGGTACCGGGCTGCTACTTCCCTTGCTCCTCTCGGACAAGCTGCAAGCCGCATGATCAGGGACTAACTCTCACGTTGTATCCCTCTCCGAGCAGACGCCATGCTATTTGCCTCCCATAAGAAAGCCATCAGCACCCTGCAACAATCCGTCACCGAGCAAGCCAACCAACTCGCGGCCATCGACCGTTCCATGATCGTGATCGAGTTCGACCTCAATGGCACGGTCCTGCGCGCCAACGAGAATTTTCTCAAGGTCACCGGCTACCGCCAGGAGCAAGTGGTGGGCCAGGCGCACCGGACGCTGTGCACGCCAGCCTACGCCCGCAGCAGCGAGTACAGCCAGCTTTGGTCGCGCCTGAAGTCCGGCCAGTTCGAAGCCGGGACCTTCGAGGTGGTCACGGCCGATGGCCGCTCCGTCTGGTTGGAAGCCAGCTACAACCCGATCAAGAATGACAGCGGCAGTCTCTTCAAGGTCATCACCTACGCCTTGGACATCACCGCCAGGATGCAACAGGAGAGCGAGGCCAACGGCAAGTTGCAGGCTATCGACCGGGCCATGGCGATGATCGAATTCAACCTGGATGGCAGTGTCATCTCTGCCAACCAGAACTTTCTCAGGCTGATGGGCTATACCCTGGCGGAGATCCAGGGCAAGCACCACAAGATGTTCTGCAAGCCGGCCACCACCAACAGCAGCGAGTACCAGGATTTCTGGCGCCGCCTGAACCAGGGTGAGTTTTTCAACGGCCAGTTCGAACGCGTCGGCAAGCGTGGCCAGACCCTCTGGGTCGAGGCCAGCTACAGCCCGGTGTACGACGCCGGCGGTCGCTTGTGCAAGGTGGTCAAGTTTGCCTCGGACGTTACCGGCGGTGTCGAGAAACACGAACAGGATGCCAAGAGTGCGACCGAGGCCTATCACCTCTCGATCGAGACACGAAAAGTCGCCGAGCACGGTACCGGGGTTATCCAGCAGGCGGCCACCGAGATGCGTGAAATTGCCTCGAACATCGAAGGTTCTTCCACGCTGATCGCCAAGCTGGGCGAGCGTTCCGAACAGATCACGGCCATCGTCAACACCATTCGCGGGATTGCGGACCAGACCAACCTGCTGGCGTTGAACGCGGCGATTGAAGCGGCCCGGGCCGGCGAACAGGGACGCGGCTTCGCGGTGGTCGCCGACGAGGTGCGCCTGCTGGCGGCGCGTACCAGCGGCTCGACTGCGGAGATTTCCGAGATGATCGGCATGATCCAGAACGAAACCCTGAAGGCCATCGACAGCATGAACGGCACCCGTGACCGGGCCGCCAAAGGGGTCGACCTGGCGGACCAGGCCGGCACGGTGATCCTGCAGATTCGCGAAGGGGCCAATCAGGCGGTGCGCGCGGTGAGCATGTTCGCTGGGCAGAGTTGATACACAACGGACCGGACGAGAGCGCCAGGGAGGGCGCCAGGCGACGTCGGATGGGGCTATAGTGAGCCTTGTTCCCCACGCCTTGCAGAGTCCACCATGACGTCAGAAAGCCCTGAAGCGAAAAGCCCTGAAACCCCGAAGAAAATCATCGACCACCTGCGTTTCCATCGCCCTCACGCCCATTTGTCCACCACCTTCGGCAACGACACCTTTGCGCTGAAAGCCGAAGCCTTTGCACGTTTTTTTGGTACGCCGATGTTTCTCGGTGCCCAGACGGTCATCGTCGCGGCCTGGATTATCCTCAACGTCGCGGGCGTGACCCAGTTCGACGTCTACCCGTTCATCCTGCTCAACCTGGCGTTCAGCCTGCAAGCGGCCTATGCCGCCCCCTTGATCCTGCTGGCCCAGACTCGCCAGGCCGCGCGGGACAAGGCCCATTCCGACGCGGACGCCCAGCATCGCGAGGCCCTGGCTGTCGCCAATACCGAACGGCAGGCGGCGGCGGCGAAAACCACCGAGCAACTGCTGACGCTGCTCGAACAGAATACCCAGTTGACCGAAATGACCAAGCAACTGACCGAACGCATCGAGAGCCTGACGCTGGAGATGCACGAGCATTTCGTGCGCAAGACCTGACAAAACGCCTCAGCCGGGTGCTTCGGCGCCCGGCCCGAGGCGTATGGTCCGGGCCAGCTCATCGAACAAGGCCACCACCGAGCGCAACGCCCGGCAATCGGGACGGGTCAGCAACCACAGTGCCGTGTCGTAGCTCGACGGCACCTCGGCCAGGGGCTGCAGGCCCTGCGGCTCGCCCAGCATGAAATCCGGCAACACGGCGATGCCCAACCCGGCCCGCGTCAACTCCGCCACCGACAACATGCTGTTGCAACGGTAACTCGGCAGCACGCCGGGAAAACGCTGGCGGCGCCAGCTCACGCTCGGATGATCGGGCAGAAAATCGTCCGGGGCGATCCAGGCCAGTCGATCCAGATCCTCAACAGCAACCGCTGACAAATACCCAGGACTGGCACACACCCGATAAGACACCGCCCCCAGGCGACGCCCCAGCAGATGTTCCGGTGGCGAGTCGGTCAAACGCAAGGCGATATCGGCATCGCGCCGGTTCAGATTGGCGAAATCGTTGGAGGTGCTGAGCTCCAGGGTCAGGGCCGGATAAGACGGCATGAACCGCGCCAGCGCCGGTAACAACAGCGTCTGCAGGACCGAATCGGTACAGGTCAGACGCACCGTGCCACTGATCACCTCGCCGCCCTGCTCGATACTGACGCACGCGGCCTCCAACGCCTGCTCGGCGCGCTCCGCCTGTTCGGCCAGGGATTGCGCCAAGCTGGTGGGCAGATAACCGGCGCGGCTCTTTTCGAACAGCTCCCGGCCCAACGCGGCCTCCAACCGACGCACCGAACGGAACACCGTCGAGACATCGACCCGGAGCAACCCCGCCGCTCGCGCCAGGGAGCGTCCACGGACCAGCGCGAGAATCAGCGAGAGGTCGGCATGCTCCAACCGATAGTGCAGCGGTGCATTGATCAATTGGGTAATTGCCTATATTGAATGCGTCGTCGCCACCTTATAGTTCACTCAGGAAATCAACAAGCGTAGGGGAAATAACCATGGAACAGCGCTCGCCACACACCGTCCTGAACATCGCCCTGATCGGCGATCACGACCCCCAGGTCACCGCTCACCGCGCGATTCCCGTGGCCCTGCAACGGGCGGCCGAGGCCGCCGAGCTTGAGGTAAACGCTCACTGGCTGGCCACGGACAGCATCACGGCGCAGACCGACCTGAGTCTTTTCGATGGTTTCTGGTGCGTGCCGGCCAGCCCTTACCGCAGTCTGGAAGGGGCGTTACTGGCGATCACTCACGCCCGTGAACAACAACGTCCGTTCCTCGGCACCTGTGGCGGTTTCCAGCATGCCGTCCTGGAGTACGCACGTCATGTACTGGGCTGGAGCGACGCCGAGCATGGCGAAATGGCGCCAGACTCTGCGCGCGCAGTGATTTCGCCGCTGAGCTGCTCCCTGGTCGAAGCCCACGACAGCATCCGGTTTGTCGAAGGCACGCTGGTCGCCAAGGCCTACGGCACCCTGGAAACCCATGAGGGTTATCACTGCCGCTACGGCATCAACCCCGAGTTCGAAAGCGCCCTGCTCGACGGCGACCTGCGTGCCAGCGGTCACGACGCCCAGGGCGATCTGCGCGCGATCGAACTCAAGGGACATCCGTTCTTCGTCGCGACCCTGTTCCAACCCGAGCGCACGGCACTGGAAGGTCATACGCCAGCGCTGGCCAGCGCGCTCCTGGCAGCCTGCGCGAGTCAGCCATGATGATCGCCCAGACACCACAACCGCCTTACTACGCCGTCATCTTCACCTCCCTGCGTACCGAAGGTGATCAAGGTTATGGCGAGGCGGCGCAGCGCATGGTCGAACTGGCCCGACAACAGCCGGGCTTTCTCGGCGTCGAGTCGGCCCGAGGCGAGGATGGCCTGGGCATCACCGTGTCCTACTGGAGCGACGAAGCGGCCATCCTGGCCTGGAAACAGCACGCCGAACACAGCGAGATCCGCGAGCATGGTCGTTCAACCTGGTACCAGGCCTTTCATACCCGGGTGTGCAAGGTCGAACGCGCCTACCCTTTCCAGCGTTGAGCACCTCAGGAAGCGCTGAGCACTTTGCGCAGCGCGATGATCTCGGGAATATCCACCCGCCGCTGGTACACCCGCAACGGCTCGGTGATATTGATCCGGTCATCGATATTCTGCGCCAGCAATAGCTCAATCCGTTCACGGCTCAGGCTCATGGCCTGCTCCACACTTGTCACCCAGACAAACTCGCAGGCCGGAAAGATAGCGTCATCCGCCACATCTATGCCGAAGGCGTCCTCACTGAAGCGAACGATGTATTGACCGGTCTTGCGATTGAAGCCGACAAAACCCTTGAGCTGGTCGGCGGCCTGGCAGATAAGTTCGGATGTGATAGGCATGGTAAACCCCGCTGAAGAGCCACAAGGCTCATGGATGGCTGGTTTACACGCAGGGCGGGCCTGTCCCTCTGGCGGGGAAATAGGCGACAAATCCTGAAGCACAATACCCGATGAAAATGCCGAAAATCGGATCTGGCGCATGTTTATGTCGGTTTCGCGATAGCCGCTGTAGCCATCAGTTGTTAAAAGGAAGCTCTGGTATTCACTCTCTGCGAAAGGAATTCGAGCATGTCCGCCAACCTCACCAAAAGCGCCCTGGCCCTGAGCCTGCTGCTGGGCCTGGGCACCGCCGAGGCCAACAGCGCCTCCAGCGCCGTTGCGGCCGCCGCCGGCATTCCCCACCCGGCCGTGATCGCCCACCGTGGCGCCTCCTTCGATGCCCCGGAATCCACCGCCGCCTCCTACACCCTGGCCCGCGACCTCGGTGCCGACTACCTGGAAATGGACCTGCAACGGAGCAAGGACGGAGTGATCTTCGCCCTGCACGACAACAACCTGTCGCGTACCACCGACGTCGCCAGCAAGTTTCCCGAGCGCAAGGACAGCCCGGCCAACGAGTTCACCTGGGCCGAACTGCAAACCCTGGACGCCGGCAGCTGGTTCAACAAGGCCTACCCCGAGCGTGCGCGCCCGGCCTACGTCGGCCTGAAAATCCTCAGCCTGGACCAGATCATCGACATCGCCCAGGCCAACCCGAAACACCAGCCGGGCCTGTACGTCGAGACCAAGGAGCCCAAGCAGTTTCCCGGTATCGAGCATGAGCTGAAGAACAAACTGCAGGAACGTGGGCTGTTGAGCCCGACCCAGGTGGTGTCCAAGGAACAGCCCCAGGTCGGCCAGGGCAAAGGCAAGGTGATCCTGCAGACCTTCGAGAAGAGCAGCCTGGAACTGCTGCAAAAGGAAATGCCGGACACACCGAAGATCCTGCTGCTGTGGGTCGGTGACGGTAGCATCGAGCCCAAGTCGAAGGTGAGCTTCGCCGACTCCGGCGAGAAGACCAAGGCCGCCTACTACGCCAAACAGGAACCCAAGGACAAGGCCGAATTCGAGAAGTGGGTCGACTACGCCAAATCCCGGGGCGCCATCGGTACCGGTCCGTCGGCGGAACTGACCCACGGCGGCGACCAGAGCTACTCGGACCTGGTCAAACCCTGGATGAACCAGTACACCCACGACCAGGGCATGCTGGTGCATGTCTATACCGTCGATACTGCGCAGGACTACAAGAAGGTGCTGGATGCCGGGGTCGATGGCATCTTCACCAATCGCGCGTCCGAGTTGCTCAAGTACTTCAAGCGCCCATCGCCGAAAACCGTGCCGCAGATTCTTGAGGCCAACGGGTACTGAGTGAACAGCACCGAGTGGACCGGCACCCTCTGGCTGGGGCGTGACTATGCCTTGATCCACGGTGAGCTGGGGCGTACCGCGCCCCATGCCCACTACGCCCACCAGGTGATCCTGGCGCCCGAAGCGCCGGTCACCCTGTTGATCGAGGATCAGCCACGCAGCGGCCACGAGTTTTTTATCGAGGCCCAGCGTGGCCATGCCATCCTCCAGGCACCGGGTCGTTCGTTCTCGCTCTATGCCGAACCCCTGAGCCTTGACCTGAGCCGGCTGCAACAGGCACTGAGCCAGGTCGAATGGTCGTTGCCGGCCCTGGAGGGCGCCTTGCGCCAGTGCCCACGCCGCCCTGTCGAAGACCCACGCATCGCCCGCGCCCTGCTGGCCCTGGAGCACTCGCTGGATGGCAAGGTCTCGGCCGACACCCTGGCCCGCGCCGCCAACCTGTCCCTGAGCCAACTGGAGCGACTGTTTGCCAGCCGCATCGGCCTGCCGATCCGCCGACTGGTGCTCTGGCGGCGCCTGCGCCTGGCACTGGCCCAGGTATTGGCGGGCCACTCCCTGACCGCGGCGGCTCACGAGGCCGGGTTTGCCGACTCCGCGCATTTTTCCCGGACCATGAAAAAACTCTTCGGTGTTACGGCCGCTCGCTCCCTGAACCGGATCCAGCTGCGGCTGCTGGATTGACCCGGCGCTGCAACGGCCCGGGTGTGGCGGGAGCCGGATGGGTCGGTGCCCGGACAAACGGATCGATCAACTGCCGGACATAACCCACAGGGAAATCCGCACGCGTGCCAATCCCCAGGTCGCCCTCGCCGATCCGGTACTCCTCCGTGTACAAAGCCGTCCCCAGCAGCCGATCCCAGAGGGTGAAGAACAGCCCGAAATTCACGTCCCCGGCCTTGCCGTATTTCATGTGGTGGAAACGATGCAACGGCGCCCAGGCGAAGATCCAGCGCAAGGGCCCCAAACGCATATCGACATTGGAATGCTGCAGCAACAACTGAATGGCGATGGCAAACGCCAGCAGGGCGGCGACATTCTGGGGGATACCGAGCAGCAGCAACGGCAGCAGTCCGGCCGTGGCCTCTATCGCCTGATGCAACGGATGCTTCATCAAGCCATTGAAGCCATACATGCGCTGCACGCTGTGATGCACCGCATGCAATCGCCACAACCACGGCAGCCGGTGGCTGGCGTAATGCGCCAGGGTGATCCCGGCATCGGCGATCAGTATTGCCAACAGCAGTTGCAGCCACAACGGCCAGGCCTGGGGCCAGACCGCGCCGAACGGCGACCACCGCGCCAGGATCGGCAAGACCAGCAGCCCCAGGGCATTGAAGCTCTCATTGACCAGCCCGTGGACGATATCCCGGAAACGATCGCCCCTGGAACGGTTCCAGAGCGGTTCATAAGGCAACCCCCACTCCGCCAGGAACGACACCGCCAGAGCCAATAGAAACAGCAGCGGCAAGCGCCAGAGCGGCTCAACCCGCCCGAGGCCCGCCCCCAGGAAGCCGAACCAGAACACCGGCGCATACACCCAACTCAACACAGCCTTCATAAGACGCTCCTCTTGATAAGCGTCCAGCATGAAAGGCCCGCCCGGTTGGCGATTGAACAAACAACGCAACCGCCTCGCGAGGAAGCGGGTTCAGGAATTAAGGGTAAATTAAGTGACCGCCCCCAAGCTGATCCCACTGAAATCGTTCAAGGGATCCTCCAGATGAAAACATTCAACGCACTGCTCGCCACCGCCACCCTGGCCCTCGCCGCCGGGTTTGCCCAGGCCGATGTCCGTCCGGACCTGATTCCCGGGCTGCTGAAATCCGGTGCGATTGCCGACTTCGAGAAACTCAACCAGGCCGCCCAGGCCAAGCATCCCGGCGCCACCATCACCGACACCGAGCTGGAGCAGGCTGCCACTGGCGGCTACATCTACAAAGTCGACCTGCTCGGAAGCGACAGTGTGAAATGGGACGTCAAGCTCGACGCCAAGACTGGCGCGGTGCTTCACGACAAGAAAGACACCTGATCCCACCAGACCTTGCGCGAGCCGGGCAAGCCGACTCCCGCAAGGTCCTGGTCATCGGCGATGACGACGCCAGCGCTTACCAGAGTGCCAGGGTATAGCTGATGATCAGACGGTTCTCGTCCAGGTCATTGCCGAAGTTCGACCGTACCGTCGCATTACGCCACTTCACCCCCACCCCTTTGAGCGCCCCGTCCTGGAACACATAACCGATATCGGTGTTGCGTTCCCATTCCTTGCCTTCGCCCGGGACCGTCCGCTGCACATTGTCACCGGTCACGTAGCGGGTCATGAAGGTCAGGCCCGGCAAGCCCAACTGAGCAAAGTCGTAGTCATAACGCACCTGCAAGGAACGCTCGTCGATATTGGCGAAGTCGCCGATCTGCACGAAGTTCACCAGGTACGGATCGCTGTGCCCGATGTACGGGAACGGGTCCTTGCCACTCATGCGCTGATAGCCGAAGCCCAGGGAGTTGCCCTTGAAGGAGTAAGTGAACATCCCGCCCAGTGCGCGGTTGTCCAGCGGACGGAAGTTGCCGTCCTCGGCACTGCGGGCGTAACGCAGGTCGGTCTTCAAGACCTGGCCCTGGCCCAGGTCCCAGTTATGCACCAGGCCCAGGAAGTTCTGCTGGTAGATATCCTCCAACTTGCCATAGCGATACTGGGTCAGCAGGTTGGGCGACCACTGGTAGTCCGCTCCGGCGAACTGGAACTTGTCGCTCGAACCGCCGATGCGGTTGGCCGTCATCTTCTGATCGTCGGTGGAGTCGACGTAGCGGATCTGGTTGAACGAGCCCCCGGTCAGCTTCAAGTGGTCGATTTCCTGCACATTAAGCAAGCCGCCCTGGAAGGTCCCGGGCAACAGGCGGGTATCGTTGGAAATGATCACCGGGTCCTTCATCTGGAAACTACCGACTTTCAGGGTGCTGTTGGAAATACGCACCTTGGCCGCCGCCGCCAGCTTGCCGTAGCTGTCCTGGGAACCGCCATGGCGGGTGTCCGCCGGCAACAGGCCGGTGCCCGCCGTCCCGCCTCCCGAGTCCAGCTTGTAACCGACCATGCCCAAGGCATCGAGGCCGAAGCCGACGGTGCCTTCGGTGTAGCCCGATTCCATGCGCAACAGGAAACCCTGGGCCCATTCATCGGCTTTGTCCCGGGAGCCCGTCTGGCGAAAATCGCGGTTGAAGTAAAAGTTGCGCAGTTCCAGGCTGCCCTTGCTGTCGGCGAGGAAATCCGCCTGGGCGCTCGGTGCACAGAGCAGGCCCAAGCCCAGTAACGTGCTCGCTGGCACGGACAAACGGGAGAAATAATCGAACGGCTTCATGGTGTGCTCCTTATTGCGGACGCGAGCCGACCCTCTCGGGGGCGTTGGGATCGCGACCGATGTGGTTGAAACGTCAGGATCAGTAGTCCCTGGGCCCGCCGGACCCAGGTGCGGCGGACATCAGCTCTCGAGCTGGCGACCGCGTGTTTCCGGCAGGCTCAGGGCCGCCAGGATCACCACCGCGTAAGCACCGGCGGCAAACACCCCGATACCGACGCCAATCGGCAGGGTTTCACTCAACGCGCCGATAAACAGTGGGAACAACGCGGCGATGGAGCGCCCGGCGTTGTAGCAGAAGCCCTGGCCCGACCCACGCATGCGGGTGGGAAACAGCTCGGTGAGGAACGCCCCCATGCCGGCGAAGATGCCCGAGGCGAAGAACCCCAGGGGGAAGCCCAACCAGAGCATCCAGGTGTTATCGATGGGCAACTGGGTGTAGGCCAGGACGATGCTCATGGAGCCGACGGCAAAGAGGATGAAGTTCTTCTTGCGGCCGATGGCGTCGGTCAGCAACGCGCTGACGACATAACCGACATAGGAGCCGACAATCACCATCGCCAGGTAGCCGCCAGTGCCCAGCACGCTCAGGCCGCGCTCGGTTTTCAGGTAGGTCGGCAACCAGGTGGTGATCGCGTAGTAACCGCCCAGCGCGCCGGTGGTCAGCAACGAGGCCCGCAAGGTGGTGCTGAGCATCCGTGGCGCGAAGATCTCGAAGAAGGCCCAGGGCGAAGGCTTTTCAGCCTGGCTCAGACGCTCGTCCCGAGCTTGCTCGAAGGTGTCGGATTCCTTGACCAGCCGACGGATCACCAGCACGAACAGCGCCGGTACCAGGCCGATCATGAACAGCGCCCGCCAGGCCTGCTCCGGCGGCAGAAAGCTGAACAATCCGGCATAGAGCAAGGCCGTCAACCCCCAGCCCAACGCCCAACCGGCCTGCACCATGCCCACCGCCTTGCCGCGATCCTGGGAGCGGATCACCTCGCCGATCAGCACCGCGCCCGCGGTCCACTCGCCACCGAAACCGAAGCCCATCAGCGTGCGCGCCACCAGCAGTTGGTCGTAGTTCTGCGCCAACCCGCACATGAAGGTGAAGAAGGCAAACCAGAGCACGGTCAGTTGCAGGGTACGCACCCGGCCGATGCGGTCGGAGAGGATCCCGGCGATCCAGCCGCCGGCCGCCGAGGCCAGCAAGGTCGAGGTGCCGATCAGTCCGGCCTCGCCCTTGGAAATGCCCCAGGTGGCAATCAGGGTGGGAATCACGAAACTCAACATCTGGGTGTCCATGCCGTCCAGGCCATAGCCGATCTTGCAACTCCAGAACGTGCGCTTTTCATTTTTGCTCAGGGGGGCGTACCAGGCGAACGGGCCGGCACGGCGCGTCCCTGAAGGCACGTGGTCAGTCATGGTGTGTTCCATGGAGGATTCCTGCGGCAGCAAGGGAAGATGACGGACACGCCTCATTGTTTTTTTGTGAAGGCGTTGTCGTGGAGAACCGATGCAGATGCGCTACATCGTGGAGTGGATTCTTCGCGCCGGAGCGGTGCAGCGTCAAACGGGAAAAAAGCCGGTCAATGCATAAGAAAAGTTGATGGCCCCTCAATGGCACCTGCCGCAATACCGGCGTGCGATGCGCAACCGCGGATCAGTTTTTCTTGTTCGCAATAACAGATTTTCTCGTTGGACGAGGCGGTCGCGGCGCCCTAAAAAGGCCTCGACCCAACACAAGAGAGACGTTCGATGAACCTGCCTGCGCTGTCCTTCGATCAGTTGCGCCATCTGGCGCCGCGCGCCTTGCGCCGACACATCGCCACCGACCAGTATCAGGGCCACACCAGCGGCCTGGGCCTGGGTCGGGTGCAAGCCAATATCGTGATTTTGCCAAGGGACTGGGCCGATGAGTTCCTGCGCTTCTGCACCCTCAATCGCCAGGCCTGCCCGATACTCGACATCACCGAACCCGGCGACCCGATCTTCCGTCACCTGGGTGAAAGCGTCGATATCCGCCACGACGTACCGCGCTACCGGGTCTATCGCCAGGGCGAACTGACTGAGGAGCCACAGAACATCAAGCATCTCTGGCGCGACGATATGGTGGCCTTCGCCATCGGTTGCTCCTTTTCCTTCGAGCAACCCTTGCTGGAGGCCGGCATCGACCTGCGTCACGTCAAATTGGGACGCAACGTGGCGATGTTCCAGACCAATATCGATACCCGCCCCACCGAACGGCTAAAGGGCAAGCTGGTGGTGAGCATGCGACCGTTGAAGGCCGCCGACGCGATCCGCGCGGTCCAGATCACCGGGCGCATGCCCAATGTGCATGGCGCGCCGGTGCACATCGGCGACCCGCGACTGATCGGCATCCACGACCTCGACACACCGGACTACGGTGACGCCGTGCCGCTGGCCGACGATGAACTCCCGGTGTTCTGGGCCTGCGGCGTGACCCCGCAGTCGGTGGTGCAGGCGTCACGCCCACCGTTATGCATTACCCATGCACCGGGCTGCATGCTGGTGAGCGATCTGCACAATCACAGCCTTTGACTCAGGCCGTGGTGTTCACCGAAGTGCCCGAGGTGCTGCTGCCCTCGGCCTGCAAGGCAGTGGTCAAGGCAGAACTGACGGTGGAAATCGAACCGGCAATGGAAGACACCTGCGACTCCGCGGCCGCCAGCAAGGTAGCCTTGGCGTCAGGGCTTTCCTTGCTGTCCTGAGCTTTCTGCATTTGCAGCTCAGCTTGTTGCAACTGCTTTTGCAGATCGGCCAGTTGCTTTTGCAGCTCCTGGACTTCCTGGGAGGAAGCACTGGAGCTGGAGCTGTCGCTGCTGCTACCGGAGGCGCCGCCAGCGCCCGCCGGTTGGCTGCCGCCGGCCGGAGTGGTGCTCGCAGCCCCGGTGGTGCTGGTACTGGTGGTGTCATCAGTAGCGGTGGTACCAGTGGTCTTGTTGGCGCTGGTGGTGGTAAGAGTTGGGGCAATGGTGACCGAAGTAATGCTGACCATGGGGATCTCCCGATTCAGTTATGGGCAATCTTGTCATCGACAGACTGGCGCCATTTTTGAGATTGATTCTGTATCACGCGTGTCAGCGTCTGGATACAAGGCCACATCCCTGTGGCCGCGGATCAGGCGCCGAGGCGCGCCGTCACATCGTTCAACTGCCCCGACAAGCCATACAGGTTCTGGCTCGCGGCCTCGGTACGCTTGACGTTGTCCAGGTTGGTACTGGCAATGGCGGTGATCTCGGTCAGGTTGCGCGAAATATCTTCGGCCACCGAGGTCTGCTCTTCGGCGGCGGTAGCGATCTGCCGGTTCATGTCGCGGATCGCTTCCACCGCGGTGGTGATGCGCTCGAGCATGGCCCCGGCCTCAGTCACCTGCTCGACGCTCTCTTCACTGCGGGCCTGCCCGCCTTCAATGGCCTGGGCCGCGTCCACCGCACCGGTCTGGACCGAATGGATGATCTGGTTGATCTCGATGATCGACGCCGCGGTGCGCTGGGCCAGGCTGCGCACCTCATCGGCGACCACGGCAAAACCACGTCCGGCTTCACCGGCACGGGCGGCCTCGATGGCGGCGTTGAGTGCCAGCAGGTTGGTCTGCTCGGCAATCCCGCGAATCACCTCCAGCACCTTGCCGACCCGTCCGCTATCGGCTTCAAGGCGGCGGATGACCGTGGCGGTGGTGGTGATCTCACCCCGCATGCGGGTAATGGTCTCGATGGTCGATTGCATCACCAGTTCACCCTGCTGGGCAGCGCGATCGGCGTCATCCGCCGCCGTGGCGGCATCCCCGGCATGACGGGCGACCTCCTGGGCGGTGGCGGACATTTCGGTCATCGCCGTGGCCACCTGGTCGGTCCGCTGGAACTGCTCGTGGGTGCCGTTGGCCATCAGGCCGGCAATCGACTTCAGTTCGCCGCTGGCACTGTCCAGGTCCGAGGTACTGCGTTTGAGATGGCTGAAGGTCTCCGCGAGAAAATCGCGCAAGGTATTCGCCGCGACCGCCAGGCGTCCCAGTTCGTCCTGGCGATCGGCGTTCACCCGATTGTCGAACTTGCCATGGCTCAATTGCGCCACGTAGTCGATCAGGCGGCGGATCGGTTCCACCAGATTGCGGTTGACCAGCCACAGGCTCAACAGACCGATCAACAACCCGGAAATCACCAGCACAACGATGCCGACCCAGATGGTCCGCTCGGCCTGGGCACTGATGGCCGCCGATTGTTCACTGCTCTGCTGGCGCAACTGGGCAACCAGCGCGCTCATCTGCTCGCTGGCGGCGCGATCGACGCCCTTGACCGCCTGGTCACCGGCCGTCGGGTCGGCCCCGGCAGCCAGGTAGGCCTCGCGACCTTTCAGGTAGTCGTTGCCCAGCACACGGTGGGCTTCACGCAGTTGCTCGATCTGCGACTTGAGCCGGGCATCCATGCCCGGCTGGCTGGCCAGACGGCCGAGGATGTCCTGCACATCGCGCTGACGCGCTTCAAACTGCGACCAGTACTGGTTCAGATCCTGGGGCTGCTTGCCGCGCAGCAAGACGTTCTTCCACTCCTGTACCTGGACCTTGAATTGTACGTTGGCCTCGTCAATCAACTGCGAGGTGTGCAAGGGGCCGTCAATCAGATTTCGATAATCCTGGACGCCATTGGACAAGAGGTGGAAACAGGTCAGCGCGATCAGCAACATGGCGATCAGGCTGCCACTCAGGAGCGTGAGCACTTGGGCTCGCAGGGATTTTTTCAGCATCGGCGGAGTCTCTCGACAAGGATTGAGCGCTCCCCGTGGGGAACACAAGCAGTCGAAACTTCCCTGTCAGCGACAACCGGGCGTATGGCCAAATAGATGGTAGCTTACATCTAATGACATCGGCGGGCCGGCAGGCCACTTGAGCCGAGCCGACCATCGGTCAACGGCGGCATGATAGCCGTCAACCCGCAGGAAACAATCAAATCCTCCTGCCAAGGCAGTACTCATCGTCACAAGTGACGAACATAGTAGTTATCGAACTCGCCACTTTCGACGATCTGAAAGCCATGACGCGTATAAAAACGATTTGAAGCGCTTTCCCTGAGCGCCCCCACCCACAAGATCGGCGCAGCGGCCTCCGCTTCCCTGAAAATCTGCCGAAGCACAACCGAACCTATCCCCAGGCCTTGCGCACTCGGTTTGATGTACAGGTGGTCAAGCAACAACCCGTCGCTGAGCGGCCTGACGGCGACGAACCCGACCCGCTCGCCAGAAACCTCGATGTAGCGGGTGAACTCGGGAGAAAAACCATCGCGAAAACGCTCTCGGGCACGTACGGGATCAAAGCGACCAATGCGTTCAAGACTGTCACGCATGGCTTCGATTCGAATGGCAACCAGCGTTTCGAAGTCACTGGATTGAGTCCCGACCAGAGTGACCCGCGGAGTATCCGTGGTAGCAAACTGCATACTGAGCACTCCAGCGTCTCTTCGGGCAAATCCGCCCAAAGCCCCTTTAATGACGCCGAGCCTACAGCACAGAACCTGTACAGAGCCTGTTCCGTCTCACCGTACGTTTACCCACGACACTCAGCCCACCCTGAAAACGTCACAAAACCGTCAAGAAGTCTTGCGATGCTGACAGCCGCGAACCTGTAAAAAATGTTTCAGGCGTTCCCCTTCAGCGAGCCTTCATGAACCACAGCCTTGACCAAAGCCATCGTGACCCGGATCTGTTCGGCCTGCTTTACGGCTTTCGCTTCCGCACCGGCGAACGGGGCGAGGAAATCGACTCGGCCACCGTCCTGCACTGCCTGCAACAACCGGAAGATCCCGATACCTTTCTCTGGTTGCATCTGAACCTGGCACACGCCGCCTGCGAGCGCTGGATGAAGAAGCACCTGCCGTTGCCCGAAGAGTTTTTCGAGGCCCTGCACGAAGGCTCGCGCTCGACCCGTATCGAACACGTGGACAACGCCTTGCTGGCGGTGGTCAACGACGTGGTGTTCAACCTCAGCAGCATGGTCTCCTCGGACATCTCCACGCTGTGGGTCTGCGCCCGCAGCAAACTGCTGATCAGCGCGCGCCTGCAACCGCTGCACTCGGTGGACAAGCTGCGCTCTTCGGTCAAGGCCGGCGAACGCTTTCGCTCGCCGCTGGAATTGCTCGTGCACCTGCTGCGCGACCAGGGTGAAGTGCTGACCCAGATAGTGCGCAAGACCAGCACCAGCGTCGACCAGATCGAAGACCAGTTGCTGGCCCTGCGCCTGAGCAACAACCGCGCCGAACTCGGGGCCATGCGCCGGATACTGGTACGCCTGCAACGCCTGCTGGCCCTGGAGCCGGGCTCGTTGCTGCGGCTGCTCAACCGTCCGCCACAATGGTTGCAGAAGGAAGACGTCAAGGAACTGCGCAAGTCCACCGAGGAGTTCTCGCTGATCCTCAGCGACCTGGAAGCCCTCGGCGAACGGATCAAGCTGTTGCAGGAAGAGATCGCCGCCAGCCTCAACGAACAGAGCAACCGCACCCTCTTCACCCTCACCGTGGTGACGGTCCTGGCACTGCCGATCAATATCATTGCCGGCTTCTTCGGCATGAACGTCGGCGGCATCCCCTTGTCGGGCGACCCGGAGGGCTTCTGGATCCTGGTGGCGCTGGTGGCGACCTTTACCGTACTGGCCGGACGCTGGGCGTTTCGCAAACGTCAGGATTACTGATCTGGCGCAGTCAGTCTGTAACATTTAGCAATGAATATGGCTGGCATCCGTTCTCAAAAAGGATTCCCGGCATGGCCATCCCCTCATCGACTGCTGCCTCGTCCGCCCTGGGCGAAAGCAAACCCCGCGTCTTCACCGCGGTGATCTTTTTCGCGGTGCTGGCCATGGGGTTGCTGTTCACCGCCTACAGCCTGATGCACGACATGCATGATTTCGGCACGGTGGTCACCACCTGGACACCGTTCCTGCTGCTCGGCGTGGCGTTGTTGATCGCCCTCGGCTTCGAGTTCGTCAACGGCTTCCACGACACCGCCAACGCCGTGGCCACAGTGATCTACACCAACTCCCTGCCGGCGCATTTCGCGGTGGTCTGGTCCGGCTGCTTCAACTTCCTCGGCGTGCTGCTCTCCAGCGGCGCGGTGGCTTTCGGCATTATCGCCCTGCTGCCGGTGGAGCTGATCCTGCAAGTCGGCTCCTCGGCTGGCTTCGCAATGATCTTCGCCCTGCTGATCGCCGCCATCCTGTGGAACCTCGGCACCTGGTGGCTGGGCCTGCCGGCTTCTTCGTCCCACACCCTGATCGGCTCGATCATCGGTGTCGGCGTGGCCAACGCCCTGATGCACGGACGTGACGGCACCAGCGGCGTGGACTGGAGCCAGGCGACCAAGATCGGTTATGCCTTGCTGGTGTCGCCGCTGGTGGGTTTCTTCTTCGCCGCCCTGTTGCTGCTTGCCTTGCGTTTGCTGGTGAAGAACCGCGAGCTGTACAAGGCACCCAAAGGCAATTCGCCGCCACCGTGGTGGATTCGCGGCCTGCTGATTCTGACCTGCACCGGCGTGTCCTTCGCCCACGGTTCCAACGACGGGCAAAAAGGCATGGGCCTGATCATGCTGATCCTGGTCGGCACCCTGCCGATGGCCTACGCCCTGAACCGCACCATGCCGGCCGACCAGGCGCTACAGTTCGCCGCCGTCGCCGAAGTTACCCAGCAGGCGCTGGTACGCAGTTCGCCACAACCGGCCCCCGCCGACCCGCGCCACACCCTTTCGGAATATGTGCGGACCAAACAGGCGACGCCGGACGTGGTGCCGTCACTGGCCGCCCTGGCCGGCAATATCGGTACCGAGGTCAAGGCTTACGGCTCGCTGGCCAAGGTTCCGGCCGAAGCCATGGGCAACGTGCGTAACGACATGTACCTGAGCAGCGAAACCATCCGCCTGATGGACAAGGACAAGGTCGGCAACTTCGACGCCGACACCCAGGGCAAGGTGCAGCTGTTCAAGCAGCAGATCGACGGCGCCACCCGCTTCATCCCGCTGTGGGTGAAGATTGTCGTGGCCATCGCCCTGGGCCTCGGCACCATGGTCGGCTGGAAGCGCATCGTGGTCACCGTCGGTGAGAAGATCGGCAAGACCCACATGACCTACGCCCAGGGTGCCTCGGCGGAAATGGTCGCGATGCTGACCATCGGCGCGGCGGACATGTATGGTTTGCCGGTGTCGACCACCCATGTCTTGTCCTCGGGCGTGGCCGGGACCATGGTCGCCAATGGCGGCGGCTTGCAGATGCGCACCATCCGCAACCTGATGATGGCCTGGGTCCTGACCCTGCCGGCGGCGATCCTGTTGTCGGGCAGCCTGTACTGGTTGTTCACGAAGATTTTCTAAGCCCCGCCCCCTCGATGAGCGCATGCCCCCGGCATGCGCTCATCTTCAAGCGTCGCCCAACTCCTCCTGCAGCACCTGCGCCAACCAGGCCATGAACACCCGCACCCGCCGGGGCAGATGGCGTTGCTGGGCATAGAGCAACGACACCTCCAGCGGCGCCGGCAGATAGTCGGGCAATACCGCCACCAGCGCACCACTGTCCAGGTGCTTGCGCACGCCCAGATACGGCGCCTGGATCAAACCGAACCCGCCCAGGCATGCCGACTCGTAGCAATCAGTGCTGTTCACCGTGACACTGCCGGCCATCGGCACCTGCTGCAACTTGCCGTTTTGCAGGTACTCGAACCCCGGGGAGCGGGCCCCCAGCATCCCGACATAGTGGATCAGCCGATGCCCGGCCAGATCGGCCACGGACTCCGGCCGGCCATACCGCTGCAGATAGGCGGGACTGGCGCAGTTGACCAGCGGCAGCTCACAGACATGCCGCGCCACCACCGATTGATCGGGTTGCGCACCGACCCGCAGCACGCAGTCGAAGCCCTCGCCCAACAGGTCGACACGGCGGTCGGTACTGCTGATTTCCAGTTCGATGCGCGGATGCAGCGCCATGAATTCCGGCAGGCGCGGCATGATCACGCGACGGGCCATGACGCTGGGCATATCGAAACGAATGCGCCCGGCCAGCAAGGCCGCATCCTGGCGGAACAAGCCCTGCAATTCATCCATCTGCGCCAGCAGGTCCTTGCTGCGCTCATACAGCACCAAGCCATCCTGGGTCGCCTGGACCTTGCGCGTGGTGCGTTGCAACAGCCGCGTGCCGAGCAGTTCCTCCAGCGCCTGGACATGCTCGGACACACTGGACTTGGGCAGCCCGAGACTTTCGCCCGCCAGGGTAAAACTCGACAGCTCGGTCACCCGGATAAAGGTCCGCAGCAGGTCCAGCTTGTTCATGACAACGCACTCTATTGTTCGGAACAGGCGATCAGTGTTTCCGATTCCGCAGCGTTTATCCAATCATGGGCGGACAAATACACTTTCCTCAGCGTTATCCACTCCCTGAGGAACACGACATGACTCGTAAAATCGCCCTGATCACCGGTGCCAGTCGCGGCCTGGGCAAAAGCACCGCGCTGCACCTGGCCGCCCAAGGCGTCGATATCATCGGCACCTACAACAGCCGCGCTGACGACGCCCAGGCCGTGGCGGCGGAGATCGAAAAACTCGGTGGCCGCGCGGCCATGCTGCAACTGGATGTGAGCCTGATCGACGGACTCAAGGTCTTCAGCGAGGAGGTTGCCAAGGTATTGGCGACGGTCTTCGAGCGTGAGCGGTTTGATTTCCTGGTGAACAATGCTGGGATCGGCGTGCATGCGCTGTTTGCCGAGACCAGTGAAGAACAGTTCGACCAGTTGCTGAACATACACTTCAAGGGGCCGTTTTTCCTGACCCAGAAACTCTTGCCGCTGCTGGCCGACGGTGGGCGTATCGTCAATATTTCCAGCGGCCTGGCGCGTTTCAGCCTGCCGGGTTATGCCACCTATGCGGCGATGAAAGGCGCAATGGAGACCTTGACCCGTTACCAGGCCAAGGAGTTGGGTGCGCGCGGGATCAGCGTGAACTGCCTGGCCCCGGGCGCCATCGAGACCGATTTCGGCGGCGGTAGCGTGCGCGACAACAAAGACCTGAATGCCTATGTCGCAGCCAACACCGCGCTGGGCCGTGCCGGCTTGCCGGATGATATCGGCGGCGCCATCGCGCTGCTGCTGAGTGACGCCGGCCAGTGGATCACCGGGCAGCGGATCGAGGCTTCGGGCGGGATGTTCCTGTAAAACCTCAGGCGGACACTCCACTGCGAACCAGCAGGTCCTTGAGCACGCTGCGCAACGGCACCTCGCCCTTGCGCGGCATTCCGGCGAACTCGATCCAGCCTTCGTTGAAGCCGTCGATCATCTGCATCCGCGGCAGCGGGTTATTCATCCCCTGGGTCGTAAACAACGCCTGCCAGGTATCACGCACCACCACTTCCATGCGCACCGGTTTGCCCAGCAACTCGGCAAAACCGCCGGCAATCTGCTCAGGCGTCACCCGCTCCGGCCCTTCCAGCTCGACCACCCGCTTGCCACTCCAGGATTCCTGCAACAACTGCGCGGCCAGACGCCCGACATCCGCCGTGGCGATCATCGGCACCGGCTTGTCCAGCGGTTGCAGAAAGCTGGGGATCACTCCCGTCTCCACCGCCGCCGCCACATCCCACAGGGCATTCTCCATAAACCAGCCCGGACGCAGGAAGGTGACCGGCAGATCCAGCGTGCCCAAGCCCTGCTCCAACAGCTGCAACTGGTTCAACAGATTCGGCTGGACCGCCTGGGCACCGATGGTCGACAAGCACACCACCTTCGCCGGCCGCGCCTGTTCCAGTGCTGCGCGCAGGGTTTCCACCACCTGGCGGGCTTCCGGGAAACCCGGGCTCGGATCGAAGTTCGACGGCATCATGATAAACACCCCCTCGACAGCGCTGAACGCCTGCGCCAACGCCTGCCCGTCATCCACGTCGGCCAGGGCCACCTGGCAGCCTTGAGCGGCCCACGGTGCGCCTTTCTCGGCACTGCGCACCACGGCGCGAACCGATTGCCCGGCGCTGAGCAGCGTACGGGCGACGGCACCGCCCACTTGTCCGGTAATGCCCATGACTGCGTACATGTAAATTCCTCCAGGAAGCGGCGACCTCTGTCGCGATGGAGGGATTCTCCAGCATGCGACAGCATCCTCCCAGAACATGAATGTCATTTTATTAGTGACGAAAAATCATCAGAAGATCTTATGCCCCAGCCTCCACGGCGCCTATGAGGTCCGTGTCCGCAGCAGCAGCCGCGCACGTACACCGTCATAGGCCCAGTGATACAGGTAGGTATAGGGCAGGAAAAACAACAGCACGCCGATATCCAGCAACAGCGCCGTCAACAGGCTGAGATCCAGCCACCAGGCCACCAGCGGTACGCTCACCACCACCAGGCCACCTTCGAACAGCAAGGCGTGGAGCAGGCGGGTCCAGAGGTTCTGCGCCAGGGCGAAACGCGCGCGCATCCGGTCGAACATGCCGTTGAATACGACGTTCCAGACCAGGGCGATAAAACAGTTGGCGACCGTCACCACGCCCATCTCCAGCAGTGGCTTGCTCATCACCCAGGCGAACAGCGGCGTGCACAGCAGCACGGCGAACACCTCGAAGCCGATAGCCTGTAGAACACGTTCGGTAAAAGACTTGCCGGGGGTCATGATGGACGCCTTCATTGATGTCTGAGGGTTGTCATTATCGCCAGCCTGACAGATACTAAAAGTCGATTACCATCGACAAAAGCGATAGTTCATGGCCTCCAATGAAATGCTCCAGGCCTTTGTCCAGGCCGCCACCCTGGGCTCCTTCTCCGCTGCGGCGCGCAAGCTGGGCAAGAGCCAGTCGACCATCAGCGCGGCCGTTGCCAGCCTTGAAATAGACCTGGGCCTTGAGCTGTTCGACCGCAGTACCCGCAAGCCCGGCCTGACCGCGGCCGGCCGTGTCATGCTGCAAAAGGCCGAGGACATCCTCGCCGCCAACAACCGCCTGGAGATGAGCGCACGCCAATTGGCCGGGGGCCTGGAAGCGAAGCTGACGGTGGTGATTTCCGACACCTACCAGTCCAACCGTTTCGAGGCCACCCTGAGCGACTTCGAAGCCCGCTACCCGGACCTTGAACTGGAGTGCCTGATCGCCGAGTGCGACGATCTGGTGGAACTGGTCCGCCAAGGCCGGGCCCAGGTGGCCTTTGCCGAACGACAGGACAGCTACCCGCCGGACCTGGGCAGCGCCACCGTGGATGAACGCACCGAATTTGCCGTGTTCGTCCATCGCGGGCATCCCTTGGCGCAACAGGCCAAGGTCGATCAGGCCAGCCTGCAGCAGCACCGTGAACTGCGCCTGGCGAGCATCGTCAATCCTTACGAGAGTCGTGCCCAGGGCCGCTTCTGGTCGGCGTCGAGCTACCTGATGCTGCTGGAAATGGCCCAGCGCGGATTCGGCTGGGCCCCGCTGCCACGTTGGCTGGTGGAGCGCTTCGACAACGCTTCGCTGGTGGAACTGTCGCTGCGTGGCTGGCCAAGGCCGGTGGCGGTGGATGCGCTCTGGTCACGCCTGCATCCACCGGGGCCGGCGGGCAGTTGGTTGCTGGCCAGGATGCTGGAGTAACGAGCCCTAGCCGGCGCCTTTCAACTCTTCCAACCGACGCTCGATAAAACGCCGCTCCGGCGCCTGCTGCGTCAAGGCCAGCGCGCGCTGGTAAGCCTCGCGGGCCTGCTCCACCCGCCCCAACCGCCGGCAGAAATCCGCCCGCGCCGAATGGGCCAGGTGATAGTCCTGCAACTCGCCGCGCCCGAGGATGCCTTCCACCAGTTCCAGCCCTGCCAACGGCCCGTCGCGCATGGCCACCGCCACCGCCCGATTGAGCTCGATGACCTCCGAAGGTACGGCCCGCAGCAACAGGTCATAGAGCCCGACGATCTGCCGCCAGTCGGTGTCCTCGGCCGTCGCCGCCTCGGCATGCACGGCAGCGATCGCGGCCTGCAAGCCATAGGGCCCGAAACGTCCGGTGCCCAGTGCACGCTCCACCAACCCACAGCCTTCGGCAATCAGAGTCGCATTCCAACACGAGCGATCCTGGGCATCGAGCAACACCAGTTCCCCACTCTCGGATACCCGCGCCTGACGTCGCGACTCATGCAACAACATCAGCGCCAGCAAGCCCATGACCTCGGGGTCAGGCAGCAACTCCAGCAACAGCCGCCCCAGGCGAATGGCCTCCGCCGTCAGATCGTCGCGGGTCAGGCTGGCGCCGAGGGACGCGGAATACCCCTCGTTGAACACCAGGTAAATAACCCGCAACACGCTGTCCAATCGTTCGGGCAATTCCGCCAGGGAGGGCACCTGATAAGGGATCTTCGCGTCACGAATCTTGGTCTTCGCTCGCACGATGCGCTGGGCGATGGTCGAAGGGCTGGAGAGAAAGGCCCGGGCGATTTCTTCCGTGGTCAGGTCGCAGACTTCGCGCAAGGTCAGCGGCACCTGGGCATCCGCCGACAACGCCGGGTGACAGCAGGTGAAGATCAATCGCAGCCGGTCATCCTCGACATCCTCGTCGTTCCATTCGTCTTGCTCCAAGGCTTCGGCCTGGGCGATCAACTGCCCCTGGGACGCGGCAAAACGCGCCCGGCGGCGCAACACGTCGATGGCCTTGAAACGCCCGGTGGAGACCAGCCAGGCACGGGGATTGGCCGGCACGCCATCGCGCTGCCAACGTTCGACGGCAATAAAAAAGGCCTCGTGCAAGGCCTCCTCCGCCAGGTCGAAATCCCCCAGCATACGAATCAGGGTGGCCAGGATCCGCCGCGACTCCTGCCGGTACACCGTCTCGACCTGTTGCTTGACGCTTTCGGCTTCGAGGGTCAATCCAACAGCCCCTGGCGGACCAGCAAGGCCAGGCGATCGAGGCTCTCGCCCCAGCCCTGATAAAACCCCATCTGTTCGTGCGCGGCCTTTTCCGCCGCCGACCAGTGCATCGCCCGGGCGGTATAAAGGGTATGACCGTCAGCCTCTTCGAGGGTGATTCGCGCCGTCATGAAGGGTTTTCCCGAGGGCATCCAGTCGGGGGTAAAGGCGTCGGTAAAGACGATCCGCTCCGGCGCGGCGATCTCCAGGAACACGCCTTGATAGGGATGTTCAACACCCTCCGCCGTGCGCATCACCGTACGAAACGAACCACCCGTCCACAGCTGCATTTCACAGATCGGCATGGTCATGCCATGGGGCCCCCACCACTGCGCCAGCAAACGGGGCTCGGTCCAGGCCCGGAAGACCACATTGCGCGGCGCCTCGATCAGGCGGCTGATGGACAACTCATGTTCGGCTCCCGCAAGGGGTAGCGCTTGGCGGTTCATGTTCAGGCTCCTTTTATTCTTATGGTTGCCGTTTGAAAGCGCTCGCGCCTTCAGAGGTTCAGTTCCCGCACCGGCCGTACCTCCACGCTGCCCACCCGCGCGGCGGGAATATGCCCGGCAATCTGCAAGGCTTCGTTGAGGTCGCGGGCTTCCACCAGATAGAAACCGGCCAGTTGCTCCTTGGTTTCGGCAAATGGCCCGTCGACGATCGACAGCTTGCCGCCGCGCATGCGCACCGTGGTCGCAGTGCTCACCGGCTCCAGCGGCTCGGCGGCGAGCATGCGGCCACTGGCCCGGATCGACTCGCCGTAGGCCAGGCACTCGGGGTCCTTGGGGCTGTCGGGATGGGAGTGCAGCAGCTCCTCATTACTGTAGATCAGGCACAGGTATTTCATGGGATGTCTCCAGGACGCTCGAACAACTATGGCTGCTGTTTCGCGCTTTGGCGAAAGCTACCGACGATCAGCAGAAGTACGAATAGTCGTCTGGAGGCGAGGGAAATCGACAGATGTAAAAAGTCGCAGGAAAAATAATATCGAGACTGCCAAAGCCGATAGAATCCGCCTCCCTACTGTCGGAAATAGGACATACCGCTGTGAGAACTTCCCTTGTCGACTACGTCACGTTGACCCCCGCCCAACACGAGCAATTGGCGTTGATCCAGGTCGATGCGGCGCAGCAGGAATTTTCCAGCGATATCGCCCGGGGCCTGGCAGTACTGCAGGCCCATACGGGCAATGATGTGAAGGGTTTTGTCCTGTTGGCCGATGAGCTGCCGGTAGGTTTCCTGTTGCTCAAGCGCCCCCCGGCATCACCAGCCTGGGCCAGCGGCGACGTCTGCACCCTGCATGGCCTGCAAGTGGATAAAAACCACCAGGGCCAAGGCCTCGGACGCGCCTGCATGCAAGCCCTGCCGGACGCCGTTCGCAGCGTCTGGCCGGCCAGCACTCATCTGATGCTGATGGTCGACGCAGACAATGACACCGCCCGCGGGCTCTATCTGAAACAGGGATTTGTCGACAGCGGCGAGACGTTTCACGGGCGGGTCGGTGAAGAGCGCAGGCTGACCTTGCCACTCTCGCCATGAACACTCGACTGACCCGCTACGACGTGTTGACCCCCCTTCAGCGCGAGCAGCTCGTGGGCCTCGAAGTCCATCCCGGACAGCTGCAATTTTGCGGCGATATCCAGTCGGCCCTGCACTTCCTGCCCCGCGAGCCCCATGACGGCGTGCTCGGTTTCGTCCTGCTCGACAACGACCTGCCGGTGGCCTTTCTGTTGCTCAAGCGCCATCCTTTCGTCCCCCATTGGGCCGGCGAAGGCAGCGCCACCCTGCATGCCCTGCAGGTCGACAAACGGCTTCAAGGCCGGGGGTTCGGCGCGGCCTGCCTGCAAGCCCTGCCCGAAGCGGCACGCCAGGCCTGGCCGCAGGTCCGTCAGTTACTGCTATCGGTAGGAACCGATAACCAGGCGGCGATGAGTCTTTACCTGAAACAGGGTTGGGTCGATAGCGGTGACGCCTATCGCGGCGAACGACGCTTGACCCTGACACTTTAAAGTTCCGGGTGGCCATAAGTATGAGATCAGTTGGTCATTTACAGTAAAACTTGATCGCTGGGCAAACTCACTTTCCAGTTATTAAATCGATGACGTCGCTGCTGAATCAGCCAGCGTATCGCTACTTGATAAGCCGTTATTTAACTCAAGTGGCCATTTAATAAACTGAAAGGACTCAATCCCCATGGATGCACAAAACCGAATCTCGAACAGCGCCCCAAAAGCCTCGCCCTCCACGGTCATCCAACGACCCGGCAGCGCCGGGAAATTTGATCTGGAATTTGGTGAACACCGCGACGGCCTGGTTATTTTTTCAGAAAGAGGTCCTGGTTTTGTCGGCCCCTCTTTATTGCGGCCCGACGGCCGTCATCGGTTTATCGGCGTGCATGAAGACCGGCCGGAAAGTATCACCCAGGCCGACTTCAGCGACGACGGCCTTTACTATAATGACTTCGCCCAATCACTCGGAAGTTCCAGCCGAAGACTGATCAAGGCGGTCCTCGACGAAGACGACAAGTTCCTCTTGCTCGGCCACTTCCGCGCCGGTGAACAGGTCTTCTGCGCCCGTATCACTGAAGACGGCATGCCGGACCCCGATTTCGGCGACAACGGTCAGGTCGCCCTGCCTTACACGGCGCCCTGGATCGGCTATGGCCGCCGACTCACCGTGCAACCCCAGGACGGCTTTATCGTCCTGGCCCTGAGAAACAGCGCCGTGGGCGAGCCGGCACGCGACGTTATCGTGCGCCTCGACCGCAACGGCAGTTTCGACCCACGGTTCGGCACCTGCGGCGTGGTCACGGCACCGGAACCGAACATCGCCTTCGAGGCGGTCCAGGTCCAGGCCGATGGCAAGCTGGTCGTGGCCGGACGACGCGGCCGCAAGGCCATGCTGATGCGCTACGGGGCCACCGGCCTGCCGGACAAGACCTTCGGTTGCGCGGGTTATCTGGAGCTGGAACCGGCCCGCGACGGCAACGCCGCGTTTTTCGATCTCGCCGTGCAGCCCGACCAGAAAATCGTCGTCACCGGCTCCGCCGATCTCACCCACAACATCGCCCTGCTCACCCGTGTCACGGCCGACGGCAAGCTGGACGTCACGTTCAACGCCGGAGTGCCCTGGGAGCTGCCGGAACTGGATATCTCCTTCGCCCTCGCAGTACAGGAAGACGGAAAAATCGTCAGCGCCGGCCATATCAACAGCGGCAGCCGCTGCTGGTTGATGCGCCACTTGGGCAACGGCGAACTGGACCCTGATTTTGGCGATAACGGGATCAGCCGACTGATCTACATCGGCGATTCCACCAGCTACCTCTCCAACCTGGAGTTGCAGCCGGATGGCAAGATCCTGGCCTCCGGCCGCTACGCCACCCATTCGGCGGTGATTCGCTGCTACGGCAACTGAACCCCCGCACGTAGCGCCACCCCGGCAGGAGCCTCGAGCAGCGGCTCCTGCCGGGAAAAGGCAAGGATCATGTCGGTTACCTGGCGTCCCTCGATGCCACCCAGGCACCCCAGAACAGGCTGGAAAAGAATCGCGTCGCGGTGCCGAATCCGGCCTCTTCGAGCAAGCGCTGAACCGCCGACTCCGAGTGTGGCGGATCGGCCCCCTGGAGAATCTTGCCAAGCTTGGCGCGCACGTCCTCGGCGCTCGCCCCCTGCTGCCGCCAGCGCTCGCCCCAGGCCGCCAGCAACAGCGGCTGGCTGGCATAGGCCTGATGGTTGCCCGCCACAATCAACGGCGCTCCCGGTTTGAGCCGGGTGGCAATCGCCTTGAGGATG
Source organism: Pseudomonas sp. QS1027 (assembly GCF_002814235.1). Taxonomy (GTDB): domain Bacteria; phylum Pseudomonadota; class Gammaproteobacteria; order Pseudomonadales; family Pseudomonadaceae; genus Aquipseudomonas. The sequence goes on along the minus strand of NZ_PHSU01000036.1, from coordinate 71,649 downwards.
TCGTGCTTGGCCTGATCGCCGGGCAGGTGATGCAACACACCGATCAGGGTCGCGGCATCATAGGGCGGCTCGTCCGTCAGTTCCTCGACCGTCCCCAGAAATACCCGCGTGCGCGCAAGCAACCCCTGCGCCTGGAGACTGGCCTGGGCCAACTCAAGCATCGGCGCCGAGGGGTCGACCGCGGTGAACCGCCAAAGCGGCTCCAGCTTCGCCGCCTTGAGGATTTCCTGGGCGGTACCACCGGCGCCCACCACCAGAATCCTCGCCTCGCCCCCGCTGCCCAGGCTGGCCGCCAGCATGCAGGCAACCAACTCGTGACAGGCGTCATAACCGGCCAGGGCAATGCGACTTTGCTCGGCGTATTCAGCGGCTCGGGACACATCGAATTTCCGAGCAGAATCCGGGTGTTCGGACGACATGGGCGTTCTCTCTTGGCGGGGATTTCAGCCCAAGGTAGTCGCCCTGCGAAAATAAAGAAAATTCATGTTTTTAATGCAATGCATTCCTTGCAGGAATATGAAAAAACAGCGGTAACTCAAGGGGAATCACGCCCCCGAACACCCCTCTGGTCGAAAGCCAACGACGGGCTTGAAACAACGGTTAACCGCATCGGGACAGCGATTCCAGCCCACTTCGTATCCGCCCCATATTGTTGCGCGAGCGCCCCGTAAAGCTTTCATATAGTCGATGTCATTTGCCCGGAATTTCGACTATTTCTCTGCGGGTCGCCGCCTGATGCGGTGTTTTCCGGAGACCTGTCATGACCCATATCCAGATCGGCCTGCTTATGCTGTTGGGCATCAGCGCGTTCGGTGTGATCACCCTCTACCTCGACTTCTGGCGTGCGTCCAAGACGCAACGGGAGAACAAATAAGCCGTTACAGGCCGACCAGACGATAGCCCACCTGCAGTTCGGTGATCAGGTGTTGCGGCTGCGCCGGGTCGGCTTCGAGTTTTTGCCGCAGGTGCGCCATGTGTACCCGCAGATAATGGGCCCGATCGGCATAGTCCAGCCCCCAGACATCCAGCAGCAATTGCCGGTGCGTCAGCACCCGGCCCTGACCCCGGATCAACGCGCTCAACAGGCGGAACTCGATGGGTGTCAGGTGCACGCCCTCGCTGCCACGCCGCACCTCATGGGTGGCCAGATCGACCTCGACCTCACCGAAGCGCACCTTGCTGCTGACCGCCGCCGTGCCGCTTTGTACCTGCCGCCGCAACTGCGCACGGATACGCGCCAGCAACTCGGGAACGCCGAACGGCTTGACCAGATAGTCATCGGCTCCGGCATCCAGCGCGGCGACCTTTTCGTCTTCGCGATCACGGGCCGACAGCACCAGGATCGGCACGCTCATCCAGCCACGCAGCTCGCTGATCAGGTCCTTGCCGTCACCGTCGGGCAGGCCCAGGTCGACGATCACCAGGTCCGGCTGGCGGCTCGCCGCATCGATCAGGGCACGCTTGCTGCTGTCGGCCTCGAAGACCTGGAAGCCTTCGTCCTGCAAGGCGATGCCGATGAAACGGCGGATATTGGCTTCATCCTCGACAATCAGGATACGGGTGCTGGTCATAAGGTTTCCATGGACGGCGGTTGACCCGCCGGTAAGCTGATAACAAAACAAAGGCCGTTCGGCACCCGCGGCCGGGCGACAACCCGTCCGCCGTGGGCTTCGACGATCCGTCGGACCAGGGCCAGTCCCAGGCCGATGCCGGACACCGCCGACTCCTGCTGGCCACGACTGAAGGCCTCGAAGAGTTGCTCGGGAGCGATACCGGACGGACAACCCGGTCCGCTGTCGGCGACCTCCAGGACAATCCGCTCATCGATCTGGCTCGCCGTTATCTCGATCGGCGTATCCGCCGGGGTGTATTTCGCCGCGTTGTCCAACAGGTTGACCAACACCCGCTCGATCAGCAGCGCATCGATCTCCACCAGGGGCAGGTCCACCGGCAACAGCGCCCGCACCGGGTGCCGGGCCAGGGGTTCGCGCAATTGGCGCAAGGCGCTTCCGACCACCTCTTCCAGGGAATGCCACTGGCGGTTGAGGCGCACGCCATGTTCCTGCAGGCGCGCCATATCCAGCAGGTTTTCGATCAGTCGTTGCATGGCACAGGCCTGATCGTGAATCCCGTTCAACAACCCGCCGACCAAGTCATCTCGTACATGGGGCGCGGCCGCATCGGCGGCACCGATAATGCTGGTCAGGGGCGTACGCAGGTCATGGGAAATGGCCGCGAGCAAGGTATTGCGCATCCGCTCGCCTTCCATCTGCACCAGGGTGCTTTGCGCCACTTCGACGAAATGCACCCGCTCCAGCGCAATCGCCAACTGGCTCATGCAGGCTTCCAGCAGGCGTTGCTCATCGGGGTCCTTCAGGCGCTCGGCATCGCTCAGGTCGAGGACCAGCACACCGCGCACGCGCATCGGCGCCTTGAGGGCAAAGTAGCAACCGGGTGCGGCGGCCAGGGTGTCACTGCCCTGCCCCGCCGGGCGCCCCTGTTCGTAGGTCCACTGGGCGATACTTTCATCCACCGGGAAGACACTGCCGGCCATGGTGCTGACCCGGTCGCCGGCATCCGGCAAGGCCAGGCCGACCCGGGCCTCGAACACCCCGCTGAAGGTGCGCAGCGCCACCGCGCCCAGCTGCTCGACGGTCAGGGCGGCGGACAGGTCGCGGGCCAACAACGCCAGCGAGGTCGCCCGGCGCTCACGGGCCGCGGCCGTGCGCGCCTCATGGCGCAGACGCGCGGTCAGTTGCCCGGTGATCAGGGCAATGCCCAGCATCAAGGCGAAGGTGAAGAAATACTGGGTGTCGTTGACGGTGAACGACAGCACCGGCTGGACAAAGAAAAAATCGAAACACAGCACCGCCAGCATCGCCGCCCAGACACCCGGCCCGCGTCCCAGGCGCAGCGCCACCAGCACCACCGTCAGCAGGAACAGCATGACCACGTTGGCCGGGTCGAAGACTTGCAGCAACAACGCCGCCACCGCCGTGGCGGCGAAACAGGCCAGGGTCGCCCACAGGTAGGCCAGGCCCCTGCCCGGCGCCAGCCTCGGTTCCGCGTCCGAGCGGGACGGCGCCGTGCGCGGCAGCTCGCCATGGGCGATCACGATCTGATCGATCTGCGGGTGGTGACGGCTGATCCGGTCGCTGACCGTCTGGTGCCAGAACTGCCAGACCCGCCGTGGCCGATGGCCGAGCAACAGGCGGTTGGCATTGCGTTCACGGGCGCAGGCCACCAGCGCTTCGGCGACATCGATGCCCGCCAGGATCGCGGTATCGGCGCCGAATTCTGCGGCCAGGGCCAGGGTCTTCACCGCCGCCGCGCGTCGTCGCTGGGCCATGCCACCCGTCGAGACCGACTCGACATGCACCACGATCCAGTCGGCTTCAAGCTTCTGCGCCAGGCGCGCGGCTTCTCGCACCAGGCGCTCATCCGAGGGCTCGCCGGCGATCCCCACCAGCAAGCGCTCGCGGGCGGCCCACAAGGTGTCGATGGAACGCTCGCGACGATAGACGCGCATTTGCGCATCGACCCGGTCGGCCGTACGGCGCAGGGCCAGTTCGCGCAGCGCCAGCAGGTTGCCTTTGCGAAAGAAGTGTCGGGACGCCCGGTCGGCCTGCGGGCCCTGGTAGACCTTGCCGTCCTTGAGACGCTGCAACAGCTCGTCGGGGGCCAGGTCGATCAGCACCACTTCATGGGCACTGTCGAACACATGGTCGGGGACGGTTTCGCGCACGCGGGTCCCGATGATGCCGCTGACCAGGTCGTTGAGGCTTTCCAGATGCTGGACGTTCAGGCTGGTCCAGACCTCGATCCCGGCCCCCAGCAGCTCTTCGATATCCTGCCAGCGCTTGGGGTGGCGCGAGCCGGGGACATTGCTGTGGGCCAGCTCGTCCACCAGCAACACCGCCGGATGGCGGACCAGTGCCGCATCGAGATCGAACTCCGGTAGCGTGCTGTCGCCATGGGCCAGGCGATGGCGCGGCAGTTGCTCAAGACCGGCGAGCAACGCGGCGGTGTCACCGCGCCCGTGGGTTTCGATCAACCCGGCCACCAGATCGCGGCCCAGGGCCCGTTCACGGTGCGCGGCCTGGAGCATGGCGCAGGTTTTCCCGACCCCGGCGTTCGAGCCGAAATAGATACGCAAACGGCCGCGCTGGGCGGCCTTCTCGTCGGCTTGCAGTTGCTCCAGCAGCGCATCCGGATCGGGTCGACCGTCGCGGGTGTTGCGGGAGGTGTCATTCAAACTCATGTCATTCCTTGTGAGACACACCCATGCCAGCCACCTAGACCACGCCCAAGCCGACCAGCAGCATATCGATCAGCTTGATCCCGGCAAACGGCACCAGCACCCCGCCCAGTCCATAGATCAGCAGGTTGCGATTGAGCAGCGCCGCCGCACCGATGGCCCGGTAGGCCACGCCCTTGAGCGCCAGCGGGATCAGGAACACGATGATCAAGGCATTGAAGATCACCGCGCTGAGGATCGCCGAGTTCGGGCTGCCCAGGTGCATCACGTTCAAGGCGCCGAGCTGAGGGTAAGTCGCCACGAACGCCGCCGGCACAATAGCAAAATACTTCGCCACATCGTTGGCCACGCTGAAGGTGGTCAGGGCACCACGGGTCATCAGCATCTGCTTGCCGACCTCGACCACTTCGATCAGCTTGGTCGGATTGCTGTCCAGGTCGACCATGTTCCCGGCTTCCTTGGCCGCCTGGGTCCCGCTGTTCATCGCCACCGCGACATCGGCCTGGGCCAGCGCCGGGGCATCGTTGGTGCCGTCGCCGGTCATCGCCACCAGCTTGCCCTGGGCCTGGTAATCACGGATCAGTTGCAGCTTGTCTTCGGGCCGGGCCTCGGCCAGGTAGTCATCGACCCCGGCTTCCACCGCAATCGCCGCCGCGGTCAGCGGGTTGTCGCCGGTGATCATCACGGTCTTGATGCCCATCCGGCGCAACTCGCCGAAGCGCTCCTTGATGCCGCTCTTGACCACATCCTTGAGCTCGATCACGCCGAGGGCACGTGCGCCATCGGCCACCACCAGCGGCGTGCTGCCGCGCCGCGAGACTTCGTCGACCCGCGTTTGCAGGGCCGCCGGGAAACCACCACCCAGCGCCTCGACATGCCGGCGAATCGCATCGGCGGCGCCCTTGCGGATCATCCGGCCATCGGCCAGGTCGACGCCGCTCATGCGGGTCTGGGCAGTGAATGCGACGAAGCTGGCGTTCAAACTCTCCAGGTCCGGCTCGTCGAGGCCGAACTTCTGCCGCGCCAACAGCACGACACTGCGCCCTTCCGGCGTTTCGTCGGCCAGGGACGCCAGTTGCGCCGCCTCGGCCAGTTCACGGTCTTTCATACCCGGTGCCGGCAGGAAGGCGCTGGCCTGGCGATTGCCGAGGGTGATGGTGCCGGTCTTGTCCAGCAGCAACACATCGACATCGCCCGCCGCTTCCACCGCGCGCCCGGAGGTGGCAATCACATTGGCCGCCATCATCCGGCTCATGCCCGCCACGCCGATGGCCGAGAGCAGGCCGCCGATGGTGGTGGGAATCAGGCACACCAGCAGGGCCACCAGTACCGTCGCGCTGACCACGCTGCCGCTGCCGTTCATGACCACGGCGAAGATCGAATACGGGCTGAGGGTAACGATCACCAGCAGGAACAACGCCGTCAGCCCCACCAGCAGAATGGTCAGGGCCACTTCGTTGGGGGTCTTCTGGCGCTTGGCCGACTCGACCATGGAAATCATCCGGTCGAGAAAGGACTCGCCTGGATTGACGCTGATGCGCACCACCAGCCAGTCCGAGAGGACCCGGGTGCCGCCGGTCACCGAGGAAAAGTCACCGCCGGCCTCACGGATCACCGGAGCCGATTCGCCAGTGATCGCGCTTTCATCCACCGACGCCACGCCCTCGATAACGATGCCATCGAGGGGCACCAGGTCGCCGGCCTCGATCAGCACCACGGCATCCTTGCGCAATTCGCTGGCCGCCATCGGCAACCATTGCGCGCCATAGCGCGGCTTTTGCAGGACCTTGGCCAGGGTCTGGCGCTTCATCCCGCGCAGGCTCGCCGCCTGGGCCCGGCTACGGCCTTCGGCCAGGGCCTCGGCGAAGTTGGCGAACAGCACGGTGAACCACAGCCACAGGCAGATGCTCAGGATAAAACCACTCGGCGCCTCGCCCTGGCCTCCCCAGGACTGCAACCACAACAAGGTGGTGAGCAGGCTGCCCAGGTACACCACGAACATCACCGGATTTTTCCACTGGGCCTGGGGCAGCAGTTTCCTGAAGGCATCCACACCGGCCGCCAGCAACAGCTCGCGGTCGAACAACGGCAAACGGGCTTTCATGTCACTCATGATCGATTCTCTTACTCAGTGACGACAGGGGGCTGGTGAGGTGTCGCCAAGGCATCCAGCGCCAGGTTGAGTTGCAGCACATTGACCCGCGGCTCGCCGAGCAGGCCGAAGGTACGCGTCTCGGTCGAAGCCCGGACCAAGGTCAGCAGGGCGTCTTCGGGCAGGTGCCGCAGCGGTGCGACGCGCCGCGCCTGGATCAGCGCGTTGGCCACTGAAATATGCGGGTCCAGCCCAGATGCCGAAGCCGTCACCGCGTCCACCGGCACCGCGGCTTGCGGGTCCAGGCCGTTCAAGGCGCGATAGGCTTCGGCCCGTTCCTTGACCGCGTCGAGCAGACGCTGGCTGGTCGGTCCCAGGTTGCTGGCCCCGCTGAGGCCGGCGTTGTAGGGCGTGGTAACGGTCTTGCTGGCGTCGTTCGGATCGACGCTCTGGGTCACGCTGGGGCGGGCCTGGAAATACTCCGGGCGGCTGAACGCCTGGCCGATCAGCACCGAACCGACCACCTGGCCGTCGCGTTCCAGCAGGCTGCCCTGGGCCTGGAACGGAAACAGCAGGTTGGCCACCAGCGTGGTCAGCGCCGGATAGGCCAGGCCGGTCAGCAGCATGAACAACACCGAGGACACCAGCACCGGGCGCCACAGGCCCCGGAACAGCCCTTGAGTCACCGCCTGCGGCGGCGTGGAAATACGCGTAGTCATGCAAACATCCTCACTTGTAGGTCTGGCCGGAGAGCAGTTGCAACTGCTCGACCACGGGCCCCAGCGCAAGCGCCGGCAGGAAGGTCAGGCCGCCGACCACCAGCACCACGAACACCACCAGGAACATGAACAGCGGCGTGGCGGTGGGAATGGTCCCGGCACCGGCCGGCGTGGTCTTTTTAAAGGCCAGGGAGCCGGCCACGGCGAGCATCGGCAGCAGGGTGAAGAAACGCCCCAGCAACATGGCGAAGCCAAGGGTGGTGTTGAAGAACGGCGTGTTGGCGTTCAGCCCGGCGAAGGCCGAACCGTTGTTGGCGGTACCGGAGGTATAGGCGTAGAGCACCTCACTGAAACCGTGGGGCCCGACGTTGTTCAGGCTGTCCAGGGTGCCCGGCCAGAGGGCGGCCAGGGCGGTGAAGCCGAGGATGCAGATCGGATGCGCGAGCACCGAGAGCATCACCAGTTTCATCTCCCGGGCTTCGATGCGCTTGCCGAGGAACTCGGGGGTGCGACCGATCATCATGCCCACCAGGAACACCGTCAGCAGGGCGTACTGGATCAGGTTGATAAAGCCCACGCCGTCGCCGCCGAACACGCAGTTGAGCATCATCTGCGCCATGGGCACGAAGCCGCCCATGGGCATCAGCGAGTCATGCATGGCGTTGACCGAGCCGGTGGTGGCGCCGGTGGTGGTGGCGATGAACAGGCTGGTATCGGCAATGCCGAAACGCAGCTCCTTGCCTTCCATATTGCCGCCGCTCTGGGTCGCCGACAGCAGTTGGTCGACGCCCAGCTGGGTCAACAGCGGGTTGCCGCCCTGCTCGGCAAAATAGACCACCGCCAGAAAGCCGATGAACATCACCAGGAAGGTGCCGAAGAACACCCAGCCCTGGCGCCGCCGGGCCAACAGGCTGCCGAAGGCGTAGGTCAGCGCCGACGGAATCAGCAGCATGCTGAAGATATGCAGGATGTTGGTCAGGGGCGTCGGGTTCTCGAACGGGTGCGCGGCGTTCATGCTGAAAAAGCCGCCGCCGTTGGTGCCGATATGCTTGATCGACTCGAAGCTCGCCACCGCACCGACGATCAGTTGTTGCCGGGCGCCCTCCAGCGTGGTCGCCAGGGCCTGGGAAGCAAAGGTCTGCGGCATGCCCTGCCAGACATAGACCAGCGCCATGACGAAGCACAACGGCAACATCACCCGGTAGAGGATGCGCGTGAAGTCCACCCAGTAGTTGCCGATATCCGTCGCGCTGCTGCGGCTCAAGCCACGGATAAAACCGGCGGCGGCGACCACTCCGGAGGTGGCGCCGACAAACATCAGGAAGGTGATCACCGCCATCTGGCTGAAGTTGGACAGACTGGTTTCGCCCGAATAGGCCTGCCAGTTGGTGTTGGTGATAAACGAGGCGGCGGTGTTGAACGCCAGGTCCGGGGTCTGGGCGGCCAGGCCCAGCGGGTTGATCGGCAGCGAACCCTGCAGGCGCAACAGCAGGTAGCCGAACAGCATCATTGCGCCGTTGGACAACAGCAGCGCCGAGCCATAGCGGGCCCAGCCCATGGTTTCCCGTGGATCGACGCCCAGCAGGCGATAGGTCAGGCGTTCCGGCAGCGCATGGCCGGGGTGTGAAAACACCCGGCTCAGCCAGCGCCCCATCAAGACGGCAAGTCCGGTCATCAGCACCAGGACCAGCGCAAATTCCAGCAGTACGGTCAACATGTGCAAGCTCCGTTCAAATCTTGTTCAAGGCGACAATGAACAAGGCTGTCGCGCCGAAAAACACCAGGGTCGCGCCCAGGAAAATCAGGTCGTACATGGTTGGTTTCCTTGTTCGATAGGGTCCTTGCGGACCGCACAAAGCGCCTGCGGCGAGGCGTGCCCGGGGATCAGAAATCTTCGGCGCGGATCAGCGCGTAACCCAGGTAGACGAACAGGCCGGCCGCGCCCAGGCCGCTGATCAGGTAGATGAGTTTGAGTGTCAGCACAGGTGTCCCCTTGCGAAATCGGTCGGCTCGCTCAAGCGCACGCAATGGCGCCGCAAGCCAGATCAAAGGGTACGGAGGTGGGTATTAAGGTCGGGCACTGATTGCCGGGGGGGACGTTAAGATGGCGTATAGAAGCGCGCTCCCCTGCTGTCGAAGGGGAGCGCGTGGCACGCAGGATCAGGCCTTGATCGGCAACCAGATTTCCACGGTGCCGGTGCCTTTTTCGGGATTGAAATCGGCGCTGTAGCGCTCGAATTCCGGCGCATCGGCCGCCAGGTAGCCGGATTGCGGCAACCAACGGTTCCAGATGGCCTCGAAGGTCTGCTTGAGGGTGTCGAGGGAACCTTTGTGTTCAAACACCGCGTACTGCTGGGCCTGCAGTTCCACCCAGCGATACAGCTCGGGAAGGTCGTCAAGCTTGCTGATCTGCACCCCGGCGATGTACTCGAAGCCACCCTGGCCATCCGGATGGCAGCAGATACCGTACGTCACCTCACCCACCTGACTGGGGACTTTTCCGATGTGCGGCACGAACGCGTCCCACAGATCCGGGATGGCGCCCGACGTCTCGGCGGTAAAACGTGCGCCCAGGCCGGCGATCAATTGAAAGTGACCGTGCTCGAAGCGCGGCGCTGGCAAGGCCTGCGTGTAGTCAAGGTTGTGTGCTAAGTCCATGGGTGCAGAACTCCATATGGGAAACGACTCCGAAAGGCAGTATAGAAGCAAATAATCGTGTCGTTTGGGCGACCCGCGCTTGTCCCCCCCGGAGAAAATATTTTCCGTCGCCCATCTGGACAGATGGCCAGCATCGCCCTTATTGTCTGCCCCGCAGGCCACCGCAGTGGCCGACGTCGCTCGGACGGTTCCGGGCGCTTACGTGTCAGAGGTTTACATGGCAGACCAAGGTTCGCCGCGCCGCTTTGCGCGCATTGATCGACTCCCCCCCTACGTATTCAACATCACTGCCGAGCTGAAGATGGCCGCCCGTCGTCGTGGCGAAGACATCATCGACTTGAGCATGGGTAACCCCGACGGCGCCACCCCGCCGCATATCGTCGAAAAACTGGTCACCGTCGCCCAGCGCGAAGACACCCACGGCTACTCCACGTCCAAGGGCATCCCACGGCTGCGTCGGGCGATTTCCCACTGGTACAAGGATCGCTACCAGGTCGATATCGACCCGGAAAGCGAAGCCATTGTCACCATCGGTTCGAAAGAGGGCCTGGCCCACCTGATGCTCGCCACCCTCGACCAGGGCGACACGGTGCTGGTGCCCAACCCCAGCTACCCGATCCATATCTACGGTGCGGTGATCGCCGGCGCCCAGGTCCGTTCGGTGCCGCTGGTGCCGGGCGTGGACTTCTTCGCCGAACTGGAGCGGGCCATCCGTGGCTCCATCCCCAAGCCGAAGATGATGATTCTCGGTTTCCCCTCGAACCCCACCGCGCAGTGCGTGGAACTGGACTTCTTCGAACGGGTGATCGCCCTGGCCAAGCAGTACGACGTGCTGGTGATCCACGACCTGGCCTATGCCGACATCGTCTACGACGGCTGGAAAGCCCCGTCGATCATGCAGGTGCCCGGCGCCAAGGACATCGCGGTGGAGTTTTTCACCCTGTCCAAGAGCTACAACATGGCCGGCTGGCGTATCGGCTTCATGGTCGGCAATCCGGAATTGGTCAGCGCCCTGGCGCGGATCAAGAGCTACCACGACTACGGCACCTTCACGCCGTTGCAAGTGGCGGCCATCGCCGCGCTGGAAGGTGACCAACAGTGCGTCAAGGATATCGCCGAACAGTATCGCCAACGGCGCAACGTGCTGGTCAAGGGCCTGCATGAACTGGGCTGGATGGTCGAGAACCCCAAGGCCTCGATGTACGTCTGGGCGAAGATTCCCGAGGAATATGCCCAGATGGGCTCGCTGGAGTTCGCCAAGAAGCTGCTGGCCGAAGCCAAGGTCTGCGTCTCGCCGGGGGTCGGCTTTGGCGAGTACGGCGACGACCATGTGCGGTTCGCCCTGATTGAAAACCTCGACCGTATCCGCCAGGCGGTACGCGGGATTCGTGGGATGTTCCGCACCGATGGCCTGCTGAAGAAAGCCACTGCGGAATAAGCTGTGTAGCGAGCGCGCTTGTCACATGAATCGGGGCCGACACCTTCACAGGTGTCGGCCCCGATTCGTTTAGACCACCAGCGACAACAGCAGGATAAACACCAGCCCCACCACCGACAGAATGGTCTCCATGGCCGTCCAGGTCTTGAACGTCTCGGCCACGGTCATGTTGAAGTACTGCTTGACCAGCCAGAACCCGGCATCGTTGACGTGGGACAGGATCAACGAACCCGCCCCCGTCGCCAGCACCAGCAGTTCGCGGTTCACCCCGGGAATCAGGTCCACCACCGGCATCACGATGCCCGCCCCGGTAATGGTCGCCACCGTCGCCGAACCCGTGGCGATGCGGATCACCGCCGCCACCAGCCAGGCCAGCAGGATCGGCGAAATCTGCGCATTCACGGCGATATGCCCGATCACGTCACCCACGCCACTGGTCACCAGCATCTGCTTGAAGCCACCGCCGGCACCGATGATCAGGATGATCGCCGCAGTCGGCGCCAGGCTGGCATCGAGCAGCTTGAGCACACGCTTGGAGTCCATGCCCTGGCGCTTGCCGAAGGTGTACAGCGCCAACAGCAGGGCCAGCAGCAAGGCACTGATCGGGTGACCGATCATGTCCATCCAGATGCGGAAGAAATGCCCGTCCGGCAAGGCAATGTCGGCAAAGGTCTTGAGCAGCATCAGGAACACCGGCAGCAGCACGGTGACCAGGGTCACGCCGAAGCTCGGCAGCGCCTTCACTTCCGGTTCGCGGGCCAACTGGTCGACCAGTTCCCGGGAAGGGTTGCCCGGGATGTACTTGGCAATGAAGGTGCCGTAGATCGGCCCGGCGATAATGGCGGTCGGCAGGGCAACGATCAGGCCGTAGAAAATGGTCTTGCCGATATCGGCGTTGAACACTCCGATGGCCAGCAGCGGCCCCGGATGCGGCGGCACCAGGCCGTGCACCGCCGAAAGCCCGGCCAGCAGCGGAATGCCGATCTTGATCAGCGGCACGCCGGTCCGGCGCGCAACGATGAACACCAGCGGAATCAGCAGCACGAAGCCGATTTCGAAGAACAGCGGGATGCCCACCAGGAACGCCGAGCACATCATCGCCCACTGCACCCGCTCCTTGCCGAAGGCGCGGATCAGGGTCTGGGCGATCTGATCGGCGCCGCCGGAATCGGACATCATCTTGCCGAGCATGGTCCCCAGCGCGAGGATGATCCCGACAAAGCCGAGCACGCCGCCGAAGCCGTCCTGGAAGGCCTTGATGATCTTGTCCGCGGGCATCCCCGAGGTCAGGCCGAGAAACGCCGACGCAATGATCAACCCGATAAAGGGGTGAATCTTGAAGCGGGTGATCAACACGATCAGCCCGATAATCGTGACCACTGCATCGAGTAACAGATAGGTCTCGTGGGACAGTCCGAACATAAGGTGTCTCCTGCTTGTTGTTTTTATACGCTGCGTGGTTTGACGATAGCCGAATGGGATAGCGCTATCTTTTCGAGACGAAAATCAGGCCGAACGTTCCAGCCCGTGGGCCTGCCACCAGCGATGGGCCGACTGGGCCAGACGCTCGACGCTCTGGGTCGAGGCATCGAGGGCCAGGGTCAGGGGCTCGCCGACGGGGGATTCAAGGGTGGCGAACTGGCTGTCGATCAGGGTCGAGGGCATGAAGTGTCCCGGACGATGGGCCACCCGTTCGGCGGCGACTTCACGGCTCAGTTCGAGAAACACGAAGCCCAGTCCTGGCGCCGCGCTGCGCAGGCGTTCGCGGTAGCTGTGCTTGAGCGCCGAACAGGTCAGCACCGGATGCCCGCCGCTGGCCAGGACCCGGCGCAACTCGTCGCACAGGCTGTCGAGCCAGCCGGCACGGTCGTCATCGGTCAGGGGAATGCCGGCACTCATCTTGGCGATATTGGCGGCGGGGTGAAAGCTGTCGCCTTCGATCTGGGTCGCGCCGTTGAGCCGGCACAAGGCCTCGCCCACACTGGACTTGCCGCAACCGGAGACGCCCATGATGACCAGGGCAGTGATGGGTTGACTCATGTAACACCTCAGCACGCAGACAGCGCTGTCTTTGTCAGAGCTTCCATTACTCGGAAAGCAAAGCACAAAACACACACTGCCGACGCTTTCTTGTCATTTTTATGGGGTGATGCGGTAAACATCCACGACAGCATCCGACGCGATCAGGCCAACCGCGCTCGAACAATTGCAGGCTCGTCGAGACAGCGCTACCTTAGTGCCTTGAATTTTGTTTGGCAAGCCGTCCGATGACCTCCCCCAAAACCGACAAGAATACCCGTACCACGGGACGCCCTACCCTCAGCGAAGTCGCGCGCCTGGCCGGCGTCAGTCCGATCACCGCGTCGCGGGCCCTGCGCGGCATCAGCAGCGTGGCCACGGAACTGGTGGAAAAAGTCCGACAGGCGGCTGCGGAACTGAACTACGTGGTCAATCCGGCCGCCCGGGCCCTGGCCTCGGCCCAGAGCCATTCGGTGGTGGTGCTGGTGCCGTCATTATCCAACCTGCTGTTTATCGACACCCTCGAAGCCATTCACTCGGTGCTGCGCCCGCGGGGCTTCGAGGTGCTGATCGGCAACTATCACTATTCCCGTGACGAAGAAGAAAACCTGCTGCGCAACTACATGTCCTACCAGCCACGGGGCCTGTTGCTGACCGGCTTCGACCGTTCGGAAAGCGCGCGGCGGATGATCGAGGCGAGCAATGTGCCGTGCGTCTACATGATGGACCTGGACCCCGGCGCCGGGGTGAACTGCGTCGGCTTCTCGCAACAGAACGCCGGCGCCACCGTGGCCGAACATTTGATTTCCCGTGGTCGCAAGCACCTGGCCTATATCGGCGCGCAACTGGACCAGCGCACACTCCTGCGCGGCGAAGGCTTTCGCCAGGCGCTGCAAGCCGCCGGGCTGTACCACCCGGACCTGGAACTGCTGACCCCGCGCCCCTCGTCGGTGGGCCTGGGCGGCGAACTGTTCCTGCAACTGATGCAGAGCCATCCACAAGTCGACGGGATCTTCTTCGGCAACGACGACCTGGCCCAGGGCGCCCTGCTGGAGGCCATACGCTGTGGCATCAAGGTCCCGGAGCAGGTCGCAGTGGTGGGTTTCAACGACCTGCCCGGCTCGGCCTTCATGGTCCCGCGCCTGAGCAGCATCCGCACGCCCCGGGAAGCCATCGGCCGGCGGGCGGCGGAGCAGATGCTGAGTTTGATGGCCGGCAACCCGGTGGCCCAGCCAGTGCAGGACATGGGCTTTGAACTGATGGTGCGCGAGAGCAGTTGAAAGGTCGCCGGCACTGGAATCAATCCCCGCCCCAGCGGGGATTGAGCGGCATCAGGCCTGATCGGTGCGACGCTTTTCCCTGACCAGCAACAACGCGGCAAACACGCCGATCCAGACCACCGAAGCGCCGTAATTCAGACGCTGGTACAGGCCGAAGCCCTCACCCGCCGCCACCGCCAGTCCCATCAACGGCAAGGCCGCCAAGGCCACCACAGTGCACGCCAGGGAAAACCAGGCGAAGGCTTTCGAGCCCAGCAAACGCACGGCGAGATACACCCACAGGGCGTTGGCGATCACCAAAGTCAGAAACATCATCAGCCACGCGCTGTTATGCACGGTCTGGCTGAACGACGGATGCTGCAACCCACAGCCGGCGTCGCAGGAAAAGTAACCGGTGAACAAACTGGCAATGCCGTGTAGCGCAATCAGCACGCCACTGATCTGCGCCAGGCCGCGCCCTTCGAAACAGGCAAAGACCGTCACGCCAAAGGCGAAGAACAACAGCCCCAACGGCAGGTTGTTGATCAACGGCGATAGTTCGTGGGTCGGTGCGCCCAGCGCCCCCAATTCACTCATGGCCTGATTGAGATGGCTGTAGCCCGGATACAGGGCACCGGCCAGGGCCAGCCCAACGAGCAACCAGAAGGGCGTCAACAACCCGGCCACACAGCCGAATTTACGCAATGCCTTGTGCATCTGGCGGGGACCTCTGAGGGTTGGATGAAAGCAACAGGCCACTATCCTAAAACGCCACGGGAACCGCGAGCCAGAGATTTATCGAGCGGACAGACTGACGGCCATGGTCTACCTTGAATGGTCACACAACATTCATATTGATCTCATAAAAACTACACGGAAGTTGTATATGAACCCACTCAAGGTATTGCTGACCGGGGCCTGCGGTCGGATCGGCAAGACGTTTTTCCAGGCGACGCAACACCATTACCACTTCGTTCTCGCCGACCGCCATCAACCGGATTTTGCCATCGGCGAACACCGTTTCGTCCGCCTGGACATGGCCGACAAGGAAGAGCTCGCGGCCCTGGTCGATGGTATCGACGTGGTGGTGCACCTGGCGGGTATCCCTTTTGCCGACTCGTCCTTCGAGGAACTGCTGCCGAACAATATCCTGGCCACCACCTACCTGCTGGAAGCCGCCGCGAACGCCCAGTGCAAACGTGTGGTGTTCGCCAGCAGCGCCCAGACCATCGAGGGCTATCCCGTAGACCGGCAGATCACCCCGGGCATGCCGGTGATGCCGGCCAATCTGTACGGGGTGAGCAAATGTTATGGCGAAGCGCTGTGTGCGTTCTATTCGGCACGGCACCGCTTATCGACCATTGTCCTGCGCATCGGTGCCTTCGAGTTTCCCGACGATCATGACCTGCACAACGCCCGCGACCTGAGTGCCTGGCTCAGCCCGCGCGATGCCGTGCAGTTGTTGCAACGGGCGATCGAGGTCGAAGGTGTGCAACACCTGGTGGCCCACGGTATTTCCAACAACCGCTTCAAGCGCCTGGACCTGAGCGAGACCATCCGGGTATTGGGTTATCAACCGGTGGACGACGCGTTCCGCGAGTTCGACCTGCCGATCCGCTGAAGCCGGAAACGGACTGCCGGAAGCGGCAATCGAAGCGGCAACGCACCTCCGCCTGCCGCCGCGTTTTGGCCTGACATGTATCCGCCAAGCCTTGATAAACCTGTGTTTGTACCAACAGGCATACAAATTGCTGACAGTGGACACTGCCCTCTCACTCAGGTGTTTATCCCATGTTGGTCAATGCCCGTCATAACCCAGTGATTCAGCCCAGCCATCGCAAGGACCTGGACCCGACCACCGCCGCCGCCAACGCGCTGTCCAGCGGTTTTATCCAGAATGCCCAGGCGGCCAGTGCGGCCAGCAGTGCCCCCGGTACCCAGAACGCCGCGGACCAGGTCGCCGACAACGTCAATGCGGCCTTCGCCAAGACCCGTGTGCATCTGCAGGCCGCCGTAGCGACGGTCGCGGCCCCCGCAACCCTGACCACGACGGCGCCGACGACCCGCACCGCGCCCCCCGCCGCCGCGAGCAACGACAGCGACGCGATGAAGGCATTCAAGGATTACATGAGCAAGCCGGCGGCCCAACGCATCCGCGATCAGCTACTCAAGGAGGAGGGCCTGACCGAGGCCGACCTGAAAAGCATGTCGCCGGAAAAACAGAAAGGCATCGAAGACAAGATTGCCGAGCGCATGAAGATGGAGTTCAACGCGAAGACCGCGGACAACAAGGCCAACCCTGCCGACCAGCAGGCGGCCGGGGCCTTCCTGGCCACCGCCACCCAGTAAGCCGACCGGCACGGCTCCCCGATTCAGTGGGAGCCAGCTTGCCGGCGATGGCAGCCCAAGCACTGCGTGGCGTCAGGTTTGCCGCGTTATCGTTGACGTCCATCGCCGGCAAGCCAGCTCCCACACCTGACCGAATCAGGACAACTGCAAGGTCGCGTTGATCTGGCTGATGGCATCCACCACATGCCGCGAGCCCTGCTGGATTTCCAGGATCGCCTCCCCCGCCTCGTTCGCCAGTTCGACCCCGCGCCCGGTGCGGCTGAGGCTGGACTGCATGCTCGTCACCGCGCTGTGGGACAGGTCATGGTTCTTGTCCACCACCGCGACGATCTCCAGGGTTGCCTGGCTGGTGCGCGCCGCCAGGTTGCGGACCTCATCGGCAACCACCGCGAAACCACGCCCGTGCTCGCCGGCCCGCGCCGCCTCGATGGCCGCATTCAGCGCCAACAGGTTGGTCTGGTCGGCAATCCCGCGAATGGTCTGGACAATACTGCCGATCACATCGGACTGACGATTGACCGCGTCGATGCTTTGCGCCGCATCGTTCAGGTCGCGGGAAATCTCCTCGATGATCTCCACGGTCTGCTGCACCACCTGCGAACCTTTCTGGGCGCTGGCGTCATTCTGTACCGAGGTGGAGTGGGCCGACTCGGCAGCCGATTGCAGGCTGGTGACCTGGGCGGTGATATCGCTGGCGAACTTCACCACCTTGTACAGCCGCCCCTTGGAATCGAAGATCGGGTTGTAGGAGGCTTCGAGAAAAACCGTATGGCCGTGCTTGTCGACCCGCTCGAAGCGGCGGGAGTGATACTCACCGCGATTGAGCGACGCCCAGAATTCCCGGTAGGCCGGTGAATCGCGTTCGGCGGCGTGGCAGAACATGCCATGATGATGACCGACCACCTCAGCGAGGCTGTAATGCAGGGTCTTGAGGAAGTTCTCGTTGGCCTTGATCACCTTGCCGTCCGGGGTGAACTCGATCATCGCCATGGACCGGCTCAAGGCATTCACGATGCTCTGGTTCTCATGTTCCAGGTGCATGCGGTCGGTCACATCCGCCGCCACCTTGATCACGCTGCGCACCTGGCGTTCGGCATTCAGTACCGGCATGTAGCTGGCCTCCAGCCAGACCTCCCGGCCCTGGCTGTCCAGGCGCAGGAACGTGCCGCTCAGCGCTTCACCCCGGGCCAGGTCACGCCAGAACCTGGCGTACTCCTCGGTTTTGGCAAAGGACTCTTCGCAAAACAACCGATGATGCTTGCCTCGGATCTCATCGACGGCATACCCCATGGCCGCGCAGAAGTTGGCATTGGCATCAAGGATATGGCCGTCGGGAGTGAACTCGATCATGGCCATCGAACGGCTGATGGCCGCGAGCTTCGCATGGGCCTCGGATAACTCGCCGGAAAAACGTTGAATCTCCAACTGGTCGGATTTGCGACGCGAATCAAACATGGCTTAAATCCCTTCAGCGCTGTCAATGGATATGCCGGGTGACCACGTCACCTTGAACGGTTGGATTTAGTCCTGCATATAAATCCATCTGAGAGCATAGACAGCCAGGGGTTGGATGCAAGCCAGTGGCCAGTAACCAACTGTTGAAAGCTTATTCGATACCGATACCCCGAAGATCAGCGCAACATTTCGAACAAGGCCCGCACCGCCGCCGAGCGAGCCCCCGCGGCCGACGGCAGCAAGCCGAAGCGCCGTTCGATCGGCACCTCCAGGCGCAGCACCCGCAGGCCCTTGCGTTCGGTGGGCAGGGCCAGTTCGGGGACCAGGGTCACGCCGAGGTTTTCCCGCACCAGGGTGTAGGCGCTGCTCCACTCGCGGACCTCGACGCGAATGTCCTGCAGCGACAGGCCGATTTCGGCGGCAATGCTCCGGGCGTTGACCGCACAACCGCCGGTCGCCAATACAAAGGGTTCGGCGACCAGCTCGGCCAGGCTCACACAGCCGTCAGCGCCCCTGGCGGCCAGCCGATGGCCCATGGGAACCACCGCGACCCAGGTATCGTGCCCCAGCTCCAGGGCGCCACTTTCGATATCGGGGTTGAGCACCACGCCGACATCCACGGTGTCATTGGCGAGCATGGCCTGCACTTCATGGTCACTGACCTCCAGCGCCACCACTTCGATACCGGGATGGCGCTGGCGGAACTGACGCAGCAGCGGTGGCAGCAAGGAGCCCAGGATCATCGGAAAACTCGCCAGGCGAATACTGCCGCCGACCAGTCCTTTATCGCTGTCGACCATCTGGCGGATATTTTCCAGGGCCGCGAGCATCACCCGCGCCTGTGCCAGGACCTGCTGGCCAATGGCGGTGGGCAATGACTCGCGGGCATGGCGGGTGAACAGCTGGACGCCGAGGATCTGCTCCATCGCCGCCAGGGCCTGGCTGGCCGCCGATTGTGTCATGCCAACCTGTTCGGCGGCGCGGGTCAGGGTGCCGGTATCGAGTACCGCCACCAGTAAGCGCCAATGCAGCAGATTCATCATGACAGTAGCTGACCTTATGGCTGGTTTCTCAAGAATTAATTTTACCCGGATCAGGTCACCATACGACACTGCCCCTCGCCAAGGCCATCCAGGCTGAACACGGTTCTTATCCGGGGAGTCTCATTGTCATGAAGCTGTACTACGTCCCAAACACCTGCTCGCTGTCACCGCATATCGTCCTGCGTGAGCTGGGCCTGCCCTTCGAACTGGTGCGGGTCGACAACCAGAGCAAAGTCACCGAGCACGGTGAGGACTTTCTCAAGATCAATCCCAAGGGGTATGTGGCCGCCCTTCAGCTGGACAATGGCCAGGTGCTCACCGAAGGCGTGGCCATCGTGCAGTTTCTCGCCGACCTCAAGCCCGAGGCCGGGCTGGCGCCGCTCAATGGCAGTTGGGAACGCTCGCGTTTGCAGGAGGTGCTGAACTTCATCTCCGGCGAAGTGCATGGCGGGATGGGCCCGCTGTTCAACAGTGCGATACCGGATGAGGTAAAGGCGATTTTCCGGGAGAAGCTGTACAAGCGTTTCGCCCTGCTGAGCACAACCCTGGAGCCGCACGACTACCTGCTGGGCGAACACTTCAGCGTGGCCGACGCCTACCTGTTCACCGTGCTGCGCTGGACGGCCTTCCTTGGCCTGGACCTGGGGCCGTGGCCGGCACTGCAACGGTTCATGGCACGGATCGATCAGCGTCCGGCAGTGATCGCCGCATTGGCGGCGGAACTGGCGGCCTGAGTCCTCAGGTGATCCCCCGCGTTTCGATCAACGCCAGCAACGCCTCGACATCCCATGCCGTGGGGCGGTCGCGGTCGAGCCGGGCCACCTGGCTGCGCACTGCCCGGTAGATCGCCTCACTGCCCTCGCCCAGACGCAACGTGCCGCGCAGGTCCACCGCCTGCGCCGCGACAATCAACTCGATGGCCGCCAGCGTGGTCAGGTGCCGCGTCAGCTCACGGGTTTTCTCGATCACCGCCAACGCCTGCCCGGCGTAATCCTCCACCCGATCCGCCACCGCAATGCTCACCGCCGGCAACGGATTGGCCAGATGGCCGATCTTCGCCACCAGCGCCGACGCCGTCCTCTGCAACGCGGCCAAACCGACATGCCCCGGTTGCTCGATCAGAAAACGCGGTAGTTCACTGGAGCCTGGCGACAACAGCTTGGCCATGCGCTCCGCCGAACACGCCGCCAACCGACTGAAGGCCAAGCCCAGCCCCTCCCCCGCCAAAGCCAGGTGGGTGCTGTCGAAATTCGCATTGGCCAACACGCTCTGCGCCTCGACGATCAAGGCCGGGTTGTCCGCGCCGCTCTCCAGCTCCAGCACCACGGTATCGCGCAGCTGTTGCCACGCTTGAAGCGCCGCGCCCTGGACCACGGTTGCACAGCGGAAACTCAAGGGATCCTGCAAGCGCCTCGCCGCCCCTTCCTCATTCAACTCGCCAGCAGCCAGCAAAGCCAGCAAGGCCGCCGAGGCTTCAGCCTGCCCCGCCGCCGGACGCAAACGCGACGCCCAGGGCTGGAACGGACTGAGGTTGGCGCGATAGCCCTCGCAGGACAGCGCCAAGGCCGCCAGCAAAGTTTCCAGCGCGCGCTCCGCCTCGGCCACCAGCAAGGCACCCAACCCGACGCTGACGGCATTTGCCGAGACCAGCGCCAGACCGTCCTTGCCGATCAACCGGGTCGGCTCAAGCCCATTGCGCGACAAGGCCTCAGCCGCCGGCAAACGCTCGCCGCGCCAAGTCACCCAGCCCTCGCCCAGCAAGGCAAGACTCAGATGGGCCAGCGGAGCCAGGTCACTTTCGCCGAGAGAGCCAGTCAATGGCACCTCCGGGTAGATCCCGGACTCAAGCAAAGCCAGCAACGCATCCGCCGTGGCCGGGGAAATCCCCGAACGGCCCTGGGCCAATCCCGCCAGACGCGAGCACAGAATCGCCCGCACCTCCTCGACACTCGCCAGGCGTCCGACACCCACCGCACGCCCCAAGGGGATACGCTGTTGCACCTGCCCATCGTCCAGCGGCAAACGCACATCCACCGCAGCGCCGAGGCCGGTGGTCACGCCATAGATCGCCTCGCCGGCTTCGGCCCGAGACAGCAACAAGGCATGCCCGTCGACGATCCGCTGCCGCGCCGCCGTGCTGAAAACCAGCGGCGCGCCATCGCGTACGACACGCAGCCAGTCATCCAGCGCCAGACCTTCTCCGTCGAGTTCGACCGCCGTCATGCGAACCTCAGTCTCTGGCCGATCCCCAGACGCGCCGCCTTCTGCAGCAACGCGTGGCCCAGGGCGATATCGCTCAGACTCAGGCCCCGGTGCCAGAACAGGATGGTTTCCTCGGGGCTCTGCCGGGCGCTCTTCAAGCCGGCGACAATCTGCCCCAATTCGGCGTGCAAGGTCTGCTCACTGAGCTTGCCCGCCTCCACATGGGCCCGTAGCGAACCGAACAGGCCGCCCTTGCACTGGCCCCAATCGTCCACCACCAGCTTGCTCATGATGTCGGTCAGCGACAGTTCCACCGCACTCATGGTGCCGTAGGGCACGACAAAGGCCCCGGGTTTGATCCACTCGGTACGTAGCAGCGGTTGCGGCTGGTCCAGGCGCGAGGCCTCGACCACGATATCGGCACCGCGCACCGTGCTTTCCCAATCATGGGTCACGGTGACCGGCTTGCCCAGGTCACGGCGCAGCTTTTCGGCAAAGGCCTCGCGGCTTTCCTCGCGCCGCGAATGCACACGGATCTCGTCGAAGTCGAACAGGTGATCGAGCAGGCGCACATTCCAGTAGGCCGTCCCCCGCGCACCGATATGCCCGAGCACCTTGCTGCCGGGATTGGCCAGGTACTTGGCGCCGATGGCGGTGACCGCGCCGGTGCGCATATCGGTGATTGCCGAGGCATCGAGAATCGCCTTCGGTACGCCAGTGGCCGGGTCGAGCAGGTTGAGAATCGCCAGCTCCGAGGGCAATCCCTTGCGGTAGTTGTCGACGAAATCACCGACCACCTTGACCCCGGCATAACCGATGTCGCCGCCCAGCACGCCGCGCAGCACATTGAAGTGGCCGTTGATGCCGCCCCCCGGAATCAGATGGGTACGCGGCTCGATCACCGCTTCGCCGCGCCCCTGGATGGCCAGGCTGGCTTCGATGGCGGCAAGGATTTCGTCGTTGCCCAGGTCCAGGGCGGCGATGTCCAGGCCGTTGAGAAAATCGATGTAGACAGGTTGCATGGAGTGGGTTTCCTCTGCGGGTTCAAGGGGCCTTGAAGACGATCTGATCGACCTGGACCGCCTTGGGAATCAGGCCATTGGCGTAGAAGCGGTCGGCAGTCCGTTGCTGGTCGGCCAGGGTGGCCGGGTCGACGGCCTTGAGCGGCGTATGGGGGCGATGTTCGAAGTAACTCGCGATAACCGGGCGTTGCAAACCCAGGACCCGGGTCATGCTGTCGATGGACGCCTGCGGCTCGTCGAACGACAGTTGCTGGGCCCGGCCGAAGGCCTTGAGCAGCGGCTCGATAACCTGCGGATGCTGACGGGCAAAGGCGCCACTGGCGATATAGAAACTGCCACCGGAATTGAGCCCCTGGCCATCGCTGAGCAAGCGTGCCCGACCATCGATCACCGCGGCCGAGTAGTAAGGGTCCCAGATCACCCAGGCGTCGAGCTTGCCCTGCTCGAACGCGGCGCGGGCATCGGCCGGCGACAGGTAGACCAGGTTCACGTCACTGAGGCTCAAGCCGGCCTTGACCAGGCTCTTGAGGAACAGGTTGTGGGCACTGGACCCCTTGAGCAGTGCGACCCGCTTGCCCTTGAGATCGGCCAGTTGCTGCACCGGGCTGTCCTTGGGCACGATGATCGCCTCGGTCTTGCCGTCGCTGGGCTCGACGCCGATATACAGCAGGTCGATGCCGGCGACCTGGGCGAAAATCGGCGGGATATCACCACTGTTGCCGATATCGACACTGCCGCCGTTGAGCGCCTCGATCAGTTGCGGACCACCGGGAAACTCGATCCATTGCACCTGGGTGCCAGGCAACGCCTGCTCCAGCAGATGGTGCTCGCGGGCCAGGACCATGCTCACCGAACTCTTCTGGTAGCCGATCCGCACGGTGGCGGGATCGGCGGCCAGCACCGGGCCGGCACTGGCCAGGCCCAAGCCCAGCAGCAGGCACAAGCGCTTGAACATCACAGGCTGCCACTCACACGTTGGGCCACCGCCGCAGGCACCCAGGCGTTCCAGACCTGAGGTTGCTCACGCAGGAAGGCTTCGGCGACCTGGCGTGGCGGCAGGCGTTTCTCGCCCATCTCGGCCAGGGTACGGTTCAGCAGGTCGATGGGCAGGTCGACTTTGGTAAAGAACTCCACCAGATCCGGGTACTGCGCCTTGAACGGTGCGGACACGCCGATCGCCAGGTGCGCCGGCATCGAGCGGGTACCACGGGGGTGCGGGTTGTTGGCATCGGCCAGGGTCTTCCAGGCTTCGGCGTCGAACGGCGGCTCTTCCAGCTTGACCAGGTTGAAGCGGCCCAGCAGCGGGGTCGGCGACCAGTAGTAGAAGAGCACCGGCTTGCCGCGTTTGACCGAGGACGAAACCTCCGCGTCCAGCGCCGCGCCGGAGCCGGTACGGAAGTTGACGAAGCTGTCGCTCAGACCATAGGCCTTGATTTTCTGGCTGTTGACGATCTCCGAGGTCCAGCCGGTGGGGCTGTTGAGGAAACGTCCACGGGATGGGTCTTCCGGGTCGCGGAACACGTCCTTGTAGCGTGGCAGGTCGGCCACCGACTTGAGGTCCGGTGCCAGTGCCTTGATGCCCCGCGCCGGGTCGCCCTTGATCACGTATTCCGGTACCCACCAGCCTTCGGTGGCGCCCTTGACCGTGTCGCCCAGGCCGAACACCTTGCCTTCGCTTTCGGCCTTGACCCAGGCCGGGCTGCGTCCGGCCCATTCTTCGCCGATGACCTGGATATCGTTTTTCGCCAGGGCGGCTTCCAGGCTCACGGTGCTGCCGGGCAAGGTGTCGGTGGAGTAGCCGTAGCCTTTTTCGACGATCAGCCGCAGGACTTCGGTGATCAGGCTGCCGCTCTCCCAGGTGATGTCACCGAAGTGGATCGGCGCGTTCTTTTCAGCGGCGGGTGCCGGCTGGGCCAGCAGGCTCAGGGCCAGTAGCGAGCTGCCGAACAGGGTCTTGATGGATTTCATGTTCACCTCGTGGTGGTTTGGTTTTCATGGTCAATCGTTGTGGTGCTCCCGGGAGGTATTTCCCCCCCGGGATGGATAGCCGTCAGAAGTCGTAGCTCAGCCGTGTGTAGTAGAAGGCCCCCTCCGGTGCCGCCGGCGACAGGAAGCTGTATTGCTGGCCCGCGGTCTGGCGCAGTTGCGGGTTGAAGGTGTCCGGCTTGCTGTCGAACAGGTTGTTGGCACCCACCGACAGTCGCAGCTGCTTGGTGAAGGCGTAGTTCACGTCCAGGTCGGTGGTCCATTGCGCCGAGAAGGTCTGGTCGTACTGCGCCGCCGCATCGGTGGTCGCGTACTTGCGGTACTGGCCATAACGGGTCTCGTTCAGCGCCACGGTCCAGGCGCCATAACGATGCACCGCGCCGAACACCAGCTTGTCTTCCGGGTAGCCGTGCTCGAGGAAGCCCCGCGCTTCACGGGTCAACACGTCAAACCCGTAGGGGTTCGAGTTGATCCGCTCGATCACGGTCTTGGCCTTGGTGTAGCCCGCCGACAGGGCCAGGTTGCCGAACTGCTGCAGGTCGAGGTTGTACTTGCCGACGATGTCGATACCCCGGGTGCGGGTGTCGGCGGCGTTGGTCATGAACTGCGCCCAGGTGTACTGGCCGTAGCCGGCGGCCTGGAGGATCTGCTCGGCCTGGGGCCCGGAAATACCACCGCTGTAGAGCAGGCGATCGCGAATGCTGATCTGGTAGGCATCGATGGTCACCGAGGCCTGGTCGGTTGGACGCAACACCAGGCCGAGGGAGAAGTTGGTGGATTTTTCCGGTTTCAACGGCTGGGCACCCAGTGCCCGCGCCGCCGGGTTGTCGGCGGGCAGCATGCGGGTCAGCACCGGATTGCCGTTGGCATCGACGTTGGTGGTGGTGGTCCAGGAGGTGCCGATCTGGCCCAGGGTCGGGGCGCGATAGGCGTTGTTCACCGTGGCCCGCAGACCGACCCGTGGGGTGAAGTCATAGCGCGCCGAGACCTTGCCGGTGGTGGCCGAACCGAAGTCCGAATAGTGCTCGGTGCGCCCGGCCAGGCCGAACTGGAATTTGTCGGTGAGCTGGTTTTCCAGGCCGAAATACACCCCGCCGACATTGCGGCTGTAGGTTCCGGCATCGTCCGGCGTCAGGCCCGAAGCCTGCACCGCACCGACCTGGACATCGTTGATACCACCAAACGAGTAAGAGTCGGCATCACCCGCCTCCAGGCGATAACGCTCGTTGCGGTAGGCAACACCGGCGGAAACCGTCAGCGGATGTTTGGACCAATCCACGTCCAGGTCCTTGGCGTAATCCAGGGTCAGGTTGGTCTGTTCGTTGATCAGCGTGGCGACATTGAAGCGGGTCGGGCTGGCCGCGCCGAAGCTCGGGTTGACCGTGTCGAACGCGGTTTCGTCATGGGTATCGCGACCGTAGGTGGCGCTCAGGTCGAAGCGCCCCAGGCTCGCATCCTCGTAGCGCGAGCCGACGGTCAGCGCACCGTCCTCATAGCGATAGCGGTACTTGGGAATGGTGCCGTTGGGGTAGATCGCCGCCACGTTGTTCGGGTTGCCCGCCAGCAGCGGCGGCGTGTTGTTGACCGAGGTGTCCTGGCCGAAGGTGGCAAAGCTGTAGAGCCGCCATTGCTCGCTCAGGCCGATCTCGGCGTTGGCCGCCAGGTTGTACTTGTCGCGTCCGGCGCCGCCCCAGCGCGGGTCCTGGGTCTGGCCGTTGGCCTGGTAGCTGTCGCCGATATCATCGGGTTTGTTGTTCAGGGTGTTGAAGCTCAGGGTCAGGAAACCATCCCCCGGCAGGCCTACGCCATACCAGCCGTCGGTAGCCTTGGAGAAACCGTCGCCCTGGGCGAATTTTCCCAGCTGGGTATTGATCTCACCGCCGCTGTCGCGCTCCTTGAGCACGATATTGATCACCCCGGCGATGGCGTCGGAGCCGTATTGCGCCGAGGCGCCGTCGCGCAGCACTTCGACATGGTCGATGGCGCTGATCGGAATCATGTCCAGGTCCACCGGCTGCGCGCCCACGAAAGGCACGCCGCCGGAGATGTTCACCACCGCCGAGGCATGCCGGCGCTTGCCGTTGATCAGCACCAGGGTCTGGTCCGGGGCCAACCCGCGCAAGGACGCGCCCTTGGGATCCTGGCCACGGGTCGCACTCTGGTTCTGCGGAAAGTTGAAGGACGGCAGCAGTTGGAACAAGGCCTGGTTGAGGCTGGTGGCACCGGTCTGCTTGAGTTCCTCGGCATTGATTACATCCACCGGCGCGGTGCTGGTCAGGGCCGTGGCATCGCTGCGCCGCGTGCCGATGGCGACCACGCGGTCGAGGGTCGGCGCGGCGGCATCGCTGTTGCGTGCAGCGGCCTTGGCGGTGCTGGCGGCCTGGCTCGAAGCGGCGCCCTCCTTGATGATGAACGCGCCTTCGGGGCTGACCTGCAATTGCAGGCCGGTCCCGCGCAGGGCTTCGTTCACCGCCTGCTGGGCCGACAGGGAACCGTCCACCTGGGCCGACGAGTAGTTGCTCAGTTGCGGCGTGAAGGAAATCACCTGGCCGCTTTGCCGGCTGATATTGAGCAGCACCTCGTCCAGCGGACCGGGGGCGAGGTGATATTCCTGCCGGGCTTCCTCGGCACCGTAGGCACAGGTGAGAAACAGCCCGGCCAAGGGTGCGATGGCGAAACTGCGCAGTGAACGGCGTGCTGCTGTGTTGGTGTTGTACGGACGCAAAGTGATTCCCCCCATGGAATCGAACAGCGCTGCTCCCTCGGCAGCGCTTACGGGAGTGATGTGCAATGGCCAAGGAAAAACTTGCAGACCCTTTGGTTATGGCCTTAGAACCAACCGCCTAGGCCGGGCTCAAGGTCACCCACAGTTCGGTGTGCCGGGCGATGCGAATCGGCAAGGTGCGGGCCAGGGTGTCGAGGACCTGCTGCGGGTTGTCCAGCCGGAACAGGCCGCTGACGCGCAGTTGCGCGATGGCCGGGTCCAGGCGCAGTACCCCCGGACGATAGGGACGCAAGGCCTCGATCACCTCGGCCAGGGCGGCATCGCGCACTTCCAGCAGTCCGTCGACCCAAGCCGTGGCATCCATGCGACTGGGCAGGATCGGGCCGAATTGATAGCGGTCGTAGGACACCTCGTGGCCGCTCGGCAATTGCAGGTATTCACCGGCGGGTCCGTGGATTTCCAGCGCGCCGCTGAGCGCGACGACATGGCCGCTGCCGGCCCTTTCGCGCACCTGCAAGCGATTGCCATAGGCGTGCACTCGCGCCTGGGCGGTCTGCACGACAAACGGCCGGGCCGCATCATTGGCGACCTGAGCCAGCAGTTCGCCGTCCAACAGACGGAGTTGCCGCTGCCGGGGGCTGAAATCGATATCGGCGGCACTTTGCGCATTGAGCTGCAAGCGGCTGCCATCCGGCAGTTCCAGGCTGCGGCGCTCGGCGGTGCCGGTGCGCAAGTCGGCGCTCAGTTCAGCCAGCGGCAGGCCGCCGCCATGGGCCAGAAGACCGACACCGAGGATCACCCCGGCGCCGACCAGGGCGCCCTGCAAGACTTTGCGGCGGTTGGGCGACGCGCTCAGGGTGCGTTGCAGCAGTTGCGCATCGACGCCCTGGGCAATGGGAATGCGGAACACCCCGAGGCGGGTTTCCAGTTGACTGCAGAGCTGTTCGCGACGCGGGTCCTGGCTGCGCCAATGCCGGTAGGCGCGCTGGTCGGCCTCGCTGGCGTGACCGGAATGCAGCAGGACGATCCAGCGGGTGACTTCCTCGATCAGCGGATCTTTCGGCTCGCGGTTCATGTCAGTCGCCCCTCGCGCGCAGGCAGCGGCTGATGGCCCGGGCCATATAGTCGCTGACCGAGCGTTGGGAAATGCCCAGTTCGGCGGCGATCTCGGGATAGGTCAGGCCGTTGACCTGGGACAGCAGGAAGGTGGCCTTGACCTTGTCCGGCAGGCCGTCGAGCAGGCAGTCGATGTTTTCCAGGGCTTCGAGCATCTGGGCCAGGTCTTCGGGCGACGGCACGTCAGCGTCGGGGGCCTGTTGCAGGGCATCGAGGTAGGCGCGTTCCAGGTCGCGGCGGCGCCAGAGCTGGTACATCAGGCGCTGGGCAATGGTGGTCAGCAGCGCGCGCGGCTGGCGGATCGGCACGGCGTCGGGGGCCATCAGCAACTGGACGAAGGTGTCGGCGGCGATGTCTTCGGCGCTGGCGCTGGAATCCAGGTGGCGGCGCAAACGGGCGCACAGCCATGGGTAATGACTACGGAACAATCCGCCCACGTAATCGCTGTGAGGTGTGTCGGCGCCGGACATAGTGGCTCCAGTTCAAGAGGGATGCGCTGTATGTCCGGTGGTCCGGTGGCAGGGATCCTACCAACACGGCTTATTCTTTAATAATATTTAAAAACTATTTTTATATACCCCTTAGTTATTTAATGAATTAACGCCAATCCCAGCGCCTGGGCCTGATCCCGATAATCCAGCAAGACCTGATAATCCGCCTCGCTCGCCGGCAATATCTCGCTCAAACCCAGGGTGGCCGCAACATCGGGAAGCTCGTGCAAGGCCTGGTTCATCGCCGCGCGAATGCGCTCGATCTCATCGACGCTCGACCCGGCATGGGTGATGTAAGGCAGGCACGGGCTCAAGGCACTGCGCGCCACCACTCTCAACCCGGCCACCTCATGGGGCGCAAAGCGCGCCAGGTAGGCAAAGGTCACGCTGTCCACCGCCGCCAGGTCGGCGAGATCCTCGCGCAACCAGCGCAGGCTTTCGCGGTGAGCACCACTCTGCCCGACACTGGAGAAGAACCGACCGTCCCGCTGCAGGGGCGCCAGTGCATGTCGCAGCAGGTTCATCCCGCTATTGGAGCCTTCGTCGTTGATCACGCCCCGGCTGTCGTAGAAGTCTTCCAGCGTACGCCGGCCTTCGCTTTCACGGCTCAGCAACAGGCTGCAATGATCACCGCCCGAGGCATGCTCCAGCTCATAACGCGGACGCCCGACCACCTTGACCTGACCGCGCAACAGGCTCATCAGCGGATAACCGCAGGTCTGGGTGAACAGCAGTTGTGGGGATAGCCAGAGCTGCATCAAGTCCAGATCCTGGGCAGAACCACGGTGCACGCCGAGCTTTTCCACAATCCGCTCGATCCAGCGTTCGTTGGCCTCCCGCACTTCCCGCGGCGCCACATACATCAACAATTCTGCATAACGGTGAGTCATGAACGTTCCTCAGGCAAACGGATGCTGTGGGCTATCGACAACTTGCAGCGCATGCCGCCGCGCCAGTTCGCCATAGCCTTTTACCAGGTAGCCACCGCTACGCGCCAACCAGGCGTCACGCCGCGCACGATAGACCCGTGGCAGGAAATACCAGGGCAGTTTCGGCAGGTCATGGTGCACCAGGTGCAGGTTCAGATTGAGGAACAGCCAGCGCCAGGGCCAGCCCGCTTCGTTGAGCACCGTGCGTTGCTCCGGCAAGGCACTCGGGCGGTGTTCATAGAAAGACCGCAGCGCCCCCAGCGACAGCGCCGGAACGCTGATCAGCAGCAGGTAATGCCAGACCGGGATCACGCTGTAACGGGCGATGAACGCCAGCGTCAACAGGGTCAGCGTGCCGTGGGTCAGCCACATCAGCCAAGCCTGGCGGTCGCCACGGCGCAGGCGCTGGACTTCCTCCCTGAGCAGACCGAACAAGGACAGCGGCGCCCCCAACAGCAGGCGCCCCGGGACCGTCTTGTTCAAACGGTGCAGACCACGGGCCAAGGCTGAACGGTTCGGCCAGTCCTGCTGGCTGAAATAGCGGCTTTCCGGGTCGACACCGGGCAAGGTCAGGTCCTCGTCGCGGTGATGCAACAGGTGGCTGTCACGATAGAGGGTGTAGGGATACCAGACGGCGAGCGGCGCATAACCCATCAGCTTGTTCAGCCAGACGAAACGGGTCGGATGACCATGCAGCAATTCGTGCTGCACCGACATCCACAAGGTGACGATGGGAATCAGCAACAAGGTGCTCGGCCACAGGCCCAGCCAGGGGCTGGCCAGCAGCACGGCGAACCAGCTTGAATAGACACCGATCAGCAATAGCCAGGTCGGCCATTCGGTACGACCGGTGAAGGTTTGCTGCAACTGCAGGATTTCTTCGCGTTGGGCAACATCGAGGTAATTGGGCATCGTTCGGCTTCACACAGGTTCAGCCGATGGATAAACCCCGGCTTTATCCCTTGATGTGAATTACCGACGACAAATCTTGCAGATCGATTGGTTATATCCTTAGAACCCTCAGTGACCGAACACATCCACCTTCTTGGCCTTCTTCGCCGCACGCTTTTCGTCGGCACTCTTGGCGGGTTTCTTCTTCGCGGCTTTCTTTGAATCCATGCCCTTGCTCATGATGCGCACTCCAGATGGATGTAGACTCAGGTATACACCCATCCGAGCACTTCAGCTCTCTTATAATCCCGCGCCAGCCTCCTCCAGCGATGAATTCGATGCCCGATCCCGACTACGCACAGCTGCCGGAAACGCTGCGGCCATTGCTGAACAAGTTCTACCGCGCGCACAACTCGCCGATGCGTTCGGCCAGCGACGGGCAACTGTGGGTAGCCCGGCAAGGAGAGATCATCGGCGGTCTCTCGCTGACACCGGTTGCCCAGGGACATTGGCTTACCGGGCTGTTCGTCGCCCCGCCACAGCGCGGCCAGGGCATCGCCGCGCAGTTGGTGCAAGAGGCCCTCGGCGGCTGCAACGGCCCGGTCTGGCTGTTTTGCCATCCCGACCTGCGCGGGTTCTATGAACGCCAGGGCTTCCACAGTGACCCGGCCCTGCCGCAGCCACTGGCGGAGCGCCTGGCGCGCTACTCGCGCAGCAAGCCGATGATCGCCCTGGGTATAGAACCGTTGGTGAGGTCGACTGTGCAAAATGTGTGATCGGTGGCGCATTTGCCCGTGCTAGCCTCGAGCACACACTCGTTTTGACCAGGATGATCATGAAACGCACGCTCGTGGCTTTATCCTTGACCGCCCTTCTCGCGCCACTCGCCAGCCAGGCCGCCACCACCAGTACCGCCATCACCGACGCGCAATACGCCAAGGTCCTGGACGGCCCGTGGCGAGCGCCGGAAAACAGCGTCCGCGACGGCTACCGCCATCCCCGACAGACTTTGCAGTTCTTCGGTTTGCAGGCCAACCAGACGGTGATCGAGATCACCCCCGGCG
Organism: Pseudomonas sp. QS1027; assembly: GCF_002814235.1. Classification (GTDB taxonomy): domain Bacteria; phylum Pseudomonadota; class Gammaproteobacteria; order Pseudomonadales; family Pseudomonadaceae; genus Aquipseudomonas. The sequence continues at coordinate 39,933 of NZ_PHSU01000036.1, read as the reverse complement.
GTGGCTGGTACAGCGAAGTGCTCGCGCCGCTGCTCAAGGACCACGGACATTACATCGCGGCCGTGCAGGCGCCCGCGACCAGTGAGTTCGCCAAGCGCTCGGCCGACAACCTGAAGCAGAAATTCGCCAAGGACCCGAGCCACTACGCCAAGGCCGGCGTGGTCGAGTTCGATCCCCAGGCACCGGTGTTCGGCAAGCCTGGCTCGGCAGACCGCGTGCTGACCTTCCGCAATGTGCACAACTGGGTCATGGCCGACGACGCCCCGGCGATGTTCAGCGCCTTCTTCAAGGTACTGAAACCGGGCGGCGTGCTCGGCGTGGTGGATCACCGCGCCAAGGACGGCGCGGACCTGGCCAGTATCAAGCAAAGCGGCTACCTGCCCACCGCCTACGTGGTGAAACTGGCCACCGATGCCGGCTTCGCGCTGGAAGGACAAAGCGAAATCAACGCCAACCCCAAGGACACCAAGGACTATCCCGGTGGGGTCTGGACCTTGCCACCCTCGCTGAAGCTGGGTGAGCAGGACCGGGCCAAGTATGTGGCCATCGGCGAATCGGACCGCCTGACCTTGCGCTTCATCAAACCCGGCAAGGTGGCGGCCCAGTAAAAGACGCTGGAGGCGCGGACGATCAGTCGTCCGCCGTCGGGTCCAGGTCGGGGAACAGCACTTCGGTGAAACCGAATTTACTGAAGTCGCTGATCCGCGACGGGTACAGGCGGCCGATCAGGTGGTCGCACTCGTGTTGCACCACCCGGGCGTGGAAACCCTCGGCGACCCGCACCAGCGGTTCGCCGTTGGGTGTGAAGCCTTCGTAGCGGATACGCGAGTAGCGGTCCACCGCCCCCCGCAGCCCCGGCACCGAAAGGCAACCTTCAAAGCCTTCTTCCAGCTCCGGCCCCAGGGGCGTGATCAGCGGGTTGATCAGGATGGTCTGCGGCACCGCCTCGGCATCCGGATAACGCTCGCTGTGCTCGAAACCGAAGATCACCAGTTGCAGGTCGACGCCGATCTGCGGCGCGGCCAGGCCGACGCCACCGACGTGCTCCATGGTCTGGAACATATCGTCGATCAGCTCCCACAACGCCTTGCTGTTGAACAGTTCCGCCGGCACCGGCGGGGCGATGCGTAGCAGGCGCTCATCGCCCATTTTCAGGATTTCACGAATCATGATCAGGTTTCGTCAATAGTCGGCTTGAGGGAGTGGTCCCGCCCCAATCCGGAGATAGGCATGGTGTCGTCATGCTCGTGGAAGTCCTTTTCGCCAGGATTCTTGCCTTCGGACGACATGTGTTCGATCACCGCATTCATTTCAGCCCCGAGCAACAGGACCGCCGCGGAAATATAGAAGTACAGCAGCAGGACGATGATCGCCCCGATACTGCCATACATTGCGTTGTAGTCGGCGAAGGTTTTCACGTAATAGCCGAAGCCCAGGGACGCGACGATCCAGACCACCACCGCGAGTACCGAGCCGGGAGTGATAAAGCGGAATTTCTGCTTCACGTCCGGCATCACGTAGTACATCAGGGCCACGGCGAACATCAGCAGCACGACGACCACCGGCCAGCGCAGCCAGGTCCAGAGCGTGACGACGTACTCCTGCATGCCGATCTGCCCCGCCACCCAGCTCATCACCTGCGGCCCGAGCACCATCAGCGCGGCGGCGGCCAGCAGCATCACGGCGATGCCGACGGTGTAGAAGATCGACAGCGGGAAGCGCTTCCAGATCGGCCGGCCCTCGACCACGTCGTAGGCAGCGTTCATCGCGCTCATCATCAGCCGCACGCCGGCCGAGGCGGTCCACAGGGCAATGACGATACCCACCGAGAGCAGGCCGCCCTTGGATTGCTGCAACTGGTCGATCACCGGGTTGACCTGGTCCAGCGCCTGGGGCGGCAATACCAGTTCCGACTGCATGCGCAGCCAGGTGAAGAAGTCCGGCAGGTGCAGGAAACCGATCAGGGCGATCAGGAACAACAGGAAGGGAAACAACGAAAACAGCATCTGGTAGGCCAGTGCCGAGGCATAGGTCGACATTTCGTCGGCGACGAACTCAGTGACCGTGCGCATCATCACGCGATGCAGGGGCAGGTCGCGCAACTCAGGGAAAATCATAGCGTCTCCTTTCGCCGCAAATAAAGGTAGCGAGTCAAGGCGACTCAAAAGGGGGCTCCAGCACAGCTCTTTCTAACCCAAAGCAAGGCGGTTGGCGACCCTCAAAACATTTCTCGATCTTAAGCAGTGTAGTCGCCACGCGAAAACGGCCATCCTGGGATGGCCGCTGGGTCCGTACCCCGAAGGGTCAGGCTCGATCGACACCTTTCTTGATGGCGTCCTTGGTTTTGCCGACAGCCTTCTGGGCATCGCCCTTGAGCTCCTGGACCTTGCCTTCGGCGCGCATCTGGTTGTTGCCGGTGGCCTTGCCGACGGCTTGCTTGACGTTACCCACCGCTTCGTTCGCCGTGCCTTTGATTTTATCGCTGGTGCTGCTCATGATATTTCTCCAAGTAAGAAATGCGGGTGTCATGTCTCGACATAAGGTTGACCCGGGGCCTGCGCGCGGAGTTTCATTTTTTTTCAGGCGATGTTTACACGCGCTTTTTATCGAAGAATTCAGGTTTGGCTTTATGTTTGCCCGCCAACCCCCGAGAATGCGCACCAGATTCAGGCTCTGGCGCTGAAGATCGATAACGGTAGGAAAGTCATGAAACTCGATAAAAAGCAGGCCATCGCCCGCCGCAACCAGGAACTGGGCGGCGCGGTGCTGGGCCTCAACAACTGTCACTTCACCGAATTGAACCGCAACAAGAACATCTGGTGGTTCGATATCCCGGTGGCCCGCCTGGCGATCGGCCAGTACGAATGGGTGCATCTGTTGCTGCATACCCCGAGCACCGACCAGTTGTTGCACCTGAAGGTGACGACGGCGTTCCTGCGCGAGAAGATGGAAGGCCTGGTGGTGCGCAACGCCGGCAAACGCCGCCCTACCCTGAGCCTGGAGCTGAGTGCCGACAAGGACTCCTTCCTCAAGGACGTACGCCCGGCCGGTACCGGTGTGGACTTCGCGCCGTTCCAGCAGTCCTGAATAGCAGATGCCATAAATGACAAAGCCCCGCATGGCGGGGCTTTGTCGTTTCAGCGGGTCAGGCGATTTTCTTCAGGCCCAGCTTCGCAAGCTCGCTATCGCGCAGCTCGCGACGCAGGATCTTGCCGACGTTGGTGGTCGGCAACGCATCGCGGAACTCGACGAACTTGGGTACTTTGTAGCCGGTGACATTGGCGCGCATGTGCTCCATCACCTGGTCCTTGGTCAGGGTCACACCCGGCTTGGCGACGATGAAGATCTTGATGACTTCCCCGGACTTCTCGTCCGGTACACCGATGGCCGCGCATTGCAGCACGCCCGGCAAGGTCGCCAGCACGTCTTCCAATTCGTTCGGATAGACGTTGAAGCCCGACACCAGGATCATGTCCTTCTTGCGGTCGACAATCCGCATGTAGCCGTCCGGCTGGATGACCGCGATGTCGCCGGTCTTCAACCAGCCTTCGCTGTCGAGGATCTCGTCGGTGGCGTCCTGGCGCTGCCAGTAGCCCTTCATCACCTGCGGGCCCTTGATGCACAGCTCGCCGATTTCGCCCAGGGCCTGTTCTTCCCCGGCATCGTTGACCACCTTGCACAGGGTCGAAGGCACCGGAATGCCGATAGTACCGATCTGGATGCTCTGGCTCGGGTTCACCGTCGCCACCGGACTGGTTTCGGTCATGCCGTAACCTTCGCAGATGGCGCAGCCGGTCACCGCTTTCCAGCGCTCGGCCGCCGCCAGCTGCAGGGCCATGCCGCCGGACAGGGTGACCTTGAGCGCGGAGAAGTCCAGCTTGCGGAAACCCTCGTTGTTGCACAGTGCGACGAACAGCGTGTTCAGGCCGACAAAGGCGCTGAACTTCCACTTCGACAGTTCCTTGACCATCGCCGACAGGTCGCGCGGGTTGCTGATCAGGATGTTGTGATTACCGATCAGCATCATCGCCATGCAATGAAAGGTGAAGGCATAGATGTGGTACAGCGGCAGCGGGGTGATGACGATCTCGCTACCTTCATTGAGGTTCGAGCCCATCAGCGCCTTGCACTGCAGCATGTTCGCCACCAGGTTGCGGTGGGTCAGCATCGCCCCCTTGGCCACGCCGGTGGTGCCGCCGGTGTATTGCAATACGGCCACATCGCTGCTGACCGGATTGGCTTCCTTGATCGGCTGGCCATGGCCCTTGCTCAGGACGTCGTTGAACTTGACGGCCTTGGGCAGGTGATAAGCCGGGACCATCTTCTTCACGTACTTGATGACACTGTTGATCAGCAGGCGCTTGAGCGGCGGCAACAGGTCGGCGACCTCGGTAACGATGACGTGCTTGACGCCGGTCTTGGGCACCACGGTTTCGGCCAGGTGCGCCATGTTCGCCAGGCACACCAGGGCCTTGGCGCCGGAGTCGTTGAACTGGTGTTCCATTTCCCGCGCGGTGTACAGCGGGTTGGTGTTGACCACGATCAGCCCGGCACGAATGGCGCCGAAGACCGCGACTGGATATTGCAGCACGTTGGGCAACTGCACGGCGATGCGATCGCCCGGTTGCAGGTCGGTGTGCTGTTGCAGGTAAGCGGCAAAAGCACCCGACAGTTCGTACAGCTCACCGTAGGTGAGTGTCTTGCCGAGGTTGCTGAAGGCCGGCTTGCTGGCGAATCGTTGGCAAGACTGTTTCAATACCGTCTGAACATTCGGGTACTCGTCGGGATTGATATCGGCAGCAATCCCAGCCGGGTACTTATCCTTCCAAAAGTCTTCGATCATGGAAGCCTACTCCTCAGCAACGCGAATTCAGCACCGCATTTGATGCGATTATTATTTGTCTGTGTTTTTTATTGGGTGAATCCGGCTTTAACCTACGCCGAGAAGTCACAAAGCGCGCCGAGAGTAGCAGCTTTGCCGAGGGTCGCCTAGAGCCAAACGTGGCCCTTACGGTCATAAAGATGACTCAAGAAACACAAGCGGTCACTTTTAGAGTAAAGGTTCTATTTGTTGGATTTTCGCTCTGGATCGAGGGTTTCAAGGCCAAAAAGCTTCGCGGGCAAGCCCTGCTCCTACAGTCCGTCGTCGTTCACCGATTTTGTGTACGACACAACGCTGTAGGAGCAGGGCTTGCCCGCGAAGAGGCCCTCAATGACACCGCATCACTTGCGGCTCAAGCGATATCCCGCAACTCCCGCCGCAGGATCTTGCCCACCGCCGTCATCGGCAACGAATCACGCAGCACGATGTGCTTGGGTACCTTGTAGCCGGTAAAGTTTTCCTTGCAGTAGGCCTTCAGCTCTTCGAGGCTGACCCCCGTATCCCGCGCCACCACAAACAACTTCACCGCCTCGCCGGAACGCTCGTCCGGCACGCCGATCACCGCGCAGTTGGCGACCTTCGGATGGGCCATCACCACATCTTCGATTTCATTGGGGTACACGTTGAAACCGGAGACGATGATCATGTCCTTCTTGCGGTCGACGATGCGCACGAAGCCGTCCGGGTCGATCACCGCAATGTCGCCGGTCTTGAACCAGCCCTCGGCATCGAGCACCTGTTCAGTAGCCTCGACCTGCTGCCAGTAGCCCTTCATCACTTGCGGCCCCTTGATGCACAACTCGCCACGCTCGCCCAGCGGCTGCTCGACACCGTTGTCGTCAATGACCTTCAAGGCCGTACCGGGCACCGGCAAGCCCACCGTGCCCAGCTTGCCCTTGTCGCCATAGGGGTTGGTGCAGGCGATCGGCGAAGTCTCGGTCAGCCCGTAGCCTTCGGTGATGCGGCAACCGGTGAGCTTGTGCCAGCGCTCGGCGGTGGCCTTGACCAGCGCGGTGCCCCCGGAGTTGGTGAGTTTCAGGCTGGAAAAATCCAGGGTCTTGAACTCCGGATGCTCCATCAACGCCACGAACAGGGTGTTGAGCCCCAGCAGCGCGGAAAACCGCCAGTTCTTCAGCTCCTTGATAAAGGCACCGATGTCCCGCGGATTGCTGATCAGCACGTTGTGGTTGCCGGTGACCATCATGCACATGCAGTTCGCGGTGAAGGCATAGATGTGGTACAGCGGCAGCGGCGCGATCATCACCTCCTGGCCTTCCTTGAGCAGCGGCTGGCCATCGTCGCCAGGCTGGGACAGGCAACCCCGGGCCTGTTGCATGTTCGCCACCAGGTTGCCATGGGTCAGCATCGCGCCCTTGGCCAGGCCCGTGGTGCCGCCGGTGTATTGCAACACCGCGATATCGTCCAGGCCAACGCTCAATGGCCGGATCGCGTTGCCCTGGCCCAGGCGCAAGGCGCTCTTGAACGAGGCCGCCTGGGGCAGGTCGTAGGCCGGCACCAGCTTCTTCACCTTGTCCACCACCAGGTTGGTCAGCCAACCCTTGGCGGCGGGCATCAGGTCGCCCATCTTCGCTTCGATCAGGTACTCGATCTGGGTATCGGGCAGCACTTCCTGGACCCGCTGGCCGAACAGGTTCAGATACACCAGCGCGCGGGCGCCGGAGTCCTTGAACTGATGGCGCATCTCGCGAACGGTGTACAGCGGATTGGTGTTGACCACGATCAGCCCCGCGCGCAACGCGCCGAACACCGCAATCGGATAATGCAGGACGTTGGGCAATTGCACCGCAATGCGGTCGCCCGGTTGCAACTCGGTGTGGTTTTGCAGGTAACCGGCGAAGGCCGCGCTGTAGCGCTCGAGCTCGGCGTAGGTCAGGGTCACGCCCATGTTGCTGAAGGCCGGACGATCGGCGAACTTCTTGCAGGAGCGCTCGAACACCTCGATCACCGACTTGTAGGCACCCAGATCGATGTCCAGGGGTACGCCGGTGGGGCGCTTGTCATTCCAGAAATCAGGTTGCATTGTTTTTGTCCTCTTACCTGAGCCTCTGCGGGGCCGCCTGCGCCCAAGGCGAAAAAAGCGGTGCTTAGCGGACGTTAGCAGCTAACGGGCATCAGGCAAATATGCTGGACACAGTCATTAACATCATGAATCTTGCTGCCAATGCGCAGGAGGGTCTGCTTCCTGTGCAAGGATGCGCTATACAATGGAGCGACAACGCGCCCCGGCCGATGTCCGTCTCGTCCCCGTGCAAAGGAACCGCCATGATCCATGACACCTTCTGGTTGACCGTCAGTGACCACAGCCGCCTGTACGTCAATCGCTGGTTGCCGGACGGCCCACCGAAGGCCGTGATCCTGCTGTCCCACGGCATGGCCGAACACAGCGGCCGTTATGCCCGCCTGGCCGAAGCCCTGTGCGCCGCCGGCCATGGTTTGTACGCCTTCGACCAGCGCGGCCACGGCAAGACCGCCGAACACGGCGTGCTCGGCCACTACGCCGACCAGGACGGCTGGTGCGCGATGGTCAGTGACCTGGCCAGCCTCAACCAGCGCATCGGCGAACAGCACCCCGGAGTGCCGATCATCCTGCTCGGCCACAGCATGGGCAGCTACATCGCCCAGGCCTACCTGCTGCACCACAGCGCCAGTTTGCAGGGCGCGGTCCTCAGCGGCTCGAACTTCCAGCCGGTGGCGCTGTACCGCGCGGCCGGCGCGATTGCCCGCTTCGAACGCTGGCGCCAGGGCCCCACCGGGCGCAGCGCGCTGATCGACTGGCTGTCATTCGGTTCGTTCAACAAGGCCTTCAAACCCAATCGCACGGCTTTCGACTGGCTGAGCCGTGACCCGGATGAAGTGGACAAATACGTCAACGACCCGCTGTGCGGCTTCCGTTGCACCAACCAATTGTGGATTGATCTGCTCGGTGGCCTGCAGCAGATCAGCAAGGCGAAAAACCTCGCGCAGATCGACCCGGGCCTGCCGCTGCTGGTGATCGGTGGCGAATGTGATCCGGTCAGTGAGGGCAAGCGTCTCAAGGATCTGGCCGACGCTTTGCGCGCCGCCGGTAGCCAGAACCTGCAATTGAACGTCTATCCACAGGCACGGCATGAAGTGTTCAACGAGACCAACCGCGAGGAAGTCACCCGCGACCTGATCCAGTGGCTGGAACAGGCCCTGGCCCATCGTCGCCCGTCGCGCTCGGAATGATCGCCGGCTAAATCATTTTCTTTGAAATCAATCCGTTGATTTCAAATAACACCCTTACAGGACCACCTTGCGATGACCCAGGTTACCAACACGCCTTACGAAGCCCTTGAAGTCGGCCAGACCGCCAGCTACAGCAAGACCGTTGAAGAGCGCGATATCCAGTTGTTCGCCGCCATGTCAGGCGATCACAACCCGGTGCACCTGGACGCCGAGTTCGCCGCCGCGAGCATGTTCAAGGAGCGTATTGCCCACGGCATGTTCAGCGGTGCGCTGATCAGCGCCGCGGTGGCCTGCGAACTGCCCGGGCCGGGCACCATCTACCTGGGCCAGCAGATGAGCTTCCAGAAGCCGGTGAAGATCGGCGACACCCTGACCGTCCGCCTGGAGATCCTCGAGAAGCTGCCGAAATTCCGCGTGCGCATTGCCACCCGCGTGTTCAACCAGCGCGATGAACTGGTGGTCGACGGCGAAGCCGAGATCCTCGCACCGCGCAAGCAACAGACGGTCACCCTGACCAGCCCACCGCCGATCACCATTGGCTGATGCAAAAAAAACGCCGGATCAACCGGCGTTTTTCATGGCAGCGTGAAACTTAGCTGGCGCGGGCGATGTTACGCAGCGCTTTCACCTGGTCGTGATTGCGCAGCACACCCTGATACTGACGGTTCACCAGGTCAGTGAGGCCCACCAGATTGTGCTTGGCCAGCTTCTCCAGCGCTTCGCGATAGGCTTTCTTGGCGTGGTCTTCGCCGCGCTCGGCTTCGTTGAGTACCGCCTCTTCACCCTTGCCGGTGAACAGCGACTTCACGTCCACCCAACGACGGTGCAGGTCACCGGCGACACTGGTGGAGGTCTCCGGATCGCCGCCCAATTTGCGCACCTCGGCCTGCAGTTCGGTCGCGGATGCGGCGCACTCGCTGGCACGGTGCACGAACAACGCCTTCAGCTCGGGATTCTTGATGTCTTCAGCGCAGGTCTGAAAACCTTTCTGACCGTCTTTACTGACTTCGATCAGATCATTGAGAATCGATACGGCTTCTTTGTTGATGCTGGTCATGGCTCAATTCCTTCTGGTGGTGAAAGGTACCAAAGACTGTTGCAGTCACCGTGCCAAGCCTTGACCGATTATTTTATACATATATTTCAAATACTTAGAAATAAGCCAACTATCTGTATGGCGGTTATTTGCATGAACTGTCAATTGGCCTGCATGCAGAATGCCTGTATTTTTCAAGACGCTTGAACAGCGCAAGACAAGGTCGCCCATGAATCCCGAGAAACTCGAACTGCTGGTCACCCGCGAAATGCCGTTCGGCAAATACAAGGGGCGGATCATCGCCGACCTGCCCGGCCCGTACCTGAACTGGTTCGCCCGCGAGGGGTTCCCACACGGCGAGCTCGGTGGCCTGCTCGCCTTGATGCAGGAGATCGACCACAACGGCTTGTCCGACCTGCTCGACCCGCTTCGCGCCAAGCACGGCAAACCCAAACCCCGCCATTGACCCCGTTGTCGAGAGAGGCACCGCCATGTCTTGGAATGAAGAACACGCCCGCGACGAACACTTCTGGCGCAGCGTGGCCGCGCGCTATGACGTGGAGCCCGGCCCGATCAACCTGGAAAACGGCTACTTCGGCCGCATGACTCGCAGTGTCGTGGAGGCGTACGAACGCCATATCGAGTTCATCAACCGCAGCAACTCGGTGCACGTGCGCCAGCGCTTCGAAACCCTCGAAAGCCTGGAGATTCGCGCGCAACTGGCCGACCTGCTGGGTACCCACCACGAGGCCGTGGCCCTGACCCGCTGCGCCAGCGACGGCCTGCATTCGCTGATCCGCAACTACAATGCCCTGCAGCCCGGCGACCAGTTGCTGGTCAGCGACCAGGAATACCCCAGCGTCCTCGGTGCCATGCGCTGGCTGGCACGCAACCGTGGCATTGAACTGATCGAAATCAGCCATCCCTTCCCGGCAAGCTTCGCCAGCCTGGTGAACACCTATCAGGAAGCCTTCGAGCGTTATCCCCGGCTGAAGCTGATGGCCCTGACCTATGTCACCCATCGCAGCGGGTTGGTGATGCCGGTCCAAGCCATCGCTGCCGCCGCCCGCAAACATGGGGTGGATGTGATCCTCGACGGCGCCCATGCCCTGGGCCAGATCGATTTCAACCTTGAAGCGCTGGGTATCCTGTTCGCCGGTTTCAACCTGCAGAAATGGATGGGCGCGCCCCTGAGCCTGGGCTTTATCTATATCGATCCGACGCGCCTCGAGGAGATCGACCCCGACATGGGCGAGGACCGCTACCCGATCAGCGATATCCGTTCGCGCGCCCCCTATGGCACGCCGAATATTCCAGCCTGGATGACCTTGCCCCTGGTCTTCGAGGAACATCGGGCACTGGGCGGCTCGGCAGCCAAGGGCGCACGACTCAATTACCTGCGGGATATCTGGGTGGGCGCGGCACGCGGGATGCCGGGTATCGAGGTGCTGACACCGGATGATCCGCGGTTGTATTGCGGCATCACCTCGCTGCGCTTTCGGCATGAGCCGGACCAGCAGCGGATGGTCGACCGACTCCTGGCGGAGTACAACCTGTTTACCGTGGTTCGCGAAGGCACGGCCCATGGCAATTGCATCCGGGTCACGCCGGGACTGGCCAACTCGGCCGAGGACCTGAAGCAGCTGGCGCGGGCCTTGGGCGAATTGAGCGGCTGATCGCCAGGCAAAAAAAACGGTGCGCCGACCAAGCGCACCGTAAAGCCGTAGAACACACAACGAAATTCAGTAACGATAAATCAGTCCAGCAGGGCCAGCGCCTCGGCGGTGCATTCCTGGATCCGCGCCCAGTCGCCGTTCTTGATCCACTCGGGATCGAGCATCCAGCTGCCACCCACGCACATCACGTTTTTCAATGCCATGTAGCTCTTGATATTGGCCGGGCCGACGCCGCCAGTCGGGCAGAATTTCACTTCGCCGAACGGACCGCCCAGGGCCTTGATCGCCGCCACGCCACCACTGACTTCCGCCGGGAACAGCTTGAAGCGGCGATAGCCCAGGCCATACCCCTCCATGATCCCCGAGGCATTGCTGATGCCGGGCAACAACGGAATCGGGCTGTCGACGCTGGCTTCCAGCAGGTCACGGGTAATGCCCGGGGTGACGATGAATTGCGAACCCGCCGCCTCCGCCGCCGCCAGCATCTGCCGATCGAGCACGGTGCCGGCACCGGTCACCAGTTCCGGACGTTCTTCACGCAGGATCTGGATCGCCTTGAGGCCGAACTGCGAGCGCAGGGTCACTTCCAGCGCGGTCAGGCCACCAGCGGCCAGGGCATCGGCCAGCGGCAGGACATCCTGCTCACGGGCAATGGTGATCACCGGAAGAATCCGTGCACGGGTGCAAAGCTCATCGATCAGGGCGACCTTGTCTGCCATGGAGACGGTCGGGACATTTTTTGTCATAGCAGCGGATCCTTGACTCATGGGCACCAGTAAATATTCAGGGTAGGTTGCAAGAAAGCGCGAATCGGCATGGCGGCGAGGTCATCGCCGGCCAATGCGGCATTCAGGGTGGCCAGCTTCGACTGGCCGGAAATCGCCAGCACGGTGAAGGCTGCCGAGGCCAGCAGCGCCCGGCTCATGGTCAGGCGCTGGTGCGGCACGGTCGGCGCCAGCATCGGCCAGACGCGCCGGCTGCCATCCAGTTGCAGGGCCGCCGCCAGGTTCGGGCTGTCGGGGAACAGCGAGGCGGTATGCCCGTCATCCCCCATGCCCAGGACCAGCACGTCGATATCCGGCAATTCGGCGAGCAGTTGATCGGCCTGTTCGGCCGCCGCTTCCAGGTTCGCCGCGGCGCTGTACAAGCCGATAAACCGCGCCTTGGCCGCCGGGCCCTGGAGCAGGTAGCGCTTGAGCAGGCCAGCGTTGCTGTCGGCGTGCTCCACCGGCACCCAGCGCTCATCAGCGAGGCTGACCACCACACGGGACCAGTCCAGCTCCTGCTTCACCAGGCTCTGGAAGAACGCCACCGGGCTGCGCCCGCCGGACACCACCAGGGTGGCCGCGCCGCGTGCGGCAATGGCCGCCCGCAGTTGCTCGGCCACGGCTTGCGCCTGGCCCTCGGCCAACAGCGCCGGGCTGCGGAATTCGTGCGCCTGCACGCCTTGCGGCAGTTTCAATTCAGATATCGCCATACCACGACCTCCCATCCCGCGTGATCAGTGCAATGGAGCTCATCGGCCCCCAGGACCCGGCCGCGTACGGCTTGGGCGCATCGCCGGATTTCTTCCAGCCGGCGATCAACTGGTCACACCACTTCCACGCGGCTTCGATTTCATCTTTACGGACAAACAGGTTCTGGTTGCCGTGCATCACTTCCAGCAGCAGACGCTCGTAGGCGTCCGGAATCCGCGCACTGCGATAGGTGTCGGAGAAATTCAGTTGCAGCGGCCCGCTACGCAGTTGCATGCCCTTGTCCAGGCCCTGCTCCTTGGTCATCACCCGCAGGGAAATACCTTCGTCCGGTTGCAGGCGGATGATCAGCTTGTTGCTGATCTGCAGGCGCTGCTCCGGGGCGAAGATGTAGTGCGACGGTTCCTTGAAGTGGATGACGATCTGCGACAGCTTCTGCGGCATGCGCTTGCCGGTGCGCAGGTAGAACGGCACGCCGGCCCAGCGCCAGTTGCGGATATCGGCACGCAGGGCGACGAAGGTCTCGGTATCGCTCTGGGTATTGGAGTTTTCTTCCTCCAGGTAACCCGGCACCGAATGCCCTTCGCTGTGCCCGGCGATGTACTGGCCGCGCACCACCTGGGTGGTCAGGCCTTCCGGGCTGATCGGCGCCAGGGCCTTGAGCACCTTGACCTTCTCGTCACGGATGCTGTCGGCCGAGAGGTCGGCCGGCGGGTCCATGGCGATCAGGCAGAGCAGTTGCAGCAGGTGGTTCTGGATCATGTCCCGCAGTTGGCCGGCCTTGTCGAAGTAACCCCAGCGGCCTTCGATACCGACCTTCTCGGCCACGGTGATTTCCACGTGGGAGATGTAGTTCTGGTTCCACTGGGTTTCGAACAGGCTGTTGGCGAAACGCAGGGCGATCAGGTTCTGCACCGTCTCCTTGCCCAGGTAGTGGTCGATGCGATAGGTGCGGTTTTCCGGGAAGAAGCGCGCCACGGCGTCGTTGACCTTGCGCGACGACTCGAGGTCCGAACCGATGGGTTTTTCCAGCACCACCCGGGTGTTTTCGGCCAGGCCGACCTTGGCCAGGTTCTCGCAGATCGCGCCATAGACCGAGGCCGGCGTGGCGAAATAAGCGATCAGGCACTGGCTGGTACCGGCTTGCTCGGCCAGGGCGACATAGTCGTCGGGCTTGAGGAAGTCCACGTGCAGGTAACTCAGGCGGGCGAGGAAGCGCTCGAGCACCGCCTCGTCGATTTCCTTGGCCTCGACAAAGACCCGCAGTTCTTCTTCGATGGTCGCCAGGTGCTCGGCATTGCTGCCGGGCTCGCGGGCCAACGCCAGGATGCGCGTGTCCTCATGCAGCAGGCCCGCGCCATCGAGGTGATACAAGGCAGGAAACAGCTTGCGAAGCGCCAGGTCGCCCAGGGCGCCAAACAAGGCAAAGGTGCACGGTTCAACCGTTATCGAAGGCATGATGTTTGTTCTTTTATCAAGTTAAACGATAAATACCTTTTTTCGAGGCATCACTCAAGGAAAAATGTAGTAATAACCACAACATTTTATCAATATGATGATTCCGAGTGGTGGTCATCACACGCCATCAGTAGGATAGGCCACCGCCGGGAGCTGCCCAAGGGCATTGTTCCGGGCCCTGCAGAACCCAAGTTGCCTCGAATCAAGGAATCACCAAATGGACCGCGTGCGAAATTTACTGGAGCAGATCCAGAGCCGCCTCGAAGACCTGAACAAGGCCGAGCGCAAAGTCGCCGAAGTCATCCTGCTCAACCCGCAGCAGGCGACCCGTTTCAGCATCGCCGCCCTCGCCCAGGCGGCGTCGGTCAGCGAACCGACGGTCAACCGCTTCTGCCGCTCGTTCGGTGTCAGCGGTTATCCCGAACTCAAGCTGCAACTGGCCCAGAGCCTGGCCAGCGGCGCGGCCTATGTGAGCCGTGCGGTGGAAGCCGACGATAATCCCGAGGCCTACACGCAGAAGATCTTCGGCAGCGCCATCGCGTCCCTGGACAGTGCCTGCCAGGCCCTGGACCCGAACCTGATCAGCCGCGCCGTCGACCTGTTGATCCAGGCCCGGCAGATCCACTTCTTCGGCCTCGGCGCTTCGGCACCGGTGGCCCTGGATGCCCAGCACAAGTTCTTTCGCTTCAACCTGGCGGTCACCGCCCATGCCGATGTGCTGATGCAGCGGATGATCGCTTCGGTGGCCCACACCGGTGAGCTGTTCGTGATCATTTCCTATACCGGGCGTACCCGGGAACTGGTGGAAGTGGCGCGTATTGCCCGGGAGAACGGCGCTTCAGTGCTGGGGTTGACGGCGGCGGGTTCGCCCCTGGCCAAGGCCAGTACCCTGAGCCTGAATATCCCGCTGCCCGAAGACACCGACATCTACATGCCGATGACCTCGCGGATCATCCAGTTGACGGTGCTCGACGTGCTGGCGACCGGCATGACCCTGCGCCGTGGCGTGGATTTCCAGCCACACCTGCGCAAGATCAAGGAAAGCCTCAACGCCAGCCGTTATCCGGTGGGCGACGAGTTCAACTGAATCAGGCCGCCCGCGCCTGCAGGCTCAGATGCGCCCGCTCCCCGGGCGCCAGACACAGGCTGTCGGTGCCACCACTGGCGGCCTCGACACAGACAAAACCCATCACTTCATTCCAGCTCACCCCCAGCAACGGCCGGTGCCCCGGATGCCAGACCACGGTGTCGGCGCTGTCGCCGGTGTCGATGCACAATTCCCGCTGCCAGGCGTGATCCTTGAGGTGCAGTTCACCGTCATGCTGGAACACCCGCTGGCAACCGCCATCAACCCGCAACTCGCCTTCCTGCCGGCATGCCTGGCGATTCAACTGGTCATAACCCCGCGCACCGTCGAGCCCAGACAGCGCTACCTCACCAACGTCACCGATACGCCAATAGGCGTGCAGCGCATGGCTCAACTGACACGGTTCGCTGTCCTGATGCTCGGTGCTCAGGCGCAGGTCCATGTTTTCACCCAGGCGCGCATGCAGGTCAACCTGCCAGTCGCAGAGCTGCAAACGCCAGTGCAGGCTGACACCCTCGTCATCGCTGCTGCTCTCCAGCAGTTTCCAGTCGATCAACCTTGCCCAACCATGGGATGGCCAGGCGTTTTCGCTCGGATGCCGGCCATACCAGGGCCAGCACACCGGCACCCCGCCGCGAATCGCCCCGACCTGCGGCCATTTGGCCGCGCACCACAACCAGGGCTTCTGCCCCTGTGGCTGGAAGTGCAACAACTGCGCGCCCTGGCGGCTGAACACCGCCTGGCACAAGGGATGGTCGATCACCAGGACTTCGCGCTGTTGAAAGCGCTCCCACTGGAACACCGGTTGCTCGCGCCGGGATTTGAAAAAGCGTTGTAGCGGTTGCTCATGCATGTGCCGCGAATCCTGAAAATCGTTTTGCCGTATCCATGTGACCGTGGGAGCGGCGCCTGCCCTGGCAAACCGCCCTCACCCGCGCCCCCAAAAAAAAGCGGACGGTCTGGTGGACCATCCGCAAGATGCGCACATAGAGAGAGAGCTTATCAGTCGAAGCCTTAGAAGACCGACTGAATTTTCAGACCTGCGACCACAGCGTTGTCGACCTGATTCACGCCACCCGGGTGGGTAACGTATTGCAGGTTGGGACGCACGGTCAGCCAGTTGGTGACGTGGAAGCCGTAGTTGATTTCAGTGTTGTACTCGGTGTCGCGCAGTGGCGAGTACAGCGGGTTGTTGTAGTCGGTGACGTTATTGGCCACGTTTTCCGCCTCGGCATTTTCCCTCACGTCCTGGTTGACATGGATACGGGCGAAACCGATCCCGACGTCATCCTTCGGACGCGCATCGAACGGCCCTTTGTACACGAACATCAGCGACTGGTAGTTGTCGACGAGGTTGGTGGCCTTGTCGTGGAAGGTCGCGTTGGCCGCGATGTTCAGACCGCGGGAAGCGTCGCCGTTGTGGCTGGTGAGTTGCTGCTGCGCCACGAACCAGTAACCGTGCTTGCTGTTGTGGACACGATAAGGCAGGCCGCTCGTTGCAGCGTCCCCACCATTGTTGTCCCGGAGCACGTCATTAGCCGGAGCCGCGCTTTTGTAGTAACCGACACGGTATTCGCCCGGCAGGTCGTTGACCTTCGGCGACCAGACCAGTTCGACCGGCAGGACAGTACCCTTGGTGCCGCTGCCGCTGAGTTTGAAGCCGTTACCGTGTTCCAGCTGCGACGGGTTCTGGTTGTACGCACCGATTTGCGCATACAGCTCAGGCGTGATGTTGTACTTCACGCGAATAGCGGCCTGGGCGACGGGCCAGTTGTACCAGGTGTTGACATAGTTACCCACCTGGGAGCCACAGAACGACAGGTTCTGGAAGTCACAAGGGAAGGTGTTGAAGTCTTCGCCTTCGCCGAAGTAACCGAGTTTGATGTCCAGCTTGTTGTCGAACATCTGGTGCTGGATCCACAGCTGGGTCAGACGGACCATGTGGCCGCGACCGTCGACTTCCTGGGAGGAGCTCAAGGTGCCGGCACGTGGGTCGCCGATGCGATCATTGGAGATGTTCTCACCGTTACGGTTGGTGAGCTGGATCTTGGCCTGGGTGTTATCCCAGCCCCACAGCTTTTGCAGATCCAGTGCCACGCCCAGACCAAACTGGTCGGCGTAACGCGAGGTGTGGTCGTTGTTGTAGCCACCATGCAGGTTGCTACCGACTTCACCGACATAATCCATCTTGATGTCGATGCCTTCCTCGATCAGCTTGGTGCGCTCTCCACCCCAGTCACCGGTCATCCATTTGGAATTGGCGCTGAATGCATCGTCCGCCATTGCATGACCAGCCAGGACCAGTGTTGCCGCCGCCGACAATTGGCAGAACAGGCGGGCATTGGTGTTTTTCTTTTTCATCCCTACATCCTCGTCTTATTGTTATTAACGGTTTTTATCAAACGTGGTTTACATCGTCTGTAATGCGTCGGATCTCTTTGGCAGACGCTTTTCCTGATACATCCCAGCCTCAGGTTCGAGGGCCGCTTCGCGACCCGCAGGAGCAAGCCCCCTCGTCACAATCAGCGGCCCTTGAATTGCGCCACATTGTCGGTATGCACCTGGGCTTGCGGTTTACCCACCACGCCCAGGCGTTCGCCGGTCTGGGCGTCGAACAACAACACCTTGGCCGGATCGAATTGCAGGGTCAGGGTTTCGCCCACCTGCGGCGCCACATCCGGTGCCAGTCGGCAGCAGACCTTGGTCCCGTTGAGGTTGACGAACACCAGGGTGTCCGGGCCGGTCGGTTCGGTGACCTGTACTTCGGCACGGATGGTCGGCAAGCCATTGGGCTCGCCCTGCATCAGGCTGATCTGCTCCGGGCGCATGCCGAGGATGATTTCGCGGTCTTCAAGACCGGCGTCGGTCACCCCCAGCGGCAGTTCGCAACGGGCCTGGCCGCTGTCGAGCAGGGCCAGCAGGCGACCGTCCTTGCGTTGCAGGCGCAGGGGGATGAAGTTCATCGGCGGCGAACCGATGAAGCTGGCGACAAACAGGTTCGCCGGGTC
Organism: Pseudomonas sp. QS1027; assembly: GCF_002814235.1. Lineage (GTDB taxonomy): Bacteria > Pseudomonadota > Gammaproteobacteria > Pseudomonadales > Pseudomonadaceae > Aquipseudomonas. The sequence goes on along the minus strand of NZ_PHSU01000036.1, from coordinate 22,083 downwards.
GTTGTAGATCTGCTTCGGCGTGCCGAACTGCTGGATGATGCCGTCCTTCATCACCGCCACTTTGTCGCCCAGGGTCATGGCTTCGATCTGGTCGTGGGTCACGTAGACCGTGGTGGTTTTCAGGCGCTGGTGCATCAGTTTCATTTCGGTGCGCATCTCGACCCGCAGCTTGGCGTCGAGGTTGGACAGCGGTTCGTCGAACAGGTAGATCTTCGGCCGCCGCGCCAGGGCACGGCCCATGGCCACGCGCTGTTGCTGGCCACCGGACAACTGGCCGGGCTTGCGGTTGAGCAGGTGTTCGATCTGCAGCAGCTTGGCCACCCGCGCGACTTCTTCGTCGATGGCCGATTGGGCCATCTTGCGGATTTTCAGACCGAACTCGATGTTCTCGCGCACGCTCATGGTCGGGTACAGCGCATAGGACTGGAACACCATGGCGATGTCACGATCCTTCGGGCTCATGCCGCTGACGTCCTGGTCATCGATCATGATCGCGCCGCCGGTGATGTTCTCCAGGCCCGCGATGCAGTTCATCAGCGTCGACTTGCCACAGCCCGAAGGCCCTACCAGGATCAGGAACTCACCGTCCGAAATCGACAGTTCGATGTTCTTCAGGGTGTCCGGCAGACCGGCGCCGTAAGTCTTGTTTACATTGCGAAGTTCGAGCGTTGCCATGATTACCCCTTGACTGCGCCGGCCGTCAGCCCGCGCACGAAATACTTGCCTGCGACCACATAGACCAGCAGGGTCGGCAGCCCGGCGATCATCGCCGCTGCCATATCAACGTTGTATTCCTTGACCCCGGTACTGGTGTTGACCAGGTTGTTCAACGCCACCGTGATGGGCTGCGAATCACCGCTGGAGAACACCACACCGAAGAGGAAGTCGTTCCAGATCTGGGTGAACTGCCAGATCAGGCAGACCATGATGATCGGGGTCGACATCGGCAGAATGATCAGCCGGAAGATGGTGAAGAAACCCGCGCCATCCAGGCGTGCTGCCTTCACCAGCGCATCGGGAATGCTCACGTAGTAGTTGCGGAAGAACAGCGTGGTGAACGCCAGGCCGTAAACGATGTGCACGAACACCAGGCCCGTGGTGGTACTGGCCAGGCCCATCTTGCCGAGGGTGAACGAGGCTGGCAGCAGCACGGTCTGGAACGGCAGGAAGCAGCCGAACAGCAACAGGCCGAAGAACAACTGCGAACCGCGGAAGCGCCACATCGACAGCACATAGCCGTTCAACGCACCGATGGCGGTGGAGATCAGCACCGCCGGAACGGTGATCTTGATCGAGTTCCAGAAGTAGCCGTTGACCGTGGCCCAGGCCTTGACCCAGCCGATATCGGTGATCACCGTCGGCCAGCTCAGCAGGTTGCCGGTGCTGATGTCTTCCGGTGATTTGAAACTGGTCAACAGCATGACCACCAGCGGTACCAGATAGAGCAGCACGGCGATGATCAACACCGCGTAGATGGCGATGCGGCTCAGGCTGATCGCCGGTTTGTGGGCGAGACTAGTCATTACGCTTGGTCCTCAGCTCGGAGTACAGGTAAGGCACGATGATCGCGAGAATCGCACCGAGCATCAGAATCGCACTGGCCGAGCCCATGCCCATCTGGCCGCGACTGAAGGTGAAGGAATACATGAACATGGCGGGCAGGTCGGACGAGTAGCCCGGGCCACCGGCAGTCATCGCCGCCACCAGGTCGAAACTCTTGATCGCGATATGCGCCAGGATCATCACCGCGCTGAAGAACACCGGACGCAGGCTTGGCAGCACCACTTTCCAGTAGATCCTCGGCAGGCTCGCGCCATCGATCTGGGCGGCACGGATGATCGATTGATCGACACCGCGCAGGCCGGCCAGGAACATCGCCATGATGAACCCCGAGGCTTGCCAGACCGCTGCGATCACCAGGCAATAAACCACACGATCGGGGTCGATCAGCCAGTCCAGGCGGAAGCCTTCCCAACCCCAGTCACGCAACAGTTTGTCCAGGCCCATGCCCGGGTTGAGCAGCCATTTCCAGGCGGTACCGGTGACGATCATCGAGAGCGCCATCGGGTACAGGTAAATGGTGCGGATGAAACCTTCGCGACGGATGCGCTGGTCGAGGAAGACCGCCAGCAGCACGCCGATCACCAGGGTGATGCCGATGAACAAACCGCCGAACAGCGCCAGGTTCTTGCTCGCCACCCACCAGCGGTCGTTGTCGAACAACCGTGCGTATTGCGCCAGGCCGACCCATTTGTAGGTCGGCAGGAAAGTCGAGTTGGTGAACGACAGTACAAACGTCCACAGGATGTAGCCATAGAAGCCCACCAGGACGATGAACATGCTGGGCGCCAGCACCAGTTTGGGTAGCCAGCGCTGCAATGCATCGAACGGCGAGGCTTTGCTGAACACAGCAACAGAACTCATGGGGAAATCCACTACAGGGGAAAAGGGACTACATGCAGATCCTCTGTAGGAGCCGGCTTGCTGGCGATTGCTCATCCAACGACGATGTTGACTGTCAGATCGAAATCGCCAGCAAGCAGGCTCCTACACTGGAGCCTGCGGTGCTGAAACTACTTGGCGGACTTGACCGCCGCGCCGAGTTTCTTGGCGGCATCGGCTGGATCGGCTTTCGGGTCGTTGATGTAGTTGGTCACGACATCAAAGAACGCCCCCTGCACGGCCAGCGTGGTCGCCATGTTGTGCGCCATGCTCGGTTGCAGGCCGCCGGTCTTGGCATCTGCCAGGAAGTCCTTCGCAGCCGTCTGGGCACAGGAGTCGAAACCGTACTTGCCCATGTCGCTCAGCATGTCGTTACGAACCGGGATCGAGCCCTTGTTGATGCTGAAGACTTTCTGGAAGTTCTCACCGAGGACGACCTTGGCGATGTCCTGCTGGCCTGCCGCGGTGCCTTTGTCTTTCTGCTTGAACACCGCCAGGGAGTCGATGTTGTAGGTGAAGGCTTTTTCAGTGCCCGGGAAGGCTACGCATTCATAGTCCTTGCCAGCGACTTTCTTGGCCGCTGTCCACTCGCTCTTGGCCCAGTCACCCATGATCTGCATGCCGGCCTTGCCGTTGATGACCTTGGCCGCTTCCAGGTTCCAGTCCTGGCCCTTGCCGTCGACGTCCATATAGGTCGCGACTTTCTTCAGCTCGGTCAGCGCCTTGACCATTTCAGGACCGGTCAGCGTGGCGTTATCCAGGTCGACCAGGGCTTTCTTGTAGCCATCAACGCCCATGACCGACAACACCACCGCTTCAAACACGGTGCTGTCCTGCCAAGGCTGACCGCCGTGGGCGAGCGCAATGAAGCCTGCGGCCTTGAGCTTGTCACCGGCAGCGTAGAATTCCTGGAGGGTGGTCGGTGCTTTTTCGATACCGGCTTTCTTGAAGACTTCAGGGTTGATCCACAGCCAGTTGACGCGGTGAATGTTCACCGGCACGGCCACGTAATCACCGTTGTACTTCACGGTATCGGAGACTTTCTTGTCGAGCAGGCTGTCCCACTTCTCTTCTTTGGCAGTGGTCTTCAGGACGTCAGTATCGAGCAGCCCGGTAGACGCCCACTCCTGGATGTCCGGCCCCTTGATCTGCGCCATGGCCGGTGGGTTGCCGGCTACGGCACGGCTTTTCAGCACGGTCATGGCGGTGGCACCGCCGCCGCCGGCGACTGCGCCGTCTTTCCAGGTAAAACCGTCTTTTTCTACTTGAGCCTTGAGGACATCGACCGCGGCTTTTTCACCACCGGAAGTCCACCAATGGACAACTTCCACGGACCCTTTCGAGTCGGCGGCAAGAGCACTTAGGGGAAACAACGAGGCGAGAGAAACGACGGCGGCGAGGCGGGAAATCGAATTCATCTGTAGTACCTTTCTTGTTGTTATGCATGCAAGTCTGGTGCTTGCGCTGCATGGGATTCTAGTCAAGGCAAGGCCCCTCGCAGGTAACGAAGGGACGTGCAAATGTCACCGCATGGTTACATGATTTTCGTTGCCGTTATCAGCCGAAGATTACCGGGCCAGAGCGCTCGCGAGGCTCGGGGCGAGTGGCAGGCCCGGAAGCAGCACCGCTTGAAAGGCGTGATAGAGGTCGGGTTTGCCGCCCCAGATCCTGGCATCGGGGCGATTGTGCTCATCCAGTTCGTGATGCCAGCTGCCCAGCGCCTGATCGATGAAGTGCAACTCGATGAAATCCCAGAAGCGCCGATACCAGGTTTCGTACTGCGCCTCACCCGTGCGCCGGAGCAGGGCCGCGGCCGTTGCGCTGGCTTCGGCATGGGTCCAGTGCAGGCGCTGGCGAACCACCGGGCGGTTGTTCCAGTCCAGCGTGTAGACGATGCCCGGCGTGCCATCAGCGTGCCAGCCGTGACGGCAGGCGCTGTCGAACAAACCGCGGGCGTCGCTCAACAACCAATCGGGGGTGAGCAGGCCGGCCTGGCGGCGCGCGGCCTCCAGGTGCAGGACCAGTCGTGCCCATTCGAAGCCGTGGCCGGGCGTGGTGCCATAGGGGCGAAAGCCGTCCGCCGGGTTGTCGTGGTTGTACTCGCGAAGGGGTTGCCACTGGCGATCGAAGTGCTCGATGACCATGAAATCGTTGGCGGCGGCGTGATCGTGGATCACCCGTTCGACGATGCGCAGCGCGCGATCCAGCCAGCGACTGTCACCGGTGACATCCGCCAGGGCGAGGAAGGCCTCGGTGCCGTGCATATTGCTGTTGGCGCCGCGATAGGCTTCTTCCTGCTGCCAATCGCGGACGAAGGACTCGCGCAGGGTGCCCTCCTCCTCGCTCCAGAAATGTGTCTCGAGCACCCGGATCGCTTCGGCCAGCAGGCGCGGGGCATCGGCGCTGCCGGCAACCACCGCGGAACTCGCGGCCAGGGCGACAAAGGCGTGCAGGTAGGCGGCCTTGCCGCTGTTGCCATCGCGGTGATCGGGGACCGCGTACCAACCGCCGTGAACGGCATCGCGCAATGGTCCCCAGAGGGCGGCGACACCATGGTCGACCAGTCCCAGGCAGCCGGGAATTCCCTGGATATGGGCCATGGCGAAACTATGGGTCATGCGCGCGGTGTTCATGGTTTCGGCCATGGCGTCGTCCGCCAGTTGCCCGCGCTCGTCGAGATTGCCGAAACCTTCGGCCAGACGCGAGGCCTTGGCAAACGCCAGCAGCCGCCGGCCTTCGGCCAGCAACCAGGCACGATGAGCCGGGGCATTGAGCCAACTGCTGAACGGCAGTTCAAGGGTGTCCATCGGAGTACCTTTCTTGTTGTTAGGAGCGAAACGCTTATGCGGCGATTCTAGCCAGCCGTCCTTCGCTGCCAGGTCACGAAGCCCCGCGCAAATGTCACCAAGCAGTGACAAACATCAGAGAAGGGCCCTTCGATCCCAGAGTCTGCAAGGTAGGAAAATTGCTGAATAAGTCGTTTCCCTTTCCAATGTAGGAGTGATCCCTAACGTCTTTTCCCACATTGAAGCACTCCTTTACTTCGGCGAATCTGCTGCACTTCTTCATTTCAGGTGCGCCGGTCCAGCGCCCCAAGGAGGTGTGATCCATGGTAGCCCCCCACCTGCGCAACCCCCGCCAATGCTGCATTTTCCCGGTCTACAACGGCCAAGGCCTGTGTGCCTGGAAGGTCGAGGTCGTGCGTGGCGGTGCCCAACTGGGCGGTGTCTTCAGCTTCGCCGAGTGCGGTGGCGAGGAGCCAGCCCGGTGCATGGCCGAGTCCTACCGCAACGCCCTGGTGCTGAAAATGCAGCCTTCGCAAAGCTATGAAGAACGCCAGCGCCTGATGCCCCACAACACCAGCGGGCATCCCGGGGTGATCCGGGTCGAGACCAACAACACCGGCTATTGGCGGGCCAGCACGCGGATTCATGGTTACTGCCTGAGCCGCAGTTTCAGTGTGCGCCGCCACGGCGAAGAACAGGCCAAGCGCCTGGCGTTGCGTGAGCGTGAACGGCAGTTGGCCTTGTGCAACGAGCCCTATGAGCAGGCGATGGAAGCCTTGCAGCGCTACTTCAGCCAGAGCAACAGCCGCGTGCGCGAGCACCGTATCCGCGCGGCCATGGCGCGACCACGGGAGGTTCGGGCCTCAGCCGATATCCTCCCGCCAGACCCGCTCGAACCGGCGCTGAACATCAGTGCGGAACAGGCGTTCCTGTCGATCAGTCGGCATTTCGCGGCAAGTACAAAGTAACCCGCAGCCCGCCGTCCCGCAGGTTCTGCAAGCTCACTTCGCCGCCATGGCTGTGGGCGATATTGCGCGCGATGCCCAGCCCCAGGCCGTAGCCCTGCTGCTGGCCGGACAAGCGAAAGTGCGGTTCGAACACCTGCTCCAGGCGCTGCTCGGGCACCCCCGGCCCCTCGTCGTCGACGTGCAGCACAAAGGCCTCGTCGTCGTCTTCGATGTACAGGTGGGCCTTGTCACCGTACTTGAGGGCGTTGTCGATCAGGTTGCCCATGCACCGTCGCAGCGCCAGCGGCTTGCCGGGAAAGGCCGCGTGGGCGCGACCGTCCAGCGAGACGCGGCCGTTGCCGTTGGGCGGCAGGTAGGGTTCGATCAGGCAATCGAGGGCGTGGTTGAGGTCCACCGGCTCGATGTTCTCGTGGATATCGGTGTCCTTCACGCATTGCAGCGCGCCCTTGACCAGCATCTCCAGCTCGTCGAGGTCGCGACCGAACTTGTACTGCAGCTTCTCGTCCTCCAGCAGCTCGACCCGCAGGCGCAGGCGGGTGATGGGGGTGCGCAGATCGTGGGAGATGGCGCTGAACAACTGGCTGCGTTCGGTCAGGTAACGGCTGATGCGCTCACGCATGGCGTTGAACGCCCGGCCCACCTCCACCACTTCGCTGCCACCGCCCTCGGCCACCGGCCGCACCTGCGCATCCCCCAGGGACATGTCCCGCGCGGCCCGCGCCAGGCGCTTGAGGGGACGGCTCTGCCAGTGCACCAGCAGGCCGATGAACAACAGCAGAAAGCCGCTGGTGAGGACGATAAACCACACCTGCTGGGACGGCAGGCCTTCCTCTTCCAGGCTGGTGTAAGGCTCAGGCAGCAGGGAGGCGATGTACAGCCATTCGCCGGGGGACATCTGGATCTGCGTCACCAGCACCGGCGGATTGACCGGTTCCAGGGTCAACGCGTAGTGGGCCCAGGAACGCGGCAACTCGTCGAGCTTGAGGCCGCCGTTGAAGATCCGCAGGTCGTCGGGGCTGACAAATTGCACCGAGATATCCACCTCGTTGCCCAGTGCCTGGCGCAGCACCTCATGCACGGCGTCGAGCACCGCAGTCTTGCGCGGCGTGGCCGGCAGCAGGCGCATATCCAGGGGTTTGTCATTGAGAGTCACGACAAAACGCGTGCCGCCCATGCTGCGCAATTGATCGAGCACCAGCGGGCGATAGGCCAGCGGCAGCGAGCGCAGGTAACTGACACTGGCGGTCATCGAGTGCGCCAGGCTGCGGGCACTGGTGACCAGGCCTTCGAGCTGCGTCGCGCGCAACTGCGAGAGCCAGATCACGCTGGACAGCGTCTGGGCGATCAACACCGCCAGCAGGGTCAGCAACAGCATGCGCCCCAGCAGCGAGCGCGGAACCGGCAGGCGCCGGCGCAGCTCAGAGAGCATTGGCCGCGGTGACGTTGGCCGCCAGCTGATAGCCGCTGCCGCGCACGGTGCGAATCAGTCGCGGCGGTTTGTCGGTGTCGCGCAGGCGTTGGCGCAGGCGGCTGACCGCCATGTCGACGATCCGGTCCAGGGGCATCAGGTCACGCCCACGGGTGGCATTGCCGATGGTGTCGCGGTCGAGGATTTCCTGGGGATGATCGAGAAACAGTTTGAGCAAGGCGAAGTCGGCACCGGAGAGAATCACTTCTTCGCCGTCGGTGTGGAACAGCCGGTGACTGACCGTGTCCAGGCGCCAGTCGTCGAAGGCCAGCACCTCGCTGCCGTTGCGCTCCTGACCGAACTGGGCACGGCGCAACAGGGCCTTGATCCGCGCTTGCAGTTCCCGTGGGCTGAAGGGCTTGCCCAGGTAGTCGTCGGCGCCCAGTTCCAGGCCGATGACCCGGTCGGTCTCGTCGGAGCTGGCGGTGAGCATGATAATCGGCACCTGGGCCTGGCGCGGATGCTGACGGACCCAGCGGCAAAGGCTGAAGCCATCTTCGTCGGGGAGCATGACGTCGAGGATCACCAGATCACTGTGGGCATCGTTGAGGGCCTGGCGAAAGCCGGCGCCATCGCCGACGGTGCGCACCTGGAAACCGGCGCGGCTGAGGTAGGTGTCCAGCAATTCACGGATTTCCTGATCGTCGTCGACCAGGAGAATGGACTTACTGAATACGCTCACGGAAATCGTCCTTGTTGTTGTGGGGAGGACTGAAATGCGGATTATGCCTTAATCGATTAAGCCGTGAAGCACGTGTTGTCTAGACTGGCGCTTTCGCGGGCAAGCCCGCGAAGAACGCGCCACGTAGCGGGATCAGTGCGCGAAAGCCTGCTGCAACGCCACCCCCGCGCCAATCAAACCGGAATACGGGGCCGTCACCAGCCACACCGGGATCCCCTTGAAGTAATCGCTCATGCAGCCTTTGTCAGCAAAGCTCCGGGCAAAGCCGCTGTTGATGAAAAAGTCGGCAAACCGTGGAATCACCCCACCGACGATATACACCCCACCGCGTCCGCCCGTGGTCAGGACGTTGTTGCCGGCCACCCGACCCAGCCAGCAACTGAACTGCTCCAGCACTTCCCGGGCAATCGGATCGCCGGCCAGACCGGCAGCGGTGATCGACTCCGGGGTTTCCAGCACCGGCACATGCCCGTCCACCGCGCAGATCGCCCGGTACACCCGTGGCAAGCCGCCTCCGCTCAACGCCGTCTCGGCGCTGACATGGCCGATTTCACTGTGGATATGCTGCCAGAGCTGGGTCTCGCGCGGGCTGCTCAGGGGCAGGTCGACATGTCCACCTTCCCCCGGCAAGGCCATGAAATGCTGCTCGCCCAGGTGCAACAAGGTGCCCACACCCAGCCCGGTGCCAGGACCGATCACCACCGCCGGACGCAACGGCTCCGGCGTGCCTTCGCAAACCACGCGGTAGTCCCCTGGCTCCAGCCGGGTCATGCCCAGGGCCATGGCGGAAAAGTCGTTGACCAGCAACAACTCATCGACCTGCAAGGTTTCGCAGAACGCCCGGCGGCTCAGCCGCCAGTGGTTATTGGTGAAACGAAATTCGTCGCCGCCCACCGGACCAGCCACCGACAGGCACACCGCGCCGACCGATCCCAACGCCAGGCCCAGGCCGTCGAGGTAGACCTTGATGGCCTCCTCGGGACTGCTGTGATCGACGGTCGCCAGGACCTTCACTTCATCCAGGGCATTGTCCTTCCACAACGCAAACCGCGCATTGGTCCCACCAATGTCCCCTACCAACGCCAACTTCATTCAAGGTGCTCCAGGGCCGAAGTGAACGCGCTGGCGCCCTGCTCTGCCGAGCTGAAGGCCATGCGCATGAAGCCGAAGAGTTCACGGCCGCAGCCGATATTATTACCCAACAAACCGACCGCAGGCGTGCGCGCGGCGAATTCGGCGTCGTCCACCAGCACCCGCAAGGTGCCCTTGACCCCGTCCACGCGAATCACGTCGCCATCGCGGACCCGCGCCAGAGCCCCACCCACATGGGCTTCGGGGCAGACATGGATGGCCGCCGGGATCTTGCCCGAGGCCCCGGACATCCGTCCGTCGGTGACCAGCGCGACCTTGAAGCCCCGGTCCTGCAACACACCGAGGAACGGCGTCATCTTGTGCAGTTCCGGCATGCCGTTGGAACGCGGCCCCTGGAAGCGCATCACCGCGACGAAATCCTTCTCCAGCAAGCCGGCCTTGAACGCATCGGCCAGGTCCTGCTGGTCCTCGAACACCACCGCCGGCGCTTCGACGATCTGGTGCTCCAGGGCCACGGCGGAAACTTTCATCACACCACGTCCAAGGTTGCCTTCCATCACTCGCAGGCCACCTTCAGGGGAGAAGGCCCGGGCCACGGGGCGCAGGATGGTTTCATCGAGGCTTTCGATCGGGCCGTCGCGCCATACCAGTTCGCCATCCTGCAGGAACGGCTCCTGGGTGTAGCGGCTCAGGCCGCGGCCCGCGACGGTATTCACGTCTTCGTGCAACAGGCCGGCTTCCAGCAGTTCGCGGATCAGGAGGGCCATGCCGCCCGCCGCCTGGAAGTGGTTGATATCGGCCTTGCCGTTCGGATAGACGTGGGACAGGGTCGGCACCACCTCGGAGAGGTCGGCCATGTCCTGCCAGGTCAGCTGGATACCGGCCGCCTGGGCAATCGCCGGCATGTGCAAGGTGTGGTTGGTGGAGCCGCCGGTGGCGTGCAGGGCGACGATGGAGTTGACCAGCGAACGCTCGTCTACAATTTCACCCAGGGGCATGAAGCTGCCGCTCTGTTTGGTCAAGCGGGTGATCTGGTGCGCCGCTTCGCGAGTCAGGGCATCGCGCAGCGGGGTATTCGGGTTGACGAAGGACGAGCCCGGCAAGTGCAGGCCCATGACTTCCATCAGCAACTGGTTGGTGTTGGCGGTGCCGTAGAAGGTGCAGGTGCCGGGGCTGTGGTAGGACTTCATCTCCGACTCCAGCAGCTCCTCGCGGCTGGCCTTGCCTTCGGCATAACGCTGGCGCACGTCGGCTTTTTCCTTGTTGGAAATCCCCGAGACCATCGGCCCGCCGGGCACGAAGATGGTCGGCAGGTGACCGAAGCGCAAGGCGCCCATCAACAGACCGGGCACGATCTTGTCGCAGATGCCGAGCATCATCGCCGCGTCGAACATGTTGTGGGACAGGGCCACGGCGGTGGACAGCGCGATCACTTCGCGGCTGGCGATGCCCAGTTCCATGCCCGGCTCGCCCTGGGTCACGCCATCGCACATGGCCGGCACGCCACCGGCGAACTGGCCGACCGAACCGATCTCGCGCAGGGCCTGCTTGATCTGTTGCGGATAGGTTTCGTAAGGCTGGTGCGCGGAGAGCATGTCGTTATAGGAAGAAACGATCGCCACGTTGGCGGCGTTCATCATGCGCAGGTTCTGCTTGTCGTCGGTGCCACAGCCGGCCACGCCGTGGGCGAAGTTCGCGCATTGCAGCTTGCCGCGCATCGGGCCGTCACTGGCGGCACCGCGAATCAGTGCCAGATACGCCTGGCGAGTGGCTTGGCTACGGGTGACAAGCCGTTCGGTGACCTCAAGAACGCGGGGATGCATGTGTAGAACTCCAGGCTAACGGATGTGGCGACCTGTGGTTCCAAGCTGACCGAAAGCCTCGTGCGACGGGGCTTTTCAATCATCTGGACCTGTTGGTTCAGGTCACTCGTTGTAGATAAAACAAAATATTGCCACTAAAAAGGCTTGTTTTCTATTTTTATGCGAATAATCTTGTAATTCCAACAACAAAACTATGACAGGCGCTTCCCTAAATGACTCTACGAATCGCAATCAACGGTTTTGGCCGCATCGGCCGCAACGTCCTGCGTGCACTCTATACCCAAGGTTACCGTCAGGACCTGCAGGTCGTCGCCATCAACGACCTGGGCGACAGCGCCATCAATGCTCATCTGCTCAAGTACGACACGGTTCACGGCACCTTCGATGCCAGCGTAGAACATGACAATGAAAGCCTGACCGTCAACGGTGACCGTATCTCGGTCAGCGCGATCCGCAATCCGGCCGAACTGCCCTGGGCCGCCGAGAAGATCGACGTGGTTTTTGAATGCACCGGTCTGTTCACCGACCGTGCCAAGGCCGCCGCGCACCTGACCGCCGGCGCCCGCAAAGTGATTATTTCCGCACCGGCCAAAGGCGCCGATGCCACCGTGGTGTACGGGGTCAACCATGACATCCTGCGCCAATCGCACCAGATCATTTCCAACGCGTCGTGCACCACCAACTGCCTGGCCCCGGTGGCCCAGGTGCTGCACCGCGAGCTGGGTATCGAAAGTGGCCTGATGACCACTATCCACGCCTACACCAACGACCAGAACCTGACCGACGTCTACCACACCGACCCGTACCGCGCGCGTTCGGCGACCCAGAACATGATCCCGAGCAAGACCGGCGCCGCCGAAGCGGTAGGCCTGGTGCTGCCGGAACTGGCGGGCAAGCTGACCGGCATGTCCGTGCGTGTACCGGTGATCAACGTGTCCCTGGTGGACCTGACCGTGCAACTCAAGCGCGAGGCCACGGCTGAAGAAGTCAACGCCCTGCTCAAGGAAGCCAGCCAGCATTCGAAGATCCTGGGTTACAACACCCTGCCGCTGGTTTCCAGCGACTTCAACCACAACCCGTTGTCGTCGATCTTCGACGCCAACCACACCAAGGCCAGTGGCAAGCTGGTCAAGGTCCTGGCCTGGTACGACAACGAGTGGGGTTTCTCCAACCGCATGCTGGATAACTGCCTGGCGCTGTGCAACGCCGAATAAGCGCGTCATGTGGAACGAGGAACAGGTGTGGAGCAGGAACCGATGATAGGGATCAGCTTTACCCAGGCCACCATGGCGGCGCGCAAGCGTATCGCCCTGGTGGCCCACGACCATTGCAAGGTGTTCTTGCTGGACTGGGCCGAGCGCCAGAAAGATCGTCTGGCTCAGCATGAACTGGTTGCCACAGGCACCACCGGGTTGTTGCTGAACAAGCGCCTGGGGTTGGCGGTGGAAAGCATGATCAGCGGCCCGTTGGGCGGCGACCAGCAACTCGGCGCACGCATCGCCGAGCAGCGGGTGGACATGCTGGTGTTCTTCTGGGATCCGTTCGAGCCGCAGCCCCACGACCCGGATATCAAGGCGTTGCTGCGGGTCGCGGCGGTCTGGAATATTCCCGTGGCCTGTAATGAGTGCACCGCCGATTACCTGCTCAGCAGCCCGATGATGGAACAGGCGCATGAGTATCGGGTGCCGGATTATGAGGCGTATCTGGCGGCACGGCGTTAGCCCCGGCCGGCAGACTGAACACAATCCGCCGTGGAGCTTAGCTTGTCGGCACACCCCGTCGCAGCGAAGGCGCCCGTGAGATCGCCAAAAGCTTCGCGGGCAAGCCCTGCTCCTACAGTGCATCGTCGTGCCGCAATTTTGTACATGACACAAAACTGTAGGAGCAGGGCTTGCCCGCGAAGGGGCCCTTGAGTCTTGCGCTGCCCAAACGAACACCATTGCTACGATGCGGCGTCCCGGCAAGCCACCGGGTTAGGTTCTCGGCGAGATTTCGCGATGAAACACCGATTTTGTGGGAGCTGGCTTGCCAGCGATAGCGGTGGTGAATGCGACATAGCCATCGCTGGCAAGCCAGCTCCCACAAAGGCAGGGCACGACGATACTTCGGTGGTGGAACCCCGACCTAATGTGGGAGCGGTGCTTGCCCGCGAAGAGGCCCGTGAGAACGCCAAAAGCCTCGCGGCGGTGCGGCGATCCGACAAGCTCCGCTCCCACAGGGACTGTGTTCAACCGCCCCATCGGGTGGACAACATTGCACCTTTGCGGACTTTTCCGTTTTCGCCTATCGACCGCCCAGCGAAGGTGACCCGTGATCAGTTGCACGCGAACCTTCCAGCAGCGCATCCACCACCGCACGCGCCACTTCCACCGAATGCAGCATGCCCCAGAACAGCGCCCGTTCGACGGGGTTGATATGCAGGCTGATTTCATCGCCATTGAGCTCCGCCGTTTCGAGCAGATTCGAAACATAGGTCAGCGCATCCTGGGCATTGACGCCCGGTTGGATGGCAAACAGCGTGGGCTTGTGCGGGGCTTCGGGGATGACGGGTTTGGAGCAGGTGAACGCGAGGGTATCGAGCAAACGGGGCATATTTGCCGGTGCCGGCTCAGACTCATTTGAAGGCTCATCAGAGACTTTACGGAGGTACATATCTCTGTCCGCCATGCTGGAAGCGTTGCGAATGCTCGGTGGATCGGGAGTGATTTTCTTGGTCATGGTGAAACTCCTTTGCTAGGTAAGGAGCTCGTCATCCACGCTGCAAAACGAAAGGTGGCGAGCCGTACACAGGTTTGCAGACCGGAGCAAAGGAACCGGCAGGCCAAAGCCTCCTGCGCACAGCCCGCCATGAAGCGAGCACAAAAACCGCTTTCGCGGCGCTGTGCGCCTTTGCTATTCCGGGCTGCAAAACCCGTATCGCTGAATTGGCAGCGACAGCCAGACTCTAGCGTTCACCTTTTGCGCACGCAATATTCTCCCACGCCTGAAACACGTAGGAAACATGAGATCTTTTTGCGGGCTATTTCTTCTGTTTCGAGAAAGGTTTGAGGACTGGTAGTCGCAGCGCTTCGCTTAGCACCTTCCGGTGTCACCGCGAGAAAGGGGTCGGGAGCCAACCACTCTTGCCGGTTGCCGCTACCACAAGGCCGGCGAGCCTTGCACATCCACAGTATTGAGCCGATGTCGCCGTGATGCTCAATACCCCTGCTCTGTAAGGAGCCCTCGCGCAACATTGTCAGCGGCACATCCAAAAAGGGCAACGGCCCTATGGTTTCGGAATTTTGAAAATCTCCAGCACCTCTGCACGTCGCACCGCCAGGTCCCAGGCAAAGCCGGTATACATCAACGCCAGGGCAATCAGGGTGAACGCCAGTACTTTCCACCCGGACACGAGATGGACAGGCGGACTGGGGTCAGGCCGGGTAGCTAGCCAATGTGGCGAAAGCTCCAGTGGGACGGGGCCGCGTGCGTGTCGGATCAAACCATGAAGTTCCTTGTGAATGGCTTTCAGCTTTTCTTCCCCCCGAGCTTGCAAGGCGTATTGCCCTTTGAAGTCCAGGCTGAGGCAGAGGTACATCAGTTCGATAAGTTCGACGTTGAGCATCGGTAGTTTTTTGGATTGCTCCACGATCCGAAAAAACTCCTCTCCTCCGCAGGTCTGATTGTGGAATTGGCCCAATAGAGATCTGTCAGACCAAGCCTTTGCCCAAGGCAAGGACATGATCGATTCGTCGATCAAGCAGCAAAGCAGGTAATGGGCCGTTCTGATATCAGCGTCCTTGATGCCCTTGCATTGGGCTTTGCGGGTAAAGGTCTGGAACTGATCGGCCAGGTCTTGAAACAGCAGATCGAGGTCATGCTGTTTGTCGTCGTATTTGATCTCCATGGCAAAACTCAGCAAGCCAGAGGCCGCTCCGACCAAGGGGTTGATACCCTTCTCGAATATTTCCTGCTGTGGCTGCGGTTTCAAGCCAGGAGCGTCGGGACAGCAGGCGGCCAGCTTTTTGGAGAGAGCAGGAGGCTTGGAGAGAGCAGGAGGCTTGTAGTCGCTCAACCTGCCAAACCCAGTGCTGTTGTCGTCGCCGCTGATCGGAGCGCCGGGGTTGTTATCGCGTTCTGAGGTGGGTGCGTTCATGGCGAACCTTGCTCGTGAAGGTGCGAACGCATATCGGCAATTTCTACCTTCTCGCTCCAGCGGCCTTCTTCGTAGTCTGTGTTGGCGGGAGCGTGTTTTTTTATAATCGACAAGACTTCGTCCAGCTTGCCCTTGGGTAGATAGATATCAAAGCCGAGGTAGTTCTCTTGAAAAGTCATGCCAGGTATATGGCGTCGCTTTATGGTAATGAAATTCTTTTTTCTATCGGTAAATATCCAATTGGGGCGATCCCAAGTAAACCGGTGAAAGCGAATTTCGTTCTTCCAAGTTATCAGTGATTTGGAGGCCATGATGGCCATACCTCCAGGACCTGCAAGCATCCAGATAAAAACAGGGTCCACGGAAATTAGACCCAGTACGATGATCAGAAGTACGATGGCAAATCCTTTGAAAAAATTTCTCAAATGTTTGGGGTAATGCAGGTAGAACTCTGTTTCTGCACCTTGATCGGTGATTCGGTAGTGGTAGATTTTTTTTTGCAGAAATACAACCCTCCAAAAAAAACAACCATAAGCATGAGACTGCAGATCCGAAAAATGTAAAAAAACTCATGCGTCCATTTTCATTCGTATCAAAATAACCATACAGAAGCATACTGAGCGGTATTAGCATAATAGAGCCGAGTATAGCGTTTATCGTGGGCGTTATTTGCGGCATCGCCTTGATTGTCCAGACCATAAGCTCACGACCTTCAAGTGGGGGACGTGATGAAACTTCAGACTCCTCGGGAGTCATATCTTGTTTGTCGTCTTTAATTGCTTTTCTCATAAAAGTTCTCAACTTGGAATGGGTAATACAATGGCGTCTTCGCGCCCGCCCAGTGTTTGTACTTGTAATGTACTGGTGTCCAGACCGCTCATTCGGGTGTCTTTTTGATCTTTAACACCTTGCTCGTCCAGCTCCAGCTGATAGCGGTAACCTCGGTCACCTTCACCTGATGAAAGTATTTCTTCCGGATACCAAACTTGTAGCTCCAGGTATTGCGCTTTCTCGTCAAGCGGAACCCAGGTGTGCCAAACGATGTCTTCGCCCTCGGGAGGCATCATGGGAAAACCGAAGACGGCGTGCTCGTTTCTATTCCATCGATTTTTCGGTGTATCTCCCATGATGGAAACACTTTCTACCCGCCCATGGTCGACAAAGTGTTCTTGTAGTTCGCCGTCCAGCTTGGTCGTTGGCATCACAAGGAAAGGGTGGTGGCTGGCCGTGAGATTGACCCGAAGTACCGCATTACGCAAAGGGGCAGGTACTTGCAGCTGTACCCAAGCCCCGTCCTGAATGCGAACATTCATATAGTCCCCATGGGGAAAACTATGGCGCCCAAGTGTGTAGCTCGGTTTAACGAACAGAGTGGGACTAAGCTGAATTTCAAGGAAGGCACGGACCTCTTCCGCACGGCCCTCGGGGGTAGCGGGCAAGCGGTCTTTTGGATGGCGTGACCACGTGCCTTTACGAAGCCATTGACCAACTGCGTCCGTTTTTAGATAGTTAATAAGAGTGCTGGATATCAGATAAACAGCTCCCGCAATAAGTGCTGCTCCGGCAATCCCTGAACTCATTGCAAACGACAGCAGTATTGGACTACCCGTCAACGCCAAGAATCCGGCTGAAAACTGTATAGTTCCAATGACAAACATTGCTGATACGGAAAGCATTTTAGTGATTAGTAATTTTTTGCTTGATGTTGAATGACTGAAATCATCCCAGAGATCCCACAACTCGGCACTGGTCGCAATCAACGCAAACCCGCCCAATCCCACCAGTCGCCCCCCGAAGCCTCTGATTAATTTCCCCCAGCCTCTAGTGTCCCCAGTGGTGCTGCTCCAATAAGCAGCAGACTTTTCGGTTATTGCTGTTGGTACGTCTTTAATGAGCGTGCTCAACCCCTTCATCCCCGCCCACTTCGTCTCCACCCACAACGCCATCATCGCGTTGCCGGTATAGGCCGTGGCCGAGCCGATCTTTGCCCAGTCCTTGGCGGTCAGCTCTCCGTCCTGGCTCAAGGTGCGGTAGGTCACCAGCGTATTGATCAGATTCGCCATCACCACGCCCCAGGTAATGGCGCCGGCGTTGACCCCCTGTTTCTCGCTCCAGGCGCGAACAGTGGCGTGCCAACCCGCCACTGTCAGTCCGCCCCTTTCCACCGTCCCCCGAATACCGTTACGCACGATCTCCACATAACGGTTGTTCTGGTAATCGATCAGGGCCGGCATGGCGAGAGCCAGTTGCTTGAGTTCCTGCTCCATTTCGAGCAGCAGTCGACTCAGGGCTTTGCGGTCATATTTCTCACGGTGGTAGAACCAGGCATTCTGGGTTTGGCGGTAGTCGGCTCGGGCGGTGAGCAGCTTTTGCTTCCAATCCTGAAGGCGAGTGCCCAGTTCCTGATCGACCTTCAAACGATCAGGATGATCAAGCAGCACGTGGCCGATCAGCAGATTGCGCAGCAGCGCCGCCAGGTCGGGTTTCTGTCCATAGGCCAGGCGACTGTCCACGGGCAGCAGGGCCAGCAAGGTATTTTCGAAAACCGCCTTGCCCGTGCCCCGGGCCAGCCGGACGAGGCAGTCGAGGGTTTGCCGGGCCGGTTCGCTCAGGGCCTTGACCCAGGGCTTTTCGGCAATACGCTCATGGCCGAGAAAACTGTTGAGTTCAGCGCTACGGCCAACCAGGGAGGTGACATCCCCGGCCCCTTGCACCAGGGCATTGGCCTGGGCATCGAAGGCCGACTTGAGGGCTGCATTGAAACCAAAGCGCGCCAGGCCGAACAGGGTTTTGGCCGAGGCCTCCTCCTGGGCCAGCCAACGCGATAGGCTCAGGTCCTGGGCGAGGATTTCCAACAGGCCGCTGATCACCCCTTGCAGGTACAGCAGGCTGTCATCGTGGCCGGTATCAATCCCGAGCTGGCGTGGGTCGGTGCCGATCCGTTCAGCCCAGCGCTGCAGATCGTGGAGGCTGTCGCGCAGCTGGCGCAGCAAGGCCTCCGACTCGGGCCGACGGGCATCGGCATAGGCACGGGCGGCGTCGGAGTCAGCTTGTCGACGCCATTTGCCGCGAGCCTGCCAACTGGCGCGCAAGGCCGGATCGGGCAGACCGCCGTAACGCTGCTTGATCCGCTGCGCCAGGGCTCGGGAGGGCAAGTCGAGAATATCGAGGCTCAGGCCGTCCTGGGCCGCGCGGTTGGCGTCCTCTTCCAGGTCCAGCTGTTCGTACCAGGCTTCGAGGTCGCGGACATACTCGCGGGTCCTGGCTTCATCGTCCTTCACCGCCGCCGGCAATTGCGCGGGGTCCACGCCCGCACCGCACAGCTGTTCGACCACGGCGGCAATATTCAGGGCATGTTCGTGTTCGTTTTGCCAATGCTGCAGCGCGGCTTGCTCGGTGCTCAGTTGCATGCCCAGGTCTTCGAGCACGGCCAGGGGATCGTCGAGGGCCACGAACACGGCGCTGGCGACGTCGTCGATGCACCCGCGCCAGACCACGTCGCAGGCCAGCGGCACGCAATGGGCATTTGAGCCGTCGCCGGACTCGGGTGGATAGGCGGAGTCGGCGAAGCGCTGGTCGTACCGGATCGGCCAGCTGTCGATATCGGCCACGGCGTCGGCCAGGTCGGCGATGGGCATGACACCCAGCCCCGTCATGCTGTTGGAGTAGGTCTTGAGGTCCAGGCGTCGCATCCAGCGGGCGCGGCTGTCAGGATCGGCGCTCAACTGTTCGCGCAGGCGCCCGGACCATGGCTGCGGGGTATAGGCCAGGTGCAGCAGGTGGTTGCGCGGATAAAGCAGGTGGCTGGAGGCTTGAGCTATCAGGCTGGGCCCATCGCCGCTCGAAGGGAGGTGGGTCAAGGTCGCGTCCTGGGCGCTGTAGCGATATTCGTGCAGGGTCTTCGCGCTTTCGTCGAAGACATAGAGGTAGCCGTCACGCAACTGGCGCAGGGTGTAGGCGCGGGTCCTGAGCGGTGGGTGTTCGTGCCACTGGCCCTCGGGGTGCAGCGGTGTGAGCTGATCGGGCTGAGGATCGTGGCGCGAGCGATCAAGGGCGTAGCGCATGGGCACGATGGCGAGGTTCGGGCCCTTGAACGGGCACATATGCATGCCGGTGGCCGGAACCTTGGGGAACAGGGTGTTGCGGCGCTGGCGCAGGGTGCCGTTTTTGTCAGTCATGGGAGGAGCCCCGCGATATGTTGTTGATGCTGGTCGAAGGCTTCCAGACGCAGCTCCGGGGCCAGATGCGCGTGTTCGGGTTTGAGCGTGAGCCAGCGTAGATACGGTCCTTCGGCTTGCTGCACGAAGTCGTTCCCCCAATCGGCGCAAGCTTCGGCCCAGGTGACCAGCGCTTGCTCAGTGTGCAGGCCCCAGGCCTGCCCACTGTCGAGGGTTTGCTTGAGCCAGTGGCCGATCTGCCGGGCGTCGCTGTTGGCGAAGGTATGTTCGTTGCGTGTCCGCAGCCACTGGTAGAGGCGCTCTTCGAATTTCCACAGGCGGGCTTTTTCCAGGGCCACCTCTTGTGGTTCCTCAAGCCGGGCGCATGAGTCCGTCCAGGCCGGGGTGGGACCGTTGCGACTAAAAGTTCGCCACGCCGGGTCAGGAGGTTCTTCCCAGCCGTGGCTCGGTGAAGACACCCACCAGTGCTCGATGGGCCCCAGGACTCTGGCCAACTGTTGCGGGGCGAAACTGTCCAGCCAATGCACGGTGATCCGCGGGTTGGCAAAGCGCAGCAGCCCTTGACTGCCTTGTCGGGTAGGTGGCGCGATAAAGTGTCGCAAGTGCGCGGCCACGTCCTCGAGCGAGGCGTTGCTGTAGAGCAGGGAAGAGTCCGTTCGGGCTTGAGGCGAGCCCGGCCACTGCGCGAGCATTTCGCGGCTCTGCGGCTTGACCAGGATAGGTCCGAGTTCTTGCAAGGCTTGCCAGCGAGTTCCCCGGTACAAGGGCAGTATTTCCTGTGCCCCGACCTGGCGATAAAGCGCCGCCAAGGCTTGGGGCCGCAAGGCACCGTCGATCAGCAATAAGTTGGCTGGAAGGGTGGCGTTCATGGCGAATCCTTCGGGGCCTGTTCGCAGATCTCACAGCGTTCCGGATCGGACTTGAGCAGTGTGCGCAAGGCCTGGAGCACCAATGGATCGGCGGGAGCGGGTTGATCGTGTGGAACCGTGCCGGGCAAGGAAGGCGCCGCCTGTGCCACGGAAAGCGGATGGCCTTCGAGCGTGATCTCCGTGCTACTGAAAATACCCGCCGGATTGAGAGTCAGCCACTGACCGCCGGCCCTGAGGGTCAGGCTGCTGCCGGCGTCGATCACCACGTTGTCCCCGGCACTCAGATGGATATCTCCCGTGGCGCGCAACAGGTGACTGGCGGCTTGTACGTGTTGATCACCGTTGACGGTCAGATGGTCGTCCTGCCGGAGTTCGGTCAGGCGGTTGCCATGGGTGATGCGCTGTTCTTCACCTTGCAGTTCATGGCGGGAATCGCCACCGACCCGCACGCTACGCTGGCGGTCCACCTGGAGCCGCTGGTCGTTCAGGGCATGCAGGGTGAAGTCGCGCTGAGCGCGCAGGGCGATCTGCTCGGCGCCGCTGCGGTCTTCGATGCGCAACTCGTTGTAACCTTGTCCGCCCGGCGTGCTGCGGGTCTTGAACACGCTCCGGGTCTGGTTCTCGGGCAGCGGATAGGGCACTTCATTGTTCTTGTGGTGCAGGCACGCCGACACATAGGGCCGGTCGGGATCACCCTCGAAAAACGACACCACCACTTCCATGCCGACCCGGGGAATGACCACGCTGCCATAACGGGCACCAGCCCAACTGGAGGCAACGCGCAGCCAGCAACTGCTGTGTTCGTCGTTGCGGTCCGCGCGGTCCCAGGGGAATTGCACCTTGACCCGGCCGTAGGCGTCGCAATGAATCTCCTGTCCGGCGGGGCCGGTCACCCAGGCCGATTGGCTGCCGCGAATAAAGGGCCTCTTGTGCCGATGTGGCGGTTGATACTCCACCTCATCGGGAATGGCGCTAAAGGTATTCCGGTAACCCTGCCATGGCACCTGATGGCCGGCATATTCCTCCAGCACCTGGGGCTGGTAGCCTTCGTGAGTGATTTCAGTGAGCAGCCAGTGGCTGTTCCAGTCCTGGCGCGGATGTTCACTGAGCAACAGGCAATGCCCACTGCGCAAGGCGGGTTGATCACTCTCACCCTGGGCCAGGCGATAGTCTCTACGGTGACGTTGCAGATCACGCTCGGCCAGCTTTTTCCCCTGCCGCTCGTCACGAAAATCGCCCGGATAGGCGTAATGCTCCAGCTCCGCCCCAGGGCTCGAACCGGGACGACAATCGGCCTGCAATTGCACATGGGGTTGTTCGAAGTCGTAGTGCCTGAGGGTCGTGCGCGTGGGCCGGGTTTGCACGCGCACGCCGAACGTCTTGACGACCGGGGCTTGTGCGACCAGACCGGAAGAGCGTTTGTAAGGCGTCGGCTCCAGCCGGGGAAAGATCGATGAATGGATGCCGAACACCAGCAGGTGCTGGTCGGGGCTGTGGCGAAAGTGAAAACTCAGGCCTTCTTCCTCGCACAGGCGCTGGATGAAGTTCAGGTCGGTTTCGTCGTACTGGGTGCAGTATTCGCGTTCGGGATGAGGCTTCGGACCCTGTTGAAAGTGGAAAGCGTCGGCGAGGATGCCGTG
>NZ_PHSU01000035.1 GCF_002814235.1 Pseudomonas sp. QS1027 | reverse complement strand
CACCATCCCGATGATCGCGCCATCGCTGGCGGCGGGGGGCATGATGTCCTTCGCGTTGTCCCTGGATGACCTGGTACTGGCCAGCTTCGTGTCGGGGCCGGGTTCGACGACGTTGCCGATGGAAGTGTTCTCGGCGGTGCGCCTGGGCGTGAAGCCGGAGATCAACGCGGTGGCCAGCCTGATTCTGTTGGCGGTGTCGTTGGTGACCTTCCTGGTCTGGTACTTCAGTCGTCAGGCCGAAGAGCGTCGCAAGAAAGCCATCCAACTGGCCATCGATGAAAGCGCGGCGGATTCCTGGAAACAGCCGGACGTACGTCGGGCGAAGGTGGCGGAGACCGTGTAGGTCCTAAAAGCTTCGCGGGCAAGCTCCGCTCCCACAGGGGGTCATGGTCGTACACAAAAATCAGGTACGACTCAACCCCCCTTGTGGGAGCGGAGCTTGCCCGCGAAGAGGCCCTCAAGATCGCCGACAGTTCCATGTGCTGGCCACGATCCTATTGGTTCCGCCTTGCCCCCATGCTTTATTCAGCCCACGGCGAATGCCGAATCACCTCGACAAAATTCATCGGCTTGAACGTCGCATCCTTGTCCTTCAACACATCGGTCTTCACGTTGCCAAAGGTGGTCAGCGGCCGATGGCGCAGCCCCTCGGCGAACGCACAGATGATGCATTCCTTGAACCCTTCCCCCCGTGGATGCGCATGCACCACCGCTTCGCGCTGGGCGCTTGGAAAGGCCGCGTAGTCCATCCCCAGCACATCCATTTCCACCCCGGCCGTGACCAGCGCCACCGTCGGGCGAAGATGCTGTGGCACCCCCGGTGTGGTGTGCAGGGCAATCGACAGCCAGACCTGTTCGATATCGTCATCCGACAGCCCGTAAGGCTTCATGAACACCTTGGCCGCGTTGGCGCCATCCACTTCGAAACGTTCGTCATCGCTGCGATGGCCTTCCACCAGGCCGAGGTCGTGGAACATCGCGCCGACGTACAGCAACTCCGGATCGTAGGCCAGTTGCTTGCGTTCGCCGCTCAGGGCGCCGAACAGGAAGACCCGGCGCGAGTGGTGGTAGAGCAGATCGCTTTCCACATCGCGGATGTATTCGGTGGTGGCCTTGGCCAGGGCGCTGTCGGGGATCTTGATGCCGGCAATAGTGTTGCTCATGTCGAGACTTCCTTTGGGGGAGCGCCTGGCTGGCGCTGATGGGTTCAGTGTGGCGTCAGGGACGGATGGCAACAATCGACACAAGGTGGCGAATCCAGCCATTCGGGGCGGGTTCCGTGCCAGCGCGTGCGCGTAATAGAAGCGGCTGTCGCATCGGCTGGAGGCTTGCGTTACCGTAAGACCGACTTGCATTGAGGCCCGCCCATGAGTCGAACCCTTGCCGTTGTGGTGTTCCCCGGCGTCCAGTCCCTGGACGTCACCGGGCCCATGGACGTCTTTGCCGAAGCCAACAGCTTCCTGCCCCCTGACGCCCAGTACCGGCTGGAAGTGATCGGCGTCGAGCGCGGTTGGCTGGCCTGCTCCAACGGCCTGGCGATCCAGGCGCATCGGCATTTCAGCGAGGCCGTGGAGCGTTACGACCTGTTGCTGTGTGCCGGCGGCCCGAGCTTGCCCGGGCTGGATTTTGGTGACGACTTTCATGCCTGGCTGCGCGGGGCCAGCGCCCGTGCCGGGCGGTTCGGTTCGATCTGCAACGGCGCCTTCATGCTGGCCCGGGCCGGATTGCTCGACGGGCGCACGGTAACCACCCACTGGAGTGATGCGCTGGCGTTGGCGGCGTTGTGCCCGGCCGCGCGGGTCGAGGCCGATCGTTTGTATGTGCAGGACGATCGGCTCTTCACTTCGGCGGGGGTCACGGCGGGGATCGATTTGTCGCTGTACCTGCTGTCACAGGATCACGGTGCGCAGGTGGCGCTGAAGGTCGCCAAGCGACTGGTGGTATTCACCCAGCGTTCGGGTGGGCAGTCACAGTTCAGTCCGTACCTGGCGCCCCATGCCGAGGCTTCGTCGCCGGTGGCCCAGGTGCAGCAGTATGTGCTGGCGCATTTGACCGGGGATTTGAGCATTGCCGAATTGGCGCGGGCGGCGAACATGAGTGCGCGGAATTTTTCCCGGGTGTTTGCCCGCGAGACCCAGGTGACGCCGGCGGAGTTTGTCGAGCGGGCCAGGGTGGATGCGGCGCGGGTGATGCTGGAAAGCGGTGGGGCGCCGTTGAAGACCGTGGCCTATGAGTGCGGTTTTCGTGATGCGCACCATATGCGCAGCGTGTTTCAGCGGCGGTTGGGTGTGACGCCGCAGCAGTTTCGGCGGCATTTTGCGGGGCTGCTGTGAGTCAGGCCACAAGTCCTCGCTCGGCTTCAAGCATTGACAGCCTCAGGACTTCAGGCTGTCGTAAGCCTCCAGCGCATGCAGCGAGTAGATGTACGCTGCACCGGCATTCAGCGAAATCGCCGTGGCCAGGGCGGCGGCCACTTCTTCGCGAGTCGCCCCGGCCTTGATCGCCGCATCGGTATGGGCGCCGATGCAACCGTCACAACGAGTCGAAATCGCCACGGCAATGGAAATAAGCTCGCGGGTCTTGGCATCCAGCACATTGTTTTCCGCAGCGGCCTCGCCCAATTTCATATAGGCCTGGACCATCTTCGGATTGGATTTGCCCAGGGCTCCAAAGGCATTCTTGATAGTTGGCAGCAGTTCGGACCAATTGAGAAACATAATGATAACTCCTGAAAGGGTAAGCGTAGAGTGGCTTGGCAACGAGCTCAGTCTCCCGTGTCCGGTGTCGTCACTCTTGTTCGATTCACTCAAGGTTTTGTCCGAAACGCGCAAATGAATTCGATCGATAAACTCATCACCCTTGCCGGCGTCCGCGGCTGCCTCGACCTGCGTTGCCAACTGCAGGGCGACTGGGCCATGGATCACGGGCAGGAAAGCGTCGGGGTCGCGCCTTATCACCTGGTGCTGTCCGGCGACTGCCTGGCCGAGTTGCCGGACGGCCGCTCGTTACGCCTGCACGCCGGCGATATCCTGGTGCTGCCCGGTGGCGGCAGTCATTTGTTGCGCAGCCAGGGACAACGGGTGGCGCCGATGGCGACGCGGATCAGTCGTGGTGGTCTGTTGCCGGTGCATCGTCTCGGCGCTGAACAGGCGGACCTGGACCTTCTCTGTGGCCGCTTCCACTACCAGCGCGAGTCGATGCTGTTTGCCGCGTTGCCGGAGTATTTGCTGATTTCCGGCCGCGAGCTGCAGGCCAACGGTCAGTTGGCGGCGCTGGTGAGCCTGCTGCGGGTGGAGGCCGATGGGGAGCAGGCCGGGGCGCGGTTTCTGGTGGATGCCCTGTCGTCGGCGTTGTTCACGCTGATCCTGCGGGCCTATCTGCAACAGCAGAAGCCTGCCAGCGGAACCCTGGCGCTACTGGCCGACAAGCGCCTGAGCCGGGCCTGGCAGGCGATGCTCGAGGAACCGGCCCATGAGTGGACCATCGAGGCCCTGGCGGCAATGGCGAACATGTCGCGGGCGACCTTTATGCGCGTATTCGCCGCCGTGGCCGGGGCGTCGCCCTGGGTGCTGCTGACGCAGGTGCGGATGGAGCTGGCGTACGGTTTGCTGAGCCATTCGCACCTGGGCCTGAGCGACATCGCCGTCCAGGTCGGGTACCAATCCCAGGCGGCGTTCAGCAAGAAGTTCAAGGAGATCTATGGCGAGGCGCCCGGGCGCCTTCGCCGGGCGGCAAGCTAATCGGTCACTTCCCCGGCAGCAGCTTCAGCACGCTGCGAGTATTGGCCGACACCTCCACCTCATCCAAACGCACCTGCTCATACCCGCCTTCGATATAGGTTTCGGCCTGGTCGTCGTAATACTTGTCGAACAACACCCCGCTTTGTCCCACCGGGTTGACGGTCAGGCTGTGGGCCGGATCGGCGAAGTCGATAAGACGGCGGGTCGAAGGCCCGTTGCTCACCGCCCAGGGCGCCGGGCCGATCTTCGCCGAGAGGTTGTTCGGCACTTCGTGGCTGCCCGGGGCATCGAACGGCCCGACATTGAACAACCGGTCCAACGGCTTCTGCTGGCCCAGCGGATGCTCGTGGGTCAGGGTATGGGCCTTGCCCCACACCCAACTGCCCGGGTCGTCGCCATACAGCCCCTTGAGGTGGGCGATGCTCGCCTGCCAGGCGGTTTTCACCGTCTCGGCGCGGCCCTTGCCCCACCACGGCGAGTGCTCATC
The DNA here is from genome assembly GCF_002814235.1 of Pseudomonas sp. QS1027. GTDB lineage: Bacteria > Pseudomonadota > Gammaproteobacteria > Pseudomonadales > Pseudomonadaceae > Aquipseudomonas. The sequence goes on along the minus strand of NZ_PHSU01000035.1, from coordinate 105,637 downwards.
GGCGGCCAGGCGTGGCAGGGCGGCGTCGACCACGCGGGTGCTCAGCAGCGCCTTGAAATAGTCGTCGCCCAGCTTGTCGTGCATGGCGGCATAGGTCAGGTCATAGAGGAACTGGTTGAACAGCGTGGCCGTGGTGGAGCTCATCGGGTAGTCCCCCTTCCACTGCGCCAACTGCTCCACCAGCTTCAGTTCCGCCGGGTCTTTCACCACCTCGCGCAGCACCGGCAACAGCGGCTTGAGCAGGCGCGGGCCGTAGTCGGTGGTGGTGCCCAGTTGCAGCTTCTGGCTGTTTTCCAGGTTCCAGCGCACGCTGCTGTCGCTCAGTTGACGGTTCAACTGCTGACCGCGATCCGGCAGGTTGTAGTAACCGGGAATCTCCATGCCGGTGGGCGACACCGGCTGGGCGTTGGCCGAGACGATATAACCGCGCGCCGGGTTCTCTTCCTGGGGGTTGGCGCTGAACGGGTAGTAGCCGTCCTTGTCGGCATCGGCGGTGCTGCCGTCGAGGATAAAGGCCGGGTTGACTCCAGCCTGGCGCTTGGGCAGCAGCGCCGAGGCCCACCAGCCGATATCGCCCTTGGCATTGGCCCAGACCACGTTGAGGCCCGGGGCCTGGATCTTCGACGAAGCCGTGCGGGCTTTCTCCAGGGTGTCGGCGCGGTTCAGCTCGTAGAAGGCATCGAGGATCGGGTCCGGGGTCTCGAGAAAGGCCCACCACATGGCGATCGGCCTGGTCCCACCGTTGGCGCCCACGGCGTCATTGACGATCGGACCGTGGGGCGAGCGACGCAGGGTGACAGTGACCGGCGCTTCGCCCTTGACGGCGATCTGCTGCTGGGTGCTGGTCATTTCGACCCATTGGCCGTGGTACCAGACCTGGTTGGGGTTGTCCGGGTTGACCTTCTCGGCGATCAGATCGAGGTCGTCGTTCTGGAACATGGTCAGGCTCCAGCCGAACGCCTGGTTGTTGCCCAGGAACGCGAAGGGCACCAGCGCCTGGTGATAGCCGTACAGCTCGAAGTTCGGCGCCGAGAGGTGCGCCTCGTACCAGACCGAGGGCGTCGAAAAGTGGATATGCGGATCGCCCGCCAGCAGCGGCTTGCCGCTCTTGGTCCGGCTGCCGGACACCACCCAGGCATTGCTGCCTTCGAACTGTGGCAGGCCGGCGTGCTCCAGGGCCTGGTCGCTCAACTGGGCCAGGGCGCCGAGGTTCTTCCAGTCGGCATCGGCCAGGGGTGCCGGGGTACCGAATGCGCCCTGGGGATACCATTGCAGGTCGAAGACCTTCAGGTAGTCGGCGCCGAGTTTGTCGCGCACATAGGTCAGCAGCGGCTCGGTGCGAAAGGCGGCGGCGAAGCTGTAGGCCAGGTAACCGGCGATGCTGATGGTGTCTTCGGCGGTGAACGGCCGCTTGTCGATGCCCAGCAGGTCGAACTCCACGGGTTTGGCGTGGTTCGCCTGGTACTGGTTGATGCCGTCCAGGTAGACTTGCAGGGCCTTCCAGCTGGGGGACTGTTTGTCGAGCTGGGCGACGTACTGGTCGGCCCGTTCGCGGATGCGCAGGCCACGGAACAGCTTGTCGGTGTCCACCAGTTTGGGGCCGAGCACCTCGGCCAGTTCGCCACGGGCCAGGCGGCGCATGATTTCCATCTGGAACAGTCGGTCCTGGGCCTGTACATAACCCAGGGCGCGGTAGAGATCGGCGTCGTTTTCAGCGCGGATATGCGGCACGCCTCGGTCGTCGTAGCGCACCGTGACCGGCCCTTGCAGGTTCTGCAGCGTGACCTGGCCCTGACGCATCGGCTGTTTGCTCTGGACGTACCACAGGCCGCCTCCGGCAATGGCGGCGATCAGGACGGCGAGAACGGTCAGGCTGCGTTTCATGCATGAATCCTTGTGGCTACCGGGACTGGACCGGGAAGGTTTAGCACAGGAGAGTATGGGGATGCATCGGCCGAGCGGGCGATTACTGTAAAAAGTCCGGTTCGCCCTACGGGGACGGCAACCACGGGCAATAACAGCCCACCGCCATGTTGTGGGTGGCATTCACCGCGCGGCCTTCGCTCAGTGCCTGCAGGATCGGCTCGATAAAGCTGTTGCTCGAATTGCAGGTAGCACCCTGGCTGTAGGGGCCGAAGTAAGCCAGCTTGCCGTCGCGGTCCCAGATCGCCACCGCCGGGCTGACCGTCAGATGCTCGGCCCCCGGCAAGCCGGGCAGCGCCTTGATCGCACTCAAGGTGGCCGGCAACTGGCCGTGGGTCCCGGGCTTCTGCACCGAGTAGAATTGCACTCCCAGCGGCGCGAACCGTTCGATCAATTCCCCCAGGTGCTGCTGGTTGCCGACATTGCACGGGCAGGCCGGGTCCCAGAAGTGCACCAGGCGGATCGGCCCCGGCCCGGCCAGTTCCGCCGGCAGGCTCAGGCTGTCGCCGGCGAACAGCGCGGTCTGCTCGCTGAAGGCGCGGATATAGCGGCCCTGGAACCAGTCATAGGCGAACCACAGCGCCGTCGCACAAACCACGGCGAGCAACCCGGCGAGTAATCTCTTGTGACGCATCTGGGGCATGACGATTGTGTCCTCGAAGGTCGCGTAGCTTGCCATGCCTGCCCTGACAGATGAATATCGCAGGTCTGTAAAACGCCGTTGGCGTTGCCGTGCCTTTACCTGGAAAGCCTATGCCCGCCACCTTTGCCGCCGATTCCCTGCGTTCCAGCCTGCGACCCCTGGCCGCGGCGCAGCCGTTGTCGGAAGAGGCACGAGCCTACCAGCACTTCTATGGCCTCGACCTGCCCCAGCGCAGTCCGCCTGTCGTCAGTCGCCTGGGCTGCTTCAGCAGTGGTGCCTTCGAACTGGTGAGCCAGCTCTGGCTGCCGGCCGAACCGGTGGCGACGCTGTTCCTGCTCCACGGTTTCTACGATCACATGGGCCTGTTCCGCCATGTCGTGGACTGGGCGCTGGACCAGGGTTTCGCGGTGCTTGCCTGCGACTTGCCGGGTCACGGCCTGTCCAGCGGCGAACGGGCCAGCATCGACGACTTCGGCCGGTATCAGCAGGCCTTGCAAGGCCTGTTCAGCGAGGCCAAATCCCTCGATCTGCCGCAACCCTGGCACCTGTTCGGCCAGAGCACCGGCGGTGCGATTATCATCGACCACCTGCTCATGCACGGCAGCGGCAGCCCGGCCCAGGGCCAGGTGATCCTGCTCTCGCCGCTGATACGGCCACGGGCGTGGGGCTGGTCGAAGTTCAGTTATTACCTGCTCAAGCCCTTCGTCAAAGGCATCGCCCGGCGTTTCAGCGAGAACACCAACGACCCGGCGTTCATGCCGTTCCTCCAGGCCGACCCTTTGCAACCGCAGCGCCTGCCGACCGCCTGGGTCGGTGCCCTGGCCCGCTGGATTCCCGGTATCGAGTCCGCCGCGAAAAGCCCACGGCGACCGCTGATCGTGCAAGGCGAGGCCGACATGACCGTCGACTGGACGCATAACCTCGACGTGCTGCGGGCCAAGTTCGACCATCCCGAAGTGCTGATGCTGCTCGGCGCCCGGCACCACCTGGCCAATGAAATCCCGGCCTATCGCGAACGCTATTTCCGTTTTCTCAGCGAGCACCTGCAGCCATGACCCAAGAGTCCGCCATGACCGACCGCCTGCCGCAACGCGCCGACTACCGTCACTTCCAGCCGATCATCACGCGCTGGCACGACAACGATGTCTACGGCCACGTGAACAACGTCACTTACTACAGCTTTTTCGACACGGCGGTGAACACCTACCTGATCGAACAGGGTGGCCTGGATATCCATGACGGCGAGGTTGTCGGTTTCGTGGTCAGTTCGGCCTGCGACTATTTCGCCTCGATCGCTTTCCCCGAGCGCATCGAGATCGGCCTGCGGGTCGGCAAGCTGGGCAACAGCTCGGTGCAATACGAACTGGCGGTGTTCAAGGCCGGCGAGGAGGACGCCTGCGCCGCCGGACGTTTTGTCCACGTGTTCGTCGATCGCGCCTCGAACCAGCCGGTGACGATCCCCGCCACCTTGCGCGAGGCCCTTCAGTCGTTGAGCTGAATGATCCCTTCACGTACCGCGAACAGCACCAGCCCGGCAATGTCGTGAATCCGCAGCCGGTGCATGATCTGCGAGCGGTGCGCCTCCACGGTCTTGACGCTCAGGCCGAGCCCGAGCGCGATGGAGCGGGTGGTCTCGCCCCGGGCGATCAGCCTGAGGATTTCCAGTTGCCGTGCCGTCAGCGCGACCTGGCTGGCACGGATCGGCTGGCTGTGGGTCTGGCGCACCGCCTGGTCGACCACCAGCGGCACCACCGCCGAGGACAGGTACTGGCCGCCGTGGCGCAAGGCCTTGAGCGCCAGCTCCAGCTCCAGCACCGTAGCGTTTTTCAGCAGGTAGCCGTGGGCCCCGAGTTGCAGGCATTTCATCACGAAGTGGCTGTCGGTGTGCATCGACAGCATCAGTACCTTGCTGCGCGGCGCGCGCAGCGACAGCTCCTTGAGCGCCGCCACGCTGTTCATGCGCTCCATGGACATGTCCAACAACACGATGTCCGGCTTGAGCCGTGAGGCCAGCTCGATTGCCGCCTGGCCATCGCCCGCTTCGCCGACGATTTCGTACTCTTGTTGTTTTTCCAGCAGTGCCTTCATACCCGCGCGAAACAGCGGGTAATCGTCGGCAAGCAGTATTCGACAAAGCATAAGCTCAAGCCCAATGACGCAAAGGGAAGGGCGCAGCCGCCTTGGCGAGCTGCGGTGTTTATGTCGGGTTCAAGGGCCGGATGCCTTGTGCTGTTCAGCCGTGGCGGGCGCTGTCACCGAACTGCTGGATCATTTTCGGCAGCTTCGCCAAGGGTTCGACCCACTGCGCCGCCCCCAGGCGGATGGCCTCTTTCGGCATGCCGAAGACCACGCAGCTGGCTTCGTCCTGGGCCACGGTATTGGCGCCGTTTTCGCGCATGGCCAAGAGCCCGCGCGCGCCGTCGTCGCCCATGCCGGTCATGATAATGCCCAAGGTGTTGGCGCCGGCCTGTCTGGCCACTGAACGAAACAGTACATCCACCGACGGCTTGTGCCGGTTGACCGGCGGGCCGTCGAGTACCTCGACCTGATAGTGCGCGCCACTGCGCTTGAGCTGCATGTGCAGGCCACCCGGCGCCAGCAATGCCAGGCCGCTGTGGACGCGGTCCAGGTGCCTGGCCTCGCGCACTTCTATCTGACAGAGCTTGTCCAGGCGCCTGGCAAAATCGGCTGTGAACTTCTCCGGCATGTGTTGAACGATGACAATCCCCGGGCAGTCACGTGGCAATTGCCGCAGGATGAATTCCAAGGCCTGGGTGCCCCCCGTGGAGCAGCCCAGGGCGACCACCCGGTCGGTGGTCCTGAGCGGGCTGATCGTGGCTGTGACGACGGATTCTGCGGCAGGCACGCTGTGGCGAAGGGCCACCGGTCGGGTCCGGGCGCTTTCCTCGACCTTGCGGATCAGTTCGCCGGACAGTTGCTCCAGGCTTTGCTTGAGCCCCAGCCGAGCCTTGGTGAAGACCCCGACCGCGCCGGCGGCCAGGGCCTCGACGCCGACCGCCGAACCTTGCTCGGTGAGGGTCGAGCAGATCAGGGTCGGCGTCGGTCGCTCGGCCATGATCTGGCGCAGGAAGGTCAGGCCGTCCATGCGCGGCATCTCGATGTCGAGGATCAGCACGTCCGGCCAGTCGCGGCGCATCTTGTCGATGGCATAGAGCGGATCGGCGGCCTGGCCGATCACCTGGATATTCGGGTGACTGTCCAGGCACTGGGTCAGGACCTGGCGCACCAGGGCCGAGTCGTCGACGATAAAAACCCGGATCATCGTGGACGCATCCCCAGCCGCAGCGGTTGCACGCTGTTGCGTTGGCACTCGATCAGGCCGCTGGCGCCGTCGATGCGCAGGCGCCGGTAGTGCTGGCCGTTGAGGTCGCAGTGGTCCACGGGCCAGTTGCGCAGGCTGAACTGTTCCCGGGCGAAGGCGCTGTTGCTGTGCCCGACCCGCTGCGCCGGCGGGCCGTCGGCGCGGACCAGGCTGCCACCGCCGAAAATGCTTTTGCGGTATTCGTGGGGGTGGGTGCCGTGGCGGCGCATGTCGGCCAGCATGCGCTGGAACACCCCTTCGCCATAGCGGGTGTCGAGGGCGTTGCGTGCGCTCGGATCGTTGGGCAGCAGATAGTGCGACACCGCCAGCAGTTGCCAGCGCGGGTGCCAGAGCACGATCGACACGCAACTGCCGAGCAGGGTGGTGACACTGCCTTGATGGCGACCGAAGAAATAGTCGCCAGGGCGCAGGAACAGCGGCGGATTCATAAGCGTTCGTAGACCGAGGGATTGAGCAGTCGCACCGGCACGTCGAAGCCGTGGATGCTTTCCGCATGACCGATGAACAGCAGCCCGCCCGGACGCAACTGGCTGACCAGGCGTTGCACGATGCGCTGTTTTTCGTCGTTGTTGAAATAGATCAGGACATTGCGCAGGAAAATCACGTCGAACCGCCCCAGGCCATCGGGCAACGGTTGGACGATATTGATCTCGCGCAGGCTGACCCGCTCACGTAGCGCGGCCTGGACCCGGAAGCGTCCGCTCATCTCGCCGATGCCACTGAGGCAATGACGGTGTAGCCAGCCCTGGGGAAAGTTCTTCGCCTGGGCCATGTCGTAGATGCCGTCGCCGGCCTTCTCGAGCATGCTCTGGCTGAGGTCGCTGGCGAGGATCGACCAGTCGCCGCCGCGCAGATGTTCCTGGACCACCATGGCCAGGCTGTAGGGTTCTTCGCCGGACGAACAGGCCGCGCTCCAGAGTTTCAGCGGGCCGCGCTGGCGACCGAGCCACTGGCCGAGGTAGTCGAAATGCGCCGGCTCACGGAAGAAATAGGTTTCGTTGGTGGTCAGCAGATCCACCACCAGCCGCCGTTCCTTGAGGTGAGGCGGCTGGTCGAGCAGGCGCAGGTAGTCGCTGTAGCTGTCGAGCCGGTAATGGCGCAGGCGCTTCATCAGGCGTCCGGCCACCAGTGGACGTTTGTTCGAGGCGAGGATGATCCCCGAGGCCTCGGCCATGAGCTTTTGCAGGCTGCGGAATTCGCTGTCGCCGAGGGTGGGCAGCGTGGACTGGTTGGACATCAGTTGCCCTGGGCCACGGCCAGGCTGAGCTGGCGGATATCGTCCAGGGACAGGACCTGGGGAATGTTCAGGATGATGGTGAAGCCCTGCTCGTGGCGGGCCATGCCGGCGATGAAGTCGGTGCGGATACCGGAACCGAAGGGCGGCGCCTGGACCACCTGGTGCGGGTCGATATCCAGCACCGCGTCCACCGCATCCACCACCAGGCCGATGCGCTGGGCGATACCGTCGAGTTCCGGTTCGATGATCACGATGCAGGTGCGCTTGCCGGCGGCGGTCAGCTCGAAGCCGAAGCGCGCTGCCAGGTCGAGCACCGGCACCACGTTGCCGCGCAGGTTGATCACCCCGTGGATAAACGCCGGCATCATCGGCACGGCGGTGACGTCGCCGTACTCGATGATCTCGCGCACGCCGTCGATCGGCACCGCATAGGCGGCCTGGCGTACCCGGAACGATAGGTGCTGGATGCTCGGTGCCGGCAGCACTTCGTGCAGGGCCTGGAGCCCGTGGCGCAGGTTGGCAGTCATGATCCGGTCCTCAAGTGAAACTGACGAACTGGCCTTCATCCACCGGCGCGCGGCCCTTGAAGCCGTCGCGCGTCCCGGTGGTGTAGCTGTCGAAGCTGCGCGGTTGTGGTTTGTACGCGGGCGCCGCTTCGCCGTCGAAACGGAAGAAGCCGATCAGCTCCTGCAACTGCCCGGCCTGGGCATTCATTTCCTCGGCAGTGGCCGCCAGTTCCTCGGAGGCCGAGGCGTTCTGCTGGGTGATCTGGTTCATCTGGCCCATGGCGATATTGATCTGCCCGGCGGCACCACTCTGTTCCAGGGACGCGGCGGTGATTTCCTGGACCAGGTCCGAGGTCTTCTGGATATTCGGCACGATCTCATTGAGCAACTGCCCGGCCTGTTCGGCCAGACGCACACTGCTGGAGGCCACCTGGCCGATTTCCTGGGCGGCGACCTGGCTGCGCTCGGCCAGCTTGCGCACTTCGGCGGCGACCACCGCGAAGCCCTTGCCGTGGTCGCCGGCACGGGCGGCCTCGATGGCGGCGTTGAGGGCCAGCAGGTTGGTCTGGTAGGCGATGTCGTCGATGATGCTGATCTTGTCGGCGATCTGCTTCATCGCCAGCACCGTGTCGCTCACCGCGCCGCCACCTTGCACGGCGTCATTGGCGGCCTTGCCGGCGATACCGTCGGTGATCTTCGCGCTTTCGGTGTTCTGGGCGATCGAGGCGGACATCTGCTCCACCGAGGCGCTGGTCTGTTCGACGCTGGCGGCCTGTTCGTTGGCCGCCTGGCTCAGCGATTGCGAGGTCGAGCTGACCTGCTCGGACGCCGACGACAGCGAGTCGGCGGCGCTGCGCACGTCACCGAGGATGCTGCGCAGGCGCAAGGTCATGTTCTGCATGGCGGTCAGCAACTGGCCGGTCTCGTCCTTGCCGGTGGTGGGCAAGTCCTGGCCCAGGTCACCGGCGGCCATGCGGTTGGCGGCGGCCACGGCACCGTTGAGCGGACGGGTGATGCTGCGGGTCACCAGCACGCCGATCAGGATCCCGAGCAGGGTGGCGGCGATGACCAGGGCGATCATCTGGGTCTGGGAGCGGGTGGCGATATCGTTGATCTGCTGGTTGGCCTCGGCGGCGCGATCCTGTTTGCCGCGGGTGACCTGGCCCATCAGTTTGTCCACTACGTCGCCGCTGACCACGGCCTTGGGCAGCAGCTCGGTGACGTCGCTGGTTTCCTGCAATAACCCGGATTGCTGGTGGGTGGCGAGCACCTGCTGGACCAGGTTCTCGTAGTCCTTGAGCGGCGCGTCGAGTTGATCGAGCTGGGCCAGGCCGTCCTTGGTGATAAAGGACTTGCGCGCCTCGGCGATCAGCTTGCGGGTCTGCTCCATCGCCGCGCGTGCCTGGCTGGCGGACTGTTCGCGCCCGGCCTGGCTGGTGGCGAGCAGGGTGTGGCGCATGGCGCGGCCGACGACGATCAGCTGGATATTGGCTTCCTGCATCAGGCTCATGCCGGTGACGTCGAGGTCGTACATGCGGTCCGAGAGGCTGTTGACCTGGGACAGGTTGCGAATGCCGATCACACCGATGCTCGCGGTCAGCACCACCACCAGCAGGAACCCCGCGGTCAGGCGGATGCCTATCTTCATGTTCCTGATGAATTGCATGATCAATCTCCTGAAAGGCTGGGCAAAGGGGTATGGAGCGCGGCCGGCGACATGGGCTCGGCGGCGCTCTGCAAATGGCGGAACAGGCTGGCGATATCGAGGATCAGCGCGACCTGGCCGGAGCCGAGGATGGTCGAGCCGCTGATGCCGCGCAGGTGCTGGAACATCTGGCCGAGGGGCTTGATCACGGTCTGCAGTTCACCGAGCAACTGATCGACGATCAGGCCGGCTTGCTGGCGGCCCTGGCTGACCACGACGATGTTGCGCCGGCGCGCACTGCTCGGGGTCAGGCCGAAATGGCTATCCAGGGCAATGCACGGCAGCGGCTTGCCACGCAGATTGAGGTAGCCCTGGCCGAGTTGCCCGGGGCTGGCCTCCATGCATTCGGTGACCATGTCCAGGGGGATGACAAAACTGTCCTGGCCGACACTGACCTGGAAACCGTCGATGATCGCCAGGGTCAGTGGCAGGCGGATACGGAAGGTGCAGCCCTGGCCGGCCAGGGAATCGATCTCGATGACCCCGCGCAACTGGTCGATGGCGCTGCGCACCACGTCCATGCCGACGCCGCGTCCGGAGAGGTTGGAGACTTGCTCGGCGGTGGAAAACCCGGCCTCGAAGATCAGCCCGTGGATGTCCGCGTCGGCCAGTTGCGCATCCGGGTCCACCAGGCCCTTGTCGATGGCTTTTTCGAGAATGCGCGCGGTGTTCAGGCCACGGCCGTCGTCCTGCACTTCCAGCACGATCATGCCGGAGTCGTGGTAGGCGTTGAGGCTCAGGTTGCCCTCGGCGGGCTTGCCCACGGCCAGGCGCTCGGCGGCGGATTCGATGCCATGGTCGATGGCGTTGCGCACCAGGTGGGTCAGCGGGTCGGCGATCTTGTCGATCACCGATTTGTCGAGTTCGGTTTCGCCGCCGCGCAGGCTCAGCTGGATCTGCTTGCCCAGCTCCTGGCTGACGTCGCGGACCACCCGGTGGAAGCGGTTGAAGGTTTCGCCGACTTCCACCATGCGCAGCTTCAAGGCGGTTTCGCGGATCTGTTCGACGTGCTGGTGCACCGCCTGGATGCTTTCCAGGCAGCCGCTGTCGCCGTTGCGCCGGGCGTGCATCTGGGCGCCGGCGGTGCTGATCACCAGCTCGCCGACCAGGTTGATCAACTCGTCGAGCTTGTGCGCGGCGACCTTGACCAGGCTGGTATCCAGCGGGCGGCGGTCGCGGCTGACCGGGGTTCTTTCCGGCGCCGGCTCGAGCGTTGCCTGCGCCCCCAGCAGCGCTTCTGCCGCTGGCACCGGCAGACGATCTTCCGGCACCAGGCGCAAGGTGCAGAAGTCCTGGATAAACTCGAACACGTCCTCGATTTCGCCCTGGCTGGCGGCGCTGCGCAGGCTGAATTCAAAGCCCAGGTGGCAGGTTTCCGGGTTGAGCTGTTCCAGTGCCGGCAGGGCTTTGCTGACGGTCTCCAGTTGGCTGATTTCGCCCAGGCGCTTGAGGTAGCGCAGGAAGGCCGCCGGGTCGAAGCCGTTGCGAAACAGCTCTTCGGAAAAACGAATCGAGACCTGCCAATTGACGAGCGCTGCCTCGGTGGCTGACGGGGTATCCGTCTCAGGTTCTGGCGCCGGTTCGGCGTCATGGCCCTGGGCTTCGAACAGCGCGGCGAGCAAGGGTGCCTGGCGTGCTTCGTCGGCGTCCAGCAGGCCGCTGTCGGGGTCGACCCGCTCGATCATCGCGCTCAGTTCGTCCATGCAGTTGAGCATCAACGAGGTCAGTGCCGGGGTCAGCTCGCGCTGACCGTCGCGCACCGACATCAGCAGGCTTTCCAGATGGTGGGTGAGGTTGACCAGTGGCGTCAGCGAGAAGATCCCGGCGGAGCCCTTGATGGTATGCACGGCGCGGAACAACTGGTTGACCGCGTCCTGGTCGGCGGGGCTGGCCTCCAGGCGCAGCAGGCTGTCCTCGGCCTCCTTGAGCAGGTCGCGGCCTTCACTGAGAAAGCCCAGCAGGAGCTGGTTCCATTGTTCGCCACTGAGCATCGGTCAATCCTCGTTCGGGGCGGCGGGGTACAGCGATTCCAGGTTCAGCAGGGTCAGCAGTTCATGCACCGGGGGCGAGACCCGCGAGACGGTGGTCGGCTGGTCGATGGACGACAGCGCCCGCTGGATCGCCAGGAGCAATTGCGCGCCGGCGCTGTCCAGTTCGCTCAGGCCACCCAGGTCCAGTTGCCAGGGGCCCGCCGGCAGCGGCAGCAGGCCGAGCAGTTGGTCGCGGGCCATGCTGACCTCGTACAGGGTCAGGTCGCCCTTCAAGTGCAATTGCGCGGGGGTGTCATCCCTGGCAGGGGTCAGTGAAAACATGGCGTGGTCATCCCAGCAGTTTTTCCACGGCCGCCAGCAATTGCTGGGGCTGGAACGGTTTGACGATCCAGGCCCTGGCCCCGGCGGCCTGGCCTTCGGCTTTCTTCGATTGCTCGCTTTCGGTGGTAAGCATGATGATCGGCGTGAAGCGGTATTCGTTGCGCGCCTTGACCTCTTTCACCAGGCCGATGCCATCGAGGTTGGGCATGTTCACGTCGCTGATGATCAGGTTGATCTTCTGGCCGTTGAGTTTGGTCAGTGCGTCGCGGCCATCGCAGGCCTCGATGACCTGGTGACCGGCGGCGGTCAGGCTCATCTTCACCAGTTGGCGCATGGACAGGGAGTCGTCGACGATCAGGATGGTCTTGGCCATGTTCATCACTCTTGCAAAGGGGAAAACTAGAAAAAGGTCACTTCGCTGGCGGCGCTCATGTGCGTCTGGCCGTGGCGCTCTTCATCGGTGGTGAAGCGCTGGCGCTGGCGCTCGAGCCAGGCCGCCGGATCCTTGAGGCTGGTGTCCTGGCGGGCAATGGCGTCGAGCAGGTTCGCGAGGTCGAGCTGGACGTGATCGAGCATCTGGTCGGTACGGTCCTGGAACTGCAGGTTGACCATGATTGCCTGGATGTCGGCCTGGGTCGCGCGGGCATCCTGTTGCAGGGCGCGGGAGGCGTCGGTCAGTTCGTTGAGGTTGTCCCCCAGGCGGGCCATGACCTGGGTCACCGAGCGGTTGAGGAAGTCCAGGTTGGCCTGCTCGCTGGTGCCCAGCTCCGTGGCCTCGGCGATGGTGGTCTGGATCGCCAGGTTGATTTCGCCGACCTTGGCGTCCATGCCCTGGCCGGTTTCGGCGGACAGGGTGGAGAGTTTGCGCACTTCGTCGGCGACCACCGAGAAGCCCCGTCCGTATTCGCCGGCACGGGCCGCCTCGATGGCCGCGTTGAGGGCCAGCAGGTTGGTCTGGCTGGCGATCTCCTGGACCCGCTTGGCCATGTGCTGCAACTGGCTGGCGTAGTCGCCCAGGTGGCTGATGGTGTCCAGCAGATCGTGCTGGCGCTGGCTGCTGGCTTCGAAGGATTGCGTCACTTCATGCAGGCGCTGGTTGGCGTCGCGCAGGCTTTCACCGACGCCACCGCTGCCGAGGATGCCTTCGGAATTATGCAGGCCGCCTTCCAGGCGGGTGGCAATGCTGGCAAAGCGCTGGAACAGTTCGCTGATATTGGCTTGCAGCAGGTCGCGGCTCTGGCCGATGCCGGCGCTCCAGCTCGGGGCGACTAGTGGCAGGAGTTTATGCAGGTCGAGATCGGTCTCGTCGGTATCGGGTACTGGCGTAAGGGCAGGGGCGGCGGCAGTCGTCGAAAGCTGTGTGGCGCGCAGGGCGAGGGAGGCCACCGCGATAATGACCAGGCCGGTGCCGATCAGCAGGGACTGATTGAAGAACAAGCCGATAGTACTGAGCCCGATGCCTAGCCAAACTCCAAAATAGATCCGCATCTCCTGCTTCCATTGCATAGCTCAAGGACGGCGGATCATATCGGTAGCATATTGATATCAATATCGGGATAACCCTTAATCCTGAGGGACGAAAGGCCCGGTTTTCGGGGACGCGGCCGGGGTTTGAAACGGTCTGCCGGGTTAAGTATTTGAACCATCATTCAGCAACGACGCTGGCTGCTGAGGGGAATGGTGCAAAGGCTCTAATCGGCAGCTTCTAGGAATTAGGCTTAAGGTTTGGTAACAGAAAAGATGTAATGGAATGTAACCCCTTCAAACACACCACCGACCCTGTAGGAGCCAGGCTTGCCAGCGAAGGCGTCCGCAAGTTGCGGGCCTCATCGCTGGCAAGCCAGGCTCCTACAGGATTGTGTGTTTTCAGACGGCTTAGGTGGCCGCCTTATAACCGGGTCGTCAGTGCACGAACAGCGCAATCAGGATGATGACCGGGATTGGCACGCCTAGAAAAAACAGCAGTAGTGAGCGCATTTTTGTTCTCCTTGGATTAACTCAGCGTCGTTGTCTGGGCCGGGTAGTCGGTGCTTTCGACAAAGTGCACGCCATCGCGCTGGCGTCCGCCGAAGGTGGCGGCCAGGCTGGCAAAGAAGGCGCCGATCAACAGGGCGATAAAGAGCCACAGGGTTGACCAGGCGGCCGCTTTCGCGGCGCTGTCGGCTGCCTGCTTGGCCTTGTTGATGGCGGCGTCGACGTTCTGGCGTGCTTCGCCGTAGACCTGGTCGACCCGTTGTTCCGCCTGGGTTTGAGAGAGATCGGTGCGTTGGGTCACCAGTTGCGCCAGGTAGGCATGGTCTTCGATGCTCAGGGGGCCAACACTCAGGTTGCGGGCAAGGATGCGCGTGGCCACGCCATGGGCGGCATCTTCACTGACGGCCACGGGGCGACCATCACGAAACAGCTTGTCGATGTAGTAGTCGCCGCTGTCTGTCGTCTTGCTCAGCAGGGCGCTGCCGCCGGCCGTTGCCGTCCCGGCCTTGAGCCCATCGCCCATCAGGCCGCTGACGGAGCCGGCGACCAGGGTGACCGTCACCAGGGTGGCAACGGCCCAGGCGAGCAGGCCATGGGCGGTATCACGGAAATAGACCTCGTCGTCATGCAGGTTGACCCATTTCACCCGCAGTCGACCGGCGAGGTAGCCGCCCATGCCGGAGGCGAGGATCTGTGTCACGGCCAGCCAGATAATCGCCGACACGCCGAGGCCCTTGGCGCCGAGCCCTTCGCCGGCCCAGGGTGACATCGTCGAGAAGCCGAGCCCGGCACCGAGCATGAGTAGCAGCAGGGAGAGTGCCGCAGCGGCGGCGGCGCCGGCGAAGATCGCCGCCCAGGACACCCCTGAGTGGGTCGACGCATCGTGGCGTATGGCAGATGGATATTGAGTGTGCTCGATCATTTTTGTTCTGCTCCATGAATGAAAGACGTGCAGCCTTCATGCAGAACAGAGCAGAGCGCATGCCAACCCGTTTTCTGGCTGAATTATCAGCGTTATCAACGGGTTGGTTTTTCGGGAGGGTCTGAAGCCCTTGCAATCTGCATGATCGGACGCAGGCTGACGGGCTTTCTGCATTGGCCGGACGGTCAGTGATCCCAATGCCGGCGATGCTTGCGATGCCCATAACCGTGGCCGCGATGTCCGCCGTGATAGTCGCGGCGGTCGCCACGGTAATGACGACTTTCGCGCTCGCTGGAGTTGCCCATGTAGTTGCCCAGCGCACCGCCTGCGCCACCGCCGGCCGCTGCGCCGAGCAGGGCGCCGTTGCTGCCGCCCAGGCTGCGACCTACCACGTTGCCGCCGGCCGCGCCCAGGGCGCCACCGATGGCGGCTTCGCCACGGCTGTGTTTGTTGGCGCCGACCGCGCTGCCACCGGCGCCGCCCAGGGCCGCGCCGATGGTCGAACCGGTGTTGCCGCCCAGGGACTGACCGACGGCCGAACCGAGTACTCCGCCCAGGGCGCCGCCGATACCGGCTTCGGTGGTACCGCCGGCACAAGCGAGGCCACTGGCCAGACTCAGGGACAACAAGAGAATCGACGAGAACTTCATGTGAGAGGAGCCTCCAAGGGATGACGGCGCGATCCTGAGGCTTGTGTAGGAATAGTTACAATGCCAATCCGACGAGTAACACGGGTTGTATACAAAATCGTAACTTGCTGTTTTTGTTGGTGAACTTAGTCGATTTAAGTCAGTCCTAGATCGCTTGAGCCCGCCCGTTTTGCGCGTCCTGCGCTATTGAAAAGGGCTTTCGGGACCTGGCGCCGCTTCCAGAAAGTGGATTCACTCCAGCGTTTTTCCATCCCATAGAACTGCTGCCGGTTACTCAGGTAGGCGGCGTAGATCCGTGTCAGCAGATCGGCATAACCGGGTAATACCTCGGGGTCGCCTTGCAATGCGGCATGTACGGCCTGGGCGCAGTGTTGGCCGCAGTAAAGGGCGGTGGCGATACCTTGCGAGGACAGCGGATCGAAGGACAGGGCTGCGTCCCCGACAGCCGCCCAGCGTTCACCGTGGAACAGCGAAAGCCGCCCGCTGCCGGCGTCCATGCCGTGCACCGAGGTGCCGGGGCGGTAGCCGTGGGCCTGGCACAACTCCCACAACAGGCGCGTCTGTGCCAACTGCTGCCACAGGCCTTCGCTGCTCAGCAGTTGCTGGCGATCCAACAGGTCGAGATCGCTGAGGTAGGTCACCAACCGCTCCCCCGACGGCAGCAGCACGCTGTACCACCAACCGTGCTCGACCGCTTCGACCAGGGTCCGACCGTCCTGGTCGGTGCCTTGCGGACTGTGCAACAACAGATAGAAGGCCACCAGCCGATCATCCGTCAGGCGTTGCGCACCCTGCTGGCGGGCGAACACGGCCGGGCGCCCGCCGGCGTCGATCAGCCAGCGGCTGTGGGCCGGTTGCTCGTGGCCGTCGCGGCTCAGTTGCAGATGGAAACCGTCTTCGGCGGCGGTCTGGCTCAGTCGCGTGGAGGCGTGCACCGACACCCCGGCCTGTCGCGCCGCCGTACGCAGTTGCTGGTCGAAAGCCGCACGGTCCAGTTGATAGCCCTGGCCATGGGTGTGAAAGATGAAGTCATCCGCGTGCGGCTCGTCCGAGCCCCACACGGAGACATTGCCGTAGCTGGTGCGATGCCTGGCATCGAGAAAACCCTCGAGCACCCCCAGGTCATTGAGCAGCGAGCGCGCCGAAGGTGGAAAACCTTCGCCCACCCGAAAACGCCCGGCGGGCGCCGAGTCGGCCAGTAGCACTCGCCAGCCCAGGCGACCGAGGGTAATCGCGGTCGCCGAGCCGGCCGGGCCGCCACCGATGATGGCGACATCGTAGTGTTTCATCTAGACCGGACGATTGCCGGGATTGACCGCACGCGGAGCCTGCAACGCTTCTTCCGGGCTGCTGAAGTTGGCGCCTTTGGGTGGGCGTGGCCCCGTGCTCGGCGCACCGCCCGCCACGGCGAAATCGGCGGCCAACTGCGGACTGGCAAAGGTCTGCGCCTGGGTGATGGCCGGTCCATAACTGGCGACCATCATGGTGTCGGGATACACCGGGTTGCCGGGGATACCCTGGCGTACTTCCAGCAAGCCCATGGAGCCGAAGATATCGACCATGGCCTGCATCTGGACGGCGGTCGGGGTCTTCTTCGGATAGTTGATGTCCAGCGGTGCGTTCCAGTTGCTGCGCTCGGCAAAGGCGTCGCGACGTTGCTCCGGGGAAATCGAGGGGTCGATGACCAGGGCGTAATCGGCATCGCTGAGGACCTGGTTGGGCACGCGGGCCGGCCAGAAGGTCGAGGTGAACGGGTTGTAGGCCTGGTCGTAGCCACCACGGCAATAAGCGGTGTCGGCCTGCCAGGGCAGGCCCATCCAGCGGTTCAGATCGCCGGGGGCTTGTCCGTACAGCGGACCTCCGACAGCCAGCGCCTGGGTCTGGTCCAGGGTCGCTCCGTAGTCGGGCTGCGGGCTGCCCGCCGAGCGTTGGCGAATGCGCCAGGGCTTGGCGTACAGCGGCAGGTGGCGCATCGGCCAGGTCAGTTCGCAGCCGGGGTGGAAGGCATCGGCCAGGCAGAAGTCGAGGGCCGCGCGGTCGAGCATCGCCGGCTGTTCGGCCAGGGGCACCGAGTCGAGGTGATCGGGCGGCGGCTCGCTGGTCCAGTCGGCTTCGAAGGTCCCGGCGGCCCAACTGCTGAGGACCAGGTACTGGGTCTGGGTAATCGCCGAATTCTGCCGTGGGCTCTGGTTGGGTATCGAACTCATGAAGTCGCCATAGATCCAGGGCCAGGGCAACACGTTGCCATCGGTCGGATCGGGCAGGCGGAAACTGTTGAAAATCTGCCGGCGGGTTTCGGCGAACAGGTCATAGTTGCCCGGCGCCGGTTTGCTCGCCAACTGGGCGATAAAGGCCGGGTCTTCGAAGTTGTAGCGGCCGTTGTGGCCGAACTGGGTGGCGAAGCCCTGGTTGACCCATTGCAGGCCCGACAGGCGTTGCAGGATCGGATAGACGTCATGGCGGAACGACACCGAGGTGTTCGGCGTCAGCCAGCCGGCCTGGATAAACAGGTCGTAGGTCAGGTCATACAGGGTGCGCACGGCCTTGACCTGCGGCGCGTAGTTCGGTGGCGCGGTGACGACCCAGGCCGGTTCCACCGGGATCGAGCGTCCGCCGATGCTGACCTGGGCACTGATCGGGCCATCGGAGGTGTCGTCGAACCAGCCGTCGGCGTTGATGAAGCTGTTGCCGTCGGCCGGGTTGAAGATCGGCGTGCCTTTGGGCGAGGCCGAGACGCCGCGACCGCCGAGGAACAGCAGCCGGCCCTGGGCATCGGTGCGCAGTTCACCGAGGTTGACCGGGGTGTCTTCGTATTGTCCATTGAATTCGACGCCGCTCTGGTTCGGCCCGCTGATGCTTTGCAGGCCACCGTCGATGGCCAGGGCCGCGCGGGCCTTGGGGTCGGTGATTTTCGCGTTGCGCAGGGGCAGAACCTTGGTGGCGGCTTCGGGAATGTCCATTGCCAGTTGCCACTGGTACCACTGCGCCTTGCTGTTGGCGACATGGGCCGACCAGATGATATCGGCGTTTTCCACGGTCAGCTCAGCGACCACTTCTCCGGCCAGGTTGTAGCCATATAACCGGAATTCGGCGGCCTGGCGCTTCAGTGCGCCCTGGGCATCGCGGTAGAAGCCCAGGGGCTCGGGGCGCGGTGAGGTCACCTGGGGGCCGACAAAGTATTCCGCTTCGCTGTTGCCGACCCGCGCCACGCCGATGGCGGGGTGGATCGCGGCGCTGACGATGCGATTGTCTTTGCTGGGGGAGGAAGGGGTGTCGCCGTGGTAGTGCGTGGTATGACCGGGCGTGATAGACATAAATGCTCTCCGCAATCCGTGCTAAAGAGGATGTTGCCCGACCCGCGGGCAGGATCCCTGGGCGGGTGCCGGACATCGCATTCGCATGAGTGGATGAAGAGCACCGCTCGCAGACTCTAGTAAAGGGCCACCGGTTTGTCGAATGGCCTTTTGCTATTGCCCGGGCGGCTATCCGAAGCCCTGGTTATAGAGCGCTTCGTGGGGGCATTGATCAGCTTGCCTTGGCCATGATCAGACCGGTTTCGCTGGCCTGCTCCAGGACAATGGCGACGAACTTGGAGGTCGGGGTGTGGCTGCCGTCGCCGACGCTTTCCAGCGGCACCAGTGGGTTCACTTCCGGGTAGTAGGCGGCAGCCTGTCCGGCCGGGATGTCGAACGCCAGCAAGGTGAAACCCTTGACCCGACGCTCGCGGCCATCTTCCCAGAGCGAGACGATGTCGGCCTTCTGGCCCGGCTTGAAGCCCAGGCGGATGATGTCCGCTTCATTGACGAACAGCACGTCGCGCTGACCCTTGACCCCACGGTAGCGGTCATCGAGGCCGTAGATGGTGGTGTTGTACTGATCGTGGGAACGCATGGATTGCATGATCAGATGCGGCACCTTGCCCGTGGCGTGGGTGCGCTCGTGGATCAGGTCGGCCGGCAGGATGTTCGAGCGGAAGTTCGCCCGGCCCGACGGGGTGTGCCAGCGGCGCGTGCCGGCGGCGTTGCCCAGGTAGAAACCGCCCGGGTGGACGAGACGCTGGTTGAAGTCCTTGAAGCCGGGAATGGTGTCGGCGATCAGGTCGCGGATGCGCCCGTAGTCGGCTACCAGCCAGTGCCAGTCCACCGGTTTGGCGCCCAGGGTCGCGGCGGCGATGCCGGCGATGATCGCCGGCTCCGAGCGCATCTGTTTCGACAGTGGCTGCAACTGGCCGTTGGAGGCGTGGACCATGCTGAACGAGTCTTCGACGGTGACGGCCTGTGGACCTTCGGTCTGGATGTCGATGTCGGTGCGGCCCAGGCACGGCAGGATCAGCGCTTCCTTGCCGTGGGTCAGGTGGCTGCGGTTGAGCTTGGTGCTGATCTGCACGGTCAGGTCGCAGTTGCGCAGCGCTTCGAAGGTCCGTGGGCTGTCCGGGGTCGCCTGGGCAAAGTTGCCGCCCAGGCCGATAAACACCTTGGCCCGGCCGTCGAGCATGGCGTGGATGGCTTCGACCACGTTATGGCCGTTGCTGCGCGGTACCTTGAACTGGAAGCGTCGTTCCAGGGAATCGAGGAAGGCCACCGGTGGCTGTTCGTTGATGCCCATGGTGCGGTCGCCCTGCACGTTACTGTGGCCGCGCACCGGGCACAGGCCCGCTCCCGGGCGGCCGATATTGCCGCGCAGCAACATCAGGTTGGCGATTTCCTGGATGGTCGGCACCGAGTGCCGGTGCTGGGTGATACCCATGGCCCAGCACATGATGACGTTCTTGCCTTTGACGTACATCCGCGCTGCTTGCTCGATCTCCACCAGGGTCAGGCCCGATTGCGAGACGATCTGTTCCCACGGGGTGTCATCGATGGCGGCCAGGTAGTCGAGGACATTGGCGGTGTGTTCGTTGAGGAAGTCATGGTCGAAGACTGACGGCTCGTTCGCCGCCTGGGCCTCGCGCTCCCATTGCAGCAGGAACTTGGCCATGCCGCGCAGCACGGCCATGTCGCCGCCCAGGGCCGGGCGGAAATAGGCGGTGTTGGTCGGCTTGTCGCCGTTGGTGAGCATTTCCAGCGGGTGCTGCGGGTGCTGGAAGCGTTCCAGGCCGCGCTCCTTGAGCGGGTTGATGCAGACCACCTGGCCACCGCGTTTCACCGCTTCTCGTAGCGGTTCGAGCATCCGCGGGTGGTTGGTGCCGGGGTTCTGGCCCCAGACGAAAATCGCGTCGGCGTGTTCGAAGTCGTCAAAGGTCACGGTGCCCTTGCCGACCCCGACACTCTGGGCCAGGGCCACGCCGCTGGCCTCGTGGCACATGTTCGAGCAGTCGGGGAAGTTGTTGGTGCCGAAGGCCCGCACGAACAATTGATACAGGTACGCCGCTTCGTTGCTGGCGCGGCCCGAGGTATAGAACTCGGCCTGGTCGGGGCTGGTCAGGTTGAGCAGGTGCTTGGCCACCATGGCATAGGCGGCTTCCCAACTGATGGGCTTGTAGCGGTCGGTGAGCGGGTCGTAGCTCATTGGCTCGGTCAGGCGCCCCTGGTACTCCAGCCAGTAGTCGCTCTGGTCGAGCAGCGAACTGACGCTGTGCTTGGCAAAGAACGCCGCATCCACTTGCCGTTTGGTGGCTTCCCAGTTGACCGCCTTGGCGCCGTTCTCGCAGAACTTGACCATGCCGCTTTCCGGCGAATCGCCCCAGGCGCAGCCCGGGCAGTCGAAGCCACCGTTCTGGTTGGTCTTGAGCATCATGCGCAGGTTCTTCAGCGCGTTGTCGCTGGTCAGCCAGGCCTGGGCCACGCTGATCAGCGCGCCCCAACCACCGGCCGCGCCCTTGTAGGGCTTGTAGCGCGGAGTGGGGGTCTGATCGGCTTGTTGATGATTGCTCACGCGGGTTTCTCCATCGCAGGGCTGTAGACCCGCGGCGCATTTTTTTGCGGCAGGTGGATGAGATTGAGGTTGTGCCGGCGCGCCCACTGCAGGGCCAGGCCGGTGGGCGACGACAGGCTGACCAGGGTCTGGATGCCGGCGCGCAGGACTTTCTGGATCAATTCGAGACTGCAACGGCTGGTGACAATTGCCAGGCCGCCAGCGGTCGGGATGTTTTGCCGGATCAGCGCGCCGATCAGCTTGTCCAGGGCGTTGTGCCGGCCGATGTCTTCACGGCCCAGCAGCAACTCACCCTGGTCGTTCATGAACAGGGCGGCGTGCACGGCCCCGGAATATTGCCCCAGGGGCTGGAAGGCGCTGATGCGCTGGCGCAGGCCGTCGAGCCAGGCGGCTGGCGGCAAGGGCGCGCCGGGCAGCACCTGGAGTTCGGGCAGTGCCTGTTCCAGCGCTTCGACGCCACACAGGCCGCAGCCGCTGGTGCCGGCCAGTTGGCGGCGTTGCTGCTTGAGGTTCCAGAACGCGCGACTGGCGATTTCCACCTGGGCGTACTGGGCCGAGCCTCTGCCGCTGAGTTTCAGGTCGTAGATTTCAGAGGCGTCGGCAATGATGCCGCTGCCGATGCTGAAGCCGACGATAAAGTCTTCGAGGTCCGTGGGGGTGACCAGCATGACCGCCTGGCTGATGCCGTTGTAGGCAATCGCCAGGGCCACTTCTTCGGCAAGGGCCGTCTCAGCGGTTTCGCTGCGATCGAGGTCGCTGTATTGGTAGCTCTGGCTGGCGGCGGGCACGGCTGTCGAGGCGGCCGGGAGCGCGCAGGTGGGATCCTTGGCGTTCATAGGGGGCATTACCGGCGGAATATCCAGTGTCAAGACTAGGCGCGGCAAAGGGTCGCGTCTAATCGCTAGTACTGATCTACCGATAGAGCGCGTCGATCAAGACGCGCTGCCGATCAGGTTTTGCCCGACTATTTCTGGTGCAGGGCGAAACAGGCTTCCGCCAGCGCCGAGCGTGGCGCGCCACGGCGCATGATCAGGCCCAGACGGGCCAGGGTCCGGGCCTCGGCGATGGGGTGCAGGCGCAGATGGTTGGTGAGCAGTTCAAGACCACCGTGCAACGGCATGATGGCGCAGCACAGGCCGCCATGGACGGCTTGCAGCAACTGATGAACGGCATCGGTTTGCAGCAGCGGTTGCGGGTTCAGGCCACGGCTGTGGAAGTTGTGATCGATGGACTGGCGAAAGTGCATGCCGCTGGTAAGCATGCCCAGGGGCAGCTCGATCAGCGCCTCCCAGCTCAGGGGTTGCTCGCTGAAATCGAAGAAGCGCTGGTCGTAGAGCAGGCCCATGGGCGTTTCGTCGAGGGTCAGGGCTTCGAAGCGCTCGGTGTCCAGGCGCTCGAGGTAGGACACGCCAAGGTCCAGGCGGTTGCTCGCCAGTTGTTCGAGGATCTGCTCGGAACTCCAGGCCGAGAGTTCGAAGCGCAGGTTCGGGTGTTCGCGGTGCAGGCGCTGCATCAGTTGTACCGGGTCGAAGCTGGACAGCGGCACCACGCCCAGGCGCAGGGTGCCGACCAGATTGCCGCGACAGGCGGCGGCTTCGGCCTGCAGGCCATCGTAGGCCGCCAGCACGGTACGGGCCCAGGCCAGGACCCGTTCGCCGGGCGCCGTGAAACCTTCGAAACGCTGGCCGCGGTTGACCAGTTGCAGGTCGAGTTCCTCTTCCAGGCTGCGCAGGCGCATGGACAGCGTCGGCTGGGTGATATGGCAGCGCGCCGCCGCCTGGCTGAAGTGCCGGGTCTCGTCCAGGGCAATCAGGAATTTCAGCTGTTTGATGTCCATCGTCGCTCCGCGGGCTGTACAGCCGTGGATTCTATCGCGCCTGGACTATGCTTGTTGGTTGGTGGATCGGAACCTTGCCGGACGTCACCGATCAGGTCTTTCGCGTCTTGGCGTTTACATCCAAGGAGAAAGAGCCATGAACCTTTTAGATACGCTGAAGAGTCTATTTCATTCGCATCCCGCTGCCGATAAGCCGCCGCCCGACAGCCGTTGGCAAGTACCACCGGTGGAGGATCCGCTGGCCCCGACGGCACCGCTGTTCGATACCTATACGGTGCAGCCGGGAGATACGCTCGGCGAGATTGCCAGGCGGCAATTGAATGATGAAGGCAGGTGGCCGGAAATCGCCGAGGCCAATCGGGCGACAGTGCCGGACCCGGACAGGATTGAGCCTGGGCAGCAGTTGAAGATTCCTCGTTAGCCCACAGGGGCTGGGTTGAAACACCGTCATTGTACAAGCCGGCTTGCCCGCGAAGCTTTTGGCGGGCTTGCGAACACCATCGCCAGCAAGCCGGCTCCTGCAGGTTGTAACGGCAGCCATAGGATTTTCGATGTTTTCGAAACAGTTCTATTCCAGACCTTTGATCAAGGTCCGGTAATCGTCTACGGCTTTGAATTCCTCGGTGTCCTTCGGCCCCTTGCGGCTGTCCGGCTCGCTGACCGCCAACAGGTGTGCCACGCCGAACCGCCGGGCGCTGCGCAGGATCGGCAAGGTGTCGTCGATAAACAGGCTGCGGGCCGGGTCGAAGTCGATATCGGCCTGCAAGGCGTCCCAGAACTGCGGGTCTTCCTTGGCGAAACCGTAGTCATGGGAACTGATCAGGCGCTCGAAATACGGCGCTAGCTCGATCCGCTCCAGCTTCAATGACAAGGAGTCCCGGTGGGCGTTGGTGATCAGGATGACCCGCTTGCCGGCCTGGCGGATCGCCGCGAGGAAGGTATCGGCATCCGGGCGCAGGGCGATCAGATGCGCCGTCTCCAGCTTCAACTCACGCACCGGCAGCTTCAACTCGGCGCTCCAGAAGTCCAGGCAGTACCACTTCAACTGGCCGGCATGGTCCTTGAACAACGGGGTCAGTTCCTGCTCGGCCAGTTCCCGGCTGACGCCATGCAGCTCGGCATACCGCTGGGGCAGGTGCTCCATCCAGAAATGGTTGTCGTAGTGCAGGTCCAGCAGGGTGCCGTCCATATCCAGCAGAACGGTGTCGATGTCGCGCCAGGGCAATGAGGGCATGGGAAACTTCTCGAACGGTAAAAAGATATCCGACACAGACAATCGGAAAAGCCACGGTATAGTAACCCGTTCACGCCCAGGAGCCGCCCCATGCGCCAGAAACCCACCGTCCTCGCCCGCGAAATCGTCGCCAGTAGCCGTTTGTTCCGTGTCGAAGAAGTGCAACTGCGCTTTTCCAATGGCGTTGAGCGGACCTACGAGCGTCTGGTCGGTCGGGGCGCGGGTTACGGGGCGGTGATGATCGTGGCGATGATCGATGCCGAGCATGCCCTGCTGGTGGAGGAGTACTGCGGCGGCACCGACGAGTACGAATTGTCCCTGCCCAAGGGCTTGATCGAGCCGGGTGAAGACGTGCTGGCGGCGGCCGAGCGTGAACTCAAGGAAGAGGCCGGTTATGGCGCGCGGCAACTGGAGCATCTGACCGAGCTGTCCTTGTCGCCCGGCTATATGAGCCAGAAGATCCAGGTGGTCCTGGCCACCGAGCTGTATGAGGAACGCCTGGAAGGTGATGAGCCGGAGCCGATGCGGGTCGAGCGCGTCAACCTGCGTGAATTATCCGCCCTGGTGCAGAACCCGCAGTTCAGCGAGGGACGTGCCCTGGCGGCGTTGTATCTGGTGCGAGACCTGTTGACCCAGCGTGGAGTCTTTCAATCGTGAGTGAGTTTTTTTCGAATCTGCCGCATCCGTACCTGGCTCCGGTGATCGACCTGGCGCGTCGGGCCGGCGAGGTGATCCTGCCGTTCTGGCGGGCCAATGTGCAGGTCATGGACAAGGCCGATGCCTCGCCGGTGACCGCTGCCGATATCGCCGCCCATCATCTGATTCTCGATGGCTTGACGGCGCTGGACCCGAGCATCCCGGTGTTGTCCGAAGAGGACGCCGATATCGCCCTGGCGGTGCGTGCCGGCTGGCAACGCTGGTGGCTGGTGGACCCGCTGGATGGCACCAAGGAATTTATCGCCGGTAGCGAAGAGTTCACGGTGAACATTGCCTTGATCGAGCAGGGGCAGGTGGTGTTTGGCGTGGTGTCGATGCCGACCAATGGCCGCTGCTACTTCGGCGGTACCGGCTTGGGTGCCTGGCGCGCGGACGCCGACGCGGCGCCACTGCCGATCCGGGTACGTGACGTGCCGGCGGCGGGAGAGGCGTTTACCGTTGTCGCCAGTCGCCGGCATTCGAGCCCGGAGCAGGAGAAGCTGCTGGCGGGGCTGAGCAGTAGCTTGGGGGAACTGGCGCTGGCGAATGTGGGCAGCTCGTTGAAGTTCTGCCTGTTGGCTGAAGGCGCGGCGGACTTTTATCCACGTCTGGCGCCGACCTCGCAGTGGGATACGGCGGCGGCCCAGGGCGTACTGGAAGGTGCGGGGGGCGAGGTGCTGGAGTTGAGCGGCGAACGCTTCAGCTATCCGCCGCGCGAATCATTGCTCAATCCGTTTTTCCTGGCGTTGCCGGCCAATGCGAAATGGCGCACGCAATTGCCGGACTTGCTGCGCGACTGAAGACATCCTGGCAAAGGGGGCCGCGAAGAGGCCAGGACAGATGCCATCAAGTTAACGGTGGCTGCCCGTTCTTCCTGTCAGCGGTGCAACACGTACTGCCCGCTGAAGCGCACCGCAGCCTCTTCACTGCCCTCATTCACCACCCGCGTCTCAAGCGTCACCCGCGCCCGGCCATAACGCTGGTAAGTCGCCAGGAATTTCTTCCAGACTTTCTCCTGCGGCGCGTCGCAGATCGCCTGGGCATCCCCAGTCACCGGCAACGGATAACCGATCTGCCCCTCCTGAATCACGATATGCCCATCCTCGATGCCGGCCTCGCGCAGGCTCAGGTGCAACCAGCCCCAGCCGGCCAGTACCGCGCCGCAATAGAGGCTGCCGCCGAACATGGTGCTCTTGTGGTTGACGTTGGGTTCCAGCGGCAGGTGCAGGCGCAACTGCCCGGCCTGCCAGTCCACGACCTTCAGTTTCATGTCGCGGGTAAGCGGAATGTCGTGGTGAAGGACGGATTCCAGGTAACGACTGTCGCGGTTCATGCACTGACCTCTTGGCGGTGATTCATTCGAGTTCGTCGCTGGCGGCGCTGCCGACGCTGTCGAAGCTCAAACCGTGTTTGCGCAGCTTGTCGTGCAGGGTCTTGCGCGGAATACCCAGGGCTTCCGCCAGGCTGCGCAGCGAGCCGTGGGAGCGCGCCAGTTCAGCGGCGATCAGGGATTTCTCGAAGTGCTCCACCTGCTCGCTCAAGTTGCTGCCCGGGTGCCCGGCAATGTTCGCATCGAGACTCTCCGGCGTATTGTCCAGGGCCAGTTCCAGGCCGAGGGCGAAGCGCTCCGCGGCATTTTGCAGTTCGCGGACATTGCCTGGCCAGGTATGTCGCAACAACAGGCCGCGCTGCGCCGGTTGCAGGGGATGGGGCGGCAGGCCGTGGCGCGTGCTGGCTTCGTCGGCGAAGTGCTGGAACAGCATCAGGGCGTCTTCACCGCGCTCGCGCAAGGGCGGAATCCGCAGCGGCGCGACGTTCAGGCGGTAATACAAGTCGGCGCGGAAACGCCCCTGGTCGGCTGCCTGGCGCAGGTCTTCCTTGGTCGCGGCGATCACGCGGATATCCAGGGGGATCTGCTGGTTGCCGCCGAGGCGTTCGACCACCCGCTCCTGCAACAGCCGCAGCAGCTTGACCTGTACGTCCAGGCTCATGCTTTCGATTTCATCGAGGAACAGGGTGCCGCCATTGGCGAACTCGAACTTGCCGATGCGGCGTTTCTGCGCCCCGGTAAAGGCCCCCGGTTCATGGCCGAACAGTTCGCTTTCCACCACCGATTCGGCCAGGGCCCCGGCGTTGATCGCGACAAAGGGACCGTTACGGCGGTTCGACAGGTCGTGCAGCGCCCGGGCCACGACTTCCTTGCCGGCGCCGGTCTCACCGAGGATCAACACATCGGCGCGGGTCGCGGCCAGGGCGCCGATCTGTTCGCGCAGGCGCAGCATCAGCGGTGAATGCCCGACCAGTCGCGCACTGAGTTCCTGGCGGTCGCTCAAGGCCAGGCGCAGGCTGCGGTTGTCCAGCACCAGGCGGCGCCAGGCCAGGGCCCGGCGCACACTGTCGAGCAGGGCGTCGCTGGCGAAGGGCTTCTCGAGGAAGTCGTAGGCCCCGGCACGCATGGCCTCTACGGCCAGGGGCACATCGCCGTGACCGGTGATCAGTAGCACCGGCAGCTCCGGGTCCTGGTCATGCAGTTCCTTGAGCAGCTCCAGTCCATCCATGCCCGGCATGCGGATGTCGCTGACGATCACGCCCGGCCAGTCGCGTTCGATCTGCGCGGCGAGGCCCTGGGCTTCGGCCAGCGGCAGGATCTTCAGGCCGGCCAGGTCCAGGGTCTGGCTCAGGGCCTGGCGCAAGTGGGGATCGTCGTCGATCAGTACCACCTGGATCTGGTGGTCGATTTTCATACACTCGAGTCCTCGGGTGGTTGCAAGCTGACCCCGGGTGCGCCAGCGCGCATCCGCAGGGTGATCAGGGCGCCGCCGTCGCGGTGGTTGGCAAACAGCAATTCGCCACCGAAAGCGCGCATCAGCGAATCGCAGATGGCCAGGCCCAGGCCCAGGCCTTGGGTCCGCGTCTTGGTGGTGTAGAAGGGCTCGCCAGCGCGGTCCAGGGCCTCCAGGCAGAAGCCCGGGCCGTTGTCGCGAATCGTCAGGCTGACGCCCTGTTCGGAAGATTGTGCACTCAACCAGAGCTTGCGCGGCGGGCCTTTCTCGGTGAGGGCGTCGAGGGCGTTCGCCAGCAGATTGCCGAGCACCTGGCGCAGACGGGTTTCGCCGGCCTGGACCCACAGGGCCGCCGCCGGCAGGTCGCGGATCAGTTCGACTTCCATGGCCCGTCGGCGCTTGGCCAGCAAGGCCAGGGCGTCGTCCAGCGCCGGCTGCAGGGCCACGCTTTCCGGGGCATGCCGGTCGCGGCGGGCGAAGGCGCGCAGGTGGGCGATGATCGAGGCCATGCGCCCGGTCAGTTCGCTGATCAGCTTGAGGTTGCCGCGGGCGTCGTCGGTGCGTTGATGGTCGAGCAGCACTTCGGCGTTTTCCGCGTAGCTGCGGATCGCCGCCAGCGGCTGGTTGAGCTCGTGGCTGATGCTCGCCGACATGGTGCCCAGGGCCGAAAGCTTGCCGGCCTGGACCAGGTCATCCTGGGCGCGCACCAGTTCCTGCTGGGCGTGTTCGCGTTCCAGCACTTCCTGTTTGAGGCGCCGGTTGAGGCCCTCCAGGTCGCTGGTCCGTTCGGCCACGCGCATTTCCAGCTCGCGCCGGGCCTTGGCCTCGAAGGCGATCCGCTCCAGGTAATGGCGGCGCCGCTGCATCATCAGGCCGAGCAGCAGCATCAGCACCAGCAGGGCCGCGCCGCCGACCGCGACGACGGTGCGCACCGGGCGGTCGACCAATGTCCGTGGCGCCAGGATGCTCACGTTCCAGCCGGTTTCCTCGATCTGCCGGGTCTGGGTCAGCCAGGCATCGGGGTTGATGTTCAAGGGCTGGGGATTGCGGGTCGGGTAAGGTTGCACGGCGGTGATCGCGTCGCGCTCCTGTTCGCTGAGCACGCGGGTCGAGCGGAAGCGCCATTCGGAGTGCGAGGTGAGAATGACCACGCCGTTGTGGTCGGTCATCATCAACTGTTCCGGGGTCCTGCCCCAGAGGCTTTCGGTGCGGTCCAGGTCGACCTTGACCACCAGCACGCCGATGATCTTCTGCCCTTCATGCACGGCCGCCGCAAAGAAGTAGCCGCGCTTGCCCGAAGTGGTGCCGAGGCCGAAGAAACGCCCCAGGCGCCCGGCCATGGCTTCGGTGAAGTAGGGACGGAAGGCGAAGTTGCGATTGACGAAGCTGTCGTGCTTGTCCCAGTTGGAGGCCGCCAGGGTCTTGCCATTGGTGTCCATCAGGTACATCACTTCAGCGCCGGTCTGGGCGCAGATACTCTCCAACAGGCTGTTGGCATTGGTCAGGCGCAGGCTTTGCTCCGGCTCTGCCAGGGCGTCACGCAGGGCCGGCAGGTCGCCGAGGATCTGTGGCAGGACCTCATAACGGTGCAGGGTGCCCAGCAGGTTGGCGACATAGAGGTCGAGGGTCTGGCGATTCTGGCTGACCAGTTCGTTGCGGTAGTAACGCTCGGCCAGGTGCTCCAGCGGCCACAACAGCGGCGCCAGGCACAGGAACAGCAGGGCGAGGCTGCGCCAACGGGGTCTGCGGGGAAGGGTGGGGCTCGTGATCATGAAGAGAATGCGCCGATGAAGTCCGACGCATTATGAGGTAGGGCACGCAATCAATAAATGACGGCGCGACCGTCATTTATTTATGGCGTGCCCTAGCCCTGTTCCGCAAGACACTCGCGTAATGCGGTATGCCAGTCGGGCTGGGCAACGTGCCATTCGCGCAACAGGCGGCTGCAATCCAGGCGCGAGTTCAACGGCCGGCGGGCCGGCGTCGGGTAGGCGCTGGAGGGAATGGCTTCGAGCAAGGCGCAGGGCTTGTTCAGCGCCAGCAGTTGCTCACCGATGGCCAGGGCAAACCCGAACCAGGAGGTTTCGCCACTGGCGGTCAGGTGATAGGTGCCCCAGGCCCCGGCATGGCCAGCCTGCCAGCGTTCGATCAGGGCACGGGTGCTGTTGGCGATGGTGCCGGCCCAGGTCGGCGCACCGACCTGGTCGGCGACGATGCGCAGCTCCGGTTTTTCCTGCAGCAGCCGTTGCATGGTCAGCAGGAAATTGCGCCCGTGATTGGAGTAGACCCAACTGGTGCGCAGGATCAGGTGCTGGCCATGGGCCGCGGCAATGGCCCGCTCGCCGGTCAGCTTGCTGTCGCCGTAGACGCTCAACGGGTGGGTCGGGTCGTCTTCGCTGTAGGGTTCTTCCTTGCTGCCGTCGAACACATAGTCGGTGGAGTAGTGGATCAGCGGCACGCCCAGGTCGGCGGCTTCCTGGGCGAAGATACCCGGCGCCGTGGCGTTGATGGCGAACGCCAGGTCGGGTTCGCTTTCGGCCTGGTCGACGGCGGTGTAGGCC
This sequence comes from Pseudomonas sp. QS1027, assembly GCF_002814235.1. Taxonomy (GTDB): domain Bacteria; phylum Pseudomonadota; class Gammaproteobacteria; order Pseudomonadales; family Pseudomonadaceae; genus Aquipseudomonas. The sequence goes on along the minus strand of NZ_PHSU01000035.1, from coordinate 75,437 downwards.
GCCGCGTTGATGATCAGGTCGGGGCGCCGGGCGCGGACCTGTTGACGAATCTGTTCCGGGTGCGCCAGGTCGAGCTGGTCGCGCCCCAGGACAATCAACTCGCCCAGGTCGGCGAGCCGCTGTTGCAGCGCACGGGAGACTTGGCCGTGCTGGCCGCTGATAAGGATTTTCAGGGCTGGAGTACTCATTCGAACAGGTCGGCCTCGTGCAGGGTTTTACCGTTCAGGTCCTTGGCCGACAGCTGGGGAACACCGTCGAACTCCCAGTCGATGGCCAGGGTCGGATCGTCCCAGCGAATGCAGCGTTCGGCGCTGGGAGTGTAGTAGTCGGTGGTCTTGTAGAGGAACTCGGCGGACTCGCTGAGCACCACGAAGCCGTGGGCGAAACCCTCGGGTATCCACAGTTGGCGGTTGTTTTCGGCGGACAGGTGCACGGCTTCCCATTGACCAAAGTGGGGGGAGCTGCGGCGAATGTCCACGGCCACATCCAGCACTTCACCGGCAATCACCCGGACCAGCTTGCCCTGGGTGTTTTCCAGCTGGTAATGCAGGCCGCGCAAGACCCCTTGCTGCGAGCGCGAGTGGTTGTCCTGGACGAATGCCACGTCGAGCCCGGTCGCTGCCTGGAAGGCCCTGGCATTGAAGCTTTCATAGAAAAAACCGCGCTCGTCGCCAAATACCTTGGGTTCGAGGATCAGCACCCCCGGAAGGCGGGTCGGCGTTGCTTTCATCAACGCTCTCCCGCGACGGTATACAGGTATTGCCCATAACCGGTCTTGCCGAAGTATTTGGCCCGTTCCAGCAGGTGCTCGCGGTCGATCCAGCCGTTCTGGTAGGCGATCTCTTCCAGGCAGGCGACTTTCAGGCCCTGGCGGTGTTCGATGGTCTGCACGTACTGCGAGGCTTCCAGCAGGCTGTCGTGGGTGCCGGTATCGAGCCAGGCAAAACCGCGCCCGAAGCGTTCGACATGCAGGTCGCCGCGCTTGAGGTAGGCGTTGTTGACGTCGGTGATTTCCAGCTCGCCGCGAGGCGAAGGCTTGACCGCCTTGGCCACCTTGATGACCGAGTTGTCGTAGAAATACAGGCCGGTCACCGCGTAGCTGGATTTTGGCTTGGCCGGCTTTTCCTCGATGGAGAGCGCACGACCTTCGCTGTCGAAATCGATCACACCGAAGCGTTCCGGGTCCTTGACCCAGTAGCCGAAGACCGTCGCACCGCTCGGCCGTTGCGCGGCGTGTTTCAACTGTTCGCCGAAATGCTGGCCGTGGAAGATGTTGTCGCCCAGGATCAGGCACACCGGATCCTCGCCGATAAACTCCTCGCCAATCAGGAACGCCTGGGCCAGGCCATCCGGGGACGGCTGCTCGGCGTAGCTGAAGTGGACGCCGAACTGGCTGCCGTCACCCAGCAGGTTGCGGTATTGCGGCAGGTCCTGGGGCGTGGAGATCACCAGGATTTCGCGGATGCCGGCCAGCATCAGCACCGAGATCGGGTAGTAGATCATCGGTTTGTCGTAGATCGGCAGCAGTTGCTTGGAAACGCCGAGGGTAATCGGGTGCAGCCGGGTGCCCGAGCCACCCGCGAGGACTATGCCTTTCATCATGCCAAGAGTTCCTTATGGTCGAGCGCGCCCAGGCGCTCTCCTTGATAGCTACCATCCTGGACGCGACGGCACCATTCCAGGTTCTCCAGATACCATTGCACGGTCTTGCGCAGACCGCTTTCGAAGGTTTCCTCCGGGGTCCAGCCCAGCTCGCGTTCGATCTTGCCGGCGTCGATGGCGTAGCGCAGGTCGTGGCCCGGGCGATCCTTGACGAAGGTGATCAGGTCGGTGAATTTTTCCACACCGGCCGGACGCGCTGGCGCCAGCTCTTCCAGCAGGCCGCAGATGCCGCGCACCACATCGATATTCTTCTGCTCGTTATGGCCGCCGATGTTGTAGGTCTCGCCCACCACGCCGTCGGTCACCACCTTGAACAGGGCGCGGGCGTGGTCTTCGACATACAGCCAGTCGCGCACTTGCAGACCGTCGCCGTACACCGGCAGCGGCTTGCCGGCCAGGGCATTTAGGATCACCAGTGGGATCAGCTTTTCCGGGAAGTGGAACGGGCCGTAGTTGTTCGAGCAGTTGGTCAACAGCACCGGCAGACCGTAGGTGCGGTGCCAGGCGCGGACCAGGTGGTCGGACGCGGCCTTGCTCGCGGAGTACGGCGAACTGGGGGCGTACGGGGTGGTTTCGGTGAACAGGTCATCGACGCCGTGCAGGTCGCCATACACTTCGTCGGTGGAAATATGGTGGAAACGGAACGCGCTTTTTTCAGGCTCTGGCAGTTTCGACCAGTAGCCGCGTGCGGCTTCCAGCAGGCTGTAGGTGCCGACGATATTGGTCTGGATAAAATCCGAGGGGCCGTCAATGGAGCGGTCCACATGGGATTCCGCCGCCAGATGCATGATTGCATGGGGCTCGAAGCGTGCCAGCACGGCGCTGACGGTGGCCTGGTCGACGATATCGGCCTGGACGAACTCATAGCGGCTGTCCGTGGCGATGCTGCTCAGTGATTCCAGGTTGCCGGCGTAGGTGAGTTTATCCAGGTTAAGGACTTCGTGCCCGGTGTGGCGGATCAGGTGCCGGATCAGGGCCGAGCCAATAAAACCGGCGCCGCCAGTGACTAGAATACGCATATCGGTGTGCCTTCTTCCTTAAGCAGACTCAAGCTGAATGGAGCATAGCTTGTGGGCAGGCGTTCGGCGGTGCAAGTGCCATGGGCGATGTATCCGTTTTCACACGGCTGACTTGAGTGTCGTACTTGCGTCTTGGCGGCACCAATGGCGATATAGGCAGCCAATAAAAACTTCAGGGAGTTGTTACATGTTGCTCACCACGTTGATTCACCGCGCCAGTTTGCCCAGCCCGAATGTCTCGGCGCAGCAGGCGCTGAACCTGCTTGAGGAGCACTACGGCCTCTCTGGAACGCTGCAGGCATTGGGTAGCCAGCAGGACCTCAACTACCGCGTCGACAGCGATAAAGGTCGTTTTGTCCTGAAAATCTGCCACGGCGACTACGCCGCGCTGGAATTGCAGGCCCAGCATGCCGGCCTGGCTCACCTGGACGGGCGCGCCGGCTTGCGGGTGCCACGGGTGATTGCCGCGCTCAACGGCCAGGACCTGCTGTCCCTGGTGCTGGACGGCACGCCCTTGCACGTGCGGTTGCTGGAGTACATCGAAGGCCAGTCGCTGACCCATCTCAAGCACCTGGGCCGTGACCTGGTGGTGGGCCTGGGGCAACTCTGCGGGGAAATGGACCTGGCCCTGGCCGACTTCCAGCACCCGGGACTGGCGCGGGCCCTGCAATGGGACCCCCAGCATGCTACTGCGCTGATCGAGCACCTGTTGCCGGTGCTGGAGGATGCGGATCGGCAAACACGGGTTCGTGACGCTGCCGCACAGGCCCGGCGCCATCTTCACCCGCTGGTCGAGGCCCTGCCGGTCCAGGCCATTCATCTCGACATTACCGACGACAACGTGGTCTGGCGACGCGATGCCCAGCGCCATTGGCAGTTGCAGGGAGTGATCGACTTCGGCGACCTGGTCCGGACCTGGCGTATCGCCGACCTGTCGGTGACCTGCGCGGCGCTGCTGCACCATGCCGAAGGCGACCCTTTTGTGATTCTGCCGGCGATCCAGGCCTATCACGCGGTCAACCCGTTGCAGCGCGAAGAACTGCTCGCACTCTGGCCGTTGATCGTGGCGCGGGCGGCGGTGCTGGTGCTCAGCGGTGAACAGCAGGTCGGCATCGACCCGGGCAATACCTACAGCCGCGACAACCTGGCCCACGAGTGGGAAATTTTCCAGGTGGCGACCTCGGTGCCGTTCGAACTGATGGAGGCCGCGATACTGACGGCCGTCGAAGAGCGTCTGGCGCCGATTGCCGACGAAGGTTTCGCGCCCTTGCTGCCCGGGCTGGTGGGCCGCGAGTTTGCCTTGATTGACCTGGGCGTGCTCAGCCCGCACTTCGAGGCGGGCAACTGGGAACAAAGTGGCATCGACGAACGCTTGCTGGCCGAGGCGGCTGCGGCCCATGGCTTGGCGACCAGCCGCTACGGACAATATCGCCTGTCGCGCACCCGGCCTGACAGCGCCGGCGAGCCGGACACTTTTCCTTTGCACGTGGATTTGCAGGTACCGGCTGGGACCACCGTGGAGTCGCCGTTCGCCGGGACCCTGCGGCTTATGGCCGATGGCGCCCTGCTATTGGCCAGCGCGCAACTGAGTGTCCGGCTCTGGGGTGTGAAAGCATCCCTCAGGCCAGGTGCCGCCGTGGTCAAAGGGCAGGTGTTGGGCGAGGCCGACGGCGCCTTGCGGGTGCAACTGTGCCGCCACGCCGATCTCACGCCGCCGCTGTTCTGCACCCCATCGCGGGCCGCCGCCTGGCAGGCGCTGTGCCCATCGCCGGCGACCTTGCTGGGACTGGCCTGCGATGCCGAGCCGGAACTGGACTCGGCAGACCTGCTGGCCCGTCGTGCCGCCAGCTTCGCCCGCACACAAAAGCACTACTATGTCGACCCGCCGCGTATCGAGCGCGGCTGGCGCAACCACCTGATCGATATGCAGGGTCGCTCCTATCTCGACATGCTCAATAACGTCGCGGTACTGGGGCACGGTCATCCACGCATGGCCGCCGAGGCCGCGCGGCAGTGGTCGCTGCTCAATACCAACTCGCGTTTTCACTACGCCGCCGTGGCCGAGTTCTCCGAGCGGCTGCTGGCCCTGGCACCGGACTCCATGGACCGGGTGTTCCTGGTCAACAGCGGCACCGAGGCCAACGACCTGGCGATCCGCCTGGCCTGGGCCTACAGCGGCGGCCGCGACATGCTCAGCGTGCTGGAGGCCTATCACGGCTGGTCGGTGGCGGCCGATGCGGTGTCCACTTCCATCGCCGACAACCCCAAGGCCCTGAGCAGCCGTCCGGACTGGGTGCATCCGGTGACCGCGCCCAACACCTATCGCGGGGCGTTCCGCGGCAGCGCCAGTGCGTCGGACTATGTGCGCAGCGTGGAAGACAACCTGGCCAGGCTGGCGGAAGAAAATCGCCAACTGGCGGGGTTTATCTGCGAGCCGGTGTATGGCAATGCCGGCGGTATCTCGTTGCCGCCGGGTTACTTGCAGCAGGTCTATGCGTTGGTCCGGGCCCAGGGCGGCGTGTGCATCGCCGATGAGGTGCAGGTCGGCTACGGGCGCATGGGCAAGTTCTTCTGGGGTTTCGAGGAGCAGGGCGTGGTGCCGGACATCATCACCATGGCCAAGGGCATGGGCAACGGCCAGCCGCTGGGCGCGGTGATCACTCGCCGGGAGATTGCCGAGGCGCTGGAGGCCGAGGGCTATTTCTTCTCGTCCTCCGGCGGCAGCCCGGTCAGTTGCCGTATCGGGATTGCCGTGCTCGACGTGATGGCCGAGGAAAAACTCTGGGAAAACGCCCAGGTGTTGGGCGGCTATTTCAAGGAGCGCCTGGAGGCGCTGATCGACCGCTATCCGCTGGTGGGCGCGGTGCACGGCTCCGGTTTCTACCTCGGCGCGGAACTGATCCGCAACCGCGAAACCCTGGAGCCGGCCACCGAAGAGACCGCGCTGCTGTGCGATCGCCTGCGTGAACTGGGGATCTTCATGCAACCGACCGGCGACTACCTCAACATCCTCAAGATCAAACCGCCGATGTGCACCAGCCGGCGCAGCGTGGATTTCTTTGTCGACATGCTGTCGAAGGTGCTGGACGAGGGATTGTAAACAGCATCGTCGACAGCAAGCTGGCTCCTACAGTTTTCGGGTGTACGCAGCTCCAGCGTTCAACCCCGGACTGTAGGAGCCGGCTTGCTGGCGATGGTGTCCGCCCAGGCGCTACAAATCTCGATTCTTATCGACAAAATTAACATCCTATGCATATATTTTTCATTTTTTCTCTTTAAAAGCCGATTTTTATCGGCTATAAAGTCGCCATCGTCCCGGCCGGGCCCACCACGCCCGGCTATTCTCAACCTGTCATCGGTCGATGCCTAGAATCGCCCACCGCATTCGCCCAGGAGATGATCCATGAGCCGTATCGTTACCGTTGCCGCCACCCAGATGGCCTGTTCCTGGGATCTCGAAGCCAATATCGAAACCGCCGAAAAACTGGTGCGCGAAGCCGCCGCCAAGGGCGCGCAGATCATCCTGATCCAGGAACTGTTCGAAACCCCGTACTTCTGCCAGAAGCCAAACGCGGACTACCTGCAACTGGCGACCCCGGTGGAAGACAACGTCGCCATCAAGCACTTCCAGAAAGTCGCCAGGGAACTGCAAGTGGTGCTGCCCATCAGTTTCTTCGAACTGGCCGGCCGTGCGCGTTTCAACAGCATCGCAATCATCGACGCCGACGGCAGCAACCTCGGGATTTATCGGAAAAGCCATATCCCGGACGGCCCGGGCTATCACGAGAAGTACTACTTCAACCCGGGCGACACCGGTTTCAAGGTGTGGAACACCCGCTACGCGAAGATCGGCGTGGGCATCTGCTGGGACCAGTGGTTCCCCGAGTGCGCCCGCAGCATGGCCCTGCAAGGCGCGGAAATTCTCTTCTACCCGACCGCCATCGGCAGCGAACCGCACGACAAGAGCATCTCTTCCCGTGACCACTGGCAGCGCGTGCAACAAGGCCACGCCGGTGCCAACCTGATGCCGCTGATCGCCAGCAACCGCATCGGCAACGAAGAACAGGACGGCTACGACATCACCTTCTACGGCTCCTCATTCATTGCCAACCCATTTGGCGAAAAGGTCGAGGAACTCAACGAAACCGAAGAAGGCATCCTGGTCCACAGCTTCGACCTTGATGAACTGGAACACACACGCAGTGCCTGGGGCTCGTTCCGCGACCGCCGACCGAACCTGTACGGCGCACTGAAAACCCTCGACGGATCCCTGGAGTCCTGATCGCCATGACCACTTTGAACAGCACACCACGCGCCGACGGCTTTCATATGCCCGCCGAATGGGCGCCACAAACCCAAGCCTGGATGATCTGGCCCGAGCGTCCGGACAACTGGCGCCTGGGCGGCAAGCCGGCGCAGGCGGCCCACGCCGCCGTGGCCCGGGCCATTGCGCGTTTCGAACCGGTAACGGTGGCGGTGTCCGCCGCTCAGTATGAAAACGCCCGGGCGCGCCTCGACGTGCCGAATATCCGCCTGGTGGAAATGTCCAGCGACGACGCCTGGGTCCGTGACAGCGGTCCGACCTTTGTCATCAACAACCAGGGTGAAGTACGCGGCGTCAACTGGGGCTTCAATGCCTGGGGCGGCTTCGACGGCGGCCTCTATGCGCCGTGGAACCGCGACGAACAGGTAGCCGGCAAGATCCTCGAAATCGAGCGCTGCCCGCGTTACCAGACCGAAGGCTTCGTGCTCGAAGGCGGTTCGATCCATGTCGACGGCGAAGGCACGGTGATCACCACCGAGGAATGCCTGCTCAATCGCAACCGCAACCCGCACCTGACCCGCGAAGCCATCGAGCAGGTGCTCGCCGAACACCTGGCGGTGGACAAGGTGATCTGGCTGCCGGACGGCCTGTTCAACGACGAAACCGACGGCCATGTGGATAACTTCTGCTGCTACGTGCGTCCGGGCGAGGTGCTGCTGGCCTGGACCGACGACCCGCAAAACCCCAACTACCCACGCTGCCAGGCGGCCATGAACGTGCTGGAAAGCAGCCGTGACGCCAAAGGTCGCCCTTTTATAGTGCACAAAATGCCGATTCCGGGGCCGCTGTATGCCACGGAAGAAGAGTGTGCCGGGGTGGACGCGGTGGCGGGCAGCCAGGAACGCAATCCCTCGGTGCGCCTGGCCGGTTCCTACGTGAACTTCCTGATCGTCAACGGCGGCATCATCGCGCCGAGCTTCGATGACCCGCAGGACAGCGTGGCCAGGGAAATCCTGCAGAACCTGTTCCCCCAACACGAAGTCGTCATGGTGCCAGGGCGTGAGTTGTTACTGGGGGGCGGAAATATCCATTGCCTTACACAACAACAACCTGCGCCACACAAAGGTTGAGTGAAGTTGTAACAAAAGATGCAATGCTACAAATGATGGCATTTATACATTACTGCTAAGCGACCCCCCTATCAAACCCGCAGCCCTTACGGACTGCGGGTTTTTTTTGGTTTTCCGACTGCTGAACTGGCACTTTGGCATAGCTCTTGTATCGGCTTCCTTTATATGACGAAGCGTCTTCTACAGTGCGACGTTCTGTCATAAACCTTAAGTAAGTTAGCCGCTCATGAACCAGGAGAGCGCTGAGATGAACGTAGCCAGTGAGCGGGTTTCGCACCCTCTGTCGGTGACGAGCGAGTCGCTTCAAGTCCTGGCTCAGTGGTTGAAAAGCAATGGAACGCGTACCACCCGTGCTCAGGATCCTCGTCGGATGATTACCGACCGTTACCCCGCAGGCTTGTTCAGCGATGCTGAATTGGAGGCCTTGCTCGGGGTTTTACAGGGTTAAAAGGACTTTGCACAAAAACGCCGCTGGCCGGAGCGATTCGGGCAGCGGCGTTTTTTTATGCGTGTTACTGGGGCGCCGGGTTTTCTGATTCGACCGGTTTACGCAATAAACCAGGAGTCATTCCGGCGTTTTTCGATGGGTCGCCAGCGACTAGTCTGAAGGTATCGAACTCATTGATACCTTCGGGAGATCTCCATGGCTGCCTCGAGCGTCCTTCACTACATCTACGATCCGTTGTGCGGCTGGTGCTATGGCGCCAAACCGCTGATCCAGGCCGCCAGTCAGGTGTTGCCCGTGGTCCTGCATGGCGGCGGCATGATGGCCGGTAACAACCGCCAGTTCGTCTCCTCGAACCTGCGTGATTACGTCATGCCCCACGACCGGCGGATTGCCGAGTACACCGGCCAGCCGTTTGGCCAGGCCTATTTCGAGGGGTTGCTGCGGGATTCGACGGCGATCTTCGATTCCACGCCGCCGACCCGTGCGGTCCTGGCGGCCGAACAACTGCAAGGGCGCGGACTGGAGATGCTGGGCCGCCAGCAGACCGCGCATTATGTCGAGGGACAGCGCCTGGCCGATGTGGACGTGCTGCTGGCGCTGGCCGTTGAACTGGGCTTCGATGCGGAGGCCTTCAAGGCCGCTTTTGAACGGAACAGCGGAGCGGTGGCGGCGGAGCATTTCAAGCAGAGTCGCGCCTTGTTGTCCCGGGTCGGCGGCCAGGGTTTTCCGACCCTGGCGCTGGAGACGGATGGCCACTTCAGCCTGATCGATATCGGCCCTTACCTGGGCAAACCCGACGCGTTCGTTGCCTGGCTCAGCCAATCGCTGGCACCCGCCACCCCGGCCGCCAGCGGACCGTCCTGTGGTCTGGATGGCTGTTCGTCCTGAAACGGGAGGGTTTATGAGGGGACGGCGATGTCGCCTGGAGATAAATGACAGTCGGTGGCGGATATGCCTTTTTTCGAGGTTGACTCGCTAATCCCTTCTATTTTATGGAGTTTAACGAAATTGACACAATACTCGTGTCGCGGATAGGATTCGCCCTACGCCTGTGGCCATACGCCATACACTTAAAATAATAAAAGGCCCGCTGCATCCATTGCAGGCGGGCCTTTTTGTTTTTGCGTGAAGCATCAACACAACATTTCAGCTCGAAGCCGCAGGGCGTTTCATCCAGAGATTAAGGAATAAAACATGTTGAACAAACGGATCGGTCTGCTCGCATTGGGCATCCTCGGCGCTACCCAGGCCATGGCCAGTGATCAATCGGACTCCAAGGGTTTTGTTGACGACAGCCACCTGAATGTCCTGCTGCGTAACGCCTACATCAACCGCGATTACAAGAGCGGCGCCGATGACAAGATCGAATGGGGCCAAGCGGCTATCGCTACCTTCAAGTCCGGTTTCACCCAAGGCACCGTAGGTGTGGGTGTCGATGCTTTCGGCCAGTACGCTGTGCGTCTGGACGGTGGCCGCGGCGAAACCGGCGCGCAAGGTATCGACTTCTTCAAGCAAGACAATAACGGCAACCCGGCCAAAGACCTGGCTCAGGGCGGCGCCGCGGTTAAATTCCGTCTGTCCAACACCGTACTGACCTACGGTGACCAGATGCCGGCCCTGCCGCTGCTGAACTACGACAACTCCCGTCTGTTGTCGGAAAGCTACACCGGTACCCTGATCACCTCCAAGGAGATCAAGGGTCTGGAACTGAACGCCGGTCACTTCACCGCTGAATCGCGCAAGAGCGCCGAAGGTCGTGACAGCGGTGGCCTGAAAGGCATCGACATCCTGGGCGGTACTTACCAGTTCACCGACCAGTTCAAGGCGTCGCTGTATGCCTCTGACGTCGATGAAGTGCTGAAGAAGCAGTACGTGAACCTGAACTACGTGTTCCCGATCGCGTCGGACCAGTCCCTGACCCTGGACTTCAACGGCTACCGTACCCAGCTGGACCGTGGCTATGCAGCGGACCAAGGTGCTCAAGGTCGTGACAACAAGATCTGGAGCCTGGCGGCCACCTACGCCCTGGGTGCTCACTCTTTCACCATCGCACACCAGAGCAGCACCGGCTCCAGCCTGCTGGGCTACCCGTACGGTGGTTACCAGAAGGATCAGGGTCGCGTTGGCGATGGCGGCAACACCATCAACCTGGCGAACTCCTACTGGTCTGACTTCAACGCTGCCGACGAGCGTTCCTGGCAGGTGGGCTACGGTCTGGACTTCGCCACCCTTGGCGTTCCTGGCCTGACCTACAACGTGGCTTACGTCCGTGGCGACAACATCACCAGCGTCAACAGCGCCGGTACTGTCTTCACTGGCGGCAACGAGCGTGAGTTCTTCAACCAGATCAAGTACGTGGTCCAGAGCGGCCCGGCCAAAGACCTGAGCGTGAAGCTGCGTAGCTCGATCCTGCGTGTGTCGGAACAATCGCGCGACTACAACGTTGGCGGTAACGAAGTCCGTGTGTTCGTCGACTACCCGATCAACGTGTTCTGATCGAGCGACGTGGCTGTAGCAGCCTGATCCCAGGTTGAAAAAAACGCCCCGACTGGTTCGGGGCGTTTTTGTTGGTGCGCGCGCTTGCGAGTAATCTGTGGGCTTTGTGAGCCACTGCATCCCTTGCAAGCGAGACCCGGGCGCCATGACCGTCAGAACCTTTATCGCCCGTCGTCGCTGGTTGTCCCTGGGATTACTGGCGGTGTTTCTCGCCGTCGGCCTGCCCTATGGCTGTTCGCGGCTGGCTTATAAAGAGCGCGAACTGCTGTTCAATATCCAGCCAGGCACAGCGAGCTGGTTCAGCGGCGTACCGGCGGGGGTCAGGGAACTGCGGATTCCCATCCGCGACGGGCTGGCCGGTTCCGACTACCTGCATGCCTGGTGGTGGCCGTCGAGCGGGGCAAATGCGCCGGCGATCCTCTACCTGCACGGCACCCGTTGGAACCTGACGGCGCAGGTCGGACGGATCACCCAACTGCGCGACCTGGGCTTCTCGGTGCTGGCCATCGACTATCGCGGTTTCGGCGACAGCCCCGGCAGCCTGCCTTCCGAGCGCAGCGTCTACCAGGACGCGGACAATGCCTGGAAGCGCCTGGTGCAACTGCAACCCGACGTCCACAAACGCTATATCTACGGCCATTCCCTGGGTGGTGCGGTGGCGGTGGACCTTGCCGAGCGCCTGGCCGGCGACAAGGCGGCGCCTAAAGCCACGGGGTTGATCATCGAGTCGACCTTTACCGACTTGGGCGATGCGGCGCGAGCGGCGATCCCGACCTCGCTGCCGGTCAGCTGGATTCTCTCGGAGAAATTCGACTCCATCGACAAGATCAACCAGATCGACATCCCGGTGCTGATCGTCCATGGCACCGACGACCCCTATGTCCCTTCGCGTTTCAGCAAGGCCCTGTATGAAGCGGCCGCGCAGCCCAAGCAATTGCTGCTGATAAAAGGCGGTAACCATATCAACAGCATGACCCTCGGCAGCCGCGAATATGCCAAGGCCTTGCGGCAGGCGTTCGAAGGTTTTGCGTCGCCCGTGGCGCGATGACTTTTTGGGCAAAAAAAGCGCGCAAACCCCAATAGACATTGCGTTCCGTGGATAACGTACTAGCTTTATGCCTGCACGGATTGCAGCTGTTGGATACCCATGCCATTGCGCCTGCCTCCCCTCTCTTTCCTGTGCCCAAACCACGATGTCCACGGTTGCTCCACAGGAGAAACACCATGACAGGAATGCGCAAGGACAGGCTCCGTTATCCGTACTCTCTGGGGCTGCTGGCCCTGGCGGTGATGGGGGCCGCCACTACGTCACAGGCAGTGGAAGCCTCCCGGCTGTTCAACAACCCGCCGCCTTTGGAACAGCAGGCACCGACGGCCAAGGCGGCGGAAGGTACGCTGTTGCTCAAGTCCACCCCCACGCCCCTGGCACCCCAGCCCCATGTCGGGCGTGAGCGGCAGTTGGACCTGATCATCAAGTACACCAGGAACGAGATATTCGATCCGGCCACCGGAGCGCAAGTGCCGGTGATGTTGCGTAGCTACGTCGGCACCGGTGTCGACCCCAAGGCGCCCTTTATCGCACCCACCATCGACGTGACGCCGGGTGACACCGTCCGCATCAGCCTCAACAACCAGTTACCACCCGACCCCAGCTGCACCGCCCACGACAGCAGGCCGGACGTGCCGCACTGCTTCAACGGCACCAACCTGCATTCCCATGGGTTATGGGTCAGCCCCACGGGCAACAGCGACAACGTGCTGCTGTCGATCAACCCCGGGGTCAGTTTCCAGTACGAATACAACATCCCGGCCGACCACCCGGCGGGCACCTTCTGGTACCACCCGCATCGCCATGGTTCCACCGCGATCCAGGTCGCCAGCGGCATGGCCGGCGCGCTGATCATCCACGGCGATCGCAAGCCGACCGCCGACACCAATGGCGATATCGACACCCTGCTCAAGGGCGCTGATGGCAAGTCTTTCAAGGAACGCTTGCTGGTGTTCCAGCAAATTCCCTATGCGTGCCGGGACACTGCCGACAAGTTCCGCTACAAGACGGTGAAGGATAAGGACGGCAAGGACAAGATGACCCTGGACTGGACCTGCAAACCGGGCGAGGTGGGGGTTGTCGAGTCGTTCGACCAACTGCAGCCTTCCAGCTGGTCCGACTCGGGGCGCTACACCAGCGTCAACGGCCTGGTGCAGCCGATCTTCGACGATGCACGGCCCGGTCAGGTTGAGCGCTGGCGCCTGGTTCACGCGGGGATTCGCGACACCATCCGGCCGCTGTTCCGCAAACTCAAGGACAGCGCCAAGCCGGCCAGCGACAAGGGCATCGCGGCCCTGGCGTCGGCCAACTTCATCGAGGAGCAATGCACCGGCCAGCCGGTCGAGTACCAGGTGATCGCTTCCGACGGCCTGACCATGGAACAGGCCCAGAGCCGCCAGGTCATCACCCTGCAGCCGGGGTATCGCAACGATTTGCTGATCGTTTTCCCCGAGCCGGGGCGTTACTGCGTGACGGATGAACCTTCCACGGCTTCAGGCGGGGTCAGCCAGCAGGCCAACGGTCGCCAATTGCTCGGTTTTGTCGATGTGGGCCCTGGGCCGAAAGTGGCGAACACCAAGGCGCGCCTGACTGAGGAACTGCTGGCGGCGGCGGAACGCAACATGCCGGCGGACATCAAGGCCACCGTGGTGGCGGATCTGAAAAAGGACCTGCGCTTTGACAAGTTCATCCCGCACCCGACTATCGTCGCCAGTGAGATCAAGGGTGAGCAGAAACTGGTGTTCCTGATCGATACCAAAGACCCGGACCACACCAAGTTCGCCGTGGGCACTACCGCTGAAAATGCCGTGCCTTATCAGCCGGGGGTGATCGATCGTCATCTGAAGCTGGGGGATGCGCAAACCTGGATCCTGCAATCGGCGTATGCCAGTCATCCGTTCCATATTCATGTGAACCCGTTCCAGATCGACAAGATCATCGGCCCGGATGGCGTGGACCTCAGTGAACCGGGTGCGGTGGACAAGACGGACAAGAACGACGCGCAATATGCCGGTATGAAAGGGGTGTGGAAAGACACGCTGTTCGTCAAAGGCAAGACCGATGGCAGCGGGATGTACACCTTGTATGTGCGGACCCGGTACCAGCGTTATATCGGGGAGTTCGTGCTGCACTGCCACATTCTTGATCATGAGGATCAGGGGATGATGCAGAACGTGAGTATCGAGCTGCCGGATGGGGTGGGGGGGACTACGATGGGGGCGCATCACTGAGGGGGTGGTCAGTTTTTTGTGATGGCTGAGGTTTTGATATCGGCCCTTCTCATGGTTGCGTGAGGAGGGCTGTGTCATTTCCGGGCTTGCAATATGTGGAATTATGCCAATAATCATAATTATGTTTTTTCACATAATTTGGCATAACCATGACACCTGACCGTCTCTACTTCCCCCGCGCGGTCCTTGCCCAGCAGGTATTGATGGGCTTCGAGAACCAACTCCAACAGGCCACGACGCTGTTCGCCCCGCGCCGTAAAGGTAAAACGCAGTTCCTGCTGCGTGATCTGGTACCTATGGCGGAGGCGCAAGGTTTTGTAGTGGCCTATGCGGACCTTTGGTCCAACAAGGACGATCCTGAACGAGTGATCTGTGCGGCGCTCGCCAAGGCGCTGCATGAAACCAGTCTGCTGACCCGGATTGAAACCTGGTGGGCCAGGCCAAAGCGTTCGCTCAAGGGCTTGAAGGTGGGGTTGGGAATGGACTCTGCGTCTGCCGAAGCCGAACTGGCAGAGGCGGGGATTCCTTCCATCCATGAGTTATTCGAACGCTTCAACGTCGCAGGCAAGGGCAAGGCGCTGCTGATCGTTGACGAGGTGCAGCATCTGGCCACCCGCCCGGCCTTTGAGAACTTCACCGCCACACTCCGCTCCTTGCTGACGACCAGCCAAGGGAGCGTTTTCGCGGTATTCACCGGTTCTTCCCAGGACGGCCTGACGAACATGTTCCGGCGTAGCAAAGCGCCGTTCTATCAGTTTGGCTCGCAGCTGAATTTCCCTGATCTGGGAAGAGAGTTCTCGGAGCATTTTGGCCGGCTTTACCGGGAAACCACGGGCAACGCCTGGGAGGTGGAGCAGGCCTATCGCTTGTACGTCGCCCGGGGCATGACGCCGCATTATCTGCGTACGTTGTTTACCACGAGCCTGACCCAAGGGATTCCGGTCAAGGAAGCCGACAAGATTGTCTGGGCGGGGATGGTGGATGAGGGGCAATTCACGACATTGCTGCAAGACCTGCCACCGCTGGATCAATTGCTGCTCAGGGGGATTGTTACCGGGGCATCGCTGTATGCCGATGAGTATCGACGTTCCTTGGCCGATGAGCTGCCGAGTGGGCTGGTGCCGACTACGCAGCAGGTACAGGCCGGATTGGAGCGGATGCGCAAGCGGGATCTGATTGCCAATCTGGGGCATGGGCAATGGACGGTTGAAGAGCAGGCGCTGGAGAGTTTTTTACGTGGGTTTTATCGCGGAGGGGAAGAGGAGTGATAGTGGATACCGGTTCTCCTCACGGCTCGGTGAGGGGAACCGTATCATCCGGTCAGGTTGTTTGTGACGTTTCTACTGGGTAGGCCTTTTTCTTTTTGAAATAAACGGTCAAGTATCTACCGGCTTTGATGGCCTTAAGTTCTATTGTCTTATGGGCTATATAACACACAAAAAATAGAACGATCAACGCTTGGATTTTTACGGGTAGATAGTCTATCTCATGTATTTTGAGATTCTTCGTGATGATCTTCCACAGCCAATTGTGAAATAAGTAGATGGAGTAGGTCATGTTCGACAAGAGCCTTAGCACTCTACTGTCGGGCAAGTGCTTTCGGCCAAGCCATGCACTGATGAATATCAGGACTGCGGGTATTGCGAAATTGAACACTGACCATGCGGGATGAAGGATAGCCAGGTTCTTAATGAAAAGTGCAGTAATTGTTATGATGACCGGCAGGCAGAGGTAGGTGGGGGATTTTTTTGTTTGTAGCAAATATAGGCATATGCCAATAAACAAGAACGGTGAATATAAAGTGAAGTAGCCATGAAGCCATTGGTCCGCCGCTGGAAATTCAGGCAGTGCGTACAGGGTCGCGGTGACCGCGAGCAAGGCCAGTGGCAGCCATGTCGTTCTCCCAAGGATGCCCGTCGCCTTTAAAAGGGCCATGAATAAATAAAACACCAGTTCGATTCTCAGCGTCCACTCGACGCCGCCCAGTGCGTAAGGGGTTTCGAAAAAATCACCGATCAGTAGCATTCTGGGGATCAATACTTTTAGCGATGTCTCGATGGTGCCGGTAAACGGGTAGTAAGTGAGGGCTTCTATGATAACTGCAGCGATGTATAAAGGGTATATTCTAAAGAGACGTTTGATTAGAAAGTCAGGTGAGGACTCGGTCTGTAGGACGTGGGTGATTATGTAGCCTGAGGTGATAAAGAAGACAATGACGCCCGCCGCACCGCCATAACAGATGTTGTAGAGGAAAGTGGCGATTGTGTTGAGTAAGGCATGATCGGCAGAGGCCGAAAGCATCGCAGCCATTTCGGGCTCGAATTTATGACCGATCAGCACACTGATGAAAGCAAATACCCTCATGTAGTCGAGGAAGACAATGCGGTCACGTGTGTTTTCGGACATCAATTCACCCGGTTATATATTTTGTACAGGAAAATTGATTGTACCTGAGCGGAGGGTTTAGTGCCTTCCTTGGACGGTGGCGCGATTAAAGAATTTCACCGTTTGTGCCTGTTTCAGCGTTTGCTGAAACAGGGGAAAAGGAGTGAAAACGCGTCAATGGGCGCCCCTATGACGGGCTGGGCTTGCAACGCTGTCAGCTCTCCAGGCTCATTCGGCAGCGGTGATTGGACATCCTGATGTGTCGCGTCGATGTGTGCCTTGCAGCCGCTGAGGACCGGGTCGTTCTGGGTGATCTGGCTCAGGTTTTGTACCTTTCGCGCAGCTCCGTTAGGACGAGAAATGGCCTTCCGAAAAAACTCGTATTTCCCACGAGTTTCAGGTGTTGAAGAGTATTGCGAGCGTCAGACGCCAGGGCTAGTGTTCAGAAGCCACTGTCAGTTCAGTGATACGGGCTGGACACCCGGTGCAAAACAGGCGCACCGCACCGCGAGAGCGGTTATAAGGAGCGTCACCATGACAAATCAAATTAACCCTGATCTGCAGCCCACTCGCAAAGCCCCTAGCACTACCGACAAAAAGATCTACCGGCGTAAAGTCTCTTCTGATCTCTTAAACCCAACTGAGCTGGAGCCGGCAATCACGCCCCGCTTGCTTGATCCTCTCGCGTTCACGTACTCCAAACCGGTTATTCCCGAGGATCCGTTCAATCCCGCGTTGTTTGCCATTCAACCGGGAGGCTGGAAGGCTCGCCGCAAGCATGAAGTGCAATCCATATCAGCAGTCACCGCCGTTGGTGGCTGCTGAATTTCACAACACGGAGTCGCCTTGATGGTATCTGCCGAGAAGAGCCGATCTGTTACAACTCAGCCTTTGCCCACTTGGAAGTGCGAGGAAGAGTACTTTCGGATGACCCATGAGGCTTTGGCAGTCTGGTCTTTGACGTTGCTCCCGTCATTGGTGAATCACAGATGACTCAGTCTGTGCATTTCATAATGGCGATGATCGGATCCTGAACGAACGGCAAAATGGGAAAACCAATAAGCGGTATTGCCTGGAAGGCAGCAACCATAGGTGGGGTGGTCTATGACCTGAGCCATCTGGCCCCTCATCTGTGGGAAGTAACCATTCCTCCCAAGGATGCCAAGCCTGGCTTGTCGCTTAAGGTGAATGTGACCTATGGGCTGCATTGCTTCTCTCGCTCCCCTCATCTCGAAGAGCAGGTCCATCAGGAGAGCTGGTACGCCGACTCACGGGAAAGTCGGGTGTTTTGCAGCCTTCGCTGGGAGCTATCGAAGCAACTGCCAGGCATCATCGCCACCTTGGGAGAACGGCGGTGTATGCACACCGGTCGGGAGGAGTTCGTGATCATAGAGGTTATGCATCGGGGACGGGTCTTCGACTACGCAGTGTTTTTCACCGTAACCAAAGCCAGGAAAGCCGAGGGCGCTCACCTGAACCTCTTTGTGAATAGTGCCCACGAGCGCCATGATCCGTTGCAGTACAAGAAGCCAATCAGCTTCAACTTTATCCTGCTGAACCGGTATCAAGGTAAAGAGATCAAGATGCCTCGCTGAGAAAAGAAAAACCCCCGCAATGCGGGGGCTTTCTTTAATCCGGAATCTCTTGGTTATCCCACTCTATGGTGCGGACCTCTCGCGAGGTGGATGGGCGCTTACACCGGTCAGCGCTACCTATTCAGTACGGTCATTATTCAACCATTTGTTGAATAGTAAAAGGGCCGTTCATCATTTTTTATCATCCTGGATACCTCGCTTTCATCGAGGATCATCGACACCTGTTCTGCGTTGACCTTCGTCGTGATGCTACGGTGATGGCTAGGAAACACTCCATGCCAGAGAGGGCAAGCCATGAATGTGCAGTGGACATTTGATGAGGAGTCGAACTCTTCGATTTCACCGGCAGCTTACCCCGTCCATATCTGTCAGCTTATATCCAGCAGCTGGCTACAGACCTTGCCTCACTCTGCACTTGGGAAACATCGGACACCCCCAGAATTGCTGTCCTGCCTTCGTGCCAGAGTTCACGGTGCGGATCATCAGATCACTGCCGCATTTCGGGCATTGCCGCTCGGCGTTTGGGTCGCTACGGCGTTTCAGGTTTTGCACATGTTCGCGGTGGGTCGCGAGGGATGGCGTGCGCCTGCTGGTTTGCAGGGCGTGCATGAGGACGTCGACCTCGGCCTCACTGAATACCCTCTGCTGGAATGATTTGATGTAGCGGATAAAGCCAATGCCCTGGGTGACGTTGGCCGGCATCTGAGTCTTGAAGGTACTGCCGCCGATGAAGGTGATGACCGAGTACAGATGCTCGGAGTTAACACCAAGGGTGGCTTCCAGGGCTTTGAGGTGTTTGTAGTTCTGCCGTAGCGGGTTCTGGAACTTGAACGTGCGTTTGTAGAGCTTTTGCGTCCACTGTGGCTGCTTCTCGCTGCCAAAGATCCAGCCGCGCATGTTCTTCGTTTCCAGCACGAAGATGCCGTAAGGCGAGAGGAAGACGTGGTCGATCTGCGTGGTGCCGTCAGGTGTGCTCAGGGTGACGTTGTGCAGGCAGCGGTAGGTTTGCTTATCCAGTTGCCAATGGGCGAACAGACGCACCAGGAGTTCGCCGATGTGACCCTTGGCCCAAGGCAACTTGAGCAGGCCGATCAGCACTATCAGCGGAATCAACCAGCCAAACGTGCTCCAGAACTGCGCGATGATAGGAGTGAAGTCCATTTCTTAACCTTCAGCAATTCAAAGATTCCTTCAGCGCGGAGCGGTTGTAGCACCGCTTGCAGCTGTTTTGGCGTTGGGTGCGCAGGTGCTACAGGTGGCGAATCCAACGACCAAAAAACTTTGAGCTATCATATTGATATTATCGGTGTTTAGACAATCGGAATTAACCAGATGCCGTCGAGGGCGAGGCATGTTGCATTCGGTTGAAGTGACGCGTGCGGTGGTGGATGCCCTGCTTGAGGGGCGCCCCCCTATCAAGCGCTGCCTGCTTGGACCGTGATCGCATGGCGTTTCAAGTACGCGGTTGGCGGGGGGTGGTTTCGATGGGGCTTCATCACTGTCGCCGGCCATCGAACGGTTGGGGCCGCCCTTTTCTTTGCCCGTCACAAAAGCGTGTAGCGCTCCTCGAAAATCATGAGGGCCCGCTAGCCACCGCATCCCCCAACAAACCCTCCCTCGCATCCCGAGTCTTCGACGTCAACAGCATCCGATACTGCCCCGGTGTCATACCAAACCACTGATGACAGGCCCGATAAAAGCTACTCAACTCCCGAAACCCCACGCGATACGCTGCTTCCTGCAAGCTGCAGCACAGATTACCCAGATGAAACTCCGCCTGACCCCGACGCGTTTCATTGGCCAACTCCTTATACGGCTGACCGGCCTTCTGCAGCAGCCTCTGCAAGGTCCGCTTGCTCATGCACAGCTTCTTGGCCATGTCCTCAATGTGCGGGACGCCCTCGCTCAACGACTCCAGAATCATCTTGCGCACTTCCCCCGGCACAGAGAAATAACGGCGGGTCGACAAATGCATCTCGGCAACCAGTTCATGCAAGGTTGCCAATTCCTTGTTCGCCGAAGAAAGCGGTTTTTCCAGATCGCTGTTGGCCAACACAATCGAATAGCAGCTTGCGCCGTACTTCACCGGGCAATGGAATGTTTGCTCGTACACCGAAACATCCGCCGGAACCGAATGCATCACACTGATTCCGCGCAACTGAAGCGCCGGGCCTACCAGCATTCGACACAGGCCGAACATCGTGGCAATGCCGGCATCGCCGTATTGGCGCGGGACCTGGTTCGCGTCCAGAAAGTGGCACGAGAAACGATGCTGTCCGCCCTCCTTATGCAATGACATGGCGATGGAGGTGTCGAGCAAGGTCACGAAGTGGACCAGTCGTTCCAGCGCCGCGTACAACGTGGCGCTGGACATCATCACATAACCCACCACATCGAAGATGCCGGGGCCGGTTTGCGAGGTGGCGCGCAGGCCGATGTCGGGGTCGTGGGAGAGTTCGGCGGCCAGGGTATAGAGGCGGTAGAGCTTGACCCGCGGAATCCATGACTCGTCGAAGCTCAAGGCCTGCACGTCCAGGTCCACGGTCTGGCAAAAACTGTCGATGTCCAGCCCCGTCGACCGCAAGGCGTCGATCATGAAATGCGCTAATGAGGGGATGACCTCAGGCATGGACGTTCCTTGATGGTTGCTGTGAAGCACAGCGTGGCTGGCGGTAGACTATCGGATTCTGCCGACGTTCACGTTAAAGCGTTGTCCATATCAAACGAAGCAGATGGCGCCAGATGCCAAGGTCATGGCGCCGAATGCGATTGCCGGGCACTGCGGCGAGGGTCAGATTGAGCCCCGGGCTGAGCCCAAGCACACCCTGCTGCTTGCCTGGCTCCGTTGCCGATTATGGAGTTACTTCATGGCTTTGCACCAGACCGTAGAAACGCGCGATCCCTCCATTGAAGACGTCTACTCAAGCGGTGCCTCAGAGCGCCGTTTGCCCAAATACCGCTTACCCGACCACTCCACCGCACCCTCGACGGCCTATAACCTGGTACGCGATGAGTTGCTGCTGGATGGCAACTCCCGGCAGAACCTGGCGACCTTTTGCACCACCTGGGTCGAGCCGGAAGTCCAGCAGTTGATGGCCGACTCCATCGACAAGAACATGATCGACAAGGATGAATACCCGCAGACGGCCGAAATTGAAAACCGTTGCGTGCATATCATTGCCGATCTCTGGCATGCGCCGAAGTCGTGGCAAACCGTGGGCTGCTCGACCACGGGCTCCAGTGAGGCCGCCATGTTGGGCGGCCTGGCCCTGAAGTGGAGCTGGAAGAAACGTCGCGAAGCCGCGGGGCTGTCGACCGATAAACCGAACTTCGTGTGCGGCCCGGTGCAGATCTGCTGGAAGAAATTCGCGCGTTACTTCGACGTGGAAATTCGCGAAGTGCCCCTGCGAGACGGCGCGCTAGGTCTGCGGCCCGAAGACTTGCGCGAGTTCTGTGACGAAAACACCATTGGTGTGGTAGCGACGCTGGGGGTCACCTTTACCGGTATTTACGAACCCGTGGCGGCACTGGCCCATGAACTCGATAGCCTCCAGCGTGAACTGGGCCTGGATATTCCCATCCATGTCGATGCGGCAAGCGGCGGCTTTATCGCGCCCTTCATTCAGCAAGAGCTCAGCTGGGATTTCAGCATTGAGCGCGTCAAGTCGATCAACGCTTCGGGCCACAAGTATGGCTTGGCACCCTTGGGCGTCGGCTGGATTATCTGGCGAGCCAAGGCCGACTTGCCGGAAGACCTGATCTTCTACGTGGATTACCTGGGCGGCAACATGGCCACCTTCGCCTTGAACTTCAGTCGCCCCGGCGGCGAGATCATCGCCCAGTACTACAACTTCCTGCGTTTGGGCCGCGAAGGTTATACCCGTATCCAGCAAGCCTGTTCGGACACCGCCCAATGGCTGGCGTCGGAGATCGCCAAGATCGAGCCGCTGGAATTGGTCTACGACGGCAACGGCGGCCTGCCGGCGGTGTGCTACAAGCTCAAGGACGGTATCGAGCACGGCTTCACGCTCTATGACCTTTCCGAACGCGTACGCATGCGCGGTTGGCAGATTGCCTCGTACCCACTCCCGTCCGATCGCCAGGACATCGTGGTTCAGCGAGTCCTGGTACGCCATGGCGTCAGCCGGGATTTGATCGCGATGCTGTTGGATGATCTGCACAAGGCCATCGCCTTCCTGCAGAAAAATCCGATCCCGCATTCCGAGGCCGGGCCTACGTTCAGCCATGGTGCCCTGTCGGCCGTCGATACCACGGCCAACCTTTAACCCCGCCTGACTCCGACCACCGGGGCGCGACTTCCATCGCGCCCCGGTGGTCGTGCCCTTTATTGCAAATAGCTTAAGGAAAGCAATGTGAATTGGCTCCAAAGCACCCTGCGTGCCTACCCGGAGATGGCGATTTTCCTGTCCCTGGGTTTGGGATTCTGGTTTGGCGGCAAGTCATTCAGGGGGTTCAGCCTCGGGGCGGTGACCTCCACCCTGATTGCCTCACTGATCATCGGCCAGGCGGGGATTGTCATCTCGCCTAACGTCAAGAGCACCTTCTTCCTGATGTTCCTGTTCGCCGTCGGTTATGGCGTGGGGCCGCAGTTTGTCCGTGGCATCGCCAAGGATGGCTTGCCACAGGCGTTGTTTGCCGTGGTCATGTGCGTCCTGTGCCTGGCGGCACCGATGCTGGCGACCTGGATCGCCGGTTACGGCCTCGGTTCGACGGCCGGGTTGTTCGCCGGTTCGCAGACGATCTCCGCGTCCATGGGCCTGGCCACCGATGCCATCAACCGGCTAGGCCTGGACGCCGAGCAGGCGCGACAGCAACTCGATTCCATGCCGGTGGCCTACGCGGTCACCTACATTTTCGGCACCGTCGGTTCGGCGCTGATTCTGGCGTTGCTGGGGCCCAAGCTCTTGCGTATCAACCTGGTCGAAGCCTGCAAGGATTACGAACTGAGCATGGGCGGGCACCAGGACATCGCCAGCGAAGGCACGGCCTGGCACCGCTACGTGCTGCGCGCCTACAAGGTGCCGGAGCACAGTGCATTCGTCGGCCTCAGCGTCCACCAGGCCGAAGCCCACTCCCATGGCAAGCGCGTGTTTATCGAGCGACTTCGGCGCCAGGGCAAGATCGAGACCCTGACCTCTGAAACCCTCCTCATGGCCGGTGACATCCTGGCGGTGGGCGGGCGCAATGCCGACATCCTGGAGTTGCTCGGCCATTCCGAAGCCGAGGTGGACGATCCCGAATTGCTGGTCGTACCGGCCGACGGGGTCGATATCTTTGTCACCAACAAAAAATACGATGGCCAGACGCTGGAGCAACTCTCCCAGTTGCCGGCGGCCCACGGTGTGTTTATTCGCCGGATCAAGCGTGGCGCCATCGCCGCCGAGTTGCCGGTATTGCCCAAGACGGTCATTCACCGTGGCGACATCATCACCCTGGCCGGCCTGACCGCGGACACCTCCGCGGCCGCCAAGGAGCTGGGCCAACCCGACCGCAAGAGCGACATGGCGGATGTGGCGTTCATCGGCCTGGCGATCTTTATCGGCGCGCTGATCGGCGCGGCGGTGTTCACCATCCATGGCGTGCCGATCACGCTCTCCACCGCCGGTGGCGCGCTGATCGCCGGCCTGGTCTTCGGTTGGTTGCGTTCGATTCACCCGACCTTCGGCAGAATCCCCGAGCCCACCGTCTGGTTCATGAATTCGGTGGGCCTGAACGTGTTCATTGCCGTGGTCGGCATCAATGCCGCGCCGGGCTTTGTCCATGGCCTGCAGACCCTGGGTGTGAGCCTCTTCCTCTGGGGCATCTTCGCCACCTCGGTGCCGCTGATCCTCGGGATGTTCATCGCACGCTACGTCTTTCGCTTCCATCCCGCCCTGGTGCTGGGTTGCTGCGCGGGTGCGCGCACCACCACCGCTGCCCTGGGCATGATCTGCGAGACCGCTAAAAGCAACGTCCCGGCCCTGGGTTACACCGTGACCTATGCCGTCGGCAACACATTGCTGACCATCTGGGGAATGGTGCTGATCGTCATTCTTTCCTGAGATTGCCCTTCCGTATTCCCGTGCGGCCACTGGGTCGCACGTCAGACAAGGCCCCGTTCATGACCCATGATTACAGTCAATACGCAGCGCTGAGCCCCTTTGAGCTCAAGGATGAACTGATCAAGGTCGCGAGCAGCCGAGAGAATCGCCTGATGCTCAACGCCGGGCGCGGCAACCCGAACTTTCTCGCCACGTTGCCGCGCCAGGCGTTCTGCCAACTGGGGTTGTTTGCCAACCACGAGGCCGAGCTGTCGTTTTCATTCCTGGGCAACGGCATCGGCGGACTGCCGAAAGTCGAGGGCATCGAAGCGCGCATGGATCGCTTTCTGGCCGACAACGCCAGCCAGCCGGGCGTCGATCTGCTGATGAAGATCACCAGTTATGTGCGCGACCAGTTGGGCCTGGACGGGCCGGCGTTTCTCCATGAAATGGTCGAAGGCATCCTGGGCTGCAACTACCCGGTACCGCCGCGCATGCTGAGCATCAGCGAGAAAGTGGTGCGTGAATACCTGGTCAAGGAAATGATCGGCGGCAGCGTCTCGCGGGACGACTTCGATATTTTTGCCGTCGAAGGCGGCACCGCGGCCATGACCTACATTTTCAACAGCCTCAAGGAAAACAAGATCATCCGTGCGGGCGATAAGGTGGCGATCGGCATGCCGACGTTCACGCCTTATTTCGAAATCCCGGTGCTGGAAGATTACGGCCTGGAGGTCGTGCATATCGATGCTTCGCCGGAACTGGGCTGGCAGTATCCGCAGTCCGAACTGGACAAGCTGCTGGACCCGGCGATCAAGGTGTTCTTCGTGGTCAACCCGAGCAACCCGCCGTCGGTGCGCATCGATGACCGCAGCCTGGCTTATATCGCCGAGTTGGTGGAAAAGCAGCGTCCGGATCTGTTCATCATCACCGATGACGTATACGGCACCTTTGCCGACAACTTCACCTCGCTCTTTGCGACCTGCCCACGCAACACCGCCCTGGTGTACTCGTTCTCCAAGTACTTCGGTTGTACCGGTTGGCGGTTGGGCGTGATTGCCCTGCACAAGGACAATATCCTCGACCAGCAAATCGCCGCGTATGACGAAGATAAGCACGCCTCGCTCAACCTGCGTTACCAGACGCTGGTGCCCGATACCGCGAAATTGAAGTTCATCGATCGGCTGGTGGCCGATAGTCGCTCAGTGGCGCTGAACCACACCGCTGGCCTGTCGACGCCTCAGCAAGTGCAGATGGTGCTGTTCTCGTTGTTTGCCCTGATCGACAGTACCGACAGCTACAAGCAGGTGTTGAAGAAACTGATTCGCCAGCGTCACCACGCCCTTTATCGCGAGCTCGGGGTGGCTATCCCGGTGGACGAGTTCGAAGTGGAGTACTACACGCTGCTGGACTTCGAGCAGATTACCGAAGACCTGTACGGTGAGGCATTTGCGCGTTGGGTTCATGACAATGTCGACCCCAATACGCTGTTGTTCCGCATCGCTGATGAGACGGGGATCGTTATGCTTCCGGCTACTGGCTTTGGCACCAAGAAGCCGGGTGGGCGTTTGTCTCTGGCCAATCTCAATGAATATGACTACGCCAATATCGGCAAGGCTTTGCGCAAGCTGGCGGATGGCGCTTACGAGCACTACAGGGCGTCGTTGGAAAAGTGAGAGCCGTCTGAAGGCGACCTCGGCGCAACAAAGCCAGCTATCGGCCAGAAGCAAACATTCAAGCGTTTCGAACTATCTCGTCCCAGACGGTGGGGGTTGAGAAAAGCTCCTCGAGCAGCCCCACAAACGCTTTGACGTTGGGGCTGCCTCGTCGACTTTCCGGCCACAACGCCGTGATAGAAGCCCGGTCCACCGTAAACTCGGGAAAGAGCGGCTTCAATTCCCCGCGAGCCACGTAGGGAGCCGCTACATAAGTCGGTGACATACCGATTCCGCCACCCGCTGCCACCACGGCTGCAACGGCATCGCTCGCATCGATGACGATGGCCGAATCCGGTGCCCACTCGACCACTTTTCCGTCCACATTGAACGGCCAGCGCAATGCCTGGCCGGAGCTTTGATAACGAAAGTTCACGCAGTCGTGGTGCGCCAGGTCACTGAGCTCTAACGGAGTGCCGCGTCTGGCCAGGTAGGCCGGTGAAGCAAAAGCGGCTATCCGATGAGGCCCCAGTGCTTTCGAGATCAGTCGCGAGTCCGCCAGGTTGCCCACGCGTACCGCGACGTCGATGCCTTGCTCAATGATGTCCGAATACGGGTCGCCCAGGCGCAGGTCGATGGCGAGCTTTGGGTAACGCTCGCGAAACCTGGGAATGGCTGGCGCCAGGATGTTCAGGCCGATAGGTGGCGGCGCGGTAACCTTCAACGTGCCGGAAGGTTCGGCCCGAGAGGCAACGGCGGCCTGATCGATCTCTTCCACCTCGCGCAAAATGCGCAAGGCCCGCTCGTACAAATCCCGTCCTTCCGGGGTCAGGGTGAGCGAGCGGGTGGTCCGGCTGAACAGCTTCAGTGCGAAGTGCTGTTCAAGGCGTTGCACGCTTTTGCTGATGGCTGACGGTGAGACAGACAAATCGCGGGCTGCAGCGGTATAGCTGCCCAGGGAGGCGGCGCGGGCAAAGGCAATGAGACCGGTAAGGCGGTCCAACCCTATTTGTTCCTTCATGGCATGAGTAAAGCGACTTATGCCCTAATTATCAATCTCGACCCAAGGCTTTAGCCTTTCTCCCATCGACGCCATCCAGGCGTTCAAGGAGATGGACCATGACGACCACACCTGCGCTCAATCAAGCTTTGCCCGCCAATCTGCATGGCCGGACCGTGGTGATTTTCGGGGGGACGTCCGGCATCGGTTTGGCTGCCGCCATTCAGGCCAAGGCCGACGGCGCACATGTGACCGTCATCGGTTCCGATGCCACCCGTGCCGAGCAGGCTGCCCGCGACAACGGTCTGGACGCCTGGCGCGCAGCCGATGTCACCGATAGCCAAGCCATCTACGCCGCCTTGGCGGATATCCCGAAAGTAGATCACCTGGTGCTCCTGGCCGGTACGTATGTGGTGGGCAAGGTGCTGGATGCCGGGATTGATCACATGCGCCAGGCATTTGAGGAGCGTCTGTGGGCTTCGGTGCATGCCATTCGAGCCCTGGGCGAACGCCTGGCGAAAGACGGCTCCATCACTTTTATCTCCGGGATGTTGTCGGATCGCCCCAATGCCCATGGCACCGCCGTGTTGGCTGCTGCGTCAGCTGCGATGGATGCACTGGCTCGGGGCCTCGTCCTGGAGTTGGCGCCGATTCGGGTGAACACGCTGTCACCCGGTCCGATCAATACCCCCATTTTCACTAAAGCACTGGGCGACGGGCGTGATGCGTTCGTGGCGGCGCTGGAACAGTCGCTGCCGTTGCATCGTCTGGGCACCGCAGCAGAGGCGGGCGCTGCGGTTGTTTTCCTGATGACCAACGGGTTTATGAATGGCGCCACCTTGAATATCGATGGTGGCGCCAGGCTGGTCTGAGCGGGCGGTTGTCTACGGTGAGACGTGATGGTCTGAGGTGGATCCCTCAAGCAGCGCATCCACCACAGCCCTCGCCATCTCTACCGAATGAAGCATGCCCCAGAACAGAGACCGCTCCACCGGATTCGTATGCAGGCTGATTTCGTCTCCATTCAGTTCGGCTACTGCGAGCAATTTTGACACGTAGGTCAGCGCGTCCTGAGCTTGGACACCTGGCTGGATGGCAAAAATCGTAGGTCTGAACGGGTCATCGTAATCGATGGTTTTAGAGAGGGTCAGACCGAGGGTATCGAGCAAGCGGGCCGCATCCGGCCGGGTTGATTTCACAGAACCGTTGGAAACGGCAGGCGGATCGGGAGTGATTTTTTTAACCATGGTAAATCTCCTGGCTCAGTTTAGGAGATCACCACACTCGCTGCGAAACAAGGGTGGCGAACTGTACGCAGGTTCGCAGACCGGTGAGCTAGGACAACCGGCAGGCATAAGCCTCCTGCGCACAGCCCGCCATAACGCGGGCATAAAAAAACCGCTTACACGGCGCTGTGCGCTAGCTCACTATCGGGCTGCGAAACCCGTATCGCTGAATTTGCAGCGACTACAGGAATTTAGACCCAGCAGCGAGCGCACACAACATTCTCCCACGACCAAAACACGTAGGAAATATTAGTTTTTTTGGAAGGCCATTTCTCGTCATGCCGCCTTGGGAGGCGTCCCTCCGAGTACGCATATACATAGGTAGTCGTTCGATTGATTGAGTCCGTGTGTTCTGGAATGGGGGGCTGGATGGTCATGGAACCCACATACAGGTCCAAGCAGCGAGCCATCTATCGGGTGAGACCCACGAGGATCAATATTTTCGGGGCCGTTTTAGAAATGAGTAGAAAATATTTTTCTCAGGTGTGGACGTTTTGTGGACGCTATCGTGGCCAGATCCAGGCTTAACCCCTCCAGATAGGCCAAAGCCACGCTTGGCTCTACTCAATCAGTATTGAATGGCTGCCCTATCGCGTACGGTATCATAGTGTAATACCATGAATAACAAGCAGCTCAGCACCCTGAAGGCCGTCTTCTCGAAGCCCACTCCGGCCACGCTGGAATGGGCTCGTATCGAATCGCTGTTTGGTGCCGTCGGCGCCAAAACCATTGAAGGCAATGGGTCGCGAGTACGATTTGAACTGAACGATGCGGTCGGAACCTTCCACCGACCACACCCCGATAAAGAAGCAAAGCCTTACCAGGTTCGTGATGCTCGGGCTTTCCTTGAACAAGCAGGAGTTACCCCATGAACGTGATGAATTACCAGGGCTATGCCGCCCGAATCGAGTACAGCGAAGAGGACGGCCTTTTTGTCGGTCACATCGCAGGCATTAAAGATATCGTTGGATTCCATGGTGAGTCGGTTCAGGAGCTTCGAGCAGCGTTTGAAGAGGCTGTCGTCGATTACCTCGACACTTGCGCCAAGCTCGGTCGTGCTCCACAGAAGCCCTACTCTGGAAATCTGAGCCTGCGACTGGCTCCGGCGCTTCACGCCACAGTGGCTGTCAAGGCGCAATTGGCTCACAAGAGCATCAATCAGTGGGTTTCTGATGTCCTGGATCGCGAAGTCCACGCCTGAACCTTCTCGCGCCAGGTGCGCAGCCGTCTCAATCTCTTTCTAGGTATTCGGTCCCGACTCGCTCGAAATCGATCAGAAAGAAGCCTTGGATTTTTTACGTGTGGACACTTTGTGGACGTTTTCAGCTTTTTGAAAGCACGAAAACTAAAGGTCCAGAAACGCCAAAGCCCCGCATTGCGGGGCTTTGATGTATGGTGCCGGCACCAGGAGTCGAACCCGGGACCTACTGATTACAAGGAAGTTGCTTTAAACATATAAATCAGTTGGTTAGATTGTTCTTTATTACGTGCTGATGCTTGGCTGGCCGCATAGTTGGTATGCTCCAGATCTCTTGTTACGTGATGTCCTTGGGTAGATCACAGCTCTTCCGGGAAGGTAGCAACTTCTCCCACATCGACCACGTACGTGCCCGGTGCGATTTCCACCTCAACATCCCAATCGCTTGGGGGCGAGCCTGCTTGAACCTCTGTGCATGTGAGGAAAGCTGTCACCTCGATCTCTACGTCGGTATTTACGCTATCTGAGTCTATTGCCAGTTCGTCACGATCGATCGAGTCCCACAGATATGTTGTTACTGAGGTTTCGACGTTCACCATAACTCGTGCCATAACCTCAACGAGCCAGGTATTTGGGTCTCCTTGATTGTTCCACACGGACGTACTATCAGGGTCGAGTTCATAGCTGATTAGGATATATTCACAAACCTCACCCTCTACCCGAGAGCCGGTATCGGAATAAATATCACCTACGTCCCATGCGGCTCCGATAACGTGCTCTCTTAGTGCGTCGCTCAACTGAGTGTGCAATGATGAGTCGTAATCTTCAATCGCTTCGTTCATCAACGATTGAATTTGAGTGGCTACTTCCCCCGTTGCTATAAATAATGCAGTAAGTTCGTCGAGCGATTTTGCGCAATAGAGCAGATCAGACTGCGCTGCAAAGGCCTCCCAGCCGCCATCCATAGAAACTACGATGCCCATAGAGTCAGTAGCTGCCGCAAATGCCTCAAGTAAAAGTAGAGACGTAGCGTCCGGGAATTCTGATTTCTTATCAGTTTTTAAGCCAAACGGCGCACTAGTGTTGAAATAACGACGAAATAACTCATCTATTATACCTTCGCCCTGGGTAGGTAATACACCACCTCGACACGTTGCTGCATAGTTTTCTATTTGATTTCGGAAAAAAGCACGTGCAGTCACTTCTGCACTCAAACCTTCAAAGTTGCTAATTAGGCCATCCATTGGTAGTTCTGCAAGTCTCTTTAGGTTGGTAGAGGCTGCTTCAAGCTGTTGTATATTTTTTAGAACAGACTCCATGCGATGCTTTATTATTTCGTTAGCCACCACATCAGTAAGCTGTAGGTTCATAGTTGACGGGAGTTGGCGATGAAGCTGATTTAACGCGCCTGCTTCGAAATTATAACCTTGGGATTGGATCACATCCGTGTCGATTGAGAAAAAAGAAACATCGCCGTTCCACAATTGCTCTGGTGTTGGCATCCCTGTTGGCATCGGTGTTCCCTTTCGAGTGCTGAGGTTTTAGGTGGCTAACATAGTCCTTTTTTCCTACATTTCGTAGAGATTTAGTCTACTGACGGTTGAACAATAGGCACGCTGTGATCATAGATATCCATCATCTTCGGATCCCTATGCCCACTCGCTTCCTGCTTATCCGCCCGGGTACCAGCGGTGTCAGTGATACCCCGCCGTTTCAGATCATGCAGGGCGAACCGCTGCTCCGGGGTAATGAAATCGTCAGCAAGCGCCAGGGTGATGAACCGCTGCCAGGCCGTGTCGAGGCTGGACTTGCGAAGTGGGCCGCCATGGCTGGCCACGATGATGTTTCGCCGTGACGGAGCAGTCGGTATAGCCGTTTTGCGTTTGGCCCACACCTTGGCCCGATAGGCTTTCGCGTTGTCCCAGGCTTTACGCAGCCTGGGTGTCCATCGAACAATATTGTCCCGACTGCCTTTTCGGCGATTGGTCAGAATGCCTTCTTCCAGCTCATTCTCATCGGTCAGGGTAATGACCTCTATACCGCGCAGCCGACACAGGTAGGCCAGCTCCATGACGTAGCCGAGGTATTCAGGGCAGCCGCCTTTCTCATTGCGCGTGAGTAGACCACGCGCAATGGCCCGGTCTATCAGCGCATCCATGACTTTGTGATTCGGCAGGCGGCGCTGCTTTCTCTCAATCGGCGCCTCGATACCAAGGGCAGGATTCACCTCAAGAAAACCACGATTACGTCCCCACTGCAGCACACGGCGCAGGTAGCGCAGCGCGTGTGCAGCCTTGGACGGTGTCCCTTCGTCCGCAAGCCGATCAATGACTCGCTGCACCAGGGCGGAAGTGAACTTGCGCACTGCCAGGTCACCCAGTGGCTTGCCCAGCTTGGTGGGAATGGCCAGTAGCACATCGCGGGAGTAGCGGTAATCGTCGTGGGTTTTGGGCTTGAGCTTCTTGTAACGATCACTCTCGTGGAACTGCTCACACACGTAGCGGAGCGTCCCACGGTCGACATTGGACATCTCGTCCACGATCCGGTGAAGCTCCGCGAGCGAGACATCCGCCGGGGCCACATTCTTGCGACGTTGTTTGCCCGTTTCATCGTAATGAAGGGTGTACCAGACCCCACTGCCGCGATGGTCGAAGTACATGGTAGCGGGGAGGGCGGCCTGGTCGATATGGGCTGGGATATGGGGATTGTGCTTACGCTTCCTTGCCCGCCTCATAGTATGTCCACCCCGTACTGATCAGCGCTAACGGGAGTGACACCGCCAGCCTGGTTGATCAAGTCGATGGTCGTCCATGGACCGGTTCGTCCCCGGAATATCCGAACTCCTTGATCGGTCAGTGACCGTTCGACATCAGACCGGCGCTGATAGCCGGTGATGCGCTGCAAGTCGGTGAACACCAGCACATTGTCTGATCGAGAGCTCATTGTTTGCCCTCTGAATGACACCCCGCCTCATACCCAGCATCCCAAAGTTTTCGCATACCCATGTACCCCCTCTGCTCACTAGCAGGTTGTCATTGCCCCCTCGATCAGAGGGGTGATTTGTCCGCACTCCGAGCAGGTCTTCCCGGTCACCAGCCACAGCGCGTATTTCTCAAAACGCGGATGGGTCGTGACCTTCAGCAACTCGACCGAACTGACCGACTTGCTGCGCCCGTACTCGTAGCTTTTCAACGTCTCCAACTTGATGCCCGTCAGCTCGCCGAACTCTGTCTGGGTCAACCGTTCGGTGTGACGTATCTCCTTGAGCTTGCTGCCCAGGTCCATATTCACCTCTTGACAACGTGTATTGCAATACATAGATTGTGTATGAATGTACACATTAGCTGCACATACATACACGGAGCTTACCAAATGCAGATCTGTATCGACACGCCCTATACCACCGTGCGGGAGCTCGCGCGTCGCTCTGGTCAGTCTGAGCGTGCCATCCGCCACGACATCCAGCTCGGGCGCATCCTGATCAGGGAAAAAGGCGACGGGTCCAAACAGGCCGTTCTGGTCAACATGATCGCCCTGCTGGCCGAAGCCGCCGCCCAGGCCGAGCGCGTCAACACCACTGACGGTTTGCGTTAAGGGGCCGGCATGAAACCCAAACACGATCAGAAACACTTCGACGAGCTCTACCGCACGGACGTCCTGAACGCCCTGGAGCAAGACCCCCAGCTCGACTTCGAAGACATCGGCAAGAAGTACCTGCAAAAAGGCAAATGCCCGAATTGCGGCCAGCGCCGGCTATTCATCAGCCGGGAAAAACCCTACGTGCTGAAATGCAATCGCGAGTCCGAATGCCAGTTCGAAGAGAAGACCCACGAGCGTTACCACTACCTGTTCGAAAACCTCAGTGAGCGTTTCCCCGCCACCAACGAAGAACCCAACGCCACGGCCGACGCCTACCTGCAGCGCAACCGCGGATTCGACATCCAGCGCCTGAAAGGCTGGTACGAACAAGGCCGGCGCAAGCTCGCCGATGGCACCTGGGCGGACACCGTGCGCTTCCCCCTGTGCAACGGCTACTGGGAACGCCTTATCGACACCGCCGCGGTCAAAGCCAATGACGGCATCAAGGCCGGTATCAAACACGGCATGTCCTACAAGGCCAACGGTTGGATGCCCAAGGGCACGACCTTCGACAACAACGACCGGGTCTACATCGTCGAAGGCATCTTCCACGCCATCGCCCTGCACCTGGCCGGGTTCAAGGCCATAGCCGCGATCAGTTGCGTCAACTTCCCGTGGGACATCATCGAGGCCCACAAGGGCAAGCTGATCACCTGGGTCATCGCCCTGGACGACGACGCGGCCGGACACAAATACATCCCCAAATACCTGAGCCAACTGCGCGAGATGCACGAAATCGGCTGGGTCGCCCTGGCCGGCGAACGCGACTGGGACGATGTCTACCGCGACCGCCAACTGACCGCTGACTTCATGCAAGAGGCCTGCTATCGAGGGCGCCTGTTCACCGCCGAGAGCACTGCCAAACTGGCGTACCTGCTCTACCTGCGCCGGCCGGTGGCTTTCTACCTGATGGAGTTCCGCAATCGCCTCTACTCCGCCCGTGTTAACCAGGCCGAACTGGGCAAAGACCTGGGAGACGACAAGGTCGAGGGCAACCGCGAGCTCTTCACGCGGCACCTGAAAATCAAACAGGTCGCGAACTGCATCCCTGACCTAGAGTATCTGGAAAAGGACATCGTGACGGGCGAACAGCGCTACTTCTTCGACTTCCGCTTCCCGGACAAAAGCCGCAGTTGCAAAGCGCCCCTGGCCCCCAGCTCGATCACCGACCCACGCGGCTTCGCCCGCTCACTGCTTGAACACACCCCAGGCGGCAACTTCGAAGGCGGCGAAAGCGTCCTGGCCATGCTCAAAGCCAAATGGCTCAACGACGAATCCCGCGCCGTGCGCACCGTCCGCAGCCTGCCGTTCGTGGGCTATGACGACACCAGCGGCATCTACTGCTTTCCCGGCTACGGCTACTACCAAGGCCGCGAACTGCCGGTCAACAAACACGGCTTCATAGAGGTCGGCAGCGACGGGGTTAAAACCACCCTCAGCACCTTTGTGATGGACAAGGGCCGGGACTTCGACCCGGAATGGTTCCCGGACTTCCTCGCCGTCAACGGCCTGAACGGGCTGGCCGTCCTGTCCTGGTGGACCGCCTCTTTCTTTGTCCAGCAGATCGGTGTCCGCCAGGGCTCATTCGCCGTGCTCGAATTCACCGGCGATCCCGGCGCGGGGAAAACCACTTTGCTGCGTTTCCTCTGGCGGCTGGCCGGGCGCGCCAACGAAGAAGGCACCCGCCCCAGCGGCACGGGCGCGAGTGCCGTGGGCCTCTCCCGCGCCTTCGCCGAAGTGAGCAACCTGCCTGTGGTGCTGATCGAATCGGACCGCGAATACACCGACGCCCAGGGCCGAAAAGTCATTGTGCAGTTCAACTTCGACGACTACAAAAACCTGTTCGACTACCACGCAAAACTGCGCGTAACAGGCGCCAAAACCACCGGCAACGAAACGCGCACCACTCTATGGCGCGGGGCCCTGGCCATCTCACAAAACGCCAGTGTCGACGCCTCCATAGCCTTCCTGTCGCGGATCGTTCACCTGCATGCCAGCAAGGAGCACCACTCCCTGGCCCTCAAGCCTTTGGCCGATCGACTCAAAGCCTTGGACGCCCGATACCTGGGCGGCTACCTGCGCCGTTGCCTGTCATTCGAACAAGGCTGGCTCGACCGCTACTTCGACGTTTTCCCCCGCTTCGAACAACGCATGCAATCGGTCGGGGCCATTACCGACGCCCGGATCACCATGACCCATGCCCAGGTCCTGGCCGCCGCCTACGCCACACAAGCGCTGTTCCCGGCCTGGACCGATGCCGACACCGAACAACTCGCCAAACACTTGGAAGTGCGGGCCATCGACCGACAACAACGCTGCCGCTTGGAACACCCGGACGCCGCTGCGTTCTGGCAGATCTACCAGTACCTCAACGAGCGCCGGGTCAGCATCACCGACGCCCACGGCACCCGCGAGGAAATTCACGAAACCCTCAATCACAGCAGCGACCGCGGCGTCATCGCCATCAACATCGAACACTTTCAGGAGGCCTGTCGCAAAGCTGGCCAGGAGGTACTGACGCGGGTGCAACTCCAGCGCGCCCTGCCAAAGAGCACGACCTACACCTTCATGGAAAGCCGGAAGACCTACTCCCGGATCGAACGCCGCACCATCAACTGCTGGCTGTTCAAGAAACATCGATAACTAACTGACTGGAAAGCGTTTTTCATCCAAGGGGATCGGCTGCCTGCGATTTGACCCAGAGCCTGTGTGTGGTGCCCTTTTCCATCTGTAATTTTTGAACTAAGAGGTAAATATCAAATGAATACAGCTACTTATGAAATCTCACTACTGGAAGTTCAGCGTCCGACACTGAACCACTTTTCATTCCAGCCACATTCCATTACTTCCCGCCTGATTGAATGCCGCTACGGGCCTTTAAACACAGGGGCTCCAGGACTTTATCCACACCTCAATAGTTCAGCACATTCCACCCCCGCTGAACGACCGATAGTCGCACGCGAAACGGCACAGAACAAGGCCAAACGGCCCTCCCATCCGGCCATGGTTCAAAAATTCCAGACGCCAAGAGCCCGCCCGCGAATGACCTCCGCGCCAGCACGACGATGACCGAACTTTCGGAACAGGAAGCCTTTCGCCGCGATTGCCTTGCCCGCCACCTGCTGACCCGGTGGAGCCGACAGGAAATCGTCGACTGGCTCAACGACCCGAAGCAAAAAACCGCTTTGCGTGAAGACATGCGGACGCGGCTCAACACCCAGCGACATCAACTTTCTCAATCACGAAACAAGGAGCAACACCCATGACCAACAACCTCAACGGCCTGCCCAAGTCCCTCGTCGAAATAATCATTTACCGCGAACTACGGCCTTTCATCGTCGTGGCAGGTGAATACGCCCTGAACCGCCTGGTGCACGTCGCGCAGCAGGACTTCGGGCAGAGCCGCATCGTCGGTCGCTTCCTGCTCGGTCTTTACGACGGCGACAGCTACCCGTTCGACCTGACCGAACTGCGTCTATTGGACCTGGCGTTGTTCCAGGACTGCATGAGCGTCCTGTCCATGGACTACCAGCCGGAAGTTGAAGTCCATCAGCGCGTGGAGAACGGCCAATCGATCTGGACCCAACTGGTGAAGCGCTGGGCGCCGGTGGTAACGCACTGATGGACATCTTCTACAGCATCAACGGCGACGCCGAGCGCATCACGCTGCCCGACCATTACTACGACGTCTGCACCCCGACGAACCTGGCGGAACTGGTCACCAGCTTCTACTGGCGCCAGCGTCCTCTGGACCCGCCGAGAAGGGTCTGCACCGTTCACCTGAAACGGGTCGACGGCATCGACATGGGAATGTTTGAAGTCGTGCGCAACCTGCGCCCGATCTACACGGCGAGCCCCAAGCGGGAAGCCTGAAAGGATGGGGCTGAGGGGGAGAGCTTGCCGGCAACCCCCTCGGCATCCGTATCAACCACGGAGCAACACACCGATGAACCCTGAACAGCACGACCCTTTTGAGCCACACACGTCCACGGTCCTGATGCATTACCGCCTGATGCGCAGGCCCCGACCCGATTCTACGGACCCGTACTCCCCCGGACAAATGCCGCGCGAGGTCTTTGTATCCGTCCGGATCGTCAGGCAGGTGCCACGCGACAACGCCCTGCTGGGCCTCGCTTATGAGCGGTTGCAACAGGCACTGGTTGCCCTGAGCCAAACGCCTCAGCCGGTCCAACTCGTCCAGTTCCCCCTTGGCCAGCGCCCCCGATTTTTCCAACAACAAGGTGATGCGGCGGCTTACCGCCGTCAGCGGTTCCTCATCGGACAGCAGGTCATCCCATCCGCCTTTCTCGATCCAGTAGTAGACGATACGGACGTTGGACAGCTTGAGCTGGGCCTGGATTTCTCGCGGCTTGCAGCGCCGTAAATAGAGGCGTTTGGCAGTCTCTTTGATTTCGATTGAGTAGGGCATGGAGCGCAGTTTATGCAGCGAAAACCCGCGAAACCCGCTCAAAAACCCCGAAAAAATCCTACTTATCACTTATAGGAGAAACGCGCAGTAGAACCGTTTGTTCACGGTCTTTCAGGTGCCTATCGTGACGGCAACTGCATACCCAACCGAGCAAACACCCTTATGACCCGCGCCCTTGTCACCGATTGGAAACGCGTTGCCACCAGCGGCAAGACCGCCGATGGCCGCACCCTCGATGCCCAGGACCTGCGCGACATGGCGACCCACTACAACCCGAACCATTACACCGCCGTCATCTGGTACGAACACATTCGCTACCTGGGGAATTTCGGTACTGTCGCCGCCCTCAAGTGCCGAGACCTGGCTGACGGCCGCGTCGGCCTGTTTGCCCAACTCAAGCCCAACGACCGCTTGCTCCAGCTCAACAAGGAAGCGCAGAAGCTCTTCACCAGCATCGAGATCCGCCCCAACTTTGCCGACAGCGGCAAACCCTACCTGGCGGGCCTCGCGATCACCGACCAGCCCGCCAGCCTCGGCACCGACGCCCTGCATTTCTCGCGCAGGGCCGGTGACGGCAACCATTTCGGCGCCCCCGAACCGCTGGACGACCTGTCGGCGAGCGATCCCGACGACACCCGCGTCATGGCCTTCTTCTCCCGGCTGTTTAGCCAGTTGAACCGTAAAGACGCGCCTGAACCCCCTCACGACGAGACCCCCTCCATGGAACCGAAATCGGTCGAGGCCTTTACCGCCGCAGTGGAAAAACTCGGCAACGCGGCAGCAAGCCTCGAAAAAAGCGCCGCGACCTTTGCCGCGCAACCGGACAAACCCGCTCCCACCGAACCATCCGCCGCGCTCCAGTCCGAGGAATACAAAAGCCTCAAGAGCACGCTGGACGCGCTGACCGAGACCTTCAACAAGGCACTGAACCAGGGCGCGGGCCAAGAGATCCCGCCCACCACCGGCGCT
Organism: Pseudomonas sp. QS1027; assembly: GCF_002814235.1. Taxonomy (GTDB): domain Bacteria; phylum Pseudomonadota; class Gammaproteobacteria; order Pseudomonadales; family Pseudomonadaceae; genus Aquipseudomonas. The sequence goes on along the minus strand of NZ_PHSU01000035.1, from coordinate 36,942 downwards.
GTCGATGACCCGCAAGAGGAGGTCTACTGATGAGCCTGAGCGCTAAAGCCCGGCAGCGTTATTACGCCCTGCAAGCCGCCGTTGCCCGGACCTACGGTGTTCGCTGCGCCCAGGAAGAGTTCAATATTGAACCGACCATGGCGCAGACCCTGAACGACAAGATCACCTTGAGTTCGGCCTTTCTCCAGCGCATCAACATCGTCCCGGTCAGGGAGCTTCGCGGACAGAAAGTCATCCTCGGCTTGAGCGGCCCCTCGACCGGGCGCACCGACGTGACCCGAGCCGATCGGGTGCCGAAGAACCTGCTCGACCTGAACGGCCAGGAATACGAACTGTTCGACACCCAAAGCGATGTCGCCCTGCCGTTCGCCACCATCGACGCCTGGGCCAAGTTCCCTGACTTTGCCCAGCGCTACAGCAAAGCGGTGCATACCGGCATGGGCCTGGACCGAATCATGATCGGCTGGCACGGCACCCACGCGGCCGCCGACACCAATCCGGTGGCCCACCCCATGCTTCAGGACGTGAACAAAGGCTGGCTTCAACTGGTGCGCGAACAGGCGCCGGAGCAGATCCTGACCGAGGGCGCCACGCCTGGCAAAATCCAGATCGGCGGCACGGGGGATTACCCGAACTTGGACGCCCTGGTGCACGACGTGTCGCTCATGATCGATGAGGTGTTTCGCGGCAGCGGTGATCTGGTCGCCCTGATCGGTCGAGATCTGCTGTCCCATGAGAAGGGCAAGCTCTACGCCGCCCAAGGCCGCACCCCCACGGAAAAAGAACGTCTCGAAATGGCCCAGGTCATCGCCACCTACGGCGGTCTGCCTTGCTACAGCTGCCCGTTCTTCCCGCCCAAGGGCGTGGTCGTCACCAGTTTCAACAACCTGTCGATCTACTTTCAGGACACCTCCTGGCGCCGCCACCTGCTGGAAAACCCAAGGCGCTCGCGGACTGAGGACTACAACAGCCGCAACGAAGGTTACGTCGTCGAGCAATTGGGGAAATTCGCCGGCATCGAAGCGGACAACGTCGAGTTTGTTCCCGACACGTTGCCCGAAGCCCCCCCGGAAGGGGGAGATGCGGCATGAGTCTGGCCCTCAAACATAAACAACGGATCCTCGACCAAGGGCCCGTCGCCAACGACCAGCCCTACACCCCGACCCAAGCCCTGGCCGGCCCGGCCAATGCGCGAAAGCACCTGGCCCTGATGAACAGCGCCATGGCCGAGGATCTGGCGCGCTTGTCGGACCTCAACGCCCTGGACGCCCGCCAGCGTCTCAAGCGCGACGAGCTGCTGCCCAAATACCGGGAGTACGTGCAGCGTTATCGGGATTCGGGCCTGAACCACCCAAACCCGATCCTGATGCAAGTCCTGATCTGGCTGTTCGACACCGAGCAGTTCGAGGAGGGCCTGGAGCTGGCCGACTTCGCCATGCAACAGAAACAGCCAATGCCCGAACGCTTTCGGCGCGATATCCCGACCTTCGTCGCCGACACGGTGATCGAGTGGGCCGACGCTGAATACAAGGCTCATCGCAGCCCCGAACCCTACCTGTCACGGCTGCTCCCCCGCGTCGATGGCGAATGGCAGTTGTTCGAAAAGATCCCGGCGCGCTACCACAAGTTGCTCGGTTGTATCGCCATGGACCGGGAGCAGTGGAGCGAGGCTATCGCCCACTTTGAGCGCGCCGTGACCTTGTATCCCGGCATCCAGGTAAAGACCCGGCTGGATGACGCCACCAAGGCCCTGCTCCGGCAAGCAAGCCAATAAGCGACTTACCCCCCGCAGCGGGGGCCTGCCGAGGCCCTGGCATCCGCCAACGACCGCAAGCAGTTACCCCCGTTTTTTTATTTCGAACGAGCGCACCGCCATGAGCTTTTCCGGCAAACCCACCCACCTGATCGACCACCCGATCCCCAACGACGGCTTCTGGCCGAACCTCGACGTGGCCGAGTTTCAGCGCAGCTATCGGCTGCCGGCGGAGTACCTGCTGGAACTGCTGGTGGATGGCATCACCGCTGCCATGCACGAAGTGAACAGCGACCTGGCCAAACGTAAGGCCGAATGGCAGCGCGTCGATATCCATCAGGTATCCCGTGCCGATCCGATGGTACTGCCCGAGCGTCATTTCTACGTGGCCAGCTACAAGCGCGCCGTGTACTGCCGGGCCAAGTCCTTTCTATTGAGCCAGTTCGCCACGGTGAACCGTCGAGAGTCGGCGCAGAACCTGGCTAAAGAAGCGCCCGATACCGCCGAGCAGTTCCTGGCGTTCAGTCAGCAGGCCGTACGCCTGATTCAGGGCCGCAGTCGTATCACCTCGGAGCTGATCTGATGCACAAGCTCCGCGCCCTGACCGAGTTCCTGATAGACCGTCGCCTGGTAGCCCCCGAACAGCTCGACAGCTGGGCCGAAGAGGTCAGCCTGCCGCTGTTCTGGAAACCCACCGAGCAGGGGCTGCACATGGGGGATATGCGCTATCGCGCCGTCATCGTCATGGAGCGCTTTGGCGACAATCCTGCCCGACTGATGGCCCTGGTCGGGTCGTGGTTGGAGGTCAATGACCCGGATCGGGAAAGCAACGACCTGGCCGCCCCCACCTTTGAGATTGACCAGCTCGACCCGGACCTGGCCGACATCGAGCTGCAACTGGACTTTATCGAACCCCAACACCTCGCCGAGTCCGATGACGGCGAGATCGAGGCCTTCGGCAAGCGCTGGGCGTTCGTCCCATATGACCTGTGGATCGCCGAGCACGGGAGCGTGAGCCATGCCAACGCCCATGCTTGATTTCGATATCCGCGGCCTGTTGGATGCCCGGGCGCAACTCCAACTGCTGGACCTGCCCGCCACCAAACGCCGCCGCGTGCTGAATACCGCCAGCAAACGCCTACGCACCCAAGACCGCAAGCGTATCCGCGACCAGCGCAACCTGGACGGAACGCCTTACGCCCGCCGCAAAAGTGGCGGTAACCGCAAGATGCTGCGCGGCCTGGGCAAAGGCCTGCAAGTGGTTGGCCTGAATGCCCAACAGGCCGTGTTGGGTTGGAAAAGCCGTCGTGTATCGCGGGTAGCCAACGAACATCAGCAAGGTCGGTCGCAAACCATGGCCGCTGCGCGTCTGCGCCGCTGGAACAAAACCCCTCAGTATCAGGACCACGCCACACGCCCCCAGGCCCGCGCCTTGCTCAAGGCCGGTTACCGGGTTCGCCAGGACAAGCGCTGGAAGCGTCCCACCCAAGCCTGGGTCATGGAAAACCTCAAGACCGGCCAAGCCGGCCTGATCCTCTCGCGGCTGCTGGGCGATCCGAAAAAACAGAGCTGGAAGATCGATCTGCCTGCCCGAATCGTTCTCGGCGCCAACGCTCAGGACGTGCGCGACATCCTGCAGATCGTCCTGGCACAAACCCTCAACGCCCCCCGATAGCGAGGCCTTTCCATGGCTCAAGGCAAAGTCAGCGTCAACAATCTGAACCTGGGACAAGGCCCAGTGACGGAGATTGAGCGCTATTTCCTGTTCATCGGCCCGGCGCCGAAGAACGTCGGCAGGCTGCTGGCCCTGAACACCGACAGCGACCTGGACGCCCAACTGGGTGTGGACGACTCCGACCTGAAAACTCAGGTCACGGCGGCTCGCCTCAACGGCGGCAATCGCTGGGCGTGCACGGCCATTCCCCTGGCGGCCGACGGCAATTGGGCCGACGCGCTGGAAAAGTCACAGACTGAAAACATCTCGGTCGAGGCTGTGGTGATCAGCAAACCCATCACTGCTGCCACCGAACTGACCGCCCTGCACGCGGCGGCCGTGGAGCTCAATAACCGTTACGGTCGCCGCGTCTTTGTGATGGCGGCCAGTGCCGGTATTGCGGCGGCCACCCAGGAATGGACCGACTACCTGACGGAGCAGCGCGCCTTGACCAACGGTGTTGCGGCCCCACGCGTGGTGCTCGTCCCGCAACTGCACGGCAATGACCTGGGCGTACTGGCCGGGCGTCTGGCGACGGCAGAGGTCAGCATTGCTGACAGCCCCATGCGCGTGGCGACCGGTGCCCTGATCGGCCTGGGCCCAACGCCCGCGGACAAGGAAAAACAGCCGCTACCGTCCTCGGTCCTGGCCGAGCTGGATAAAGCGCGCCTGTCGGTCCCGCAAACTTATCCGGACTATCCCGGGGTGTTTTGGGGTGACGCCAACCTGCTGGATGCCCCGGGCAGCGACTTTACCGTGATCGAAAACCTGCGTGTCGTCGACAAGGCAGCCCGACGCATCCGGCTTTTGCTGATTCGCCTGGTGGCTGATCGCAAGGTCAACAGCACGCCCAACAGCATGGCCAGCACCAAACTCAAGCTGATGCGACCGCTGCGCGAAATGGCCCGCGCCGTGACCTTTGCCGGCGAACAGTTTCCCGGAGATATCGAGCCCCCCAAGGAAGGCGACGTGGTGTTGCAGTGGAAGAACCGCACCACCATCGAGATCTTTTTCAAGGTCCGGCCCTTCAACTGCCCCAAGGACCTGACCGCCAATATTGCCCTGGACCTGTCTGCCGGCGAGGAGGAATAACCCATGGCCCGAATCAGCGGCATGAACTTCGACGTGAACCTGGGCGACCTGCAGGTGCATATCGAAAAAACCACCCTCGACATCACCGACAACAGCGCCGTAGCTCAGACCCGAGGCGTGCCCGATGGGCATGTAGATGGCGACGTTGCAGCCAGCGGAGAGTTCGAGCTCGACAGCGCCAACTTCTCGTTGCTGATCGAGGCCGCCGGCCGCGTCGGATCGTTCCGCAAGCTGGAACCCTTCGACGTGTTGTTCTTCGCCAAGACCGCTACCGACGAACTGCGCGTCGAGGCCTTCGGCTGTCGGCTGAAAATTTCCAGCTTGCTGGACATCGACCCCAAGGGCGGACAGAAGACGCTCCACAAGGTGCCGTTCGATGTCACCAGTCCGGACTTTATCCGTATCAACGGAGTGCCCTATCTGGATGCCAGTGAAACCGAGGGGCTGCGATGAACGACGGCAAAAAAACAGCCACCGGGAGCGGTGGCTGCTGGTGGAGATTGCATTTCATGCGTGTGGTAGGTCACCCAACCGCGGTATGCGCCACTTCAATTAAGGGGGCGTGCGATGGGGTGAAGACGAACCTTCAAGCAGGGCATCCACCACGGCCCGCGCTATTTCTACCGAGTGAAGCATGCCCCAGAACAGCGACCGCTCCACCGGATTCGTATGCAGGCTGATTTCGTCTCCATTCAGTTCGGCGACTTCGAGCAATTTCGACACGTAGGTCAGCGCGTCCTGGGCTTGGACGCCTGGTTGGATGGCAAAAATCGTAGGTTTGAAAGGGTCATCGTAATCGATGGTTTTAGAGAGGGTTAGACCGAGGGTATCGATCAAGCGAGCCGCATCCGGCCGCATTGATTTCACAGAACCGTTGGAAACGGCAGGCGGATCGGGGGTGATTTTTTTAACCATTGTGGAACTCCAACTTTTAGCTAAGAAGGGCTCTCCACACTCGCTGCGATACAAGGGTGGCGAACTGTACGCAGGTTCGCAGACCGGAAAGTTGGCAACCGGCAGGCATAAGCCTCCTACGCACAGCCCGCCATAACGCGGACATAAAAAAACCGCATACGCGGCGCTGTGCGCCAACCAACCGGGCTGCGAAACCCGCATCGCTGAATTTGCAGCGACAACAGGAATGTAGACCCAGCAGCAAGCGCACACAACATTCTCCCACGTCCAAAACGCGTAGGAAATATGAGTTTTTTTGGAAAGCTATTTCTCCTCATTTCGAGGCATAGGCGGGCAAGGGAAACCACTCACCCCTCTGTCCGAAAACGATGACATTAACCGGAGTAGAGAAGCCTCTATGAACGAGCACCGCGACATCACCCTGGCGATCGGCGAGCAGGATTTCATTTTCACCCTGGCCCCTCAGGACGTGACCAAGTACTTCAATGCCGTCACCCCGAATAACAAAGTGGCACCGTCGAACAACCTGCTGACCAACACCGTCAAGGCGGATCAGCGCGAGGCGCTACGCCCCTTCCTACGCAATCCCATGACGACCCTGCAACTGGCTGGCTTGCTCTTGGAGGAATACGCCCCGGACATCGAGGTGGTCGTAAAAAAGCCATCGCACGCGCAGACCGACTGAATGAGGACAGCCTGGGCCAACTGATGGCCCTGACTGAACGCTGGCTACCCGGCGCGGCGCCCACCGCCGACAACCTGGGCACCGCCAAATGGCTGGAAGACAACTATTGGAATCGCATGGAAATCGCCGTGGCCAACGGGATTGCCAGGGCGTTGAAGGGATAAACCATGGCCGCGACAGCCACCAGCAAACTCGACTTTGTCCTGCGCCTGGTCGACCAGGTCAGCAAGCCGTTGAAGCTTGTCGATGCTTCTTTCAGCCAACTCGGCCAGCGCGGTCAGCAGGGCATCAAGCAGATGGGTCTGGGGCTGGCCGGCATGGTCGGCGCCGGTTACGCGCTCAAGCAGGCCATGGGCCCCGCCCTGGCCCAACAGGCCGCCCTGGGCGAAGTCCAGAGTCTGGGCGTGGCGGCGGATGCCCTGGACCTGCTTAATCAAAAATCTCTGGCGTTCAGCATCGCCTACGGCAACAACGCCAGCGCCTTTGTCAGCTCGGCCTATGACATCCAGAGCGCGATTGCCGGGCTGACTGGCACGCAACTGGCGACCTTCACCGAAGCCTCGAACGTACTGGCCAAGGCCACCAAGGCCGATGCCGCGACCATCACCGGCTACGTCGGCACCATGTACGGGATTTTCAAGCATCAGGCCGATGCCATGGGCAAAGCCCAGTGGGTCGAACAACTGACCGGCCAGACCGCCATGGCGGTACAGATGTTCAAGACCACCGGCCAGGGCATGAGCAGCGCCTTTTCGTCCCTCGGCGCAACGGCCACCAGCATGGGCATCAGCATGACCGAACAACTGGCGGTGCTCGGTACGCTGCAAACGACGATGAGTGGCAGCGAGTCCGGGACCAAGTACCAGGCGTTTCTGGCCGGCGTGTACGGCGCCCAGCAGAAGTTGGGGCTGTCCTTCACCGATAGCCAGGGCCGCATCCTGCCCCTGCTCAGCATCCTGGACAAACTCAAAGGCAAGTTCGGCGATACGCTGGATCTGGCCGAGATGAAACAGATCGAAAAGGCCTTTGGCAGCAAGGTAGCGTTGGGCTTTATCACCGGGATGATTGATCAAACCGCTGGCCTGAATAACAGCATCGACCAGCTCGGCAAGGTCAAGGGCATGGAAAAAGCCATCGAGATGGCCCAGGCGATTGCGGACCCGTGGGAGCGTTTCGGCGAGGCCGTCAACGCCGTGCGGATCATCTTCGGCCAGGCCCTGCTGCCCGTGCTCAATCCGCTGATGGAACGGCTGGCCGAGGGCGGTAATACGGTGCTGCGCTGGTCGAAGCTCTTCCCCAACCTGACCCGCATCATCGGCCTGAGCGCCTTGGCCGTGATGGGCCTCACGGCCGGGGTCGCGCTGATGACCTTTGTGTTCGGCGTCTGGCGCACGGCGACGGTGCCCGTGATCGTATTGCTCAAGCTGTGGAACCTGCTCAACCTGCACGGTGCACTGCGCCTACTTGGGCACATCGCGATGATTACCCTGTTCGTGGCCGGCCTCTCGTTGCTGTACACCTGGATGGGCATCGCACGCACCGGTATGTTGCTCTGGCAAGTCGCGATCTGGCTGGTCAACGCCGCGCTGTGGGCCAACCCGATTACCTGGATCATCGCCGGCATCATCGCGCTCGGCGCGTTGATCGTGGCCGCCGTCTACTACTGGGACGAATGGACCACGGCCCTGATGAACAGCGCCGCCTTCCAGTTTGTCAGCGAACAGCTCACAGCGCTCTCCGACTGGTTCGATTCCATGGGCGGCTGGTCAGGCATGGCCAAGGCGGCCTGGGACGGCATCGTCGCGATCTTTCACAGTGCCATCAACGGCCTGATCGCCCTGCTCAACAAGATCCCCGGCGTGGACATCAAAACCCAGTTCGGCGAGCTGCCGGCTGGGCCGAATCTCGACAGTCTGGCGGCGGCGCAGCGCGCCCAACAAACCATCAATGCCGCCATTCCCTCGCTTTCCCCCAACCGCGCCACGGCGGTACCGCCCGGCGGGCTTCTGACCAGCATCCAAAACAGCAACACACAGAACAAGGGCACCCATATCGAGCACCTGACCATCCAGAACAGCAAACCGATGACCAGCCACGAACTACAGGGAATGCTGGAGATGGCCGGATGAGTGAATACGTCGACCTGCTGATCAGCGACAACGACCTGGTGCTGGACCCGTCGAATCAGCCGGTGCTGGTCGACGACCGCGCCAGCATTGCGCAGGACATCGCCCACATGATCCGTGACAGCGGGTTGCTGGTGACGCTGGTTGCCGAGCGTGATCGTCTGCGCCAGCGCGATTGCATCCAGCAGATGGAACTGCTGGTGGAGGCTGACGAACGCCTGGTGCCGGGCACCGCACGGATTCACCCGACAGCGCCGGGGCAGTACCTGGTCACCGCCACCACCGTGAAATTCGGTCATCTCAAGGTGACGCTGTGAGCGATGTGGATTTTGAAGAGGCGCTGAAAGAGGCCGGTATCCCAATCACCGAGGCGACGCTGAAAGCTGCCTGGGAAAAGGAGATGGCGGACCAGGGCAGCAAGCTCAGCAACACCAGTGCCTTTTCACCGTTCTGGCGGATTGTCAGCGCTCTGGTGACCAAGCCGGTGCTGTGGCTGATCCGCTTTGTGATCGACACAGTGCTGCCGAACTTCTTTGTCAAAACCGCCGAGGACGCCTGGCTGGACATGCTGGCCTGGGCGGTGAACGTCGAGCGTAAAGCCGCCACCAAGGCCAAAGGCGAATTGCTGTTCACCCGGGGCAGCGCAGCCGGCGCACTGGAAGTGCCCCTTGGCACGCGGGTTCAGTCGGCGGCGATCAACGGCCACGTGTACGAGCTGAAAACCACGTTACCCGGCGTGTTCGCGGACGGCGAGGCTCAGTTGTCCATCCCGGTGGAGGCGATCGAGGCCGGTAGCGGTTTCAATCTGGCGCCCGGGTATTACGCCATTCTCCCAGTGCCGGTGCCGGGCATCGTCCAGGTCGTGAACGCCGAAGACTGGCTGGCCGAGCCTGGCGATGATGCCGAACACAACGACCAGTTGCGCCTGCGTACGCGCAATCAGTTCTCCGCCGTCAACCAGTACCACACCGATGCCGTCTACCGTGCCATGATCGCGTCCTTTCCGGGTGTTCGTCTGGACGGTGTGTACTTCGAGCACGGTGCCCCCCGGGGCCCGGGCAGCGCCAATGCACTGGTGTTGTTCGAGGCCGGCGTGCCGGCGGCGGAATACCTGGAAAGGATCAATGCGTACATTCGCGGCGGTGGCAACCACGGCCACGGTGACGACATGCTCGTGATGGTGATGCCTGAAACCTTGCACAACATCACGTTGACGCTATGGCCCCGGCCAAATCTGGACGCAGAACAACGGACTCGCTTGCAGATCGAAGTCGAACAGTTCATTCGCGCCGCCTTCCGCGAAAGCACCGCCAGCGACTACCAGCCGACCCTGACCTACCCGCAATCGCGCTTTTCATTCAGTCGCCTGGGCGAGGAGCTGCACGAACAGTTCCCTCGCATCGAGTCCCTGCACTTCGAGAACACCGACATTATTTCCGACCTGAACATTCCCCGGATCGAAAGCCTGGAGGTGCTGCTCGATGCTTAAGCTCGATCTGCCTTTTTGGCTCAACGCGGGGGAGCTGGCTAAGCTCAAATCCGGCGCCCAAGCCTGGTGGACAAAGGTCGAGGGCTGGTTGCAGTGGCCCCTAATGCAGATGGATGCCGAACAGTGCCACCTGAACATTCTGGATCTGCTGGCTTGGCAGCGGGACATCACCCGCTTTCGCGGTGAGCCCGAATCGCTGTACCGCCTGCGCGTGAAGTTCGCCTTTATCAACTCGGTGGATGCTGGTTCCACCGCCGGTCTGATGCGGGTTCTGCACCGCCTGGGCGTCGGCTACGTCGAGATTGAGGAGCGGCTGCCTGATCGGGATTGGGACGTGGTGTTGCTCAAGCTCAGTGATTCGCAGCTGTCCGATAACCCCGAGTTGCTGCGCGTGATCGTGCAGCAGTACGGGCGCACCTGCCGACGCTATGACTTCGTGACCATCACCCCCGTCACCCTGCTGTTGGCAGCGGTCGACTTCAACGACGACCAGCAAACGCTGATCGCCACGCTGTAGGAGAGCCCCATGGGCGCCGCGATTACCCTGGCAGGCGAACGCCTGATTGCCGAGAAACAGGCCGCTGGTGAAGTGCTGGACGTGAGGCGTTTCGTCCTCGCCCTGGTGCCCGATCTCGATCCGGAGCAGCCGGTAGACCGAGAGGCGGACAAGCCGCCGCCCGAGCAAATCGTATTCACCGCGCCGTACACGCAGAAAGGGTTCGTGAACCCCAACCAGGTCGCGTACAGCCTGATGATGGGCAGTGATATCGGTGACTTCGACTGGAACTGGTTGGGCCTGGAAACGGAAGAGGACGTGCTGCTGACCGTGGCCTATGTGCCCGTCCAGGAAAAGCGCAAGAACATCCCACCGCATCAGATCGGCAACAACGTCACCCGCAATATCCTGGTGGCCTTCGACGGCGCCCAGGAGCTGACGGCCATTCATATCGACGCCAGTACCTGGCAACACGATTTCACCGTACGCCTGGCCGGCATCGATGAGCGCGAGCGTCGAAGCAATCGCGAGTTGTTCGGCCGTGCCTGTTTCTTTGGCGAAGCCCTGGCGCTTGAACTGGTTGATGGCGCCTATCAGCTCAACCCCGGGCTGGCCTATGTCGAAGGTATCCGCCTCGAACAGCTCGATGTCCTACCCGTTGCTCCAGATGATTTGCCGACCACTGCGTGGCTGGATGTCGCCCTGCAGCGTGACCTCAATGACCGGGGCGCGACCTGGGCCGTGGTATTCAGCGACGACCTGCAGGACTACATCGACAGCGCCGGAGTGCGGCACTACTGCATTCCGATTGCTGATCTGCCTGACACCACCCGCGTGGTGGATCGTCGACCGGTCGAGCCCATCGATGGGCCTCTGCTCCAGCACTTCGCCGCCCGGATCGGCGACTATCCGGCACTGCGCGCCCGGGCCACCACCAAAGGTGACGTGGGCCTGGACCAGTTGCCGAATGCCAAAAGCGACGACCCGGAGACGAACAGCAGCGAGATCCTGGCGACCACGGCTGCGCTGAACAATCTCAATCAGCAGATCAGTGACGCCCTGGTGGGGATGGTCGCGGCGTTCGACATGGAGACCGCGCCGCCGGGCTGGCTTAAGCGTAACGGTTCAGAGGTGTCGCGCACGGCCTACGCCAAGTTGTTCAGGGTGATTGGTACCCGTTACGGCGCTGGCGACGGCAGCACCACGTTCAACATCGGGGACAGTCGAGGGCTATTCAGCCGCGGGCTCGATGACGGACGGGGGCTGGACCCGGACAGGGTGTTGGGCAGCCTTCAGCTATACCAGAACGCCGAACACGACCATCTCGCCTCATCGGATGACGCCGGCCGACACACCCATATCAGCTCTGCCACGCCTGATGGGGGCCATACCCACAGTGGGAGCGTGTCTGCTGCCGGTGAACACTCTCACGGACTTCACATGGGCTACACCAACTCCGACCAAGGCAACTTCGGCGGCGGTACAGGCTTTTATGGCACGCAATACACCCAGGTGTCCGGTGCCCATACCCATGATCTGAACATTATTCCGGTCCCTGTCCACACTCATACGATCCTGATCACCCACGATGGAGAACACAGCCACCCCATCCGAGTTGAAGCCTCGGGTGGAAATGAGGCGCGCCCGATCAACGAAGCACTGCTGGTCTGTATCAAGTATTGAGGGTGTCTATGAACAGTCAAACCGTCTACCAAACCAATCATCTCGGGCTGTACGTTGGGCCGGTTGAGGCCGATGAGTCGCCCCTGGAACCGGGGGTGTTTTTAATTCCGGGTGGCTGCGTGCGGGTCCCGCCGCCGACGGATATCCCCGAGTTCAAAGCCGCTCTCTGGAATGGCAAGGCCTGGCAACTGGTGGAGTACTTCGATGGGCTGATTGTCTACAACACGGCCACCCGCGAGCCAATGACGCTTACAGGTGTTGGCCCGATTCCCAACGGCTACACCCTCAGGAAGCCCGAGCCTGGGCAGATCTGGAAAAACGGTCGCTGGGTCGATGATCTGGAAACAATGCTGGCCAAGCTCTATGAACAGAAACTCGCCTCGATCAATGAAGGTTGTGGCCGTTACATCGAGTCGGGGTTTGCCTCCGAAGCCTTGGGCGAGCACCACCGCTACGACAGTTCGCTGGAAGATCAGGTGAATCTGACCGGGTTGGTGTGGGCGTACATGGAAGCGCTGTATCCGGCCTATGGCAGCGACGGGAAAAAGGTGTTTCTGACCCATAGCGCCGAACAGTTGGATCAAGTAGCCCAGGATCTGCTGACGTTCAAACAGCGGGCTTTGCTGCAGGTGGAAAGCCTCAAACAGGCCTTGGCCCAGACCCTGGCTGACAAGGATCTGGCCGCCATGAAAGCCATTGAATGGAGCCCGCCAGCATGACCTGGGCGCCCGTGGCCCTGCGCTGGCCCGCCGAATCCACGCAATGGATGGAGGGCCTGGGGCCGGCCAAGGATCTGGCCGGCACCGAATTGGTCAGCACCGCGCTTCGCCTGGCCGATCTGGACGGGTTGGCCACCACCAACCCGGGGCCGGTGGGAGAGGCTGCCGAAGCGGCGGTGGCGGCGGGTCGGCTCGCGATGGCCGAGCAGTTGGGCCAGGCACCTGCGTGTCTGGCCGTGACGCCATTTCAAAGCGGGATCGGCCAGGGGCGCGGAAACCAGCGGTTTCTGTCGGCGCCTAATTTGCTGCAACAGCTCGCCGACAAGCTGCTGGACGAGGACGCCCGGCGACTGGCTGGCGATCAATACGCCCTGGCGCTGATGTTCCTTTCAACCCGCTATGAACAGCTGGCCGAGACACTGGCGCGCTTCAATGTGTTGATGCCGGTACCGGACTTGGTCCGCAGCGAGCGGCGGGCCCGACACCTGTCGCGCCTCGATGCGGAAAAGTGGGAATTGCCCAGTGCCGGCACGCTCCCGCGCTGGGGAACCCTGCCTCTGGAGCGCTGCACGATTACCAAGGCGGCGAAACAGTCACTGTCGGGGCAACTGGCGGTGCTGGAGAGCTACGCGGACAGCTCGCCACTGTCCGACCTGGGCAAGCTGGCGACTCGCAAAGCGGCCCAGAGCGCGGCCCGTGATCAGCAGTTGAAAGACCTGCAAGACCAGTTAGCCAACCCCAGCCCGGACAGCGGCATGGTCGTACGCCAGGTGGGCCCCGGCAATACCGCCGAATTGCGGCGCGCCTTGCTTGCCGGCACGGCGCCGGGGCATGAATGGGTGCTGTGTGCCGGCTTGGTCCTGGTCGGCCCTCGGGAAGGGCTGGGCTTTGTCCAGGAGCTGGTGGGCCTATGACGCTGCTGCTCGACGGTCAGAAGGTCAACGGTAAGTCGTTCAGGGTGACCGCCAACCTGCGTATCGACACTGCGGACATGTCCGGGCAGACCAGCAACACCGACAGCTCGCACAAGGGCTTCAAGCCCAAGGCGCTGACGATCACGCTGATGATCCCATTCCGGGATCAAGACCATTTGACCGAACTGATGCAATTGGCCGAGGCCACCGCCGACGGTGGTCAGCTCAAGACCTATCGCGTGGTCAATGACACGGCTCAGGCTTTCGGCCTGCGCCAGGTGCAGTTCAGCGATAACGTCAGCGTGCGCGAGGACGACACCCTGTCGGCTTGGCGGGTGCAATTCACCCTGAGTGAAAAACTGTCCAATCCGGAACGGGTGGAGTCACGTCGGACCGATAACCCGGTACAGCAGCAAGGCGGCACCGGTAACGGCGTGGCCGATCCATCGACGGACAGCGAGGCCGGGGCCCCGGAACTGAGTCGCTTCGAAAAGATGCTGAAACGGGTCGATGACTACCTGGCGCCACCGTCATGAAACTGCACAAAGTCCTGAGCGTGAACGGGCAGCCGTTCGATCTGATCAGCGATGACGTGCGCCTGGACCTGCGCAGTCCCGGCCGGGCCAGCTTTACCCTGAAGGCCGACGCCCCTTTGCGTGGTCTGGTGACGCTTGATATCGGCTACAACGAACGCCCGCTGCAACGGCACTTCCTGGGTTACATCGAACGCTGCACCGCGGCCAACAGTCGGGAACAGCTGTTGCTTTGCAGGGAGGCGGCGGCGGTCCTGACCTTCCCGCTGCCCCTGGCTCTGCGTCACGTGAACTTGAGCGAGGTGCTGGTCGCTATCAGTCAGCAGACCGGCCTGCGCTTCCGGGTGCCCGAGGCCGACTATGCGCGGGTCAAGACGCCTTACTTCTACTCCCTGGCGGCTGGCATTCAGGCCATGGACAGCCTGGCGCAGATGTTCGGCATTCCCGACTTTATCTGGCAGCAACAGGGGGACGGCGAGGTGTACGTGGGTAGTTGGGCCGACAGCTACTGGGGTGCCCGACCGCCGCTGCAACTGCCGGTCGAACTGTTCGACCAGTACCAGGGCAACCAGAGCGCCACGGTGACGGCCATTCCCGGCCTGCGCCCCGGGGCATCCATCAATCAGGGCCAGCGCATCACCGCGATGACGCTGGCCGGTACCGAGATGGCCATCCAATGGAAGAGGCAGTAACACGTATTGTTGAGCGGCGCTTTCCGGAGCTGACCGGCTCCTATCACTTGCCCCGCTTTGCCCGCGTGGTGGCTGTCGCTGACCCACCGGCCAGTAGCGGGCTGTGCGACGATTTCCGGCCGCGCTATGCGGTGGACCTGGAAGTGCTGACCCCGGACGGCGAGCCCGACCCGGAAATGCCTCTCCTACCGGGCGTTGTTCTGCCGCTGATGGGTGCCGGCGAGGAAACCGGATTCTTCGGGTTTCCCGGGGAGGGAACCACGGTCGTGATCAGCTTCGCCTACGGGCTGCCGAACAAGCCATTCATCCAGCAAATCCTGCCCCACGGCCTGAGCCTGCCACGGTTGCCGAAAGGCGATCAGCTCTGGCAACACAGCGAAGCCGTGCAACAACGCGCCGATGCCGAGGGCAACTGGTTGCGCCAGACCGATGCGCGTATCACCGACCGGGCCAGCGAGCGCGAGGTGGAGGCCTTGGAGAATGCCGAGCGGTACCAGAGCAGCAACATCGAGGTCGATGATCACAGCCGTGAGTCCGTGGGTGGGGTAAAGACGATCGAGGCGTTGGGGGCACTCAAGCTGCTGTCCGGTGGTTCCGGTAGCTTAGCGGCGGTCGACGATCTGCACTTAGCCACCGGGCGCGACCTGAACCTGGTGGTGGGGCAAAAGCACAACGCCGTCGTGGGTGGGGATATGGTCGAGCAGATCAAGGGAGCGCGCCAGAGTTTGGCCGACTTGAGCCAGAGCCTAAAAGCACCCAAGACCTGGCTGGGTTCGGAAGGGGTCAACGTGCTGCAGGTGCTGGGGGATCTGATCGACCTGGTGGAGCAAATGAGCACGGCGCTCGCCGCTCACAAACACGGGCCGACACCGCCTCCAGACAACGCGGCCGAGTTCACCAGGGCCGCCGCGCAAGCCACCACGTTGTCAGCGAAGTTGAAGCCCATCACCGAATGACAGTCATTGAATGCGCAGAGACAATGACCAGCTTTATAGCTTGGCTCCGAATCAAATTAACCTATGTGTTAACTTTGTTAAGCCAACCTACACCGTTCGTCGGAAAACATTTTACCCTATAAGGTAAAATATAGGCAAAGTTGCCTAACTTCTGTTTACCGATATCGGTAAAGTATTTCGAGCAAAGCCCCAGTCTGTCGGGGGGGCTGATGACAGAAGGCCAAAATTCATATGCTCAATAACGGTAAAGCCCGCACGTGGCGGGCTTTACGACGGTTGCTTTGAGGCTGATTCCTTTCAGAAAGAGCTATGGTAGCATCCGCATGACCACCTGAAACTGTACATCTTTGAAGCTAGACACCTCGAAGCGTATGGCTATGGGGCCCCCTCGTCAACCAAGAAAGGCTATCAATATATGGCTTATTCGACGTTAGTTATACTTTTGCAATTGCAGGAGCATAACGTAAACTTTGTAAACTTTAAGTTTACAAAGTTTACAGGGGAGGCCGCAAAACCAGGTGGGAGACTCTGCGCTGTTCCTACTAGGAACGCAGACTTTACTAACCTTTGGAGCATTCGCTGATGAAGACATTCATTCGCAGGTACCTTCCTGAAGAACTGATCCGAGCGCTACAGACCGCCTATTGGTCTATACGCTTGATCAGGGCCATTCAGCAGCTCTAACGCAACATCGGCAGGGGCTTCGGCCCCTGCTTTTTGCTCCCATCTTGCTCCCCCGTTCCCGTCCCTCAGTGATTCTGCAACGAATCGGCAGCGAGGCCTGTCGGGTGATTCGGAAAAGCGGCATCCCAGCTGATCCGAGCGAAGGCACTCGTACTAGAGGAGGAAGATGGTCGAAAACCTGAAGGGACCCGGATGATGCAAGACATCCGCTGCGGCCACTGCTGCCGCAAGCTCGCCGCCGCCAGCGGCTTCCTCGAACTGCAAATCAAGTGTCCGCGCTGCCGGACACTCAATCACCTGAAGGCCCAGAGCCTCCCGCCAGAACGCCAAGAGCCTCCGCAACCACGAGTGCCGGAATGCAACAACCTACCCTTGGCAGCCTGTTCGCAGGCATAGGAGGCTTTGATGTCGGATTTGAAAACGCTGGATACCGCACGGCCTGGCAAGTTGAACTCAACCCCGTCAACCGGGCTGTGCTTGCCGATCGATTTCCCCATGCACGCCAGTTTGAAGACGTGCGCCAGTGCGGCGCTCACAACCTCTGTCCCGTCGATGTCCTTACCGGCGGCTTCCCCTGTCAGGACATCAGTCTTGCCGGTGTCCGGGAAAGCAACAAGGATCGACGCGGGCTGCGCGGCGAACGCAGCGGCCTTTTCTGGGAAGTCATACGAATACTCAAGGAAATTCAACCTCGCTGGGTGGTGCTTGAGAACGTCGTTAACCTGCTCGCTGTCAACAATAGCCAAGACTTTGAGACAGTCATCAGGGCCCTTGCGGACTGCGGGTATGTGGGATTCTGGCGAGTGCTTAATGCTCAATATTTCGGAGTCCCCCAGCAGCGTCGTCGCGTATTCCTGGTCGCCGGTTATCGAAGAATGCCCCCCATGGAGCTGCTGGCTGACGCCGCTCCAGTGGACGCAATATCTCCGGCGTCTAGCTCGATCCGATGGCCTTTACCCGCGGATGCCTGGGCTGCCAATACTCTATTGGCGAATAAAGCCGGATCACAGATCACTCTGGGCTGTACCACTTTCGTCGCTCAGCCGAACGGATGGAATCAGATGGTTGAGCGGCAGCGAGCGTCTGAAGATGATGGGCTTTGCCTCGGACTGGATGCGGCCAACCTTGCGGAGGCTTTCGGTGCCGGAAATGCCGTTGTTGCGCAGGTTGCGGGTTGGATTGCAGAGAAACTGATGGCTTCCGGCTGAAAAAAGGACCAAGTCATATATCGACACGAAAGCAGGAAGCCAGCACGACCAAGACGTTCTGGCACACCTAACCGTACGGATATTGTACGGGTTAGGATTGACAAAGATGCAGCGTACGGCTATCATCCGTACGATAAGAAGAATATGAATAAATCTACATTAATTAGAACGTCAGCGCGAAACGAGAGGAGTGGTAAATGAAGAATGGTGATGAGCACCAAATCCGGAAGCGTTACCGGAAATAAAAAAGCAAAAAAAGGAAATTCATAACTTACAGCACAGCACATGACAGGTATACACCATGACGATCACAAACGAGAGCCTTAGCACAACTAAGAGTGCACGACTTGAAATAAAAACAACAGATTTCGCAAAAGAATTTATAAAGCGAGCCGCCTCGATCTCTGGGTTGGATATGACCGCCTTCATAATGACTTCGGCATTTGAAAAGGCACAAGCGGTTATGGAGAATTATCGAAAAATAGAAGTTTCTGAACAGGCTTTTTCTCGGCTACAAGAAATACTCCGAGAAGACGAAAGCACGGAGCCTACACAGGCTCTAACAAACTTAATGAGGGGGAAACATGAAGACCGACGAGACGCTAAAATGTGATATTGACAGCAATATGCTGGATAACTTCGAAAGTTACAAATTCCCTAAAGCGTTCAGTTGTGGGGAAGACGTGATCGATGTCTACTATAAAAGTAATCTCAAACGCGCGCTGAA
This sequence comes from Pseudomonas sp. QS1027, assembly GCF_002814235.1. Classification (GTDB taxonomy): domain Bacteria; phylum Pseudomonadota; class Gammaproteobacteria; order Pseudomonadales; family Pseudomonadaceae; genus Aquipseudomonas. Next base: position 18,556 of record NZ_PHSU01000035.1, on the reverse strand, counting down.
AAGTGAAAATGTTAACGCTATCGGAGCTATCTCTTCTGCTGGCGATGTTGTCGGTTTTTGTACCTTGACCTTGTCTGACATTGACAGGGCCAAGGTACGTAGCGTTATTCCAGGCTCCAATCTTCCATCACGTATTGCCGTTGTGCGCTTGGTAATGCTGGGGGTCGATAAAAAATATCAAGGTATCGGCATAGGTCAACGACTCTTGATGAATGCGTTCATTCAAGCAGTAAAAGTTCATAAGCAGATCCCCATAAAAGGGGTATATTTGGACTCTGCACCAAGCGCGGTCAAATTCTACGAGTCCTTGGGCTTCAAGAAAATTGATGAACCTGACGAGAACCAGAGCACACCAATGATACTCGGGATCAACGCGATACTTAAGGCATAGTCCGGATTTAGTTATAGCACCAAACCTCTCCCACAGAATATGTGGTTTACACCTATGTCGTTATCAATGTCACCTTGCAGAAAAGTGCCATTGATAACGGATTGGAATAAATATCAATATACGAAAATCGTAGAGTAATTGGTTGAGGCTCAACCCATCCTAGGGTTGGCTTTTAGCAAAAAATCAGATTGTTGCACGCAGCGTGGAAATACGGGCGTTAAGATCTACAATCAAGCGCTCTATCCCCTCTCCATTATTCAGATAGCGAATATTTCGGAGGTGCGCCAAGTCAAATGGTATATCATCCGCATGTTGAGTAATTAAGATAACCTCTTTGCCGAAGGCGTGTGCGATACCTATTTCGTAAAAGACGTTTGCGTTTCTCCCTGAACAATCACAGATCACTATTGCCGAACGATCAATTAGGGACACAATGTCTAGGATAATCTCATGATGTTCCCAAATATTGTCTGCCCTACCTGCACGCATTCCATTCTCAGCAGCGACGCGTTGGATCGCCAACCAAGTTTCATTAAATCCAGCAAAAGGCATCATGGCGGATAAGAGATCTCGATCAACCTCTTGCGCCGCAGGCAAGTTAAATAAGCTAGGGGTCCTTGAGCTTACGCTGCGCTGGGTCAGCAGTAGATGGAAAAGGTCGATGTTCTTTACCGCCCAATGCGTTCTGGAAATTGAAGCTGGCCCCCACCTTGTTGACGGAATCCCAAGTAGTGTTGCAAGTCTGATTATGTCCCCTTGCGGGATTGGTGGAATGGCAGCATCAAAATAATATTCAAGGGCAATCACATCGCCCCCTGATTCTCTTACATGAGTGATTCTACCAACTCTGCCAGATTGTTGGCGATTCCTATCGGTTTCTTCAAGGAAAAGCACGGGGTGTTTAATTAGATCCTGGTAGTTTGGCATTCCATTAATCGTGAATTGCGTGCGGATTTCCGTATCCGTATATTCAAAAACCCTGCTGTGCCAAAAGGTGTCGCGCCCTTCGTTCCAAGGAGATGACTTAACTAGAAGGTTAAACATTGATATCTTCCTTTTTTTGCGATATTTAAATTATCAATAAGTAGTTGTGATATGCAGGGTGGTGCGCGCTATCAGTGCTCGTTGACACATACGAAGGAAAATTTAACTCGGCAACTAGCTTGAGCTTCTTGGGAGCAGGTCTTGATGTGTCGCGCCTGCTCCCACGCTAATAACAATTTTACAGTTATTGATCTAACTAATTGTTCGCAGTTTTTTCTCAAGATCTGTTTCAAGCTTTGTAAGCCCTTCTCCGTTCTTTAAGTAGATAAGCGCTCTGTGATGCACCATGTCAGAGGGAATATCTTGGATTATTTGTGCTAAGGGTACGACTATTTTCCCTAATGTATGGGCTATTCCTGTTTCGTACATTACGTTTGGGTTTTTTCCAGAGAAGTCAACTATCACTATTTTGGCTCGGTAGATCAAACTGAAAATATCTTGAATTATTGAGGAGTTATCCCAAATATCATCTGCCCTTAAACATCGATATCCTGCATTTGTACAGGCACTCTTGATTGACTGATATACACCATCAAACCCTGCGAACGGCATCATAACCGTAATTAAGTCACCCTCGACTTCCCCGTCAGGTATGGAGAAAACATTAGGTGCGAAAGAGATTTTCTTCTCGGAGGGTTTTGCGGAAATATACGTGATATTTTGATCTGGATACCATTGATCCAAATATCCCTTGAGAGTATTAAGTGCATCGGGGTTATGATCGGACATTGCTCTCAAAACGCTAATGATGTTGCCGCCATAATCTTGGTCGCCGAAGCTCAAACTCCTGAGGAGTCTGGGATGTCCCGAAATAATGTGTGAACTGTCGGTGAGAAGCCCTGCCTCCTCCCAATTGCTCGAGGTGAAATCCTCCTCGATACGTCGCTTTAAATCTAAGATCAATGGCGCGTTGTATTGACTCATTATTTTCACCTTTCCTTTGGATGATGCATCTGATCGCACTAAATTTAGTTTGCAAAATGGCTATGCGCCATTGCGGCTGTACGTTTTTTTGACAGGTGTTGAAGGTGTCAAGGGCGCGCGCTTGCAATGCGTCGTCTGCCTCCCGAGTTTCGCCCAGTTCAACGGCCCTTGCTCGGCATACGTCAGAACCAGGGCCGCACCCTATGTCGAGTGGTAATCAGGTGCTTCCAAAGGGGGATGCGTGCATCTGAGGGGGAAGAGGTGATCGCGATAAGGCCGTACCCGCACCAGCGACCGTAGGCGGCGGGCTAAGCTCGGGAAAGGTCATGCCCACTGAGGTGGGTGACGACCGCGCTTTGCCGATCGTGGTTATAAAGAATACTGGCTAGATCCACTGCAATTGATGGTTAGGTCTAATGCAAACGAGTGGTCAGCCAGCCCACCACCAACGGGGCTTTTCACTCCACCCTATAAAGTACCAGCGTACCCGATCAGGATTCGTACCCTGCCCGGAAATGTCGTGCGCTCCATAAAAACCTCAGGAGAAAGCACTTTTCCCCCTCCCGCCGACGGGCCTTGGGTTCTTTTTTTATGAAAAGGCGCGGGGTGGTGCAAACGATGCCCCACCCAGGCCCGCTACGTACGCTGGAGGAGGGAGGGCAATGGCACGGTCTGCAAAGGTCGGCAAAGGAATGAAGCGATCTTGCACAGCGTCCAGAGCAAGAAAAATCGGAGGCTGATTGCCGGAGGCCACGGTTTTCAAGGGGAGCGCACGGAAAAGCACGGGTTTCGGACGGTTTCCGTCTTCAGTAGCGGTCGCATTTTGCATGCGCCTAAGGCCTGATCACATTCTGCGATCCGGCCTGGCTGCCTTACTTTCTGAGAGTGGTAGCCATTGCGAGCGGGGGCATCCGACGAGTGGGATGCCTGGCCGGGGAGGCCATGGGGAAGGCTTGTTACGTGCTTTGTTACGTGTAGCGGAAAAAACAAAGGCCTGCATCGCTGCAAGCCTTTGATTTATATGGTGCCGGCACCAGGAGTCGAACCCGGGACCTACTGATTACAAGTCAGTTGCTCTACCAACTGAGCTATACCGGCGTGTTAGGGCGACGATTATAGCGATTGGCGAGGTTCTGTAAACCCCTGATATCTGACTATTTTTGCGAAGGTGGCGTTCTTGTGATCCGCCCATGCCGGCAACCCTGGGCTTTGTCCTGATCCGCCGACCGCGCCGCCTCGATCGCCATCAGCAACCGGTCCGCTATTTCAGCCGCCTGCTCGGCCGATGCCACGTTGGTAAAGGTCATCAACAACCCACCTTCCTGCCCAGCCGCCACCTGCCAGCGCGACAACGGCTCAATCGACAATCCCGCCGCCCGCGCCTGCTTGGCTATGCGGCTATCCGGCACATCAATCAACACCCGCACCAACAGATTGATCCCCCCCGCCTGCGGGTCGACCTTCAATATCCCGCTGCCCACCTCTTCCAACGCCTTGACCAGCAACGCCCGACGCGCGCTGTACAACTGGCGCATCTTCTTCAAATGTCGAGTGAAGTGCCCCTGGCTCAGAAAGTCGCTGACCGTCGCCTGCAACAGTTCCGGGCAGCGATTGCGCCACAGCCGCGCGACCTGCTCAAAACGCTCGACCTGTTCCCTCGGAACCACCAGATACGCCAGCCGCAACCCCGGAAACAGCATCTTGCTGAAGGTCCCGGCGTACAGCACGCGGTCATGCACATCCTGGCTCTTCAGCGCAGGCAGCGGTCGCCCTCGATAGCGAAACTCGCTGTCATAGTCATCTTCCAGTACCCAACTCGACTGCACTTGCGCCCAATCGAGCAGGGCCTTGCGCCGCTCCGGGCTCAACGCCACGCCCAATGGGCTTTGATGAGCCGGGGTGACCACTGCCAGCCGCGCCTTCGGATTCAGGCGGATACCGTGTTCTACCCGCAGACCGTCGGCATCCACCGGCACCGGCACCAGCTGCACGCCGCGATTGAGCAGCATCTGCCGCGCATGCACATAACCAGGGTCCTCAAACCAGCAACCCTGGCCCGCCATCTCCAGGCTTTCGCAGACCAGTTCGAGCACGGCGTTGTAACCGGTGCAGATAAACACCTGATCCGGCGTGCACTGCACGCCTCGATACAACCCCAGGTACGTGGCAATGGCCGAGCGCAGCGGCGCATAGCCTCTCGGGTCGCTGAAGCCCAGACCGGCCATATCGGTTTGCCGGGCACGCTGGGTGATCAGTCGGCTCCAGAGTTTTCGCGGGAACGCATCCAGCGCCGGAAGTCCCATTTGCAGGGGCCGCGGTTGATCCTGTTCCGTCGGCGCCACCGTTTCTGCTGACGAACTCGGGACCGCCTTCACCGGCAGATCGAGGGCAATGACCGTCCCGGCCTGCCCACGCGCCGTCAGGTAGCCCTCGCTGATCAGCAGCTCATAAGCCGCCTCAACGGTGCCCCGCGCCAGGTTGAGTTCGGTCGCCAGGGCACGTACCGAAGGCACGCGATCGCCGGGGCGCAATTGGCCTTCATCGATAGCGCTGCGAATGCGTCGATAGACCACCAGGTATTTGGGCAACCCCGGTTCAATGGCGGCTTTGACTATGGGCATGGGGTTTTCCGTGGTCATGCAGAACGGACGCAGTTTAACCCCATGGCTGGCCCTATTCAGTAGCGCTCATGTCCCAAACGGCTTGCTCGATCTTGGCCCTGTTGGCCGGTTTCAACGCGCCGCAGACTGCACCCCATGATTTCACCCACCTCAAACGGGAGCCAACCATGACTCAACGTCTCAACTACTTCGACGCCGCACCCCTGGGCTACAAAGCGCTGTTTGGCGTTAAAAGCTATCTGCAAAGCTGCGGGCTCGACGCGCATTTGATCGATCTGGTGTACCTGCGGGTTTCGCAGATCAATGGCTGCGCCTTCTGCATCAGCCAGCATTCCCGGGACCTGATCAAGCTGGGCGTGAGCCTCGACAAGGTGCTGCTGGTGCCGGTCTGGCGCGAAGGCGGTGCGTTGTTCGACCGCCGTGAATGCGCCGCCCTGGCCTGGGCCGAAAGCGTGACCCGGGTGCACGAAACCGAGGTGCCCGACGAGGACTTCCAGGCCGTTTGCGCTGTGTTCGGCGAAAAAGAAGTGGCCGATCTGACCCTGGCAATCGCCCTGATGAACGCGCTTAACCGCGTCGGCGTCAGTTTTCGGCTGGTGCCGGCCAGCGTGCGTCAGCATGGGGAAACGTCCAATGAACAATGATCTCGAATACGCGCTGATCGAAAGCAAAGCCCAGTGCCGCGAGTGTTTTGCCGTGATGCAGGAACTGCGACCGCATCTGACCGACGTGGAGTCCTTTGTCGAGCAGGTCTTTCGTCAGGGCGAGCAGGGCTTTCGCCTGCTGGCCCTGCGTGAGCAGGGTCAGGTGATCGGCCTGGTCGGGTTTCGGGTGACGGAGAACACCCTGTATGGGCGTTTCGTCTATGTCGATGACTTGGTGGTGACGGTTTCGCAGCAGCGTCGCGAACTGGGCGCCGGGCTGCTGGAGGAGGTGCGCCGGCATACGCGAGCCTTGGGTTATCGCTATCTGGTGCTCGATACCGGGATGCATATGCCGTTGGCGCAACGCTTCTATTTCCGTCAGGGGTTGTTGGCCAAAGGCATGCACTTTTCCCAGGACCTGAATGCGGGGCAGACGTTATGAGCCGCGCCCTGTTGTTGAATTTCAGCCCCCATGGCAAGGCCGCCCGGGTTTATCGCCTGGCCGCCGAGGTGTTGCGCGACTGGCCGGGCCTCAGCACGCTCATGGATCGCCAACTGGGCGCTGAGCCGTTGCCCGTCTTGACCGGCGACTACGCGGCGGCCGTAACCTCGGTAGCCGGTATGGAGAACGTGGCGATCCATGCGTCCGAGCGGCAGATCGTCGAGCTCGAAACCAGCGATCTGCTGGTGCTGTGCACGCCGCTGCACAATTTCACGCTGCCCGCCGCCATGAAGCTGTGGATCGATCATGTGGTGCGCATTCAGCGCAGCTTCGGGGTGAACGGCGCGGGGGAGAAGTTTGGTCTGCTCAAGGATCGGCCGACCTTTGTGTTGGTCAGTTCCGGGGGCTTGATTCAGGGCGAACAGGCTCGCCAGCCGGACTTTCTCACGCCTTATTTAAAGGCGATCCTCAATTCCATTGGCATTCATCAGCTGACGTTTATCTATCTGCAAGGCACCGTTCGTGGTGGTGAGGCGGTTGAGCACGGCGTGATGGCCGCTCGGGAGACTTTGTTGGCCGGGCTTCAGGCAAATTGCAGGAGCCGGCTTGCTGGCGATGAGGCCTGTGAGCCTTGCATCGCCTGATCGGACGAAATCGCCAGCAAGCCGGCTCCTACAGGGTTGTGGTGTTTTTGGAAGGGGCTTCAGGCTCGGGAAAAGTCCGCGTTATATCGGTTGACTGGAATGCTTATGCACAAGTGACAGGTCGTTAAGGCGGATGAGGATGCGAATTTGTGGACGCGTTCTCATCACGTCGCAACTATCTGTTTTTCCGGTGCTTTATTTTATGAACAAAAAATGACCAGACAGCTTTTTCCTCTGTAGGCATTGTTTTCCGGGCGTCTGTGGGAAAAGCATCAACAGAGTTATCCACAGGCTGCGCGCGGGATCTAACCGTTAATGGCGCTCTGCCAGTAGCAGAAGATTGCGCGGCGTCAACGGGCTTTCGCAAAATAAGCCCAGGCGTACCGCATAGCCTTGCTCTTCGAGGAACAGCGCGCGGTCCAGCACCAGCCAGAGTTCCAGCGGGCGGCGGAACAGACCGCGCAGCAGTTCCAGATTGCGTACTTGCGCCAGCCGTTGCCAGCCCGCGGCTTCCAATTCCGCCCAGTTTTGCTCGCCGACTGTGGATAACTCCTTGAGCGCGGCCAGGTCGCGGCAGTAGTCGGCGAAGGGTTTGTCGAGCCAGGCGCTGGGCAGCGAGGGTGTCGGCAGGTAGTCGTCGGTTTGCCGCAGACGGCGTTGCAGCAGGTCGAAGGCCAGGCGCCGGGCCATGGAGGTGTCGCGCTGGCGACGAACCCGGGCGCCGGCGGTAACGGTTTCGCTCAGGGGCAGGGCGAGGTCGTCCAGTGATAGATGCAGGGTTGAGGCTTGGGCGGCGGCGGACAGAGGTTGGTAGTCGGCGGCGCTGATGCGGTTATAACAGCACGGGGCGATGGCCAGCTGGCGGCAGCCAGCGTGGCTGGCGAGTTGCATCAGGCGCACGTGGAGGTCGCCGCAGGCGTGGAGGGCGACCGGGGTGTGCTCGGCGCTCAGGCGGGCGGCGGCATCAGGCGCGAGGACGTCTTGTTGCAGGTGTTGGGCGGGCAGGCGGTGGTGCTGGCTGAGCTGCTGGCCGCTGGCGATCAGGGCCGGGTCGTATTCCAGGCAGGTCAGGTGTTGGCCGGGTTGCAGCAGGCGGCGGCCCAGGTGGCCTTTGCCGGAACACCAATCGAGCCAGTGGGTCGGCGATTGGGCGAAGTCCAGGCGGCTGGCGAAGGCTTCGATCTGTTGCCATTTACGCCCGGGGACGTCGACGTTCAGGCGCTGATTGGCGGGGGGCAGGGCGTTGTCGGGGAGGGCTCCGATGGCGGCCAGGGTTGCGGATTCGGTAGCCAGCGCGGCAAACGGCGCGGGGGCGGCGAGGTGTTCCGGGTGGTTGTGGCTGGCTTCGGCGTCGTCGAGGCTGCGTTGGCGGAGCCAGGTGGCGAGTTCCGGGTGTTGGGTTTCCCACGGCAGGTGCAGGTGGGTGAAGGGGCGCGGGCGCCAGAGGTGCTGGTGTGCCGAGAGGAATGTGTCCAGGGCCCTGAAGCGGGTTTGCAGGGTGGGGCCTTGGAGGATGGTGGGCATGCTGCGGGTTCCGGGGTGGCGTCTTCGCGGGTAAACGCCAATTTAAAGCAATCGTGGGACCTGTAGGAGCCGGTTTGCTGGCGATGGCGACGGTGAATGTTACACCGCAATCGCCAGCAAGCCGGCTCCTACAGGGGATCGCGTTCAGGCTGTATGTCGGCAGGGGACTTTAAGTCCCTTGTGCGAACACCCTCACCGCCCCTGACAGGCATCCACCCGCATCCAGCGCTCCACCTGCTTGAACGCCTGCACCAGCAGGAACGAGATCACCAGATAGAACACCCCCGCCGTGAAGAACATATCCACCGTCAGGTAGTTGCGCGCAATGATGGTCCGGGTCATACCGGTCAGTTCCAGCAGCGTCACGGTGCTCGCCAGCGAGCTGGCCTTGAGCATCAGGATCACTTCGTTGCTATAAGCCGGCAGACCAATCCGCGCCGCGCGCGGCAGGATGATGTAGGCCATCGCCTTGGCCCGCGACATCCCCAGCGCCCGCGCTGCTTCGATCTCGCCCGGCGGAATGGCCTGGATCGCCCCCCGCAGGATCTCGGCAATATACGCGGTGGTATGCAGCGTCATCGTCGCCGTCGCACACCAGAACGGGTTGCGCAGGTAAGGCCACATGAAGCTGTCGCGAATCGCATCGAACTGCGCCAGGCCGTAATACACCAGGAACAACTGAACCAGCAGCGGCGTCCCGCGGAAAAAGAAGATATAGGCGTAGGGCAGGGACCGCACATACCAGAGCTTCGACGCCCGGGCGATACCCAGCGGCACCGCCAGGATCAGCCCCAGCACCACGGCAATACCCACCAGTTCCAGGGTCAGCACCGCGCCCTGGAAGAACTTCGGCAGCCATTTGAAGATGACTTCCCATTCCATTATGTGGTCCTCACAAAACCGCGAGCGGCACGTTTTTCCAGGAAATGCATGCCGGTCATGGCCAGGACGGTCAGGCCCAGGTACATAAAGGCTGCCACCAGGTAGAAGGTGAACGGCAACTTGCTGAACAGCACGGCGTTCTGCGCCTGGCGCATGATTTCCTCGAGGCTGATCACCGACACCAGCGCGGTGTCCTTCATCAGGATCATGAACAGGTTGCCCAGGCCCGGCAGGGCGATGCGCCACATCTGCGGCATGATCAGCCGGGTGAAGATCCGCACCTTGGACATGCCCAGTGCGACCCCCGCTTCCCGATGCCCTTTGGGAATCGCCAGGATCGCCCCGCGAAACACTTCCGTGGCGTAGGCGCCAAAGCACAGGCCCAGGGCGATCACCCCGGCGGCGAACGGGTTCAAGGCCAGTTCGGGATTACCGAATGCCTCGCCCAATGCGCTCATCAGGTTGACGGTGCCGTAGTACATCAGCAGCACCCAGAGCAGTTCCGGCACGCCGCGCACCAGGGTCGAGTAAGCACCCCCCAGCCATTGCAGCGGTTTGTACGGTGAAGTCTTGGCCAAGGCGCCGAGCAGCCCGAGCACCAGTCCCAGGCACAGGGCACAGAGCGCAAGCTTGACGGTCATCAGCGCGCCGGCGGCGAGCGCCGGGCCGAATCCATAGAGGTCGATATTCATGGGCAGAGGCAGGCTTTACCAGGGACAGCCGACACCTTGCGTTGAGGTGCCGGCCATCGGGGCAGGTCAGAGGATGCTGAACGGGAAGTACTTGTCGTTGATCTTCTTGTAAGTACCGTCGGCGATGATTTCTTTCAGCGCGGCGTTCAGCTTCTCACGCAGTGCGTCGTCTTTCTTGCGCACGGCGATCCCGATCTTGTCGCTTTCTTCCACCGGGTTGCCCTTGAACTCGTAAGGCTTGCCGGCTTCGCTCTTCAGCCATTCATAGTTGACGTACTTGTCCGCCAGGATGGCGTCCAGGCGCCCGGCCTGCAGGTCGAGGTAGGCGTTTTCCTGGGTGTCGTAGAGCTTGATGGTGACGTCGTCGCCCAGGTGGTCATCCAGCCAGCTGCCGGCCAGGGTCGCGCGCTGGGCGCCGATGATCTTGCCCTTGAGCGAGTCTTTGTCGGTCTTGAAATCGGCGTCTTTCTTGGCCGCGATGAATTGCAGCTTGTTGGAGTAGTAGGGGTCGGTGAAGTCGACCGCCTGCTTGCGTTCTTCGGTGATCGACATCGAGGAGATCAGGAAGTCGAACTTCTTGGTCTGCAGGGCCGGAATGATCCCGTCCCAGTCGGAGGTCACGACCGTGCACTCGACCTTCATCTTGGCGCACAGGGCGTCGCCGATGTCCTTGTCGAAGCCCACGACCTGGCCGCTGGCATCCTTGTTGTTGAACGGCGGGTAGGCGGCCTCGATCCCCATTTTCAGGGTTTCGGCAAAGGCACTGGCGCTGAAGGCCATGGAGACGGCAGCGGCCAGGAGGAGTTTTTTGCAGGTCTGCATACGTGTTGCTCCGTTAGCGGTTGCTGGACATGAATTGTTTGCAGCGCGCCGACAGCGGGTTGTCGAAAACCTGCTGCGGGGTTCCTTGTTCTTCCACCAGGCCCTGGTGCAGGAACACCACTTCACTGGACACCTGGCGGGCAAAGCCCATTTCGTGGGTGACCAGCAGCATGGTGCGGCCTTCTTCGGCCAGGGCACGGATCACGTTGAGGACCTCCTGGACCATTTCCGGGTCGAGGGCCGAGGTCGGCTCGTCGAACAGGATGACCTTGGGCTGCATGGCCAGGGTGCGGGCGATGGCCGCGCGCTGTTGCTGGCCGCCGGACAGTTGCGAGGGGTAGGCGTGGCGCTTGTCGGCGATACCGACCTTGGCCAGCAGCGCTTCGGCCACTTCGATGGCCTCGGCCTTGCTCTGGCCGAGCACCCGGCGCGGCGCCTCGATGATGTTGTCGAGGATGCTCATGTGCGGCCAGAGGTTGAAGTTCTGGAACACAAAGCCGATTTCGCTGCGCAGGCGGTTGATCTGCTTGCCGTCGGCGGCCACCAGCTCACCGTTCTTCGCGGCCTTGAGCTTGAGTTCCTCGCCATTGACCAGGATCTGGCCCTGGTGCGGGTTCTCCAGCAGGTTGATGCAACGCAGGAAGGTCGACTTGCCGGAACCGGAGGAACCCAGGATCGAGATCACATCACCGTCGCGGGCGGTCAGCGAGATACCTTTGAGTACCTCCAGCTCACCGTAGCGTTTGTGCAAGTTGCGGATTTCAAGCGCGGGCGTGGCCTCAGCCATGTGCGGTCCTCATTGTGTTCTGTCGTGCTCCTGCTATTGGCGGCCTTCCTGGCGAGCGCCAAGCTAGCATAGGGAAAAGCCGGTGCAGGACGGATGGGTGACAGGTTGTCGCATCGGCACAGCAGTCTGTCGCCCCGGCAACAACCGAACAGCCGTTTGATCCGTGTTCCTGACTCGGCAGTCGCTTAAAAAAGGGCGCGATGGTGCCAGCTTTGGCCAAGGGTGGGAAGGGTAAACCCGCTGAGCGGGCATAGGTTCGCCCCGAAATGGGGCGTTACGCTATTTTTTGAGTGTTTCTGGTGCGACCAGCAGGTCTAAATCTGGGTGCCTCGGTAACGTCTTGGCAAATAGCCATTAATCTCAATAGGTTACGAATTTCCTTTGGTCGGGTGTGCAGGTCACGGAAACCGGACTCCTGTAACATTTTGGCGCAAATATTGCGTAAAAAATAAAATACGCCCCCGTTGGATTCCTTCTACAAGGTTTTCGGTGTGTAGGGCGCGCTCTTCATTGCATAGGTAGTCTCAATGAGCAGGACGCAAGTTTCCAACAACCTGGAGCAAGGCCTGAAACCGCGGCATGTGACCATGCTGTCGATTGCCGGGGTGATCGGTGCGGGGCTGTTTGTCGGCTCCGGGCACGCGATTGCCGAAGCCGGCCCCGCTGTACTGATGGCCTACGCCGCCGCCGGGACCCTGGTGGTGCTGGTGATGCGCATGCTCGCCGAAATGGCCGTGGCCTCGCCGGATACCGGTTCCTTTTCGACCTACGCCGACCGTGCCATCGGGCACTGGGCCGGTTTCACCATCGGCTGGTTGTACTGGTGGTTCTGGGTGCTGGTGATCCCGCTGGAGGCCAACGCCGCTGCGACCATCCTGCATGCCTGGTTCCCCAATGTGGCGATCTGGGCCTTTACCCTGATCATTACCTTGTTGCTGACCGCGACCAACCTGTTCAGCGTGAAGAACTACGGAGAGTTCGAGTTCTGGTTCGCGCTGATCAAGGTGATTGCGATCATCGGCTTCGTGGTGCTGGGCCTGCTGGCGATCTTCGGCCTGTTGCCGGGTAGCCAGGTCAGTGGCGTGTCGCATCTGGTCGATACCGTGGGCTTTATGCCCAACGGCCTGGGCGCGGTGCTGGCGGCTATGTTGACCACCATGTTCTCGTTCATGGGTACGGAAATCGTCACCATCGCCGCCGCTGAATCGAAAGACCCGGGCAAGCAGATCAGCAAGGCCACCAACTCGGTGATCTGGCGTATCGGCCTGTTCTACCTGGTGTCGATCTTTATCGTGGTAGCGCTGGTGCCGTGGAATGACCCGAGCCTGGCGGCAGTCGGTTCCTATCAGGTGGTGCTGGATCGCATGGGCATCCCGAATGCCAAGCTGATCGTTGACCTGGTGGTGCTGGTGGCGGTGACCAGTTGCCTGAACTCGGCGCTGTATACCGCTTCGCGGATGCTGTTCTCCCTCGGCAAGCGCGGTGATGCACCGGCTGTGGCCAAGCGCACCAATGGCAGCGGCACGCCTTACTGGGCGGTGATGCTGTCGACGGCGGCGGCCTTCCTGGCGGTGTTCGCCAACTATGTCGCGCCAGCGGCGGTGTTCGAATTCCTGTTGGCCAGTTCCGGTGCCATTGCGTTGCTGGTGTACCTGGTGATCGCGGTGTCGCAGCTGCGCATGCGTCGTGAGCGTATGGACAAGGGCGAGAAGATCGACTTCAAGATGTGGCTGTTCCCGGGGCTGACCTGGGCGGTGATTGTGTTCATCGTCGCGGTGTTGGCGGTGATGTTGTGCCAGGAAGCCCATCGCGTCGAGATCCTCGCCACGGGCTTGCTCAGTGTGCTGGTAGTGGCCGCCGGGCTGCTGGTGGCACGCCGTCGCCGGCTTGAGAAAGCCGGGCGGGTGGTGTTGAACTGAGGCGTTGTGGCGGCTAGCCGGCGGCTTTCTGTAGCGCCTGCGACGCCGCCACATAGTCGGCCTGGAAGGCCGGGCTTTCGATCCAGGCCAGGGCCGCTTCCTCAGTGGCCTCGGTGGACCACTGGCGGTATTCGATCAGTGCCGAAAGGATAAAGTCCGTCGCTTCCTCCTCGCCTTCCTGTTCCAGCACCAGTTCCAGCAACGGGTCCTCCAGGAACACGCTGCACATGGCCAACTGGCTGCCGTGCTCGGCATCACGCATTCTCTTGAACAGATCCGTCAGGTCGACCGACGCGAAGTCGATCCGGTCGTCATCCACCGGCAGCGTCTCGGCCGGCTCGCTGGCGCGGCGGGTGCGGTTCTGCTTGGCCTTGGCTTTCGCCCGTTGCGCGCGTTTGTCTTGCTTGTTCTGGGATGCCATGGGCTCGGGTGCTTTCACAAAGTGGTAAGCGGGCAATTATCCTCCGTGAGCCGCCGCAATTCCAATCTTCCCCGGCGTTCCCGCCAGCAACTCGCCCTTCTCCAGCCAGTTCAGCGCAATCGGCCAAAGCTTTTCCTGGTACTGGCTACGGAAGAAGGCGAAATGTCCCACCTCTGTCTCATCGATATCCTCCGGTGCAAGGCGCAGGTGAGTCCGGCTGCTTGCGCTGAAATACGCCAGCAGCCGTTCGATGGCGGCCACGGTGCCGAACGGGTCGTCGGTCAGGCTGACCGCGAGGATCTGCGCCTTGACCCGGGCAAACGGCAACGCCAGCAGCTTGCGTCCGCTGGGGCGTTTTTCGTAGCGAGCGGTCGGCGTGCTCCAGTCGCGTACTACCCCGGCCGGTGTGTCTTCCAGCCAGCCGAGGCGCTTGCCGGGGAAATAGCCGTAGAGGCCGGTCAGCAGCGGCATGACCAGGTGCCATTTGCCGAACATCTTCCAGCGGGTAGCGGGCGCATAGTCGCGCCAATAGGCGAATTGCGCGCCGACAGTGACCACCCGGCGAATCAACGGGCCCGAGGCCGCCAGCCCGACCGCGCAGCCGCCGAAGCTGTGGGCGACCACATCGATAGGCTGGCCGGGATATTCCCGCGCCGCCCGTTGCAGCATGGCTTCGAAATCCAGCGCGCCCCAGTCGGTCCACGAGGCCTTGAGCCCGCGCAAGGTCGCCGGTCGCGATTCGCCGATGCCGCGATAGTCGTAGGTGAGGACATCCATGCCATTGGCAAACAGGTAGTCGGCAAAGCGCGAGTAATGCCGGCAGCGCACCGAGGTCGCGGCATTGATGATCACCACGGGACGCACGCTAGCGCTGTCACCGTGACGCCAGGCGAAACCGCCCAGCGCGAAGCCGTCGGCAGCCCGCTCAACAAAGGGCTCGGCGCACAAGGCGTCGGGCGAGAGACAGGGCTGGCGGTTGATCGAACTCATTGGACGGCTTCCTGGCATGGAATGTGTCTGGTCATTTAACGGTATTGGCGCCCCAATACAGTGCTTGCAGCTGGGCAAATTGATGGCAGATACTGCGGCTTCTATCGGTGCACGAGGCGCTGGCCTGCTGGCTGCGGCTGTTTCAACAAGGGAATGCCATGTTCCAGATAGACCGTAACAGCAAGACGCTGTTGGTGGACCAGATCAGAAACGCGATCATTGCCCGTATTGAATCCTTCCAGTGGGTCCAGGGAGGGCGACTCCCGTCTGTGCGTGCGCTGGCCAAGCAGCTGGGCGTCAGCATCTTCACGGTGAGCAGCGCCTATGAAGACCTGGTCGCGCAGCACATCATCGAGTCGCGTCCGGGGGCGGGTTATTTCATCCTGGCCTGCCATTCGGTCGGTCCGCTCAAGGACGTTGACACGCTGGTGCCACCTTCCAGTGAGCACTCGAGTTTTCTCTTTCGTGCACTGGATCCGACGCAATACGATATTCCCGTCAGCTCAGGCTACCTGCCACCGGCCTGGCTGGCCGACGCGGTCCCGGCTTCCGTGACCGGGCGGCTGATTCGTAACACACTTTCCTGCACCACTCCAGCGCCCGCGGCCGGCAGCCAGGACCTGCGGGCAGTAATTGCGCGCAAATTGCGCGAGGTCCATATCAACGCCTCCAGCAGCCAGGTCGTGGTCACCATGGGCGCCACCCATGCGCTTTCACTGCTGCGCAGTATCCTGCTGGGGCCCGGGGACTATCTGCTGGTGGAGGATCCCAGTTACCTGTTGCTGCAACTCAAGCTGATCAAGGAGCGGGACTTCAAGATCATCACCGTCCCCCGGCTGAATGATGGTCCGGACCTGGCGGCGATGGAAGCAATGTTGATCAAGTATCGACCGAAACTGTTCCTGACCCAGACCCAGGTGCACAACCCTACGGGCGGCAGTACGTCTCCGGAGAAGGGGTTCAAGCTATTGTCGCTGGCCCGCCAGTATGATTTTCATATCATCGAGGACGATATTTTCGGTGCGCTGTCGTCCCGGCAGACGCTTCGGCTCGCCAGTCTGGATGGCTGCGAAAGGACTTTCTATATCAGCGGTTTCAGCAAGGTACTGAGCCCGGCGTTGCGCCTGGGCTATGTGGCGGCGCCACTGGCCTTTGTCGAGCGGCTGGTCGAGCAGAAAATGTACAGCGTGCTCAGCGGCTCGGCGATTGACGAAACCATCGTGACCTACACGCTGGAGTCCGGTCGTTATCAGCATCATCTGGATGCGCTGGGCCAGCGGGTCATGCAGGAGCGCTCAAGGGCACGGGAGTGGCTGGGGGCTGTCGGTGTGGTGTTTGACGAGCACGGCGCTGAAGGTTTGTTTCTCTGGGGGCGCCTGCCGGAGTATGTGAATATCCCGAATCTGGTCGAGCAGGCCCATCACGCCGGAATATTGCTGGCGCCAGGCTCCTTGTTCAGCAATACCAGTGAGTATGAGCAGTACATCCGCTTCAATGTCAGCCACTGCAATCATCCTGGATTCAAGCGTTTTCTCCAGGCGCATATCACGTCGGTGCTGTCCATCGAACACGGTGCCTGAGAACGTCGCACGCGAGCTCAGGCGTTGGTTGTGCTGCGCAGGATCTGTCCGCCAGCGGCTTCGATCATCGAGCTGAGCTTTTCATACTGGCCTTCGGGGATGAAGGCCCCGAGAAAGACCGAGCCGAGGCTGCGCTGCCAGAGTTTGAAGTAGCGCTCCAGGCTCATGACTTCGCTCAGGTTCTGGTAGGAGAAGATGGTGCCTTCAAGGATGATGACCTCATCGCTGTCCTGCAGATTCTGAATGCACAGCTCGTCATCCACTTCCGAGTTGTTGATGGTCAGTCTGATGTTCTCTATCCAGTGCAGTGGCCTGCCGTCATGGCTCAGCCACACGGCGGGTTCGGCATAAAAGGATTTCAGTGCAGATCCAGTGGTTTTCGTCGACATGGATGGCTCCTGTTCACTTTTTCTCGGCTTTGAACCGCAGGCATGTGCAGTCCAGTGTCCATTGGCCATTGCTGTCCAGCAAGTCGGCAGCCAACTCTTCGGTCACTTCATTCAAAAACGCATCTTGCGATTCGACGGGCAGCAAGGCCAGGTAGCGGGCACCGAACTTTTGCAGCCATTGGGCAATCGAACAATCCAGGGTCACCGGGCGTTCGAACCAATGAATTGAATTGACATGGAACCCCGCGTTTTCCAGCACCCGCTGATAAGCCCCGGCTGTAGGCAGATAAAGCTGATCGGCGATTTCGAAGTCAAGGGATCTACGCGCCAGTGAGTCGCGTAGCGCGCGCCGCAGGATTTTCTGGTGTCCGGCCCCGGCGAATTCGCCGACGAAACGTCCCCCTGGTTTCAGGGCTTCATAGATCCCGATGGCCACCTGGTCCGAGCGCTGCATCCAGTGCAGTGCGTCATAGCTCAAGACCGCGTCGAACTCCTGATAGAAGTACAACTGTTCGGCATTGCCATGGCGTACTTCCAGTCCTCTGGATCGGGCTGCCGAGACCAGTCCCGGGTCGTTGTCGAACCCCACCACCTGATTCCCTCCGCGTTGGAGTTGTTCGCTCAGGTAGCCGTCGCCGCAGCCGATATCAAGGAGCAGTTCGCCGGGCTTGGGAGCCAGCAGTTCAAGGACTGCCCTGGCAGTATGGTCTATCAAATGGATGTCACGTTCATCCCGCACTGCCCCCCTATGCTGCGATTCACCGCTCGGACAAAAAAATGTCGAAGAAGTCATGCTCGAGATTCCATTCTAGGGCGAGGGCGGCGCGGCCACCGGGCGAGGAGTCAGGTACGTTTGGACAACCAGACCAAGATGATGACAATAGCGCAGACTAATGGCGTCAGCCAGTTCCAGGTTTCGCCCATCAACCAGATCGAGAAGCCGAAGGTGAAGAACGGTTGCAGCAACTGCAGCTGGCTGATCCGCTGGATGCCACCGAGTGCGAGGGCACGGTTCCAGGAAAAGAAGCCCAGCAGCGAGTTGACCAGCGCCAGGAACAGCAGGGCGGCGACGCCGGTGCCCGGCAGGTGGGCGATGGTGTTGCTCTCGAAGAGCCACAGGCTGGCCGGCAGCAGCACCGGCAGGCTGATGACCAGGGTCCAGCACATCACCTGCCAGCCCGGCAGTTCCTTGGACAGCGCGCCGCCCTGGGCATAACCGAAGCCGGCCAGCGCAACGGCACCGAGCAGGGCGAGGTCACCGATGTAGATGTCGGAAACATTCGACTTCATCACCGTGTACGACATGACCACCAGGAAACCCAGGGTGGAGACCGCCCAGAACGCCTTGGATGGCCGGGTGCCGGTGATCAGGGTGCCGAAGATCGCGGTCGACAGCGGCAACGCGGCCAGGACCACGCCGCCGTGGCTGACGGGCACATACTGCATGCCCAGCGCGGTGAGGATCGGGAAGCCGTAGACGATCCCGGTGGAGGTCAGCAGCATGCGCTTGATCTGCGAGCGGTTCGGAAGGCTGGCGCGGCCAATGAGCAAAAAGGGAATTGCTGCGAAGGCCGCGATCACCGAGCGAAAGATCCCGACCTGGACGGCGCTCAGATCGCCCGCGAGCATCTTGGCCGCGGGTAAGGTCATGGCAAAGGCCGCCACTGAGATCAGGCCCAGGAAGTAAGCTTGCAGGTCTTGATTCTTGGTTTCTGGAAAGCGGGCTACGTTGGCTTGCGTCATGCTGACGGCTCCTTTTGGTGGTGGGGAGGGATCCGGGGCGGCCGGGTATCCGTGAACATGTTCTTCAGTGCGTGGAGGGGTCATTTGCACTGGCCTT